>NZ_JASITB010000003.1:0-265626 GCF_030063455.1 Cryobacterium sp. PH31-O1 | reverse complement strand
TACGACCGCAGGACCGGATATCCCGTTGGGTGACCGGAGAGGAGCCGGAGAGGTGAATCGACCATACGACCGCAGGACCGGATATCCCGTTGGGTGACCGGAGAGGAGCCGGAGAGGTGAATCGACCATACGACCGCAGGACCGGATATCCCGTTGGGTGACCGGAGAGGAGCCGGAGGGAGCTTTTGAATCTTCCCCCAAAGAATAATTTTAGCGAGGCTCGATTCCCGCCGCAGGGTAACCAACGCAGGGGCCGCAAAAGCCCCGCAAAAGAATACCCAAGGAATGTTTCCAAACCCGACAGCTTCCCTCATCCGCCGCGTACATGACTATATGACGGGGTTCACAACCCGCCGCAGGGTAGCTAGTAGGGGCCGGCTGTGAAGGGCCGAAAAAGAATTTTGAACTTTCTTTTGGAATCTTGCCCCGCTCCGCACTCTGAATAGTGAAGGCAAAAACTACACAACTAATTCAGCCAAATACAGAACCAAATCCACGCACTCAACCAAGGCAAAGCAAGGAGGCAATCTCGCCCCAATCCAAAACGGCCGGAATCCGGCCTACCAGCGATAGGACCACTCGTCATGCAAAACCCACTCAACCCGAACACAATCCCCGCCACACCGGCCGCAGCGCCCACCACGAACGCCGTGTTCGCCGCGCTCGACCCGGCGCACCAAGAATACCTGCGGAGCCGCGCAGTCAGCCCAGCGGTCGCGGAGGGCCGCGGCTACCGCTCGACGACGCCGGCTAAAGAGGCCCGCGAGGACAACGAGGAGTCCGGCCTTGCCCGGCTCGGGTGGTCGAGCACTCAACGCGCCGCCTGGGGCATAGCGGATAAGGCGACCGACCGTTTGGTCCGCGCCCTTGTACTACCGCTCTACGGACCCAACGACGACGACGAGCTCAACTGCCAGATTCGCCTCGACGTTCCGCGTACCGAGGCCGAGGTAGTAGAGCCGCTCCTGGAGGACGCGACGCCCGCGCAAGTCAAGAAGCGCGCCGCCGAGCTCAAGAAGCCGCCGCGCAAAATCAAGTTCGAACTACCGGCGTACTTCGGTAAGAACGCCCCGCGGGACGAAGCTGGCCGAGCTCTGGCAGCGGAGCGTAGCAACCAGCTCCACGGCATCCCGGCCGACGTAAATCCTCTCGCCGCTGAGTGGTTGCTCGATACTGAAATCCCTCAAATCTGGACGGAAGGAATCCCGAAGGCGGATTCTATCCTCTCGGCTGCAATCCGCGAGGGCGTGCAGTTCGTCCCCGTCGCCTGGACCGGGGTTACGATGCCGTTCCGCGCCCCGAACAGCCACGGAAACCCAACCGACGACTACGCCCTGGTCGGGCAGACGGTCGACGAACTTAGCGTCGAAGACCACGAAGTTTACTTGGCATGGGACGCCGACTGGAGAACCAACCGCGCGGTACGCAACGCCTTGTTAACGACCGCTCAACTTATCGTCGAGCGTCAGACCAACTGCGACTGGGCGCGAGTCATGATTATCGACGTCCCCGCTACCGAGCGCGACCCTAAGCGCGGAATTGACGACTACCTGGCTGACGCGCTGGCTGCTGGGGAGAGCCAGCCACTGCTGGCCCTCATCGACGCCGCGCTAACCCTCGACGAGGTACTCGCCGAAACCCGCGAGTTCAGTAACGACGACGCGGGCCGTGGTGAACGCCTCGCCGCGGAATGTGTCAGCAAGGGTGACGCGCTGTTTAACGTCGAGGCGAAGTCATGGATGCGGTGGGACGGGTTCGTTTGGGTTCGCGACCAGAACGATGCCATGACCAGCCGTGCAAAGTCGCTCACGGAACGCGACAAGGGCGACTCCGAACGGTACAACCGCAGCCGCGGTAAAGTCCCGCTTAACTCTGCCGTCGATATGGCGCGCACCGAACCGGGCATGTCTGTGTCGGAGAATTCGTTCGACGCTGACCCGTGGCTTTTGAACGTCGCCAACGGCACCGTCGACCTGCGCACCGGTGAGCTGCTGGAACCCGACGCAGCGAACCGGCAGACGCTGACTACGTCGGTTGGATACGACCCGGAGGCTACCGCCCCGGCGTGGGACAAGTTTATTTCCGAAATCTTTCTCGGCGACGCGGAGACCGTAGCGTTCGCGCAGCGTGCTCTCGGAAAGGGCCTCGTCGGCAAGGTTCTCGAGGAAAAAATTGTCATCCTCAGCGGCGGCGGCGGAAATGGTAAGTCGGTTCTCGTCGAGGCGGTCACTAACGTTCTCGGCGGCTATGCGACCACTCTCGTGGTCGACGCGCTCATTGGCGGGATGGCAGACGAGCACCGCGCGACACTGAAATCTCGGCGCTTCGTCGTTGCTTCGGAGACCGGGGTTGGCGCAGTTCTCGATGAGGCGGCTATGAAAACGTTGACCTCTCGGGACGCTATCTCTGGCCGGCACCTATTCCAGAACCGAATCACGTTCCAGCCAACGCACTCTGTGTTTCTGGTCACGAACCACCGTCCGACTGTAAAGGCTCAGGACTGGGGAACGTGGCGCCGAATCGCCTTGCTGCCGTTTGACTTCCAGGTCCAGGAGGGCACCGCTGATAAGGACCTGCCGATGCGCCTTGCGGCGGAGGCCGCGGGCATCCTGCGCTGGCTCGTAGAGGGCGCGCTCGCATACGCAAAGGACGGAATTGGAACCTGCTCAGCTGTTGAAGCGGCCACGTCGGAGTACCGGAATTCCAGCGATGACCTCGGTCAGTTTCTCGAAGAGGTATGCCGCGTCGGTGAGGGATACAGCGGTGTTCGGTCCGATATCTACCGAACGTACAAGGCCTGGGTCAGCGACCGTGGGCAGCGTCCGTGGACACAGAAAGCATTCGTCGAAGCGCTGCAGGAACGGGGCGTTCTGTCCCGCCACACGCCAACTAAGAAGGGCGCCGGCGGCAACGTCTCATTCGTTGGGCTGATGCTCGACCCCTCGAGCGACGCCGTCACAAGCCTGGCCGCACGCGCCGACAGCATGGGGAATTACCCCCGCGGCTAGCACCAAATCGTCACCCCAAAACCCGCCGCAGGGTAATGGGTACGGGGCGGCTGACAGTATTTCGGCCGCCCCGCGTACATGACTTATGACGGGCCGCGAAGGGCCCGCAAAAAGAATTATCAAATTCTTTTTGAAATCTTGCCCCGCTTCGCACTCTACCTAGTGAGAGAGAAAAACTTCCCTCACCCACCGCCGGCTAGCCGGCACAAAAGCCCTAGGAGGGCCAAATGAACATCAGAATCAAGACCTACGAAGCGCACGTTTCCCTCGACCTCGGCCACGGAATCGTAGACCGTGTACTTGCCGCCACCGTGCGCGCCCGCACCCTCTCCGACTCCGACTACGAAATCTCCGCGCAGGAGCGCGAAGTCATCGTGTCGGGCGGCATCCTCGCCGTGACCGACGCGTTCGCGGAGGCTCTGCGCGACGAGTACGGCGAGGACGCGCTGGCTGACGTTCGGTTCGAGGACTTCGGTCGCGACCGTATCTTTCTTCGCGAGATTCCAGGCATTGACCTCGACGCCCACACGCTCGGCGAGGCGGTCGCCGTCATCCTCGAACGCGAGGGCTACGGGTACGTCGGGCGGTCGTCCGCCCTGCGCGCCATTCCCGCCGCAGGGTAACTAGTGACGCGGCGGTGACAGCTTTCTGACACCCCCGCGTACATGACAGTAAGACAAAAGTTTCACCCACCGCCGGTACGTCAACCAATAGGAGCCCAACCCATGAGCCACTTCACCACCCCCTGCACTGCCCCACACCGCCTAACCCCCGCGCAACCTGGCATCGAAACGCCCACCGCGCCTGCCGCGACGCACGGCGTTCTCTGCGCGAAATGCTTTGAAGGCATCGCGCGCAACCTGGCCCGCGCGCCGGGTATCGCGGAGCATGTCGCCGCGCAGATAGTGCCCGGCGTTCAGGCCGTGGATACGGCAGGCGCGACCGGAGGGAGCGGGAGCGCTAGCTCTAGTTCCCGACCGCCGATAAACCTAGGAGCTGTCGATTCGGTCGATACCTTGTGGGCCACGCTGGCGAACCTTGTCCTCGAGTTTGCGGCGCTATATAAGGAGCCGGCGCCTGCGGCACCGCACCATGCACGACGCGGATATGCCGGTACGTTCGCTGCGCTGCCCGCGGGCCTGGACCCGCGTTTCGTCGGGGTGGTCGTGGCGGCGCAGGCTGGCTGGCTGGTCGCCCGTCTCGACCGTATCGCCGCGCCGCGCGACGCGGAGGCCGCGGAGTTGCTCGGGTACTTGCTGCGCGAGGTTCGCGGCGCGGTCCAGGCCGCTGACTCTGCGTTCCCGCAGGCTGACCGTGCGACATTCTCCGAACTTCCCCACCCCGGCTGCGGCGGCCGCGTCGGCGTATTCCCACCTCTCGGGCCAGGTAAGCCCGCGGCGCGACAATGCGAGCGTTGCGCGGAGGTTATCGACGAGCTGGCGTGGGAGCGGGAGCTGGTCATGGCGGGGGCCGCGACGGGCACGCGACCAGGAAACCAGGCGGCGGGAATCATGCGGCACCTGTCTCGCAAACTCGCCGACGCTGCGGCCGCATAGTCATAGCGAACGTTCAGCTTTACACTCCCTGCCGGGACCCATACCTGGCGGGGCGTTTGTTTTAACCGTTCCGTGAGGGTGAGCCGTCGAGCGATGCGGCGGCGGCATGGGCGGTAATCGTGAGTTTCCGTGGGGCGCAAACGCCAAAATAATGACCGGTTGCAGGTTGGTCTAAAAATAAATCCCAGATAGTGACAGGTTTTTGCGCACCCCGCGTACATGACGGTATGGATAGCAATCAGAACACCGACCAGGCCGGGCGCGTCTCCCGGGAACAAGAAACAGAGTGGGCTACCGCCACCGCTGCGGGCCGCACCGCAGCCGGCCAGCTCGCCTCACTTCCGGAGGGTGAGCGCCGCTCGCTACCGGCCCGTACTCTCGCCCGTGAGGTGGCTGCAGGGCGCCGTGCTGAGGCCGCGTGGGTTGCGGCTTTTGGCGGAATGGCAGACAGGGCCGCCCGCCGTCACGTTGGCCGCGGCGTCGAACTCGAGGACCTAGCGCAGGAGGCGCGGCTGCGTATGGTGACCCTCACGCGCAGCTTCAAGCCGGCCCTCGGGAACCGGTTCTCGACCTACGCAACCGCGGCTCTCGACGGCGCCTTGCGCGACCTAATCCGCGCCACCGGCCGCTCCGTTCGTATCCCCCGCGACGTACTCGACGAGGTTCGGCAGCTTGCCGCTGCGACCGCCGAGCTCGAAGCGAAATTCGGCCGCGAACCGTCACGCCGGGAGCTAGCCGCCGCCCTTGGTATCGACCCGGCACGCGTCGCCCAAGTCGAAGCGTGGAGTCAGCCGGCAGCGCCGATTACGGAAGCGCTCGAGGAGACGTTGGCCGACCCGGAGGCCGCAGAAGTTGACGCCGCGGTCAGTGCCGAGGACGCACTGCGCGACCTTATCGCCCCGACTCGCGGACGGGCCCGCGAGGTGCTGGAACTTCGGCTCGGGCTGCGTGGCGGGTTCCCACTAACGCAGGCCGAAGTTGGCGCCGCCCTGGCGATAACGCAGCAGGCGGTCGCGGCGGCAGAGGAGCGCGGCTATGCGGCTATTCGTGCGTCACGGGCCGTCGAGTTCTAGGACTCACAGCCAGCTTACAGGTTCAGGCCCTGCGGCGGTCGATTCCCGCCGCAGGGTAAGGAATGAACGGGGCGAAGCGGGGAGATTCCAAAAGAATACTCAAGAAATGTTCTCAAAAGTGACAGCTTTCCGAATCGCCCCCGTACATGAAGTTATAGAGCAACACCTAAGCCGGCGGGATAGCCGGCACTAAGCCCTAGGAGGGCCAAATGTTCAACGACAACTCATCCATAATCTCCGACCGTTACGCCACCATGCGGCAGAAGTTCGGTACAGCTTTCGCGGTCGCTATGTTCCCGCTTATCGTCGGCTTCGTCGTATTCGGTGCAGCGTGAGCGCCGCGTTTGCTCTGACCGACCCGGTCGCAAAGGCGGCTAACCTCGCCGTTGCGGCCGGCCTGCCGGTGACGGTTACGGTCGACCTTCAAGGGGAAACAAACTGGCTCGCTGTCCTGGGCGAACCTGGGAACTTTCCACTCGGTCCGGATAGCCTGGTCTCCCCGGAGCTGGTCGCCGACGGCCGTTCTTTCGCGCTCGGGCGTCCCGAATTCGCCGGGGACCTGGTCGCCGCCGATACCGTTTCCGACGAGCACTGGTTCGACGAGTTACTGTCGTTCGTAATCGAAACGGTAACCGATTTGCTTGCCCGGGCGTGCCCCAATGGGCGCATCCAACTTGACGCCAGCGACCCCGCGTACCTCACCTGGTCGCTTACCGCCGAACCCCTCGACGACCTCGACGAACGGCGCGCCGAACGGAGAATCAGCCGCCAGGACTAGCTCGACCGAACGGCCAAACCGAAGCCCCGCGACTCACACCGCGGGGCTTCGTGGCGACCGCGCATATAGAGGGCATGGACACTCAACCCCACCGACACCCCGTCACCACTATGGGAGTAGTGCTCACACCTGCCGGCGAGCTTCCAGACAGCGAGCGGCACGGCATCGTCGTGCTGGAGTCATCCGGCGGAACGCAGATTCTGCTGCGCTGGGACGACGCCCAGCTAAACCACGTCATGCGCTTGCCAGCACCCGGGCGTGGTTCGATTCTGCACGACGGAAGGTGGCAGAGGGTATTTGGGTTCGAGCCACCAATTGGCATCGGCCGCGGCGCGCGAATCTACGTCCACCCGTTAGTCGACGACGGAATCGACCTCGGGACTATCCCGTATCGAACCACCGAAATTAGAGCCATCTGTCGCCTGGTCGGTGCGGAATGAGCACGCGGTTCGGCTTGATGGCGTCGTCGGCATCTAGCCTTATCGGCCCACTGGTGTTCGGCAGTTTCGCCAGCCGCGAGCTCGCGCAGGAGCACGCGTTCCAAATAAAATCTTGCCAGCCCGGCCTCGACATAGAAGTCATGCGCCGCGCTGATTCCGCGGCCACCTGGCACACAGACGACGAGCGCGGCCTCACCGCCGAGGACGCGCTCCGCGCCCGGTCCTATAGCCCCAGCGAACCGGCGCTTGCGGCGTCCTCGACGACCCGGGCCGACCGCACATAACCAAGTAGTGTCTGGACATTCGCATGGCGGGTCTGGCGCTGGATATCCTCGAGCGGAACCCCCGCTTTCGCGGCCGCGGTCACGTGACTAGCCCGCGTGCTATGGGCCGACAACCCAGCTAACTCGACCCCGGCCGCGGCCGCCCTCGCCTGCAAAATTGTGTTCACCGACTGCCCCGTAAGCCCGCCTTCCAGCACCGCCCCGGTACGCGAAACTCTGCAGAACACCGGGTCGCTCGACGCCCCGCCACGAACGCCCAGCCACTGGCGCATCGCACGCAAGGGGTCAGTCGCCTGGTGCACGCCGGCGGGAACTCCCACGACGGCGCCCGCACCGGCCTGGTCAGATTTGCTGCGGCGAATTGCCACCCGGATTCCGGCGGGGGAGAGCTGCAGGTCGCCGCGCATCAATGCCGCCGCTTCCGACCGGCGGCATGCCGACGAGAACAAAAATAGGAGCAGCGCAGCGTCGCGCTTTCCGGCTGTCGACGACCGGTCAATCTTCGCAAGAATCCGTCGAAGCTCTCCGACGTCGAACGCTCGCGCCTGACGACTTGGCGCAGTTCCGAGCCGGCGTCGGAGGCCCGCCATCGTTTGGGTTACCCCGCGGTGCGCGGTCGGGTTGGCATGTCCAGCCGAGAGATGCGCGTCGCGGATTCCAGCGACAGCGACGGTCAGCGTCGAAAGCGAAACGTTCGAATCGGCACGCTCGACGAGGTATGCGGCGACGACCGCCGGGTTAGTTGGAAGTGCCGGCTGCCCATTGGAAACACACCAGATTCCGAACGCGCGAACCGCGCCAGAATAGGCGCGCCGCGTGGCCGGCGCCTTCGAATCGGCGACGGCCGCGGCGATGCCTGCGATTTGCGAATCTGTGAGCGGTGCTGTAGGCGCGACGGGCTCTAGTTGGGATTCCATACCCCTATCTATGCGCGGTCAACTACCGATAACGTGGCGACCGCGTCAACTCCCGCTAAGCGACATTAGCGGGACCTGAGGTGGGCTCCGATTATGCGCAGCGACCGCCGTTCGACAGAATCAAATCATGGTGGGATACGAAGACAACTCTGAGGTTCATGATGATGCGACGACCGACGGGCAGATTCCAGACTTGCCGTCGGTCGTAGGCACTCCATCGGTGGACTTGCCGAGCGGTTACAAGTACGGCGTCACCAGGTATGCCGACTTGATTCTTCGTGAAGCATTCCCGCAGCGCTTTGCCGACCTAATAGCAACTCTTGAAGAATTCCAAATTGAAATCGAGGAGTTGCTTGCCGGCGGAGGTAGCCGTGCGCAGCACACCGCTCGGTTCGATGCGACACTCGAAAAGCACGGTTGGGGCAAACGGAACATCTCTATCGCGCGCCTGATTGACGACAAGCCGCTCCATGTAACCAGAGGGCATGAGATTGACATGTTCGCCGTAGCTAGTCAAGACGACCCCTACCCGGGAATCGGTGTGGAAGTCGAGTGGAATAATAAGGACCCCTTTTTCGACCGGGACCTGCTCAACTACCAGGCACTGCA
Source organism: Cryobacterium sp. PH31-O1 (assembly GCF_030063455.1). Taxonomy (GTDB): domain Bacteria; phylum Actinomycetota; class Actinomycetes; order Actinomycetales; family Microbacteriaceae; genus Cryobacterium. Next base: position 256,961 of record NZ_JASITB010000003.1, on the reverse strand, counting down.
CCGCGAAGGTGCCCTTGCTGTCGGCGTCATCGTCACCCGCGGCCCTGAACTCCAGCGAATAATCGGACCAACAATTCGTACGTCCACGACTGCAACTAGCAAGAAGTACGGTTCGTCGACCACTCACTGGAACAAGCTAATCCCCCGCGTCAACTTAGGCGGCGGAGGCGAGTGCCCGTTGTTGCTTATCGGCATCGAACCCGCCCGGGTGAACGATTTTGAGTCAGTGCAAATGGCGTTCGATGCCGGGGTTATGGTTCCCTAGACAGCTAAGGCTGGCTCGGGTTTGTGGGCTCCACCGCGCGGACGGATGTCGGCGCCAGCGCGCCCCAGGAGTCCTCGCACTCGTTGGATAGAGAGGCCGCGTTCTTCGGAGATATCTCGAATCGAATAGCCGAGGCGTTCGTAAAGGTCGTTCAGTTCGGCTGCCAGTGCGTCAGCTTCGGCGTTGGGGATGCGTTCGTGCGGCGCAAGATGAGGCGCGTCGATTGGCCCACCGGAGTAACCGCGGGCCACGGTACCGCGGGGTTGGACAGCATCGTCTGATTCGTCACCCCAGGCGGTCCAGCCGGGCTGCGCGTGGCGGGCAAACATCTCGAGATGCGGGCCGGGGGAGCACGCCTCGATTAGCGGGTATTGCTCGTCGGGCTTGCGCGAGTGCTCGCGCTTTCTTGTTTCGAGCATATTTACTTGTGAGCGCGCGGGCGGCAGCGTACGCATCGAACCGCGAACACCAAAAAGTAGAATCTCAGTCACGTTTCGGAAATAGAAGCCAACCCCGCGTCCGTCGGGTCCGCCGTCTTTCCGGCGTTTGGCCCAGACGACATTGGAAACATATCGGAAGCCCCAAGCGCGCATCACATCGATACCCTCCGGCAGTAATGCGTTCGGCACCCAGAGGTAGAGGTGGGCGTTCTTGGCGGCGTGCTTGGCAACGGGTAGCGCCATGATTTGGTCAAGGTCCATCGTTGAGTAGCGGTCTAGGCGGCGGTGCTCTGGGGCGACTTTACCGGTCCGGTTAGCGAACCTCCACGGCGGGTCAGCAAGGATGGTCGCGAACCCCCCATCCACGACGGGGAGCGGCGCGGGCGCTGCGTCCCCGCGGAGCGGTGCTGGCTTAGTCTTTGTCGCTGTCATCTTGCCCTCAAAGTAGATCTTGATTATTCGCCGGATTAGATCTTGTCACAACCCACCGACATTCGACGAACTTGGCGGCGCGTCGCGGGTCAAAACAATTCTTCGTCGTTATTCGAAGCCCGGCTGGTTGTCGGCCGCGGCGACGGTACGTCGAGTTCGAGCGCTGCGCAGATTTGTGCATAGCTCCCGAGAGCCAATCCCCAGGGCCCGGGGTCGACGAGTTCGGCGTCTAAGCCCAGGTTGACTAGGAACTTACTCGATAGGTTACGGCCCGCCTCATCCTTGACTCCGGAGTCCACGAATACGACCCGACTTACAATGCGGTTATCCCGTTCCGCGATGTAGCCGCGGAGGGCGAGCAGCCGGCGCCGAAAGTTCCAGAATTCTCCGACCCGTGCGTTGCGGGGTCGAACGACTTCCAAGTGGGCAGTCACGAGCGGACCGACGTCGATATTGTCTAGGCGCAAGTCAACCGGGCCGGCTTGGTCTGTCACGATAACGACGCGAATCCCGGCGGACGCTGCGCGCGCGACGAGCTCAATAAGGTTCTCCCGGCATGCTGCCTGCGATGGTGCGGCGAAGGCATCGTCGTCTAGTTGTGCGAAGAGGGCGCGTTCTCGTGCGGCGTCACCTGACGCGTCGGGGGCCAGGGCCGCAGGGCCGATAACGAGGAGTCGCATGTACCCATATATGCGCGGTGGCGCGAAGCCACCAAGTCAACTGCATGGTCAACTACATGGTCGCGGATGACTCCAGAAAAGCCCGGAAACATGCGGGTGTTTTGCGGCCGTCCGCCATGCAATGTGTTGACCTCTAGCGGGCGTGCATCCCTGATAAACACTGACATGCGCGGGGCAAGGGTTCCACTAAATCCCAATGAGAAGGTCAGGAGTTCGAATCTCCTTAGCTCCACCACCTGCACGAAGAAAGGCCACCGGAGACGGTGGCCTTTTCGTTACCCAGATCGCTGAATGTTGGTTTAGCCCAAGCGGGCGCGGGTGGTCTGCGTGAGCCACGGGTGCAGCTCTGCTGCGGGAACGGCCCGGGAATACAGGTGCCCCTGAGCCGAATCTGCGCCAATCTGCACCAGTAGACTCTGCTCCTCGAGATATTCCACTCCCTCGGCGATGGTGGTGATGCCGAGCTTCGTACTCATCTGCACGACGGCTTCTACCACGCTGCGATCGACCACGTTGGTGTGCATCCCGCTCACGAAACACGCGTCGAGCTTCACCACCGTAATCGGCAGCAACCGCAGAGCTGACAGCGAGGCGTAGCCGGTCCCGAAGTCGTCCAGTGCGAGCTGGATACCGTGGGTCGCCAAGGTCTTCAGCCGTTCGAGCGCCGCCACCGACTGCAGCGCCACGGTCTCGGTCAGCTCGAGTACCAGCCGGTTGGCGGGGAGCCCGCTCTCGGCCACGTAGCGCAGGACCGAGTCAACGTAGTTGACGCTCTCCAGCTCGCGCGCCGAGACATTCACCTGAACGGTCATCGGCACGCCCGGCGACGACTCGGGCCAGGTGGCGGCCTCAGCGCAGGCGGTCTGCAGCACGAAAGCACCGACCCCGATGATGGAACCGGTGGTTTCGGCCAGCGGCACGAATTCGTCGGGCAACAATAGACCGCGCTCGGGGTGGTTCCAGCGCACCAGAGCCTCAGCCCCGGTGCAGACCAGGTCGGTCAGAGACATGATCGGTTGGTAGTGCACCTCGAGTTCACCCGCTGCGGCGGCACGATTCAGTCGGCGTTCGAAGGACATCAGCATCGATTGGCTCTGCAGCAGGCCGGGCTGGAATACTTGAACCTGCCCCTTTCCATTCGCTTTTGCGGCGTACATGGCCACGTCTGCGTGGTGCACGAGTTCGTCGAGGTCGAGGCCCGTGGTGGCCGCGGCCACGCCTACGCTGGCGCCGACCTGCACGGAACGCCCCGTAACGATGACCGGCTCGGACACAGCGCGCACCATACGTTGCGCAATAGCGGTGGCGCCGTCGTCGGTGGTGCTCCGCAGCACGACGGCGAATTCGTCGCCGCCGAGCCGTGCGCAGACGTCGAGCGGGCGGATGCAGCGCCGCAATCGCGCAGCCACCTCGATGAGCACGGTGTCACCTTCCCGGTGTCCCAGCTGGTCGTTGACGTCTTTGAAGTCGTCCAGATCGAGAAACAATACGTGCAGCGAAGCGGGTGTAGCGCTCTGGTCGAGGAGCGCGGCGAGTTTGGTGGTGAATGACAACCGATTATCGAGGCCGGTCAGCGGATCGTGTGTCGCTTGCGCCTCCAGTTGGTGGTGCGCGTCGCTGTTGCGTAGGGCCAGGTTTACCTGGTTGACCAGGCTGCGGGTCGACAGGATTGTGCCCGCCGGGATGCGGTTGGGTGCACCGACCAGAAGCCAGGCCTGCTCGGACTGCTCGGTGAGGGAAATGCACTCCCAGACCAGGGGGAGGCCGACCGCAGCGTTAAGCGGTGCGAAGTCGGTGATGCGGGCATCCGTTCTGTCCGTGCCGGTGAGTTGCAGTACGGAGAACGGAAACGCCTCGGGAAGATCGGCGAAGTCCCCGGTGCGCGCGCCGATGCGCAGCAGGTCGCCGTCGCGCACGATTTTGAGTACTCGAAGCCCGGGCGTCGTTGATGTCAGCTGGTTGGCAACGTTCCAGGCCAGCGCGCGGATGCGGTGGGGATCGGTTAGACCGAGCAGCATCGAGCCGGCGCGGGTGAGTTCCTGGTCACGTTCTATGGCCCAGTCGTAGGCCTGCAGGGACGTGCGCAATTGGCCAGCCGCCACGATGGTGAGCACCACGATCGAGATGACGCCAGCTTGCCGCAGGAGGTCAGGTGCGGTCGTGTGTTCGGGGACAAGCGGCCAGAGTACCGTGACGCCCACGAGCGCTGTGGCGTACAGCACGCTGCGAACCACCGATCGCCATGGTGTGCCGTAGAGAGTGCGAAGCCACGCGCTCGCCAGCAAGAGTGGTGTCATCGCTGCTGTAGAGGGGCCGGCCATGGCGAACGCGGTGAGGGCGATGGCATCGAGCACCTCCAGCGCGAACGGAACGCGTTGCCGCAGAAAGCTGTAGATCCACGAACCCCACAGGACGAGGGTCGCAACCGCCGCCAGGAGCAAGGGGACCGCGTTGACTCCCACCAGCGAGAGCGAGCCCGGCACGCTGAAGAGCAGGGTCAGCAGGGCAAGCCAGAGAAAGAGCCAGCGGGTGCCCTGCAGAACGCCGACCGGGCGTCGGAGCAGAGTGGGCGCGGCCGTACCCACTGCGATGTTCTTCGATTTGACCATGCCGTTCCTTACAGTCTGTGATGTCAGACGAGGAGCTGAGAACGGCCCGACAGTTCTCTCGAAGGTACCAGTGCTCCGTTGCCAAATTCGCTAGATCGTGTCGGAGGCTCGTCGTGCTTGCTGCAGGGCTTGGGTGATGCGACTGGCCTCGTCGAGCAGCAGCTGGCCGAGCACCTTCTGGCGCTCGGGCTTGAACCGCGGCTCGATACCGGTGAGCGAAAGCGCCCAAGCCGGGCGGCCGGCCCGATCGAAGATCGCGGCCCCCATGCCCCAGCTGCCCTCCAGAATGAGCCCGGGATTGACGGCGTAACCGGTGATGCGGGTGCTCTCCAGGTTGGAGCGGATGCTCGCGGGTGAGTGCGCAGCGCCCCAGCGAGCCGCGAACGCTGCGGTGTCGCCGAGGAGGGCATCCACTTCGTCGTCGGGCAGGTAGGCCATGATCGCGATTCCAGCGGATGCGACCCCCAGCGGAAAGCGCACCCCTTCGTGCAGAACGAAGGAGCGGATGGGGAAGCTGCCCTCCTCCCGCAGCAGGCACACGGTTTCGGCGCCGCGCCGGATGGAGAGGAACGCGCTCTCGCCGGTCTTCTCGGCAAGGCGTACGAGGCTCGGCCGGGCGAGTTCTTCGATGGGGTAGCGGGCGGCGGCGACGGTTCCCATGACGAAGACCTCGGGGCCGTAATGCCAGGTGCGGCTCACGGCATCGTGATTGAGCAGGCCCTCGGCGGCGAGCGAGGTGAGCAGCCGGTGCACGGTGGGCCGGGTCAGTCCGGAGTCTCGCACGATTTCGGCCAGCGGCGTGCCGGCCGGGTTGCGGCCCACCAGCCGCAGTAGCAGAGCGATGCGAGCGACGACCTGGGCGCCCTGCACGGGCTGCGGCACCGGCACCGGCTGGGTGCTGCGTGGCTTCCGACTCTCCGCGACGGCTGAATGATCGATCATTTCGCCCTTTCTGTCCATAATGTGGATAATTTGGAGCCTACTGTTCACGGGGTGGAATCTCAAGAAAGAAGCAATTGACAGGCATTAGCGAGCCTGAATACCATGACGTAACGAGCCGATGTCCACAAGGTGGACAGATGTGGTGGCCCACACTCAACGAGGAGACAGCATGTCTAAGGTTCAGGCCAGCGCGAGCGAGGCCCTGCACGATGTTCTGCGCGACGGGATGGTGCTCGCGGTCGGTGGGTTCGGGCTCAGCGGAATTCCGGCTGATCTCATCGACGCGGTGCGGGAATCCGGTGTGAAAGATCTCACCGTCGTGTCGAACAACATGGGCGTCGACGGCAAGGGCCTGGGTGTGCTGCTCGAAGCCGGTCAGGTGCGCAAGGTCATCGCCTCGTACGTCGGCGAGAACAAGCTGTTCGCCGAGCAGTTTCTGGCCGGCGTGCTCGAGGTTGAGTTCAGCCCCCAGGGCACTCTCGCCGAGCGGCTGCGGGCCGGCGGCGCTGGCATTCCCGCGTTCTATACCAAGACCGGCGTCGGCACGCTGATCGCGGAGGGCAAGCCGCTCGCCGACTTCGACGGCGAAACGTACCTGCAGGAGCGCGGAATTGTCGCCGATGTCGCGCTGGTGAAAGCCTGGCGGGCCGACGCCCTCGGCAATCTCGAGTATCGCTTCACCGCCCGCAACTTCAACCCGGTCGTGGCGACCGCCGGTCTCGTGACGATCGCCGAGGCCGAGGTGATCGTGAAGCCAGGCGATATTGATCCGAACCACGTGATCACCCCGGGGGTCTACGTGCAGCGCTTGGTCCAGGCCGCGGCCCGGGTGAAAGACATCGAACAGCGCACCGTGCGCAGCCGGCCCGTGCTGGCCACCGCTTAGGCAAGGGGAGAACTACCATGGCTTGGACCAGAGACGAAATGGCCGCGATTGCGGCAGAGGAACTGCGCGACGGCGACTACGTGAACCTCGGTATTGGCATTCCAACGCTCGTCGCCAATAATCTGCCTGACGGCGTTCGAGTGACGCTGCAGAGCGAGAATGGGCTGCTCGGCATGGGGCCGTTCCCGTGGGAGGGCGAGGAGGACGCCGACCTTATCAACGCCGGCAAACAGACCGTCACCGTGCTTCCGGGGGCATCGATCTTCGACTCGGCGACCTCGTTCGGCATGATTCGGGGCGGTCACGTGAAGGTCGCGATCCTCGGCGCGATGCAGGTTTCCGGCCGGGGCGACCTCGCCAACTGGACCATTCCCGGCAAAATGGTCAAGGGCATGGGCGGCGCGATGGACCTCGTCGCCGGCACCCCGCGCGTGATCGTGCTCACCGAGCATGTCGCTCGCGATGGCTCGGCCAAGATCGTGACCGAGTGCACGCTGCCGCTGACCGGTCTGAAGTGTGTGGACCGCATCATCAGCGACACGGCCGTCTTCGACGTGACGCCGACCGGCCTCGTGCTGCGGCAGCGCGCCCCCGGTATAAGCCTGCAAGACATTGAGGACACCACCGAGGCCGCGTTCACGGTCGAGGAGCTCGCTCCGAGCTAATGGCGGGAGGAGCTCGCTCCGAGCTAATAGCTCAAGCGGATGCCGGAGCGCGGCCGGTCGGGCGCTGGGGGCGGCGTCCGCGTGGGGAGTGTACGGGCCTGTCGGTGGCAGCGGCCATACTGGGTGCATGTCGGACCCGATCGATGTGCCCGCGTGGCGGCGAAGCCCGGCGCTGTCGGTGCGCGTGCGCATTCTGGCGGCGATCCTGCTCGTGACCGCGGCCGGGCTGGCGATCGCGGGAACCACCGCCTATGTGGTGCAGCGCGAACGCACGCTGAGCGACATCGATTCGGTGCTCACCGACACCGTCGACGACGTGCGCATCGTCGCCGCCGACTCCGCCGCGCTCGACCTGCGCAGCGCGTTGCGCGCCGTTATCGCAGGGGTGCGCCCGGCAACAAATGAGAGCACCCTTGCCGTCATCGACGGTGTGGCGGCGTTCGAACCCCGTGCCGTCGACTTTCGGCTGGTCGACGACGCGCTCGTGCAGCGCAGCGAGGCCGAAACGGCTTCAAACGAGGTCGTGCTCGGTACCGTCACGGCGTCGGGCCGCCTGCTGCGCTATGTTTTCGTCCCGGTCTCCGTCGACGGCGACCCGGCGCAGGGCACGTTCATCGCCGCCTTCGACCTCGACGCCGAACTGAAGCCCGTTTCCGACGCCTCCCGCACCTACCTGCTCGTGGGGCTGGTGACCCTGATCGTCGTCGGGCTGGTTGGCTGGGTCGTGGCCGGTCGCCTGCTGCGCCCCATTAGGGCACTGCGCGAGGCCGCAGCGCGCATCACCGCGTCGGATGTGAGCGAACGCATCCCGGTTGTGGGTCATGACGATGTGTCGGCGTTGACCTTGACCGTGAACGATATGCTCGACCGCTTGCAGGGCGCGCTCACCGGGCAGCGCCAGCTGCTCGACGACGTCGGACACGAGTTGAAGACGCCGATCACCATTGTGCGCGGGCATCTCGAGCTGATGAACCCCGCCAGCGTGGGCGATGTGGTGGCTACCCGTGACCTCGCGATCGATGAACTCGACCGGATGGGTGGGCTCGTGCGGGATATCTCGGCGCTCGCCCAGGTCGAACGGTCAGCCCTCGCGAACCGCCGCCCCACCGACATTTCCGCGCTCGTGGAGCGCGTGCGGCTCAAAGCGGCGGCGCTGTCGGCGCACAGTTGGGTCGTGTCGGCGACGGCCGATGTGGTCGTGGCCGTGGACGCCGACAAACTGACCCAGGCGCTGCTGCAACTCGCGGCCAACGCGGTCAGTCACGGCGCACCGACCGGAGTGATCGAGCTGGGGAGTACCCTCACAGCGGATGCCGCGGGCCGGCCCCGCCTGCAACTCTGGGTGAGCGATCACGGGCCGGGCATCAGCGAAGAACTGCTGCCGCGCGTTTTTGACCGGTTCCAGCGCGGAACTCGCGGCCGCGGCCCGGCCGGCTCCGGCCTCGGCCTGGCGATCGTGGCGGCCATTGCCGAGGCCCACGACGGTACATCCCTGGTCTCCACGACCCCCGGCGGAGGCGCCACGTTCACCATCGACCTCCCCACCGACCAGGCACCTGCGTCACCCGACCCGAAGGGCATCCGCTCGTGAGCCGCATTCTGATCGCCGAAGACGAAGACCGCATCGCCAGTTTCGTCGAAAAGGGGCTCGTCGCCGCCGGTTTCACCACCGTGGTGGTGCGCACCGGAACGGATGCCCTCGACTACGCCATCACCGGCGGGTTCGACCTGCTGATTCTCGACATCGGGCTGCCAGGGCTCGACGGCTACGAGGTACTACGACAGCTGCGAGCCGACGGGTCGGCGCTGCCGGTGATCGTGCTGACGGCCAGGGACTCGGCCGAAGACACGCTCGCGAGCCTCGAAGGCGGAGCCAACGACTATATGTCGAAGCCCTTTCGATTCGACGAACTGCTGGCCCGCGTGCGCCTGCGCATGGCCGAGGCCCCGCGGGCGACGAGTAGCGTGCTCAGCGTCGACGGGCTGCAACTTGACCTGCGCACCCGCCGAGCGACGTTGGGGAGCCGGCAGGTCGACCTCTCGGCACGGGAGTTCGCGCTCGCCGAAGAATTTCTGCGGCACCCCGACCAGGTTCTGAGCAGGGAACAACTACTCAGCCGGGTCTGGGGTTATTCCTGGGATCCCGGGTCGAACATCGTGGACGTCTACGTGGGGTACCTGCGCGCCAAGTTCGGTGCGGACCGCATTGAAACGGTACGAGGCATGGGCTACCGACTCACCTGAGTCGACAGCCCATTCGTCTCCGCGGGCTGGCTACTCGTGATCGCTGTCGTGGCCCGAGTCATCGCTGCCGGAGTTGCTCTCGTCGGCGTCGTCTTCGCCCGAGTTGCTGGCGTCGGCGTCGTGGCCGGAGTTGCTTCCGCGGCCTGAGTTGCCGGAGTCGTCGACCGTGGCCGCGTTACCGGGGCCGGAGTTGCTGTCGACACGGCCGTCGCTGTCGTCGGGGGCGTCGTTCACGTCGTCGGTGCCGTGGCCGGAGCCGACACGGCCGTCGCTGTCGTCCGGCGCATCATTCACATCGTTGCTGATGGAGTCATCGGCCTGGTCGTCGATGCCGTTGCCCGAGCCGACGCGACCATCGCTGTCATCCGGGGCATCCGCTACGTCGTCGATGCCGTTGCCGGAGCCGACGCGGCCGTCGCTGTCGTCGGGAGCATCGGGCAGGTCGGTTGCGACCGGGCTGCTGCTGGAGGTGCTCGTCGGGGCGAGGAGGGTCGGGGCGGTGTTCGCCTGGGCGGCAATCACGCCGACCGACATCAATCCGGCGAGGCCGAGGGTTGCGAGGGTGAGGGTGCGCTTCTTCGTCATCTGAAACATGGGGTGACCTTTCGTCTGCGCCGAGCAAGCGGCGGATGGATTGCGTGGTGATTATCGCCACGAGATCAATCAACCGCACGCCGATAAGACCGGCAGGAGAAGTGCATGAGAGCACTCTCATGGGGATCAGCCGCCGCTGCTGCCCGACCCGCTGCCGCCCGAATCATCAGAGCCGGAATCGTCGTCGTGACCGGGGGCGTCGCCGCCGTGATCGTCCACGGCGACGGGATCCTGGGCGGGAACAGCCTCGGGGCTGGTGCTGGGACTGGTCGGCTCGGCGCCCGGCGTTGGTGTCGCCGCCGCAGTGGATGCCCCGTTCGGCTGCTGCACCGACACCGCCGGAACCTCGATGGGTCGCCCCGGCTGCTCAGCGATGGCGAGCGATCCGGCGAGCGTCGAAGCGATAACAACGAGCACGAACGCACCGACGACCCCACCGACGACCGTGCCGACGATCCAGACCAGCGGTCGAGCCCAGCTGCTGCGCACGTTCATGGTGCCTCCCGATTGACAATCTGTGCTCTCAGTGTGGATCTCGCGGGTGAGCCCAGAGTACGAGCTGCGTGAGAATTCTCTTAGATTTGTCGTACGGGAGTCGAAGCCAGGGCGACCGGCCGACACACTGAGGCGGCCGCATCCGTTTTCGGTGCAGCAGAATCGGCACGAAGTTCAGTCAGATTGTTGAACAATTGCTAGAACTACGGCAGTCTAGGGTGAACGAAAGACGGGTACCATGCCAACCATCGATCTGAACAGCGACGTCGGAGAGTCCTTCGGCAACTGGACCGTCGGCGACGACGCCGCCATCATCGCCTCGGTCACGAGCGTCAACGTGGCCGGCGGCTTTCACGCCGGCGATCCAACGACCATTCGCGCGACCTGCGCCGCCGCGGCCGCCGCGGGCGTCACCGTGGGGGCGCACCCCGGTTACCGCGACCTGGCCGGCTTCGGCCGCCGGTTCATCGACATGGATGCGGCCGAACTCAGCAACGATGTGATCTACCAGATCGGCGCCGTGCAGGCCCTCGCCCGCGCAGCCGGCACAACCGTGCGCTATGTGAAACCGCACGGCGCCCTGTACAACGCGATCGCCCACCACCCGGTTCAGGCGCAGGCCGTGATCGACGCCGTGCGCGCCGTCGACCCGACCCTGGCGCTGATGGTGCTGCCGAACAGCGAGATCGAACGCCGCGCCCAGGCTGGGGGCTTGCGAACCGTGGCTGAAGCGTTCGCCGACCGCGCCTACAACCCCGACGGCAGCCTCGTGTCACGCACGCTGCCCGGTGCTGTTCTGCACTCGGTCGAAGCGGTCACGGCGCAGGTCGTGCGCCTCGCGGTCGAGGGAACCGTCATCGCCGTCGACGGTTCGGTCATCGCGATGCCGGCAGCGAGCATCTGCCTGCACGGCGACACCCCCGACGCGGTGCGGCTCGCCGCGGCGGTGCGTTCGGCCCTGCTAGCCGCCGGTGTTTCCGTTGCGAGTTTCGTCTAGCGGATGACGACCACCATTCGATCCATCCGTCCCGTCGGCGACCGGGCCGTGCTCGTGCAACTCGGCAGCCTCAGCGAGGTGCTCGGGCTGTATGAGGCGTTGCGTGAGCATCCGCTCCCCGGGCAGGTAGACCTGATCGCCGCCGCCGAAACGGTGCTCGTCACGGCCGACTCGGCGAAAGCCGCTCGCGGCTTCGCGGCCCGGTTGCGCTCGATCACGCCGGGCGCGGCCGCCACGGGCCAGAACGAGCTCGTGACCATCGACGTGATCTACGACGGTGACGACCTCGACGAGGTCGGCGACCTCACCGGGCTCGGCCGGGACGGCGTGATCGGGGCGCACACCGGGCAGCAGTGGACCGCCGCGTTCGGCGGCTTCGCGCCCGGCTTCGCCTACCTCGTCGGCGACGACCGCCTGCGGGTGTCCCGGCGGGACAGCCCACGAAAGGCCGTTCCGGCCGGTTCGGTGGCGCTCGCAGACAACTATTCGGCCGTCTACCCACGCGTCACTCCCGGCGGCTGGCAGCTGATTGGCCGCACCGACGCCACCCTGTGGAACCTCGACCGCGACCAGCCCGCACTCGTGCAGCCGGGCAACCGGGTGCAGTTCCGTGCGGTGCGCGAGTTCGTGCGCGCCGCGCCGACGACCGTCGTGACCGACGTCGCCGACCTGCCCGCCGATCTTCTCGTCGTACAGCCGGGGCTGCAGACCACCGTGCAGGATCTTGGCCGCCCCGGCCTCGCCCACCTCGGCGTGGCCGGCGCCGGTGCCCTCGACCGCGGTGCCCTGCGCCGTGCCAACCGGCTGGTTGGCAACCCGGCCTCGGCCGCCGTACTCGAGAACGCCCTCGGCGGCCTCGTGCTCGAGGCCCGCACCGAGCAGGTGCTCGCGGTGGCGGGGGCATCCGTTCTCCTCACGATCAGCAGAACGGATGCCGCCCCCCGCGTCGTGCCCACCGACGCCCCGTTCGCGTTGCACATCGGTGAACGGCTCAGCCTGGGCGCCCCGCTGTGGGGCGTGCGCAGTTATGTGGCCGTGCGTGGCGGCTTAAACCTGCCGCTCGCGCTCGGCAGCCGCTCCACCGACTCGATGTCTGGTATTGGGCCGGCGCCGCTCGTCGTCGGCGCCGAATTGACGGTGCTGCCGGCACCGGCCACGAGTGTGGTCGGGGCGGCTGAACCCGCGCCGAGCCCGCCCGCCGACCTGACCGTGTTGCGGTACGTGCGCGGCCCCCGCGCCGACTGGTTCAGCGCCGAAACGCTCGCCGACTTCGACCGCACCGATTGGGCCGTCACCATTCAGTCGAACCGTATCGGCCTGCGCCTCGACGGGCCGGCGCTGCACCGCGCGCGCCCTGGAGAACTGCCCAGTGAGGGCACCGTGTCCGGCGCCATCCAGCTGCCGGCCTCCGGTGTTCCGGTGTTGTTCCTCGCCGACCACCCGGTCACCGGCGGCTACCCGGTGCTCGGCGTTGTGCTGCACGCCGACCTGGACCGGGCGGCGCAGCTCGGCCCGGGCGCGCGCATCCGCTTTGCCGCCATTACCCCTGAAACCCCGAACGAGAGCTGAACCGTGCAGAAAGTACTCATTGCCAACCGCGGCGAAATCGCCGTGCGCATCATTCGTGGCTGTTCCGACGCCGGGCTCGACTCGGTAGCCGTCTACGCCGACGTCGACGCCGACGCGCTGCACGTCGGCATGGCTACCGAGGCCTACGCGCTCGGCGGCAACAACCCCGCAGACACCTACCTCAACGTGCCGAAGCTGCTCGCCATCGCCCACCGGGCCGGCGCCGACGCCGTGCACCCGGGCTACGGATTTCTCTCTGAGAACGCCGACTTCGCCCAGGCCGTGCAGGACGCCGGGCTGATCTGGATCGGGCCGAGCCCGGAGAGTATCCGGGTGCTCGGCAATAAGGTCTCGGCGCGCGAGATCGCGGTGCGCGTGGGCGCTCCGCTCGTTCCCGGCTCGAACGGTACCCTCGAAACCGCCGTCGAGGTGCGCGCCTTCGCCGAGGAACACGGCCTGCCGGTGGCCATCAAGGCAGCGTTCGGCGGCGGCGGCCGCGGCATGAAGGTGGTCTGGGAACTCGACGCCATCGAGGAATCCTTCGACTCGGCGGTGCGGGAGAGCCTGGCCGCGTTCGGTCGAGGGGAATGCTATGTCGAACGTTTTCTGCACCAGCCCCGCCACGTTGAAGCGCAAATTCTGGCCGACGGGAACGGCAACGTGATCGTCGTCGGCACCCGCGACTGCTCGTTGCAGCGCCGCAACCAGAAACTGGTCGAAGAGGCGCCGGCGCCGTTCCTCACCGAGCAGCAGCAGGGCCTCATCTGCACCTCCGCCAAAGCCATCTGCCGGGAGGCCGGGTATGTCGGCGCCGGCACCGTGGAATACCTGCTCGCCGACGACGGCAGCATCTCCTTTCTCGAGGTGAACACCCGCCTGCAGGTGGAACACCCGATCACCGAAGAGACCTCCGGCGTCGACCTCGTGCTCGCCCAGCTCACCATCGCCGCCGGCGGGCCGCTGCCGGTGGCTGAGGACCCGGTGGCACACGGCCACTCCTTCGAATTTCGCATCAATGCCGAAGACCCGGGCCGCGGCTTTCTGCCCTCGCCCGGCACCGTGACGACCTTCACGGTGCCGACCGGGCCGGGAATCCGGGTGGATGCGGGCATCCGCTCGGGCGACGCGGTGGCCCCGCAATTCGATTCGCTGCTCGCCAAGCTCATCGTCACCGGTGCCGACCGGCCGCAGGCGCTGCGCCGGGCCCGCCGGGCGCTCGCCGAGTTCGAGATCGCGGGCGTGCCGACCGTGCTTCCGTTCCACCGGGCGGTCGTCGACCTGCCCGCGTTCACCGCACCGGACCGGCTCGGCGTGTACACCAGCTGGATCGAAACAGAGTTCGCCGAGCAGCTCGCCAACGACCCCCAGCTCGCTCCGGCCGCCGTGCCGGTGGGCCGCCGCACCATCACAATCGAACTCGACGGGCGGAGGATGGAGCTCGGCCTGCCCGAGAACCTGCTCGCTGGCTTCGCGCAGGGTGGCGCTGCCCCGGTGGCGCCGATCGAACAGGCCGACCCGGCCGAGTTGCACTCCACCATGAGCGGCACCGTCGTGAAATGGCTCGTCGAACCCGGCGCCACGGTAGCCGAGGGCGATGTGCTGCTCGTGCTCGAAGCCATGAAGATGGAGTCAACCGTCGTCGCGCACCGCGCCGGCACGCTCGGGCACCTGCTCGTGGCCGCCGGCGACGCGGTGACGTTATCCGACGTCGTGGCCAGCATCGAGGCCTGAGCGCGAGAGTCGATACTGTGTGGGTATGACCCTCGACGAGATCCTCCCCGACCTGCGTCGCCAGAGCGTCGACGTGCGCCACGCCGAAACCGGCCTGTGGGCCGCGTCGATGCTGCGCGAACACATCTCGGCCGGCCAGCTCGCACCCGGCGCCAAGCTGTCGGAGGAACCACTCTGCGAGGTGCTCGGCGTCTCCCGCAACACCCTGCGAGAGGCCTTCGCGACCCTGGCCCAGGAACACATCGTCACCCGCATCCCGAACCGCGGCGTCTTCGTAACCCGTCCGACCGCCGACGACATCCGCGAGATCTACCGCGTGCGGCGTTTTCTCGAACCGGCAGCGCTGACCTGGTCGACCGACGCGAAAACGGATACCCTCCACGCCGCCATCGCGCGCGCCCGCGCCGCGCGCACCGCCGGTTCCGTGCCCGGCATGGCGAGCGCCAATCAGGACTTCCACGCCGGGGTCGTCGCCCTGACCAAAAGCGACCGGCTGGGCGCGCAGATGACGCAGGTGCTCGCCGAAATGCGGCTGGTCTTCTACTCCATGGTCGCCGACCCGCTCTTTCACGCCCCCTACATCGACGACAACGCCGACATCCTGTCGACGTTCGAGTCGGGGGAGCGGGCGGAGGCGGCCACGCTCATGGTCGACTACCTGCGCCGCGCTGAGACGCAGCTGCTCGCGGCGCACGCCCGCGGGTAGGGCCGCGCCGCCGCCCGGCTGGGCGTTCGCCCGCGCCGCGGTATCAACTGGCGGACTGCACCCGCCGGTCTAGGGCACCAGGTAGTCGGAGTCGCGGGCATCCGTGATGAGCATGTGGCCGGGGGCGTGGCCGATCGCGAGCGGCGGGGCTGACTCCATCACAGCCGCCTGAGGGGTGACTCCGCAGGCCCAGAACACGGGCACGAAGCCGTCGGCTACGGCCACCGGGTCCCCGAAATCGGGCCGCGCGAGATCGCGGATGCCGAGCTCCGCCGGATCCCCGATGTGCACGGGGGCGCCATGCACGGCGGGGTAACGTGCGGTGATGCGCGCGGCATCCGCTACCCGTTCGGCGGCGATGGGGCGCATCGACACGACCAGCGGCCCGGCCATGCTGCCAGCGGGGGCGCAGCGCCGATTGGTGCGATACATCGGCACGTTGCGGCCCTGCTCGATGTGGGCGATGGGGATGCCCGCCTGCTGCAGCGCCGACTCGAAGGTGAAACTGCAACCGACGATGAAGGTCACCAGGTCGTCGCGCCACCAGTCGGTCAGATCGGTGGGCTCGTCGACGAGCACGCCATTCTGGTAAATCGTGTAGCGGCCGACGTCGGTGCGAATATCGCCGCCGACCAGCAGCGGGCCACTCGTCTGGCCGGCCTCAAGCACCCCGAGAATTGGGCACGGTTTCGGGTTGCGTTCGGCGAAGAGCAGCACGTCGAAGGCCTGCTCTTTTGGCACGATGATGAGGTTGGCCTGGGTGAAGCCGCTCGACCAGCCCGCTGTCGGCGTGGCCAGCCCGTCGCGGAACAGGGCGCGGGCTTGGGCTGGCGTGAGCTTTGCCCGGTTGATGACGCTCACGCCCACAGCTGCACCAGGCCGCCGAGTGAGCGGTACCCGAGATACAGGGTCAGCAGCCAGGCGGCGACGCCAATGACGAGCAGCCACTTGGGATAGACGTAGCCGCCGAGCAGGTCGCGGCGGCGCCACGCCACCCAGAGGATGACGGCAAAGCCGACCGGCAGGATCAGCCCATTCACTGCGCCAGCCATGATCAGCAGGGTGGCCGGGGCCTGGCCGACCAGGGTGAAGACGGTGGCCGACACCGCGATGAACACGCAGGTGGCGATGCTGCGCACCCGCGGCGAGGTCTTGGTGGTGGTGACGAATGAGATCGAGGTGTACGCGGCACCGATCACCGAGGTGATCGAGGCGGCCCAGAGGATCACGCCGAACAGTTTGAGGCCGATGTCGCCGGCCGCGGACTGGAACGCTTCGGCGGCGAGGTTGTCGCTGGTGAGGGCTACGCCGCCGGCGACGACGCCGAGAATGGCCAGGAACAACAGCACCCGGATCACGCCGGTGATGATGATGCCCAGAATCGAGCTTTTGGTGATCTCGCCCACGTTTTCGGGCCCGAAGACGCCGGCGTCGATCATGCGGTGCGCGCCGGCGTAGGTGATGTAGCCGCCGATGGTGCCGCCGATGAGGGTCGTGATGATGAGAAAGTCAACGTTGTCGGGAATGACGGCGTTCTTGAGCGCTTCGCCGAGCGGCGGCTGCGACACGATCGCCACATAGCCGATGAGCAGGATCATGACCGCGCCGAGCACGACGACGATCTTGTCGAGGGCGACGCCGGCGCGCTTGCTCAGAAAGATGGCGATGGCGATCGCGGCCGAGATGAGGCCGCCGATCTTCGGGTCGATGCCGAACAGCACGTTCGTGCCGAGGCCGGTACCGGCGATGTTGCCCACGTTGAAGACGAGTCCGCCGATGCAGATGAGCGCGGCGAGAAACCAGCCGGCGCCGGGCAGCACGGTGTTGGCGAGTTCCTGGGCGCGCTTACCGCTCACCCCGATCACCCGCCACACGTTGAGCTGAACGGCGATGTCCACCAGGATCGACACCAGAATGGCAAACGCGAAGGCGGCGCCGAGCTGCACCGTGAACGTGGTGGTTTGCACGATGAAGCCGGGACCGACCGCGCTCGTGGCCATGAGAAACATGGCTCCGAGCAGCGCGCCGCGATGCTTGTTCCTGAGCTTCTTCTTCGGTTTGCCCATGACGGGCTTGACGGTCGTGGCCATGGGGCTGCTCACTTCTTTGGGATACGAGTCAGCACCGGCGGTCACTGAATGTGAGAAAGCCTATGATTGTTCAACAATCCCCGCAACTCTTTGGGACAAATTGGTACATCTTGTAATCTGCCCGAAACGCTGGCGGCGGCTAGAGCGCGCGCATCCGGTTGTTGCGGGGGTTGTGTTCCACTTCGGCGAGGCCGAGGGCTTCGAGCAGTGGCGGCACATACATGCCGAAGCGTCCGCGAAAACCGTTCTTGAGGCCATACCAGCCTCCAACCGGGTTATTCTCTGCGCGACCCCAGGCCTCGACGGTGTCAGGCCTGGCCTCCTTCTTCTCATCGGCGGCACCGAGCTCGACCCAGTCGCCGTTCTCCTTGAGCATGGTATGCAGGTCCTCCACGCAGCTCAGCCGGTAGGACAGCGTGGTCGACCCGACCTTGCAGATGAGGGCGGGGGGAGTGGCCGCCTCGTCGCGATACATGAGGTACTCCGACGACCCCGGCGGAGTGCGCAGCACCCACGGGTCGTCCCTGGTGCCGGTTCCGATGCTCGTGCTGGTCATCTCTGTCTCCTCGTGATCTGGGGTTCTCAACCGATTCATCATGGCTCGTCGCGGGTTGAATCGCTACGGAACGAGCGCATCGGGCAGGAATGCCTGTCACCCCGGTGCATAACTCCTGCAATTTCTGGAGCCCATCGGTTACTTCCTCGTGATTGCGCGGAACAATTCTGACGATCGCACAAATTGCAGGAGTTATGCCGATTGGGTGGGGCGGATGGGGCAGCCGAGCGGGCCGCGCGGCCCGGCGGGGGAATGGACAGTGTCTTCCATTCAGTGGAAGTAGCCGGTAGCGTGGCCGGATATGAGCGGAAAACCGGCATTGAAGCGCGCGAACGGCCCCCTAACGGTCGTCGACGACCGCTCCGTCGCGGCCCGACTGTTTGCCCTTCTCGACGCTTTCGCGGCGCCGGCCGGGGCCACCTCGCTCACCCTGACCCTCACGGCGCTCGCCGAACGTGCGGGGCTTCCGCTCTCGACCACCCACCGGCTGGTCGGCGAGCTGGTCGGCTGGGGCGCCCTGACCAAACAACACAATGGCCAGTACTCGCTCGGCATGAAGCTGTGGGAGCTGGGAGTGCAGACCCCGACCGCCCAGAACCTCCGCACCATCGCGTTGCCCTACCTCGAAGACCTCTACGAGACGACGCGCGAGCATGTGCACCTCGCGATTCTCGACGGGCGTGATGCCCTCTATCTGGAGAAGCTCTCCGGGCATCACGCCGTGCGCCTGACCAGCCGGGTCGGTGCGCGACTGCCGCTGCACTCCACCGGGGTCGGGCTCGTGTTGTTAGCCCACGCTCCGGCCGACGTTCTGCAGGCGTACCTCGCCACCGGGCTCGAGCGCTTTCTGCCGCGCACCGTCACCGAGCCGGACGCCGTGCGCAAACGACTCGCCGAGATTCGCCTGACCGGAGTGGCCCGCCTGTCCGAGGAGATGACCCGGGGGTCGAGCTCGATCGCGGCCCCGATTCGCGACCGCACCGGACGGGTCGTCGCCGCCGTGTCGATCGTGACCCGCACCACCCTGATCGTCGACCCGGAGCGGGAGTATGCGGTGCGGCTGGCCGCGCAGGGCGTCAGCCGTGCCCTCGGCTACCGTCGGGCTCAGCAGTGACACCACACAAACTAACTTTCACTGAGTGGAAATTCTCCCGCGCAGCCGCCCGCCGCCGTCCACACTGATCACAACGCCCCCTGTCACCGTCGCTAGGAGAACCTGTGCCCCACGAAACCACCCGCGTCGCCATCATCGGCGCCGGTCCCGCCGGCCTTCTCCTGAGCTGGGCCCTGCGCGACGCCGGCATCGACTCGATCGTCGTCGAAAACCGCTCGCAGGAGTACGTGCTCGGCCGCATCCGCGCCGGCGTTCTCGAACAGGGCTCGGTCGAAACCCTGACCCGTCTCGGGCTGGGTGACCGCCTCGCAGCCGAGGGCTTGCAGCACGATGGAATATTTCTGCAGTACGCCGGCGAGCGCCACAACGTGAACTTCAACGAGCTGATCGGCCGCACCGTCACCGTGTACGGCCAGCAGCAGGTCGTGAAAGATCTCGTCACCGCCCACGAAGCCGCCGGGTCGACGATCTACTACGAGGCGTCCGATGTGGCCGTCGACGGCCTGTTGACCAAGAGCCCGAGCGTCACCTTCGTGCATGACGGCCAACAGCACACCATCAACGCCGACTTCGTGGTGGGCGCCGACGGGTTTCACGGCATCTGCCGCGCCTCGATTCCGAGCCATGAGATCACCCTGTTCGACCGCAGCTACCCCTACGCCTGGCTCGGCATCCTCGCCGACGTGGCACCGTCCTCCGACGAGCTCGTCTACGCCCTGCACGAAGACGGATTCGCGATGCTCTCGATGCGTTCGCCGGTCGTCTCCCGACTGTACCTGCAGGTGGACCCGGCCGACGATATCAAGAACTGGTCAGACGAGCGCATCTGGGAGGCGCTGCACACCCGCCTCGGCACCCCCGGCTGGAGCCTGGCCGAAGGCCAGATCACCGACAAATCGATCACCCCGATGCGCAGCTTCGTCGCCTCTCGCCTCGCCTACGGCAACCTGTTCCTGGTCGGCGACGCCGGGCACATCGTGCCGCCGACCGGCGCAAAGGGCCTCAACTCCGCCATCTCCGACGTCACCCAGCTCGCCGCGGCACTCACCGCCTTCTACGCGAACGACGAGACCCTGCTCGCCGGTTACAGTGACACCGCGCTGGCCCGGCAGTGGCGGGTGCAGCAGTTCTCCCGCTGGATGACCGAGATGCTGCACACCAGCCCCGGCGACCTGCAGACCGGAGCCTTCGACTACCGCAGCCAGCTCGGCCAGCTCGACTACGTCACCCACTCGCCGCTCGCTGCGCGCATGCTCGCCGAGCAGTACACCGGCCTCCTGCTCTAGTAGAAATCGAGGACATCATGACCAACGCACCAGCCAGCCAGAACGAGATCACCGCCGAGATCGAAGCGATCGAAGCGGATGCCGCCGCCCGCGTCGCCGCCCGCGTCGCCGCCGGCGGCTCGCCCGAACTGCAGCCGCGCCGCGACTACGCCCCGTACCGCAGCTCCCTGCTGCGCCACCCTACCCACGAGCTCGTGCGGGTCGACCCGGAAGAGGTCGAACGGGTCTCACCCGCCTTCGGCCACACCGACGTCAACGTGCTCGAGAGCGACCTCACCATCCAGCACGCCGGCGAACCGATCGGCGAACGGATGACGGTGAGCGGCCGGGTGCTCGACGGCGAGGGCCGCCCGGTGCGGCACCAGCTGATCGAACTGTGGCAGGCCAACGCCGGCGGACGCTACGTGCACAAACGCGACCAGCATCCGGCCCCGCTCGACCCCAACTTCACCGGAGTCGGCCGCGCCATCACCGGAGACAAGGGCGAGTACTCGTTCACCACGATCAAACCAGGACCCTACCCGTGGAAGAACCACATGAACGCGTGGCGACCCGCGCACATCCACTTTTCGCTGTTCGGCACCGCGTTCACGCAGCGCCTGATCACGCAGATGTACTTTCCCGGCGACCCGCTGTTCGCGCTCGACCCGATCTACCAGTCGATCGCTGACGCCGACGCTCGCGCCCGCCTGATCGGGCAGTACGACCACAGCCTGAGCGTGCCCGAGTTCTCGCTCGGGTACCGTTGGGACATCGTACTCACCGGACCCAAATCAACCTGGATGGAAAGTGAAGGCGCCGATGAGTGAGCCCACCCCCGCCCTGCAGACCCCGTCGCAGACGGTTGGCCCGTTCTACGGCTACGCCCTGCCCTATGCCGGCGGGCCGGAGCTGGTTCCCGGGCATCATCCCCGCGCCATCCGCTTTCACGGCACCGTCACCGACGGCGCTGGCGAGCCCATCCTCGACGCCCTGCTGGAGATCTGGCAGGCCGACGAGAACGGCGCGCTGATGCGCGAACTCGGCAGCCTCGACCGTGACGGCTTCACCTTCACCGGGTTCGGTCGCTGTGCGACCACGATCGCCGGCCACTACACCTTCACGACCCTCAAACCTGGGGCGGCCGGCGCCGCGGCTCCCTACATCCTGGTGACCGTGTTCGCCCGCGGAGTGACCCACCACCTGTTCACCCGCGCCTACTTCGCCGAGGATGCTGCCCTGCACGCGAGCGACGCGGTGCTGCGCAGCCTGCCGGCCGACCGCCGGGACACCCTCATCTGCGTCTCGGAGGGCGTCGTCGGGGGATCCGATTCCTACCGTTTCGACATTCGCGTGCAGGGCGAGAACGAGACCGTCTTTTTGGATTTCGATGCCTAATCACAGTTTTGATGCCGGGCTGCTCAACCCGCTCAGTCACGGCACCCGGGAATCCGAACTGACCAGCGACCAGGCCTGGCTGCAGGCGATGGTCGACGCCGAGCTCGCCCTCAGCCGCGCGCTCGTCGACGCGGGTCTGGCCCCGGAGTGGATGCTCACCGTCTGCGACCAGCTCGCCGACGCCAGCCAGTTCGACCTCGGCGCGATCGCGCTCGAAGCCCGCGGCGGCGGCAACCCGGTGATTCCCTTCGTGAAACACCTCGGCCGGGCGGCCGAGAGCGTGCGGGCCGGGGCGTCAGACCACATTCACGTCGGCGCGACCAGCCAGGACATCCTTGACACGGCCGCGATGATCGTGGCCCGGCGGGTGACTCGCGAACTCATTGACCAGCTCGATGCCCTCGGCGGTATCCTCGCCGACCTCGCCGAGCAGCACCGCGGCACGGTGATGAGCGGTCGTACTCTCGGCCAGCAGGCCTCGCCGACCAGTTTCGGCTTCGTCGCGGCCGGCTGGCTCGACGCCGTGCTGCTGATTCTCACCCGACTCGACGGCATCGCCGAGACCCTGCCGGTGCAGCTCGGCGGAGCGGTCGGCAACCTCGCCGTGCTCACCGAGATCGCGCGGGCGAGGCGCAGCGACGCCCCCGCCGCCGACGTTCTCGACACCATTTTGGAGCGGTTCGCCCACCACGTTGGCCTGGCCGTGCCGCGCCTGAGCTGGCACACCAATCGGGTCGTCATCTCCGAACTCGCCTCGGTGCTCGCCGCCGCAACCGGTGTCGCCGGCACCTTCGCCCTCGACGTATCGGTGCTCTCCCGCACCGAAATCGCCGAGGTCAGCGAGCGCCTCGCCCCCGGCCAGGGAGGATCCAGCGCCATGCCGCACAAACGCAACCCGGTCTCAGCCGTGCTGATCACGGCGGCGGCGTTGCAGACGCCGGGGCTGGCCTCCACTCTCTACGGCAGCATGCTGGCCGAAGACCAGCGCCCGAGCGGTGCCTGGCACGCGGAATGGCAGTCGTTGCGGGTGCTCGAACGGCTCACAATTTCGGCCGTGACCGGCGCGGCGTCGCTCGCCGCCCGCCTCGATGTCGACCCTGATCGCATGCGCGCCAATCTCGATCTCACCGACGGGCTCGTTTTCAGTGAGCGCGTCACCACCATTTTGGCCGAAACCGTGGGCAAGACCACCGCCTTCGCGCTGGTCGAACGCGCCGCGCAGGAGGCCTTCGTCACCAACCGGCCACTGCAGGTCGTGCTCGCCAGCATGCTCATTGCCGAGGGCTGCAGTGATGCGCTGCGCGCCGAGGTCTGGGCGGCGTTCAACTATGAGGGCGAATCCGGACAGTCCGCCGCCGGCATCGACCGCGTCGTGCAGAGCTTTCGGCGGCGAGCGGCGGTGTCAGACCGAGGCGCTATCGTCGAAGAAAGAACCCAATCCAACAACGACGTGAGGATTTCATGAGTCAGCCCGTCATCCTCTGCACCGTCGAGCCGGCGCAAAACGGTGACGTGAACGCGCCACTGATCATTTTGGGACCATCGCTTGGCACCACGACCGATCTGTGGGCGAGCGTTGTGCCCGCGCTCACCGCCACCCATCG
Organism: Cryobacterium sp. PH31-O1; assembly: GCF_030063455.1. Lineage (GTDB taxonomy): Bacteria > Actinomycetota > Actinomycetes > Actinomycetales > Microbacteriaceae > Cryobacterium. Next base: position 233,679 of record NZ_JASITB010000003.1, on the reverse strand, counting down.
GGTACTGCGCTTCGATCTGCCCGGGCACGGGTTCGGTCCGAAAGCGTCTGCCGCGTTCACGATTGAAGAGGTCGCCGACGCCGTCGCCGGCTTGGCCGATTCACTCGCTGTCGACACTTTTCACTATGCGGGCATCTCCCTCGGTGGCGCCATCGGCCTGGCCCTGGCCGTGAATCACCCCGCGCGTCTCGCGAGCCTCGCCGTGCTCTGTTCCGGCTCGAAAATCGGCACGTTCGACGCCTGGACCGAGCGGGCGGCCGGGGTGCGGGCGAGCGGCACCCCGTCGCTTATAGCGGGCAGCGCCGCGCGCTGGTTCGCTCCCGACTTTCTTAGCCGCGACCCCAGGGCCGGCGCCCATGCGCTCAACCAGCTGCTCGATATCGACGATGAATCGTATGCGCTCGCCTGCGAAGCGCTCGCCGTCTTCGACCAAACGGATGCCCTCGGCGGCATCCGCACGCCCGTCCTGTGCGTTTCGGGCGAATTCGACTCCGTGACGCCGAGCCGTCAACTCCAGGAGGTCGCCTCGCGCATCCCGGGGGCCCGGGCCGTAGAGCTGGCCGGGGTCGCGCACCTGCCGTCCCTCGAGCAGCCGCTCGACGTCGGGGTACTGCTCGACGAATGGGTGGCCGGGGCTGCAACGCGCGGTGTGACCGAATGGCACCCGGCCGACGTGGCCGAGCCGCTCCCGGGGAGTCGCACGGCGGCATCCGCTTATGCCGACGGCATGGCCGTGCGCCGCGCGGTCCTTGGTGACAAACACGTCGATGCGGCCACCGCCGCGATCACGCCCGAAACCGCGGTGTTTCAAGATTTCATCACCCGCTACGCCTGGGGCGAGATCTGGACCCGGCCGGGCCTCGACCGCCGCACGCGCAGTTTTCTGACCATCGCGGCCCTCGTCACCGGCGGGCACGAGGGTGAGCTCGCGATGCACGTGCGTGCCGCCCTGACCAACGGGTTGAGCCGTGCCGAGATCAGCGAGGCCATTCTGCACACCGCGATCTACGCGGGCGTGCCGGCCGCCAACGCAGCGTTCGCCGTGGCTCGCGAAACTTTCGCCGCGCTCGATGCGGCCTCGAATATTCCAGACGACACCACCATTCGGCCCAGCTAAAGGACCTGCACTATGGATAAGACCTACCCTTCCGCCACGGCGGCCGTGGCCGACATCCCCGACGGGGCCTCACTCGCTGTCGGCGGGTTCGGCCTGGTCGGGGTGCCGATCGTGCTCATTCGTGCCTTGCTTGCTCTGGGAAGTACGAACCTGCGCGTGGCGTCGAATAATTGTGGCGTTGACGGGTGGGGGCTGGGTGAGTTGCTGCGTGAGGGCCGCATCAGTCGGGTGATTGCGTCGTACATCGGTGAGAACAAGGACTTCGCACGCCGTTATCTCGGTGGTGAGCTCGAGGTTGAGCTGACCCCGCAGGGCACGCTGGCTGAGCGGTTGCGGGCGGGCGGTACCGGAATTCCGGCGTTCTTCACCGCGAGCGGTGTGGGCACCATGGTCGCCGACGGTGGACTGCCGTGGCGTTACGGCCCCGATGGTGAGGTGACCGTGTCGTCGCCACCGAAGGAGACCCGGCTGTTTTCGTCACTCGGAAGCGAGAAGGAGTACGTGCTCGAAGAGGCCATCGTCACCGACTATGCCCTGGTGCGCGCCGCCAAGGGCGACCGACACGGCAACCTGGTGTTCGAGAAATCGGCCCGCAACTTCAATCCGGTGGCTGGCATGGCCGGCCGCATCACGATCGCTGAGGTCGACGAACTGGTCGAGCCCGGGCAGATTGACCCAGACGAGGTTCACCTCGCCGGCATCTATGTGAACCGCATCGTGCAGCTCGGCGCGGTCGACGCCGCCGACCTGCCGATCGAGAAGACCACGACGCGGCCGCGGCCGGCAACGTCGGAAGGAACGAACTGATGGCCCTCTCCCGCAACGAGATGGCGGCACGTGCCGCCCAGGAACTCGCCCCCGATTCCTATGTCAATCTGGGAATAGGTCTGCCAACGCTCATTCCGAATTTTCTGCCCGAAGGGGTGCACGTGGTGCTGCACTCCGAAAACGGTGTGCTCGGCGTCGGCCCCTACCCGTGGGAGGGCGAAGCCGACCCCAAGCTGATCAACGCCGGCAAGGAGACCGTCACCGTCAACCCGGGCGCCGCCTACTTCGACTCGGCGCAGAGTTTCGGCATGATTCGCGGCGGCCTGATCGACGTGGCCGTGCTCGGCGCCATGCAGGTCAGCGTGGTCGGCGACATCGCCAACTGGGCTGTGCCCGGCAAGATGATCAAGGGCATGGGCGGCGCCATGGATCTGGTGCACGGCGCCGACACCGTCATCGTCGTGATGGAACACGTCACCAAGACCGGTGACTTCAAGATCAAGAAGGTTTGTGACTTGCCGCTGACGGGCAAGGCCGTTGTCACTCGCATCATCACCGACCTCGCCGTGATCGACGTCACCCCCGACGGCCTCGTGCTGCGCGAGGTCGCGCCCGGCGTCACCGTCGACGAGGTTCAGGCCGGCACCGAGGCGACCCTGCTCGTACCATCGGCGCCGACCACGATCACGACGCTGATCGGGGCCAGCGAATGAGTGAGCTGCGTGAGGTCGTCATTTGCGAACCGCTGCGCACCCCGATCGGTCGGTTCGGTGGCGCCTTCAAGACCGTAGCGCCGGCCGACCTCGCGGCCGCGGTCATCCGTGCTTTGATCGAACGCACTGGTCTTGATGGTGCACTGGTCGACGACGTCATCTTCGGCCAGGCCTACCCGTCGGCGGAGGCCGCGCCGGTCGCCCGGGTCGCGGCACTAAACGCCGGGTTGCCCGTCACGGTCGGCGGTGTGCAGGTCGATCGCCGCTGCGGTAGTGGCTTGCAGGCCATCCTCGACGCGGCGATGCAGGTTCAGACCGGGGTGAGCGACCTGCTCATTGCCGGCGGTGTCGACGTGATGAGCCAGGCCCCGCTGTACACGGTCGATTCCCGCTGGGGCCTCGCCGGAACCACCGGTGTGCTGCTGCGCGACGCCCTCGGCCGCGGGCGTGAAACGGCCGGCGGACGCCACTACCCGGTGCCAGGAGGCATGCTCGAAACCGCCGAGAACCTGCGCCGCGACTACGGGATCGATCGTGTCGAACAAGACGAACTCGCCGTGGAGTCCCAGCGCCGCGCCCTCGCCGCCGTCGCCGACGACCGCTTTCTCGACGAGATCGTGCCGGTCACCGTGCCCGGTCGCAAGGGCGCCGTCGTGGTTTCCGTCGATGAGACTCCCCGCGAGACCTCCCTCGAAGCCCTCGCCAGCCTTAAGCCCATTATGGGCAAAGCGGATGCCGCCGCGACCGTCACCGCGGGCAACGCGAGCGGTCAGAACGACGCGGCCGCCGCCTGCATCGTCACCACCCCGGAACGTGCCGCCGAGCTCGGTCTGACCCCGATCGTGCGCCTCAAATCCTGGGCCCGCGCGGGAGTCGAGCCCTCACGGATGGGCCTCGGTCCGGTGCCGGCTACGAAGCTCGCGCTTGCGCGTGCCGGGCTCACCCTCGCCGACATCGATCTCATTGAACTCAACGAGGCGTTCGCCGCGCAGGTGCTCGCCGTCAGCCGGGAGTGGAACTTCACCCCCGAAGACTGGGCCCGCACCAACGTCAACGGCTCCGGCATCAGCCTCGGCCACCCGGTCGGCGCCACCGGTGCCCGCATCCTCGCGACCGCCAGCCGCCACCTGCAGCGCACCGAGGGCCGCTACCTCCTCGAAACCATGTGCATCGGAGGTGGCCAGGGTCTGGCGGCCATCTTCGAGCGCGCCTAGCAGGATCCGCTCGGTTGAGGTGTGAGTTTGAGCCCGAAATTTGCTCGAAATGGCGCCAGACTCACACCTCGGCGAACGGATGGCTACGAGCGTGCGCCGCGGGCAGCCAACGCAGCGCGCACTCGGCGTAGGAGCTCCTGCCCGCCGTATGTGAGGTCGTCGTCGGTAATGCGCACCATGCGCCAGTTCTGGTCTTCGACCCGCTCGCGTCGGGTGATGTCTTTACGGAATTGCTTTCGGTCTGTGCGGTGGCCGTCGCCCTCATACTCGACGCAGACCCGAAAGCGCGGCCAGGCCAGGTCGACGCGGGCCACGAAATGGCCGTCGGAGTCCCGAATAACAAAATTGGCGACGGGTTCTGGAATGCCGTCATCCAGGATAAACAGGCGTGTCCTGGTCTCCTGCGGCGAATCGACCGCGGCGCGTGCGAGAATCGCGGCTTCCCGCAGGGCGCGGCATCCGCGTCGTCCGGTGAGTTCCGCCGTGACCGCACACAACTCGTCAGGCGTGTGCATCGGATCTCGACCCCCGCAGAGAAAATCCGCAGCCGCGACGAGTTCGACTCGTCTGAGCATCGGGGCGACATCGATCCAGGTGTGATGCGGCGACGTCACGCGAAGGTCCCCGACCCGGCGGATGTCGAGCACGTCGCGCTTATGCCCGACGATGCCCAGCATCTGCGGAGCCCGGGTACCGGCCGGCACGCTGACGTGCAGGTGCCGGTCTGTTTCGAGCCGATGAGGCAACCACATACCCTGAACGACGCCCGCGGTCGTGTGGCTGAAAGCGTGAGCCGCGGGCATCCGCTCAGAATAGGCCTTCGCCAGCTCAATAACGGATGCCGCCCGCGTTTCGTCAGCGCGCAGGCGGCGATAGGACAAGGTGGCACGATCCTGAGATGTGGACATGCCGGGATCATGCAGCGAATCGGGATCGCGCATATTTGTTATCCACAGGCAGCCCTCATTCGTTCCCGAGGTGTGAGTTTGCAACCGTTGTCGGCCAAATTCGGGGTAGGTCTCACACCTCGGCGAACGAAGCTTCAGACTGACCCCACATCCAAATTGATGTAGCCCAAATACCCCGTGGACGTCGCCGACCCCGCCGTTCATCCCCGGGCACGAAGGCATCGGCGAAGGCGTCACCGAGATCAAGGTGGGCGACCGCGTGGGCAACGCCTCGCTGTGGAGCGCCTGCGGCACCTGCCAGTATTGCCGCACCGGCTGGGAAACTCTCTGCGAAGCGCAGATCAATGGCGGCTACAGCGTCGACGGGTCCTTCGGCGAGTACATGATCGTCGACACCAAGTTCGCCGTGCCGCTGCCCAAGGACGCCGACCCGGTCGACATCGCGCCCAACCTCTGCGCCGGCGTCACCGTCTACAAGGGCTTGAAGATGACCGAGGCCAACGCCGGCCAGTGGGTTGTCGTGTCCGGCGACGGCGGACTCGGCCACACCGCCGTGCACCCGGCCAGGCCATCGGCATGACCTGCCGCGGCGGCACCATCGTCTTCAACGGCCTCCCGGCCGGCGACGTCCCCGCGCCGATTTTCGACATGGTGCTCAAGGGCCTGACCATTATCGACGGCCGCGTCGCCATCCAGTACTAACGCACTACCCAAGCGGATGCTGCGGGTCGCCGCGTGAGGCGACCCGCAGCATCCGCTGTCTCACGCCCCTGCCTGGCACCGAGCCACTATTGGAACGCGGAGATGCCGGTGATCGCGCGGCCGACCACCAGGGTGTTGATCTCGTAGCTGCCCTCGTAGGTGTAGAGCGCTTCGGCGTCGGCGAAGATGCGGGCCATGCCAAAGTCGGTGGAGATACCGTTGCCGCCGAGCACCGAACGGCCCAGCGCCACGGATTCCCGCATGCGGGCGCTTGACGAGGCCTTGGCCATCGCCGCGTGCTCGGGCCGCAGCGTTCCCGCCTGCTGCAGCTGGGCGATGCGCACCATCGTGCCGAGCGAGGTCGTCGCGTTCTCGAGCATGCGCACGAGTTTCTCCTGCACCAGCTGAAACGACGCGATCGGTTTGTTGAATTGTTGGCGTTCGAGGGCGTAGCGCAGGGCACAATCGTAGGCGGCGAATTGCAGTCCGACGGTCTGCCAGCCCACCCAGACCCTGGAGTTGGTGAGCAGCCGGTTGGTGTCGCGAAAGCTCGTGGCTCCGGGCAGCCGGTCGCGTTCGGCGACCACGACGTTCTCGAGGGTGATCGTGGCGTTCTGCACGATGCGCAGGGCGATCTTGTTCTCAATCTTTTCGGCCGTGAACCCGGCCAGGGCTGAGCTGACGATGAATCCCTTGATTTGGTCGTCTGCGGTGTCGCGCGCCCAGATCAGCACGTTGGCGGCGAAGGTTCCGCTGCCGATCCAGCGCTTGACGCCGTTCAGGGTCCAGGAGTCGCCGGTGCGGGTGGCGGTCGTCTCCATGTTGCGGGAGACGTCGGAGCCGTGCTCGGGTTCGGTGAGCGCGAACGCACCGATCTTGCGCAGGGAGATGGCGTCGGCCAGGTAGCGTTCGCGCTGGTCGTCGGTGCCGAGCTGGGCGATGGCCGCAGCGAACAGGCCGCTGTGCACGCCGACGAAGGTCGAGATCGAGGCATCCACTCGGGAGAGTTCGAGGGTCATGAATCCGTGCAGCAGGAAATTGTTGCCGCGAGCGCATAGCTCGACGAGGTTGAGGGCGGTGAGCACCGGGATGATCTCAAATGGAAAAGTCTCGTTGTTCCAATGCTCGGCCACGACGGGGCGCACCTCGCGCTCGAACACCGCGCGGGCTTCGGCCACGAGCTGCTGCTCCTCGGGGGTGAGCAGGTCGTGGTAGGAGAAAAAATCGGCGGTGGGGCCGGTGTAGAACTCATCCGCTTCGGTGCTCACGACGGGGGTGTTGTCAACGACGATGCTCATGACGATGGTCCTCTCTGACCGGGTACCCCTAAATTCTGCGTCAATGAGTGGAATTGCGCAATCTCTCGCCTTGAGACCGTACATAATGCGCAGGACTCTGGGCGTGGAGCCCGCCAGATCGCCCTCTCTGCGCGACGGGGGCAGCCCTCAAATAGTAGGCGGGAGGATTGAGCGGATGCGCCTGTCGGTGGTGGTGTCTAGCGTGGAAGAAAACAGGGGAGGTATCAGTGGCTGACGGTAGTGCGACGGGCACGAGCATCCGGTTTCGCTGCGGGCACGGCGCGTCGCTCGACACGGCGCGCATCACCCTGCAGCGACCCTGCCCGCTCTGCATGCTGCTGGTCGAAACCAAGCGCGACCGCCGCCAGCTGTTGGCGAAGGTCGCGCCGGCCGAGCGGGCGGCGCTCGCCCAGGAGACCCGGATCGGTGCTGAGTTTGAATGGATCTGCGTGCGCGGGCACTCGCGCTTCACCGCGAGCGTGCGCGAGGTGCTGACCGGCGTCGGCTGTCCGAAGTGCTTCAAAAACGCGCAGGCGCCGGCTGCTCGGTTCGAGGGCGGAGTGCCGTTCATGAAACCAGCCCTTCGGCTGGGCACCTCGCAGACCGAACAGCGGCTGCGGGTGCTGCTGGGCGAACGCATCCGCTTGCCGCATCGGGTGAACGCGATCAAAATCAGCCGCACATTCTTCGGCAAGCCCGAAGTCTGGCCCGACATCATCATTCCCGGCCTGATGGTGGCCATTGAATACGACGATCCGGGGCGGGACGGGCTCTCCCACCGCGGGCTGAAGGAGGCTAGTGATCGGGAGAAGGATGCGGCGTTGAACGAGGTCGGCTGGGAGGTCATTCGGGTGCGCGCCGGCGGACTCGACGAGCTCGGTCCGTACAGCATCGTCTGCCCGGCGCTGTCGGTCGGCGTCGTTGATCGCATCCTGGAAGTGCTCGTGCAGATTCGCGGCGTCGAGGCGGTCGATCGGCTGCGCGTGAGCCCCGACGCCTCGTAGCGGTTGTGGGGTTGCGGGCGAACGGTCAGCGCGAGGCGGAGGTGTTCATGGTCAACACGTCGGTGCCGTCCAGGTCGTGCAGGCCCAGGGTCACGGTCACGACACCGAGCGTGCCGAGTGAACTCACATGGGTGCCGCCGCAGGGGATGCGCACGCTCGTTCCGGGCAGCTCGCAAACCCAGTAGCGGCGGTCGGTCAACCGGTCGCCGCCGCGGTCGACGCGCACCGCGGCATCCGTTTCGGTCCAGGTAGCGAGGGTCGCGTTGACGGTCGTTTCGATCGCGGCGAGCGCCTCGGCCAGGCCCTCGACCGTGAAGCCCTTCTTGCGCAGCGACTTGCCGAGTCGGTAGGTGTCGACGGAGGCGTTTGGCCCGATCAGTGACTCGTCGATGGCGAGGCCGTCGAAGTCGGGGTGGCCGAGGCCGTCGGGGCGCACCTCTTTCTTCCAGCGGACGGCGAGGGCGGCGTTGAGCGCGAGGGAGGCGAGGTGGCAGCTGGTGTGTCCGGCGCTTGTGGAATCGCGCAGGCCCTCGTCGACCTCGACGGTCACGGTATCGCCGGCGGACAGCCCGGCCGCATCGACCACGTGCACCACGACGAAGGCCCAGCCTGGCGTTCCCTTGGCCACCGGAATGTCGCCTCCGATGTACAACGCCAAGCCGTCGGTGGCTCCCACGATGCAGTCCTCGACCGGCCAGAAGGCGGCGCCGTGGTGCAGCAGCGCCAGGTCGGGTCCCTGGTCGGGCCAGCCCGCATCGACCGGATGCACGCAGGTCGCGTCGAGCAGCACGGCCGAGCGCCCGTCACTCAGCGGCTCGGAGTGCAGCACCCTCGCCTGCGTATCGACGGCGCCGCTCGGGTAGAGCACACGGGTGTCTTCGGTGGGCAGGGTCATGGCTGGTCCTTTCGATGCTGCCGGCGGCGGCAAAACGGATGCTGACGGCCAGGCGATGCGCCGGACCTCGTTGAGAAGGTGCACCGGCCAGGCCGTGGGGCTCGACGTATGAAAAAAGGGTGCCGCCACGATCGTGGCGGCACCCCGTGCGCTGGTTGGAACCTAGCTCTTGCGGGCCCGTGAAGCGGTCTCTTCAGACTTCGCCTTCTTGTCGGCCCTCTTTTCCTTGAGGGACTTGTCGGCAACCTTCTTGGTCGCATCCTTTTTCGGTGATTTGTCAGCCATTGTGTACTCCTTCGCGCCGAGCCGTGGGGCCCCGTCACCTTGAGAATACGCGGGTTTGTCGCAAACGTCATCTTGCGCGACCGACCGGGCTGACCGACCCGCCAACCCGGTGGGAGCCCTGTGCACGGCTGCCGGTGTGCCGTATGCTGTCGCTGCAATGAACCCCTCACCCGTTGAAAGGTCACCGTCATGAGCCATAGCGCCACCTACCGGGCAGTACTCTTTGGACCGAACCCGATCGCCGCCGGAACCGAGGTGGAGCTGGAATACGTCGACGGCGAATACCAGGACGTGATCGTGCTCGAGGCCGTCGAAGACACCGAGACGATCAGCCGCACCTACAAGCGCGGTAGCGAGACCGAAGAGCCCATCCCCTACCGGTTCGTCGAGGAGGACGTGGCCGAGGACGAGGGCGAGGCCGACGTTCCCAACTGACGCGCGGGGCGGCATCTGTTTTTCAGCGGATGCCGCCACCTCGCAGATTCGCCGGGGACTAGATACGTTTGGTGGCGTCGCGGCCCAACCGCACCGGCAACGCCATGAGCGGTCCGATGAAGCGGCGCTGGAGGCGGCGGGCCGGTCCCCAGACGATCTGCACGACGTACTGCGACAGCAGGGCGCCAGCCGCGAGGGCCATCGCGATGCCTGCCGCGGTGAGCAGCGAGAGCAGCCCGTTGATGTCGCCCTCCGTGAGTTTGAGCAGCCCGCGAAACAGGGTGAGCCCAGGAACGAGCGGCACCAGGGCCGTCACCATGATCACGAGCGGGGGAGTGCGCACCATGCGTGCGGCGACCGCCGCGAGCAGGCCGACGCCGAGGGCGCTCGCGGCCGACGCCCAGACCAGGCCGAACCCTCCGGCCATCGCGGCGACGAACAGAAACTCGGCGAGAGCGCCGAGTATACAGACCACCCAAACGGCGCGCCACGGCACCTGCACGGCGAGTGCGAAACCGATCACGATCACCACGGCCGCCGCGAGCAGCACCGGCAGCACGGCGAGCGTCACGATCGGGTTCGCATCGATCTCGAGTATGAGGCCGAATCGCGCCAAAAACAGCGCGGAGCCGGACACTCCGCTGACCAGGCCCGCCGTGATCAGCAGTGCTTCCACCAGCCGGGCGGTGCCGGTGAGGTAGAACCCCGACAACGTGTCATGCACGGCGCCGAAGGTGGTGACACCGGCGAGGAGCATGATGATGGTCGCCACGATCACCAGCGATGGGTTCGCGGTGGGATCGATCATCCCGACGATCGCGGCGACGATCGGGCCGATCGCGCCGCCGACGACGGTCTGATAGAACAACGGAACCTGACGGTGATCGAGCACTGAGGTGATCCAGTCGATGATCCAGGTCGCGATGAATGCGGCGATGATCACCGTCGGTCCGGCCCCGATCAGCACGGCGGCGCCCATTCCGACCAGGCTCCAGCCGATGCGCCGCCACTGCCGGGGGACCTGCGGCTTGGAACTGACGATGGTCGCCAGAATCTTGCGCGCGTCGTTCACCTCAATCGGCTTCTCGATAATGTCCGCAATCAGCTCCGAGGTGGCCGTGAGCTTGGAGTAGTCGAGCGTGCGGTACTTCACGTTGCGGCTGCGAATGATCGACTCGTGCGTCACCGCGTCTTCCTGCGTGAGCGTGATCGTCGTGTGGGTGATGTTGGCGTCGGTGCCCTTGAGTCCGTAGGCGCGGGTGAGCGCAATCATGGCGGCGGTCGCGTCTTCCGCGCCGGCGCCGGCGGTGAAGATGACCTCGGCGAGGCGCATCGTGAGGTCAAGAACAGACCGGGTGTAGCCGGAATGGTCGAGGGTGATGGCGGTGGTCTTGCTGAAACTCATGAGCTGTGCACGTCCAGGGGGCCCAAAACGGATGCCGCGGCGGTCGCGTGTGCGGAATCCGCGTCGGAGGGGTGGAAGAAACCCGCGAGCACGTCGCGGTAGAGCCGTGCCAGTTCGGACGTCGCGCTGTAGGCGGAACCGCCGGCCACCTGCACGGCCGTGTCGACGACGAACTTGGCGTTCTGTGTTGCCCGGTATTTGAGCCCGGACAGCTGGGCGAACCAGGCCGGTCCAACCGTGAATGAACGTTCGTCGACCGCGCGCGCGAGGGCGTCGATCTGCGGGTAGATGCCGTCCATCGCGATGACGAGGTTGCCCACCCGCCAGCGCGCCACCGGATCCTGGGCGTGTGTGCGACCGCCGTTCTTCAGGGAGGTGCGCCGGTTCGCGCCCTCGACAGCGAGTTCGAGCGCCCGCTGGCCGATACCGGTGTAGACGGCGCTGAGCAAAATCTCAAAGTTGGCGAAGATTCCGGCCACGAGCGGGTCGCCGTTCGGGCCGACCGGCAGCCGCCGCACGATCCGGTCGGGGCGGGCCAGCGCGCCATTGAGCAGGGTGCTCTGGCTCTGGCTGGCGCGCATGCCGAGGGTGTTCCAGTCCTCCATCACACGGATGCCGGCATCCGTCCTCTCGAGGAAAGCCCAGACGATCGCGGGATCGTCCGGGTCGGAGGAGTCGAGGCCGAGGGTTCCCAGGCGGGTCCAGGCAGGGGAGAGCGAGGTAAAAACCTTGGTGCCGGTGAACCGATAGCCGCCGCCGGGCGCGGGGCTGGCATCCGTTTGCGAGCCGAACAACACCAGGTCGTTGCCGGGTTCGCTCACGCCGAAAGCAAAGATTTCGCCGCGGCCGGCCTCCTCGAGCAGAAAATCGAGCGAGTGATCATTTTGAGCGGCGAGGCTTGCGGCGACGGCGGTCCAGATCAGGTGCATGTTCACCGCGAGGGCGGTGGCCGGAGCGTGCGCGGCGAGCCGAGTCTGTTCACGCACGGTCTGCGCCAGGGTGCGGCCGAGTCCACCGAACCGAGCCGGCACCAGGGCTCGCAGGTAGCCGGCGGCGACGAGCTCGGCCAGGTCGTCGGCGAAGAACGCGTTGGCCCGGTCATATCCCGCGGCTCGGGAGCGGATGCCGTCCAGCAGCTGCGCAGAAAGCAGCGGCTCGTTTTGGTCGGTGTCGGGTACGAAAACGGGCGCTGCCGGACGTGCTTCGGGCAGGGCTATAGCAGGGAGAAACTCGGTCACACTGATAAGCCTATGCAGCCTTACGACGCCGCGCGAACAGCCGCACGAGGAGAAGCACAATTGCCCCGAAAATCGCCAGGACAACCAGCCAGGGCAGGGCCACTCCGAGGCCGATCAGCAGGCCGCCGAGGGCGGTCACCAGCGCCGTCCAGCCGGCGATAATACCGGTCCAGAAATTGTCGGGGCCGCCGGAGGCGACGGTGCCCTCCGAGACCAGTTCGAGCTGCACGGTGGAGTAGTCGATCTGGTCGGCAAGAAAGTCGCGCTGGGACTGCAGGCTTTCCAGCTCGCCCTGCCGGCTCGACAGGGCACTTTCAATGCTGATCAGGTCGGCCGTCGTGGTGGCCGATGCCATCAGGGCGAGCAACCGGTCGACCGAGGTGGTCAGGGCGGTGATACGAGCGTCGAGGTCCTGGCTCTGCTGCGTGACATCCTGGGCGGTGAGTGAGACGAAGTTGACCCGGCCGAGTTTCTTGAGTTCGACGAGGGTACGGTCGAGTTCATCGGACGGAATGCGCAGGGTGAGGGTCGCGCTCGCCGGCTGAATATCGGTGGCCGGGTTTTCGCTGCGGCTGTCGACCCGGCCGCCGGCCTGTTCGGTGATGGTGCGGGCCGCTTCGCTCGCTTCGACCGGGTCGGTGGCTGTGATCGACACGGATCCGGTGGTGATGACATCGCGGTTGGCAGTGTTGACGTCGCCGGTGGTGCCGGTGACCGGGCTGTCGGGGGCGCCCTCGGCCGGAACGACACCGTCCGACACGCTTCCTCCGGACGAGTCGGTGCCCACGGAAGCGCCATTCGCCGTGCACCCCGCCAACAGCACGGTCGTCAGAAGCACCGCGATCACACCCCAAGTTCGTCTCATGCCTCACTGTATGGGCGTGCCGACGGCACACGCTGGAGGCAGTCTGGGAGTCGGATCACAATTAGGACTCGGCGTCTGCCCCCGAAGTAAGGTCGGGGAGTCGGCGGTTCAGCCCGACTGCAGATCACGATCAGGAGGACAACATGGGATTCGTAGACGATGCCAAGGATGCGCTCGATGCGACCGGCAAGAAGATCGGCCGGACGGTGGACGACGCCAAGGACCGCATCGAAGACCGGGTCGACGAGGCCAAGGCCGACGCCAAGGTGAAGAAGGCCGAGGGTGAGGTCAAGCACGCCGAAGCCGAGCGCAATGCCACCGAGGCCAAGAATGACTTCAAAGCCACCCTGCGCGACGATAATTAGGGTATGACCTGGTGGGCGAAGCGGATGCGCAGGATGCGTCGGCCTCGCCCACCACTCTTGCACGTGGCAACGGATGCCGGCACTGGCCCGGTCGTGATCCTCGTACACGGCATCGCGTCGTCCTCGGTCACCTTTTACGAGGTGATCCCGCTGCTGACCCCCCACCACCGGGTGATCGCCGTCGATATCCTCGGGTTCGGGCAGTCGCCGGCGCCGGACGGGTGTGAATACCGGCTGGAGGATCACGTCGGGGCGCTCGCCGCGACCATCCGCTCGTTGAAGCTGCGGGAGCCGTTCGTGCTGGTCGGGCATTCGCTTGGCAGCCTGATCAGCACCCGATATGCGGCGATGGAACGTCACGGTCGGTTCTCGGCCGCCTGGCGCCGGCTGACCGGTCGCGGCACGGTGTCGCGCATGGTGCTCGTGGGGCCGCCGGTCTACGTCTCGCCGAGCGATATCGGCGACCCCCGGGTTAAGGCGCGGGTGAGCGCCTACCTGCGCGCCTATGATTTTCTGCGCGCCAATAAGGATTTCACGCTCGCCAACGCCGCCTTCATGTCACGGTTGCTACCCAAGGGCATTTTCGAGCTGACCGACAAGACCTGGACGCCGTTCATTAAATCGATGGAACACTGCATCGAATCGCAGACCGTGGTGAGCGACATTGCGAGCCTCACCGTTCCGGTCGACGTGATCTACGGCGCGCTCGACGCGTTCATCGCGCAGGGCAGCCTGACCATCATCGAGCGGATGCGTCACGTCACGATGCACCGCGTCGAGGCCAACGACCACATCATTCGTCGGCGGTTGGCGCGAGTGCTCGTGAAGGTCATCGACAGCTGACACGCGCGGCGCTCGCTGCGATACGGCCTCGGCCGGTTCCGGCGCGGTGCCGATGCTGCCGCCGACGGGCAGTAGGATCTCGGCGAGGATCCGGTGCAGCGGCATCCGACTCGTCGGGCTGAGCGACTGGCGGCCACGGGGGAGCGTGCAGGCTGGCTACGACGTGGGGTAGGTCACTCCGGTGAGCTCTTCGGACACCGACCAGAGGCGGCGCGCATCCGCATCGTTGAGTGAGCGCGGGGGCAACCGAGCCGGCGCGGGGGCGCCGGTGAGTTCACCGAACCCGCCGGGACCGTAGTAGCCGCCGCCGGCCGCCGCCGGGCTGGTCGCCGCGTAGAGCGCGGGCAGGATGCCCTGGTCGATCTGCTGCCACATCCAGTCGATACGGTGGGAGGCTTCGTTCACAGCCAGGAAGACCCGCGCCGACGCTCCCTTGTGGGTGGGGCCGGTGATCTGCAGGTTCGTGACGGTCGCGCCCGGATGCGCGGCGACGCTGCGCACGCCCCAGCCGCCAACGACGCTGCGCCGGTTGAGGTCACGCGCGAACATGAGCGTGGCCAGTTTGGAGAGTGCATAGGCGCGGGTTCGGCTGTAGCGCAGACCTTGCAGGTCGTCGAAATCGAGGCGACCGGTGCGGGCGATCAGGCTGGAGAGGCTCACGACCCGGCTCGGTCCCGCGGCGCGAAGCAACGGCAGCAGGTGGGCGGTGAGCGCGAAGTGGCCGAGGTGGTTGGTACCGAACTGCAGCTCAAAGCCGTCTTCGGTCTCATCGCGCACCGGCGGCATCATCAGGCCGGCGTTGTTGAGCAGAATGTCGATCGGGCGCCCTTCTGTCGTGAGTTCCTCACCGAATCCGGCGATGCTCGAGAGCGAGGCCAGATCGAGATGACGGATGCTGAGCTTGGCTTCCGGAGTCTGGTCGCGAAGGAGTCTGATCGCCGCCGCGCCCTTCTCCTCGTTGCGCACGGCGAGGATGACTTCGGCGCCAGCCCGGGCGAGGCGGCCGGTGAGCCCGAAGCCGAGGCCGCTGTTGGCGCCCGTGACGACGGCGAGCCTGCCGTGCAGATCGGGAACGGTGATGTCGGGGAGGGGTTTGGCGCGCGTGTTCATGGGTATCCCTGGTTGTCGTGGTGCTCCATCCAACCCGTTCGGGAGGGGGAAGTCACGCGGCCACGGAGGCGCCCGGCGGATTCACGGCTGGTTCGGTGGTCTGTGTGGGGCCGGGTCGGCCTGCTCACCGGGTCGGCCTGCTCACCGGGTCGGCCTGTTCACAGGGCGGGCCCGTGGACGGGGCCCGGGCCCCGTCCACAGTATGGTCCTGCGACCACCACCAGGGTATCTCTCGATGATCAGGGCGACTTGCGCGCGACTGGCGCAACGCCAGCGCGACCGCTGGCGGAAGTGCGCCGACGGCGAACAGTCGACGCCGACCGCCTCGCTCGAATACACTGGTGTCTGGTCGGGCCGCAGTAATCCCGGGTTCCATTATTCGCCGCTTCGAGCGGCCTCGCGCCGAGAGGTGCTCTGCGGCCCGGCCTTTAGCATTTGTTGACGCGAGCACGCTCAGACCCGGCCGCAGGCATCCGTTCGAACGGAAAATCTGGTAAAGCGACCAATCCGTTACCGACTTCGCGCCGAACCCTAGTCATGGAACGGGACGAGACCTGACATGCTAGATCTCATGACTGTTGAATCCGCCGGAGACCTCTCGCCGGCAGCCCCTGCCACCAAGGAGGAGCTGCTCGGTCGAGTAGCCCACGGCGACCAAGCGGCCTTCGGAGAACTGTATGACCAGATTGCCCCGCGAGTGCTGGGCTTGGTCAAGCGTCTGCTCGTCGACCACGCACAGTCGGAGGAAGTGACCCAGGAGATTTTTCTGGAGATCTGGCAGTCGGCGTCGCGTTACGAACCGACCCGTGGTGGTGCGAGCACCTGGATCCTCACCATGGCACACCGGCGAGCGGTTGACCGAATTCGGTCGTCGCAGGCCGGTCGTGACCGCGATACCAAAATCGGAATCCGTGACCTGGCCGTTGCCTACGATCAGGTGGCCGAAACCGTTGAAGTACGAATCGAACATGAAAGGGTGGAGAAGGCGATGACTCGATTGACACAGCTGCAGCGTCAGGCTGTGAGCCTCGCGTATTACGGCGGGTTCAGTCACAGCGAGGTCGCCGAGCAACTCCACATTCCTTTGGGCACCGTGAAAACGCGGCTCCGCGACGGACTCATCCGCCTGCGCGACGAACTGGGCGTGGCATCATGACCGAGCACAACGAAACCCATCCGGCCGACCTTGCCGGAGCCTACGCCCTGCACGCCCTCGACGCCGAGGACACGGCGGCCTTCGAGGCGTACCTCGCCGCATCCGAGCGGGCGCGTATTGAAGCTGCCGAGCTAAACGACACCGCGGTGGCCCTCGGTCTCGCCGTGGCACCCGTGCAGCCCTCCGGTGCGCTCAAGGCCAACCTCATGTCGCTGCTCGCGTCGACCCCGCAGCTTCCGCCCCTGCCGCGGCCCGCTGCGACAACGGATGCCCCCGCCTCCGCTTTGACGTCGTCCCCCGTCGTTCCCCCGGTCGCGCCCACTGGGCCGTCAGCCCCCTCCCCGGCGTCGGGGGATGGCACGCCGACTGGCACAGCGCCGACTGGCACAGCGCCGACTGGTGCGACCCGACCGGTAGCCGGCATCCGCTCTGCTGAGTCTTCTGGCACCGGCCGTTCATCGGCTACCGAGCGGGCGCAGGCGCGCTGGTTCAAGCGTCCGGCGCGGCTTATGCTGGCGGCGGCGGCTGCCGTGGCCCTGTTCGTTGGCGGATCCGTCTTCGGCCAGGTACTCAACACCAACCAGTTCTCGTCACAACAGGCCTCCGGGCTCGCGCAGATCAATGCTGCCGATGACTCCCAGCGTGCCGCGACGACTACCGCCGACGGCCAGGAAGCCACCCTGGTATGGTCCAATAAGCTTGGAATCTCCGCGGTGCTGGTGGACAGCCTGCCGGTTCTGGGCGGTGACCAGGACTACCAGGCCTGGTACATCAACGGCGAGGGTGCGGTTCCCGCCGGAACCTTCGACTCGAGCGGCGACGGCACAGCCTGGCGCGTGCTGGACGGCACGATGCACGCCGGCGACCAGGTCGGCATCACCGTGGAGCCCAACGGCGGATCCGAGCAGCCCACGTCCAACCCGATCGTCGCCTTCCAGAGCTAGCCGCAACGGTGTCGCCGCCGACGGGGGCGATGATCCGGTGCGGCCGCAGCAACGTTTGCCGCAGAGAGCGCACGCTCGAAGTAGGCTCGGGGCATGAGAGTGCCCTTCACGCTGCTGATCGATCCCGTGTCCGCCGAATCGCTGCAGCACGACTTCGCCGAAACGTTCCACGAGATGGATTCCTCGGCGCCCGCCCTGCGCGTCGGTGAGCTGAGTACCCAGCGCGGTGACGGAATCTTTGAAACCCTCGCCGTCGTCAACGGCCACCCCCAGGAGGTTGAGCCGCACATCAGCCGGCTGCGCAACTCCGCGCGCATCTGCGAATTACCGGTGCCGAACGCCGAGCAGTGGCGGGCCGCGATTGCCTATGCCGTGTCGCGCATTCCGCAGCGGGGGGAGATCGCCCTGAAATTCGTGCTCAGTCGTGGCGTCGAGCACGGCCCGGCGCCCACCGCCTGGCTGCACGCGGCAGCGGCGGCGGACTTCACCGCGGTGCGCGCGAACGGCGTGCGCGTGATCACCCTCGACCGCGGCTACCCGCGGGGCGTCGCCGAGAAGGCGCCCTGGCTGCTGATGGGCGCCAAAACGCTGAGTTACGCCGTGAACATGGCGGCCATTCGCGAGGCCCACCGCCGGGATGCCGATGACACCATCTTTCTCACGACCGACGGCTTCGTCATGGAGGGACCAACCTCGAGCGTCGTGCTGCGCATTGCGGGGGAGTACGTGACCCCCGCACCGAGCGGCGCGATTTTGCACGGCACCACGCAGCAGAGCATGTTCGACTACCTGCGCGCTCAGGGCGAAGGGGTCGACTACCGCGACGTCACCGTCGACGAACTTTGCCAAGCGGATGCGGCCTGGCTCGTCTCCAGCGTGCGCCTGGCCGTGTCCGTGGTCGCCCTCGACGGCCATCCGTTTCCGACCGATCAGTCGCTGACCGATGCCCTGAATGCGTACTTGCTGGCCCGCACCGCGTAGGCGCGGGCGGGTGGCCGCATCCGCTGGGTAACCTGCTCGAATTGGGCCCAACTGCCGCGCCCAGTATGCTCTGGGTTGACCGAGAGGAATAAATGAGAATTTCTGTCATTGGATGCGGCTACCTGGGTGCCGTGCACGCATCGGCCATGGCCGAACTGGGGCACGACGTCGTCGGGATCGACGTCGACGCCGGCAAGATCGCCCAACTTGCCCTCGGCAAGCCCCCCTTCTTTGAACCCGGACTTCCCGAGGTTCTGACCTCGGCTATGAGCAGTGGTCGCCTGCGTTTCAGCACCGACATAGCGGATGCCGCCGGCTCGCAAGTGCACTTCATCGCCGTCGGCACGCCGCAGAAGCCCGGCAGTTACAGTGCCGACCTGCGCTACGTCGACGCGTCGATCGAATCGCTCATCCCGCATCTCGCCGACGGTGACCTCGTCGTCGGCAAGAGCACGGTGCCGGTGGGAACCGCCGCGCGACTCGCCGGCCTCATCGAAGCTGGCAGCGGGGCCTCCCTGGCCTGGAACCCGGAGTTTCTGCGCGAGGGATTCGCCGTGCAAGACACCATCAGCCCCGACCGCCTCGTCTACGGGGTCGCACCGGGTTCTTCCGGCGAGCACGCCACCGAGCTGCTCAACGAGATCTATGCCACGGCGCTCGCCGCCGATACCCCCCTGGTCATCACCGACTACGCCACCGCGGAGCTCGTCAAGGTCGCTGCGAACGCGTTTCTCGCCACCAAAATCAGCTTCATTAACGCCATGGCTGAGATCGCCGAGGTCACCGGCGCCGACGTCACCCAGCTGGCGGATGCCATCGGCTACGACGGCCGCATCGGCCGCCGCTTCCTCGGCGCCGGCGTCGGTTTCGGCGGTGGGTGCCTGCCGAAAGACATCCGCGCCTTCACCGCCCGGGCCGAAGAGTTGGGACGCGGCGAATCCGTGGCCTTTCTCAAGGAGATCGACAAGATCAACCTGCGTCGCCGCCAGCGCGTGGTCGACCTCACGGTCGGGGCGCTCGGCAAATTCGTCTACAACGCGAAGGTTGCGGTGCTGGGCCTCAGCTTCAAGCCGCACTCCGACGATGTGCGCGACTCGCCGGCGCTCGACGTGGCCGTGCAGTTGCGCGGGCTCGGTGCCGAAGTGGTGGCGACCGACCCGCAGGCCATCGAGAACTCGCGGGCGCGGCATCCGCAGCTGAAGTATTCTTCGTCGCTCGAAGACACCCTGCGGGGAGCGGATGCCGTCGTGCTCGTCACCGAGTGGCCCGAGTTTCGGCACCTCGACCCGGTGTGGGCCGGCTCGCTGGTGAAAACCAAAACCGTGATCGACGGCCGTAACGCCCTCGACCCCGCGCTCTGGCGTGCCGCCGGCTGGACCTATCACGGTCTCGGCCGCCCCTAGCCTGTCCTCCCGCTCCCGCACTGGGGACGGGGCCCGGGCCCCGTCCCCGGGCCCAGTTTAGAAACTGGGCCCGGGGCCACACCATGGGCCCGGGCGGTCTGGCGTGCGGGCACGGAGGAGCGGCGCCCATCTAGACTCATACCAATGTTGCTTCGGGGAATGCTGGTCGCGGCCCTCGCCGCCACCGCGGCCTGGGGCGTGCACCTCGCTGTACCGGCCATCCCCCTGCTCACGGTGGCCGTCGTGCTCGGAATCGTCGTCGGCCAGATCCCGGCCGCCGGCCCAATGCTCGCCGGTATACTCGCGCCCGGCCTGTCCGTTGCCGCCAAATCGTTCATGCAGCTCGGAATCGTGCTGCTCGGTCTCAAACTCAGCCTCGTCGACATTGCGGCGCTCGGCTGGGTGACCATCGCGACCACAGTCGCGATCGTGCTGCTCACCTTTGCCGGCACCCTCGGCCTCGGCCGCTGGTTCGGCCTGCCCGGGCATCAGCCCCTGCTCATAGCCACCGGATTCAGTATCTGCGGTGCCTCGGCGATCGGCGCCATGAGCGGCGTCGTCAAGGCGAGGGATGAAGAGACCGCAACGCCGATCGCCCTGGTGACCCTGTGCGGAACCCTCGCGATCGCCGTGTTGCCCGCGCTGTGGCATCCGCTCGGCCTGAGCGCGGTGCAATTCGGGCATTGGGTCGGCGCCGGCGTGCATGACGTCGGCCAGGTCGTCGCGACCGCGCAAATCGCCGGGTCGGCCGCGCTCGCCGTGGCCCTCGTCGTCAAACTCACCCGCGTACTCATGCTCGCACCGATCGTGGCCGTCGCGTCGGTTGTTGAGCGACGCCGACTCGCTGGCCTCGAGAGAACGGATGCCGCAGCGCCCGTCTCGCCCCGGCCGCCGGTGATCCCCGTCTTCGTGGCCGGTTTCATCGTTGCCGTACTCGTGCGCAGCCTGGTTGCACTGCCGCCCGGGGTACTGGAGTTAGCGGATCTGGTTCAAACGGCGCTGCTCGCGATGGCCCTCTTCGCTCTCGGCACAGCCGTCAATCTTGGCACGCTGATGCGCACGGGCGGCCGACCGCTCGCAGTCGGCCTGCTGTCCTGGGTTCTGATCGCGTCGCTCGCACTGGGTGCCGTGGCCCTGAGCGGCTCAGAGGGCTTGAGTCGAGAAAGCAGCGTAGTGCGCAACTCGGCAATAAATGATTGAAAATGATTGATTCTGCTAAAATCAATCATTAAGAGTCAAATGAGGAGCGCGCACATGGCTGAAATCGTTATTGTCGACAGCAAGCGGTCTGCGGGGGAACTGGTGGCAGCATCCGTTCGTCGGTTGATCGAAGCAAAAGCCGACACGGTTTTGGGACTGGCCACGGGCTCAACGCCGCTACCGGTCTATGCGGCCCTGGCCGAGTCTTTTCGCCGGAACCCGCTGGACGTGTCCGGGGTGCGTGGATTCGCCCTCGACGAGTACGTGGGACTGGCGCGGGGACACTTTGAGAGTTACCGAGAAGTCATCAGCCGCGAAGTTATTCAACCGCTCGGACTGACGCCGAACCGGATTCACGTGCCAAATGGGGCTGCAGAGACGCTGCAGGGCGCTGGCGCCGACTATGAGCGCTCCATTGAGGCCGCAGGCGGCGTCGACCTTCAGCTTCTTGGTATTGGGCGCACCGGACATCTTGGTTTCAATGAGCCCGGTTCAAGCTTCGCCTCACTCACCCGGGTGAAAACCCTGGCACCCGCGTCGCGCGCCGATAACGCGCGCTTTTTTGCCACGCCCGAGGAGGTGCCACGGCACTGCATCACCCAGGGGCTCGGCACGATCCGGCGGGCTCGTCACCTCGTGCTACTCGCTTTTGGCGCCGAAAAAGCCAGCGCAATCGCTGCGGCCGTGGAGGGCCCGGTAACGGCGAGCCAGCCCGGGTCGGCGATCCAGCTGCACGAGCACGTCACGGTCGTACTCGACGAGGAGGCCGCCGCCGAACTGGCCAATCTGGACTTTTACCGCTATAGCTGGGCCAATAAGCCGGCCTGGCAGGGGATCTAGGCGAATGAGCTCGGTCTTCCGCGTTCGATGCGCTGCTTAGTTGCCAGTTGGCCCGACTCGGGTACGTAGACTCGGAGAAAATTGCGCCACGCCGCGTGGACCAGCGCGTTACGGCGGCGCGTCGCGAATACCTCCGAGTTTAGCTATGCGAGCGCGTAGCGGGCGGCGGCCTCAGAGCCGCTTCCCGGCCGCGAACACCGCCTCGACGGTGAAATCGTCGCTCAAAAGCACCGCGTCGGCCGCGAATCCGGGGGCGAGGCGCCCCAGGTCATTGACCCGGCCGATGGCGCGGGCCGGGGTCTCGGTGAGGGCCGTAACGGCAACGGCCACGGGGAGCCCCACCTCGATCACGGCTCGAAACAGGGCCGCGTCGAGCGTGAGTGTTGACCCGGCGATCGCGCCGAGAGCGGATGCCGCGCCGCCGCCCGCACCCGCGCCGTCACGGGCGCCCGCCGTCAGTCGCGCAACCCCATCGGTCACCGTGACCCGAAGCGTTCCGAGCCGGTACTCCCCGTCGCCCAACCCGGTCGCGGCCATGGCATCGGTAACGAGCGCGACGCGCTCTGGCGCTTCGGTGAAGGCCAGGCGCACAATCTCGGGGTGCACGTGTACCCCGTCATTGATGATCTCCAGCGTGACGTGGTTCGCGCGCACGGCCGCCATAACCGGCCCCGGCGCTCGGTGATGGATGCCCGGCATAGCGTTGAAGGCGTGCGTGAGCACCGACGCCCCCGCATCGAAGGCGGCCGAAGCACTGGCGTAGTCGGCGGCACTGTGCCCGACCGCCACGACCACGCCGGCGTCGACAAAGCGGGCAATGGCCGCCATTGCTCCCGGTAGCTCCGGTGCCAGGGTGACCTGGCGCAGGTAACCGCGAGAAGCGAGCAGCAGGCGATCGATGGCGGCGGCATCCGCTGCCCGCAACAGGGCCGGATCATGAGCTCCACGAAAACCCTGGTCGAGAAAGGGGCCCTCCAGATGTGCGCCGAGAATAAGCGGGTCACGCGCAGCCGCCGCGGCGATGACATCGAGCCGGGATTCAAGATCGGCCAGGCTCGCCGTCACGAGCGAGAGCACCGACCGGGTCGTGCCGTGCGCCCGGTGCACGGCCAGGGCGGTCGCAATGGCCGCTGTACCGTCATCGAAGGCGGCCCCGCCTGCTCCGTGGCAGTGAATGTCAATGAACCCCGGCGTGAGCCAGCGACCCCGGGCATCTACGACCGAGGTCGCGTTGCACGAACGCCAGCTCGTGCCGATGCCGACCGCTGACACCGTGTCCCCGGTAAACGCCACCCAGGCATCGGGCGTTACGGTTGCTTCCGACGCGAGCCGAGCCGAGTGGATGACGACGGGCCCGCGCTGTGCTGCGGCGTCACTCATGCGACAATCACTTCGAGGCCCGCATCGGTAAAGGCCGCCAATTGCTCGGCGGAAATGCCGGCGTCGGTGATGAGTGCGCTGAACCGGTCGAGTGAGCCGAGCGCAGCAAAAGCGACGACTGCGATTTTGCTCGAATCGGCCACGAGTACCGCCCGGGCAGCGCGCCCGGCCATGAGGCTATTGACCGCGGCCTCGCGCTCGTCGTTCACCGTGGCTCCGACCGCTGCATCGATCCCGTTCACCCCAATGAACGCCAGATCAAGGCGCACCTGCGTCAGTACCGATTCGGCGTAGGCCCCGACGAGTTCGTACGAGCGGGCATGCACAACACCACCGGTGACGACGGTCTTGATCTGCGGTCGCATGGCGAGTTGCGCGGCAATATTTATGGCATTGGTGACGATCGTGAGGTTGGCGTGCGGACTGGCTTCGGCGATATCTGCCCGCGAACTGAGCACGCCGGCAATCGCCGTACTGGTCGTGCCGCCACAGAGTCCCACGACGTCACCGCGAGTAACGAGGGCGCTCGCCGCCTGGGCAATCTGCAGTTTTTGCGAAGCATACCGGTCATGTTTGTAGCGCGCCGGCAGGTCATACGCCACGGATTGCCCAATCGCGCCGCCACGGGTGCGGGTGAGCAGCTGCTGTTCGGCGAGGGTGTCGAGGTCGCGGCGCGCGGTAGCAGCCGAGACGCCGAGCGTGGTGACGATGTCATCAACCTCCACCTGACCGGAGTTCGCGAGCAGGTCGAGCACGGCGGTGAGCCTGGTGGCGCGGTTCATGCGGTCTCCTTGACGAGTGTGCGCGCCTGCAGGGCGGCGCCGAGCAGCCCGGCGTTCTCACCGAGAAGTGCCGGCAACAGTAGCGGATGCCGGTGAGGCCAGCGGCGAGCTGCTGCACCTGGCCGAGCACGGCATCCGCCCCGGTGTCGCCGGAGACGAGGATCGCCACTCGGCGAAGCCCGAGCAGGCGACCGGCGCCATCGACAAGCGCGGCTTTAATGTCAGCGCCGCCGATGTCGAAAGCGAGCACGGGGCTCCCGGTCCCAGCGGTGACGCGACGGGCATGTGGGTCCAAAAATGATTGGTAATGATTGGAAGCTGGTCTAATCAATCACCTTACTCGCGCATCGGACGCCTCTGTCGGACGATGGGAGGTTGGGCAGGATTGTTGACAACGGCGCATCAGCGCGCTTGGGGTAGAGCTAATCGTATTTATGTAAACGACGTACATGAATAATCACCGCGACGCGAGAAAGGAATTGGCCGGTGGCCTGGGCGAGCTGCTCGCGGCGACCGGTACCAATAATGGGCAGATCCCAGTCGGTGATCGGGCTTGGTTCCCTGGGGCGCTGGTGACCATCAGCTACCTCGGTGGCTTCGTGGCCACAATTGATTGCTCCTGGAGTCAACCCGACAATGCACCGACCTGGGGTGGGCTGACCCTGCAGGTCGTTGGCACAGGCGGCATCGCTGACATTGATCCGTTCGCCCAGTACGTGGGCGGACAGTCCTCCTGTGCTCGCTGCCCAGGAGTCGGCCCGCACGGGTGGGGTTGTGACGGTCAGGTAACCAAGTCCGCCGGGTTTGCCACGATAGCTGAGATTAGGTCATAATCGCAGGACGTGCCCGAACGTCGGGCCGAACAGGTACCAGTTCCGAAACCCGAGTCGGAGGCTATACATGTCCGTTCAGTCCATTTTGGAACGCCGCGAGCGCGCCCCCGACCGCACCGACCCCACCAGGGGCAAGTCAGCCACCCGCACCTTCAGAGGTGACATCGAAGGTCTGCGCGCGCTCGCCGTGATCGTCGTCATTCTCGATCACCTGCTCGGCTGGCCGTCGGGCGGATTCATCGGCGTCGACATCTTCTTCGTCATCTCCGGCTTTCTCATCACGAGCCTCCTGCTTAAGGAACACGCCCGCACCGGTCGCATCTCCCTCGTGGACTTCTACCGCCGGCGCATCCGGCGCATCCTGCCGGTGTCCTTGCTCGTGCTCGTCGTCACCGTCGCGATCGGCTACCTGCTGCTACCGGGCGCCCGGGCCCTCAGCACCCTCTGGGACGGGGTCTACTCGGCCCTGTTCGTGGCCAACTGGCACTTCGCCTTCGTTGGAACCGACTACCTGGCGGCCACCAACGCCGTTTCCCCCCTGCAGCACTACTGGTCGCTCGCGGTCGAGGAACAGTTCTACTTCGTCTGGCCGTTCCTGCTCATCGTCATCTTCGCCCTCGCCGGCCGCCGCACGCTGAGCGCCCGCGCCCTGGTGACGACGGTCGCCGTCACGACCGGCGTCATCACCGTCGCGTTCCTGGCCTGGAGCTTCTTCGAGACCTCGACGACCCCCGCCATCGCCTACTTCTCAACCGGCGCCCGTGCCTGGGAACTCGGTATCGGCGCGCTCCTCGCCGCCGCAGCACCCGGCATCGCCAAGCTGCCGGCGCGCCTGCGCCCCGTACTCGCCTGGCTCGGCCTCGCCCTCATCGTCGCCAGTCTCGTGCTGATCAGCCGTGACTCGCCGTTCCCCGCGCCCTGGGGCCTGCTCCCCGTCGCCGGAAGCGCCCTCGTCATTGCCGCCGGCATCGGCCAGCCCGAGCAGCGAATGCTCTTTCCCCTGACCAATCCGGTGAGCCGCTACATCGGCAAGATCTCCTACTCCCTCTATCTCTGGCACTTTCCGGTGGTCATTCTGCTCGCCACCGTCTTCGCCACCGACTCGCCGTTCTACCTGCCGCTCGCTGTCGTGCTCATGCTTGCCCTCTCGGTGTTCTCCTTCCACTTCGTCGAGGACCCCATTCGCCACTCACTCTGGCTCGAAAATTCGCAGACCCGCCAGCGAGAACGGATGCGCCGCCCCGCCGCCCAGCACCGCTTTGGCCTCACCGCGGCAAAGGGCTGGATCGGCGCCCTCGTCGTCGTGACCCTCGTCATCGTGTCGATCTCCTTCGTGGCGCTGAAGGGCGGCGCGTCGTCGGGACCGTCCGCGGACGCGGTCGCTGTCGACGCGGCCCCTCTCGGTGCGGGCGCCAATCCGGGGATCGAAACGCCCGCCGAACCCGCCACGCTGCTGGCCACCCGCCAGGCCGCCATCTCCGCCGCCCTGGCCGCGACGGCGTGGCCAGAGACCACCCCGGCATTCGACGCGCTCGGCGACAACTCCGGTGCCCCGGAATGGGTCGACGATAATTGCCTTTCGGTCAGTACGAAGAACGCGGCCGACTGCCGCTACGGAGACCCGGCGGCAACTAAGACCGCGGTACTGCTCGGCGACTCCATGGCGATCAGCTACATGCCCGCCATTCGCGCGGCCCTCGAACCGCTCGGCTACAACGTGGCATCGCTCACCATGTTCTCCTGCCCGGCCATTAACATTTCGGTCGCCCCCAAGAACGCCTCCGACGCCTCGGCCGCCACCTGCGACGAGCACCACGCCTGGGTATACGCGGAGGTCGCCAGGATCTCGCCCGACCTCGTGATCATGTCGAGCCTGGCCGGATCCATCGTGCGCCTCGCCAGCGGCAACGAAGGAGCCGCAGCCCTCACCGAGTGGCAGAGTGCGACCGCCGACACGGTCGCCGCGCTGCAGGCGTCGACCGACCACGTGGCGGTGCTCTCACCGCCGCCGGCCAGCACGCCGTTCGCGGAGTGCAAAACACTCACGAGCTCCCCGGCAGACTGCACCTACAGCCCGTCGAGCCTCTACCAGAAGGTCGTCGCGGCGGAGCAGGCCGCGCTTACGTCGGCCGGCGCCTTCGCCCACTATGTGAACGTCGTGCCGTGGCTCTGCGTAGACAGCAGCTGCCCTGCCGTCATCGACAACACCCCGGTGTTCTTCGACGGCCAGCACTTCGTGCGTGAGGCGAGCACCCAGCTCGGCCCGCTCCTCGCCGAGGCTCTGTTCCCGCCGGCCGCCTAGGCGCGTCGCCGCATCCGCTGTACTGATCCGCAGCGCGCGGCTCGGTTTATTCACTGCCCGCGGGCAGCGCGCTTTAGTGCTCGCGCGGCCGAAACTCGCGCGGCCGAAACTCGCGCGGCCAGTCGCTCGCCCGAATGCGCTGGATTTCCTTGACCTCGCCGACGGTTCCCCACTGGTCGAGGCCCAACCGTGACAGCGGGCGCAGCTTATTAATGAGCGGATGCGCCCCGTCCAGTACGGCAGACGACACCGCCACGTGCGTCACCTCGCCAAAGACCAGCGTGCAGTCACCCATCGACAGGGTCGAGTGCAGGCGGCACTCGATCGCCGCGGGGGACTCGGCGACCCGCATCGCGGCCACGGTCAGGCTCGGTTCCCTGGTGAGTCCCGCGCGGTCGAACTCACTCTCGTCGGGCTCGAAGTCGGTTCCGGTGGCGTTGACCTCCTCGAACAGCGCTTCCGATGTGAAGTTCACCACGAAATCCCCGGTCGCCAGGATATTGCGCACGGTGTCTTTTACGCCCACCGACGTGAACTGCACGATGGCCGGCGAAACGGATGCCACGGTGAAGAACGAATGCGGCGCCAGGTTGTCGACACCCGCCGCCGACCGGCTCGACACCCACGCAATCGGCCGCGGCACGACGAGCGAATTCAGCAGCCGGTAGAAATCGCGGCGGGGAAGCTCTCGGGGATCAAAGTCAGTACGCACCCGCTCAGGCTAACAACTCACCAGCGCCGATAGAGTGGGCGGATGCCTACTCTTCCCCACCTGGTGGCCTTCGACCTGGACGATACGCTCGCGCCGTCCAAATCCGCACTCGACCCGACCATGATCGATCTGATCGTGCAGTTGCTCGGCGTCACGGAGGTATGCATCATTTCCGGTGGCCAGTTCGGTCAGTTCCAGACGCAGATCATCGACAACCTGCCGGAAATCAGCCCGGAAAACCTCGGCCGCCTGCATCTCATGCCCACCTGCGGCACCCAGTATTACCGCGCCGAGGCCCAGGGCTGGAGCCAGGTCTACGCCGAAAACCTCAGCGACGACCAGAAGGCACGGGCCCTCGCTGCCGTGGAGCAGACCGCTCGCAGCCTCGGCTACTGGGAAAATGACACCTGGGGTCCGATCCTCGAAGACCGCGGCTCACAGATCACCTTCTCCGCGCTCGGCCAGGCCGCCCCGGTCTCCGCCAAGATCACCTGGGATCCCACGGGCGAAAAGAAGAATTCTCTGCGCGAGGCCGTGCAGGCCCTGCTGCCCGATCTCGAGGTGCGTTCCGGCGGGTCGACATCCGTTGACATCACCCGGCAGGGCATTGACAAGGCCTACGGCATGAAGCGCCTGGCTGCCCTGACCGGTGTCGACCTCGAAGACATGCTGTTCGTCGGCGATCGCCTCGACGAGAACGGCAACGACTACCCGGTCAAGGTGCTCGGCGTCGAGTGCATCGCCGTCGCGGGCTGGCCCGAAACGGCACTTTTGCTAGAAGACCTGATCCCCCGCTACGTCACCGTCTGACCGCCCTGCCGCTGCCCACTTCTTCTGCCCACAACTCCTGCAAATTCGCCACGGAAGAAGTTGAATCCCCATAAATCCGGCTAGGTTCTTGAACCGGCGAGCTATCGCAGCCGTCAAGCGCGAGGGCGTCTGCGGAGGTGGGCGGCAAACCGCCCAGTAGTGCTTTTACCCCCAGTCCGGGGCCGATGCGAGCTACCCCATTCCGCTGAACGGGAGACGGGCCTACGGTATGCACACCGCTCCCGAAGGCGGTAGCAGGAGGCAGCACCGTGCCGTACGCTATTCGACACCAGCGCCGTTCCAGGGGCTGGCGCAACGTCATTGCCATCATGTTGTCCCTCGTCCTTCTCGGTGCCGGAGCCGGCGGGGTCGGCACCTACAAGCTGAGCCGTTCCTTCGACGACCAGATCGCGACCATCAGCACGGTATTCCCGGCGGCCGATGTGCGCCCGCCAGCCAGCGTCGGCGAGGGTGCCGAGGCCCAGAATATTCTCGTGCTCGGCTCCGACAGCCGCGGGGCGCACAACACGTCGATCAATGACCTGACCGGCCAGCGCTCCGACGTGATCATGGTCGTGCACATTCCGGCAAACCGTGAGGGCGTCTGGGTCATGTCGATCCTGCGCGACAGCTGGCTGGAGATTCCAGGCCACGGTCAGGCCAAGATTAACGCCGCCCTCTCGTGGGGTGGGGTGCCGCTCGCCGTGCAAACCGTGGAAAGCCTGATCAAGACCCGCATCGACCATGTCGCCGTGGTCGACTTCGAGGGCTTTCAAGCCATAACGGATGCCCTCGGTGGCGTCGAAATTGACAACCCGGTCGCCTTCGCATCGTCCAAGCTCACGGGGCATACCTTCACCGCCGGCAAGCAGGTCGTAACCGGAGCCGAGGCGCTCGCCTACGCGCGGGAGCGTTACGCCTTCGCCGACGGCGACTTCACCAGGGTGCGCAACCAGCAGCGCTTCTTCAAGGCGATGCTGAGCACCGTCATGAGTTCCCGCACGGTGACCAATCCGGCCACCCTGACCAGGCTGATCGAGCAGGTCACCCCGTGGCTCGCCGTGGATGAGGGACTCGACTTTGCCTACCTCACCGGCCTCGAACTGCAACTGCGTGACCTGCACGGGAGCGACCTCACTTTCTTCACCCTGCCAACGAACGGCACCGGAACGTCCGCCAACGGGCAGTCCATCGTGAAGGTCGCCACCGGCGAGCTCGCCCCTTTGCAGCAGGCTTTCCAGACCGACACGCTCGCGGACTACGCCCCCTAGAAAGCCGGCCCGAGATACCATCTTGAGTTTTTCTCGTGTACATTTCGCTTGTGAAAGAGATACGGGCCGAGAACCGCGAGTGGATCAACTTCGCCAAGGGCGCGGCGATCATTCTGGTCGTGCTCTACCACTCGTCGTTGTTCCTCAACGACCTCGGCTTAGCCGGAAGCACCCCGCGGCTGCGCCTCGTCCTCAGCTACTTTCCCATGCCGGTGTTCTTCTTCATCGCCGGGCTCACCGCGCGGCGTATGCTCACCTGGACGTTGACGGATCTCTGGCGCCGCCGCCTGCTCACGCTCGTCTACCTCTACCTGCTCTGGTCGGTCATTCGGGTCGTGTTCTATCTCATCGTTCCGCACCTGCGCGGCACCGAGCGTTCGCCGACCGACCTGCTCAATATCGTTCTCCTCCCGGTCTGGCCCACCAGCAGCTACTGGTTCATCTGGGCTCTGGCCATGTTCACCCTGCTCGCCTGGCTGCTACGTAAACTCCCGATTACAGTGCAGATTGGTCTCGCCGGCGTTATGGCGATCCTGTCGACGACGCCGGGTGTACTCGATCTTGACAACGTTGGCTGGGACCGCGTCGTCGCCAACTTCATCTTCTTCATCATCGCCGTCTATTTTCCCCATGCCACCTACCGACTGGCCGCCCGGGTGCGCGTCTGGCACGCCGCTGTGCTCGTCGTGGCTTACGTTGGCCTCGCCGCGCTGCTCGTGCTCCTGCACCTCTCGCGCGTTCCCGGGTTGATTCTGCTCGAAAGCGCCGTTGCCGTCGCGATGGGCGTGGCCCTGGCTACCCTGTTGGTGCGGGTGAAGTGGCTGAACTTCTTCAACACACTGGGCCAATACAGCTTTCAGATCTACCTGTTGCACCTGTTTCTCGTGGCCAGCGGCCTCGCGCTGCTCGCTCCGTTCGCCGAATCACCCTGGCTCGCCCGGGCCGGCAACGTCCTACCCTTTCTCCTCGCCACCATCGTGCTCGTCGCCTCGCTCTATCTCGCCAAGCTCCTGCGCCGGTTCTCGTTCCTCTGGGTCAGCCCGTTCCGCAAACGCCAGACCAAAGTGGTCTCGAGTCGGGCTCATTTGAACGGAGATCTCCTGTGAAAAAAACAACCCTGATCACGGCATTTGGTGGGCTGCTTGCCATCGGTTTGCTGTTGAGCGCATGCGCAGCCACGCCCACCGCGTCCGTCGCGAATACGCACAGCGACTCCGTCGCGCTGCAGACTGACCTGCAATACGGCACCGCTCGTGGTCAGAAGCTGCTGCTGAATGCTTGCCTGCCCAAGGGTAGGAACAAACCCACCGCGGCGATGATCCTCATTCACGGCGGCGGCTTCGACAGCGGCAGCAAGGACTTCGGCGGCATGACCGCGCTCTGCTCCGAGCTGGCCGATGGCGGCATTGCCGCCTTCTCGGTGGACTATCGCCTGGCGCCAAAATTCGCCTATCCGGCGCAGGTGAATGACGTCACCGATGCGCTCGAATGGTTGCGCGACCCGGCCCAGGTCGCTGAGTTCGGTATCGACCCCGAACGCATCGGGGTGTTCGGCAGCTCGGCCGGCGCAATCATCGCTTCCTCGATCGGAACCAATGGCAGCGGCAGCCTCACCGGCGGTGACAGGGTCGCCGCCGTCGTGGCGATGTCGCCGGCGGTCGACCTTACCGAGACGGGACTGCTGCTGGGCGATCCGTCGAAAATGGCGATCGCCTCAATTCTGCAATATCTCGGCTGCGACGATTTTCGAGCGTGCCCGAATGCTCGTGACGCATCGCCGTTGTACTCCGTCGACCCGACCGACCCGCCGTTTTACATCGCCATATCGAAAAAAGAACTCGTTCCCGTTCAACAAGGGCAGGCCATGGCGCTCGCTCTCAAGGCGGTCGGTGTACCCGTCACCCTCGACGTGAAACCCGGTGAACGACACGCTTTGGAGCTTCTCGACGAGGCTACGCGGGCGAGCATTCGTCAGTTTTTGATTGACAATCTGGTCAACTCCTCAACCCGAACTGATTAAATCCTCAATACTGACGGTCCAAAAGTGAGGATTTTTATGCCAACATAGGTTTCTGTCGTCGTGCACCCGAAGCACGACGCGTCGATCATGCGGGGAGAAGCACGTATGGAATTGAAACGACTGGTTCGAATTCTGCGAAAGCGATGGATTCTCATCGTTGCATTCGTCATGCTCGGGCTGGTCGGTGGAGCGGCAGCCGCACTGCTGACCCCGGTGCAGTATGAATCCTCTACCCGGGTATTCGTGGCCGCGCAGATTCAGAACGGGTCCACACCAGGTGACCTCGTGCAGGGCAACAACTTCGTTGTGCAGAAGCTGCCCTACTACCTCGACGTCGCCACGAGCCCTCGCGTGCTCGACCCGGTGATTTCGGGCCTGAACCTTGACGAGAGCGCGGTCGACCTGGCCCAGCGCGTCACGGCCACGACCGAGCCCGGCTCGGCCGTCATCGAGATCGCTGCCCTGGCCTCCACAGCGGATGCCGCCCAGCAACTCGCGCAGGCCGTGTCGGAGAGCTTCACCGACGTCGTTATCAACCAGCTGGAAACGCCGGCCGACGGTGGTGCGAGCCCGGTCACGGTCGGGGTGCTCGATCCAGCCGTCGCCCCCGACAACCCGGCACTGCCCCAGCTCTACCTCAACCTCGCCGTCGGTCTGCTCGTTGGCTTGCTGGTCGGCGTAGTGACCGCGCTCATCCTCGGCCTGCTCGACCGTCGCATCTACAACCGCGACGACATCGAGCGACTCATCCTCGTGCCGGTGCTCGGCGGCATTCCGCTCGAAGCCCGCGCGACGCCGATCATCGCGCCCGACGGAGAGAGCACCGCCCGCGCAGAGGCGTTCCGGGTGCTGCGCACCAACCTGGAGTTCGCCGACGCCGATACCAGCCGCCGCAGCCTCGTGGTGACCTCCTCGGTGTCGGGGGAGGGCAAGACCACCACCCTCGTGAATCTCGCTATCGTGCTGGCCGAGAGCGGTGCGACGGTCGCCGTGATCGATGCCGACCTGCGCACGCCCCGGCTCGCCGACTATCTCGGCCTCGACGCCGATCGCGGCCTGACCGAGGTGCTCCTCGGCGACGTGCAGCTCAAGGAATCCCTGCAATCGTGGGGAACGCAGCATCCTCTCACCGTGCTGTCGTCGGGCAAGATCCCCACTAACCCGAGCGAACTGCTCGGATCGACCGCCATGGGCACCGTGCTCGACGTGCTCAGCAGCAGCTACGACTACGTGCTCATCGACGCCCCGTCGGTGCTCGCGGTGACCGACGCCGCTGTGCTCAGCCGGTGGACCGGCGGAACCATCCTGGTCGTCGGCGCGAATAGGGTGCGCGAACCCGAACTGCTCGCCGCCTTCGACGCTCTCGAGGCGGTCGGAACGACCCCCCTCGGCGTCGTTCTCGCCATGGTTCCCACTCGCGGCCCCGACGCGCTCGTGCGTGACGGCGGGTTCGCGGCTGCGACCCGACCGGCGCCCCGTACCCCCCGATCCGTTAACGCTGGGCCGAGCGACGCGAGCCGTTCCACCCCGCCAGAACGCGAGTCGGCTCCGAGCGATACCCAACAGCGCGTCACCTGGTAGCTGCCCCGTTCCATCCGTTTGGCGCACGTTCGAATCAGTTCTACAAGGCTTTACCCGAAGGGAGCCTCAGTGTCTGTGCACTCGTCTTACCCGATAGATCCGTTGCCCCCCACGCAACGGAAGCTTCTGCTCGTCGCCTCCACCGGCGGGCATCTGGCCCAGCTGGTGCGGCTGGCTCCTGGCCTCGGCGCCTCACCCAGTTCGCTCTGGGTCACCTTTGATTCCGTACAGAGTCGCTCCTTGCTGGCCGGCCAACGCCGTATCCACGTGCCGTACGTGCGCCCAAGGGACTACCTCGGCATGATGCGGGCGGCCGGCATCGTACGCCGCGTGCTCAAGCACGAAGCCTTTGAGGGCGCCGTGAGCACAGGTGCCGGCCTCGCCGTCGCCGCGCTTCCGCAGGCCGCGATCAGCGGCGTGCCGAGCCTGTACATCGAGAGTGTGTCCCGCGTGGAGGGCCCATCGCTCAGCGGGCGGATGCTCGCCGCCAGCCACCTGGTCAGCGTGCGCACCCAGCACCCAGCGTGGGCATCCAACCGCTGGCAAACCCACCCGAGCGTGCTCTCCACCTACCATTCGTTGGTTCGTCCCGCGCCGGAACGCCCCACCCTGTTCGTCACCCTCGGCACGATCGAGGGCTACCGTTTTGACTCCCTCGTCGACGCCGTGCTCGCGACTGGCCTGGCCGATGAGCGCACCGTTTGGCAGCTTGGTTTCACCACCGACCGCACCGATCTTCCGGGTCGGGTCTACCAGATGATGCCGACCGCGCAGTTCATCGACGCTGCTCTGACGTCTGACGTCGTTATCACCCACGCCGGAGTCGGCACCTTCATGGGCCTGCTTGAGATGGGCATTTATCCGGTGCTCGTGACCCGCCGCAAGCACCGCGGTGAACACGTCGACGACCATCAGATGCAGATCGCCGAGCTCGCCGAATACCTCGGGGTCGCCAGGGCCGTTGACGCGCCGGAGCTAACGGCCGACGTCATCCGCTTTGCTGCCGGCCGCGCTATCGACACCGGGGTGCGTATTCCCCTGCCCAGCGACCGATGAGGCAACCAGCGGCGAAGCAGCGGATGCTGCGCAACATCTTCGTGCCGGCCCGCGGGCAATACGACAATATCGGCGATATTCTGCTGCGTCGTCAGTTGCTCGACTGGCTCCGCGCGAGCGGCCCGCTGCACGTCTATGTCGGCGAAGCCCCCGACGGGTACGCTGACGGCCTCGGCCTCGGGCCGGACGACGTGCAGTACCGTTCGTTTCGCCGCTGGTACCTGGCGGCGCTCGCGAGTGCGGCGCACGGACGGGCTTCTTACGTGTTCAAGCCGGGCGAGATCCAACTCACCCTGATCGGTATGAAGGAACACCTCGCTATGCTGCCGGTGCTCGCTCTCGTTCGCGCCCGGCACGGCCGCGTCGCCCGGGTCGGGGTCGGCAGCCGCAACTTCGCGCCGCTTCCCCGTGCCCTGATGGGGCCCTCGATCGCGCTCTCGAACGTGTCGTTGTGGCGGGATGCGGCCACGGCCGGGTATCTGCGGCAGGGCAGCATCATGCCCGATCTGGCCTTTGCCAGCGTTGGGTCGAACCAAACGCGTGACGCGCCGGAGGAGCAGGGGCGCGACGTGCTCGTCGTGTCGATGCGCTCCGATCTCGACTACCCGAGCCTTGCGTGGCTCGCCGGGGTGCGCGCCGTCGCGGCCGACAATGGCCTCGAGATTTGGTGCGTCACCCAGGTGCTGCGCGATGACGACAAGTGCGGCCAGCTGGCAACCGACCTGGGTGGCCAGGCGCTGCGCTGGAACGGCACCGGGCACGACGAGCAGGAACAGCGACTGCGCGCCCTGTATCGACGCGCGGCACTCGCCGTGAGCGATCGTTTGCACGTGCTCGTCGGCGCCCTCACCGAGGGGGCGGTTCCGGCTGCGCTGCTGGTCAGCGCCAATTCAGACGCGGCTAATTCAGGCGCGGCATATTCAGACAAGATCGCTCGTCACTTCGCTGCCGCCGGACTGCACGACGTGAGTATCGCCAGCGCCGGATTGTCGGCCGATGAGATTGCGGGACGGCTGCAGAACCTGCTCGGCCGCCGAACGGCCATCCTGGCCGGACTGGCCGAGGCGCAACAAGAGTTGCAGACCGTGCGCCGCCTGCTCGACCAGGTGCTGACGACCGAGAGCGTGCGGTGAGCCGCGCCGAAGCGAACGACGACAGGCAGCCGAACGAGACCGAGCTGGTTGAGACCGAACCGATCACCATCGTGCCGCCGCCCATCACGACGCCCTCCGTTGCTCGCGCACCAGTGGCCATCCCGGATTCGACTCCGGTTGCCGTCTCACCCGTCTCACCCGCCCCATCCGCACCGACCGTACGGCTGCTCGCCGTGCACATCGGGCGCAGCGGCGAGGTCGCCGGCGGCATGAGTCAGGTCATCAACGGCTACCTGGCGCATTCATTCGCCGACTTCGACCTGCGCATGATTTCTTCGCGCGACGGCAGTGGCGGGGTGCGGGCGGCACTGCTGGCGGCATCCGCTTTCTGGAAGGTGCTGCGGCTGGCTGACCCGGAACGCACCGTGGTTGTCGCGCACCTGTCGCAGGGTGGGTCCTTCGCCCGCGAAGGCGCGTTGGTCGCCCTCGCCCACGCGCGTGGGTTCGCCACGGTGGCCCAGCTGCACGGTAGTTCGTTCGCCGATTTCGCCGCAAAACGCCCCGGCCTGGTCGGGCGCGTCCTGCGCGCGGCCGACGTTGTGCTCACCCTCTCGTCCGAGTCTCGCACTGCGGCCGCGGAATTCGTGCCGGGGGAGCGGGTTGTTCTGGTGCCGAACGCTGTTGCCGACGGTGTGCACCGCGAGATCGAACCGCTCGTCGTGTTCGGCGGGGCGGTCAGTAAACGCAAGGGCGTCGATGTGCTCGCGGCGGCGTGGCAGCGGCTTGCGCCGGAGCATCCGCTGTGGCGACTTGTTATTGCCGGCCCGATCAGAGACCAGCCGGCGGTGCCGCTCACCCGTGGCGAATTCGTGGGGGCGCTCAGCCATGAGGCACTGATGAAATTGCTGGAGCGCTCGTCGATCGCGGTGTTGCCCTCTCGCGATGAGGCGATGCCCATGTTCATTCTCGAAGCCATGGCCCGCAACAACTGTGTCGTTGCGACCCGGGTCGGCGGTGTGCCGGCGGTGCTCGCGAACGGTGTGGGAGTCATCGTCGACCCCGGCGACGCCGACTCGCTCGAGACGGCGCTGCGGCAGGCGATAGCGGATGATGCCTGGCGCGCCAAAAAGGCGGATCTGGCCAGATCCGCCTTTGAGAGCACCTATTCGGCGGCCGCTGTCTTTCCGCTGGTCGAGCGCAGCTGGAGGGCTGCGCTCGACCGTCGATCAGACGGAGTTGCTATGAAATACAGGCCTGGTTCGAGAAGCCCGAGCCTGCAGCCGTGACGGTGTTCGAGCAGTAGACCTTGGTACCGCTGGCACCCTTGCTGCCCTGCTCGTGAATGAAGAAGCCGTAGCCGGCGGCGCCGACGGGTGCAGTGTTGCCGTAGAAGCTGTTACGCAGGCCCCAGCCGGCGACACTCCCGTTCACCGCGAAGCCGTGCACGGTGCTGTTCTTGCCCGTGTTGTTGTAGATGCTCCAGTCGTTGCCCTTGACCTTGACCCATTCCTCGGCGCGCGGCATGGCGCTGGCGCCGTCGATCACGTTGTCGCGAATGATGCCGTTTGAGGTGCCTTCCTTGACCTCGATTGGCTGGGCGCCGGTGAGGCTGATGTTATTGGCCATGAGCAGGGTGCGGTCGGTGCGGTCGGGCTGGCAGCTGGTCTGGGCGCACCAGTTGGCGTCGGAGGTGCCGATGTAGATGCCCTCACCGTAGAACGGGTCGCGCTTGCCGGTGTTCTTGATGGTGTTGCCGACGACCGTGCTGTCGGTGGTGAAGGCGCGCAGGTGGATGCCCTCATAGCCGATGTTGTCCACCAGCGTGTCAGCGATTGTGATGTTGCTGCTGCGGATGACGCTGATGCCCTTGAGGCTGTTGGTGACGGTCATACCGGCGATCACGAGGTTAGACGAGTTGGTGATCTGAATGCCGTGGTTGTCCTGAATGCTGCCGACGTTGATGACGGCGTTTCGAGGTCCGCAGACCCAGATCGGGTTGGAGGCGGTGCCGTTCACGGTCATGTTGATCTGCTCGTTGTAGGTGCCGGGTGCCATCTTGATGACCGTTCCGGGCTGCGCCTGCGCGACAGAGGCCATGAGCTCCCTGGCGTTAGCCACGTTGACGGTGGCGGCGGGGCAGTCGGTGTAACGGTGGGTGCTGATCGGTGCGGTGCTCGGCGCGGTGCTCGGCACGGCCGATACGATGAACGCGTCGACGATGGCGCTCGTGCCTGTGGAGCGGGCATCCTTCTGGCCGGTGCGAGTCACGGTGATGGTGTGCGTGCCGGCCGACAGGCTCGTCGTGCTGTACGCGTTCTGCTTGTAGGCGGTGGTGGCCGAGTAGCCGTTGACCGTGGCGACGGTCTGGCCGTCGATGGCGATGTTGCTCGTGCCGGAGCTGCTGGTCAGTCGCGTAATGAAGGCCACGCTGGTGCCCTGAAAGGTGAAGGAGGCGTTTCCGGCCGACGTGGTGAACTGCACTCCTCCGCCCGAGTCGCTCGACGAACCCGAGGTGCGCCAGGAGCCGGCGTACTTGACCGCCGCTGAGGCGCCGTCGAACGTGGTCGAGCCGGTCGGAGCCTCAACCGGGGCCGTCGTGGCGACGGGGGCCGCAGCGACGGGCGCCGGTGTCGGTGCGGGGGTCGGTGTGGTCGCGCTGACCGGAGTCAGGGTGACGAAGGCGTCGATGATGCTGCTGGTTCCGCTGGAGCGGGCGTCCTTCTGGCCGGTGCGGCTGACCGTGATGGTGTGCGTTCCGCTCGAGAGGTTCGAGGTGCTGAACAGGCTTTGCTGGTATTTGGTCGTTGCCGAATAGCCGTTGACGGTAGCGACGTTCTTGCCGTCGATCGCGACGGTGCTCGTGCCCGAACTGCTCGTCAGGCGGGTGATGTAGGCCACGGTCGACCCGGTGAAGGTAAGCGAGGCACTCGACGTGGCCGAGGCGAACTTCACGGAAGCGCCGTTGTCGGAGGGCGAGCCGGTGGTGCGCCAGGTGCCCGAGTATTTGATCTGGCCGGAGGTGCTGTCGATTACCGAGGTGCCCGCGGGCGCCGTTGCGGCGGAGGCTGCCGCCACGGGAATGATGGCGGTGAGGGGAACCAGCGCGGCGATGGCTACGGCCGCAAGGCTGGCGTGCCGGTTGAAGCGGGGGAACAACATGGTAGGACCTTCCGGATGTTCATGGACAGTTGGCTACGTCCGTGAACCCGACGGGTCCCGACGCACATGATCGTCGTGATGCCCGGCGGTCGTGCTGCCGGTCTCACTTCGTCAATTAGCGTCTGAAGTGCTGCGCATTACCCGTGTGCAAATGGGTTTGTGGGCACAAATCGGTTAAGTCTCAGTGGCTCTTCGCGCCCGAGTACGCGGGCCCGCGCCCGCGGCATTGATAAGTCACTGAGACCGCAAAACTGAGATGTTCTCGACGAATTCGCCCTGACCAGTGCTATTGCCCATTGTGGGCTATGCCCTCGATAGCTGTGCGGCGTCTTTAGGGTGGGCGCGCGCGGTCGGCATGGCTCGGCATCCGTCGTTCCTGTGAAAGTGCCTAGAGTGAACTTGAAACCGTTGAGTTTTTGTCGATCCCGAAAAATGGGACCTTCGCAGCTGCACTCGGCGCTCGTTAAATGCCATGGCCCCCAGCCCGCTGAGACAGCGTGCTGGGGGCCTTCCACGTGGTGCGGCTACCGGGTGCAGGCGAGGTTGGAGAATCCCTCGGTGGCGCGGGTGACCGAGTTCGCGCACGACAGGTCGGTGTGGCTGGAACCCTTGCTGCCCTTTTCGTGGATGAAGAAGGCGTACCCTCCGGCGTTCACGGCACCCGAGTTGTCGGTGAAGGTGTTGCGCAGGCCCCAGCCGGCGACACTTCCGTTGACCGCGAAGCCGTGCAGCGGGCTGTTGGCGCCCTGATTGCCGTCGATCGTCCAGTCGTTGCCCTTGACCTTGACCCACTCCTCAGCATTGCTCATGGCGTTGGCGCCGTCGATGACATTATCGCGAATGATGCCGTCCGAGGTG
This sequence comes from Cryobacterium sp. PH31-O1, assembly GCF_030063455.1. Lineage (GTDB taxonomy): Bacteria > Actinomycetota > Actinomycetes > Actinomycetales > Microbacteriaceae > Cryobacterium. The sequence continues at coordinate 194,132 of NZ_JASITB010000003.1, read as the reverse complement.
CCCTCCTTGACCTCGATCGGCTGGGCCCCGGTGAGGCTGATCCGGTTACCGAGCACGCGGGTGCCATCCGTAGTGTCAGGACCGCACTTGGTCTGCTCGCACCAATTGTTCTCCGAGGAGCCGATGTAGATACCCTCGCCATAGGACGCGTCGCGTTTGCCGGTGTTCGTGATGGTGTTGCCCACCACCGTGCTGTCGGTGGTGAAGGCGCGCAGATGGATGCCCTCGTAGCCGATATGGTCGACGCGGGTGTCGGCGATTGTCACGTTCGTACCGCTGATCACGCTGATGCCCTTGAGGCTGTTGGTTACGGTCATACCGGCGATCACCAGGTTGGAGGAGTTCTTGATCTGGATGCCGTGATTGTCCTGAACGCTGCCGACGTCGATCACGGCGTCGCGCGGGCCGCAGACCCAGATCGGGTTGGCGGCGGTTCCGTTGGCGTGCATGTCGATCTGGCCGCGGTAAGTGCCGGGGGTCATCCTGATGACGGTGCCCGGGCCGGCGCGGTCGACGGCGGCCATGAGTTCGTCGGCCGTGCCCACCGTGGTCGTCGCAGCGGGGCAGTCCGCGTAGCGGTGCACGGAGGGCGACGAGGCGGGTGCCGGCGCGGGGGCCGGAGCCGGTGCGGTGCCGGTCGCGGCGTTCACGACGAAGGCGTCGACGATGCTGTTGGTGCCGCTCGAACGCGCGTCTTTCTTGCCGGTACGACTGATCTTGATGGTGTGGGTGCCACTGGACAAACTGGTCGTGCTGAAGGCGGTCTTTTTGTGCACGGTGGTTGCGGAATAGCCATTCACCGTGGCTACGGCTGTGCCGTCGATCGAGACCGTGCTCTTTCCTGAGCTCTTCGTTGTGCGCGTGATGAAGGCGACGCTGGATCCGGTGAAGGTCATCGAAGCGCTGCCGGCGCTGAACTGAAACCGTACGGATCCGCCGCGGTCGGCGGCACTGCGCGTACTGCGCCAGGTGCCGGTGTAGTTGATTTTTGACGAAGAGCTGTCGATCACGGTACGGGACGCGGCCGCAGACGCCGCGCCGCCGGGACCGGGAATGGTCAGGGGGGCGAGAACCGCCATCGTGATGGCGAGGAATGCGGCTGCGGCGATAGCGGCCGGGCGTGCAGGAGTTCGGTGGGTAGGGGGTGTGCTGATAAGTGATACACAGGGTTTGCGGAAAAATGGCACGGTGGAGTCCTCCGGAGAGTCGGGTCGCGAATGCACAGCGGGTGCGCGGTGCTGCGCGGATGCTGTGCCTGCTCAAACCATTGGGGTCGGTTCGAATAAGCGGATGCAGCTGTCGCACGCGTGCAGGCGTGGGTGTCGCCCGAGGTCGGTTCGTCGACCTCATCGAGCCGGACAGGTGTCGTGATCCCGCGTGTTCTGCAGCAGTGTGTCGTTCTGACAGGTGCTTGGGGCGGATGCGGGCCCGGTCGGTGCATGGTGCGTATTCAGCGTTCGAAGCCCGACAGCGTAGGGACTATTCGGATTGAACTATGCATCCGAGCCTACCGAGCGGCAAAGTCGAATCCGTTTCACTTAGCTGTGAAAGTGCCCATAATGACCAATCCGGCGTGACAAAATTCCTGGCCACAACGGATGCCTACGCTCACGACCCAATCTAGGCAGCACCCTGCTCGGCAGCCAGGCGCAGCAGGCGACGGTGTAGGGGCACGCTCAGCTTGGCCGTACCGGCCAGCGCCAGGCGCTTCCAATCCCCGCGACGCGCGGTGAGCAGCACGAGACGCCAGGTCAGGCGGGAGCGCAGCTCAGCGACGATCTCGTCGCGTTCCTCGGCATCGTAAGGGCCGGTCAGAGCGTCTTTCAGCCCGGACAGGAGCACGTAACGCAGCCGAAAGTATCCGTAGGAGTTCGAGCCGATGATGCGCGTATCGAGGGTGATCGCCGCGTTGGTGACGGCCTGTTCCACCAGCAGCAACGATTCGGCTCGGCGTGACCCAGAGCGGATGATCGACCCACCGCGCACGACATAGAAATAGAGCACATCGTCGATGAAGGCCACTCGATCGGCCGCGGCGATCAGCTGGGCAACCATGGCCAGGTCGGAGTGAACCCGGGCCGGGGTGAACTCGATCTCACCGGCGAGGGAGCGTCGGAACAGTTTGTTCCACAGGTGCCCGGTGAGTTCGCCGTCGAGCAGCAGGCTGAACGCGGCTGCCCCGGTGATTGGATCGGCCAGAAATGGCGCGGTTAGTCGGCGCCGCTGGCCTGGGTAGACATACTCTGCACCGCAGACGACCACGTCGGCACCGGTCGACCGAGCCGCCGCCACGAGCTTCTCGAGCGCCGACAGAGCCCAGTCGTCGTCACAATCGACGAACCAGAGGAACTCGCCCCGACTCTCCGCCACCGCGCGGGCCCTGGCACGGGCGACCCCGCCGTTCTGTTCCAGCCGAAAGTAGTGAACGGATGCGTGTGCGGCGGCCGCCCGCGCACCGATCACGGCCGTCGCATCCGTTGACCCGTCGTCGACCACGATGACCTCGATCTCGGCCAGAGTCTGGCCGAGCAGCCGGTCGATCGCGCCGCCGAGAAATTCGGCGGCGTTGTACGCCGGAACGATGACGCTCACGACCGGAGACATGGTCACGCCGTGAGCTTTCGAATCGAACTGCTCAGCTCGCGCAGGGAGGCGCGCGCTTCCACAACGTGGCGCAGAATAGGCTCCCGGCGGCTGATCACGTCGCGAGCGCGACGTTCCATTGCGGTCGAGTCGGGCAGCGACCAGCCGATCGTGGCGCCCTTGATGCCGACCGCGTCGAGGGTGCGGGCCGCCTTCGACGGGCCGGCGTCGGCGATCACGAGCGGCAGCGCGCCCTCGGTCAGCCCGATCACGGCGGCGTGCAGCCGGTCGGTCACCACGAGCAACGACCGCTGGTACACCGCGCGCAGCTTCACTTCCTGCTCGGCATGGTCTGGACCGTCCCAGACCAACGCGGTACCGCCGAGCGACGCGGCGAGTTCTTCGGCGAGAGGGCCGTCTCGTTCGATCTGCGATACCGCCACGATCTCGAGGCCGAGGGTGTCGGCCAGATTCCGAAGGGCGCGTAGCCAGGCCTCGTCGGGGCGCCGCCCGTTGTAGCGCACCGAGACGGCGAGAAGCGGGCGGTCAGGCGTCGATGCGAGCAGGTGCGCATCCGTCGCCCCCGTGGCGAAGGCCCAGTCGGGTGCGATGCGGCCGAGCCCCATCGCACCCAGGCTGTACGCGTCGCGCCAGGCCACCAGATCACACAGGCGCAGCGTCGCCGCCACCGGTATGCGCCAGCCGGTCTTCTGCCGCACCCCGAACCCGGCGTGCACGGCATGCCCGCCGCGCAACCGGTTGAGCGCGAGGTGCGGAGCCAGGCGCAGGTAACGCAACGCGTAGGCGCGTTGCAGCTCCATTTCCCCGGCGTTAAAGGCATAAACGGATGCCTCCCGCAGCGTCGACCGCGAAATCTCGCGTCGCCACTCGGCGCTCGTGCGGTACACCCGATCCTGGTTGTGCAGGCCGAGCCCGCTCAGATAGGCATCCGACCGGGCGCCGACGAACACCTGCAGTTCGCCGGCGCCCCGCAGCGCATCCAGAAAGGCCCGCCGCAATACCGTGTCGCCGACATTGTCGATCTGGCCCATCGCCGAGGCAAAGATTCTCATGCGCGCTCCACCACCCGCAGCAGTACCCGTTCCAGGTCGGAACCGCTCGCCTCCTCCGAGAAGCGGGCCAGCCACGGTTCGATGTTGTCCAGCGGCAGCTCGGCCGCCCGCAGTATGGCATCGGCGAGGTCCACCGGATGCGCGGACAGCGCGAGCTCGCCGGTGATGCCGGGCACAATCGCATCCGCTACGCCGAGCGCCCCCGAGACGGCGACCGAGGGATACCCGGCCGCAGCCGCCTCGACCAGCACGTTGCCGAAACCCTCGCGACTCGACGTCAGCAGGGCCACGGCGTTGTCGCCGAAGTGGTCGAACCAGTTCTCGACCCAGCCGCGGTGCTGGAAGACCACGTTCCCCTGCCTGGCTGCTGCCTGCACGTCTTCCAGCAGCGGACCGCCGCCGAACGAGACGACCTCAACGGGCACGCCGCGGCGGGCCAGCTCGGCGGCGGCCGCGATCGCGAGCAGCGGACGCTTCTGCGATACTAAGCGGCAGGCCAACACGATCTGAATGCCGTTAGCCGATCCGGGGCGGCGTTTTGATCGCGTCACGATCGTGTCGACGCCCCCCGCCTCGACACTGCCCGCCTCATCACCACCGACCTGCGCGTGCGCGGTGGTCGTGCCCTGCCCGCGCGGGGTTCCGCGCAGTTTCGCCGTTGCCGGGTTGGCAACGACCGTGATGCGGTCGCCGCGCACCCCAAAGGCGGCGATCATTTCGGCGGCGACCGGATGCGAGATGGCGATCACGTGGTCCGCCCACCGATACAGGCGCTTGGCGAACCAGATCTTCACCCGGTGGGCAAGATCTGATCCGGGCAGTCCGAGCGACACCAGGTTGCGTTCGCTCACGAGCACACGGGGGCGCAGGCGCGCCGGCATCAGTCGAGCCGCGGTCAGCAGCACCAGGTTGGGGTGCGCCTGCAGGGAGATCGCCACGTCGGGCTGCCAGTCGAGCAGGCGGCGGCGTAGGGCGGCGGCCTTCTGCACGTGCCCGTGCTGGCCAGAGAGGGAGAATGCTTCAACCCCGTCGGGCAGGTACCCCGGCTTCACCTCTGCGGCGGTGAGCACGACGCTCACCTGGTAGTCCTGGTCGGCGAGCCAGCCCATCCAGGTGCGGGCGACGAATTCCGCCCCGCCACCGTGCAGGGAGGGAATCACGAAGAGGATGCGCCGAAGCGCGGGATGCCCGCGCGCGTAGTCGGGAGGGGTCTGCGAAGAGGTTGTCATGCTGAACCTTGTCTGTGGGAAGTCGGGTGCTTGGCGCTCAGGTGCGAAGCTTCGGGACGGGACGGCGCGAGGCTCGGCAGGGCAGCGAAGTTGCGGGCGGCCAGGCCCTGCACCTCGGGAAGGCGCTGGGCCAGACGGTCGCAATAGCGCTGCCGATCAGCCAGCACCCCGAGGGCGACCGGAATCATGCGCTCGGCCAGGCCGACGCCCGGCTCAACGCAGAGTTCCTGGGTGTCGAAGAGCCGCATCAGGCCGGCGACCTTACCCTGGGTCGACAGCGCAACCGCCGGTACCGCGCTAAAAATGGCCTGCACCGCGAGGTGCATGCGACCGGTCAGTACTATCTCGGCGCCGGCGCACAGCCCGCGCACCTCGGCCGGGGCGAGTAGCCGGTTCACCAGAACGACTCCATCAGCTCCGTTCAGGCGGTCGAACACGGCCCGGCAGGCGACCGCGTCGTCGCCGCTGGTGCGTACGACGTGTGGCAGCAGCACCACCCGGAGCCCCGCCTGCAGCAGCGCGGTCACGATTCGGGCGTACTCCGTGGTCTGGTCGAAACTGCGCCCGACCAGCGCGCTGGCATTTACGACGGCGTAGGGCGCCGGCGTGGCCCCGAGATATTCCGTGGCGGCGCGCGCGGAGCTGGTCCGGGCCGCGAACACGCAATCGGCGACATCGACCACGTTGGCGAAGTGATCGGTGCGGGCGCGGGCGCTCGAAATCGGGTCGCGCAGTTGCAGCCGGGTGCCCAGCCGGCCGGCCCGGGCGAGCGAGCGGCGCACCCCCACATTGGCGCGGCCGTTCCAGCTGAAACCGAGGATGCGAGCGTCGACACCGACGCTGCGCGCGAGGCTGGCAACATCCGCTCGCCGCGCGGAGGCGCGTACGCTGTAGGCGCCGTCCATGATGTCGGCACCGACCACGGTCAGAGACAGGGCGCCATTGAGCACGGGGGCCAGCGCCGCCATGGCCTGCCGGTGCACCCGTGCAGTACCGTAGATCAGGTGCGGAATGGGCAGGAGCTCAGCCCGCCAGGCATGATGCGGCGGAATCAGCACGTCGGCCGGCCGACGCACCAGAACCTGAACCGGGCCCGACACGTTCTCCAGAAAAGCCTCGACCATGGCCTGATCGCCGATATTGCCCTCACCCGGTGGGGCGACCAGTACGTGCCACCGCTCAATCTGCGCATCGAAGGGGCGCAGTCGGCCGATGGCTCGGTTCAGCGCCGTGCGATCGCGCAGGTACGGCAGAGCGGATGCCGCTGCGTACCCCTGCAGCACCCGGTCCAGCCGCCGGATGATGCGCAGCCAGATGCGGCCGGCTTTGCGGTTTGCGGTGGACGGGCGGGCTGGCGCCAATTGGTCGGCGGTCGGGCTGCCGGTCTTTGGCGATTTAGCGGAGCGCAGAAAACTGCGCGCCTGGGTGATCGAGCGCACATCGCGGCGAAAGATCGGCCAGACCAACATGACCAGGCCGATCGCCGCGAGCAGGGCGACCCCGCCGAGGGCGACGCGCGCGAACGGCAGCTCGAGGGGAATCCACTGCACCGCACCCCAGCTCACTCCGGTCGCGAAACCGTAGCCGAGAATGGCACGTACTCCGGCGAGGAACATGGCGCGCGCCGGGGCGTTTGTGACCCGGCTGATCCACCACAGGCCGATCGGCCAGATCAGGGCGACGCCGAGCGAGTATCCGGCGGCAACGCCGTAGACGCCCCAGAGGGAGCCGAGCAGCACGAACCCGACGAGCAGAGGGCGGGTGCACAGGGCGAAGTACAGGTTCTGCTTGGTGGCACCCTTCGACAGGAACACCCAGTAGGTCGCGTAGGCGGCCGCTTCGAAGAACCCGGCAATGGCGAGAATCTGAAAAATCGGGGCGGAGCCCAGCCAGTTGCTGCCGAGCGCGATGCTGATGATGGGCAGCGCCTGGGCGCAGGAGAAGGCGAGCACGATGGTGACGGCGTGCAGCATGATGGTCTGCCCGAGCAGAATGAACCGGTCGTACTTGGGCGGGTCGTCTTGCAGCCGGGCCAGAACCGGCAGGGCCACCCGGGTGGACGGTCCGTTGATCTGGTTCAGCGGCAGCAGCAGCAGCTGGAATGCCCGGTTGTAGAGTCCGAGTGGGCCGGCGCCGAGCGTCGCACCGATCACGATCGTGTCGGTGTTGCGGCTGGCGTAGCCGAGCAGCTGCGTGCCAGCGAGGTTCGACCCGAACACGATCAGGTGACGCATGGGCGCCGCGCGGTGATACCAGCCGGGAAACCAGCGGGTGATTGGAACCAGAATGATGATGGTCAGAATGCCCTGACTGATCTGCTGCCCGGCGAGGGCCCAATAGCCGAAACCGTTCAGTGCCATCACGATGCCGATGCCGAGCCCGCCGACCTGCGCGCCGATCTCCGACCCGGCGAGGGCCTTGAAATGAAAGTTGCGGTTCAGATCCGCACGAAACTGGGTGGCGAGGCCGTTGAGCAGAAACGTTCCGGCGAGCACCTGGGTGAGCAGCACGAGCCGGTCGTCGCCGTACAGGGTAGCAATCAGCGGGCTGCACAGCACCGCGAGCAGCATGAGTGCCAGCCCGATCAGGCTGTTGATCCAGAACAGGTTGTCTTTCTGGTGCCGGCTCAGGTCGCGCACCTGAATGGCGGCCGACGACAACCCGAAGTTGCGCAGCACCTCGCCGACGCCGATAATCGCGGCGACCGACGCGACCAGCCCATAGTCGCTCGGGTCGAGCAGGCGGCCGAGCACGACGATGCCGCCGAGCTGAACGCCGATGCGAATAAGCTGGCCAACCAGGGTGGTCGACGCGCCGCGCCCGGCGGTGCGACCGAGGCCGGCCGTTGAGGCGGGTTTCGCGGGCGTTTCCGGTGTTTCCGGTGTTTCGGGTGGCAGGGTCGCGGTCAATGGATGCTCCGCCGGGCCAGTTCCAGGGCCCTCAGGTAGGTGCGATAACTCTGCTGGCCGAGGGTCTTCCAGTCTCGATCGTCGAGCCGCGGGCGCGGGCGGGAACCTGCCGCGCGCATCCGTTCGAGGGTGTCCTGCAGAATCTCGGGGGTGAGCTCGCCGTCGTAGAGGTAGATCCAGTCGGGCCCGACCTCGGCGGCCAGGGCCTGGTTCGACGGTGTCGAGGGGACCAGTGCCGGTCGATCAAGCGAGAGCGTCACGAGCAGCACACCCGAATTGTGCATTTCGCGGTACGGCAGCACGACCAGCTCGGCCCCGCCGACCTCGACCACCAGTTCCTCGTCGGAGACGAAGCGCAGCACCGAGCTGATGCGTTCATCCTGCGCGGCCTCGGCGGTGATGATCTCGCCGAGGCCGCTCGACGGCCGACCCACAATGCGCAGCGTCAGGTCACGGCTCGGCAGCGCCCGAAAAACCCGCAACAGGGTTTCGACGCCCTTGTACGGGCGAATGAGCCCAAAATAGAGGATGCGCCCGCTCGCCGACACTGGCAGCGGCATGCCGCTGAAACGGTCACGGTAGTGTCCGTGCAAAATGGTGACCGCCCGCGATTCGGGCTGGACCGGTGTGGTCGGGTTCAGACGAATGACGAGGGCCGTGCGGGCGTCGAGCGCGTCGAGGGCACGGGTCTCGGCGCCATGGCCGGCTTCGTGTGGGGTCAGGTTGTGCATGGTGCGCACAATAGGAATGTGCTGCAGCCGCGCTCGCACCAGCAGCGCGTACAGCGCGAGGCGGCGCAGTCGGGCCTTCAGCGGGCGCGGCGCACGAATGAGCAGCTCAGGCCAGTGCACGTGGAGAACGTCGTAGCGGCCGAGCAATGCGGTGCGCCAGGAGAAGAAACGCATTGTCACCGCATCCGGTGCGCCCTCGACCACCTGGTTGACGTACCGGGTGGTGCCATCGGGCGGGCTCAGTGATTGCAACACGGTGATGTGTGTCGTGCCTGTATTCATCACGCCCATACCCCTTACGGGCCGGTGAAGTCCGGCTGAAGTTGAGAATCTGTCGGTTTAGCGTAGCGTGCGCGCTACGAGCGCGTTAGAGCCGCGCATACCCCCGTTTGGGGTGCACCTTCACCCGGCCCGTGCGGGCCTCGAGCGGGGGAGCGGCATCCGTTCGCATCGGATTCAACGCCAAAATGAGCAGGCATCCCAGCAGCAGGTGCATGGGCCGCAGGGCGTCGATCGCGTTGAAACCGGCGATGCACACCGTGTAGGCCACCAGGGCGGCCGCGGCTCCGACCGCCCGCCGGGACAATGCGTGCGCGATGGCGGAACCGATCATGAGCAAGAACAGGGCGACCCCGGGCAGGCCGATGCTGATCAGCAGTTGCAACAGCGAGTTCTCGATGGTCACCTCGTTGAACAGGCGCCCGGTGATGCCGGAGGTGCCCGGCCCCGACCCGATCCAGCCGGTGAAGTTCGCGGCCTGAAGTGACACCCAGACGCCGAGGTCGCGCGCCTGCGACGAGAGTTCGGCTTCAACCGAGTTGTTGCGGGCGGTGAAGGCGTCGAACTGGAACAGTCCGATCACAGCGATGACCATCAACACCGCAAGCAGAACGAATTTGCCCCAGCGCTTCTCGCCGCGCAGCACGAGTGACACAGCGTAGGCGAACCCGATGGCGATGGCCGCCGAGAGGATAGCGCCGCGGGAGACGGTCGCGACGAGGCCGAGCCCGCTGAATACCGACGCAACGAGGGCTGGTTTGGAGTTCTCGCGCAGCCAGACGCCGATGGCGAGGGCGCACGCAACCGCAAAGAACAAGGCGGCGAAGAGCGGATGCCCAAACGATGCGTCGGCCCGATAGACCGACCAGTGCTGGTGATCGGTCAGCCCGAGCAGTGAGAACAGGGTGCCCCAGACCGGGTTGAATCGCAGAACCCCTTCGAGGACCGCGTAGGCGCCGAGCCAGGCGCCGAGCAGCAGCCAGGTTCGGCGAATCCAATAAGCCTCACGCGTGCTGGTGCCGATACACAGCGGGAGCAGCACCGCAGCGCTGAAACTGATCATCCAGCCGAGACTCGCCTGCAGGTCGGTCGTACGCACGAGAGTGAACAGCGTCCAGGCCAAAAACAGCAGGGCGAAGTAGCGGGTGGCTGAGCGGAAGGGCGCCGGTGGGGTTACTGTGCCGGCATCCGCTTTCGCTGGCAGCAGGCGACGCACCGCCCAGATGACGATGATCATGGTGGTCAGCGGCAGGGCGCCGATCGGGCCGTCCTGCGGAAGGACGCGGGCTGGAATAAGTGCAAAGGTGACCAGGGCAACGGCCGGCAGAATGTGCGCCGGCACGAGGAACAGCGTTGCCACGCCGATGAAGGCCAGCAGGGTCAGCGGAAGCACGATGATGCCGAGCCCGGTGACGAAGCGCGGCAGCAGCACGCTGGCCATGATCACGAACAGGGCAGCGAGGGCGACGAAAATAATCGGCGTGCGGCGCAGGCGCAGCATGGTGAAATCGAACATCGGCCGCCTTCGGGGGAGGTCGTGCAAACAATGGTGGTCTGGCAGAGCAAAGAGGAGATCCGGCCGCAGCGCTGTTGGTGCAACAGGCGCAACAATAACACGTGAATTTTCCTCAGCGCCAGCCGAACTCGGTGGTATCCGATATTCCGAGCAGATCGGAGCGCCCTCATGACCCAGCGCGATGCCATCATCGGGACTTGTTCGGCGTCGCGGGGCTCGGAGTCAACAGCTGGGAATGACCTGGGCCTTCAGAAAACCGGCGCTCTGATAGCCGAATTGGTAGGCCCATTTCAGCGGGTCCATCGGCTGCCGGGCGCCGATCACCGCGAGCCACCCGGCGTAACACCGGCGAATCTGCAGCCGGGCCCGGCTCACGTGATAGCTCGAGGTGACCACGATCACCCGATCCCAGCCTCGCGCGGTCGCAAACGCGGCAATCGTTTCGGCTTCACCGCGGGTCGTGGTCGGCTGTGGGTCGAAGCACTCGACCTCGATCGTCGTGCCAGGCACAGGCACCGGGCGAGCGCACAGATTCGCCGGGCGGGTGTCGCCACCGAACGCATCAGAGATGAGGACGCGCCCGCTGTAACCCGCTGTGGCAAGGTCGACGGCCGTCGCCACCACGGCTGCGCTTCCGAGTCCACCGAGCACGACGATCGCGTCGGCGGGCCCGGGCGGATCTGTCCGCGGAAACATCACCGTTCGGGTTGTGACGGCCAGCAGGCCGACGGCCAGCAGCACCAGACCGGTGAGCACCGTGAGCGCGCGCTGGCGGCGGCGTGATCGTCTCACTCGTTGCGCGGCAGCATCCGCTCTGCCGAACCTGCCGGCACTGCCGCTGTCACCCCCGGCGCGCGCCCCGCGAACCAGGTCGGAACGACGAACCCGTACCGAAGCACCGGCAGGTCGCGCACGAGGCGCCAGAACAGCAGCGAGGCGGCGACGGCACCGCCGGCGACGAGCACGGGCAACACGGGGCCGAGACGGTCGAGCCAGGCCTCGCCGCGGTAGAGCAGCAGCAGGCTGGTGATGGCTGAGACGAACAGAACGTGCACGACGTAGATCGGCAGGGTATTGCGACCGACGTAGGCCAGCCAATTCATGGCGCGAAAGCCGACCAGGAACCGGGCTACCAGAAGGCCCGCGCCGAGGGCGAGCAGGCTGACCAGCACGAGGGTGCCCGTAATGAATGGAACCCGCGCGTCGACGGTGAGGATGACGCCAGCCAGCACGAGAAAAGCCGCACCGAAACCGAGGCCCAGCCAGAGCGCGCCGAAGCGGCTGGGCCGATTGACGAAAGCGAGGATCCGCTCGCGCAGGTAGCAGCCGAGCAGAAAGAACACCAAGTAGCGACCGATGCCGTTCCAGGCGATGTTGCCGGTATCGGCGCGGGCGAAAAACAGCACCGACAGCACCGCGGCGGCGCCGATCTGCACCCGCCAGTCGATGCGGCCTCGCATAAGCTTGGCGGCCACGAAGAACAGGGCGAGGGCGTAGAGAAACCAGAGGCCGTTGCTCGGGCGCACCGGGGCGAGCAGCAGGTCGATCGGGTTGGTCTCGCTGAAACCGGCGGGGTTGGGCAGTAGGGAGAAATACGCGAAGCGCACGAGTGTCCAGACCAGCAGCGACCAGACGAGCAGGCTCAGCCGGGTGCGCCACAGGGCGGGCCAGGCGCGGGTGATGACCGAGGTGGCGAACAGTCCGGAGGCGAGAAAGAACAACGGCATGCGAAACACGATGAAGACGAGGTTGATCTTGTTCCACAGCTCGGGGGCCAGGCCGCTGAGCACGGTCCACTGCACCGCGTGCGCGAGGGCAACCAGCAGGATGGCGATGCCTTTGGCGCCATCAACCCAATCGACCCGCGTCTGGTGCACTACCCGGACCACTGCACTACCCGGACCACTGCACTACCCGGACCACTGCACTACCCGGACCACTGCACTAAACGGACCACTGCACTAAACTGACCACTGCGCAAAGGTCTTCATCATGTCCGTGTGGGCGAAACCCGGCGTCTCGTGGGCGAGCGTGTGGTACATCACCTGGGTGTCGGCGGCGACCGGTTTGATCTTATTGATCAGGGCGAGTCCGTTCCTGCTGGGAACAACAACGTTGTCGGGGTGGGCGTCGTCTGAGACGAGCACCTTGACCCGGCTGTTGGTCCACGGCGTCGCGCTGATACGCGCCGGATTGGTGCCCTTGATCAGTGTGCGGTCGTTGCCGTAGGCGTCGCCGACGTGGGCCTGGTTCTGGGTGTCATAGGCGTAAAGCCACTCGTTGTCGTAGAGGGCGTTGACCATGTAGAGGCCGCGAATGTAGGGGATGAGCTTCTTGCCGTAGGTATAGCAGGCCAGGGACCCGCCGAATGACGTGGCGCGCAGAAAGTTGCGGCGCACGGTGTAGAGCGCAGTGAGGTAGGTCCAGGCGTTCTTTTGGGCAGTGGTCGCGATGGAGTTGGTGTACTGGGTGCCGCCGGCGTTGATGCAGATGGCGATGGTGTTCTGGTCGACGACGAGCTCTGCGGGGTACTTGAAGCCACCGTTGAGGGCGTTGTGCGAGCTGGATGCCGCGTGGTAAAACCACACCGCGCCCACCGAGGTGCTGGAGTTGCGCGAGATCGTCTGCGGAATGAACAATCGGGCCCGATCACCACCGATGTCCACCTCGATGTTGTCGTAGAGCTTCTTGCCCTTCTGGGTGAGCACATTCGACAGGCGCGACACCTCTCCGGGGAGCTTCGGAGCGGTGGCTGCGAAAGCGGCTGGTGTGCCGAGCGCACCCAAACCGAGTGTGGCTGCACCAGCAGTTGATAAAGTGAGAAACTCTCGACGCTTCATTCTGCCGAAGGTAGCAGAGTGAGTCCTCGAGGTCCAACCCGGGTTTTTCAGCCGCTAGGTCAGGTGCGGCGACCGGCGCGGTCCCAGGACTAGTCGAAGCACCCCGACCGCGAGACCGGCGCCGAGCAGCGCGCCGAGACCGTTCGCGACGACGTCGTTGACCGTGGCAAACCGCCCCGGCAGAAAAAGGAACTGGCCGAGTTCGATCATAGTGCTCACTAGCGCGCCGGTCACCGGGCCGAGCCACCAGCGGCGAGCTCCGGCGAGCACGACGACGAGCAGGCCCACCGGTATGAACAGGGCGATGTTCGCGGTGAATTCAATGGCCGGATAGTCCAGCCAGGTTGGAATGCCGTGGGAGTGCAGCCAGAGTACAACGGACGAAATCGACCCGTGCACGCCGCGATCGACGGGTGTCGGCCAGAAGGCGATCGCGGCCAGGGCGACAACGTAGGCCAGCGCAAGCCACAGGGCGCCACGGCGCAGCAGGCCATGCCGACGTTGGCGAATCGGGGTCATGAGTCGTGCTGCGCAGGCAACTGGCCTACCCCGCAGTGGTGGCCGGGCCGTTTCCGGCGACCCGCTTCGGCAGCGCGAACACCAGCACGAGCGCGAGCACGGCGAACCCGGCGCTGACTGCCATCGCCATGGTGGCGCTGTGCGTGAACGCGACGGCGAGGGCATCCGCTCCGGGGCCGGTAACCGTCAGCGTTCCGAAGAAGACGCTGCCGATCACGGCGATACCGACGGCGCTGCCGACGCGCTGCATGACCCCGACCACGCCGCTCGCCCCACCGGCCTCGGAGCGGTCGACGGTCGCCACGATGAAGGACACGTTCGGAGCGATGAAGAACCCGCTACCAACGCCAGCGATAAACAGAGGGGGAAGCAAGTGCCAATTGGTGAGGTCGCCCGGCGTCGTGAGCAGCATGACCAGCCAGATCCAGATAAGACCAATGGTGACGAGGGCTACACCCACAACAAGCACGGTGCGTCCGAGACGTTTAGCCAGTCGATCGCTCTGCGAGGCTGCCAGAATCGTGCCGATGGCGAAGGGAATGGAGACGATGCCCGATTCCAGGGCGGTGTGCCCGAGACCCGCCTGCCAGAGAATAGAGATAGTAAAGAAAATGCTGGTGAAAGCCGCAAAGTAGACCAACGCAAGAATGACACCACCGGTGAATGCTGGGTGCGAAAACAGGTGGGGTGGCACGAGGGGGCTACCGTTACGCCTTGCGACGCCGACCTCCCACGCGCCGAAAGCCACCACGAGCAAAGCCCCTGCGGCGAGAGTGAGGAAGGTCCACAGTGGCCAGCCCTGGTCCTGCCCCTCGATGAGTGGAACGAGGAGTGCAACGAGTCCGGCAGAAATGAGCACGAGTCCGAGCCAGTCGATGCCCGCTCGCGACACCTGCGTCGTTTTGGGGAGGGCGGCGCCGCTGGGCAGCAAGAATACGGTGGCAATGAGAGCGAGAAGACCGATGGGCAGGTTGACCCAGAACACCAGCCGCCAACCGTTGTCAACACCGAACGCCTCAATGATAAGACCGCCCACGATCGGGCCGAGCGCGGTAGACACACCGATCACCGAGCCCATGATCGCATAGGCCTTGCCGCGGGCGGCCGGCGGGAACATCAGTTGAATGACGGCGGTCACCGCCGGCACAAACATGCCGCCGGCCAGGCCCTGCACGACGCGAGAGATGATGAGCTGAAGGTCGTCCTGTGCCAGGCCGCAGGCAAGGCTCGCCAGGGTAAACAGGGCGAGACCGGTAAAGAAGACCCATTTGTGGCCGTAGCGGTCGCCGACCCGGCCAGCCGGAATGAGTGCGAGGCCGAAAGCGAGCGCGTAGCCGGAAATGATCCACGAAAGAGTCGCTTCGCTGGCGTCCAGGCTGGTGCGGATGCTCGGCAGCGCCACGTTCACGATCGTCGTGTCGAGCAAGGCCATGAACATGCCGGCGAGCAGCACGATGAGGGCCTGCCAGGCCCTGCGTGGAACGAATGGTGGTGTGCTGGCGGGAGTTGCGAACATGCAAGAAATCCATTCGCGCCGGTCTCCCGGCGATCCTCGGCAAGAGTAATGCTGATGCCGACAGAAGATCCTACAACAGAACCCCCACTCGCAATGAGTGGGGGTTTAATTGCAATTCCTTGTGCTGTCGGGGTAACAGGATTTGAACCTGCGACCTCGTCGTCCCGAACGACGCGCGCTACCAAGCTGCGCCATACCCCGATGGCCCGTAGGCCTCAATCAGTATAGGCGCTCTTGGCCCCCCACGACGAATTGAGCGAGTAGTTAGCCGGCGGTCAGGGTGAGCAGGGTCGCCTCGGGCGGGCAGGCGAACCGCACCGGCGCGTAGATCGAGGTGCCCAGGCCGGCCGAGACATTCAGGAACGCTGTGCGCAGGCCGTGGTTCCAGGTGCTCAGACCCTTGACCTGGCGGCGCGGGATATCGCAGTTGGTCACGAGCGCGCCGAAGCCGGGCACGCAGACCTGGCCGCCGTGGGTGTGCCCGGCCAGGATCAGCTGCGCGCCATGGTTCACGAAGGAGTTCAGCACCCGCTGGTACGGTGCGTGGGCGACGCCGACCGTGAGAGTCGACCGCTGGGCGACGGCTTCCTCCGGGTCGGGCCAGACATCATCGCCGAGCGGGTCGTTGGCCCGCAGGTCGTCGATCGCCCGGGTGATCAGGTCGAGCCGATCCCGGCCGATGTGCGGGTCGTCGACGCCGAAGAATTCGACGTGGGTGCCGTTCAGGTCGAGGGACTCGGCCGCATTGTTGATGTCGGTCCAGCCGAGGTCGGCGAACACGCGGCGCAGCGCGTCGGTGTCGAGTTCTTCGCGGCGCATGCTGCGCCGGCTCGACGGCCCGCCGAAGTAGGTGAACGGGTTCTTCAGCTGAGGCCCGATGTAGTCGTTGGACCCGTTGACGAATACGCCGGGAATTCCGCGGAACGGCGCGAGGGCATACTCGATGCCGGTCACGCCGTCTTCGTGGCCGAGGTTGTCGCCGGTGTCGACCACGAGGTCGGGCTTCAGCGCGGCGAGGCCGCGCACCCACTCCTGCTTGTTTTTCTGCCATGGCGCCATGTGCAGGTCAGAGAGATGCAGCACGCGAATCGGGGCGGAACCCGGTGCGAGCACCGGAACGCTCACCTCACGCAGGGTGAACCGGTTGCGTTCTACCAGGGCGCCCCAGGCGAAGGCGGCGAGGCCGAGCGCGCCCGCCGCCGCGAGCGACCTGCCGACGAGCTGCCCGCCCTCGCCGAGGCGGCGACGCGCGCTCATCCGTTCTTCTTGTCGGGGGCACTGCCCGGAGCGGAGGCTGCGGGCGCCGGTGCGTACTTGCCGATGACGATGGTCAGGGCAGCACCGGGACGGCTGGCCGTTCCCACACCCGGCTGAACGGCAACAACCTTGCCATCCTGGGCCTTGTCGGTGGTTGCCTGCTCCAGCTTGGCCACGGTGAAGGTGTACGGAGCTGCGGTGAGTGTGGTGCGGGCATCCGTTTCGTTCTTGCCAATGACATCGGGAACGGTCACCCCCGAACCATCACTCGAGAAGGCGGTAACGGTGGCACCGCGAGTGGATGCCGAGCCGCCAGCAGGATCCGTGTTGGCCACGGTCCCGGCGGGCATCTCCGAGGTGGTCACACCGCCGTCGACGAACAAGAAACCAGCCGCCTGGATGGTGGATTTGGCCTCGGCCATGGACTTGCCGCGCACATCAGGAACCGGAACGGCCACCGCGTTGATCACGTTCGATGAGGCCTCAGGAAAGTCATCCCCGCCGTACTTTGCGTTGGCGGCCGACATGACCAGGGGCCAGATACGGTGGCGCGCCGTAGAGGCATCCTTACCAAACAGCCTGGACTTGTAGCTGCGCTGGTTCTTCCAGTTCGAGCCCCCGACGTTGACTACGCCAACCACCGTGGCGACCTGGGTGGTTGCACCGCTCATCCAGGTGTCCTTAGCGGAGTCGGTGGTGCCGGTCTTGCCGATCATCGGCGGGCGCGGCGAAGTCGCTGCGTTGGAGGATCGCGCCGTTCCATTGGTCATGACCGTTTGCATGGCGTACTGCATTCCGGCGGCTACCGCGGGCTCGACCGACTGGGTACAGTTCGATTTCGGAATTGGCAATTCGGTACCGTCGGAGCGGATCATCTTCGTGATGGCAACCGGCGTGCAGGTCATGCCATTGTTGGCGATACCGGCGAAGGCCGCAGCCATGGTCAGGGGTGCGATTTCATTGGTACCCAGCACTGAAGCGGCGTTTTGGCCGAGGTCGCCTCCATCCGCGCGATGGACGCCAAATGACTCGGCAGTCTTACGAATGCCGCACAGGTCCAGCTTCTTGGCCATACCGATAAAGCCGGTGTTAATGGAGCCAGTCGTGGACTGCAGGGCAGAATAGTTGGGGTTTGATTCACTACTGCCTCCGTCGTTACGGGGGTTGAAGTCTTGGGCGTCATAGTTCTGTGGTCCCAAACAGCTGTCCTGAAAAACGCCCCAGTTGGATTTACGGCGGGAGTCGACGCGCTCAGTGAGCGCGTGGCCCTCTTTGAGCCACTCGGCGAGGGTGAATACCTTGTAGGTAGAACCGGGTTGAAATCCATTCGATCCGCCGTACGCGTGGTCGGTGTTGTAATTGAGGCTCGTGTAGTTCGCACCGGTGGCCTGTACGGCAGGGTCTTGGCTGTAATCCTTATTCTGAGCCATCACGAGGATAGCTCCGGTACCAACCTTTACGCTGGAGACGACGCCACCGATGTTCCAATCGTTGACGACCTTGGGAACGTTCGCGTTGAGTGCGGCCACGGAGGTGGCTTGAAGATCCAGGTCGAGCGTCGTATAAACGTTGAAGCCTCCACGGCTGAAGTTAGCCACGCGCTCTTCCTCCGTCGCGCCGAAGGTCGGGTCGTTTTTGAGGACCTTTGTTACGTAATCGCAGAAGAAAGCGTTGTCGCCGGCCGTCTGGCAGCCGGTACTCGGCACGGTGATGACGGGCTCGATGGGCGTGGCGATCGCTGCGTCATAGTCTGCCTGGCTGATCTTGTCGTACTTCTGCATTTCTTGAAGGATGTAATCGCGACGATCCTTGTTGGCCGCGTAACCATTGGCCGCACCGTTGGTTTCGCTGTTGGGGCGATCGAGCTGAAATTTCTGCGGGTTGTTCACGATCGCCACGAGGCTCGCGGCCTGCGGCAGTGTCAGATTGATCGCGGTGGTGTTGTAGTAGTAGTTGGCGGCGGCTTCGATCCCGTAGACCGTTCCGCCATAGCCGGCGATATTCAGATAGCCGCGAAGAATGTCGGCTTTGTCGTACTTCTTTTCCAAGCCGATGGCGAGACGCATCTCGCGCAGCTTGCGGTCGGCGGTGGTCTGGGTCGCATCCGTATAGCATTCCTTCGCCTTAGCGGCGTCGGTCATTACCTCGCACTTTTGAATGAGCACATTTTTTACGTATTGCTGGGTGATCGATGAGCCACCGCGGGTTCCGCCACCGGCCAGGGTTTGCACAGCACCATTGAAGCTGGACTGGATGTCCACACCGCCGTGCTGCCTGAAACGCGGGTCTTCACCGGCGATGGCGGCATCCTTAGCGAACTGACTGATCGCGTCGGATGCAACGTCAACTCGGTTTTGCTCGTAGAACGAGGCGAGGAGCACGCGGGTACCTACCGGGTCCTCGGCGTTGGTCGAGGCGTAGATATTGCTTTTCTGGGCGAGCTGATCGATGGCGAGATACTCGGGCAGGCTGTCGAACACGTTGATGGTGTTCGTAGCGGCCATGCCGGACAGGGCAACGGCAGGGGCGACGGCGGCGGTCACGAGAATACCGGCAACGGCACTCATCCCGACGAGACCCAGGAAACCCCCCAGAGCCCCGCTCACGGTTCGATTTTTGGCAGACATAGACTTGAGCTTAAACGACAAATCTGAATGCCCGCCTCAATAGGAGTCACATGCCCGCCTGGGAATACCTCACAACGCCGTTGATGATCCACAATACGGCCGCCATTTTGAACAACTGGGGCACCGACGGGTGGGAACTCGTGCAGGTCGTACCCGGCCCAGAAGGTGGCCTCGTCGCTTATCTGAAACGCCCACTCGCCCCAAAGGAAGAGGCATAACCGTGTCGAAGATCGAAGCACGCCTGGCTGAACTGGGCATTGAACTGCCCGGTGTCGTTCCCCCGGTCGCCGCCTACCTGCCCGCAGTCATCAGCAACGGGTTCGTCTACACTGCCGGGCAGCTGCCCATGGTGTCGGGCGCCCTACCCGCCGCCGGCAAGGTTGGCGACGGTCACGGCCTCGTTCCCGCCGCTGACGCTCAGGAGTACGCCCGCACCTGCGCGCTCAATGGTCTTGCGGCCATCAAGAGCGCAATTGGGTCGCTCGACCGCATCACTCAGGTCGTCAAGGTAACCGGTTTCGTCGCGTCCGACCCGTCATTCACCGGCCAGCCGACCGTCGTTAACGGTGCCTCCGACGTACTCGTCGAGATCTTCGGCGACCTCGGCCGCCACGCGCGGTCGGCCGTTGGCGTGGCGGTGCTGCCGCTGGATGCCCCGGTCGAGATCGAATTCGTCGTCGCCTTCGCGTAAGCGCTACCTGCGCAAAAAAGCGGATGCCGCTCCCCACCGGGGGAGCGGCATCCGCTTTATTTAAGCAGCTGCTACTTCTTCATCTGCGACGTGATGGTGTTCATCACCATGGTGTCGGCGAGGGTCGTCACGTCGCCGACGTCGCGCCCCTCGGCCGCGTCGCGCAGCAGGCGCCGCATGATCTTGCCTGAACGGGTCTTCGGCAGCTCGTCGACGATATAGATGTCGCGCGGGCGGGCGATGGCACCGATCTGCTGGGCAACGTGCGCCCGCAGAATGCTGACGATGTCCTCGTGCGAGGCGATCTCAGCCTGGCTGAACTTGATCACCACGAACGCGACGACCGCCTGACCGGTGGTCTCATCGGCGGCGCCGACCACAGCGGCTTCAGCCGTGAGGGAGTGGGCCACGAGGGACGACTCGATCTCGGCGGTGGACAGGCGGTGGCCCGACACGTTCATGACGTCGTCAACGCGGCCGAGCAGCCAGATATCACCGTCGTGGTCGAGACGGGCGCCGTCGCCGGCGAAGTACAGCGGGCCGTCCTTCGCGCCGGTGGTGCCGTCGAACTTGTCCCAGTAGGTCTCCTTGAAGCGTTCAGGGTCGCCCCAGATGCCGCGGAGCATGGCCGGCCAGGGCTGCGTGACTACGAGGAGCCCGCCGTTGCCGTGACCGACGTGCTGGCCGTCGTCGTCGAGCACGTCGATCGTGATGCCGGGAACGGGAACCTGGGCAGCGCCCGGCTTCGTCTCGGTGAGACCGGCCAGGGCCGAGACCATGATCGATCCGGTCTCGGTCTGCCACCAGGTGTCTACGATCGGCGTGAGGTTGCTGCCGATGACCTCCCGGTACCACATCCAGGCTTCGGGGTTGATGGGCTCGCCCACCGAACCGAGTACGCGCAGGCTGGACAGGTCGAACTTCTGCGGAATCTGACGGCCGAGTTTCATGAACGTGCGGATGGCGGTTGGCGCTGTATACAGAATCGAGACCTTGTACTTCTCGATGATCTCCCACCAGCGGCCGGTGTGCGGGGAATCGGGGGTGCCCTCGTAGAGCACCTGGGTGGCGCCGTTGGCGAGCGGTCCGTAAACCACGTAGCTGTGTCCGGTGATCCAGCCGACGTCGGCGGTGCACCAGTAGACATCCGTTTCGGGCTTGAGGTCGAAAACGTTCTGGTGGGTGAACGCATTCTGGGTGAGGTAGCCGCCGCTGGTGTGCAGGATGCCCTTCGGCGCGCCGGTCGTGCCCGATGTATACAGAATGAAGAGCGGGTTCTCGGCCGGGAAAGCCTGCGCTTCGTGCTCGGGCGAAGCGGCGTCCAAGGCGTCGGACCACCAGATGTCGCGGTCGTTCCACTGCACATCCTGGCCGGTGCGCTTGACTACGAGCACGTTCTTCACCGAGGAGTCGTTGCTCTGCAGGGCGGCGTCCACGGCCGGCTTGAGTGCGCTCACCTTGCCCTTGCGGTAGCCACCATCGGCGGTGATGACGAGCACGGCGTTGGCGTCGTCGATGCGGGAGCGCAGGCTCTCCGCGCTGAACCCGCCGAAGATGACGGAGTGCACGGCACCGATCCGGGCGACGGCGAGCATAGAGATGACGGCCTCGGGAATCATCGGCAGGTAGACGGCCACGCGGTCACCGGCCGTGACGCCGAGTCCGAGCAGAACGTTGGCGGCCTTTTTGACCTCGGTGGTCAGTTCAGCGTAGGTATAGCTGCGCGAATCGCCGGGCTCACCCTCGAAGTAGAGCGCGACGCGGTCGCCGTTGCCAGCCAGCACGTGGCGATCGAGGCAGTTGTAGGCGACGTTGAGTTCGCCGTCTTCGAACCACTTCGCGAACGGGGGGTTCGTCCAGTCGAGGGTCTTGGTGAATGGCTTGTGCCAGTGCAGCAGATTACGGGCCTGATCAGCCCAAAACGTGGCCGGGTCCTTCTGGGCGTCGGTGTACAGATCTGGTGTCGCTGCTGTCTGTGCGGCGAACTCGGGAGTGGGCGCGAATCGACGCGATTCGTGCAGGAGGGTGTCAATTTTAACCGTCATATGTGTAATTCGCTCCTTTGCGGTACGTGCATGCAGGACATTGCCAGCTCACCTGAACCCTACCGGTTTTGCGTCAATCTCTGTATACACAAACGAAATACTGAGAAACGGCCCCTCGTTTCGGGGGCAAACTTTACCCCCCAGGCGAGTGTCCTCTCAAATGAGGACAATGGACTTGCAATTTTGGCGCGGCTGCGTAAACTAAAACACGTCTGAACGAAAGTTTTGACCAGCACCGCGTACGGTTCCCCCCAATCTACGTGGTGCTAGGCGGCACCTGTTCCCCCCAATAGGTGCCGCCCCTTCTTTTTAACCCGACTCCTCCACCGACCGGCTGGCGAGCAGGCACTGCACAGATTCGACCGCGGCAGCAGACGCGTGGTCACCCGGTCCTAGCCTCGAAGCATGGGCCAGCCCTTCGTTGCCGTTCCGTCGTATGCCGTTCCGGTCGTGGAGCCGCGGGCAGATCCTGGCACGCCGCTGGCGGCCGGTATCAAATCTGCTGCACCGCCGCTCGCGAAGACAGCTCGGCATCGCACGGCGGCAATGCCTGAAGCTGAACCGACCGCGGTCGGCAACGAGCGGATGAATGTGCGCGCGCTCGGACCGTTGGCGAGCTACGCCGCACACCCCGACACCACGGACCTGTTCGTCAATGGCGACTCCGGGCTGTGGATCGACGCCGGGCACGGCCTCGCGTTCGCGCCAGCGTGGCAGCTCGGCGAGGCCGCGGTGCGGGAATTGGCTGTGCGGCTGATCGCGCTCGGCGGCCGGCACATCGACGAGGCTAGCCCGTGCGTGGATGTGCGTCTGGCCGACGGTATTCGGGTGCACGCTGTGCTGCCGCCGGTGTCGAGTACCGGAACGCTGCTCTCGATTCGACTGCCGCACGCCGCAGATCGAAGCCTCGGTGCTCTCGCAGAAGCTGGATTGTTCGGCGTGGGGGAGGCATCCGCTGCCCGGCTGAGCCGGCTGCGCGCTGCGGTGCGAGGCCGTCAGAATCTGCTCATCACCGGTGCCGCAGGAAGCGGGAAGACCACCCTGCTGGCCGCGCTGCTCGGCGAAGCGCCCGCGGACGAGCGCATCGTTGCGATCGAAGATGTGGCCGAGCTGCGCATCCGCCACCCGCACGTCGTCGCGTTGGAAGCCCGGCAGGCCAATCTGGAGGGAGCCGGGCGCATCGGCCTCGAGGCGCTGCTGCGCGAGGCGCTGCGGATGCGGCCGGATCGCCTCGTGCTGGGTGAGTGCCGCGGGTCTGAGATTCGGGAGCTGCTCGCCGCCCTCAACACTGGGCACGACGGGGGAGCCGGCACGCTGCACGCGAATTCGCTCGAAGATGTTCCGGCTCGGTTGGAAGCACTCGGAGCGCTTGCCGGGATGAGCGCCTCGGCCGTGGCCCGGCAGACGGTGAGCGCGATCGGGCTGGTGCTGCATCTGGAACGCACCGACGGCGTGCGCAGGCTCGAAGCGGTCGGCCGGTTCACCCTCAACGGCCGCGACCGCCTGTCAATCGAGGCGGTCTGATGCCGGCTGAAGCGGTGCCGCAGCTTGAGGAAGTCGCGGCGGTCACCCAGCGGCTCGCGGTACTGCTGTCGGCCGGCGTCTCCCCGGTCTCGGCGTGGGGGTATCTGTTGCCGGCCAGGGACGCGACGGCCGGTTCGGGTACTGAGCCGATAACGGCCGGGTGGAGGGGCAGCCCGCCGCCGAGCCGGGCTGTTTCGGCGACCACGGGCATCCTTCGGGCTGCAGCCCGGGCGGCGACCCGCGGCGACAGTGTGGCCGACGCGATCGCTGGCCAGGCACGCCGGCAGGCGGGGGAGCACCGGCCGGCCGGCGGTGTGCGCCCGGCGCCATCCTCGGCCCGCGCCGGGCGACGGGGGGATTCGGCGGGGCAGGCTGAGAGCGCGTGGCTCGGCCTCGCTGCCGCCTGGCAGGTGGCGACTCAGGCGGGCGCCCCGCTCGCCGGGTGCCTCCGCGAACTCGCCGCGTCGTTGCGAGAACTCTCCCAGGTGCAGCGCGACCTGGAGGTAGCCCTGGCTGCCCCGCGAGCGACCGCCCGGCTGGTCATGGTGCTGCCGGTGATCGGCGTTCTTTTCGGCAGTCTGATGGGTTTCGACTCCCTGCGTACCCTGTTTGCGACCGTGCCGGGTCTGGTCTGTCTTGGTGGCGGTGCGCTGTTGATGCTCGCCGCCGCCAGTTGGAGCCGCACCCTCGTGCGCCGGGCCGCCCCGACGGAGCTGACTCCCGGGCTGCGCCTGGAGCTCATGGCGATTGCCATGTCCGGCGGCGGATCGGTCGACCGTTCGCGGGCCCTGGTTCATGCCGCGGTCGGGCGCTACGGCATCACCTCCGATTCCGACGTTGATCCCATTGATCGGGTGCTCGCCCTGTCGATCCGCGCCGGGGTTCCCGCCGCGGAATTGCTGCGCAGTGAGGCCGAACAACTGCGCCGCGATGCCCGCAATGCGGGGGCGCGCCGGGCAGCGACGCTTTCGGTGACGCTGATGTTGCCGCTCGGATTGTGCGTGCTGCCTGCGTTCATGCTCGTCGGGGTGGTGCCGCTGCTGATCAGTGTGCTCTCCTCCACCCTGACGACGTTCTGAAACTTTGCACAGATGGGCGGATGCGCCAGCGCGGACCAGCAGACACGAGCAGAGTGAACGTGCTCGTGCCGCCCAACCAGCGTCGATGGACGCCGAAGGAGACGAGTCTGTGTATACAAAGATGCCTGGAGCGCCAGCAGAAACTGCAGCAAGCACTAAACCCGACGTGCGCGGTCGCGCTGCGCTTCGACGCCTGGCCGACGAAGCTGGTGCCGCGACCGCGGAATACGTTGTGGCCACCATGGCCGCGGTCGGATTTGCCGGGCTGCTCATCGTCATTTTGCGCAGCGACGAGGTGCGGGGAATGCTCACCGATCTGGTGCGTCGTGCTCTCAGCATCGGGTAGCTGGGGTTTTCGGAGTCTTCGCGGCCTTCGGGATAATCGGGGCAGCACGACGGCCGAATTCGCCACGGCGCTGCCGGCGGTTGTGCTCGTTCTGGTCTGTTGCCTCGGCGCCGTTCAGGTGGTCGGCGTGCAGGTGCGGTTGACGGATGCCGCCGCCAGCGCCGCCCGTGCGCTCGCGCGCGGTGACAGCGCGGGGCGGGCCGCTGGGCTCGTGCGAAACGCGGTCACCGGGGCAAGCCTGTCTTCGGATCGCCGCGGGGAGTTCGTCTGTACCCGAGTCACGGCGCAGGGGCTGCCAGGGCTGTTCGTAGCCCTGACCCTCGAAGCGCACTCCTGCGCCCTGGCCGGCGGCTTATGAGCGCGCTGGGCGTCCATTGGACGGCCGGTACTGCCGAAGGTCGACTTTCCGAGCGCGGCGCTGGGTCAATCCTGGCCCTCGCGGTGCTCGCGGGCACAGTGCTGCTGACCACCCTGGTCGTGTCGATCCTCGGGCTGCTCGCTGTCGGACGATCCGTCGCAAATGCGGCCGATGCGGCAGCCCTCGCCGCCGCCGACACCGCCTCCGGGGCGATCGCGGGCTACCCCTGCGCGGCAGCGGATGCCGCAGCAACGCTGAATGAGACGGCCGTCACACGCTGTACGGTGACGGGGCTAATCGCATCCGTTTCGGTGCGGCGTCGGGTGCACGGCATCGACATTTCCGCGAGCGCCAGGGCCGGGCCGCCGCCGGAGACGCCGACTGGATAAGCCGGCCAGATATGCCGGCCGGGCGCGAACGAGAACTAGGAGAGGAGTACCTCGAGGTAGCGGTACTCGACCGCGCTTGGGCGGCCGGGGGAGTCGGAACCGTCAAACTCGAGGCCGGCGCCGCGCGCGTAGAGATAGCGCTTGCCAGAGTCGGCCGGAATCTCGATGCGGGGCTGCGGATCACCCGAGTCGAGGAAGGTTGTCGTGATTGTCTTGCCCTGAAGGGGCCCATCCGTCAACTTCGCGGTGTATGTGGCCGTCATTGTACCCATGGGTCTATTCTGCACTGGGGCAGGCAAACAGCAAGGGTTTGGGATTGTTGCCGTGCATGCTCTGAGCGAACTGGACGGTGGCTGGGAGCGGCGTGTATGCGAGCGGGGCGCGCCGAGGAGCACCTGTCGATTAGGCGCGTACTCCATTCCGGTGTGTATGGTGTGCCTTGGCCCATCATGTGGCCACTACGTATAAAGAGGAGTCTGGTGCCAGGCACTAAGAAGCTGGTCATTGTTGAATCGCCGACCAAGATGAAGTCGATTGCCGCGTATCTCGGCGACGGCTATGAAGTTTTGTCTTCGGTCGGTCACATCCGCGATCTGATTGAGCCGAAAAACCTGCCACCCGAGCTCAAGAAGGGTGCGCTGGGCCGGTTCTCGGTCGACGTCGACAACGGTTTCGAACCCTACTACGTGGTGAGCGACGCCAAGAAAAAGACCGTCAGTGAACTCAAGCGGGCCCTCAAGAATGCGAACGAACTCTTACTCGCAACTGATGAGGACCGCGAGGGCGAGGCCATCGCCTGGCACCTGCTGCAGGTTTTGCAGCCCAAGGTTCCCGTTAAGCGCATGGTGTTCCACGAGATCACCAAAGACGCCATCCTCGCCGCCAAGGACAACACCAGAGAGCTCGACACCGCTCTTGTCGATGCGCAGGAAACCCGGCGAATCCTTGACCGCATCTACGGCTACGAGATTTCCCCCGTGCTGTGGCGCAAGGTCGGCCCCGGACTCTCAGCCGGCCGCGTGCAGAGCGCTGCGACCCGCCTCGTTGTCGATCGGGAGAAGGAACGCCTCGCGTTCGTCTCCGCCGGGTACTGGGACCTCCTGGCGCGACTGGCAGCATCCGCCTCACCTGTACCGATGACCGGTGTAGACCAGGCGTTCGACGCGAAGCTCGTTCGCCTGAACGGTGAGCGTATCGCCACCGGCGGCGACTTCGACGACTCCGGTGCGCTCAAGCCCACCGTGAAAGCTGTCACCCTTGACGCTGACGCCGCGCACGCCCTGACGACGGCCCTGCAAAGCCCTGGCGTCAAGCTCGAGGTCACCAAGGTCACCTCCAAGCCGTACCGTCGCAGCCCCGCCGCACCGTTCACCACCTCTACTCTGCAGCAGGAAGCGGCACGCAAGCTGCGCTTCACCGCCCGCCAGACCATGAGCGTCGCCCAGTCCCTGTACGAAAACGGGTACATCACCTACATGCGTACCGACTCGCCGTCGCTCGGGCAGCAGGCCCTTACGGCTGCCCGCACCCAGGCAGCGGCACTGTACGGCGCCGAGACGGTTCCGGATGCCCCGCGCGCCTACAAGGGCAAGAGCAAGAATGCGCAGGAAGCGCACGAGGCCATTCGCCCCTCCGGCGACACCTTTCGCACCCCGGCCTCCCTCGCCTCGAGCCTGCGCGGCAATGATTTCAAGCTGTACGACCTCATCTGGAAGCGCACCGTCGCCTCACAGATGAAGGACGCCACCGGTTCGACCGCCTCCGTCACGATTGCGGCCGGTCCGACCGGCACATCGGAACACCCGTCGGCGTCGAGCGCGCTCGCCGAATTCTCGGCCAGTGGAACGGTCATCACTTTTCGCGGATTTTTGCTCGCCTACGAAGAATCCAAGGACGAGGAGCGCAACGCGTCGACAGACGCGACCGAGTCCAAGCTCCCGCCGCTCGAAGAGGGCCAGATGTTGGCTCTGCTGCACCTCGAAGCGAAGGGGCACGAGACCACTCCGGCTGCCCGCTACACCGAGGCCAGCCTGGTGAAGAAGTTGGAAGAGCTCGGGATCGGCCGCCCATCGACGTTCGCGTCGATCATCTCGACCATCACCGAACGCGGCTATGTAACGCCGCGCGGTCAGTCGCTCGTGCCCAACTGGATTGCTTTTTCGGTCGTGCGCCTGCTCGAAGAGTTCTTCGGCGACCTGGTCGAGTACGACTTCACCGCCGAGATGGAGGACGACCTCGACCGCATCGCCGGTGGCGAAGCCAACCGGCTGGACTGGCTTAACAGCTTCTACTTCGGCAGCGACAAGCACCGCGGTTTGCGCCAGGTCATCGACAACCTGGGCGAGATCGACCCGCGTGTGATCAACTCGGTCATCATCAGCGACGACATCACCCTGCGCATCGGCAAATATGGCCCCTACCTCGAGGTCATCGACCCCGACGCGGCAGCGGATGCCCCGCCCCGCCGCGTAAACATTCCGCCGGAACTCGCCCCCGACGAACTGACCGCGACCAAAGCCCGCGAACTCATCGACGCCCCGGTGGTCACCGATCGCGTGATCGGCGTCAACCCGGAGAACGGCAAGGAGATCGTCGCGAAGGACGGTCGGTTCGGGCCGTATGTCACCGAGCTAGCGCCGGTCCCGGTTGAACCCGTTGTCGCGGCCGTCGTGGCCGCTCCCCTCGAAACCGTCGACCCCGGCACCGGCGAGGTCACCAGTTCTACCGCAGCATTGGCCAAGCCGAAGCGAAAGCCGGCCGCGAAGAAGGTGGCCGCTGCGGACAAGCCGCGCACAGCATCCATTTTCAAGTCAATGGACCTGGCGACGGTCGACCTCGAAACGGCTCTACGCCTGCTCGCCCTGCCGCGCGTCGTCGGCCTCGACCCGGAGACTGGCACCGAGATTCTGGCCCAGAACGGCAAGTTCGGCCCGTACCTGAAGAAGGGCATCGATACCCGGTCGCTCACGAGCGAAGACCAGATCTTCGACATCGACCTGTCGGGTGCGATCGAGCTGTACGCTCAGCCGAAGTACGGTGCCCGGCGGGCCTCGAGTGCCCTCAAGGAGTTCGAAGCGCCCGACCCCGAAAGTGGCAAGGCGATCAAGATCAAGGACGGCCGGTTTGGCGCGTACGTGACCGACGGGGTCACCAACGCGACGATTCCCAAGTCGGAGGATATCGAGGAGATCGACTTCGACCGCGCCGTTGAGCTGCTCGCCGACAAGCGGGCCAAGGGTCCCGCCGCGCCGCGCAAGAAGGCGCCGGCCAAGAAAGCCGCCGTCAAGAAGCCGGCCGTGAAAAAGGCCCCAACGGCCGCGGCTAAGGCGGCGACCGCGAAGAAGGCGGCCGCTACCCGAGCCGCGAACGCGGCAGCTAAGGCGGCGTTGGCTGGCACACCCGTTCCGGTGAAAAAGGCGGCGGTCAAGAAGCCGACCGTCAAGAAGCCGGCCGCGAAAAAGACGGCCACTTCGGTCGCTGAATCCGCTGCCACGACGACGATCGCGCCGTGACCGGTCTGTTCATCACCCTCGAGGGCGGTGACGGATCGGGCAAGACCACACAGGCGCTGCTGCTCACCGAATGGCTCGAAGAGCGGGGGCGCATCGTCGTGCGCACCCGCGAGCCCGGCGGAACGGATGTCGGCGTGGAGATTCGGCAGATCGTGCTGCACCACCGAGGCGAAGTGGACCCGCGCGCCGAGGCGTTGCTCTACGCAGCGGACCGGGCCCAGCACGTCGGAACCAAGCTGCGGCCGGCGCTCGCTCGCGGCGATGTGATCGTGCAGGACCGCTACCTGGACTCCTCGGTCGCCTACCAGGGCGCCGGGCGCGTACTCGGCGCGGCCGAGGTGCGCGACCTGTCGCTCTGGGCCGCCGAAGGACTGCTACCCGACCTGACCGTGCTGCTCGACCTCGACTCGCTCGCCGCCCGGGCCCGGCTCGATGCCGACGACAAGGTCTTCGACCGGCTCGAGGCCGAGAAGAACGACTTCCATGCTCGCGTGCGCGCCGCGTTTCTCGACCTGGCTGCCGCCGAGCCCAACCGGTTCCTGGTAGTGGATGCCGCGGCTCCCGCCGCCGAGATCGCCGCCCTCATTCGGGCACGGGTGGCGCCCCTCCTCTGAGGTTCCCGGCCGGGGGCCTTATAAAACCGGGCCCACCTTATGTCGGGCTCTGCGCGGTCCGGGCCCACCTTATAGCCCCCGGCCCAGTCTATAAACTGGGCCCGGGGACGGGGCCCGGGCCCCGACCGCATGCCCGCATGCCCATATGCACGCATGCACGTATGCACGCATGCACGCATGCCCGCACGCCCGCACGCACGGACTGCCACGCACGCACGCACGGACTGGCGTGCACGACACGGCCTGTCGGCGGGGCGGGTTACCCTTGACTCATGGCAGTGTGGGACAACCTAACGGGACAGGCCGACGCCATCGCCATCTTCCGGGCAGCGGCGCAGCGGGCGCCTTCCCCCGCGACCACCGGTTCAGCGGATGCCAGGGGACCGGGCGGCGCCGCCACGGTCGAGTCCACCTCCATGACGCACGCCTGGCTCATAACCGGACCGCCCGGCTCCGGCCGTTCGAACCTCGCTTTCGCGTTCGCGGCGGCGCTGCTCAGCCCGGGCACGCCCGACGGCGACCTCGCGGCCGCCCGGCAGGTCGACGCGCGCACCCACCCCGACCTCACTGTGCTCACCACCGAGGGCGTCATCATCAAGATGGAATCGGTGAAGGAAGCCGTCGCCCGCTCGCAATATTCTCCGTCGGTCGGTCGCTACCGGGTCGTCGTTGTTGAAGACGCCGATCGCATGGTCGAGCGCACCTCCAACGTGCTGCTAAAAGCACTCGAAGAGCCGCCCGAACGCACCGTGTGGATTCTGTGCGCACCGAGCGAAGCCGATCTGCTCCCCACCATTCGCTCGCGTGTACGCACCGTGCGCCTTCGCGTGCCGAGCGTGGCCGACGTCGCCGATCTGCTCGTGCGGCAAAACGGCGTCGACCCGGTCATCGCCGAACTCAGCGCCCGGCTTGCCCAGAGCCACATCGGCATGGCCCGGCGACTGGCGACCAATGCCGACGCGCGGGCACGACGCGAGGAGACCCTGCGCACGGCGCTGGGCATCCGCTCGGTGTCGTCGGCCGTTAACGCGGCGGCACGGCTGCTCGCCATCGCCGGTGATGACGCCAAAGCGATCACGATCGAGCTGGATGCCGCCGAGCGCGACGGCATGCTGCGCTCGCTCGGTGTCGAGGCCGGGCAGTCGGTTCCCCCGGGGCTGCGCAGCCAAATCAAGGCCCTCGAAGACGACCAGAAACGCCGGGCAGTGCGCAGCCTGCGCGACGGCATCGACCGTATCCTGGTCGACCTCGCCTCGCTCTACCGGGATGTCTGCATGGTGCAGCTCGGCCGCGACCAGGCCGTGATCAACCTCGAACTGCTCGCCGAGCTGCGCACCGCGAGCACGGCCAGCGCCCCCGCAGCGACGGTCGCGACGATGGACGCCATCGCGGTGGCCCGCCAGCGCATCCAGGGCAACGTCGCCCCTGCCCTCGCCCTCGAGGCGATGCTCGTCTCGGCGATCCGTCGCCCACAGTGAAATCAACCGCAGTGAAATCAACCGCAGTGACATCAACCGCAGTGACATCGCCCACAATGACTCCCAGCCGCCTTCGGTAGCCTGAACCGCAGCATCCGCTCGCCATGAAAGAGGAACCAGTTGAACCGCAACATCCGTGCTATCAGTGTTACGGCCGCAGCCCTGGCCCTCGCCCTCGCTCTCAGCGGATGCGCCTCCTGGTTTGCGAAGGATGCCGGCCCCACCGAGTCAACCCCCACCGGCGAACAGGTCACGAACGACCTCGACCCGTACTACAGCCAGGTGCTGCAGTGGGCCGACTGCGGCGACGGCCTGCAGTGCACCGACGCTACCGCGCCGCTCGACTACTCCGACCCGGCTGCCGGTGACGTGTCGCTCGCCCTGGTTCGCCATGTCGCCACCGGCGACCGGATCGGATCGTTGCTGGTGAATCCGGGTGGTCCGGGCGGCTCCGGTTACGATTTCATCAAGGATTCCCTCGATTACGCCACCGATGCCACCCTGCAGGCAAGCTTCGACGTCGTCGGGTTCGACCCCCGTGGCGTCGGACGCTCCTCCGCAGTGTCCTGTTATGACTCGGCCGACATGGACGAATACCTCTACGGACTGACGACGGCCGAACGCGGAACGGATGCTTGGATCGCCGAACTGGCGGCCTCCTCCAAGGCCTTCGCGGCGGCCTGCGCTGACCAAACGGGGCCCCTGCTCGGCACGGTCGACACCAAGAGCGCCGCCCGCGACCTCGATCTGCTGCGCGCCGTTCTCGGCGACACCCACCTGAACTACCTCGGCTACTCGTACGGCACCTTTCTCGGAGCGACCTACGCCGAGCTGTTTCCCGAAAAGGTCGGCCGCCTCGTGCTCGACGGCGCCGTCGACCCCTCGACCAGCAACTTCGAGGTGACCAAGACCCAGGCCGTGGGCTTCGAGAACGCCCTGCGTGCCTACCTCACGGACTGCCTGGCGGGGCAGGACTGCCCGTTCCGCGGCACCGTCGACAGCGCTATGGCCACCATCGGCGCGTTGCTGGACTCGGTGGATGCCAGCCCCATCACGGCCGCTGACGGTCGCCAGCTTGGCGGAAATGCCCTGCTCACCGCGATCATCTATCCGCTCTACCAGGCAACCGCGTGGCCGCAACTGAGCGTCATGTTCGACGCCGTGTTGCACGGCAGCGCCGACGCCGCGTTCCAGTTTGCGGATGCATACAACGGCCGCGACGATAACGGCGACTACATTGACAATTCGACTGAGGCGTTCATGGCCGTCAACTGCATGGACTACGCCTACAACGCCGATCCGACCGCGATGCGCGCCCAGGCGGCCGAGCTTGAGGCTGCGGCCCCCGTGATTGGCAAGTTCATGAGCTTTGGGGACATCGGCTGCGCCGACTGGCCGCACAAGTTCACCGGGGAACGCGCCGAGATTCACGCGGCCGGAGCGGCCCCAATCCTGGTCGTCGGCACGACCAACGACCCGGCTACGCCGTATGTCTGGGCGCAGCAGCTGGCCGAGCAACTCGACAGCGGCAGCCTGGTGACCTACACGGGCGAGGGGCACACCGCCTACAACAAGTCGAACTCCTGCGTGAATGACGCTGTCGACTCCTATCTCGTCGACGGAATCGTGCCAGCGTCCGACCCCCAGTGCTAGCAGATTGCACGCTGTGAAATAATTGGGCATGCCAATCGAAACTGAAGCGCCTGGGCTGCGGGAGCGCAAACGCCTCGCCACCAGACGGGCCATCCAGCACGCCGTGCTAACACTGTCCCGAGAGCGCGGCATCGACCACGTCACCGTCGAGGACATCAGCCGGGTCGCCAACGTGTCGCCGCGGACCTTTTTCAACTACTTTCCCTCGAAAGACGCCGCACTGATCGGGGACGCGCCGGGACTGGCCTCCGCTGAAGATATCGAAGTCTTCGTCGCCGGCGGCCCCGAAAGTGATGTGCTCGCTGGTCTGGCGGTGCTGCTTTCCAAGAGCCTCCAGCGCACCGAGGCTGACCGCGAGATCCACCAGTTGCGCCGTACGGTCATGAAGGAAAACGCGTACCTGTTCGGCATGCGCATGGCCACCCTGCGCGACTTCGAAGACCAGCTGCAGCAGATCATTGAGAAACGCTTCCGAGCGGATGCTGCAGACACCGCTCCCGCCGACGACACCGCTCTCCACGAAGACACCGCCGAGCTGAACCAGCATGCCCTGCTGTTCACCCTGGTGGCCGTGGCCGCCATCCGTCACGCCTGGCGATGCTGGGCGGAGGGCGACGCCGTGACCCCGCTGTCGGAGCGCGTGAACGCGTCCTTCGCCGAGGTGTACAGAATCACCCGCAGAAACGACTAGGCTTGGCTGCTGTGTCACCGAGTGCCTTATGGGCGCTCTGGTAACGCCGCCTTAGCTCAGTTGGTAGAGCATCTCACTCGTAATGAGAAGGTCGTCAGTTCGATTCTGACAGGCGGCTCCACTTAAACTCATGGTCAGAGTTGGTTGCCAAACCCATTTCAGCGATATGTTGCTCCGAAAAAGTCACGTTTGCCCACAATTTGTCCACACTTGTTGTACGTGCACGCATATGGAGGGTGTCCGCAACTGCGTCGAGATCGTCTTCGAAGAGGTTGCTGCAGACGTCCAAAGTCATCGCTGCGGAGGCGTCCCAGGTCGAGCCGCTTGACCTTCAAGGCGGCCATCTCACCCCACCGGAGGTCTGCATGGGCCAGCAGGTAGATCACCGTCGAGGTGGGCGCGCAGAGCGCGGCCAGCTCATCGACTTGTTCGGCTGTCAGATAGCCGCGGTCACTCTCCGCGGCGCGAGGAAGGCGCACGCCGTCACACGGATTGCGTGGGATGCGACGATCCCGGACGGCGTATTTCATTACGCCGGAGAGTACGCCACTCTGTACCGAAGAATTTCCTGACTCGGCGCGTGAAGCTCACGTCCATTCGCGGGTGAAGCAATCGGAATTTGCGCGATGGCTTCCGGATCACCGTTGGCGTTCCGCGCGCCCGGTCACGGTCCGGCTTGCGGCCGGACTAGACGGGCCTTTGGCGAGAGTGATGAGCGAGGAAGTCGGTCACCGTTTGTGATTCAACTATCGATGCAGATCGCACATCCGGAAACTGGGGATTCGCCCAGCGCGATCAGTCGAATAGGCTTGAACTCTTATCGCGCGAGGGGAGCGCTGGATGAAGCGTTCTTTGTACTTCCGCTACGGATACAACGACCTGATTCGGAACAAGGGCGTCAATGTCGCTTTATTGATCCTCTTGGTAATGAGTTCCTTCCTGATGGCCACAGGGGCGATGGTGATGGAACGCTCGGTAGGCGCTGTCAATGCACTTCTCGATGAGGCGAAACCGCCCCACTTTCTGCAGATGCACAAGGGGGACTACGACCGGGAAGCGTTGGACACTTTCGCCACCGCCCACCCGGAGATCGAATCCTGGCTTATAGAGGAAATGCTCGGATTCGATGGCGGCACAATCTCGTGGAGCCGGCCGTCGTCGGGCGAATTCGGGGATTTCTCGAGCAGTCTCATCGACAACCTTGTGGTGACACAGAACGACGATTTCGACTTTCTTATCGACGGTGCGGGCGCGATTCCTCGCCCATCGACGGGCGAGGTTTACGTTCCCGTTGGTTACCAGCAGAGTTTCGCGCTGCAGATCGGCGACGAGATAACGATTCGCACTGATTCGGGGAACCAGGACTTCACCGTTCGGGGTTTCGTCCGCGACTCGCAGATGGCTTCGTCGCTGTCGTCTGCCACACGATTCCTCGTTTCTGACACAGATTTCCAGAACCTCACTGAAGCTGGAGGCGGTGACCCGGAGATCATTGCCGAGTATCGACTGAGCGACACGTCCCTGATACCCAAGTTCGAGCGATCGTACGAGTCTGACGACGTACTACCGAAGAATGGGCAGGCGGTGACATTTCAGATGATTCAGATCATCAATGCGTTCAGTGACGGGCTAGTTGCCTTGGCGTTGGTTTTCGTCAGCGGCTTGCTCGTCGTTATCGCCCTACTGAACCTGCGCTTCGTGATCCGCGGCACCGTGGAAGACGAGGTCCGTGAGATCGGTGTCATGAAGGCTATTGGCCTTCCCAGCAAGGCGATTTCGGGTCTCTTCCTCGCCAAATACAGCGTGATGACATTGCTGGGTTGCGCTATTGGCGGGGTGCTTGCCGTCGTCGCTACCCAGTTTCTCACTCAAAGCGTCCAGGCGAACTACGCGCAAGCCCCCCTGGGGCCCCAGACTGTTCTGGTGCCGGTACTTGCACTACTGGTTGTCTACCTGATCGTGATCGCCATGTGTCGCGGTGTGCTGCGTGGGGTGCGAAAAGTCGAAGTCGTAAGTGCGCTCGTGCACGGCAGCACGCTGGACGAAAAGCAGACCGCGCGGCGAGCAAAGCGGCTGGCCCGGCGCGCACGGGGAACCAACCTGGCCTCCGCGGGCCGGGGCAACATGAACACTCGGTTGGCTTTGCTCGATCTGAGAGCCGAGGCCAGTCAGTGGCTGCTGATCCCCGTGGTCTTCGCCTTGGCGACATTTCTCATCGTCATTCCCACGAACCTTCTCACCACATTCGAAAGTCCGCGCTTCGTCACATACATGGGCGCACCGGAAAGCGCCCTGCGCGCCGACCTGCAGTTCTCTGACGATGTGGATGCCGCCCATCAGCAACTCCTTTCCAGCATGAGGGCCGACGATCGCCTCAGCCAGGTGCGGGACTACGCGAACGTGCTCTATGAGACTCCTGGCGAAGAGGGCTGGGAGACGTTGCGGGTTGAAGTGGGTGATTACTCCGCAGGCACGGTCGCCTTCATTGGTGGTCGCGCACCCCAAGAGGGCGAGATAGCGTTGTCTGTGTTAAACGCGGACCAATATCAACTATCAGCCGGGGATGAGATGTCTCTCCGACACGGCAAAGGGGACGCGACCGAAACTGTCGTCATCAGCGGTATCTACCAAGACGTCACCAGCGGTGGCCATACCGCGAAGATGAACGGTGACGTGATCTCGGGCGCCACCGGATACGTTATTTACGCCGACACCGCCGAGGGCGCAGATCCGGCAGCAATCGCACGGCAGTACAACGACGACAACCCAGTGGCCACCGTCATCCCGATGCAGGAGTACGTAAAACAGACACTAGATTACGTCACCACTGCGTTTCGCAACGCCGCCATTTTGGCGGGAATCTTCGGCGTGGGGGTCGCCCTACTGATCACGA
Source organism: Cryobacterium sp. PH31-O1 (assembly GCF_030063455.1). Lineage (GTDB taxonomy): Bacteria > Actinomycetota > Actinomycetes > Actinomycetales > Microbacteriaceae > Cryobacterium. Next base: position 157,780 of record NZ_JASITB010000003.1, on the reverse strand, counting down.
TCCTGTTCCTGAAGCTCCGTCTCACGCGGGAACGCACAAAGATGGGCGTGTTGAGCGCCATCGGTTTCTCCTCACGCGAGATCGCCTCCCAAGTCAGGTTTAAGGTCCTGCTCACCGTTGTCGTCGGCACGCTCGTCGGCAGCATTTTCGCCGCGACCGTCGGAGAGTGGCTGGTTGGTGCTGCAATCTCACAAGCTGGGCTCGGGATCGCCCGACTGGACTTCATCCCCAACCCGTGGCTGGTCTATCTGGCCCATCCGTTAATTTTGATCGCCGCCGGATACGCCGGAGCCGTAGCGCTGACCGTGCGGCTGCGCACCCCCAATAAGAGCGCATGGCTCAAAGGACGACAGGAGTGACCATGTCGAACACCATTAACGCGACGCTTGAGTGCCAGAATCTGACAAAAACCTTCAACGCCACCGATCCGCCGGCGAAGGTGCTCAACGGGGTCGACCTCACCGTCAAGGATGGCGAGTTCCTCGTTGTGATGGGCGCGTCCGGCTCCGGCAAATCGACACTCCTCTACTGCATTAGCGGTATGGATCGCCCCACGAGCGGGAGCGTCCACCTCCAAGGCCAAGACCTGACCTCACTGAGCGACACCGAGATGAGCCAGGTACGACTGACGCAAATGGGCTTCATCTTCCAGCAAGGATATTTCTTGGGCAACCTGAATATCCGAGACAACATTCTTCTGCCGGCCCTAAAGGCAGCACCGCGGGCAACGGATGCCGCCATCGAGCGAGTGGACAATTTGATGGAGCGATTTGGTATCGCAGAAGTCAGACTGCACGGCATCACCGAGGTCTCGGGCGGACAGTTGCAGCGCGCCTCGATTTGTCGCGCACTGGCCTCAGAACCGACCGTGCTGTTTGCTGACGAGCCCACTGGCGCGCTGAATAGCAGCATGTCGACGGACGTTATGGATTCGCTCACCGACATCCACGCGAGCGGAACGACCATCGTGATGGTGACCCACGATCCGGTGTGTGCGGCCCGCGGCGACCGCGTCATTTATCTGCGTGATGGGCTACTCCTTGACTCACGCGAGCTCGGTGCGTGGAGCGAAGCTCACGCCACGAAACGTGAAGACGAGCTCCTGGCATGGCTCAGAGAGCACGGGTTCTAGGGAAAGCGAGCAGGGCACCGGTCGCCCTAACCCTGACGCGCCCTCATCATCATCCAACGCATAACCTGTTGATGGTCAAACCACATAACGGGATCCTCATTGCTCCAGCGGTTTGTTTTTGAGTTGCGCAGCCAATCTGCTTCGGGCAGCATCATCCTTGCGATGTACACCACGACAACTTGGGAGGGATGACCGCGTGGGATCGGCGGTTCAGGCTGAACTTATGAAAAATTCCAAGCGGCTCGTGCCCGTGTTGATCACTGTCGTTATTACCGGCCTTGCCCTCAGCGGTTGCTCGAAAATTATCGACACAATCCAGCCTGAAAAGTCGAATCAATTCACTTCCACGCAGGATTTGGCCAAGAACTGGAATCAGCGTGTGACCTGGCTGCCCGCAGATGCGACGCAGATCACGACTCAGGAGGCATCGGCCGGAGGCGCCGCAATCCTCGGGGCGACGACGCCCACAAAACTCGACGTTTCCCAGTGTGCCGAGACCGAGCGGCAGTCCGCACCGGCCTATTCAGAACCTTGGTCTCCGAAAGACGTGTATGTTGACCGGGTGTTCGCCTGTGGTGACTGGGCCGTGATCAAAACCGACAGCGGATGGTACGGGTGGACGCCGAACGATCCTGATGAGAAGTCCGTCTCCCCAACGCCATGACCGGAACCCGATCAGCGTCTACGGTTGAGTCATGATCCACCGCCTGTCCCGCCAGCAACTCATCGTGGACGCGGCGATAGCGGTTGTAGCGCTCCTGGGCCGCAGCGCTATGGGATACGACTCTCTGGTGGCGTTTTGGGTGGTCCTCGGGATGGCCAGCGCGCTGTTCATGCGGCGGCTCAGCCCGGCGATCGCGCTCGGTCTGGCCTGGTGCACGGTCGCAGTTCAGCTCGCGTCGCTGTCATCGCCTGATATAGCGAACGCTGCAATTTTGCCGGTGCTCTATGCCACGGCGGCCTACGAACGCCGAGCAGTGCGTTGGTTGGGCCTCGTGTCCGTTCCGATTGGTGCTGTGATTGCGACGGCGTACGTGCTCTTTCGAGCAGCCGGGGGGCTGGCCGGCCTCGCTGGCCTCGTTCTGCAGGTGCGGACGGGTGAAGTGTTTCAGTATGGAGGTCCCGCGCTCATCGTTTTCGTTTCCGCCGTGGCATTGTTTGGTCTGAGCTGGGTTCTGGGGCTGCTCACGGCAACGTGGAGAACGGCACGGGATGGGAAAGCGGCGCTGCGCTTTTCGGAGGCTGACCGGGCCGAGACTCTGCGGGAGGTGGCTGTGGAGCAGGAACGTACTCGCATTGCGCGTGATATGCACGATGTGGTGGCGCATTCCCTCGCCGTTGTCATCGCTCAGGCCGACGGTGGCCGGTACGCGCGCGCGGCCAACCCTGAGGCAGCGGATGAAGCCTTCCGCACCATTGCGAAAACAGCCCGGGTTGCCCTCGCTGACGTGCGCGTGCTGCTCGGGCAGTTGCGCTCGAATGACAGTGCGGGTCCGCAACCGACCCTAGATGACTTAGATCGCCTCGTTGAGCAGCTGCGAGCTGCTGGCCTCATGATTGACCGCACCGATACAGGTTCTGCCGCACCGCTCGGTCCGGGCCAGCAGCTGGCCATTTACCGCATCGTGCAAGAATCGCTGACCAACGTGCTGCGGCATGGAGACGCCGCGGCCACTGTGATGCTCGGCTTCACCTGGCTGCCCACTGGGGTGCAACTTCGAATCGCTAGTGGGCTGCGCACTGGTGCTGATGCCGCAGCCTCGCCTCGCGGGCACGGTCTGGATGGTATGCGTGAACGTGCCGTCCTGGCGGGGGGAACGTTCACTGCGGGGGTGGCTCAGGACCGCTTCGTAGTTGATCTGTCGTTGCCGACACAATTTCTCCGTGCAGCGGAGGTGACCGGCGAATGAGCGTGCCGATCCGCGTCGCTCTCGTCGACGACCAGGCCCTGTTCCGGGCTGGCCTGCGCTTACTGATTTCCTCGCAGCCGGACCTTGAATGCGTCGGTGAAGCCGCAAATGGGGCCGAAGGCTTTCGCCTGGTCGAATCGGCCCGGCCCGACATAGTGCTGATGGATATCCGGATGCCGGTCATGGACGGCATCGAAGCGACAACGCGCATCGTCAACGCGTCGATCACGACTGGTGACGTCAGCCCGCGCATCATCGTTTTGACCACGTTCGATCTTGATGAAGCCGCTGCGCGGGCGATACGTGGGGGTGCCAGCGGTTTTGTGCTCAAGGACGCCGACCCGGAATTTCTCCTTGCGGCCATCCGCACCGTGCACGCCGGTTCATCCGTCATCGCCGCCGCCCAGATCATCGAGCTGTTTGAACACTTCGACGCAAAACGGATGCCTACCGCCCCGCCGGTCGCGTTTACTCTGCTCACTCCGCGTGAACGGGATATCTTCGCCCTGGCGGCCCGGGGACTCAGTAATGCTGAGATCGCGGCGACGGAGTTTCTCAGCGAGGCGACGGTAAAGACGCACATCAGTCGAATGCTGGCCAAGCTGGAGCTACGCGACCGCGTGCAGCTCGTCGTCTATGCCTACGAGAATGCACTCATCGCGTAGCCCTTGCCCAGCGCGGTCATCCTTCTGGTGTAGTCGAGACCATCCTGGCGCCCGACTCGGAGAACAAAAATGTTGAGCAGGCTTAAGCACATGAAACCTACGTCAACAGAACTTGGCCTCGTCGCCCGTGTGGCCCATCTTCACAAGTCCTACGGGGACACCAACACCCGGGTGAACGCACTCACGGACGTGAGCGTGGGCATCCATGCTGGCGAATTCACCGCCATCATGGGCCCGAGCGGATCGGGGAAATCGACCCTGATGCACATCATGGCTGGCCTCGACACAGCAACCAGCGGATCGGTATGGCTTGGCGAGACCGACATCTCCCAGCTCGACGACTCTAACCTCACCGTGTTGCGCCGCCGCAGGGTCGGCTTTATTTTTCAATCCTTCAACCTCGTGCCAACTCTCGACATCAACGGCAATATTCTGCTGCCGTTCGAGCTCGACGGCCGGGCTCCCTCCCGTGAGGAGAGGGACTGGATCGATCGTTTAGTCGCGGTGTTGGGACTCGCCAATCGTTTGGCCCATCGCCCGCATGAGCTCTCCGGCGGCCAACAGCAACGCGTCGCCATCGCCCGGGCCCTCGCCACGCGGCCCGATCTGGTGTTCGCCGACGAGCCGACCGGCAACCTCGACTCCCGCACCTCACGCGAAGTGCTCACCCTGCTGCAAACCGCGAGCCGTGAGTACGGGCAAAGCATCGCAATGGTCACCCACGACCCGGTCGCGGCAAGCTATGCCGACCGCATCATCCTGCTCAACGACGGCCGCGTGGTCGATGACCGAGGCCGGTCTACCGCCGAACAGATCAGCACCCTGATGCTCGACATGGAGACGTCCTCATGACGAAACTGCTTCCGGCGCTCCGCGAACACGCGTCAAGCATTCTGGTCGCGGGCCTCGGAGCCGCGTTCGGCGTCAGCCTCATCTCCGTCACCGCCATGCTCACTCAGATCATCCGCCAGGCCGATATCAACAGCGAGTCGCTGACGTTCATCCTGTCGTTCATTGCGGCCGTCTTCATCATCATCGCCCTGTACGTGGGCGCACTGGTCACTGCCAATACCTTTGCCACGATCATCGCCGGCCGGGTGCGCACGATCGCGCTGCTGCGGCTGATCGGCTCAAGCGCCTCGATGCAACGTCGTGCCATCGCCCGCGAAGGGCTCACCGTGGGTGTGGTCGGGGCACTGATGGGCGGGGTCGTCGGAATTCTCTTTCCGGTTCTACTGGTGTCGGTCGGAGTCGAGATCGGCATGATTCCGCCGGGGCCATATAGCTATTTCTCTGTGCCGATGCTGCTGCCCGTCGCGGCCGTCGCCCTCACCACCACGGCGGCGTCCTGGGCCGGGTCACGGCGAGTGCTCTCGGTATCGCCGATGGATGCGCTCGGTGCGGCTGGCGAACTGTCGCTCGGCGAGCAAACCGCTCGGCGAACCCGCAACCGAACCGCCCTGATCATTTTCCTCCTCGGCGACGGTATCCTTGCGGTTGGCGTGCTCGTGGGACAGACCTCCCCCCTCGGCGTTCTAATTGGACTGGCAGGCGGGATCCTCTCGTTCAGCGGGATCGTGCTCGGAGCATCCATCATCATGCCGCGAGCCCTGCGCCTGATCGGCCGGGCGTTCGGACGAAGCCCCACCGCTCGCCTCGCCCGTGAAAACGCGGTCCGTTACCCGGAACGGAGCGCCCGCACAACAATCGGACTCGTCATCGGAGTCACGCTGATCACCACCTTCGCTGTCACCGCGGCGAGTTACCAATCCATCATCAAGGCAGCGCAAACAGCCCAACCGGGAATCTACCAAGGCGTGGATGAAGTACTGGAAGTTACGGTAGCCGTGTTCTCCGTGCTGATGGGGTTTAGCGCCCTGATCGCGGCCGTCGGCATGGTCAACAACCTCTCACTCAACGTGCTGCAACGCACGCGCGAACTTGGCCTGCTCCGAGCCCTCGGATTCACAGCACATCAGATTCGCCAAATGATCCTGATCGAAAGCGCCCAGCTCAGCTCGGCCGCCGTTGTCGTGGGACTCGTTCTTGGAACGTTTTACGGATGGGCCGGGGCACAATCACTCATCGGTGGAATCCCGGGCGCCCCGGGGATCATGCTGCCGACCGTTCCGCTCGTGCTGATCATCGTCATCGCCAGTGCAGCGGCGGCCCTCACCGCTGTGGCGTCGATAGCACCTTCCCGGCGAGCAACCCGTATCACCCCGGTCGAAGCGCTAACCTCGGCGTAAGAACCGTCGTTGCCGGGTGCTCGACTGCCAACCCGGCGATGTTTTGGTGTGGGGAGAAGACTGAACGCTTGGGCTAGCTATGCGGGGGCGGGCGCGCCGAGTTGCAGCGAGAGCTCCGCTGCCACCCGGGCGGCCAACGCCCCAGCCTCATTGAGGTGCGAGCCTAAGCGGGTCTTGGGCGCGCTGACATTGATAGCGGCAACGATGCTGCCCCGAAAATCGAAAACTGGGGCAGAAACCCCAACGACTCCCTTCTCAAACTCTTCATCGACGGTGGCATAGCCGCAGTTTCGGATGCGCGCAACTTCGCGCTTGAGGCTCTGAAAATCGGTAACGAGAGGTACCCCGTAGTTCTCCCTTGTGGTCGCATCCGCTGTGTCGAGGCTGAGTAGCGACGGTGTGACCGGACTTGTCACGGGCTCATCGCTGCCGTGCGCGTCGTACCAGCGCCGGAGGTCGTCGTCGGCCCAATCGCTAACAAGCACGCGACCAGATGACGTGCGCCAGGCCGCCGTGCTCACTCCCTCCCAGCCGAGGCCGCGAAAGGCATACTCGCTCAGTTCGCTGGCCAGGGTGAGAACATTGCCTCCGCGAAGTACGCAGAGGTGCGTGGTTTCGTGGGTTGCCGTGACTACCCGCCGCAGATACGGCACGGATGCCCGTACCAGGCGCGATTCCAGCGTGCGGGCCGCCAGGGCGTAGAGCTGATACCCCAGACGATAGTTTTGGGTCACCTCGTCGCGGGAGACCATGCCAATTTCTGCCAACGTGGCCAGGGCGCGGGAGACAATTCCCTTGTCTCTGCCCGTGAGCTGAGCGACGCGCAGTACACCCAGCCCCCCGGCAGCATCGGCCTCGGCGGAACCCAGAATCTCCAGAAGCTCCAGATCGCGACGTAAACCAGCGGAATTACGACGCGGGACGGCCCTCGACTGCTCGGGCTCGACGCCGTTGGTGTTCGTTGTCATGCGGGAAGACTAATTCGTAGTTGTCATTTGCACAACTACTGTTGTGCAAAAGGGTACGACCTCGTAGTCTCGCTGTATTCCACCGCCGATTGTTAGAAATCGCGGAACACGCAGAGTTGAGTGAAGGAGGGCGCTACCGTGAATCTGGATCTAAACGGACTGGTGACGTTCTGGGCACGCCGCTGGGACGACATCCTTGAACTCCTCGGCGAACATCTCACCGTGGTGGCCCTCTCCCTTCTTATCGCCATGGTCATTGGCGTGGGCGTTGGCACCCTGGTCTGGAACAAGCCACTGCCCCGTTCCGTAGTGATCGCGGCTGCGGGCGTTGCCCTCACCATCCCGTCGCTCGCCCTGCTCGCTTTGTTGCTTCCCATCTTCGGCCTGGGCTGGATCCCGACCGTGATCGCCCTCGTGATGTATTCGCTGCTTCCCATCGTGCGCAACACGGTCGTCGGGCTGCGCGAGGTACCCCCCGCCATTATGGAGTCCGCCCTCGGCATGGGAATGACGCCCTTCACCGTGCTGCTGCGTGTGCAACTACCGATGGCCTGGCCCATCATTCTCACCGGGGTGCGAGTGGCAGCCCAGCTCACGATCGGCGTTGCGGCCATCGCCGCCTACGTGGCCGGCCCGGGACTTGGCCAATTCATCTTTCAGGGACTCAGCTCGCTCGGTTCCAAAAATGCCCTCAACTTCGCCCTCACCGGAACGCTCGGCGTGGTGCTTCTCGCTCTCGTCGTCGACGCTGCGTTCGTGGCCATCACCCGACTAACCACATCAAGGGGACTCCGTGCCTAAGCCACTCAATACCGCCCTCCTCCAGATTTCCGGCAAGACCAGCGGAGCGCTGATCGAACTCAACCACGTGACAAAGCAGTACCCCAATCAACCGGTAGCGGCCGTGCAGGACTTTTCCATGACGGTGCAGCCCGGGGAGCTGATCATGTTCGTCGGTCCCAGCGGATGCGGCAAGACCACGACCATGAAGATGATCAACCGCATAATCGAACCAACGAGCGGCTCCATCTCCATTGACGGTCGCGATGTGCTGTCGCTCAATCCCAGCGAGCTGCGCCGCCACATCGGCTATGTCATCCAGCAGATTGGCCTGTTTCCGCACATGACGATCGCCGAAAATATTGCGGTCGTACCCAGGCTGTTGGGCTGGAGCAAAGAGAAGACCAACGACCGCGTACAGGAACTTCTCACCACGGTGGGCCTGGAACCCGACGATTTCGCTCACCGCTACCCCAAACAGCTCTCCGGCGGGCAACAACAGCGCGTGGGTGTGGCCCGGGCGCTGGCTGCCGACCCGCCGGTGATGCTCATGGACGAACCCTTTGGTGCCACCGACCCGATCACCCGCGAGAAACTGCAGGCCGAATTTCTGCGCCTTCAGGCATCAATCGGCAAGACCATCATCTTTGTCACGCATGACTTTGACGAGGCCGTACGGCTCGGAGATCGCATCGCCGTGCTCAGCAACCGCAGCCAGATCGAACAGTTCGACACACCCGCCAATATTCTCACCAACCCGGCCAACGACTACGTCGCCTCCTTCATCGGCCTCGGCACCGCCATCAAGCGCCTCGTTCTCATCCCGGTGACCGAAGCCAAGCTTGGCCCCGCAAGCAGTGCCCCCGGGGCCACCACCACGGTGCGCACCACCGATTCACTCCGCGATGCCCTCGACGCCCTCGTGCTCACCGGGCTTCCCGCTCTCGCCGTACTCGATGACCACAACAAAATCGTGGGATCGATCAGTGTTGACCAGATCTCCGCGGTTCTCGGCGCCGAGGTGCCCACCTTCGCGTCGGAGGTGTAATCGTGAGCGTCTCGACCAGCACCAGCGCAACGTCGACGGTGCGTCGTCCGGCTTCGCGGAGCTCTGAAATCTGGTCGCTAAAACGGTTCGTCACCCCGGCCGTAGTACTCGTTGTACTGGCCGCACTTCTGCTCTGGCTCTCCAGCCTCACGCTCGACTCCATCGAGGTGCGCACCCTCAACCTGGACTACATCATTGCCCGGGTGAGAGAACACCTCGGACTCACCGTGGTGGCATCCGCTCTGGTGGCCGTGCTGGCAATTCCCACCGGCATCCTGCTCAGTCGTACCCGATCACGCGTGCTCAAGGGGATCGTGCTCGGGATCGCCAACGTAGGGCAGGCAACGCCAGCAGTCGGCGTCATCATTCTGCTGGCCATCCTCTGGCAAACCGGTTATCTCACCGCCCTGGTCGGTCTCGTCGTCTACTCTTTTCTGCCGGTACTGCGCAACACCATGATCGGGCTCCAGCAGATCGACGAGAACGTGCGCGAGTCAGCATTTGGTATGGGGATGACCCAAAACCAGGTGCTCTTCCGCATCGAGTTACCACTGGCCGTTCCCGTCATTCTCGCCGGGCTGCGCACGTCCCTCGTGTTCTGCGTTGGCGTAGCGACCATCGCCACCTTTATCAACGCCGGTGGCCTCGGCGACATGATCGTCAACGGTCTCAAGCTGCAGCGCTACCCGGTGCTCGTGACCGGCGCCGTTCTGGTGGCCTGCATCGCACTGCTCATCGACTGGATCGCCGCCACGGCCGAGGACGTGCTGCGGCCTCGCGGCATTTGACCCCTGATTTTTTCCCGCAACACAGCAGTCCCATCCCACCCTGCACACGAGGAGAAACCATGAAAAGAACCACCGTCCTGTCCATTTTGTCCCTCGCCGCGGTCGGCGTCCTGGCCCTCACCGGATGTTCTGCGGGCGGCTCGACCGCTGCCGGAGCCAAGGGCGACGAAGTGGCCGGTCTCACCGGCACCGTTGGCGCCAAGGACTTCTCTGAACAGTTCATTCTTGCCTACCTCACCAGTGGACTTCTCAACGCCCACGGCGCCAAAACGGATGCCAACACGCAGGTAGTCGGCTCGGCCAATGTTCGCGCCGCCCTGGAAAACGACGACTTCATGGGTTACTGGGAATACACCGGTACATCCTGGATTACCTACAACAAAAACACCGCTCCCGTGCAGGGTGAGCAGGCCCAATTCGAGGCCACCAAGAAGGCCGACGATGCCAACGGAATCGCCTGGCTCGATCCGGCACCCTTGAACAACACCTACGCCTTCGCGATTCGCTCCGACAAGGCAAAGGAGCTGGGCGTCACCTCGCTCAGCGACATCGCCAAGCTGCCCATCGCCGACCAGACCTTCTGCATCGAGAGCGAATTCTCTACCCGTGACGATGGCTGGCCAGGCCTCAAAACCGCGTACGGACTCGATGTTCCCGACTCGAATGTTGCACTGCTCGACACGGGCGTCATCTACACCGCCACCGAGAAGGCTGACGACTGCAACTTCGGTGAGGTATTCCAAACCGACGGCCGCATTAAAGCACTCGATCTCACGGTCATGAAGGACGACCAGGAGTTCTTCCCCGTCTACCAGGGAGCGTTCACGCTCAAGCAGACCACCCTCGACAAGTACCCGGGCATTGCCACGGTCATGGCGTTGATGAGCGACAAGCTCACCACCGAAGAAATGCAAAAGCTGAACGCGCAAGCCGATGTCGACGGCGACGACCCCGAAGACATCGCGAACGACTGGCTGAAAGAACAAGGACTGATCTAATGCCCCTTGCTCCTCGCGAAACCGAAACTCTACAAATCGGCGAAAGTTTTATTGGGGACGGCGTGAATGCCGCGCACGTCAACACCGTTTTCGGTCACCGCGAGGGGCCAGCCGGTGTGGCGTGGGCCAGCGCCCTCGCCACACCCAGTGCCGGGCACGTTCCGTTCGTCACGGTTCTGCGCCCATCGCTGCCCGTCAAGCCGCTCACCCTGTTTGTGACCAAGGCCGCGCCGGCAACGGATGCGCACGGCCTGCTCATCTGGGGACCGGCCCAGGCCGGCATCGCCGCCGGGGTCGCACAGGCCCTCTTCGACGGCACCATCTCACAAGAGCAGGCCGACAGCCACGTCATCATCGCTGCCGTGTGGGTGAACCCCGGCGCCGATGACGCCGAAACTGTCTACGCCAACAATCGGCTCTCCGTGCACACCGCCCTGGTGAATGGTGCCGCTCGGCTCCCTAGTAACGACGCCGTGATCGCGGCTCGCGACAGCCCGTTCAATCCCTTCTTCACTCCGCGTTCGGCTGTAGAACTGGCCGCCGCGACGACCCCGTCCGGAACCTCCACATGAAGATCACCGCGATCCACCTCACCCGCCTGAACCTGCCGCTCGACCCACCGTTTTCGGCCGCTTGGGATCCCATTCCACGCCGCAACTTTCCGGCGACCCTGGTGCGAGTCGAAACAGATGACGGTATCGTCGGTGTCGGCTCCGGTGACACCATGGACGGCTTCGAGGCCTACGAAGACCTCTTCATTGGCACCGATCCGATGCAAATCCTCAACCAGGTGCGCCGCATTGAGACTATAAATTTTCATGGTGGACGGTATTGGCCACTCGAAGCCGCCCTCTGGGACATCATCGGGCAGGTGGCCGGGCTTCCGGTCAGCGTGCTCTTCGGCGGCGGGCGCGATCGCCTCAGGGCCTACGCGTCCTGCGGTGAACTGAAACCGGCTGCTGCCCGGGCCGAGAGTGCACTCGCGGCGCGCGAACGCGGTTTCAAGGCAATGAAAATTCGTATTGCCCGCGACCGTATCAGCGACGGGATCGCCGCAGTTCGGGCCACCCGCGAGGCGGTCGGCGCGAACTTTGACATCATGGTCGACCTCAACCAGATGTGGCGCATGAGCGGTGATATCGAGGCCGCTCTGCCCTTGGCACGGGTGCGCCGCATCGCTGACGAGCTCAACGACCTCGGTGTGCTCTGGCTGGAGGAGCCGCTGCCGCAGGCCGACGTTGTCGGCGCGCGGCGCATCCGCTCTGAGACCGGCATTCAGGTTGCCGCCGGTGAAATGGTGCGCAGCATGGCCGAGATGAGCGCGCTCATCGAAGCGGATGCCTACGACATCTACCAGCCCGACGTCGTGCTCGCCGTGGGAATGTACCGAGCCCGGCAGGTCGCCGAATCCGCCAACCTGCGGCACAGACTTTTCACCCCGCACACCTGGAGCAACGGCCTCGGCCTGCTCGCCAACCTGCACGTGGCCGCGGGGGTCGACGCCGGACCGTATCTGGAATTTCCCTACGATCCGCCCGGCTGGACGCCACAACGCCGCGACTTCTTTATGACCCCGCTCGACATCGACGCCGTCGGCGATCTGGTGGTGCCTGCCGTGCCGGGGCTGGGCGCCGAGATCGACTGGGCCGCAGTAAAGAGGTACACCGTATGACCGACTGGATCACAGCGGCCGCCGCCCTGAAACCCGAAACGCGGTTGTTCATCAATGGTGAATTTCGCTCTGCCCGAGATGGCGCCACCTTCGACAGCTTTTCACCCCGCGACGGCCGCCTCCTCTGCACGGTGAGTGCCGCCGGTGAAGCGGATGTTGACGCCGCTGTTCGTGCGGCCGCCCACGCCTTTGAATCCGGCGTCTGGTCGAGGGCAGATCGACGCGAACGTGCCCGGGTACTGGCGCGCCTCAGCGATCTGATGCTGGAGAACCTCGACGAATTGGCCTTGTTGGAGTCGATCGACTCCGGGCATCCGATCGGGGACGCCCGCCGGGTGGACGTGCCGCAGGCCGCGCGCACGGTGCGTTGGTATGCCGAGGCGATCGATAAGATTTACGACGAAATCGCCCCCACGCCGCAGACCGCTTTGGCCCTGATCACTCGAGAACCGCTCGGGGTGGTCGGCGCGGTCGTGCCGTGGAACTACCCGCTCATCATCACGGCCTGGAAAATTGCCCCGGCGCTCGCCGCGGGCAACTCGGTGGTGCTGAAGCCCGCCGAGCTGACCAGCCTGTCGGCCCTGAAACTCGCGCAATTGGCCGCTGAGGCGGGCATTCCGGCGGGCGTGTTCAACGTGGTGCCCGGGCTCGGGCCGGTGGCCGGGCAGGCGCTCGGCCGGCATCCGCTGGTAAATAAGATCACGTTTACCGGCTCACCCGCCGTCGGCCGCGGCTTTTTGACCTACTCCGGCGAATCGAATGGAAAACAGGTGGCGTTGGAACTCGGGGGTAAATCGGCCCAGGTGGTGCTCGCCGACACCGAAGATCTCGCCGCGTGTGCTGAAGCGGTGGCCTGGGGCATTTTCTATAACGCCGGGCAGACCTGCCACGGCGGCAGTCGCCTCATCGTCGACGAGCGGGTGCACGACGAGCTCGTGGACCGTGTTGTCACGGTGGGCCGCTCTCTCGTGCTTGGCGACCCGCTCGACGAGGCCACCCAGATCGGCACGATCGCCAGCGCCAAACAGTTGGAGCGGGTGCTGGAATACACCGATATTGCTCGCGCGGAGGGCGCCGTGGTGCACGGTGGTAACCGCGTGCGGCCCGAGGGCCTTGCCTCGGGCTACTACGTGGAACCAACCGTTTTCGACGGCGTCGACAATGCCGGTCGCATCGGCCAGGAAGAAATCTTCGGCCCGGCCCTGGCCGTGACGAGCGTGCGGGGTGCGGCCGAGGCCGTGCGCGTGGCCAACGAGAGCGAATATGGGTTGGCCGCCAGCCTGTGGACAGGCAGTATCACCACCGCGCATGCCGCCGCCCGGATGCTTAGAGCCGGAACCGTGTGGGTAAACACCTTCGACGCCTCCGACATCATTACCCCATTCGGAGGTTTCAAAAATTCCGGCAGCGGTCGGGACCGATCGTTGCATGCGTTCGATGCCTATACCGCCCTCAAAACAACCTGGATCAACGTGGGTGCACCGCAACTTTCGAACGACTGATTATCCCGTACTGATTTACCCCATAACGACCCGCTTGATACTCGCGCTTGCTAATGAATTGAGAGAACTATGACCGCTACTTCGTCGACGCGAGTCGGCTTCATCGGCCTGGGAAACATGGGTTCGGGCATGACCCGCAACCTGCAGAAGGCCGGCTTCGCGCTCGTCGTGAACGATATCCGTCGGGAGTCAGCCGCGGAACTACTCGCTAACGGAGCCGTCTGGGCGGATACTCCCGCCGAGGTTGCCGCCGCGACGGATGTTGTCATCACCATGCTGCCCACCCCGCGGCACGTCGATACCGTTGTCAACGGCAAGAACGGCATCCTGGCCGGCATCCCCAACGGCGGATGCTGGATCGACATGTCCACCTCCGTGCCCGACGTTGCCAACGGCGTGCGGTTCGATCATGCCGAACGGGGTTTGCGCATTGTGGACGCCCCGGTGAGCGGCATGTCGGTCGGGGCCGCCTCGGGCATGCTGCAAATCTTTGTCGGCGCTTCCAACGACGATTTTGACGAGCTGTTGCCCATTTTTGAAGCCATGGGCGACCCGGAGCGCATTCTGCACGTGGGTGCTGCCGGCACCGGGTATGCCGTGAAACTGATGATCAACCAGCTCTGGTTCTCGCACCTCGTCGCCACGTCCGAGGTGCTCAGCATCGGGGTGAAAGCCGGTGTTGACCTGGGCGTTCTGCGAGCCTCGCTCATCGCGAGCCCCGCCAACAGCAACTTTGTGCAGCACGATGTGCTGTCCATTCTGGGCGACGGCGACTACGACGAGGGCTTCTCCATCGCCCTGGCCTGCAAGGACCTCGGGCTTTCGATCGACCTGGCCCGGTCCGTGGGGGTTCCGGCCGAACTGAGCGGACTGGTGGAACAGATCTATCGTCGAGCCCGCGCACAGTATGGCGACTCGGCCGGCGAAATGAGCCCGGTGCGACTCTACGAAGATCTCAGCGGAATCAACCTGCGCCTCAACGATTCCACCACGAGCAGCCCCGCCGACGCGGCGGCAGCGGTCACCGCGGCCGAAGAAGCCGCCGAAGTCTCTGCCGCGGCGTCCATCGTCGCGTCGGTCGCCGCATCCGCTGCCGCCGCCGCGGTGGCGTCCTTGGTCCAGGCTGATCTGGCCTCCGCATGAACGCCGTCGTTTCACCGAACGCAACCGGCCTGGCAGCGCTGCCCCAGCCGCTCAGCGAGGTTTCTCTCGTGCTCGACGCCAAACCGGTGGCGCATTTTGGTCGCGGCACGGTCGCTGATGTTGGCCGCATCACGGCGGCGAGCGGGGTGAGCCATGCCCTCATCGTGACGGATCCGTTCCTGGCCGCCAGCCCGGTGGTCGCTTCCGTACGGCTATCGCTGGAATCGGCCGGTCTGGCCGTGACCGTGTTCGGCGGGGTCACACCGAACCCCACGACGTCGTGTGTCGATGAGGGCAGCGATGTGGCGGCATCCGCTGGCGCCGATGGAATCGTGGCCGTGGGCGGTGGGTCGTCGATGGATGCAGCAAAAGGAATTGCCCTCGGGGCACGGAACCCCCAGCGCGGTGTGGACCTCGACTACCGCAGTACCTTCAGGCACCCCGCCCTGCCGATCGTGGCTGTTCCCACGACCGCCGGAACGGGAGCGGAGGTCAACGCTTTCGGTGTGATTACCGATGTTGACAGCCACCGCAAGTTCTACGTTGGCCATGACAGTGCCCTCGCCCGGGCGGCCGTGCTCGACCCCGACCTCACCGTTGGGCTGCCGGCGGGCGCCACGGCAGCCACCGGCATGGACGCCCTGACTCATGCGCTCGAGTCGTACCTCTCGGTGCGAGCGAATCCGTACAGTGACGGCATCGCCCTGCAGGTGATCTCCACCGTGGCAGAGTTTCTGCCCCGTGCGGTTGTCGATGGCACCGACATCGAAGCCCGTGCCGAACTGCTGCTCGCCAGTCACGTGGCCGGGGTCGGGTTCTCGCACACCGGGCTCGGTCTCGTGCACGGCATCGCGCATCCGCTGGGGGGCCAGTTCAACATTCCCCACGGCCTCGCACTGTGCATCGTGATCGAAGCCGTACTGCGATTCAACCTGACCGCCCGCACTGCGCGCATCGCCCGGGTGGCCTTCGCCCTCGGGGTGGGAGATACCGCGGTGACGGCGGAAACGAACGCCCAGAGTGCTATCCGTGCCGTCGCAGAGTTGGCCGTCACGGTTGGCATGACTGGGCCGCTGTCGAAATTCGGGGTGACCGAGCGCGACTTGGCGTCCCTGGCCGCTGACACGCTCGCCGACACCGTCACCGTGAACAACCCGATCCAGCCCACTGCGGTCGAAGTGGAGGACATTTTGCGGGCGTGCCTGTGAAAGGTGAAAACCTGGACCGCGCCCAGACGGAGGGTCTCGGGCGTACCCACCCTGAACGCCCTTTTCCAGCACCGGATAGCCAACTCCGTACCTCTGAGGCAGGGCGAAAAGCAGCGGGCCGAGAAACAATCCACCAGCTACCGGGCGCAACCACTCCGGGCCTCGCCAAGTCCAGTTGCACAGGTCTTCGACGGCGTACAGCACTTCAGCCGTTCCATTGACCGTGCGGTTGAGGGGGATTGGGTGCAAGGGGTATCGAGTCCGGGCAGCCGACGCGAAGTTCTCGTCGAGCTCACGCCGCGGGAGAACCTCAAGCGGCGGATTTGCTTACCCTGGGAATCGACTAAGACGGTACGACCGGTGTCGTACCGGAACGAAGGTGGAGCTCGTTCCCGTTGCGTTCGGTCAGCGAGCCATTCCCTCGTGCACCTTGACCACGGTGATCTTCTTGGTGGGGTGCACGGTTTTTGCTGGTGCGCGCGAGAACCCTTTAGCTCCCTCAAGACGGTTCTGTCCGAGAAACTGGGCCAAAGCCTCATCATAAACAGTGTTGAGCTGGGCGCCAGTGAAGTCCTCGCTTGCACCCCCGGTGAACGTGATGCGGATGAGCGAGCGGTCGGGAAAGTGCCGATTCATGCGGATGAAGCCATCGTCGTCCTGCTGCAGGGTGATCATTGGTCTAGTTTGACCTATTCTCAGCACGACAGGCACCGCGCAGCATTCGACCATGCCACCGACCATGCCACCGACCATGCCACCGACGGCGCAACGTGCGCTTTAATAAGCTCATGACTCGTTCACCGGCCGCCACGCAGCGGCTCGTGCTCGTGATCGCCGTGCTCGCCTCCTTCATCGCCTTTCTGGATGGCACCGTCATTAATGTGGCGCTTCCGGCGATTACCCGTGAACTGGGTGGTGGAATCGCGACCCAGCAGTGGGTCGTCGACGCCTACCTCATCACCCTGGGCGGCATCATCTTGCTGGCCGGGTCACTCTCCGACGCCTTCGGGCGCAAACGGGTGCTGTTCTGGGGTTTGCTGGGGTTCGCCGTGGCATCCGTTCTGTGCGCTGTCGCACCGACTGCACTCTTTCTGATCGGTGCGCGCGGTCTACAGGGAGTGGCGGGGGCGTTGCTGGTGCCCAGTTCCCTCGCACTCATTTTCAGTACCTTCAGCGGCTCCGGCCAGGCGCGCGCAATCGGTTCCTGGACGGCCTGGACCAGTACAGCCTTCGTTGCTGGCCCCCTGATCGGCGGGCTGCTCGTTGACCTCTCCTCCTGGCGGCTGGTCTTCGGCATCAACCTTGTACCGATCGCGATAACACTGTTTCTTTTGGCACGCCTTCCGGGCGATGCAGCAGCGGATGCCGACACCCGCGTCGATATCGTTGGCGCTGTTCTCGGCGTGCTCGGTTTAGCCCTGCCGGTCTTCGCGCTTATCGAACAGGCTAACTTTGGGTGGGGGAGCCCGGTCATTCTCCTGCCGCTCATCGCCGGCGTGCTGTGCTTTGTCGCATTTCTGCTGCACGAAAAGCGCACGAGAGCGCCCATGATGCCGCTCAGCCTATTTCAGGTGCGCAATTTTTGGGTGGGAAACGTGGCCACCACGCTGATTTACGCGGCGCTCTCACTCGGCACGTTCATTGTCGCCGTGTTTTTGCAACAGTTTGGCGGTTACACCGCGACGCTGGCCGGCCTGGCACTTTTGCCGGTAAGCATTCTCAGCATTGCCCTGTCCGGCGTTGTGGGAGCTCTGGCCGGTCGGTTTGGGCCGCGTCTGTTTATGTGTCTGGGCCCGATCACGGCCGGGATCGGCTTCTTTTTGTTGCTTCGCGTGGATGCGAACGTCACCTATCTCAGTCAGGTGCTGCCGGGCGTTGCGATCTTCGGCCTCGGCCTGACCATCACGGTCGCCCCGCTGACCTCGGCCATTCTCGGCGCCATCGATTCCCGTCGGGCCGGCATTGCTTCGGCGGTCAACAACGCGGTATCGCGGGTGGCCGGGCTCGTAGCAATCGCAGCGGCCAGCATTATCGTTGGCCCGGTTCTCGACCTGGACGGGTTTCATCGAGCCATGATCGCCACCGCTCTTCTCCTCGTGGGAGGCGGGATCGTGTCGGGTTTGGGCATCCAGAACTCCGTGTCGGCGCCCGAGGCTAAGCTGCAGGCATGACAGATCTGATTCGATGGGGAATCTTGGCCACCGGCGGCATTGCCCACCTGTTCACCAAGGATCTCGTGCAGAATGGCCACACGGTTCAGGCGGTCGGGTCGCGAAGCCAGAACACAGCGGATGCCTTCGCCGCCGAATTTGATATTTCTACCGCGCATCAAAGCTACGAGGCTCTGGTGAATGACCCCGAGGTCGATGTGATCTACGTGTCGACTCCGCATCCGTTTCACGCCGAGCATGCCATGCTCGCGCTGAACGCCGGTAAACACGTATTGATCGAGAAACCGATTGCACTCAACGCCCATGAGGCCCGGCAAATCGTTGACCTGGCGACCAGCAAAAACCTTCTCGTGCTCGAAGCCATGTGGACACGTTTTCTACCGCATATGGTTCGTATCCGTGAGATTTTGGCCTCCGGCACGCTTGGCGACGTGCGGAGCCTGCTCGCCGACCACACCCAAGACCTGCCAGACGACCCCGAACACCGCTTGAACTCAATGGCACTCGGCGGCGGCGCGCTGCTCGATCTCGGCGTTTATCCGGTGAGCTTCGCCCATGCCGTCTTCGGAACACCCGACACCATCGTGGCCAGCGCATCGTTTAAGAGCACCGGGGCAGACGCCCAGGTCGCCACCATCTTTCGATACGGCGACGGGCAGATTGCCACGACGTTCTCGGCGAGTAACACGCTCGGCCCGACCACCGCATCCATCCTCGGAACCAACGGCCGCATCGACATCGATGCTGTCTGGTATGCGCCAACCGGTTTTCGGGTGCTCGACCAGCGCGGCGAGGTGGTCGAAACCTTCACCACCCCCTCGTTCACCGGCC
This sequence comes from Cryobacterium sp. PH31-O1, assembly GCF_030063455.1. Lineage (GTDB taxonomy): Bacteria > Actinomycetota > Actinomycetes > Actinomycetales > Microbacteriaceae > Cryobacterium. Next base: position 138,715 of record NZ_JASITB010000003.1, on the reverse strand, counting down.
GAGGAATGCACTTTGAGGCGATGGAGGCCGAACGGGTGATTCGTGACGGAACCTTCACGAGTGAGGTCATGTCCGCCAACGAATCGGTCGCGATCATGCAGACCCTCGACACGGTACGAGCCCAGATAGGCCTGCACTACCCGGGCGAATAGCCCACCATATGGCCCGTCGGTTAGCATACGGAGGTGGACAAACCAGTGCAGGCACCCCAACCCACTGACGCTGACGCCAGCACGCGTGGTGGACTTACGCCCCTCGGTGAACAGCAACGCAGCACCCGGCATCGCCGGGCCTGGCTGATTGCCGCGGGCGCCCTGGTCTTCCTGCTGCTGGGCAGTGGGGCCGTGTTCGCCGGCACCCAGACCGGCGCGATGGAGCCGGCGGCGGCATCCGCTGTGTCCACCTCCACCGCGACACCGAGCCCGACGCCCACCGTCGACCCGGCGCGGCCGGTGCCCGCCGAAGCGACGGCGGCCAGCCGGCTGCGCACCTGTTCGGTCGCTAATCTCGCCGCCGATACCCGTCTGGCCGAATTTCAGGCACAGGTCGTAAACGCCGAGACCGGTGCGGTGCTCTTCGACCGCGGCGGCACGATATCCTCTCGCACGGCGAGCGTCATGAAGGTGCTCACTTCGGCCGCCGCGCTCAACGTGCTCGGCAGCGACTACCGGGCCACCACCCGCGTCGTGAAGGGTGCCGAACCCGGCCAGATCGTGCTCGTCGGCGGGGGAGACCTGACCCTGTCTCGCCTCCCCACCGGCCAGGAACCCTTTTACACCGGCGCCGCCCACCTCGACGACCTCGCCACCCAGACCCTGGTCGCCTGGGCCGCCGATCCGGCCAACCCGCCGATCACCTCACTCGTGCTCGACGCGTCCTACTTTTCTGGCCCCGACTGGGACGAGGGCTGGGCCCGCACCGAACTCGGCCTCGGCTACATGCCCGAGATCACCGCCCTCATGGTCGACGGCGACCGCGATGACCCCACCCGCAGCACCTCCGCCCGCAGCGAAGACCCGATTGCCCGGGCCGGGCAGGCCTTCGCCGACGCTCTCGGCGGCAAGGTCACCATCAGCCAGGCCACAGCCCCGGCTGGCGCCACCCAACTCGGCGCCGTTCAGTCCGCACCGGTCTCGACGCTCATCCAGCAGTCCCTCATTGTGAGCGATAACACCATCGCCGAAATGCTCGCACGCCTCGTGGCCATCGAAAACGGTGCCGGCAACTCCTTCTCAGCCCTGCAGGCGGGCATCGTCGGCGGACTCGCCGCCTACGGCATCGACACCACCGGCATGATCATTAAGGACGGTTCGGGCCTCAGCCCGAACAATGCGGTGTCGCCGGCCTACCTGACCGCCCTGTTCCTCAAGGTCAACGCACGCGAGGGCAACCTTGGAGTGCTGTTCGACGGCCTGCCGATCGCCGGGGGACCGCGCGGCTCCCTGTCGTACAGCGACCGCTTCTCCGGCGCCAATTCCGTCGCCGACGGCGCTGTTTTCGCCAAAACCGGCTGGATCGACACCGGCTACACCCTCGCCGGCGTCATCCACGCTGCCGACGGCACCCCGCTCACCTTCGCCATCTACGCCATCGGCAACGTGAGCTCGAACGCCAAAATTGCCATCGACACCCTGGCTACCGGCTTTTTCCAGTGCGGCGATAATCTGTCTAATAACTGATTTTCGAAGGAGACATCGTGACCCGTGCACTGTTCATCATCGACGTTCAGAACGACTTCACCGAGGGCGGTACGCTCGCCGTCGACGGTGGGGCTGCGGTCGCCGCGGGCGTGAGCGCGCTGCTGGCGCAGCATCCGCTCGCCTACAAATATGTCTTCGCCTCGCGCGACTGGCACGATATCGGCAACGACAACGGCGGCCACTTCGCCCGCGACGCCGCTCCGGACTACGTCACGACCTGGCCGGTGCACTGCGTGGCCGGCACCGCGGGCGCCGAATACCACAAAGCTCTAACAACGGATGCCGTGACCTTTCACATTCGCAAGGGCCAGGGCGAACCCGCGTACTCGATCTTTGAAGGCACGACCGAGGCTGGGGAGACTGTGGGAGCACTGCTGAGCGAACACGGGGTGACCGAGATCGACGTGGTCGGCCTCGCCACCGACTACTGCGTGCGGGCCTCCACCCTCAACGCCCTGGAACACGGCCAGCACGTGCGTGTACTGACGGACCTGGTGGCCGGGGTCGCCGCGGAATCAACCGCGGCCGCCCTCGCTGAGATGGCGCATGCCGGCGCGGTATTCGCCGCGAGCGACGTCGTCGAGTGACTCAGTTCGCTCGACGGCTTGACGGTGTGCGAGTGGCCTTCGATACCACATCGGGAGAGCGGCCCGTTCTGCTCGTGCACGGTTTCGCATCGACCGCCGCGGTCACCTGGCATAGTTCAGGCTGGGTGCGGGGGCTCGGAGAATCCGGGCGCGGCGCTGTCACACCCGACCTGCGCGGTCATGGCCGGAGCGACAAGCCCCACCGCGTCGCTGACTACGCACCGCGGCAGCTGGCCGCCGACCTGGTGGCCGTGCTCGACACCCTCGAACTCGACCGGGTCGACGTGATCGGCTATTCCATGGGGTCGCGGGTGGTGGCCGCCCTGGCCGGGCTGGCCCCCGAACGCGTGCGCCGCCTCGTGCTCGGCGGGGCCGGGCCGCTGGAACTGTTCGATACCTGGGATCTCGACGCCGTGGAACGGTATGTGATTGCGGGCGACCGGCCCGCCGACCCGTCCATCGCCGCCGTACTCGGCCCCGCGATCGCGGCTGGAGCCGATCGTGAGGCGCTGCTGGCGTGCGTGCGGGGGGTCGCGGGGTGCACGCTGGACGTGCCTGCCGGCATTCCGCAGCTCTTTGTGGCCGGCGGGGCGGACACGATTCCGTCTGGGGTCGCCGCCCTGGCGGCCGATCGCGGCGCGCAGTACCTCGAACTGCCGGGACGCACCCATTTTAATGCGCTGATCGCGCCTGAATTCAGGCAGGCCGCCCTGCAATTTCTGGCCTGACGTCGAAAGCCTAAACGGGCGTCCTGCCGATCGGCCACCGGCGTGCACGCGTGAAAAACCCCGTTGTCACGGTGCGGGCTTGCCCGGTTCCGTTGGTACGTTCGCGCTCAAAGCGGAGACCTGAACCGGGTTGATGCCGCTGTGAGTATCGTTGTGAGTGCCGAAGCGGATGCGCCCAACTACGCCGCCGCGGCGCTATAGCGCTGAATTATTTCGGTGGAATCGCTCTTCTGATCGTCTGGTGTGCGCCGAAAGCTAAGTACGCCGCGCGCGGGGACAAGTGCCGCGCGGGCTGCGGCGCGTAGCGTGGAAACAGATAGCGGGCGAGACCCCGTCCGGCCCAAATTGGACTCAAAGTGGAGGACTCATGACAACGAACGACACCCTGGCAACCCCGACACTAGACACCTACGACGGGCTGCTCGCCGCCATCACGCCGTCAGCCGGCGAGACGCGTGAGATTCTTGACCCCGCGACGGGCGTGGTCGTTGGCCTCGCCCCGGTGCACACCATCGACGACCTCGAATCCGCCATCTCCGCAGCGACACTGGCCCAGCCGGCCTGGGCGGCACTCGGACACGAGGCGCGCAGCGCCGTCATGGTGCGTGCCGCCGACGCGATCGATGCCGCGGCCGAGGCGCTCGCCCAGCTGCTCTCCCGCGAGCAGGGTAAGCCGCTCAACGGACCCAACGCACGCTTCGAAGTGGGCGCCGCATCCGCTTGGCTGCGCACCGCAGCCGCGACCGCGCTGGACTCTGAGGTGCTCATCGACGACGGCAGCACCCACGCTGCGATCACCTACCGCCCGATCGGCGTCGTCGGCGCGATCGGCCCCTGGAACTGGCCGATGATGATTTCGATCTGGCAGATCGCTCCGGCCCTGCGCATGGGCAACGCCGTCGTCGTCAAGCCGTCCGAGTACACGCCGCTGAGCGTGCTCGCCCTCGTCGCCGTGCTGAACCAGGTGCTGCCAGAGGGCCTGGTAACCGTTGTCTCCGGCGGTCGTGCGATCGGCGCGGGCCTCGCCGTGCACCCCGGAATCGGCAAGGTCTTGTTCACCGGCTCGACCGCCACAGGCAAGGCCATCATCAAGAGCTCAGCCGACACGGTCAAGCGCCTCACGCTGGAGCTCGGCGGCAACGACGCTGGCATCGTGCTGCCTGACGCCGATCCGGAAGCCATCGCCGAGGGACTGTTCTGGGGTGCGTTTATCAACACCGGTCAGACCTGTGCCGCCCTCAAACGCCTCTACGTACACGACGACATCTACGACGCGGTCTGCGACGCTCTGACGGCGGTCGCCGCGAAAATGCCGATGGGTGTGGGAATCGACGAGAACAACGTGCTCGGCCCGCTGCAGAATCAGGCCCAGTTCAATATTGTCGCCGGTCTGGTGCAGTCCGCCAAGGACTCTGGGGCGCGCGTGCTTATCGGCGGCGACCCCGACCTGGACGCTCCGGGCTTCTTCTACCCGACCACCCTCGTCGCTGACATCGATGACGACAACCCGCTGGTGCGTGAGGAACAGTTCGGGCCGGCTCTTCCGATCCTGCGCTACACCGATCTCGACGATGTCATCGCCCGCGCCAACAGCGTCGACGTCGGCCTCGGCGGATCGGTCTGGTCCAGGGACCTCGTGGCCGCCCGCGCTGTAGCTGCGCGTCTGGAGACCGGAACGGTGTGGATCAACGCGCACGGCGCGGTGCACCCGATGATTCCGTTCGGCGGGTCGAAGCAGTCCGGTTACGGGCTCGAATTCGGCGTCGAGGGCCTCAAGGCGCTCGGCGTGCCGCAGGTCATCAACGGCTAGGCATCCGCTAAGAAGGGCCCCTCGTCACAGACGGGGGGCCCTTTCTGCGCCCGTTGCCGAGCCGGGCGGTGGCTAATTCAGGAGAAATGAACGGATGCGTGCACCCGGCCCGCACAAACACGTGGCAGATCGGCCGGGGCGGCCCATCCGGCTTGAATTAGCCCCCGCGACGGGCCGCACCGGCAGCGTGTGGTCGGGGCCCACCTTAGGGACACGGGCCCAGTTTCTAAACTGGGCCCAGGGACGGGGCCCGGGCCCCGTCCAGAAGCGAGGACGAAAAAAAGACCGTGCCGCCCGGATGAACCCGGGCGGCACGGTCTCGTGTGGTTGGAAACTATTCGTGGGTACTGACTCCCAGCGGCACTCCGCGGGTCTCTTTCACGAGGGTAACGGCGACGAAAGAGATCGCCGCGAGCACCATGAGGTAGATGCCGATGGAGAAGGTCTGGCCGGTCTCATCGAGCAGCAACTGGGCGATCAGCGGGGCGAAGGCACCACCGAGGATCGCACCGAGGGCATAGCCGATCGACACGCCAGAGTAGCGCACCTGGGCCGGGAACATCTCGGCGTAGAGCGCCGCCTGCGGGCCGTAAGAGAAGCCAAGCCCGCTCGCCAGGATGATGAGGGAGAGCGCGAACCAGACGATGTCGCCGGTGTCGATGAGCAGGAACATGGGGATGGCCCAGATGAACAGGAACGCATAGCCGAGCTGGAAGGTGCGCACGCGACCGATTTTGTCGGACAGGATGCCGCCGAGCATGGTCGACGCGAGCCAGAACACGGCCGCGACGGTGCTCGCGATGAGCACCGGGGTGCGCTCCATGCCGAGTCCGCCGGCGTCGGCGGGCTTGGTGGCGTAGGAGTTGAAGAACGCTATGAGCATGTAGCCGGCCGCGTTGTTGGCGATGAAGATCAGCGCGGTGAGGATGACCTGACGCGAGTGGTTCTTGAACAGCTGCTTGAGCGGGGCCGCAGATTCCTTCTTGCGGGTCTGCATCTCCTTGAAGACCGGGCTCTCGGCGACCGCACGGCGGATGAGCCAGCCGACGATGATGAGCAGCACGGAGACGAGGAATGGGATGCGCCAGCCCCAGCTGAGGAAAGCCTCTTCGCTCATCGAGGTGGTGACCAGGATCATCACGCCGGTGGCGAGGATGAGGCCGACCGGAACGCCGATCTGCGGGTAGGCGCCGAAGAAGCCGCGCTTGTTGACCGGAGCGTGCTCGACCGACATAAGGGCGGCACCACCCCATTCGCCGCCGGCCGAGAAGCCCTGGAGGATGCGCAGCACGATCAGCAGGATCGGCGCCCAGACGCCAATCTGATCGAAGGTCGGCAGCAAACCAATGAGCGCCGTCGCCGCACCCATCGTGACGAGCGTGAACACCAGCATGGCCTTGCGGCCGATCCTGTCGCCCAGGTGACCGGCCACAATGGCGCCGAGCGGGCGGAACAGAAAACTGATGCCGAGCGAGGCCCAGGCGATCAGCTGCGCCAGCGGTGCATTCTCACCGGCGAGCGGGGCGAAGAACAGGCCAGCCAGCACCAGGCCTGCGGCCTGGGCGTAGATGAAGAAGTCGTACCACTCAATGGTGGTGCCGACCATGGTGCCGGCGAGCACCCGCCGTTCTTCGTTTCGTTTAGCGCTGGTCGCCGATGTGCGCTCGGTGGTAAAGGCCATGGAATACCCCTTCGTATTTCACTGCGGTGCTGGGTCGGGTGCTGCTGCAAAGTGTGTGAATCGTGCGGAGAAAAACAGGCACTGGGGCAGTATGACAGCAAAATTGAAGATTACCTACCTATTGGTCAGTATTGTGCGGGATTGTTACTTTCCGGGGATTCGACGTGCCAGATTGCACCCTGTATGGGGGTGTTGGCGGGGTGCTCTGGGCCAGGGGACGCTAGTTTGGAGGAAATGTTCTCCACGAAATTGCCCCGGGCCAAGGGCCGCGCCGCACTCGGGACGCTCATTATCGGTGTCGTCGTGATGCTGATCTGGCCCATCGTGACCGCCATCTTCGTGCGCAACTCCCACGCCCTCCCCGAGACGTGTGCCTCGGTGTACGGCAAGGGTGTCACCGTGCGCTACGACAGCTTTCCGCCGCGTCAGCTCTGCGAGACCGTGCATGACGGTTGGGTAGCCACGACCGATCCCCAACTGACGATCGGGCTTTCCGCCGTGCTCGTACTCGCCGTGGCGGCTGTCGTCGTCGGCATTGTCGTCGGTGTGCGTGCGGTGCCGAGGACCGCGCCGGCGGCATCCGGTGTGAATTTCGCCTATATCGCCGGAAGCCTGCCCTCACTCACGGTGCGGCGCCTTCGTCGCCTGTGCGGGTTACTCGCCGTGGTCTCCGTATTGTCACCGGCGTGGATGTTCGGAATGGCGATCGGTGCGGCCTGGGACAGGCCGGGCGCGGTCGACCCGGCCGCTGAACTCCCCGGCTACGTCGCGCAGGTTCTGGGAGCCACAGTGATTCCGGTGTTGGCCCTCGCGGTCGGTGTTGCCGGCTGGGTGGCGCAGGTGCGCCAGCGAACGGGGGGTCGCGGTTCAACGTCCGACGCGCTGGTCGTGCTGATTGCACCTCTCGCGTTGCTCGGCCTTACCCTGGCGCTCGGACTCGGTTCGATCGCTAAAACCATTCGCGACGGCGAATTGTTCGTGCCCGCGACGACCGACAGCGCGCAGAGCAGCACGCCCCCGGCGGGCGACGTGCAGCTGGTACTGCCGCCCGGGCTGCCGCCCATCGAGCTGCCTGACGTGCCCTCGACGGCGCTGACGTCGACCCAGCTCGAGCAGCAATTTGCGGCGTTCGTCGCTCAGACGACCTCGCGCTTTGGGCCGGCGTTCGAGGAGCCGGAACGGCAGGGGGCCATTCCCGGCGCTGCCCTCGACCTGGCCGTGGTGGCTGCGCCGTATGCTTTCGACTGCCTGGGCTCGGGAATCGGCTACGGCATGGAACTCACCTTCTCCGGCGCCGATACCGACGACTGGGACGTGAACTACGACGCGGCAGCGGCCGCGTTCCTGCGCATTACCGATGGCTGGGCGGACGACGGCTATCCAAGCCAGACCTACAACAGCGAGTTCCTCGCCTACGCCGACGAGCCGAGCGTCGTGTCCCAACTGCGCGCCCGCCATATCGGGTCGACCGTTCGGGTGGGCCTGCAGAGCCTGTGCGTGGCGCGGTGACTAGCTCAGCTCGGCGACGATCGTGCGCGCGGCCGCGGTGAGCACAGCGCCGATGTCGGTGGGGGAGTGCAGACTCGAGATATACACGACGGCGAGGGAGGCCGGTGATTCGCCGGGAACGAGCAGCGGAACAGCGATCGACGACAGGCCCGGAATGACCTCGTCGTGGCTCGAGGCGTAGCCGAGGGCAGCGACTTCGCCGACCTCACTGCGGCGGGTTTCCGAATGGCCAAGCGCGGCCCACCGCGCGGCGCCCAAGCCCGATTGGATGGCTATTCCCGGCGCGCCCATGTGCAGCGGATGCCGCGTGCCTGGCTGCTGAGCGACCGTCGCGTGGGCCTGCCGCGGCTCGATACTCACCAGGGTGAAGATCTCACCCTGGTCGAGCACCGCCACGAACGCGGTCATGCCGAGGTCGTTGGCGACGCGGGTGAGCACGGGCCGGGCAGCGGCCTGCAGATCGCGGGACACCCCGCGCGCCAGGGCGGCCAGTCGCGCGCCGAGCCGCACCAGCCCGGCCGGGTCACGCACGACGAGGCCATGATCTTCGAGAGTGCGGAGAATGCGATAGGCGATCGATCGGTGCACGTCGAGGGCGGCGGCGAGTTCGACGATGCTCATCGGCTCGTCGATTTCAGCGAGAATTTCCAGTACGCGGATGCCGCGCGACAGGGTTTGCGAGTGCGCGGCGGGTACCGGCTGGGCAGTGCCGGCGGGCTCGGCGAATTCTGGGATCGACACCCGACTATTCTCGCATTCGGTCTCTGAGTTCGCTCGCTCAGTAACTCGGCCGCACCGTGTCGGGTTTGGCCGAAGTAGCGCTCGTGATGAAGGTGGCGGCGAGCGACTCCGAAGCGCGGGCGAGGATGGCCACGTCGGCTCCGACGAGCACGAAACGGGCACCAGCCGCCAGGTAACGCTCGGCGGTCGCCGGCGCGAAGGCATTGACGCCGACGGGTTTGCCGAGCGCGGCGACGGTGCGGATACACCGCTCAACCGAAGCGACGACGTCGGGGTGGTCCTGCTGGCCGAGCAAACCCATCGATGCGGCAAGGTCGGACGGACCGATGAACAGGCCGTCCACGCCGTCGACGCTGGCGATCTCGGTGATGTTGGCGACGGCATCCGTTGTCTCGATCTGCACGAACAGGGAGATCGTCTCGCTGGCCCTGGCCAGGTAGTCGTCGATGCGGTTCCACCGGGAGGCCCTGGCCAGGGCGCTGCCGACGCCGCGTACGCCGTGCGGCGGGTAACGCACCGCAGCCACCATGGCGTGGGCCTGCTCGGCGGTATCGACCATGGGAATGAGTAGATTCTGTACGCCGAGGTCGAGGAGCTGTTTGACGATAATCCGATCCCCGATCGGCGCACGCACCAGCGGTACGATCGGATACCCGTGTACGGCCTGCAGCTGGCTGAGCGTCGACTCGAGGCCATTCGGGCTGTGTTCGGTGTCGATCAGGAGCCAGTCGAGGCCGCTGCCAGCACAGATTTCTGCCACGAGGGCGCTGCCGGAACATACCCACATGCCGATCTGCGCACGGTCGGTGCCCGCGAGAACGTCGCGGAAGGTCGGCTCTGCTGCTACTCGAATCGGCATGTGATGGCTCCCAATGGTCCATAGTCGGCGTGCACGGTGTCGCCCTGCTCAACCCACATCGGCCGGGTGAACGAGCCAGCCAGGATGATCTCCCCGGCCTCGAGGCTGGTTCCGTGCTGGGCAAGCTTGTTCGCCAGCCAGTAGACACCGGCAGCGGGGTGATTGAGCACGGCCGCGGCCACCCCCGATTCCTCGATGGTCTGGTTGCGGTAGAGCAACGCTGACACCCAGCGCAGGTCGATGTCGCCAACCTTCACGGGCGTGCCGCCCACGACCATGCCGCCCATCGCCGCGTTGTCGGAGATGGTGTCGACGATCGTTCGACCGGCCATTTCGATGCGCGAGCTGAGGATCTCGAGCGCCGGAACCACGTAGTCCGTCGCGTCGAGCACGTCGAACAGGGTGGCGTTCGGCCCCGATAGTGGCTTGCCGAGCACGAAAGCCAGCTCGACCTCGATGCGCACGTTCGAGAAGCTGTCGAAACGGATGCTTGCGCCATTCTCGTAGACCTCGTCAGCGAAGATCACACCATAATCGGGTTCGGTGATGCCGGTCGCGACCTGCATCACCTTGGAGGTCAGGCCGATTTTACGACCGACAAGCCGGCGGCCGGCCGCGATGCCGCGCTCCTTCCACAGGCTCTGCACGGCGTAGGCGTCGTCGACGGTCATGCCGGGGTAGCGGGTGGTCAACAGGGGAACAGTCGACCGGGTTTGGCCGGCCGCGACGAGTTCGTCGGCGATCTCTTCGATGACTGAATGGTCAAGCATGCTGCTCCCTAGAGGGTGGTGCCGAGTTTGAAGCCGGCCAGCTCGTCGTCTTTGCGGGTGTACGAGAAGCCGTCGGCGCCGACGGTGACGGCCATTTCGCTCGACTCGGTGCGTTCGATGACCGGCTGCGGTTTGCCGTCGAGATCGAGCACGAGCGAAGCGTCCGTGTACCAGCTCGGCACGACGGGGTTGCCCCACCAGTCGCGGCGCTGGTTGTCGTGCACGTCCCAGGTGACGACGGGGTTGTCGGGGTCGCCGGTGTAGTAGTCCTGCGTGTAGATCTCGACGCGGTGGCCATCGGGGTCGCGCAGGTACAGGTAGAACGCGTTCGAGACGCCGTGGCGGCCAGGCCCGCGCTCGATCAGGTCGCTCTTGCGGAGCGCGCCGAGCTTGTCGCAGATGTAGATGATGTTGTGCTTCTCGTGCGTGGAGAACGCGATGTGGTGCATGCGAGGGCCGTTGCCACCGGTGAGGGCGGTGTCGTGCACGGTGTCCTTGCGGCGCATCCAGGCCGCGTAGGTGACGCCGTCTTCGTCTTTGATGTCTTCGGTGACGCGAAAGCCCAGGTCTTCGAGGTATTTGCGGCCACGGCCGACGTCGGGAGTGACCTGGTTAAAGTGGTCGAGGCGCACGAGCGCACCCGGCCCCTGCAGGTCGTAACGCCAGGCGAGGCGTTCCACGTGGGTGGTCGAGTAGAAGAACTCATAGGGAAAACCGAGCGGGTCCTCGACGCGCACGCTGTCGCCGATGCCCCGCGCGAAGCCCTCGGTGCGGCGTTCGGTGCGGCAGCCGAGTTCCTGGTAGTAGGCCTCGGCGAGGTCGACATCTTCCGGGGCGCGCACCCGGAAGGCCATCGCGGCGACGGCGGCGATCGGCCCCTGGCGCAGCACCAGGTTGTGATGAATGAACTCTTCAAAGCTGCGTAGGTAGATCTCGGTGTCGCTCTCCTCGGTGACGACGAGGCCGAGAATATCGACGTAGAACTCGCGCGAGCGGGCCAGGTCGGTCACAACGATGTCCATGTAGGCGCAGCGGAGGATGTCGGGCGGGGTGCTCGTGGGGGTGGGGATCGGATTGGTCATGGGGTTCTCCTCGTTGAGGGTTCGTGCTGGGTGTGTGCGGGGGGTGCTACGGATGCGAAGCGGATGCTGGGCGCGGCTACTTGCCGCCGAAACGGGGGGTGTGCACGGGCGCGAGCGTGATGTGCACGGCCTGCGAGTCGGTGTAGAAATCGATCGATCGGTAGCCGCCCTCGTGGCCGAGGCCGGAGGCCTTGACACCGCCGAACGGGGTGCGCAGGTCGCGCACGTTGTGCGAGTTCAACCAGACCATCCCGGCATCGACGGACTGGGCGAAGGTGTGCGCGCGGGTGAGGTCGTTGGTCCAGATGTAGGCGGCCAGCCCGTACTTCACGCCGTTGGCCAGGGCGAGCGCTTCGGCATCCGTTTCGAAGGGGGTGATGGCCACGACCGGGCCGAAGATCTCCTCCTGAAAGATGCGGGCGGTGGGTGCGACGTCGGCGAAGACCGTGGGGGAGACGTAGTTGCCCTCTGGCAGTCCCTCTGGCCGGCCGCCGCCGGCGAGCAGGCGACCCTCGGACTTGCCGATCTCGACGTAGCTCATGACCTTGGCGTAGTGCTCGGGGTGCACAAGCGCGCCGACCTCGGTTTTCGGGTCGTGCGGATCGCCGACGACGATGCTCTGGGCGCGGGCCGCATAGCGGGCGCAGAAGTCGTCGTAGATCGAACGCTCCACCAGGATGCGGCTCGACGCCGTGCAGCGCTCGCCGTTGAGCGAGAACACGCCGAACAGGGTCGAGTCGATTGCCGCGTCGAGGTCGGCGTCGGCGAAGACGACGGCGGGGGATTTGCCGCCGAGCTCCATCGACATGCCCTTGAGGTTCGCGGCGCAGTTGCGGTAGATGGTCTGGCCGGTCGTGGTCTCGCCGGTGAAAGAGATGAGCGGCACGTCGGGGTGCTTGACCAGCGCGTCGCCGGCCTCCTCGCCGATGCCGTTGACCAGGTTGAACACGCCGTCTGGCACCCCGGCGGCGGCGAAGATCTCCGCCCAGAGGCTCGCCGACAGCGGCGTGAATTCGGCGGGCTTCAGCACGACGGTGCAGCCGGAGGCGAGCGCGGGAGCGAGCTTCCAGCTTTCGAGCATGAACGGGGTGTTCCACGGGGTGATCAGCCCGGCGACACCGACCGGCTTGCGGTTGACGTAGTTGATCTGCCGGCCTGGCACCTTGTAGGTGTCGTCGGCCTGCGCCACGATCAGGTCGGCGAAGAATCGAAAGTTCTCGCTCGCTCGCTGCGCCTGGCCGAGCGCCTGCGTAATCGGCAGCCCGGTATCGAAGGTCTCAAGCTCGGCGAGTCGGGCGTCCTGGGCCTCGACGGCGTCGGCGATGCGGTGCAGCACCCGGGCACGAGCTCGGGGCAGCATGCGCGGCCAGGGTCCATGGTCGAACGCCTCCTTCGCGGCGGCGACGGCCAGGTCGATGTCGGCTTGCTGGCCGGCGGCCGCGGTGGCGTAGGTCTGGTTCGACACCGGGTCGAGCACGTCGAAGGTTTCTCCGCCGACGCTATCGACGAACTCTCCACCGATGAAATGACGGATGTTGGTGGGTAGGTCAGCGGGAATAAAGTGCGTGGTCTGCACAGACGTCTGTGTCATGGTCAGGATCTCTTTCTCGTGGACGGTTGGGGTGTCGTGTGTGGGTGATGCGACTTCTGGTAGGCGAGTAGGGCATCCATCGTGCCGGTGCGGTGGGCGCGCGCGGCCAGTTCGAGCTGGAGCGTATCCGCCCCCGACTCGATCAGCTGCAGCAGGTTCTCGTGCTCCGCCACTGACTCTCGGGCGCGGCCGGGCACGAAGCTAAAGGTGGAGTCGCGCAGGACGTTCATGCGGTTCCAACCGCGGTGCACCAGGTCAAGAATGTGCGGGTTCGGACAGTTCTCGAACAGGATGGAGTGAAAATCGAGGTTGAGCTCGGTGAACCGGTGCGGGTTGAGGTCCTCGAGGGAGGCGATCATCTCCTGGTTGACCATGCGGGCCCTTTCGATGTCGGCGGCGGTGACGAAGGGCGCCGACAGCGCGGTCGCGACGCCCTCGACGACGCTCAGAGTCTGCATCGTGTAGAGGTATTCGGTCTCCTCGACCATGGCGACCTGGGCACCGACGTTACGTTCGAAGGTGACCAGACCTTCCGCCTCGAGCCGGCGGATCGCCTCACGCACCGGGACGGCGCTTACGCCCAGCTCCTTGCCGATCGCGCCGAGCACCAGACGGTAGCCCGGCGTGAATGTGCTGTCGGAGATGCGCGCTTTGATCCACTGATAAGAGAGTTGCGACTTGCTCAGGCCGGTCACTTCACCCATTCGCGGTACCGTGCCTTCCAGGTCGCATTCATCGGGTACAGCCCGTCGACGCCCTCGCCCGCGGCGACCATGTCGGCGATGAAGGTCTCCTCGCGTTCTTGTTCGATCCCATCGTCGACGACCTGCTCGATCAACCCCGGCGGAATCACGAGTACGCCGTCGGCATCCCCAACGATCACATCGCCGGGCTGCACCGCGGCACCGCCGCAGGCGATGGTGAGGTCGGTGTCCCACGGCACATGCTTGCGGCCGAGAACGGCCGGATGCGCGTTGGCGAAGTAGGTGGGCATCGTGAGGGCGGCGACGGCGGCCACATCCCGTACCCCACCGTCCGTCACCAGCCCGGCGGCACCGTTGACCTGGGCGCGCAGGGCGAGGATGTCGCCGACGGTGCCGGTGCCGGACTCGCCGCGGGCCTCGATCACGAGCACATCATCGGGGCGGAGTGCGTCGAAGGCGCGCTTCTGCGCGTTGTACCCGCCGCCGTGGGAGATGAAAAGGTCTTCCCGGTTGGGAATGAACCGCAGGGTGCGAGCGAGCCCGACCAGCCGCATGCTCGGCCGAGTGGATTGCAGACCATCGATGGAGACGTTGTTCAAGCCCCGCTTGCGCAGCTGGGAGCTGAGCGTTGCCGTACCGACCGAATTGATTTTCGCCTTGAGGTCGTCGGTCAAAATGGTGGCCGGGTCGGTCGATGTCGGTAGTCCGGCCGTCTCAGCGGAGCCCCACGCCTCGGCCCGCTGCAGGTCGTCGATCTTGGGTCCGGCGCCGTATTCGGCCATCGCGACCGTGCCGGCGACGACCGGCGTGACCAGGCGGCCCGTGCTCGGCGCGCCGGGCGCAGTGGGGGCATCCACTTCGACCTCGACGACGTCGCCTGGCTGCACGACGGAGGACCCGGCAGGGGTCCCGGTGAGAATCACGTCGCCCGGTTCGAGCGTCATGAGTTGTGAGAGATCGGCGACCAGGCGGCCGAACGGAAAGGCCAGGTCAGCCGTGGTGTCTTGTTGCACGAGCTCGCCGTTCACCCAGGTGCGCACGCGCAGGGCATCCGGTTGAATGTCGGCGGCGTTGATCACGGCCGGGCCTAGCGGAGTGAAACCGTCACCGCCCTTGGACTTCAGGTTCGAGCCTTTGTCGGCGTAGCGCAGGTCGTAGACGCCGAAGTCGTTCGCGGCGGTGACTCCCGAGACGGCTGCCCAGCCCTCTTCCGGGGTTACCCGACGGATGCTGTGGCCGATGATGAGGGCGATCTCGCCTTCGAAGGCGAGCAGTTCGGTGCCGGCCGGGCGTTCGATCGGGGTACCCGACGCGCTCACCGACGTGCCGGGCTTCAAGAAGTAGGACGGCTGCTCCGGCGTACGGCCGCGCTGAGCGATGCGAGACGGATAGTTGAGGTGCAGGGCGATCACCTTGCCGGGGGTGCCGGTGAACGGTGTGGGGTGCTGCATGTGATGTCCTCTCGCGGCGCTGCGTGTGTATTTGAAATAATATACGATCTTGCGAAGAATGCAACCCCTTCGCTTTGTGGCCCTCGAAATCCACGCCCGCTCCGGCCTGGCTCTCAGTGACGGGCCCAGGGGGATTGTATTCGTATCTCATAAGATATACGATCAATGTCGCAAGCCGTGAGTTCGGTCGGGTTTGCGATCCCATAATGACAAGGAAGTCACAGAACATGTCATCCGTTTCAACAGCAGCACCGCCCAGCCCGCTCTCGTCCGATCGGCGGCGGGTGGCGATGGCCACGGTCATCGGTACCACCATCGAGTGGTACGACTTCTTCCTTTACGCCAGCGCCGCCGGCCTGATCTTCGCTGAGCTGTTCTTCAAGCCGGCCGGCCCGCAGATCGCCATCCTGCTCTCCTTCGCCTCGGTCGGCCTCAGCTTTCTGTTCCGCCCGCTCGGGGCATTCCTCGCCGGCCACTTCGGGGACAGGCTCGGACGCCGGGCCATGCTCGTCGTCACGCTGATCCTGATGGGGTCGGCAACGACGTTGATCGGTGTTCTGCCGACCTACTCGCAGATCGGCGTTGCCGCGCCGATCATCCTGCTGCTGCTGCGCATCCTGCAGGGCATCTCCGCTGGCGGAGAATGGGGCGGCGCGGTGCTGATGGCGGTCGAGCATGCGCCCGACAATAAGCGCGGCCGGATGGGTGCCTTCCCCCAGATCGGCGTACCGCTCGGCCTGCTGCTGGCCTCCGGCATTCTCGCCCTGATGACCGGTGTCATCTCGCCCGGCGACGCCTTCCTCGAATGGGGCTGGCGTGTTCCGTTCCTGCTCAGCTTCGTGCTG
Source organism: Cryobacterium sp. PH31-O1 (assembly GCF_030063455.1). GTDB lineage: Bacteria > Actinomycetota > Actinomycetes > Actinomycetales > Microbacteriaceae > Cryobacterium. Next base: position 122,657 of record NZ_JASITB010000003.1, on the reverse strand, counting down.
ATCGTCGTCGGCTTCATCGTGCGTCGCAGTGTTGATGAGAGCCCGGTGTTCAAGGAGATCGCCAAGCGCAAGCAGCAGACCAAGGTTCCGATGGTCACCCTCTTTCGCAAGCACTGGCTGCTCGTCATCCTCGCCGCGCTCACCTTCGCGGGCAACAGCGCCGCCGGCTACATGACCACCGGCGGATACCTGCAGAACTACGCCACCGACCCGAACGGATTCGTAGGCCTGGAACGTACCCCGGTGCTGCTGGCCGTGACCGGTTCCGCAGTGGTCTGGCTGCTGATGACCTGGATCGCCGGCGGCGTTTCCGACAAGATCGGTCGGCGCAACACCTACATCGTCGGCTGGATCGTGCAACTGATCACGGTGTTCCTGCTGTTCCCGCTGGTCAACACCGGAAACGTCTGGCTCCTCTTCCTCGGCCTGTCGCTGTTCACCGTCGGCAACGGCTTCACCTACGGGCAACAGGCGGCGTATTTCACCGAACTGTTCCCGGCATCGATCCGGTACTCCGGCGTCGCGATCACCTACGCCCTCGGCGCGATCCTCGGTGGTGCCTTCGCTCCGCTCGTTGCGGCTGCCCTGGTTCAGGCAACCGGAACGGCCACGTCCGTGGCCTTCTACATTGCCGGTGTCACGGTCATCGCCTTCGCGGCGACGCTGCTGCTGCGTGACCGCACCGGCATTCCGCTCGGACCCGACCACGAGGCCGAGCAGTCCACCGGCCAGATCTATGGCATGGCGCGGTCGTAAACGCCGCACATTATGACGGTGCACCAACACACCCCAAGCGTGCGCCGGTCGACAAGTCAGCGCGTGGGTGGGCGCGTAGCGTGCTGGCATGGGCGCAATGGTGGGCACGGCTGGTGGTAGCGAACTCTGGAGCGCGGTGTGGATGGTGCTCGCGCTCGGGCTCACCGGCGCAAGCGTGTTCTGCGGGCTTGCGGCCTTCCGCCGGCCCCGGAGCCCCTGGCGGGCGGTCACCGCAGCCGCCGCAGCAGTCGGCATGGTCGTCTCCACGCTCGACATGGCGCTACCCGGCGCTTTGCTCTCGCCGCTGGCCTGGGCCGTGGTATTGATGGCACTCATGTTCGTCATCCTGCCCGGCCTCCGACCCGGCAGCGTTGGAGGCGCCAGGAGAACGACCGCGCAACACGCCGCCGGGCTGCTCTTCATGGCGGTCATGTGGCTTGCCATGCTGCCGGCCGCGCCAGCGCTGGTAGCGGATGCCGCAGCCCCCGCCACACTGCACGCGGGGCACGCGCAGGCGGCCGGGTCGCTGCTGCTGCCACTGGGCTGGGTGCTGATCGCGGCATCCGTTCTCGTGGTCATCCTGGTGATTCGCGGCCGAGGCGGGCAGCCGGGGCGGGCGAGTCGTTGGGCCGCCGCCCAGCACGCCAGCATGGGCCTCGCCATGTCGGCAATGACGGTCGGCATGGTCGTTCCGCTGATGTTCCACTGACCGAAGAAACATGCGCTACCACCGGCGGTGTCGGTGGGCGCAGCTAGGCTATTACCGTCAGATCGACGGGCAGACACAAGCATGGGAGATGCAATGACAGTTGTTACCGACGCGCGCACGCACGAATCCGAGTTGCTCGCTCGAGTGCCGGGCCAGCTTTACATCAACGGCCAGTGGGTCGCCGCAACCGGCGGCCGCACCCTCGATGTCACCGATCCGGCCACCGGACGGGTCATCAAGACCATCGCCGATGCGAGCGTGGCCGATGGGGCCGCAGCCCTCGACGCCGCCGACGCAGCGCAAGCCGACTGGGCTGCGACCCCCGCCCGTGTGCGGGGCGAAATCCTACGCCGCGCCTTCGACCTGCTGCAGGAACGCAAGCAGGAATTCGCGCTGCTCATGACCATTGAAATGGGCAAACCGCTACCCGAGGCGCTCGGTGAGGTCGCCTATGGTGGCGAATTCCTGCGCTGGTTCAGTGAAGAAGCCGTGCGCATCAGCGGCCGTTACGGCGTGAACCCTGAGGGCACCGGTCGCATGATTGTTACCCAGCACCCGGTTGGTCCCTGTTTTCTCATCACCCCGTGGAACTTTCCGCTGGCCATGGCGACCCGCAAGATCGCCCCGGCGCTCGCCGCCGGCTGCACCGTTGTCGTCAAACCGGCCGCGCTCACCCCGCTGACCACCCTGCACTTCGTGGCCCTGCTCGAAGAGGCCGGCCTGCCGGCCGGCGTGGTCAACGTCATCACGACGTCGCAGTCCGGCGCGGTCTCCGAGCCGATCATCGCCGACCCGCGCCTCCGCAAGCTCAGCTTCACCGGGTCGACCGCGGTCGGCAAGTCGCTCATCAAGCTCTCCGCCGAGAACGTGCTGCGTACGTCGATGGAACTCGGCGGCAACGCCCCGTTCCTCGTTTTCGCCGACGCCGACCTCGACAAGGCCGTAGAGGGTGCCCTTATCGCCAAATTCCGAAACATCGGCCAAGCCTGCACCGCGGCCAACCGCTTCATCGTGCACGAGTCCGTCGCCGTAGAATTCGCCCGCCGCATCACCGAACGAGTGCAAGCGTTCCAGATCGGGCGGGGCACAGAGGCCGGCATTACCATCGGCCCGCTGATCGATGAGAAGGCCGTCGCCAAGGCCGACACCCTCGTACAAGACGCGGTAACCCGCGGCGCGACACTGCTCACCGGTGGCACCGCGATCGAGCGCGAGGGCACCTTCTACGCGCCCACCGTACTCACCGATGTCAAGCCGGGCAGCGACATTCTGCGCGACGAAATCTTCGGCCCGGTGCTCGCCATCAGCACCTTCACCGACGAAGCGGATGCCGTGCGCCTCGCCAACGACACCGAGTTCGGCCTGATCAGCTACGTCTTCACGACCGACCTCGCGCGCGGCCAGCGCATGATCGACAAACTGCAGACCGGCATGATGGGTCTGAACACCGGCGTCGTCTCCAACGCGGCCGCGCCGTTCGGCGGCGTCAAGCAGTCCGGCCTGGGGCGCGAGGGCGGGCTTGAGGGCATTCAGGAGTACCTCTCGACGAAGTACACGCTCACGCCAGTGTCCTAGCCGGCACGTCGTAGAAAATAGTTCCGGGACCTTGCGGTGAATTGAGCCGGGGTGCATCCGTTTCGCCTTCGACGGGAGAAATAACAGATAGGTGGTTTTCGCTCGGAAGGGCCACAGCAGACGACGTCGGGTTTGCTGCTGTGGCCCTTCTCGCCGGTGGGAATCCGCCACCGAGTCGAAGGAAACTCACTATGCTGGTGCGCGCGGAGGTCGACACCCGACAGGTGTGGTCGCCGCGACCGTGCCCGGTTCGTATCTCGGCCCAAAGGACCCTCCTCCACGTGAGCGCATTCACCGACGATGACGCGGCCCTAGCCCGCGCCTTTCAAGACGGTGATGAGCGCGCCATGGCTGCGGCCTACACACGCTGGTCGCCGCTGATCTTCACAATCGCCGTGCGATCGCTCGCCAACACGGCCGACGCCGAAGACGTCACCCAGAAGGTGTTCATCGCGGCCTGGCGGGGTCGGGCCGGATTCGATCCGACCCGCTCCCGGCTGCCGGCCTGGCTCATCGGCATCACCCGACACCTGGTCGCGGACACCCATGAGGCGCGCAGCAGGCAGCGGCGACTTGAAGAGTCACTCGCCTCAATCATCCCGCCACAGCATTCCGATGACAGCGCCAGCGTGGTCAATCGGGTGCTGGTCGGCGACGAGATCGATCAGCTCGAGCCTGTGCCTCGACAGGTCATGCGCCTGGCCTTTTTCGACGACTTAACCCAGGTGCAGATTGCCGATTGCCTCGGCTTACCGCTTGGCACCGTCAAGAGTCACATGCGGCGCAGTCTGAGGAGACTACGCACCCGGCTGGAGGTGTCCGATGATACCTACTGATCTCCCGCGCTCCGAACGTGTTCACATTGGCGCCGACGACCTGCACCTGTTTGCCCTGGCCGAACTGGGCGCGAGTGCCGGGCAACGCGCCCACCTCGCCACTTGTGCCGAGTGCGCGAGCGAATACCTCGCTCTGCACCAGGTGGTGCAACTCGGGCGCGCGGCCGCTTCCGATCGTTTGCTCGCGCCACCCGCAACAGTCTGGGCGGGCATTCACGCGGAACTCGGGCTGAGCGAGGCCGTGCGCACACCAGCGCAGCTGTCTGCACCGCCGTCCCCCGTGCCACTGCTGTTGTCTGCCCCCGCACCGCTTCCGTTGCCCTCCCGTCGCCGCTGGGTGCCGTTCGCGGCGGCCGCCGGCGTGGTCGGACTGGTCGGACTGGTCGGCGGCATCGCCATCGGCATCGCGAGCACGACCGCAGACTCGCCTCTCGAGCGCGTCGTGGCCCAGGCTGCCCTCGACGCCCTGCCCGGCTGGTCGGCGAGTGGCTCGGCCAGGGTCGAGCAATCCGCCGAAGGACGTCGCACGGTCGTCGTTGACCTCGATGCTACTGCCGTGCCCAGCACGAGCCTGCGCGAAGTGTGGCTCCTGAAAGCGGATGCCTCCGGCCTGGTCAGCGTCGGATTCCTCGACGGGTCCACGGGCCGCTTCGTCATTCCGGCGAGTGTCGACCTCGCCCAGTATCCGCTCGTTGACGTGTCGGCAGAGCCGTCTGACGGCAACCCCGCGCATTCCGGGGACTCGATCGTGCGCGGCGCGTTGCGCGGGCTCTAACCTGATTCGCTAGAAAAGTTGGAGCGGTGCATCCGAAACCTGCCAGGCCGGGGAAGGTGTTACCGGGGAGGCAATGCCGCCTCCCGCCACGACCAACCTGGAGGTAGCAATGCGCAAGTCCTTCGCCGTCGGAATTTCCGCCGGCCTTCTCGTCGCCCTCGCCGGGCTCGCGCCGGCGCAGGCGGCCGTTCCCGCAGCATCCGGCACCGCCTCGGTGTCGGTGCTGCACGCCATTCCCGGACTGACCCTCGACATCTCCGTAGACGGCCGCGTCGTCATCGATGATTTCGAGCCGGGAACACTGCTCGGCCCGCTCTCAATTTCAGCCGGAACGCACACGGTCGATATCTCCGCATCGAACCCCATCGAGCTCGGCGGCAGCGCCAACGGCTCGCCGATGGTGGGCATCGCCCTGAGCGGTTCGACCACGGTGACGGTTGCGGCCGGCCGCAGCTTCACGGCCGTTGCCCACCTCACGGATGCCGGTGTTCCCACCGCCACCCTGTTCAACGATGACACCACTCCGCTGGCTGCTGGGCAGGGCCGCCTCACGGTGCGCCACGTCGCCGCCGCGCCCGCCGTTGACGTTCTCGCGAACGGTGCCGTCGCCGTCGCCGGCCTGACCAACCCGTCGCAGGCCGTGCTCGACCTGCCGGTCGGCACGATCAGCGCCGTCGTTGCCGCCGCCGGAACCACTGCTCCGCTGCTCGGCCCGGCCGATGTCACGATCGCCCCGCGCACCAACACCGTCGTCTACGCTTGGGGTTCTCTTGCCGACGGCAACCTCGCCCTCTTTGTGCAGACGGTGCGCACGCGGGCCGCTGCGCCGGCATCCGTTTCGGTGTTGCACGCCATTCCGGGCGTCGTGGTTGACGTGTACGTAGACGACACGAAGGTCATCGACGACTTCGAGCCCGGCACCCTCACGAAGACGTTCCGCATTCCGGCCGGAAGCTACTCCCTGGCTATCACCGCAGCGGATGCGCTCGACGCGAGTGCCCCGGTAATCGGCCCAGTCGCGCTCACGGTCGCGTCCGGCCTGAATTACACCGCGGTGGCCCACCTCAGCGAGGCCGGAGCTCCGACCGCGGCCCTGTTCACCAACGACACCTCCGCACCCGGCGACGGACAAGGACGACTGACCGTGCGTCACGTGGCTGCCGCCCCGGCCGTTGACATCCTCGCCAATGGCGCCCCAGCCATCACCGGTCTGACCAACCCGAACGAGTCCGTGCTGGTGCTGCCCGTTGGCACCATCTCGGCCGCGGTAGCAGCCACCGGTACCACGGCCGCGCTCATCGGTCCGGCCGACGTGGACGTTGCCGCGAATACGAACACCATCGTGTACGCCTGGGGCAGCCTCGCCGACGGAACCCTCGCCCTGGCCGTGCAGACCGTGCCCACGAAGTAGCTCCGTCCGGCATAACTCCTGCAATCTGAGCGTCGGGCCGGCGCGGTCCCCGGAATTCCGGGGCCCGCGTGGCCGGGTCCGAGAAATTGCAGGAGTTATGCCGCTTGAGCCGGGGGCGCCTGGCCGCTGGCTAGACTTTGCGGATGCCCCTGATCGCGATCGACGACCTGAGCGATCCGCGACTGGTCGACTACGCCCACCTCACCGACGTGGCGCTCAAGAAGGCCCGCGGAACCGAACACGGGCTGTACATCGCCGAATCGGCCCTCGTGCTTGAGCGGGCACTGCGCGCCGGGCATGTTCCGCGGTCGGTGCTCGCTCTTGGCAACACGGCCGACGAGGCGCTCGCGGTGCTCGGCGATTACGCCGCCACGGTGCCGGTGTTCGTAGGCCCCGGAGAAATGCTCGCCGAACTCACCGGTTATATTCTGCACCGTGGCCTGATCGCCGCGATGAACCGGCCAGAACTAGAGGATGCCGACACCCTGTTGGCTGGTGCGCGTCGCATCGTCATTCTCGAAAACGTGTCGGACCCCACCAACGTCGGTGCCATCTTTCGCTCAGCCGGCGCCATCGGAGCGGATGCGATTTTGGTCACGCCGCGCTGCTCCGACCCGTTCTACCGCCGTGCCATTCGCGTCTCGATGGGCACCGTGCTTCAGGTGCCGTGGACCCGGGTCGGTGATTGGACTGACACGCGCTCCCTGCTCACCAGACACGGCTTTCACGTCGCCGCCCTCGCTTTGACGGCGGATGCGGTCAGCCTGCGCGATTTCGACGGCGCCAGGCACGAGCGACTCGCTTTGCTGCTCGGCGCGGAGGGCGACGGGCTCACGCCCGAGGCGCTCGCCGCCAGCGACAGCGTCGTGCAGATTCCGATGAAGCACGGCATCGATTCGCTCAACGTCGCAGCGGCCAGTGCCGTCGCGATGTGGGCGCTGTCCGGGTAACTCGCGGGCATCCGCTTTGCAGCGCTGGGAGCGCGCCTGCCCGCGGGCCTAGGCTGGGGTCATGAGCAATGAAGCTGTCATCATCGACGTTCTGCGCACCCCGTCGGGCCGCGGCAAGCCCGGGGGAGCCCTCGACGGCATTCATCCGGCCGATCTGCTCGCGACCGTGCTGCGTGAACTGGTCAGCCGCAACAACCTCGACCCGGCGCTCGTCGACGACGTGATCGGCGGCTGCGTCAGCCAGGTCGGCGAGCAGAGCAACAACCTGACGCGCACCGCCCTGCTCAGCGCCGGCTTTCCGCACACCGTTCCCGGCACCACGATCGACCGCCAGTGCGGGTCCAGCCAGCAGGCGGCCGCCTTCGCCGCCCAGGCCGTGATGAGCGGCAACGCAGACGTGGTCATCGCCTGCGGTGTCGAGTCGATGAGCCGGGTTCCGCTCGGGTCATCGGTCGGCTCCCAGGACCCCTTCGGCACCCTCATGCACGAACGCTACCCCGACGGCCTCGTCAACCAGGGTGTCTCGGCCGAGCTGATCAACCAGAAATGGAACCTCGGTCGCGACGCCCTCGACAACTATGCGGCCCGCTCGCACCGGCTCGCCGCGGCGGCGGCCGAACGGGGCGACTTCGGTGGAGAGATCGTGGCCGTCACCCGACCGGACGGCAGGGTCGTGAGCGAGGACGAAACCATTCGCGCCGACACCTCGCACGCCTCGCTCGCTGGCCTGCGCCCCGCCTTTCGCACCGATGCCCTCGCCGCCCGGTTTCCGAAACTCAGCTGGCACGTCACCGCCGGCAACTCATCGCCGCTGACCGACGGAGCCTCGGCAACCCTGATCATGAGCGCCAAGCGGGCCGCGCAGCTTGGCCTCAACCCTCGCGCCCGCTTTCACAGCTTCACCGTGGTGGGAAGCGACCCGCTGCTGATGCTGACCGGAGTCATTCCGGCGACCCAGCGCATCCTCTCGCGGGCCGGCCTCGGCATCGATGACATCGACGCCTACGAGATCAACGAAGCGTTCGCCAGCGTGCCACTGGCCTGGCTGCGGGAGATTCAGGCGGACCCCGATTGTCTCAACCCGCGCGGTGGTGCCATCGCCCTCGGCCACGCGCTCGGTTCCTCCGGCACCCGTCTGCTGGGCACCCTGCTCAACCACCTCGAAATGACCGGCGGACGCTGGGGCCTGCAGGCCATGTGCGAGGGCGGCGGCATGGCCAACGCCACGCTGATCGAGAGGCTCTGATGCAGATTCCCGGATGCTCCGCCCTCATTACCGGAGGCGCCTCCGGCCTCGGCCGCTCCTGCGTTCGCGCGCTACACGAAGCCGGGGCGTCGGTCGTCCTACTCGACCTGCCGGGCGCTCCCGGCGAGGAGATTGCGGCCGGACTCGGTGACCGGGCCCGATTCGTGGCCGGCGACGTGACCAGCGCCGGCGACGTGCAGACCGCCGTCGACGCCGCCGTGGCGCTGGCGCCACTGCGCATTGTGGTCAACTGCGCCGGCATTGCCCCCGGCGCCCGCACGGTCGGCCGCGACGGGCCGCTGCCGCTGGAAGACTTCGAGCGAGCGATTCGAATCAACCTCGTGGGTACCTTCAACGTCGTGCGGCTGGCCGCCGCGGCCATGCAACGCACCGAACCTGTGGGCGACCCGGCCCGCCAGGGCGGCGCCGAACGCGGCGTCATCGTGAATACCGCGTCGGTGGCTGCGTTCGACGGGCAGATCGGGCAGGCCGCCTACGCCGCGTCCAAGGGCGGTGTCGCCGCGATGACACTGCCGCTGGCCCGTGAATTCGCGCAGAGCCTGATTCGGGTCATGTCGATTGCGCCGGGCATCTTCGACACCCCCATGCTGCAAGGGCTGCCGCAGCCGGTGCGGGATTCCTTGGGCGCGCAGGTGCCGCATCCGTCCCGCCTGGGCGACCCGGAAGAGTTCGCATTCCTGGTTCGGCATATTATCGAAAATGCCATGCTCAACGGAGAAACTATCCGTCTCGACGGTGCGATTCGAATGCAGCCGAAGTAGGACTGTAGGGTCGAGGTACCGACTCACCAGGGAGCACCACCGCATGGCAGTTATCTTCGGCATGATTCTCGTTCTGGCCGGGTTCGCCTGCGGCATCTTCGGTGTTCTTCACCTCGTCTGGGCAAATCCTGCCGTTCCACTTCCCATGTTCACCAGCCCGCCGAGCCGACCGCGGGCATCCGTTCTGCTAAACGTTGGAGCCGTCACGCTGGTGATCTGGGGCGCGAACATCATGACGCCGGACATCGGCGCCGGGGCCTTCGTGCTCCTCATCGCAGCCGTGTTGGTGCCGTTTTTTCTGATCCGCGCCTGGCACAATCATCGAGTGGCCGCAGTAAACGCACCGTCAGACCGACATTGACGGCTGCTGCTGAGTGATGCAGTGGATGCCGCCGCCGCGCGCAAACAGCGGCCGCGCGTCAACAGCGACCACCCGTCGGCCGGGGTATGCCGCCGCGAGAATATCTTCTGCGGCACGGTCAGCATCCACCTCACCGAAGCTGCACGCCACCACACCGCCGTTGACGACGAGGTGGTTGACATAGTTGTAGTCGACGAATCCTTCCTCATCGGTCAGGGTCGCCGGGGCCGGTAGCTCGATGATTCGCAGGGTTCGGCCGGCCGCATCGCGCGCCACCTCGAGCACGCCGCGCACCTCGCGGGTGATCGCATAGTCCGGGTGCGCGGGGTTGTTTTGCACGTGTAACAGCACGACCCCGGGCTCCGCAAACGTTGCGACCATGTCGATGTGGCCGCGCGTGCCGTAGCGCTGCTGGTCGCGGGTGAGCCCGCGTGGCAGCCAAATCGTATGCGTCACGCCGATCGTGCGGGCCAGTTCGGCCTCCACCCGGGCACGGTCGGCGTAGGGGTTGCGGCCAGGATCGAGCTGCACGGTCTGCGTCACGAGAGCCGTTCCCTCACCGTCGACGTGAAATCCGCCGCCCTCCTGCACCAGCATTGAGGAGATCTCGTCGGCTCCGGATGCTGCTGCCACGAACCGGCCGATCTGGGCGTCCTTGCCCCAGGTCGCCCAGGACTGGGCGCCCCAACCGTTGAATATCCAGTCGACCGCGCCGAGCTGCCCGTCGTCTCCCTGAACGAAGGACGGACCGATGTCGCGCATCCACGAATCGTCAAGCGGCGCCTCGAGCACTTCGATCTCGGCCGAGAGGTAGCGGGCTGCAACAACGCGTTCCTGCGGGTCGACGACCATGCGCACCGGTTCGAACTCGGCAATCGCGTTGGCGACGGCCGCCCAGGTGCGGCGGGCTTCATCCGCTGACGCGGTGTCATCGCCGAGCGTGTATCCCGATACGGGAAACGCCATCCAGACGCAATACTGCGCGGCGGTCTCGGCCGGCATCCGCCAGCTCATACGCTCGCCATTTCGCCGGCGCCGAACGGATGCTCCGCATCGACCGCCCGGCTCAGCCGCGCGTAGCTCTCTGGTCGCCTGGTCAGAAAGAACGGGAACAAGGCCAGCCACTCGGCCCGCTGCGCCAGATCCAGGTCGGCGACGAGTACCGCGGCCTCGTCCCGTGGTGCCTGCACGAGCACGCGCCCGTACGGGTCAGAGATGAACGAGGAGCCGTAGAACGTGATGTCGCCCTCGTCGCCGTACCGGTTGGGCACGACCATGAACAGTCCGCTCGTAATGCCGTTGCCGACGATGACGTGCTGCCAGATCGGCTGGGTGTCGAAGTCGGGAAAGCTCGGCTCAGAGCCGATTGCGGTCGGGTAGGCCAGAATATCGGCACCAGCAAGTCCATACAGGCGAGAGACTTCGGGGAACCACTCGTCCCAGCAGGTCGGCAAGCCGATCCGAGCTCCGTCGAGTGCGGAGGGCTCGTACACCGGGTAGGCGTCCTCGGCCGGTCCCGGCCGAAAGTAGGTGTCTTCGTAGTAGCCGGCGCTGATGGGAATGTGCATCTTGCGGGTGCGCCCGATCAGCTCGCCGCCCGCCGACACCATGATTGCCGTGTTGTAGCCGCGCGGATCGCCTGGCTCATCATCGTCGGCAGGCCGCTCGAACAGCGAGGCGTGCACGACGACGCCGTGCAGTCGTGCCTGCTCGGCTGCGAAGGTGAACGTGGGGCCGGTCAGCAAATCTTCGGCGGCATCTTTGGGCACACCCTGGGCGCGCACGTTGCCGGGGTACTTGCTCAGGGTCAGCTCGGGCAAAAACACGACGCGAGCTCCGGCCTCGGCAGCCAGGCGGATGCCGTCGGCCAGCTCACCCCGCAGCGCAGCGGCGTCTTCTTGCCAGCGGTGTTGCACGAGTCCGACGCGCAGGGGGAGGCGGGTGGGCGCATCCGTTCTGGTCAAGGCAGGGGGAATGTTGGGGCTGATGATCAGGCGCATGAGGGCTCCAGAATAGGGGTGGTGATGGGAAGCGCGCCATGGCGCGCACGAAGCGTGAGGCCGGCACCGAAGATGCGCTTGGAACGGATCTTATTGATCATGCGATCAATAACCTCTGAGCAAAGATATATACACTGGGGTGCCATGTCAACTGTTCCGAGCCGAATCAGGCGCAAGAGCCCCACCGACCGGGCCGCTGAGATCGGTCAGGCGGCGCGCGAGATCGCCCTCAGCGACGGCCTGTATGGCATCACGCTCCGTGCGGTGGCCGCGCGCATCGGGGTGACCGGCAGCCTGGTCAGCCATTACCAGCCGAACATGGACCTCCTCGTCTCCGAGACGTTCGGCGAGATCGTGGCGACCGAAATCGGCGAAGTCGCGGCCGAGATCGACGCGGCCGACTCAGCGACAGGCGCCATGCAGGCCCTCATCGACACCCTGCTCGGCCCCAAGCGCAGCAACGTTACCGTGGTCTGGCTCGACGCATGGAGCCTCGGCCGCCGCAACAAGGCGCTCGCCGCCGAGGTTGGCCGTCAGATGGACGCCTGGCAGGCGTTTCTGGTCGGCCTCATCAACGACGGATGCGCGCGCGGCGAATTTCGCGTCGCCGACGTGGCTACGGTGGCCTGGCAACTGCTCGGCATCATTGACGGGCTCAACTCGCACGCCACCGTGCGCTACGGTGACGCCCGCACGCAGCGCGGCCTGGTGCGCACCATCGCCGAGCACGAACTCGGCCTCGCGGCCGGAGCCCTCGACGCCCGCTAAACCTCACTCGGCCGCGTGCGCCTCCAAAAACGCGTACACCTCGGAATCGTCCACGCCCGGGAACGTTCCCGACGGCAGCGGCGACAGCACGTGCGCGTGCAGCCTTGCGCTCGGCCAGGCTCGGCCCGCCCAGCGCGCGGCGGCATCGGCATCGGGACGGCGGCAGCACGATTCGTCTGGGCAACGCGACACCGTACGCTGGGTCGTCTCCCGCCCGCGAAACCACTTCGCCTGCGCAAAGGGAACGCCGACGCTGATCGAGAACTCACCGGCATCCGTTGAACCGGTCTGCGTGGCCGACCAGTAGGTACCGGCCGGGGTGTCGGTGTACTGGTAGAACTCGGTGGTGCGGTTGGTGTGGGTGAAGGCGCTGCGTGCGCTCCACTGTTTGCAGACATACTGGCCCTCGATCGAGCCGGTGACGTCTACCGGAAACGGCAGGTCGTCGTTCTCGTACCCCTTCTGCAGGGCGCCGTCGCCGTTGACCCGCAGAAAATGCAACGTCATGTCGAGGTGAGAGGTGGCGAGGTTGGTCAGCCGCAGCGCGGCCGCCTCGTGCGTCACACCGAAGGTATCCCGAAAATCTTCGACCGAGAGCTCGCGTTCCTGCTTGGCGTTGGACAGAAAGGCGACGGATGCCTCGCGCGGCATCAGACACGCCGCTGCAAAATAGTTGATCTCAAGCCGCTGCCACAGAAATTCGGCGTAGCTGCCCGGTCGTTCGTGCCCGAGTAGGCGGTGGCCCATCGCCTGCAAAGCCATCGACCGCAGGCCGTGCCCGCCGGGAATCGAGGCCGGTGGCAGATAGATGCGTCCATTGGCGAGGTCGGTGACCGACCGGGTGGAGTTCGGCAGATCGTTCACGTAGATCAGACTGAAACCGAGCTGATCAGCCATAACACTCACTTCTCGGTGGGTGAGGGCGCCCGAGAGGTGCCCACTCGCCCGTACCCGTTCCTCGACGAGCTCCTCGATCTCGGGAATATAGTTGCCCTGCTCGCGCATCCGCTCTCGCAATTCGGTATTGGCCCGACGGGCCTCCTCCGGGGTAGCGATGGCCTCGCTGGCCCGGCGAGACAGCTCCCGATGCAAGCCGAGCAGCGATTCAATCGCGGGCAGCGGCATCCCCTTGGTCACCTTCACAACGGGCAGGCCGAGCGCTCCGTAGAGCGGATTCTTTTGAGCCCGGTCCAGTTCGATCTCGAGCGCCGCCCGATTGTTTGGGGCTTCGCGGCGCAGCAGCTCGGTCAGATCCACCGACAGGGCGGTCGCCAGGTCTTGCAGGGTCGAGAGTTTCGGCTCGCGTCGACCGTTCTCGATGAGTGACAGCTGGCTGCCCGCCAGGCTGACACGCTCACCGAGTTGGTCGAGAGTGAGGCCCCGCTCGCTTCGAAAATGACGGATGCGGTGGCCGAGAGTGATCAGATCGGAAGCTTGAGGCGACATTCCTTAACAATATCTAAAAAACGCTGGTTCTTAACTAGCAATTTCGTCGGTTCTAGGGCTCAGGTGGGGCCATCCTTGGTTTGTGGCCAAAATTATGGCCGTACGCAACGTCAAAAAAGCAACGCAGCCCGACGTTCCATAACTTTGTACCTACCCGAGCAATACGGAAAGGCCAGAATATGACCCTCACCAACTCTTCCCTCCAGACCAACGGGGACGCGTTCCCGACGCGTACGGGCAGCACGGACCCCAATCTGCAGGCGTGGGTCGATGAGATTGCCCGCCTGACCGAGCCCGACGCCATCGTCTGGTGCGACGGCTCGAAGCGCGAGGCCAACGAACTTTCCAAATTGCTCGTCGCTTCCGGCCAGCTGATCCGTCTCAACCCGGAATGGCGCCCCAACAGCTTCCTCGCCCGCACCGACCCGAAAGACGTCGCCCGCGTCGAGGGCCGCACGTTCATCTGCTCCACCGATGAAGCGGATGCCGGCCCCACCAACAACTGGGCCGAACCGTCCGCCATGCGGGCCGAACTGCGCGGCGTCTTCGCCGGCAGCATGCGCGGACGCACCATGTACATCGTGCCGTTCTCGATGGGCCCGCTCGGCGGCCCCATCTCGCAGCTCGGCGTCGAGATCACCGATTCCCCCTACGTCGTGCTCAACATGGGCATCATGACGCGGATGGGTGAGACCGTGCTGACCATGATCGAAGCCGGCGACCAGTGGGTGCACACCGTGCACAGCGTTGGTTACCCGCTCGTCGACGCGTCCGGCATCACCCGTCCCGACGTCGAATGGCCCTGCAACGACGACAAGTACATCGTGCAGTTCCCCGACACCCGCGAGGTCTGGTCCTACGGTTCCGGCTACGGCGGAAACGCCCTGCTCTCCAAAAAGTCTTTCGCACTGCGCATCGCGTCGGTAATGGGCCGTGACGAGGGCTGGCTCGCCGAGCACATGCTGCTCATTAAACTGATTTCACCGGAAGGCGGCGTGTTCCACGTTGCCGCCGCGTTCCCATCGGCCTGTGGCAAGACGAACCTGTCGATGCTGCGCCCGACCGTCCCCGGCTGGAAGGTCGAGACCATCGGCGACGACATCGCCTGGCTGCGCCAGGGCGAGGACGGCCGTCTCTGGGCGATCAACCCCGAGGCCGGCTTCTTCGGAGTCGCCCCTGGAACCGGTGAAACCACCAACCCGACCGCCGTCTCGACCATGTGGGGCAACACCATCTTCACCAACGTCGCCCTGCGCGACGACGGAGATGTCTGGTGGGAAGGCCTGACCGACAAGGCTCCCGAGCACCTGATCGACTGGCAGGGCAAGGACTGGACTCCCGATTCCGGCCGTACTGCAGCGCACCCGAACTCCCGCTTCACCGTTGCGGCCGCCCAGTGCCCGTCGATCGCTGACGACTGGGAAGCAGCCGGCGGTGTGCCGATCGACGCCATCGTGTTCGGCGGCCGTCGTGCCACCAACGTTCCGCTGGTGGCGCAGGCGCGCAGCTGGAAGCACGGCGTGTTCATGGGCGCCACCATCTCGTCCGAAAAGACCGCGGCCGCCGACGGAATCGTCGGCGAGCTGCGCCGCGACCCGTTCGCGATGCTCCCCTTCTGTGGCTACAACATGGCCGACTACTGGGGTCACTGGCTCAAGGTCGGCAAGGAGCTCGGCACCAACGCTCCGGCCATCTTCCAGGTGAACTGGTTCCGCAAGGGCCCCGACGGCGGTTTCATCTGGCCCGGATTCGGCGAGAACTCGCGGGTTCTCGAGTGGATGATCCGTCGTATCGAGGGAACAGCCGACGCCGTCGACACCCCGATCGGACTGCTCCCGGCCGAAGACGGCCTGAACCTCGACGGTCTCGACCTGTCGAAGGAGGCCGTGAACCAGCTGTTCGCGATCGACCAGACCAGCTGGCTTGCCGAGTGCGACCTCACCGAGGAATACTTCGACAAGTTCGGCGACAAGGTGCCGCCGGCACTGCGCGCTGAGCTCGCGAGCGTGCGTTACCACCTCAAGGACTAGCTTCTGCAGCACGAACGGCCCCGTCACGCAGGTGACGGGGCCGTTCGTGTTCCCCACCACGGTCGGGGCCCGGGCCCCGTCCCTGGGCCCAGTCTATAAACTGGGCCCACGGTCGTAAGGTGGGCCCAGCCACAGGGGTGTTCGTCGGCACGCCGCCTCGCTCGACGACAGCCACCGCCATAAGATGCGAGCATGCATGACGACAGCGCACTCGTCGAGGCTCGACTGAACCGATTCGTTCGCGAACGCCTGCAGCCGGCGATTTACCGGGCGACCACGACGCTGACGGTCACGGCCTGGGTGGCACCGGGGGAGCCGGTCTTGTTCGCCGAGGCAGTCTCGCATCCGTTTGTGCCGTTCAGCGTGGGCGAGGCGTGGGGCCGACCCTGGGGCACCGTGTGGTTCCACCTGACGGGAACCGTGCCGGCCGAGTGGGCCAGCACGGCTGACAGCCGTATCGAGGTCGTCATCGACCTCGGGTTCACGACGGCGGTCCCGGGGTTCCAGGCCGAGGGGACCGCCTACAGCGCGGATGGACGGCTTATCAAGGGCATCGAATCGCTCAACCGCACCGTCAGAATCACCGGCGAGGCTGTCGACCTCTACATTGAGGCCGCCGCCAATCCCAATATCGCCGCCGACTTCAGCTTCACCCCCACCGCGCTCGGCGACCTCGCGACCGCTGGCAGCACACCGCTCTACCGGCTGCGACAGGCGGATGTCGCCGCGCGCGACATGCAGGTCTGGCACCTCGCGCAAGACGTGTTCACGCTCGACGGTTTGCGCCGCGAGCTGCCGGCGGCGTCGCCCCGGCGGGCTAACATTCTCCGGGCCCTGGAACGTTGCCTCGACCTGCTCGACCCCGACGACCTGGGCGGCACGGCACGGGCGGGTCGAGCCGCCCTCGCCGCCGTGCTCGCGAGTCCGGCCAACGCGAGCGCCCATCGGGTGTACGCGGTCGGCCACGCGCACATCGACAGCGCCTGGCTCTGGCCGGTGCGGGAGACCGTGCGCAAGGTCGCACGCACCTTCTCAAACGTGCTCGATTTGATCGACCGGCACCCGGATTTCGTGTTCGCGGCCTCGTCGGCTCAGCAGTACGCCTGGCTGGCGCAGTTCTATCCGGAGCTGTTTGAGCGGGTGCGACTGGCCGTCGCGGCCGGCACCTTCGTGCCGGTCGGCGGAATGTGGGTCGAATCCGACACGAACATGCCCGGCGGCGAGGCGCTGGCCCGGCAGTTCGTGGCCGGCAAGAGGTTTTTCATGGAGCAGTTCGGGGTGGAACCGCTCGAGGTCTGGCTGCCCGATTCGTTCGGCTATTCGGCAGCGCTGCCGCAGATCGTGCGGGCGGCCGGCAGTCGGTGGTTTCTCACCCAGAAACTGTCCTGGAATGACACCAACGTTTTTCCGCACCACAGCTTTCTCTGGGAGGGCATCGACGGCAGCCGCATCTTCACGCATTTTCCGCCGGTCGCCGATTACAACGCGCAACTCTCCGGGCTTGAACTGGCCAGGGCCGAGCGACTCTTCGCGGAGAAGGGCTTCTCGAACACTTCGCTGGTGCCGTTCGGCTGGGGTGACGGGGGCGGCGGGCCGACCGAGGAGATGATCGCTGCCGCCCACCGCGCCGCGTCACTCGAAGGCTCACCCACGGTAAAACTGTCGAGCCCGCGGCGGTTCTTCGAGGCGGCGGAGGCCGAGTATGCGGCGCCGCCGGTGTGGTCGGGCGAGTTGTACCTCGAGTTCCACCGCGGCACGCTCACCTCGCAGGCCCGCACCAAGCAGGGCAACCGGCGCAGCGAACACCTATTGCGGGAGGCGGAATTATGGGCCACCACGGCATCGATCCGGGTGGGGGCATCGCGATCGAAAGGGCAGTATCCACGCGCGGCCCTCGAGAACGCGTGGCAGACGGTGTTGCTGCACCAGTTTCATGACATTCTTCCGGGGTCGTCGATCGCCTGGGTGCACCAGCAGGCCGAGCGCGAGTATGTGCGGGTCGCTGGGGTGCTGGAGGGGGTGATCGAGGCATCCGTTCGGGCACTGTGCGGCACGGGTGACAACGCTGTCGTGCTGAACGCGGGGCCGTATGCTCAGGCCGGCGTACCCGCACTTGGCGGTCTGGCGCCCCGAGCGGATTCGCTGGCCGGGGCGACGATCGCCCGCACCCCCGACGGCTGGGTGCTGACGAATCGGCATGTGAAGGTGGCGATCGACCCAGAGGGTTTGTTCAGCTCTGTCTACGACCGTAACGCCGAACGAGAGGTCGTGCCGCCCGGCGCACGGGCCAATCTGCTCACCCTGCACCGGGATACTCCCACCCAGTGGGATGCCTGGGACATCGACACCCCGCACGCGCGCCTGTTTGAGGAGCTCACCCACGCCGAGTCGGTCGAGCAACTCGATGAGCTCCCGCCGGGTCGGGTGGGTGTGCGCATCATCCGTCGGTTTGGCGCATCATCCGTGATCGAAGACGTCACGCTGACCGGCGAGTCGAGCGTCATTGACCTCGCGTTCGACATCGACTGGCACGAGCGGGAGAAGCTGCTGCGGCTGAACTTCGCGCTCGATGTCCGAGCCGATCGGGCTGCCTCCGAGATTCAATTCGGGCATATATTCCGCCCGACGCATGCGAACACCTCGTGGGATGCCGCCCGTTTCGAAACCGTCGCGCATCGCTGGGTCCACGTCGGTGAGCCAGGCTTCGGCGTGGCGGTCGCCAACGATTCGACCTACGGCCACGCGATTTGCCGCACCGCATTCTCGGCTGTCGAAGAGGATGCCGCCGCAGCCATCGGCACCACGGTGGCGCTGTCCCTGCTGCGCGCGCCGCGCTATCCCGACCCGTCCGCCGACCAGGGTCGCCACTGCCTGCGCGTGGCCTTGCGCACCGGAGCAAGTATTCGAGACGCGGTATATGAGGGCTATCGGCTGAATTTGCCGCTTCGCACGGTGACCGGCGTGGGCGCCCGGCCGGTCGAGGCGCTCTTCACGGTCGACAATCCGGCGGTCGTGGTCGAGGCGGTCAAACTCAGCGGAGACGACAGCGGAGACGTGATTGTGAGGGTTTATGAGGCGCACGGAACCCGGGCGCGGGCGCGGATCATTCGCTCATTCGACGCCGTAGAGGTCTATGAGACCGACCTGCTCGAACGCCGCGTTGCCCCGGCCGCCTTGATTGCGCCGGATGGCGCCGCCGTGACGGTGGAATTGCGCCCATTCCAGCTGTTGACGCTGCGCTTCACGCGGTCGACTGACCCGAAATAGACGGATGTAATAAGGTGGCCGTTCATAACTGCGGAGATCGTGCTCCAACTGGGTCACTACAGCGTGCGGAGGTGCAGATGGCTCGATTTCACCGCAGTTATGAACAGCTCATCACCTAGACCGCGCACAGTGCACCAGCTTGGCGGGCTAGACCAGCAGCTGGTGCTTGGCCAGGTCGCGATACAGCGGGGTGGAGACCACGAGCTCGGAGTGCGTACCCACGCCGACGACCTGCCCGTGATCGAGCACCACGATCTGGTCGCTGTCGACCACGGTCGATAGGCGGTGCGCGATCACGATGAGGGTACGGTCGGCCGCGACGGCGTCGATGGCCTCCCGCATCATTTGCTCGTTTTTGCCGTCGAGGCTCGACGTCGATTCGTCGAGCAGCAGAATCGGCGGCGCCGCGAGCAGCGCCCGTGCGATCGCGAGGCGCTGACGTTCGCCTCCGGAGAGTTTGACTCCCGACTCGCCGACCGCCGCGCCCAGCCCGGCCGGGTCTCGGTCGAGTACCTCGCCGAGGTTGACGGCGTGCAGCACCTTGATGCAGTCCTCGTCGGTAGCGTCGGGAGTGGCCAGAGTGAGGTTGTCGCGTAACGATCCGGCGAGCACCGGGGCATCCTGTTCGACGTAGCCGATCTGCGCGCGCAGGGCGGTGCGATCCAGCGAGCGGATGTCCAGCCCGCCCAGCCGCACGGTGCCATCGGTGACGTCATAGAATCGTTCGATCAGGGCGAGGATCGTGCTCTTGCCGGCACCGCTCGGCCCGACGAGCGCCGTGCGCAACCCGCGCGGTGCACTGAAGGACACGCCGGTGAGAACCGGGCGCGGTGCCGTGGGGGCTTGCGAATCGGCGATGCTGTCGACAGCCCTGCTGGCGAGATCCGTGCTGTTCGCACCCGCTGCTGCGCTGCCGGCCTCAGCTTCGACCTCGACCTCGACCGGCGCGGCCGCGTAGCCGAAGTGCACGTTCTCGAAGCTGATTGCGGCGGCCTCCGGGCGCACCTTCTCGTTGGCGGCGCCGACGGTCATGGCGAGCGGCGCTATCTCCCGGTCGAATTGGTCTTCGGCGGGCAGATCGATGATCTCCTGGATGCGACCGAGCGCACCGAGCGCCGAGTTGACCGAGGTGATAGCGCCGAAGAACTGGCCCAGGGGCATGATCATCATGAACAGGAATAGGATGAACGCCACCAGGTCGGCGATCGTGATCGCGTCGCTTGCCACCCGAAATCCGCCGACGCCGAGCACTACCAGGAACGACACCTGCATGGCGATACCGGCGATCGGCACGACCAGGGCGCTGATTTTGGCGACTCTGATGCCCATGCGCCAGGCGCCGCGTGCGTCTTCCTCAATGACAGCGACCTCACGTTCGGTCGCGTTGGAGGCGCGCACGGTGCGAATGGCGCTGATCGCACGCTCAACGCTCGCGGCGAGGTCGCCGACCTTCACCTGCGCGGCGGTGCTGGCGGTGCGAATGCGCTGTGACAGCAGTGTGACGGTGACGACCGACACCGCGATGACGAGCACGGTGAGGCCGAGCAGTACCGGGTCGATGATGAGCATCGCAACGAGCGCGCCGATGAAGGTGAGCGATCCGCCGATCGCTTCGACCAAACCCTGGGTGAGCACCGCGCGCAGCAGGGTGGTGTCGCTGCCGACCCGGGAGACGAGGTCGCCGGTGCGGCGCGCGTCGAACTCGCTGATCGGCAGGCGCAGCAGACGACCGACCAGTTTGCGGCGGCTCGAGAGCACGACGCCCTCGCCGGTGCGCTGCAACAGGTAGTGCTGGTATCCGCTGATCAGCCCCGAGATCACGACGAGCGCGATGAGCACACCGACGAGGGACCCAAGCGGATCATCGGCCTGCACGATCGTGATGACCTGACTCACGAGCAGCGGCTGGGCGAGACTCGCGGCGGCGCCGAGCACGCTCAAAACGATAACAACGCTGAGCACCTTCTTGTGTTCGAACAGGTAGGGCAGCAGCTGGCTGAATTTCGCGCGAGGCCCGGTAGGAGCGGGGCGGCCGCGTCGGCCGCGGGGAGGCTTCACAGCGGTCGGGGAAGCGGATGAAGCGGGAGTTGCAGGCACACGGGTAGCGGTAGTCACTCGTAAATCTTAACCGCCATCGCTGCGAACAATCCCCAATGTCCGGCGTGCGGTCTACAGTGGGGAACTGTGCCAGAGCCTGTCATTGTCAGCCAGAATCTCGTCAAGCGCTACCAAGATTTCGTCGCCGTCGACGGCATCAGTTTTGAGGTGGCGCCGGGAGAGTCCTTCGGGCTGCTCGGGCCCAACGGCGCGGGTAAATCCACGACGATGCGCATGATCGGCGCGGTCTCCACCCGCACCAGCGGCGACCTCAGCGTGCTCGGCCTCGACCCCAACGCCTACGGTCCCGAGATCCGCTCGCAGCTCGGCGTCGTGCCGCAGGAGAACAACCTCGACATGGAATTGAAGGTGCGGGAGAACCTGCTGGTCTACGGCCGCTATTTCGGGCTTCCCCGCGCCCGGGTGGCTCGCCGGGCCGACGAGCTGCTGGAGTTCGCCCAGCTCGCCGACAAGGCCGGTGCGAAGGTCGACGACCTCTCCGGTGGAATGAAGCGTCGCCTCACCATTGCCAGGGCCCTCATCAACGACCCGCGCATCCTGCTGCTCGACGAACCGACCACCGGGCTCGACCCGCAGGCACGCCACATTCTCTGGGACCGCCTGTTTCGCCTGAAAGAGCAGGGCACGACCCTGCTGCTCACCACGCACTACATGGATGAAGCCGAACAGCTCTGTGACCGCCTCGTCGTCGTCGACAAGGGGCGCATCATGGCCGAGGGTTCCCCCGCCGACCTGATTCGCCGTTACTCTTCGCGCGAGGTGCTCGAGGTGCGTTTCGGGTCCACCCAGAACGCCGAGGTCGCCGGCCGCATCGAGGGCTATGGCGAACGGGTCGACGTTCTGCCCGATCGCATCCTGGTCTACAGCGACAGCGGCGAGAACGAATTAGAGCGGATGACCGCGGCCGGCCTCCGCCCGATCACCAGCCTCGTGCGCCGCTCCAGCCTCGAAGACGTGTTTCTGCGCCTCACCGGCCGAAACCTGATCGAATGAGCGCGCTTTCCGACGACGCGAGCGGCAGCATCCGCTCGGATGCGCTCGCTGCGGCGGTCGCGCAGGCTGCGCGACCGCCGCTACGGCTCCTGGTACGTGGCCGAACACCGGTTTCGGATCATGCGTTCCTATGCCCAGACGGTGCTGTTCACGGCGGTCGGCAGCCCGCTGGTCTACCTCTATGCGACGGGGGTGGGGCTGGCCAGCCTGGTCGACGGCAATCTCGGCGACAACGCTGTCAATGGAGTGAGCTACCTCGCTTTTCTCGCTCCGGCGCTGCTCGCCAGCAGCGCGATCGCCGTCGCCTCCGAGGAGTTCACCTACCCAATCATGCTCGGCTTCAAGTGGAACCCGACCTTCTTCGGCATGAATGCCAGTTCGATCCAGCCGGGCCAGATCATCAACGGCATCGTCATCTCGGTCGCGGCGCGCATGCTGATCACCTGTGTCATCTTTTACGTTTTCATGCTGGTCTTTGGAGCTGTCCCCGGCCCGCTCGGGTTCGTCGCCGTGCTCGTGGCGCTGCTCACCGGTCTGGCCTTCGGGGCGCTCGTGATGGCGTACACGGCCACGCTCAAAGACGACACCGGGCAGCTGGCCATGGTGCAGCGCTTCGTGATTTTGCCGATGACCCTGTTCTCCGGCACGTTTTTTCCGCTCGACGTGCTGCCGCCGTACCTGCAGTGGATCGGCTGGATATCACCGCTCTGGCACGGCACCGAGCTATCGCGCGTCTTCGCCTACGGCATGCCGGAGCCCATCTGGCTCAGCATGGTGCACGTGCTCTACCTGGCCACCCTGCTGGCCGTCGGCTGGGTCTGGGCCCGCCGCCTCACTGCCGAACGGCTGAATAAATGACCGGGCCGCAGCTGTCTCCGGCGACGGTCGCGGCATCCGCTCGCCCCCCGCGACCATTCAGCAGCGTCTACGCGGGCAACGCGCGCAGTGTGATGGCGCGCGGCTGGCGGGCCACCCGCAGCACCAACTCGCTCGTGGTGCTCAGTGGCTTCGTCGAGCCCATTTTCTATCTGCTGTCGATGGGACTCGGCCTCGGAGCGCTGATCGGTCAGGTGCAGACCGCTGACGGCACCCAGGTGCCCTACGCGGCGTTCATCGCCCCGGCACTGCTCGCCGTCGCCGCGATGAACGGCGCCATCTACGACTCGACCTGGAACGTGTTCTTCAAGATGCAGTTCGCCAAGCTGTACGAGGGCATGCTGTCGACCTCGCTCGGACCGCTCGATGTTGCGCTCGGCGAGATCTCGCTGGCCCTGGCCCGCGGGCTGCTCTACGCGACCGGCTTCATGCTGGTCATGCAGGCGCTCGGGCTGAACCTGTCGTGGTGGGCGCTGCTCGCCCTGCCCGCGGTGCTGCTCATCGCGTTCGGTTTTGCGAGCGTTGGCATGGCGGTCACGAGCTACATGAAGACGTTCCAGCAGATGGACTGGATCACTTTCGTGCTGCTGCCGATGTTCTTGTTCTCGGCCACGTTCTACCCGCTGAGCGTGTACCCGCAGGGCATCCAGTACGTGATCCAGACGCTGCCGCTCTGGCATGGCGTCGAGCTGGTGCGCGCCCTGACGACCGGCCAGATCAACCTCGGCTTGCTCTGGCATGTGCTCTACTACGCGGTGATGATCGTGGTAGGCCTGTTCCTGACGACCCGCCGCCTCAAAGCCCTCTTCCTGAACTGATAACGCTCCCCCCACGCCACAGCGTGAGGGGAGCGGATGCCGTACCGGAAGAACCTAACGGTGCAGGTCGAGGTCCTTCGTTTCGCGGCTCAGAACCAGCGCGATCAGGGTGATGACGCCCATGATCGACAGGTAGATACCGACCCAGAACGGGCTGCCTTCGCCGACCGTCCACAGCCAGACGGCGATGAACGGGGCCACGGCGGCACCCAGGATCGAGCTCATGTTGTAGGCGAACGCGGAGCCGGTGTAGCGCACTCTCGTTGGGAACAGCTCGGGAAGCAGCGCTCCCATCGGGCCGAAGGTCATTCCCATGAGCGAGAATCCGATGATGAGGAACAGCATGACGCTGAGGTCGCCGGCACCCAGCAGCGGCACGAAGAGAAAGCCGAACACGATAATGAACAGGGTCACGATGATGAGTGTCTTGCGGCGTCCATGCTTGTCGGCCCAGGGGCCAGAGGCGAGGGTGAAGACTCCGAAGAACACGACGCCAGCAATCATCATGAGAATGAAGCTGTTATAGGTGAAGCCGAGTCCCGGCAGCGGGGCATCCGTCGCGGCGCGACCGTAGCTGAGCGTGAACGTGGTCATCAGATAGAACAGCACGTAGGTCGCGAGCATGATGAACGTGCCGAGGATGAGTTCACGCCAGTTGGATTTGAACACCGCAGCGAGCGGCAGCTTCTCGACCCGGTCGGCCTTGACGACCTTGGTGAAGATCTCGCTCTCGACCAGGCGCAGACGCACCCACAGTCCGATGATCACCATGACCGCCGAGAACAGGAACGGGATGCGCCAGGCCCACTCGAGGAAGGCCTCGGACGGGCGGGTCGGGTCGGTCGACGGCAGGGCCAGGGCGAGGCCGAGAAACAGGCCGTTAGCGATGATGAAACCGAGCGGGGCGCCGACCTGCGGGAAGGTGCCGTACCAGGCGCGTTTGCCGACCGGGGCGTTCTCTGTCGCGACGAGGGCCGCGCCACTCCACTCGCCGCCTAGGGCGAAGCCCTGGGTGAGGCGCAGGATGACGAGCATCAGGGGGGCCCACCAGCCGATCATGGCGTAGGTCGGCAGCAGGCCGATCAGGAAGGTAGCGATCCCCATCGTGAGCAGCGCACCGACCAGGGTGGCCTTGCGGCCCTTGCGATCACCGAAATGACCGAAGAACAGCGCGCCGATTGGGCGGGCGACCATGGCGGCACCGAAGACGGCGAAGGAGGCGAGCAGCGCCGTGGTCTCATTGCCGGTGGGAAAGAACAGGTGCGGGAAGACCAGTACCGCGGCGGTCGCGTAGACGTAAAAGTCGTAGAACTCAATGGTCGTGCCGATGAGGCTCGCCATGATGACCCGACTCTTCGGATTACGAGGTGTGGTCGGCGTCGAAACTGACGCGGTTGTTGCTGACATGAGGGTGGAACGCTCCGGTGAGATGGCTGAGCGCCGACGAAACCCGCAAGTCGATCAGACTTCCCGCAGCAGCGTTTACGCACGAATAAAGGTGTGGCCGCCTGTAGAGGTCACAAAATACCTTACCGCCGGCACCATCGCCCGCTAAACCAGTTACTTCCAGAGCACCGCGATGACGATGTTCGCGAAGGTCAGCGCGCCGATGGCCCAGAGCACGAGTGACGACACGCTCGGCTTCTTGCGATTCACGATCACGAGCACGGTGATCACGATGAGTACGAGCAGCTTGACGCCGATTTTGGCATTGTCGATGTGGCCGAGCGAGCCCATCTGGATGATTCCGACGAGCAGCAGTCCGGTGACCAGCTGGGTCAGCGCACCGTGGAACATCGCGGCGACGATCGTTCCCTTGCCGGCAATGATCGGCTTGATCTGCACGAGAAAGCCGCCGAGCAGCGAGGCGAGGCCGACGAAGTGCAGAATGAGCAGAATGTTGCGAAGAAGGTCCATGCGTTCAGCCTAGGCACTCAGACGCACCGCGAGTTACCCGATGTGCCCGCGCAGCTCTCGCAGCACCAGCGCGGTGGCCAGCGCAGCGGATGCCGCTTCCTCGCCCTTGTCTTCCTTAGATCCGGGCAGTCCGGCCCGGTCGAGGCCCTGCTGCTCGTCGTCGAGGGTCAACACGCCGAAGCCAACCGGCTTACCGGTGTCGAGGGCGACGCGGGTGAGGCCATCCGTTGCCGCATTCGAGACGAACTCGAAGTGGGGGGTGCCGCCGCGAATGATCACGCCGAGGGCGACGACCGCGTCGGCTCCGCTTTCGAGGGCGACCTTGCAGGCGACGGGCAATTCGAAGCTGCCGGGAACACGCACGAGGGAGAACTCGGCCTGGCTCGCTTCGAGTACCCGGGTGGCACCGGCGATGAGACCGTCGGTGATGACATCGTGCCACTGCCCGGCTACGATGACGACACGCAGACCCCGTGCGTCAACGCTGATTGTGGGTCCTGTTCCAGCCATTAGGCGATTCCGTTCATGATTTCGGTGTTTGTGATGTGGTGGCCCATGCGGTCACGCTTGGTGGCGAGGTATTCCTCGTTGTATTGGCCGATACCGACGACAAGCGGCACGCGTTCGGTCACGGCGACGCCGTGCAGTTCGAGCTGTCGCACCTTCTCAGGGTTGTTGGTGAGCAGTCGCACCGAGTTCAATCCGAGATCGTGCAGGATGCTGCTGGCCGCGCCGTAATCGCGGCTGTCGATGGGTAGACCCAGCGCCACGTTCGCGTCGAGGGTATCGAGGCCGTCTTCCTGCAGCTCATAGGCTCGCAGCTTGTTGATGAGGCCGATGCCGCGCCCTTCCTGACCGCGCAGGTAGACGACAACTCCGCCCTCCTCCTGGATGATGTCAAGAGAGGCGTCGAGCTGTGGTCCGCACTCGCACTTGAGCGAGCCGAAGGCTTCGCCGGTGAGGCATTCGGAGTGCACGCGTACGATGGCGCCGTCGACCGGGTTGCCGGCGACGAACGCCACGTGGTCGGCGCCGGTCGAGCGGTCGCGGTACGCGCGCACCCGGAAGGCGCCATGGCGGGTGGGCACGGTGGTTTCCACCTCAAAGTCGACCCGCGGCGCTTCGATGAGCGGGGCGATGGTCGGCAGGGCTTCGTTCGGATGGAACTCGTCCAGATAGCTGATCAGGTCTTTGATTGTAATGACGAGCAGGCCCTCGCGCTCACCGAGTTCGAGCAGGCCGGGCAGACGCATCATCTCGCCGTCCTCGGCGACGATTTCGGCGATCGCGGCGACCGGAACCAGGCCGGCCAGCTTCATCAGGTCGACGCCGGCCTCGGTGTGGCCGCCGCGTTCGCGCACGCCGCCGTCACGCGCGCGCAGTGGCAGGATGTGACCGGGGCGGTGCAGGCTCGCCGGGGCGGACGCGGGGTCCGCGAGCACCCGCAGAGTGTGGGCGCGGTCTGCGGCGCTGATGCCCGTCGACAGGCGGTCGGCGGCGTCGACGCTCACCGTGTAATTGGTGCCGAGCGGGTCTTCGTTGTTCGCCACCATCACCGGCAGGTCGAGCTGGTCGGCGATTTCGTTGGTCATCGGGGCGCAGATGAACCCGGAGGAGTAACGCACGGTCCAGGCGATCCACTCCTGGGAGGCGAGCTGGGCGGAGATGATCACGTCGCCCTCGTTTTCGCGGCCTTCGTCGTCCGCGACGATGACCGGTCGGCCGAGGCGCAGGGCGTCGAGTGCGGAGGGAATGTCGGCGAGGCTCATGATGCGCTCCTTGTGGCGGCGTGCTGTGGTGGGGTCAAGTGCTGGGAAGTGGTGTTCGCGGCGGCGCTGAGGGCCAGCATCCGCTCAACGTGTCGGGCCAGAATGTCGGTTTCGAGGTTGACCCGGTCGCCGGCCCGGCGTTCGCCGAGGGTGGTGGCGGCGAGGGTCTCGGGAATGAGTGACACCTCGAACCACTGCTTCGCGTCGGTGGCCTGGCTGATGTTGCTCACGGTGAGGGAGACGCCGTCGATGGCGATCGAACCCTTGCCGACGACGAGGGGCGCGAGTTCGGTGCTCAGGCTGAACCGCAGCACTCGCCAGGCGTCACCTTGCGTGACGGTGAGCACCGTGCTCGTGCCGTCGATGTGGCCCTGCACGATGTGACCGCCGAGGCGGTCGCCGACGAGGGCGGCGCGTTCAAGGTTGACCGGCGCGCCGACGCGGGCCTCAGACAGCGTCGACATCGACAGGGTCTGCGCCATCACGTCGGCGGTGAAGGTTTGCGGGGTGCGTTCGACCACGGTGAGGCAGACGCCCTGCACGGCGATGGAATCACCATGGCCCACGCCCTCAACGACGAGCGGGCCGCGGATGGTGAGGCGGGCGGCATCCGCTGTGGTCTCGATGCGCTCGATCTGGCCGAGCTCCTCGATGATTCCGGTGAACATGGGGTTCCTTAGGTGGTGAGGGGCCGGGCGACGAGGCGAATATCGTCGCCGAGCCGGTCGAGGGAATGGATGGAGAGGCGGCGCTGCTCGCCGATGGTGGACACGCCCAGATCGGTGGTGGCGAGCCGCGGCCCGCCGATCAGGGTCGGTGCGAGGTAGATGAGGTATTCGTCGACCAGTCCGGCGGCGACGAAGGCGCTCGCCACGGTCGGTCCGCCCTCGATGAACACACTGCGCAGGCCCCGGCCGTGCAGGTCGGCCAGCAGGCCCGACAGGTCGAGGCCGTCGAAAAACAGTGGCTGCTGCGGGTGGTTTCGGAGGGCAGCGGATGCCGGCAGCTCACGTCGGCCGACCACAACGGGCACCGGCTGCCGGGCGAGCAACCCGCCGTTAGCGTCGCGTGCGGTCAGCGCCGGGTCGTCGGCGAGCACGGTGCCGGTGCCGACCAGAATCGTGTCGCAGGCCGCGCGGCGCCGGTGCACGTCGAGGCGGGCAGCCGGTCCGGTGATCCAGCGGCTGGATCCATCGGCAGCAGCCGCGCGCCCGTCGAGGCTCGACGCCCATTTGAGCGTGACGAACGGGCGGCCGAGGCGAGCGGCAACGAGCCAGTCGCAAAGAAACGACTCACCCTCCTCGGCGAGCAGGCCGCCCTGCACCTTGATGCCAGCGGCGCGCAGCCGCTCCGCGCCCCCGCAGGAGTGCTCGCCGGGGTCGGTCACCGAGTAGACGACGCTGGCAACGTCGGCTTCGATCAGGGCGAGCGCGCACGGCCCGGTGCGGCCGACGTGATTACAGGGTTCGAGCGTGACGACGACGGTGCTGCCGCGAGCCGCGCCGGGGTCGAGCTTCGACAGAGCGTCGACCTCGGCATGGCGGGTACCGGCGCCGCGGTGCCAGCCTTCGGCTAGGGTGTCGCCGTGCGCGTTCATAATGACGCAGCCGACCCGTGGGTTCACACCGGTCGCGGCGCCGAGGGTGGCCAGTTCAAGGGCACGGAGCATGGCGGTATGCAGAACCGGTCGATCCAGGCCGACTGCCGCGTTGTTGCTCATCCCGCCCTCATCCTGTGTCGGACGAGCTCCGGGGTAGGGGGATTTGCGCACGATACAGCACCGTGGCACAAACCCGTCGGTCGACCGTAGGGGCCAACCAACTCGTGCGCCTCCCGTCCGGACTATAACCGTCGGTGCTGGAGTTTCACCAGCTCAACCGCACGTCTCTCACAATTTCATAAGAAGACGAACGGGTCGCGGACTTTAACCGCCGGTTCGGATTTACACCGACCCCGGAGCACGTGTTGTACTTCTAGTTATAGTGCAACACCCTGCGCTTCGACGTATTCCGTGCAAGATCTGATCAGGCAGTCTCGACCAGGGCGCGGGCCGTGCTTTCGTCGACGAACAGGTCGGTTATGAGCTGCGCGGCCAGAGCTCCGCGCAGGCTCGCGAGTTTGGAGCGGCCAGCGACGACGCAGATACGGCGTGGCGTGCGACGCAACACGGTGAAGTTGGGCCCGGTGGAGCGCTCGTTCAGGGTGATGCCGTTGGTCGAGCCGTCGGCGCGGTAGAAGACGGTCGCCACATCACCGACCACGCCGGCCGCGCTGAGTGCATCGAATTCGGCCTGTTCGAGGTAGCCGCCGGCGTAGACGCGGCTGATCACGCCGGAGAAGGGGGACCCCAGGCCGAACAGGGCGATGTCCATGGTGGCCTGCATGTCGATCAGGCGGCTGATGCTGCGTTCCCGCCACAATGCCTGCTTGGTCGCCGGATCGTCGAAAAACGCGGGCACCGGAAACTGCTGTACGTGAGCGCCGAAGGCCGTGCCGAAACGGCCGAGAATCTCACTCGCATAGCCGAGCCCGGTCGTGCGCATGTTTCCGGCGCCGTTGAGCTGCACAACCTGCGAGTTGTGAGTTTGTTTTGGGGTGACGTGGCGACTGATGGCGTTCATGGTGGAACCCCAGGCGATGCCCATGGTCATGTTCGAGTCGAAGTATTGGCCGAGAATTCGTGCAACAGAGAGAGCAACGCGCTCCAACCGGTCGACGTCGCTCGCGCTGTCCGGAACCGGAACGACGTGCGCGGTGATCTGGAATCGTGCCTCGATCTGCTGCTCGAGGTGACTCGGGGCATCCAGCGGGGACTTGATCTGGATGTCCACCAGACCGGTCTCACGGGCATGGCTGAGCAGGCGGGACACCGAGGAACGGGAGGTATGCAGCTCCTGGGCGATGGCATCCATCGTGAGGTCCTGCATGTAATACAGGTGCGCAGCGGTGAGGGCATCGCGGCTGCGATCGGACTGCACTGGATCGGTAGCGTCGGTCACGGCGGCTCCTTGCACGTATGTTCAATCAGATTGAGAAATTGTGTCGCACTGTCAGAATGAATCTATTCATACGGCCTGCCCCGCGCAAATCACCGGGCCGGGCCCCGAGACAGAGGTGACAACAATGTCGTTCTTAAACTCACAGACTTCGACCGCGATTTCCGACCGCCCCCGCGCCAAGGTGCTCATCATCGGCGCCGGCATCAACGGCATCGCGACCTTCCGCGATCTGGCCCTGCAGGGCGTTGACGTGGTCATCGTCGAGAAGAACGACTTCGTCTCCGGCGCCTCCTCGGCCAGTTCGCACATGATCCACGGTGGAGTGCGGTACCTCGAAAATGGCGAGTTTCGCCTGGTGAAGGAATCGGTCGAAGAGCGCAACGGGCTGCTCAAGATCGCGCCGCACTACGTCAAGCCGTTGCAGACGACCATCCCGATCTTCTCCACCTTTTCCGGGGTAATGGCGGCGCCGCTTCGGTTTCTGACCCACAAGCAGGGCAGCAAGCACGTGGAGCGCGGCGCGCTGCTCATCAAGCTCGGCATGGTGCTCTACGACTCCTTCTCGCGTGACGGCGGTACCGTGCCGCGGCACGTTTTCGCCGGCCGAAAGAAAGCCCTCAAAGCGCTCCCACAGCTCAACCCGGGGCTCAAGTACACGGCCACCTACTATGACGCCGCCATGCACGACCCGGAGCGGCTTGCGCTGGACGTGCTGCGCGACGGCCTCGACGCCGGCCCGCACGCCCGCGCCGCCAACTACGTTGAAGCTGCCGGCATCACCGAAGATGGCGTGGTCCTTCGCAACACCGTGACCGGCGATGAGTTCACCTTTCAAGCGGATGTCGTCGTCAACACGAGCGGGCCGTGGACCGACCTGACCAACGACGCTCTCGGCCAGCCGAGCACCTTCATGGGCGGCACCAAAGGCTCCCACATTGTGCTTGACAACCCC
The DNA here is from genome assembly GCF_030063455.1 of Cryobacterium sp. PH31-O1. Classification (GTDB taxonomy): domain Bacteria; phylum Actinomycetota; class Actinomycetes; order Actinomycetales; family Microbacteriaceae; genus Cryobacterium. The sequence continues at coordinate 91,303 of NZ_JASITB010000003.1, read as the reverse complement.
GAGCTACTAGCGGCGACCGGTGGCCAGGAGATCTTCTTCGAGCACGAAGACGGCCGTATCGTGCTGATCTACCCGCTCAAGGGCCGCGTTCTGGTGGGCACCACCGACCTTGAGCACGACATGACCAAGCCGATTCGGTGCACCGAAGACGAAATCGACTACTTCTTCGACCTGGTCGCGCACGTTTTCCCAACCGTTACGGTCAACCGGTCACACATCGTGTTCCGCTTTGCCGGCGTGCGCCCACTGCCCCGCCACGACGAGGAAGCCCCCGGTTTCGTTTCCCGCGACTACCGCATCGAGTCGCGTCCGCTGCCCCGCGCCGGAGCCGCCGACGCTACCCTGCTCAGCCTGGTCGGCGGCAAGTGGACCACCTTCCGCGCCCTCGCCGAAAACCTGAGCACCGACATCCTGAAGCTGCTCGGCCTGCCGCGCACCGTCTCAACCGCGGGCCTCGCCATCGGCGGCGGCCGCGACTTTCCGGCCACCCAAGCCGCCCACCTGGTCTGGGTCACGGCGCACGGCGATGAGGTCGGTTCCGCCCGAGCGGCAGCCCTGCTGTCGCGCTACGGCACGCGAGCGAGCGAGGTCATCGACTTTCTGACCAACCCGTCCGGTGAAGCGGATGCCCCGCTCCAGCACAACGCCGCCTACACCCGGCGTGAGATCGAATTCCTGGCCAAAACCGAGAGCGTCGTGCGCCTGATCGACCTGCTTCTGCGTCGCACCAGCATGGCCTTCGTTGGTGCCGTCACGACCGCGCTGATCGAAGAGCTCGCACTCGTCGTCGCTCCCGTTCTCGGCTGGGATGCCGGGCGTCGGGCTGAGGAGATCAAGCTGGCCCGCGGCATCCTGATCGACGTGCACGGTGTCGACCTCGACCCGATCAGTGCGGGCTCGGCTCTCGTCTCGTAGCAACGGCACCGGCCGATAATCTGCACGAACGTGCAACGAAAACCGGCCGGTGACTGCCCGGGCGCCGATACGTTTTTAGGTACGTCAGCACGACCACCGGTTTCGACAACTACGTCGATCGGTGCCAGCACTACCCCATCTGAAAGGTCAATGTGGACAATCTCGGTGTCGTCTTTATGTCAGAGGTCGTGGGAACGGCCATCCTCGTCTTACTCGGTTGCGGTGTTGTCGCCAACGTCGCGCTCGCCAAAAACAAGGGCTTCGGCGGCGGCTTTCTCATGGTCACCATTGGTTGGGGCCTCGCGGTCTACGCCGGTGTCATTGCCGCCTACAACTCGGGTGCCCACCTGAACCCGGCCGTCACCCTGGGGCTCGTTGCCAGCGGCGCCACCGAATTCGGTTCGGGAGTGCCGGTCAACGCCATCTCGACGCTGGCCTACATCGGCGCCCAGCTGATCGGCGGCATCCTCGGTGCCATCGTTGTCTGGCTCGCCTACAAGCAGCACTTCGACCAGGAGCCGGAAGCCGCCAATAAGCTCGGTGTCTTTTCGACCGGGCCGGCCATCCGCTCCTACGGCTGGAACCTCGTCACCGAGATCATCGGAACCTTCGTGCTCGTCTTCGTCGTCATCGGCTTCGCCCGCAACGGCGAGCCCGGCGGCCTTGCCGCCCTCGGCGCGCTGCCGGTGGCTCTGCTCGTGATCGCCATCGGTGCCTCGCTCGGCGGACCGACCGGCTACGCCATCAACCCGGCCCGTGACCTCGGCCCGCGTATCGCGCACTTCTTCCTTCCCATTAAGGGCAAGGGTTCCAGCGACTGGTCGTACTCCTGGGTTCCGGTCGTCGGCCCCATCATCGGCGGTGTCGTCGCCGGCGCGTCTTCCGGTGTGCTCATGCCCATCCTGGGCTGAGCCTGCCGACGTAGGCTGCAGCATCCGTTTCTATACTTAATACCCACCTGGAACAACAAAGGAGTTACACATGGCCAAGTATGTTCTCGCCATCGACCAGGGAACGACAAGCTCCCGCGCGATCGTGTTCGACAAGTCCGGTTCGATCATTTCGACTGGCCAGCTCGAGCACGAACAGATCCTGCCGCAGGCTGGCTGGGTTGAGCACGACCCCAAGGAAATCTGGGACAACACCCGTGAGGCCATCGGCCAGGCGTTGTCGAAGGCGAACATCACCCGTCACGACATTGAAGCCGTCGGCATCACCAACCAGCGTGAAACCGCTGTCGTCTGGGACAAAAACACCGGCGTGCCCGTGTACAACGCCATCGTCTGGCAGGATACCCGCACCCAGGCCATCGTCGACCGCCTCGCGGCTGATGGCGGCGTCGAACGTTTCAAGGCCAAGGTCGGCCTCCCGCTGGCCACCTACTTCTCCGGCACCAAGATTGTCTGGATCCTCGAAAACGTCGAGGGTGCCCGTGCCAAAGCGGATGCCGGCGACCTCCTGTTCGGCACCACCGACTCCTGGGTTCTCTGGAACCTGACCGGTGGCACCGAGGGCGGAGTACACGCCACCGACGTCACCAACGCCAGCCGCACCATGTTCATGGACCTCGAATCTCTGCAATGGGACGACGAGATCCTGGCTATCTTCGATGTTCCCAAGTCGATGCTGCCCGAGATCAAGTCGTCTTCCGAGGTCTACGGCATTGCGAGCGGGCACAGCCTGCTGCGCGAGGTGCCGATTGCCGGCATCCTCGGCGACCAGCAGGCCGCGACCTTCGGCCAGGCTGCATTCGATCAGGGCGAGGCGAAGAACACCTACGGCACCGGTAACTTCCTCATTTTCAACACCGGCACCGACATCATCCACTCCAAGAACGGCCTGCTCACCACCGTGGGCTACAAGCTCGGCGATGCCCCCGTGCACTACGCGCTCGAGGGATCGATCGCGGTGACCGGTTCGCTGGTGCAGTGGATGCGCGACCAGCTTGGCCTCATCAAGAATGCCTCCGAGATTGAAGACCTGGCCAAGACGGTCAAGGACAACGGTGGCGCCTACTTCGTGCCGGCCTTCTCCGGCCTGTTCGCGCCGTACTGGCGCGCCGACGCCCGTGGGGCCCTGGTAGGCCTTACCCGCTACGTCAACAAGGGCCACATCGCCCGTGCGGCCCTTGAGGCCATCGCGTACCAGACCCGCGAGGTGCTCGACGCGGTCAACGCCGACTCCGGCGTGCCGCTGACCGAACTCAAGGTCGACGGCGGAGCCACGGCGAACGACCTGCTCATGCAGTTCCAGGCCGACATCATCGGCGTGCCCGTCGTGCGCCCCGTCGTCGCCGAGACGACCGCGCTGGGCGCAGCGTACGCCGCCGGCCTGGCGGTCGGTTTCTGGAGCGGCCTCGACGACCTGCGTTCGAACTGGCAGGAAGATGCCCGCTGGGAGCCCGCCATGGACCCGGAAGAAGCCGCCCGTCTTCTGCGCAACTGGAAGAAGGCCGTCACGAAGACCCTCGACTGGGTAGACGAAGACGTGCGCTAACACCGCCTCCAGCCTGCTCCTCAGCACATCGGTAACACACCGTGTCACAGCCCGGCCCCGTCACCGCGGAGCCGGGCTTTCGGCTTTCCCCCTCCCCACCTGCCCCGGCCGTGTTGTCCCCCCTCCCCACCTGCCCCGGAGTCATAACTCCTGCAATTTGTTGAGTCGTCTTGGGGGACCCGTGCAAATCCGGGCCAGTTTCTGGGGCGGATAAGAAATTGCAGGAGTTATGCGGCACGGGGCTTATGCACAGGGCTGAAAGTTCTTTCCACAGATTCGTCGTCGGCCGGTCACAGCGCTTTCAGATTTACGACGATCGACGACATGAATCCATTTCTGAAGTCTTCTACTAGCGAGTGCCGCATCGTGAGCCGAAAGGACCTACTGGACAGCGGAATGCGACCGGAACACATCACGGCGGCAGTGCGCAATAACACGATAATCCGAGTTCGCCGCGATCATTACGCCCTTCCGGGAACCGACCGCCATACACTCGAGGCCGTACGAGTTGGTGGCCGCGAAGCCTGCGTCTCGGCAGCACGTGAGATTGGCTTCTTTGCTTTCGATTCGCAGTTCACACACGTGCATATTCCGCGCGAGGGCTCACGTCTCCGCAGCCCGCAAAGTAGGCGGGTTCCGCTCGCGGCCGCCCCGCGGGATGGCGTCGAGCTGCACTGGTGGCCTCTCATCGACGGGACCGATGGCTCGGAATACTGCGTCGGAGCGCGCGACGCCGTCGCCCAGATCATCCAGTGCCAGGAACCACGCTTCGCCCTGGCGGCGCTCGACACAGCCTTGCACGAGCACAAGATCGCAACGTCCGACCTCGATGAGATTTTCGCCTCCGTCCCCGAGAAGTACCGCGATCTACGGCGCCGAATCGATGCGCGAGTGGATGCCGGCCAAGAGTCCGTCGTGCGCGATTTGTTCCGCTCCGCCGGGTACCGCTGTGACATTCAGGTCTACATCGATGGGGTCGGCCGGGTCGATCTGCTCGTCGAGGGCTGTGTGGTCGTCGAGGCGGACAGCCAAAGTCACCACAAGGCGTGGCAACAACACATTCGCGATCGAACCCGAGATCGTGTGTTGGCCTCGCTCGACTACCTGACGCTCCGAGTGCTCTATCAGGACATTATGTTCAACCCGGAGGGTGTGCTCCTCGCACTCCAGCAGCTCATAAATATTTGCCGCCGTGGGAACCCGCGCGCTTTCCCTTGGTAACCTGCAGGCCTTCGTCCCGCATAACTCCTGCAAAATCTTGGTAACCGCGACGGATTGCCCGTCATCTTGGGCATCTCAAATCGGTCCGCGACATATTGCAGGAGTTATGCCGGCAGGTATTCCACTGCCTGCCCAGTGAGCGCACTGGGCAGCTCGGCCAGAGTCTCAATCCGGACAATACCCAGGCGCGAGGCGTCGATTTTGTCGGCGGGCGCGACCGGGGCAGCGGATGCGCCGGTGCGGTCCAGCCAGACCCCGGTCAGGCCCGCAGCGGCAGCGCCCACAGCGTCCGTGCGGAGCCGATCCCCGACGTAGACCGCCGACTCCACCGGAACGCCGAACAGGGCGCAGGCGTGCTCAAAGATGCGGGGGTCGGGCTTGGCGAAGCCGAGAGCACCCGAGGTGACGACATGCTCGAACCGGTCGGTCAGTCCGACCCGCCGAATCTTTTCGCCTTGAAAAACCGGATCGCCGTTGGTGATGAGACCAAAGCGCACTCCGGGCCGAAGCTTCGCCAGCGCGTCCAGGCAGGGGAGCGCGTCGTCGTGCAGCCGCCAACTGGCCCGGTAGCTTTCGAAGTAGTCATCAAACCAGATGTCGGCTTCGGTGTCGGTCAGGATGATGTCGAACGACGCCGCGAAGTCTTGAGCCCGAGCGCGCCGCTGACCGGCGAAGTCCAGAACGCCGGCGAGGTAGGAGTGGTAATGCTCCTCCTCGAGTGCATCCCAGAGCACGGTCGCCGCCGCCCGGTCCCCACTCGCGAAGGCGCCGCCGACCCGGTCGAGGTGCAGCAGGATTCCCGCGGCGACCGCTGCTCGATGTGCAAACAGGGTGTCGTCAAGGTCAAAAAGTATCAGGGTCATTAGCGGCGGGGGAGGAAGCCGACGCGGTCGTAGACGGTAGCCAGGGTCTCATTGGCCACGTCAGATGCTTTCGCGGCGTTCGACGCCAGCACCCTGTCCAGCTCGGCGGGGTCGCCGAGCAGCTCGGCGACGCGCTCACGAATCGGGTCGAAGGTGCCCAAAACGACCTCGACCAGCCCCTTCTTGAGGTCGCCATAGCCGCGCCCGGCGTACTCGGTTTCGAGCGACTCGATCGTGCGGGAAGCCAGAACGGAGTAGATCGTGAGCAGGTTCGCCACACCGGGCTTGTTCTCACGGTCGAAGACCACGCCGCCATCGGCATCCGTCACGGCTCGCATGATCTTCTTCCTGGTGATCCCCGGTTCGTCCAGCAGCCAGATGACGCCGGCGTGAGACTCTGCCGACTTGCTCATCTTCGACGTCGGGTTCTGCAGGTCGTAGATCTTCGCGGTCTCCTTCACAATCGCCACCTCGGGAATCGTGAAGGTGTCGCCGAACCGTGAGTTGAAGCGCAGCGCGAGGTCGCGGGTGAGCTCAACGTGCTGGCGCTGGTCTTCTCCGACCGGTACCACGCTGGTCTGATACAGCAGAATATCGGCGGCCATGAGGGTCGGGTAGGCGAACAGTCCCACCGTCGTGGCGTCGGCGCCGTGCCGGGCGGTCTTGTCCTTGAACTGGGTCATGCGGCTCGCCTCGCCAAACCCGGTGATGGTGTTGAGAACCCAGGCCAGTTGGGCGTGCGCGGCCACGTGCGACTGCACGTATAGCGTCGACGCCGACGGGTCGATTCCGGCCGCAATGTACTGCGCTGCCGTGCCGCGGGTGTTCTCCCGCAGTTTCGCCGGCTCCTGCGCCACGGTGATCGCGTGCAGGTCGACGATGGAGAAGAAGGCGTCGTGCGTCTGCTGCAGTGACTTCCAGTTGAGCAGCGCGCCGATGTAGTTGCCGATCTGCAGGGACTCGGCGGAGGGTTGCATTCCCGAATAGAGCCGGGGTTTGGTCATCAGTGTGCTTCTTTCGAAAGGTCATAGTCGACGACGACGGGGGAGTGGTCACTCCAGCGCTGGTCGTACGCAGCGGCCCGGTCGACCGCGTAATTCAGAACGGATGCCGCCAAAAGCGGGCTGGCCAGATGGTAGTCCAGGCGCCACCCGGTGTCGGTGTCAAAGGCCTTCCCACGCTGGGACCACCACGTGTACGGTCCCTCCACCTCGCCGGCCCACTGACGCCCGACATCCACCCAGCCGAGTCCGGCACCCTTGTTGTAACGCTCGTCACCTTCCGCCCCGAGGATACGGTCGAAATACTCCCGTTCCTCCGGCAGAAAGCCCGCGTGCTTCTTGTTGCCGCGCCAGTTCTTGATGTCGAGCGTGCGGTGCCCCACGTTCAGGTCGCCGAGCACGAGCGCGAGCGGGCTGTGCTCGGTCAGCTCGGGCAGCCGCGCGATCATGGCATCGAGAAACTTATACTTCTCCACCTGCTTGGGGGTGTCCGTCTCGCCGGAGTGCACATAGGTACTCACAACGGTGATGATCTTGCCGTCGACCTCATAGTCGGCCTCGAGCCAACGACCGGCGCTGTCGAAATCTTCGCTGCCGAGAGCCACACGATGAATGGATGCCGTTGAACGGCTCGCGAGGGCCACTCCGGCCCGCCCCTTGGCGGTGGCGGCGTCGTGCAGAATGTTCCAGTCCGGTCCGAGGAGTCCCTCGAGATCCTCGGTGGAGGCGCGCACCTCCTGAATGGCGAGGATATCGACGTCGCGAGCATCCAGCCAGTCACCCATCCCCTTGCGGTACGCGGCTCGTACCCCGTTCGTGTTGATGCTGGCAATGCGAAGGGGTTTGGCAGAAGACATGGGACAAGTCTAGTTAGCGCGCGTGAGCATCATCCGCCGTGGCATACTCGGCCACCCGCGCCTCGGCAGTTCGCAGCCGCCGCCTGGCAGCCCACCGGGCATACCAGGGCGACGCGTCGAGGTCGGCCCGCGCGGCCGTGAGCTCGGCCTGTGCGGTCAGCCGCAGGGCGTCGTGCATCCGCTTGGCTTGGTTCTCGGCCGCTTCGTCGGCACTGAGCGATTGTGGCGGGATGCCCGCATCGTTCATGCCGACGGCGATCCAGGAGGCGGCGATCAGGGTAACGGTACTGACGAGGTTGAACCAGATAAGCAGGCCGATGATGACGGCGAAGGTCGCGAGCAGCGGGTTGCGGCTGGCGCCGCCGAGCAGCGCGCCGCCGAGAATCTTCAGCACGCCGAGGGCGACACCACCGAGCAGCGCCCCGGCGAACAGACGCCGCACCGGGATGCGGACCCGCGACAGCACGCGGAACAGGCCGGCGAGGGTGATCGTGTCAATGAGGAGCACCACCGCGAGGCCGATGCTGCGGGCCGATGCCTCGTAGAAGAACGAGTCCTGGGCAATCTGAAAGAGACCGAACAGGGCACCGAGCAGTGCGGTGCTCGCGAGGGAGACCAGGGCCGACACAACCAGAGCCAGCCCGAACAGCAGCCCGAGGCCGAGCTCACGCAGCTTGACCCAGATGAAGAACGTGGTCTGAGGCGGCATGCCGAAGACGGTGCGCACCGCCTGGGCGGTGGTTGAAAGCCAGCCGAGCGCGGTCAGCAGCAGTCCGGCCAAGGCAATGGCACCGGTCCAGGTGAGGACGCCCGCGGTCGCGAGCAGCTCAGGGTCGATGATGCCGTCGGTACCGATCAGACCCGGAATGGACTGGTTGATGATCGCGTAGAGGGCGTTCAGCAGCCCCTGGTTCGCGGTGAGGAGCAGGCCGGCGATACTGAACCCCACCCAGACGGCCGCGAAGATGGCGAAGATCGCCTGGTACGACATGCCCCCGGCGAGGATGCTGCCGCCCACGCTGTTGAAGTGCGTCACCACCCGCACGGGTCGCCAGGCGAGAATCCGCTCCACAAGCTCTTTCACTGTGAAAGCTTAACCGGTGACCCGGCTTTCGCTCCCTCAGACGCACGAAAAAACGCCCCCATCACAATGACGGGGGCGTTTATTTCAGGAAAACGCGCGGTTACGCCTTGCCTCGCATGATGGCCTGCTTGACCTCGGCGATGGCCTGGGTCACCTGAATGCCGCGGGGGCAGGCATCCGTGCAGTTGAAGGTCGTGCGGCAACGCCACACGCCCTCTTTATCGTTGAGGATGTCGAGGCGCACGGCCGCATTCTCGTCGCGAGAGTCGAATATGAAACGGTGCGCGTTGACGATCGCGGCCGGACCGAAGTACTGGCCGTCGGTCCAGAACACCGGGCAGCTCGACGTGCAGGCCGCGCAGAGGATACATTTCGTCGTGTCGTCGAAGCGGGCGCGCTGGGCAACGCTCTGTTGGCGTTCCTTGCCGTCGACCGGCGTGCTCTTGGCAACGAGAAAGGGCTGTACCGCTTTGAAAGAGTCAAAGAACGGCTCCATGTCCACGATGAGGTCTTTCTCCAGCGGCAAGCCCTTGATGGCCTCCACGTAGATGGGCTTCGTGACGTCGAGGTCTTTCATGAGGGTCTTGCAGGCCAGACGGTTGCGGCCGTTGATGCGCATGGCATCCGAGCCGCAGATGCCGTGCGCGCAGGAACGCCGGAAGGTCAACGAGCCGTCCTGCTCCCACTTGATCTTGTGTAGTGCGTCGAGCACGCGGTCGGTCGGGTACAGCTGCACATCGAAGTCCTCCCAGTGCGGCTCGTCATCGACCTCCGGGTTGAACCGACGAATGATGAGCGTGACCGTGAAGGACTGGATCTCTTCGGGCACAACGGGCTGGTTGGCAATCGTGGCGGTACTCAACTCAGTACTTCCTCTCCATCGGCTGGTAGCGGGTGATGACAACCGGTTTCCAGTCGAGCTTGATGTGGTCGGCGGCGTCCGCGCTCATCGCGTCACCCGTGAGGTAGGCCATCGTGTGCTTGAGATAGTTCTCGTCGTCACGAACGAGGTAGTCCTCGCGCTGGTGTCCGCCGCGGCTTTCCTTGCGGTTGCGGGCGGAGTAGACGACAACCTCGGCGAGGTCGAGCAGGAAGCCCAGTTCAACGGCCTCGAGAAGGTCGGTGTTGAAACGACGACCCTTGTCCTGCACGGCGATGTTCTTGTAACGCTCGCGCAGCAGGTGGATGGTCTCGGTGACGGAAGCGAGGGACTCGTCGGTGCGGAACACCTGAGCCTTCTTGTCCATCTCCTCCTGCAGAATCTTGCGCAGCACCGAGATACGTTCGGTACCCGTCGACGAGCGGATGCCTTCCAGCAGTTCGCGCACCTCCTTGGCCGGGTCGTCCGGCAGGGGGGTGAACGAGGCCGTCTTGACGTACTCGACCGCGTTGTTGCCGGCACGCTTGCCGAACACGTTGATGTCGAGCAGCGAGTTGGTGCCGAGGCGGTTGGAGCCGTGCACCGAGACGCAGGCGCATTCGCCGGCGGCGTACAGGCCGGGAACGACCTGCTCGTTGTTGCGCCAGACTTCGGCCTTCACGTTGGTCGGGATGCCACCCATCGCGTAATGCGCGGTCGGCATGACCGGCACGGGCTCGGTGACCGGGTCGACGCCGAGGTAGGTGCGGGCGAACTCGGTGATGTCGGGCAGCTTGGTCTCGAGCAGTTCCTTGCCGAGGTGGGTGCAGTCCAGGTACAGGTAGTCCTTGTCCGGGCCGGCGCCGCGACCCTCCGCGACCTCCTTGAGCATGCAGCGGGAGACGATGTCACGCGGGGCGAGGTCCTTGATGGTCGGTGCGTAGCGTTCCATGAAGCGCTCACCGCTCGCGTTACGCAGAATTGCTCCCTCGCCGCGCGCACCCTCGGTCAAAAGGATGCCCAGCCCGGCCAGACCGGTCGGGTGGAACTGAAAGAACTCCATGTCCTCAAGCGGCAGGCCCTTGCGCCAGACGATGCCGACGCCGTCACCGGTGAGGGTGTGGGCGTTCGAGGTGGTCTTGTAGATCTTGCCGAAACCACCGGTGGCGAAGATGAACGCCTTGCCCTGGAACACGTGCAGTTCGCCGCTCGACAGGTCGAGCGCGACCACGGCTGAGGGCTGGTCGACGCCGTCGACGTTGGTCATAACGAGGTCGAGCACGTAGTACTCGTTGAAGAAGTTGATGCCGCGCTTGACGCAGTTCTGGTACAGCGTCTGCAAAATCATGTGGCCGGTGCGGTCGGCGGCGTAGCAGGCGCGTCGCACCGGGCTCTTACCGTGATCGCGGGTGTGGCCGCCGAAGCGACGCTGGTCGATCTTGCCCTCTGGCGTGCGGTTGAACGGCAGGCCCATGTTCTCGAGGTCGATGACCGCGTCGATGGCTTCCTTGGCCAGGATCTCGGCGGCGTCCTGGTCGACCAGGTAGTCGCCACCCTTGATCGTGTCAAAGGTGTGCCATTCCCAGTTGTCTTCCTCGACGTTGGCGAGGGCCGCAGCCATCCCGCCCTGCGCCGCACCGGTGTGCGAACGCGTCGGGTAGAGCTTGGAGATGACCGCCGTGCTGGCGTGGGGGCCGGCTTCGATGGCGGCACGCATGCCGGCACCACCCGCTCCCACGATCACGATGTCGAACTGGTGGTAGTGAACGCCGTCCACGAGGGTGGAGGTGGGTGCAGGTGTCGTCATGATGAGTTTGCGGCGCTCCTATAGGGTCGAGCAGACAGCGGGGAGAAGGTCGGCGGGCGAACCGGCCGGGCAGGCATCGAACGTGTAGACCACGAGGGTTCCGAGAACGATCAGCGAGACGACGCTGAGCAAAATCGCGACCTTCAGGATGCCGCGGCTGATCCGCGAGGTGGCGTAGTCGTTGACCAGGGTGCGCATGCCGTTGCCGCCGTGGATGAGCGCGAGCCAGAGCATGAGTACGTCCCAGGTCTGCCAGAACGGGCTCGCGAGCTTGCCGGCGACGAAGGCGAAGTTCAGGGCGCTGACACCCTCACCGAGCATGAGGTTAACGAACAGGTGGCCGAAAATCAGCACGATCAGCACGACGCCGGAGACGCGCATGTAGATCCAGCCCCATTTTTCCCAATTGAGACCGCGCTTTTTCGCCGAGCGAGTGTACGGGCTGCGAGGAGCTTCGATTGTTGAAGTCATGTCTGTTCCCCCTTATTCGCTGAACACGTTGATGAGGTGACGCGGCACGAAGCCCAGCATCGTGACGACCCAGAGGCCGATGACCACGTAGAACAGCACGCGCTGGTACTTGGCATTCCAGAAGTCGATCAGGATGATGCGCAGTCCGTTGAAAGCGTGGAACACGATGGCGCCGACGAGTGCGACCTCACCGAGCCCCATGATCGGCGTCTGGTACTGCGAGATGACCGCGTTGTAGGCCTCGGGGCTGAGGCGAACAAGGGCCGTGTCGAGAATGTGAACGAGCAGAAAGAAGAAAATCGCGACGCCGGTGATGCGGTGCAACACCCACGACCACATGCCCGTGTTACCCCGATAGAGGGTGCCGGCGGGGCGACGTGACGTCGTCTTCTGCTGAGAATCTAGGGTTCCTGCCGTCTGTGGCATGAACAACCCTCCCTGGCTGAATTATGGCTCTTTAGTGAGACCGAGAATGCGCTATAAGCACATCTCAGTATTCTACAAGTGCTCCGCCCACTCGTGCCGGTTAGGGTCGCCTAACGTTGCATCGAGGGCGGTACGTGCGTGTTGGCGCGCACCGCGAGACGCTCGTCGATGGCCTGCTCGTAGTAGTCGACCAGCTCGGCGCAAACCGTCGGCCAGGAGCGCCCGAGCACCGCCCGACGCCCGGCTTCACCCATCCGCGCCCGCAGCATCGGGTCCTGCACGAGCTGGGCCACCCAGTGCCGCAGGTCACGATCGTCGTCCGGCCGAAACAGGTAGCCGTTCTCGCCGTGCGCCACGAGGTCGATCGGCCCGCCCGCGTGGGGAGCCACCACGGGGAGCCCCGCGGCGTGCGCCTCCTGAATGGTCTGCCCAAACGTTTCTTCGGTGCCGGCGTGCACGAACACGTCGAAACTCGCGTAGGCGACGGCGAGTTCGGTGCCCGAGAGCCGGCCCAGCCAGGTGACCGGCATGCCCGCGAGCGCGCGCCGTATAGAAGGCAAGCTCGGCCCGTCACCGACCAGCGCCAAACGGATGCCCGGCACGCCGCGCAGCGCGCGCAGCCGTTCCACCTGCTTCTCCGGTGCCATGCGGCCGACATACCCGACGATGACGTCGCGCGCTGCGCCGTCGGAGGGCGACGGCGAAATCCGTTCCCGGAGGGTCCAGACCGCCGGGTCGTTCTTCAGATTCGGGTGAAAACCGGTGAGGTCGACGCCGCGGGTCCACAGGGCCAGCCGGGGCACGCCGAGCCGCAGCAGGGCAGCCATCGATGACGACGACGGAACCAGGGTGCGGGTAGCGCCCTCATGCACCCACTTGACGAATCGCCAGGCCAGCGCGGTGGCGGGGCCGAGATGGTTTCGGTGGGCATAGCCGGCGACATCCGTTTGAAAGATCGCGACCGAGGGAACGTCGAGCCGGTTGGCTGCGCTGATGCCCTGGGCGCCGAGCAGGAACGGCGACGCAGCGTGTAACACGTCGGGGCGAAAGTCGGCGAGCAGCTTCTGCACCTGCGGGCTCGGCATGCCCACTGGAAACTCGCGGTAATGGACGGCGGAGACGGTGTGCACCGGAAATCCGGCATAGTGCGTCGGGGCGCCGGAGGGGGCGATGACCATGGCTTCGTGTCCGTTAGCGGCCAGATGCTCGAGCACCTTGCAAACGCTCGTGGTCACCCCACTGATGGTGGGGAGAAAACTTTCGCTGATGACTGCGATCCGCATAATTTCAGAGTAGGCAGCGGCCATTGCCGCCGAGTGACGGGCGCATGAACAGTGGTGTCCGGCTGTCCCAGTGGGGCTGGCCGATAGTCTGGGCCAATGATTACGTCCAGTGAGCCCATCGCCCGCCTGTACAGCGTGATTCCCGCCGGCGGCATCGGCTCCCGGTTGTGGCCGCTGTCGCGAGCGGATGCTCCCAAGTTTCTGCACGACCTCACCGGCTCCGGCCACACCCTGCTGCGGGACACCTGGGACCGTCTCGTGCCGCTGTCGGGCGAGCAGCGCATCATGGTCGTCACCGGGCGAGCCCATCGTGCCGCGGTCGAGGTGCAGCTGCCCGAGTTAGCCGACCCGAACGTCGTGCTCGAGAGCGAACCGCGCGATTCCACGGCCGCGATCGGCCTCGCCGCCGCCATCTTGCAGCTGCGGGAACCCGGCGTGATCATCGGATCGTTCCCGGCCGACCAGGTCATCAAGGGCGACGGCCTGTTTCGGTCGGCGGTGACCGAGGCTGTCGCCGCAGCGGACGCCGGCTACATCGTCACGATCGGTATCCAGCCGACCGAGGCGGCGATCGGCTTCGGCTACATCAAGAGCGCGGCGTCGCTCGCGGTCGATGGCGCCCCCACCGCCCTCGCCGTCGATTCCTTTGTGGAGAAGCCGAGCCCCGAGGTGGCTGAACGGTACGTCGCCGACGGCAACTACCTGTGGAACGCCGGCATCTTCATCGCACGTGCCGATCGTCTGCTCGCCGAGATTAAAGCGGCCGAACCCGAGCTCTACGCCGGGCTGATGAAACTCGCCGAAGCCTGGGACACCCCGGCCCGCGGCGCCGTGGTCGATCAGGTCTGGCCGCGCCTCAAGAAGATCGCCATCGACTATTCGGTCGCCGAACCCGCCGCAGCGGCCGGCAAACTCGTTGTGATTCCCGGCCAGTTCGAATGGGACGACGTGGGTGACTTCGCCTCGATCGCCAAGCTGCACTCCGGCGGTCGCAAATCCAACCTCGCCATTCTCGGCGAGGGCGCCCGGGTGCTCGCCGACTCGTCGAGCGGCATCGTGTTCAGCCACACCGGTCGCATGATCGCGCTCATCGGAGTCGAAGATATCGTCGTGATCGACACCCCCGACGCCCTGCTGGTCACCACGAGCGCGAACGCCCAGAAGGTCAAGGCCGTCGTTGACGCGCTGAAGTTGTCCGGTTCCAGCGACGTGCTCTAGGCCCGACCTGACTAGAATTCCAGTTCATGCTTAAGGGAGTGTCCATGCGTCGCTTGATCACTGTTTCTGCCCTCGCGGCATCCGCTCTGCTGCTGGCCGGGTGCGCGCAGGCGCCGACCCCCACCGCGACAACGGATGCGACGGCGCCCGACTACTGCGCCCGCATGGTCACGAACTCCGGCGGCCTCGAAGACCGTTCCTTCAACCAATCCAGCTGGGAAGGGCTGCAGGAAGCGGCGACGAAGTACAGCATTGACACCGACGCGATCGTGTCGACCTCGGAGACCGACCTGGCACCCAACGTGGCCCAGGCTGTTGCCACCGGATGCCAGTTCGTGCTCACCGTCGGCTTCGAACTGGCCGACGCGACCCTCGCCGAGGCGACCGCCAACCCCGATGTGCATTTCGCGATCGTCGACGAGGTCGTCGATGCGCCCAACGTGAAACCGATCGTCTTCGACACCGCCCAGGCGTCGTTTCTGGCCGGCTACCTGGCCGCCGGTGTGAGCAAGACCGGCACAGTCGCCACCTTCGGCGGCGGCAACCAGCCGCCCGTCACACTGTTCATGGACGGTTTTGTCGACGGAGTCGCCATGTACAACGACAAGCACGAAACGACGGTCGAGGTGCTCGGCTGGAACAAAGACACCCAGGACGGAAGCTTCACGGGCGACTTCGAAGACGTCAACAAGGGCAAGGCCCTGGCTCAGTCGTTCATCGACCAGGGAGCCGACATCATTTTGCCGGTGGCCGGTCAGGTCGGGCAGGGCGCTGCCGCTGCAGCGATCGAAACCCCGGGCGTCTCGATCATCTGGGTCGACAACGACGGCTACGTGACCCTGCCGGAGCAGTTTCAGTCGGTCGTGCTCACCAGCGTGCTGAAGAACACGTCCGCCGCGGTCGTCGAGACCATCGGAGCTGACCTCGACGGCAGCTTCGACAACTCGGCCTTCGTGGGAACGTTGAAGAACGGCGGCGTCGAAATCGCCGATTTCCACGACCAGGCCGCCCTCGTCTCGACCGAACTCGTGGATGAACTCGACCAGATTCGAGCCGCGATTATAGCCGGGATTATTGCCGTAGAAGGTCCCAGTTCACCCCAGTAGGGGGAGAATTCTTTCTGGAATGTCGCGGCTTGGTAACGACTCGCTCGCGCACCCAGATTGCTCATCTGCGCAGCCTCAGATTCGGTAACGTGGATCGCAACACGCCCGTGCGATCTCGCTGGGCAGCATCCTGGAGGTCCTCTTGACAATTTCGACCCGTAAGACCGTACTCACCGGTCTTGCAATGTTCGGCACTGTGGCGATGCTCGCGGCCTGTGCCCAGGCGCCCGCCACGACCGACAACAGCAACGGCGCCGCCGCTAGCGATTTTCTGCCCTGCATGGTCTCCGACGAGGGTGGATTCGATGACCAGTCCTTCAACCAGCTCGGCTTTGAGGGCCTCAACGAGGCCGCAGAGGCACTCGGCGTCACACCGAAGACGGTTGAGTCCGCGACGGAGACCGACTACCAGTCGAACGTGCAGAACCTGGTCGATCAGGGCTGCAACCTCATCGTGACCGTCGGCTTCAACCTGGCTGCAGCAACGGTTGAGTCGGCGCTCGCCAACCCCGAGGTCAACTACGCCATCATCGACAATGATGCCGACCTCGACTTTGACGGCACGGTAGACGCGCCGAACATCAAGCCCATCTTGTTCGACACCGCTCCGGCTGGCTTCATGGCCGGTTATGCGGCTGCCGGTTACAGCAAAACCGCAGTCGTCGGAACCTACGGCGGATTGCAGATCCCCCCGGTCACCATCTTCATGGATGGCTTCGCTGATGGCGTCGCGTACTACAACGAGAAGAACGGCACCGCCGTGCAGACCATCGGCTGGGATGTCGCCTCGCAGACCGGTTCCTTCACCGGTGGTTTCGCCGCGGGCGTCGAGTCCCTCGCCAAGGCCCAGGGCCTGATCGACCAGAACGCCGACGTGCTCCTGCCCGTTGGTGGACCGATCTTCCTGAGCGCGATCGAGGCAATCAAGAGCTCAAGCAAGGACATCGCCATGATCGGTGTTGACGCCGACCTGTTCGAGACCAACCCGGCCGGTTCCAGCCTGTTCCTCACCAGCATCCTGAAGGACATCAAGCTGGCAGTGTCCGACGTCGTGACCTCCTCCGGATCGGGCACGTTCGACGCGGCGGCCTACGTCGGAACGCTCGACAATAAAGGCGTGGGGATCGCACCGTTCCACGACTTCGAATCCAAGGTTCCCGCAACCATGACCGACGACGTCGACGCCATCAAGGCCGGCATCATCGACGGTTCGATCACGGTCGAATCGCCTGCTTCGCCCAAGCAGTAATAGGCTATTTGAAAGGGGGAGGCCGGATCGTCGGCCTCCCCATTTCATTACCCTCGTGCCCGCCACGCTCGACCCAAGAATTCAGGATGAATGAAGCTCGAACTACGCGGCATCACGAAGCGCTTCGGTGCGCTGGTCGCCAACAACAACATCTCCCTCACCGTCGAGTCGGGCGAAATTCACGCACTACTGGGTGAGAACGGCGCTGGCAAGTCCACCCTGATGAACGTGCTGTACGGCCTGTACATCGCCGAAGAGGGCGAAATTCTGCTCGACGATGTTGTGCAAAAATTCGCGGGCCCCGGCGATGCCATGAAGGCGGGTATCGGCATGGTGCATCAGCACTTCATGCTCGTTCCGGTGTTCACCGTCGCCGAGAATGTCGTTCTCGGCCACGAGCAAACCACCTTTGGTGGCCGACTCGATCTCACCGCCGCCCGAGCCAAAGTGCGCGAGATTTCTGACCGGTTCGGCTTCGACATCGACCCTGATGCGCTCATTGAAGACCTGCCGGTCGGCGTGCAGCAACGCGTGGAGATCATCAAGGCGCTCTCGCAAGACGCCAGGGTGCTGGTCTTCGACGAACCCACCGCCGTTCTCACTCCGCAGGAGACCGACGAGCTCATGATCATCATGCGCCAGCTCGCCGAATCTGGCACCTCGATCGTGTTCATCACGCACAAACTGCGGGAGGTGCGCGCCGTCGCCGACCGCATCACCGTCATCCGCTTGGGAACCGTGGTGGGGGAAGCGTCGCCGACCGCGACGAATGCTGAGTTGGCCTCCCTCATGGTGGGCCGTGCGGTTGAACTGACAGTGCACAAGAACGCTCCAGAGCTGCGTGGAACCGCCCTGTCCGTGAAAAACCTCTCCGTTATCGACGCCCGCAACCAGATCGTCGTCAACAATGTGAGCTTCGACGTTGCGGCCGGTGAAGTGTTGGCCATCGCCGGGGTTCAGGGCAACGGCCAAACCGAGCTGACCGAGGCGCTGCTCGGGCTGCAGCATCACGTGACCGGGTCGATCGACCTTGACGGTAAGCCTTTGCGCGGCTTCAGCGTGCGGCACATTCTCGATTCCGGCGTCGGGTTCGTACCCGAGGATCGCACCGAAGACGGGCTCATCGCCGATTTCAGCATCGCCGAGAACCTCATGCTCGACCGCAGCTCCGGGGCGCCGTTCGTCAAGGCCGGCAACCTGCAGTTGGGGTTTAGGGCCAAGTTCGCCGCCGAGAAGATTCGCGAGTTCGATATTCGCTCGCAGGGCAGCGATATGCATGCCGGCCGGCTCTCCGGTGGGAACCAGCAGAAGGTGGTGCTGGCACGCGAGCTGAGCCGGGAACTGCGCCTGTTCGTGGCAGCGCAACCGACTCGTGGGCTCGACGTGGGTTCGATCGAGTTCGTGCACACCCGCATTATCGAAACGCGAGATTCCGGTATTCCGGTGATCGTGGTATCCACCGAGCTCGACGAGGTCGTCGCTCTCGCAGACCGCATCGCGGTGATGTATCGAGGAGAAATCGTTGGAATCGTACCTGGCAACACCCCCCGTGCCACGCTGGGTCTCATGATGGCCGGCGAACCCGCGCCCGCAACGGAGGCCGCACTGTGAGCGACGCAGCAGCACCGGCTCCGGCTTACGGACCGGGCAAGAAGGACGGGTCTGAGCGGTGGACCCAAACCCTGCGCGACATCACCGGCGGAAGCGCCATGATCTCCGTTCTCGCCGTCGCCCTGGCGCTCGTGGTCGGCGCCGTTCTGATTGCCTTCACTAATGAACGTGTGCAGGAAACGTCCGGATATTTCTTCTCCCGGCCGCTGGACATGGTGCAGGCCGTCTCGGACGCCGTCGCCGGGGCGTACTCCGCCCTCTTCCAGGGGTCCATCTACAACTTTCGGGCCAATAATTTTCTCACCGCTATTCGCCCACTCACCGAGACGCTCACCTTCGCGACGCCGCTGATTGCGGCCGGTCTGGGTGTTGGGCTCGCCTTCCGAGTGGGAATGTTCAACATCGGTGGCCGCGGTCAGATGCTCATTGCTGCCGGGGCTGCGGGGTATGTCGCCTTCGCGATCGAGCTTCCAGCCGGTATTCACCTGATCGTCGCCATTCTGGCCGGGCTGCTCGGCGGCGCGATGTGGGGCGGAATCGTGGGCCTGCTCAAGGCCCGCACCGGTGCGCACGAGGTGATCGTCACGATCATGCTCAACTTCGTGGCGCTCTATCTCATTCAGTTTCTGCTCCGCACGCCGGGCGCCCTGCAAGCTCCGGGCAGTAACAACCCAAAGACACCGGCGATGTTGCCCACCGCGGTGTTCCCCGACCTGTTCGGCCCCCGGTACAACCTGCACGCCGGTTTTCTTACCGTCATCGCGGCCACGATTTTTGTGTGGTGGCTGCTGAGTCGCTCCAACCTCGGTTTTCAGTTTCGAGCCGTCGGGCAGAACCCGAACGCGGCCAGGGTAGCCGGCATCAACGTGAAGAACGTCTACATGTATGCCATGGCAATTTCTGGCGCACTCGTTGGCCTGGCCGGCATCAACCAGGTGCTCGGCACGGTAACCACCGGGTTTGGAGCCGGCATCGACGCGGGCATCGGCTTCGACGCGATCACGGTGGCGCTCCTCGGTCGTTCCAAGCCCTGGGGCATCTTCGCCGCGGGCATCCTCTTCGGTGCTTTTAAGGCCGGCGGGTTTGCCATGCAGGCCGCCGAGGGTGTGCCCATTGATATCGTCGTCGTCGTGCAGGCACTCATCGTGCTGTTTATCGCGGCGCCGCCGCTGGTGCGCGCCATGTTCCACCTGCCGACACCGGGCGCCACCAAAAAACCCAAAATTCGCGCCGACACGGGGCGCACGACCAACGAGGTGGTGGCGAAATGAGCACGATCACACAGAGCCCCGCCCCGACGCCGGCGTCGGCACCAATCGTGAAGGCGACGGCCCAGATTCGCAGCTGGAAGATTCCGATCACCTTCGGCGGCTTCGCCGTGCTGTCGTTGTTCCTGTTTGTTCTGCTCGGTCGTGGCCAACGCGGTGAGCTGAGCACCTTCCGCCTGTCCCAGGCCCGTGACGTGATCCAGCTGCCCGAGGTGGCCCTGCCAACCTTTGCGACCGGGGTGTTCGTCGCGATCGTGCTCGTGTTTCTGGCCGCGGTGTCGGTCTGGCTGGTCTACGGCCACCGCAAGATTCCGATCGTGCTGACAATTCTGTTCGCCCTTCTGTTCCTGGTCGGGTTTCTGGCCTGGGCGGCATCGGGTTCGACCATTCCGGTGCCCGGGCTGCTGATCGGAACGGTCACCCTGAGTGCCCCGCTCATCTTCGGTGCCCTCGGCGGAGTACTCTCCGAGCGCGCTGGCGTCGTGAACGTGGCCATCGAAGCGCAGCTGCTGGCCGGGGCGTTCAGCTCAGCGGTCGTCGCCTCCGCCACGGGCAACCCCTACCTCGGCCTGCTCGCCGCGATGGTGGCCGGAGCGCTCGTGTCTATGGTGCTCGCCGCGTTCGCGCTCAAGTACCTCGTCGACCAGGTCATCGTCGGTGTCGTGCTCAACGTGCTCGTGATCGGCCTCACCAGTTTTCTCTACTCGCAGGTTCTCGCACCGAGCGCCAACCTCAACTCACCGGATGTCTTTCCCCGACTCAATATTCCGCTGCTCAGCGAAATCCCCATCATTGGCCCGGTACTGTTTCGCCAGACCATCATCGTCTACGTCATGTACGTTGCCGTTGTCATGGTGTATTTCGGCCTGTTTCGCACCAAGTGGGGACTGCGCGTTAGGGCCGTGGGGGAGCATCCGCAGGCCGCGGACACTGTCGGCATCAACGTCAACCGCACCCGTTTCGTCGCCGTCACCCTCGGCGGCGTCATCTCGGGCTTCGGCGGAGCGTACTTCACCCTTGGCGCTGTCGGTGCGTTCAACAAGGAGATGACCAACGGCATGGGCTTCATCGCCCTGGCCGCGGTGATCTTCGGCCAGTGGCATCCGATCAAGGCCACCCTCGCCGCGCTGCTGTTCGGTTTCGCGACCAACCTACAGAACGTGCTGGGAATCATCGGTTCGCCGGTGCCGAGCGAATTCATGCTCATGCTGCCTTACGTCGTGACGATCTTCGCCGTTGCCGGGTTCGTGGGGCGCTCGAGGGCGCCCGCCGCCGACGGAAAGCCGTACATCAAGTGAGTGCGGTGACCATCGACTGGGCGCTGCTGCGCTCCCAGGCTCTCGCAGCGATGGCATGCGCCTACGTGCCGTACTCGCAGTTTCCGGTTGGCGTCGCGGCTCTCGTCGATGACGGGCGGGTGATCAGCGGATGCAACGTGGAGAACGCCTCCTACGGTCTCACCCTCTGCGCGGAGTGCGGCCTCGTCTCGGCGCTGCACCGAAGCGGCGGTGGCCGCCTCGTCGCGTTCACCTGTGTCGACGGGAATGGCGGCATCCTCATGCCGTGCGGTCGGTGCCGGCAGCTGCTGTACGAACACTCCGCACCCGGCATGCTGCTCGAAACCGTGTCCGGCGTCAAAACCATCGACGAGGTGCTGCCGGATGCGTTCGGGCCGCGCCAGCTCGCCGAGTACCACGCCACAAGCTAGGGAGTATCGAACGTGACCACCATCGAAGCGTTTGACGCCGTCGACCTGATCCACACCAAGCGTGACCGCGGCGAGCTCAGCGAGCCGCAAATCGACTGGCTGATTGATGCCTACACTCGCGGGTATGTCGGCGACGAGCAGATGGCCGCCATGACCATGGCGATCTTTCTGAACGGCATGACCCGCAGCGAGATTCGCGCTCTGACCATGGCGATGCTGGCCAGCGGCGAGCGCATGAGCTTTGAGGGGCTCGGCAAACCGACCACCGACAAGCACTCCACCGGTGGCGTCGGCGACAAGATCACACTGCCGCTCATGCCCCTCGTTGCCGTGTTCGGCGCGGCCGTGCCGCAGCTTTCCGGCCGCGGCCTTGGCCACACCGGCGGAACCCTCGACAAGCTCGAGTCGATTCCGGGCTGGCGCGCGAATCTGACCAACGCCGAGATGCTCAAGCAGCTGCAGGAGATCGGCGGCGTGGTCTGCGCGGCCGGCAGCGGCCTGGCTCCGGCCGACGGCAAGCTCTACGCCCTGCGCGACATCACCGGCACGGTCGAGGCGATCCCGCTGATCGCGTCGTCGATCATGTCGAAGAAGATCGCCGAGGGAACCAGCGCGCTCGTGCTCGACGTGAAGTTCGGCTCCGGCGCCTTTTTGAAAGACATCGAGCGGTCGCGGGAACTGGCGCGCACGATGGTTGAGCTCGGCGAGGATGCCGGGGTGGCGACATCCGCAATGCTTACCAACATGAACGTGCCGCTCGGTTTCGCCATCGGCAATGCCAACGAGGTGCGCGAATCGGTCGAGGTGCTCGCCGGCGGCGGCCCGGCCGATGTGGTGGAGCTCACCGTTGCCTTGGCCGAGGAAATGCTCTCGCTCGCTGGAATCACCGGCGTCGACGTGGGTGCCGCGCTGAAGGACGGCCGGGCCATGGACAAGTGGCGGGCCGTGATTTCGGCGCAGGGCGGCGACCCGGATGCCGCGTTGCCGGTCGCGCGTGAAACCCACGTGGTGCTCGCCGAGCGTAGCGGTGTGCTGGTCGAACAGCAGGCGCTCCCCTTCGGGATCGGCGCGTGGCGGCTCGGCGCTGGCCGGGCGCGCAAACAGGATCCGGTGCAGCATGCCGCCGGAATCGATCTGCACGCCAAGCCCGGCGACACCGTCGTTGCGGGTCAGCCGCTGTTCACGCTGAGCGCCGACGAGCCGGCGCGGTTCGCGCGAGCGCTGGAAGCCGTCGCGGGTGCCTGGCGAATCGGCGACCCAGGGGAGCCCGTGCTGGATGGCGGACCGCTGATCGCCGAGCGGGTCGGGAGTCGCTAGGCGCTTCGCACTCTGTGCGCGCCAGACGGCGGGCTCTTCGGGCGTAAGCTGCGAAGCGTACCGCCCCGCGTCGGGCCTGTGCCCGCGTTGGGCTCCAGGGCCGGTTGGCGTCAGTTGCTCATTACGTACTGACGTACTGACGTACTGACGTACTGACGTACTGACGTACTGACGTACTGACGTACTGACGCGAGAAGCCATCTTCGGCCCCATCGTTTTCGCGAGTTGCCACTTTCGGCCCCTTGGGAGGCCGTCAAGGGGCCGATGCTGTCGTCTCGCGTGGGCTGCATCGGGTTTATGGGGCCGATCCTGTCGTCTCGCGCGGGAGGGAGAGGCTCATGGGGCGGATGCTGTCGTCTCGCGTGCCGTGCGCCCAGTGCATGGGGCCGATCGTGTCGTGTCACGTGGGTGGCGAAGGCTCAAGGGGCTGATCGTGTCGTCTCGCGGCTGACCACGCGCATAGGTGCAGGTCTAGAAGCGAGCCGCCGCGTGGATCGTGCCGAGTGCCTGTGCCCGTGCCCGTGCCTGTGCCTGTGGATATCTTTTGCGGGCTGCGAGCCAGTGTGGAACCCTCTGGGCATGCATAATCGAATCCTGCTTCCGCCCGGCTTTGCAGATCGGGCCTTCACCGTTAGCCAGGCTGAGGCCGCGGGGATATCGGCTAAGCGGATGCGCTCGCGCGATATTGAGCATCCGTTTTGGGGTATCTGCCTGGCGGCGGGCAGCATCCATGACGTGAAAGACCGCTGCCGGGCATTTCTGCCCCGGATGCCCGCGGGCGCTTTCTTCAGCCATGCCACGGCAGCTTTGCTCTATGGAATGCCGCTGCCGGGAAATCTGGAAACCGACCCACGCATTCACGTGACCGTGGTGGCACAGAATCGTTCGCTGCGAGCAGTTGGCGTCGTCGGTCACTGCGTGGCCGTTCGGCCGGAGGTGAACAGTGTTGCGGGGTTGCCGGTGCTGGAGCCGATTTCGGCGTGGTGCCAGCTGGCAGACGTTTTGACGCTGAACGACCTGGTCGCGGTCGGTGACCACCTGCTCAGGCCGGAACTCGGCCTCGCGACCGCGCCGGAGATCACCGCGCGGATCGTGCAGTATTCGGGGAATCGTGGCGCCCGTCGACTGCGCGCGGCGGGAGCCTTGATTCGCCCACGGGTGGAGTCCAGGCGGGAAACGTTTCTGCGTCTGTTCCTGATGATGTGCGGGTTTCCCGAACCGGAAACAAATGTGAACATTCCGCTGCCGGCAGGCAAGCGAGGGGTTCGCGGGGATCTGGTCTACTTGCGTTACAAGATACTGGTGGAATATGACGGAGAGCAGCACCGCACCGACGCGGCTCAGTACAACCGCGACGCCGAACGCCTGCACGATTTGCGTGGCGCCGGCTGGCTGGTGATCACGGTGCGGAAAGGGTCCTCGCAAGACTGGGTACGATCCGCCGTGGATGGGGCGCTGCGGTCGCGGGGGTGGCGTCCGTAGCGGCGTGCATGCACGGGCGTTGCGGTGGCCATAGCGGATGCCGGCACTCGCTGCGGACCCGCCGGGGAATTGCTCGGGGGGATGCCGCGCCCGTCGGGCGCCTGGCGCATCGGCGACCCGGGGGAGCCCGTGCTGGATGGCGGACCGCTGATCGCCGAGCGGGTCGGGAGTCGCTAGGCTCAGGGTGTGGCTTTCCGGGGGTAGACGGCCCGTCGCGCCGGCACCGATTTCAAGGGAGAATGATGCTGTAACCATGGCACGTCGACGCTGAGCGTTTTTACGAGGTTCCTGCTCGCAGACTGACACGCTCGTGAGCGAGGGTGCACGCTCACGTGTCGTAGTGTTCGGTGACGTCATCGACGACATCGTCGTGCGCCCGCACCGGGGACCGTTCGTCGATGTCAACACGGCGGCCTCGATCCGGCAGCTGCCGGGCGGCGCGGCTGCCAACTTCTCGGCCTGGCTCGGCAGCGCCGGGGTTGCCGTCGACTTCATCGGCCGGGTCGGTGCCATCGACTGTGAGTACCACGCGGGCTTCCTCGCTCATTTCGGTGTGCGCGCGCACCTGACCCCCGACGCCACCCGACCCACGGACACAATCATCGTCATCGTCGATGAGAATGACTCCCGCACCGTGCTGACCGAACGCGGAGCCAACCGGGTTCTGACGCCGAATGACGTGCCCGACACCCTGCTCGACGGTGCTACATCCGTTCTCGTGCCGAACCTGGCTGAGGGGCGGGTGCTCATCGGACTCGTCGAACCTCTCGCCGTGGCCGCGCGGCTGGCCCAAAGCTTCCCGCTGGTCGCGCTGACCCTCGGCGCCGAAGGCACCATTGTCGCGGCCAGGGGCCAGACGGTGCTGGTTCCGGTCGTTCGGTTGGAACGGGCCGATACTACGGGAGTCGGCGACGCCTTCAGCGCGGGCTTTGTGGCTGCATGGCTGGACGACGCCACGAGCGAGGCAGCAGCGCATGCCGGTGCTCGCCTCGCGGCGCGTGCCATCGCGATTGTCGGCGGCCGCCCGGCCTGAGCCGTCATCCGGGGTGCAAAAAATGTTCCGGCGCCCCAGGGCACCCCGTGCCTAAGCTGGGAACATGCACAAGCGCACCCTCGGACGAACCGGCCGCACTGTTTCCGTGATCGGCCTCGGCACCTGGCAGCTGGGCGCCGATTGGGGCGCGGTGTCGGATGTGGACGCGACCGGCGTGCTGGCGGCATCCGTTGATGCCGGCATCACTTTTTTTGACACAGCGGATGTCTACGGTGACGGTCGCAGTGAACGCCTGATCGGGCATTTTCTCACACACGACGCTCCGGGCGCTGAAATCACCGTCGCGACCAAGATGGGGCGCCGGGCCGAGCAGCTGCCCGAAAACTTCGTGCTCGCCAATTTTCGTGAGTGGACCGACCGCTCACGCGCCAACCTGGGCATGGACACCCTCGACCTCGTGCAGCTGCACTGCCCGCCGAGCACGGTGTTCGACTCCGGCGAGGTCTACGACGCGCTCGACACCCTCATCGATGATGGCGTCATCAGCAATTACGGAGTAAGCGTGGAGACCTGCGACCAGGCCCTCGCCGCGATCAGCCATCCGGGCGTCGCCACCGTGCAGATCATTCTGAACGCATTTCGGCTCAAGCCGCTCGATGCGGTGCTGCCCGCCGCGCGGGCGGCCGGGGTCGGCATCATCGCCCGGGTACCGCTGGCCAGCGG
Organism: Cryobacterium sp. PH31-O1; assembly: GCF_030063455.1. Classification (GTDB taxonomy): domain Bacteria; phylum Actinomycetota; class Actinomycetes; order Actinomycetales; family Microbacteriaceae; genus Cryobacterium. The sequence goes on along the minus strand of NZ_JASITB010000003.1, from coordinate 65,344 downwards.
GCTGCTCACCGGCAAGTATTCTCGCGAGACCGTGTTCGCCGAGAGCGACCACCGCAACTTCAACCGGGACGGCAGCCACTTCGACGTCGGGGAGACCTTCTCCGGCGTCGACTTCGAAGTGGGACTGCAGGCCGCCACCGAATTCGCCGCCCTGGCTCCGGCCGGCCTCACCCCCTCGCAGGCCGCACTGGCCTGGGTCGCCCAGATCGATGGCGTGAGCGCGGTCATCCCCGGAGCCCGCTCGGTCGCGCAGGCGCAGGGCAACGCCACAGCAGGGGTGGCCGAACCGCTCTCCCGTGCCTTCAACGAGGGCGTGCAGGACATCTACGACCGGCTCCTGCGGGAGCAGATCCACCCGCGCTGGTAGCGGCGGGCTCGGTGGTCCGGCAGTTGGGTAGCCTCAGTCGAGGTCGTCGGGGTCCTTGCCGGTGCGTTCATTGCTGTCGAGCCCGGCAATCGCCGCGAGGTCGGCAGCGTCGAGCACGATGTCGAACACGTCGATATTGGCTCGGATGCGCGCCGGAGTCACCGACTTGGGAATGACCACGTTGCCGAGGAAAAGGTGCCAGGCGATCACGATCTGCGCGGCGGACTTACCGTGCTTGGCGCCGATCGCGTCGAGGGTCTCGTTGCCGATCGCGCGGCCGCGAGCCAGCGGCGACCACGCTTCGGTCAGGATGCCGTGGGCCGCGTCATACGCGCGCACTCCGGCCTGCGGCAACCACGGGTGCAACTCCACCTGGTTGAGCACGGGCACGATGTCGGTCTCATTCAGCAGCCGGTCGAGGTGGTGCGGGTGAAAATTGGAGACGCCGATCGAGCGGGCGCGGCCATCCGAACGAAGCTTCTCGAGGGCGCGATAAGTCTCCACGTAGCGGTTCTGCTGCGGCGCCGGCCAGTGAATGAGGTACAGATCGACGTAGTCGAGGCCCAGCTTGGTCAGACTCTCATCGAAGGCCTTCAACGTTTCGTCGTAGCCGTGGCGATCGTTCCAGACCTTGGTCGTCACGAACACGTCTTCGCGGGGCACGCTCGAGCGGGCCAGTCCCTGCCCGACGCCGACCTCGTTCTCGTAGAGTGCGGCGGTATCGATGTGACGGTACCCGGCGTCGAGCGCGACCTCGACGGTGTCGGCGGCGAGAGCATCCGCTATCTTGTAGACGCCGAGGCCGAGCTGGGGAATGGTGCGGCCGTCATTGAGCGCGAGGGAGATCATCCCTCCATGCTACGAGACCTGGACCTGGGCTACGAGACCTGGACCTGGGCTACGAGACCTGGATTTGGATCGGCTCAGTGTCGGGGATGGGGGAGATATCACGCCCGCGCAGGTCGGGGTGCCAGCGGCGGCCGAGCGCTGGAATGATGCAGCCGAGGGCGGCGAAGCCTGCGGCGACGTAGATGGCCGAAACCGGCCCGGAATGGTCGATCGAGAAGCCGGCGATGGCGGAGCCCATCGCGGCACCGATCAGCTGGCCGGTGCCGACCCAACCGTAGGCTTCGGCGGTATCGCTGAATTTCACGCTTGCCGAGACGATGCCGAACAACACCGCGAAAGCCGGGGCGATGCCGACCCCGGCCAAAAGCAGTGCCAGCGACAGCCACCAGAAGGTGAGCCACAGGCTGGCCAGGGCTAGTCCGATCGTGACGATGAGCATGCGGGCGGCCAGGGCCCACGGGCCGATCGGGGCGTGGCCGAGCGCGAGCCCGCCGATGAGCGAGCCGATCGCGAAGATGCCGAGCACCCAGCCGGCGTCGGCGCTGCCGTGGCCGAACACCGCGACCACCCCGGCCTCGACCGCGGCGCAGGCGGCAACGAGCGTGAACCCGACGATGGTGCTGAGCAGCACCTCGGGCTTCTTGAGCACGACGCCGAGCTTGCGGCGGCTGCGCGGAATGCGCACCCGGCCGACCTCGGGCAGTGAGACGAACCAGATTCCGCCGCCGACCAAAAAGATCGCGGCGAGCAGGATGCCCGCGGTAGACGATACTTGCAGCGCCACAAAGGTTGCGATCACCGGGCCGAGCACCCAGATGATCTCCTGCGCCGACGCGTCGAGCGAGAACAACGGGGTGAGCTGGCGCGAGTTGACGATCTTGGGGTAGATGGTGCGCACGGCCGGCTGGATCGGCGGTGTGGACAGACCAGCGACGAAACCAATGAGCATGAGGCTTAAGACCGACAACGGAACCAGAGCCATGACGATGATCGACACGGCGCAGGTGAACATGGTCGCGATGATCACCGGCCGCATGCCGAGCCGTCCCATCAAGCGGCTGGTGAGCGGACCGGCAATGGCCTGCCCGATGCTCATGGCACCGAGCACCAGCCCGGCCGCGCCGTAGGAATCAAAGATCTGCTCGATGTGAATGAGAAAGGCGAGCGAGAGCATCCCGAACGGGAAACGGGCCGTCAGCTGCGCGCCGATCAGGCGGGATACGCCGGGCGTGCGCAGGAGCGTCCAATAACTTTTCACAATGATTTCAGTCTAGGGTCGAGGGCATCGAAAACTGGGGCAGACGGCGTGACCCGTGCGGGCCACGACGTGCCGCTCGGGGTGGCCACTGTGAGGTAAGGCATGCCATACTAAGGTGATGCTTACCTTACCGACTGAGACTGGCCACGCCGCCACGGCGGTCGCTGACCGCCCGGCCTACCGTCCGTATCGGGCCATGGTGGTGGGCATCCGTTCGTTAAGTGATCACTTCACCCGGGTGACCTTCTTCGGCACCCAGTTCGACACCTTCGGCACCGCAGGGCTCGACCAGCGCATCAAAATCGTGTTGCCCCTGCCCGGACGGGGCCTGGCCGAGATCGGCGCCACCGACGAGCGCACCATCGCCGACGGTACCTGGTATTCCCGTTGGCGTGCGTTGCCCGACGCCGAACGCAACCCGTTTCGCACCTACACGATTCGCGCGGTGCGACCCGATCAGCGCGAGATCGACGTGGACTTCGTCACCCACGCCGGCCACGGCCCGCTCGGCCCGGCCGCGCGGTGGCTGCAGACCGCGACCATCGGCAGCGACGTTCTCATCGTCGGCCCCGACGAGCGCAGCCCCGACCGTGCCATCGGCCTTGACTGGCACCCGGCCCAGGCAACCGAGCTGCTGCTGGTCGGCGACGAAACCGCAGCCCCCGCCATCTGCAGCATCCTCGAGAGCCTGCCCGCCGGTCGTCGCGCGCGCGCCTTCATCGAAGTGCCCTGCCAAGCGGATGCCCTGCACCTCGTTCTGCCCGCGCATTGCGAGATCACGTGGCTGGCCCGCGATAAAGCGCCGCACGGAGAACGCCTCGACGCCGCTGTGCGTGATTGGGTCGCCCACAATCGCCCCCTGGTCGATGCGGCGGTCGCCGCCAGCCCGCAGCCACTCGCAGAGGTCGACGTGGACTGCGACCTGCTCTGGGAGTCACCCAACGAGGCCGGAACGGGTTTCTACGCCTGGCTCGCCGGTGAATCCTGCACGATCAAACTGCTGCGACGTTTTCTGGTGAGTGAGACCGGCATCGACCGGTCGCGAGTGGCCTTCATGGGCTACTGGCGGCTCGGCCGGTCCGAAGCTCAATGACCCTGATTCACTCGCAGCGCGCACTGAATCATCGACAAGCACCGGCCCGCAGTAGCCCGCGACGCGTCGTCATCGGCTTCGTTGTCGCCTTCGTGCTGCTCGGCCTCAGCATCGTGGCGTCTCTTCTCGTCGGCACCCGGGAGATCGGCCTCAGCACCGTCATCGATGCCCTGGTCAACCCCGACAAAAACCTGACCGACCACACCGTCATTCTCGACCTGCGGGTTCCGCGCACCGTCGTCGGTCTCTTGGCCGGGCTCGCCCTCGGGCTGGCCGGCGCGCTCATGCAGGGCGTCACGCGTAACCCGCTCGCCGACCCCGGCCTGCTCGGCGTCAACGCCGGCGCCTCGCTGTTCGTCGTCGCTGGCATCGCCTGGTTCGGCGTGACTTCATCGCTCGGCTACGTCTGGTTTGCTTTCGCCGGCGCCGCCGTGGCCGCCACCATCGTCTACCTGATCGGCTCGCTCGGTCGTGAGGGCGCCACGCCGGTTAAGCTCGCGCTCGCCGGAACCGCACTCACGGCGGCGTTCACATCGCTGATTACCATCGTGCTGCTCGCCGACACCGAGGCCTTCGACCGCTACCGGTTCTGGGCGGCGGGTTCGCTGGTAGCGCGCGGCCTCGACGCCGCCCTGCCGCTCGCCCCGTTCATCCTGGTCGGCGCGATCCTCGCGATCGTCGCCGCCCGCATGCTCAACGCCCTCGCCCTCGGCGACGACCTCGCTCGAGGTCTCGGCCAGAATCTCGTCATCGCCCGCATCGTCTGCGCCGTCGCGATCGTGCTGCTCTGCGGCTCGGCAACCGCGATGGCCGGCCCGATTGTGTTCGTCGGTCTCGCCGTGCCGCATGTGGCCCGCTGGATCACCGGCCCCGACTACCGCCTCATCATCGCCTTCTCCGCACTGTTCGGCCCCACCCTGCTGGTCGCCGCCGACGTGCTCGGCCGCGTCATCGCGCAGCCCGGCGAGATCGAGGCCGGTCTCATCGTCGCGTTCCTCGGCGCGCCGGTGCTCATCGCCCTCGTGCGCCGGGTGAAACTGGCGGGCCTGTGATGACCACGCTCACCGAGACAAAAGCGGATGCCGCCCCCCTGGCCGCCGCGCGCGCCGGCCGCCGCAGGCGCAACCGCAGCGTCGTTCTCGTGCTTGGTGGTGCCCTCGTGGTGGTCGCCGCGTTCAGCCTCGCCGTCGGCGCGTATTCGTTGAGCGTGCCCGACCTGCTGCGTACCCTCGCCGGGCAGGGCACGCAGAGCGAGAACTTCATCGTGCTGTCGCTGCGTCTGCCGCGACTGACGCTCGCCGTGCTCGTCGGGGTGGCTTTCGCGCTGTCGGGAGCGCTGTTCCAGACCGTGCTGCGCAATCCGCTGGCCAGCCCCGACATCATCGGGGTCACCGGGGGAGCGAGCGCCGCCGCCGTCTTTGGCATGCTCATCCTCGGCTTCGGTGCCGTCGCCACCTCCCTCGCCGCGTTCGCTGGGGCCGTCATCATCGCCTGCGTCATCTATCTGCTGGCCTGGCGTGGTGGTGTGGTCGGCTACCGCTTCGTGCTGATCGGCGTTGGGGTCGCGTTCATGGTTCAGGGTCTGCTCGCCTACCTGCTCTCTCGCGCCGACCTCAACGATGCCCAGGGCGCACTGCTTTGGCTGGTCGGCAGCGTCAGCGGCGCGCGCTGGCAGGACATCTCCGTCGTGGCGGTGGTACTGCTCGTGCTGTTACCGGTCATTCGTGTGCTGAGCGGCCGGTTGCGCGCCCTGCAGCTCGGCGATGAACTCGCGCGCAGCCTCGGCGTCGGTGCCGAACGCACCCGTCTCGTGCTGCTCGTGATCGCCGTGGCGCTCGCCGCGACGGCGACAGCGGCGGTCGGCCCGCTCGCTTTCGTGGCCTTCGTCGCTGCGCCGATCGCCCGGCGCGTTGTCGGTACTGGCGGGCTTGCCCTGGTTCCTGCAGCCCTGATCGGTGCTCTGATCACGACCGTGGCCGACTTCACCGCCCAGCATCTGCTGCCCGGTCAGCTGGAATTACCGGCCGGAATCATCACGGGCGCCATCGGCGCCCCCTACTTGCTCTGGCTGCTCGCCACCAGCAACAAAACCGGAAAGGGCGCCTGATGACCCCGATACTGCGCGCTGAGGGCGTCACCCTCGGTTACGACCAGATGCCCATCATCGAGAATCTCGACCTCGCCATCGTGCCGGGCGCGATCACGGTCATCGTCGGCGCCAACGCCTCGGGTAAGTCCACCCTGCTCAAGGGGCTGTCCAGGCTGATCACCCCCAGTGCCGGCCAGGTCACCCTCGGCGGCCGCAACATCAAGGCGCTGCCCGGAAAGAAGGTGGCGACCGTGGTGGGGCTGCTGCCGCAGCAGCCAGTCGCCCCCGACGGCATCACCGTGGCCGACCTCGTCGGGCGTGGCCGCTACCCGCACCAGGGCTGGTTTCGGCAGTGGTCGAGCACCGACGACGAGATCGTCGCCGCCGCGATGGCCGCCACCAACACGCAGGAACTCGCCGCGCGTCGCCTCGAAGACCTCTCCGGCGGGCAACGTCAGCGCGTCTGGATCGCCATGGCCCTCGCGCAGGATCCCGAAATTCTATTGCTCGACGAACCGACTACGTTTCTGGACGTGACCCACCAGATTGAGGTGCTCGACCTTCTCCTGGAGCGCAACCGCGAGCGCGGCACGACGGTCGTAATGGTGCTGCACGACCTCAACCTGGCCGCCCGCTATGCCGACCATCTCGTTGTCATGCGTGCCGGGCGCATCGTGGCGAACGGGGCGCCCGTCGAGACGCTTACCGCCGAGATCGTGAGGCATGCCTTCGACCTTGAGGCGCGAATCGTTCCCGACCCGGTCTGCGGCGCACCGATGGTCGTGCCGATCGGGCGGTTTCACGGACGGGCGCCGACGATGCCCGCCGAGACGGCTCATGACAACCAGCAAGTTGTAAATTAGGGTAGGCTACCCTAATCACGCGGAGCCATGATGTCGCCCGCGCCCGACGAACTGGAGAACTTCGTGTCCCGACGCCTTACCCTCATGCTTGCTGCTGCAGCGAGCATCCTCACCCTGGGCCTGAGTGGGTGCACCGCCGCCGATAACGCGACCGAACCCGCAGCCGACGCTGCGGCATCCGGCAGCTTTCCGGTTACCATCGAGCACGCCTTCGGCGAAACCACGATCGACCAGCAGCCGACCCGCGTCGTGGCCTGGGGCTGGGGCAGCGCCGACGACGCGATCGCACTCGGCGTGATTCCGGTCGCAATTCCGTTCCAGAACTACGGCGGCGACAAGAACGGCGTACTGCCGTGGATCGCTGAGGCGCTCGACGGTGAAGAAATGCCGGTCGTGCTGCCCGACTCCGAGGAGCCGCCCTACGAAGACATTGCCGCAGCCGCGCCCGACGTGATTCTCGCCGCGTACTCCGGCATTACCGAGCAGGAGTACGACCTGCTCAGCGAAATCGCCCCGGTGGTCGCCTACCCCGGCGACGCCTGGGCCACCCCGTGGCGTGACCTCATCGACATCACCGGAACCGCGCTCGGCAAGAGCGATGAAGCCGACGCACTGCTCGCGTCGATCGACGCCGAGATCGCTGGCCAGGCCGCGGCGCACCCTGAATTCGCGGGCAAGACCATCGCCCTCACCAGCGACAGCGCCGGAACCTTCTACGTCTACAAGAAGGAAGACCCCCGCGTTGCCTTCACCCTCGACCTCGGCTTCGTCAGCGCCCCCGCCGTCGACGAGCTGGCGACCGACGAGGCGAGCTTCTACTACACGCTCAGCTACGAGCAGCTGGACCAGCTCGACAGTGACCTGCTGGTGAACTTCGGGTCGACCCAGAAAGAGTCCGACGCGTTCTTGGGCGCGAGCTACGCCCAGGCGATGCCGCAGGTGCAGGCCGGTTCGGTCGCCTCCCCGGTCGGCGCGGCTTTCATCTCCTCCGTCTCCCCGCCCACCGGGCTCTCGCTGAGCTGGGGCCTCGACGACTACGTCACCCTGCTCGCCGCAGCGGTTAATAAGTAGTACCGCTATCGACAGCGGATGCTGCAGTGCCAGCCGGCCTGCGGCATCCGGTTGTAACAGAATGTGGTCAATTCTTGGTTGAACGCGTCGACGCTCGAATCTGTCGTACCGCGGTTGCACTAAGCTCGGTAGGTCTTACCTGCGTGTGGGTTCACCGTCGAACCCACGCATTTTCGATCAACTGAAGAAGGAAGTGCCATGCGCGCACGCTACATTGTTCCGGCATTCGCTGCTGCAGCCGTTCTGCTGCTCACCGGCTGTGTCGACAACTCCACCCCGGCTGCAACGACCCCAACGGATGCCGCCAGCAGCATCGAAGCGGATGCCGCAGCGGTTGCCCTACTCCCGGCCGAGATTAAAAGCGCGGGCGTGCTCGTGATCGGAACCGATGCGGCCTACCCGCCGAACGAGTTCAAGGACGAGTCGGGCGCACCGATTGGCTGGGGCATCGAACTCTCCAACGGCATCGCGGCGAAGCTTGGCCTGACGACCAAGTACCAGATCGCCTCGTTCGACAACATCATTCCGAGCATCACCGGCGGGACCGTCGACATTGGAGAATCGTCGTTCACCGACAACCTCGAGCGTGAGAAGCAGGTCGACTTCGTCAATTACTACAACGCTGGAATCCTCTGGGCCGCTCCGGTTGGATCGACGGTCGACCCCGACAACGCGTGCGGCCTCACCGTGGCCGTGCAATCCAACACGGTTGAAGACACCGACGAGCTACCCGCCAAGAGCGCAGCCTGTGTCGCCGCCGGCAAGGAGAAGATTGAGGTTTTGCCCTATGGTTCTCAGGATGAGGCGACCAACGCGGTCGTTCTCGGCAAGGCCGACGCTCTCAGCGCCGACTCGCCCGTCACCCTGTATGCCATTTCCAAGGCGGACGGCAAGCTTGCCCCGGCCGGCGAGAGCTTCGACACGGCGCCATACGGCATCACCGTCAATAAGGGCTCGGAACTGACCAAGGCCGTGCAGGCGGCCCTGCAGTCCATGGTCGACGACGGCTCCTACGGCAAGATCCTCGACACCTGGGGTGTGACCGACGGTGGTATCGACACCATCACCATCAACGCCGCCTCCAACGGCTAGACAGTAAGCGACTTTCATCATGACGAACACGGCCGCGAGCGGCGGCAAGACTGAGCCCGGAATCAAGGCGATTCGCCTGCGCCATCCGTGGCGCAACACGTTCGCGGTCGTGTTACTCATCATCGTGGCGCTGTTCATCGCCGATGCTGCGGCGCGCCCGGCCTACGACTGGCCGGCGGTCGGTAAATACATCTTTGACCAGCGCATCTCGCAGGCGGCATTTGTCACCCTGCAACTGACCGTGTACTCCATGATCATTGCGATCATCCTCGGTGTCACCCTGGCGATTATGCGGCTCTCACCAAACCCGGTGGTCAACAGCATTGCGTGGGTGTACCTCTGGGTGTTCCGTGGCACGCCGGTCTATGTTCAGCTGGTCTTCTGGGGCCTGATCGGAACGATCTATCAGTCCATTGACATCGGCTTACCCTTCACCGAACCGTGGGTGTCGTTCCCCACTCGCGTTGCGCTCAGCGCCTTCCTCCTCGCGATCGTCGGCCTGGCCCTGAACGAGGCGGCGTACATGGCCGAAATCGTGCGCGCTGGCCTACTCTCGGTGGATGGCGGGCAGGAAGAGGCTGCGACAGCCCTCGGCATGAGCTGGATCCAGACCATGGTGCGCGTGGTCGTGCCCCAGTCGATGCGGGTGATCATCCCGCCGGCCGGCAACGAGGTCATTTCGATGCTCAAGACCACCTCGCTGGTGACCGCGATCCCCTTCACCCTCGAGCTGTACACGCGATCCCGAGACATTTCAGCCGTCACCTTCGAAACCGTTCCTCTGCTTCTCGTCGCGTCCATGTGGTACCTGTTTTTCACCTCCATCCTCATGGTCGGCCAGTACTTTCTCGAGAAGCGGTTCGCCCGTGGCATCGGTGACCGTCGGCCTAATAAAAAAGCGGATGACGCCACCGCCGCGATGACCGGCGTCACCCCGGTCATCCGTGGCAGTGGACAACCCACCGTTGTGCTGCCCCCGAACGATACGACCAAGGGAGAGCGCTGATGCCCGCTGTAACCCAGACGCCCATGGTGGTTGCCGACCGCGTCTCCAAAAGCTTCGGCTCCAACGAGGTACTGAAAAGTATTTCGCTCGAGGTGAGAAGTGGCGAGGTCATGTGCCTGGTCGGGCCGAGCGGCTCCGGCAAGTCCACATTCCTCCGCTGCATCAACCACCTGGAAGTTGTTTCGTCCGGGCGCCTCAGCGTGGACGGTGAGCTCATCGGTTATCGCGAGGCCAACAACAAGCTCTACGAGATGCGCCCCAAAGAGGCCGCTTTGCAACGCCGCAATATCGGCATGGTGTTTCAGAGGTTCAACCTGTTTCCGCACATGACCGCTCTGCAGAACGTGATGGAGGCACCCATTCGGGTGAAGGGACTTGGCAAGTCGGGCGTGGAGGCCAACGCGCGTTCGCTGTTAGCCCGGGTCGGCCTCGCCGAGCGCGCAGACTACTACCCGGCGCACCTCTCCGGTGGGCAGCAGCAGCGGGTGGCGATCGCCCGCGCCCTGGCCATGGAACCCAAGCTCATGCTGTTCGACGAGCCCACGAGTGCGCTCGACCCCGAGCTCGTCGGTGAGGTGCTCGACGTGATGCAGAATCTGGCGCGCGACGGAATGACCATGATCGTGGTCACCCACGAGATGGGTTTCGCCAAAGAGGTCGCCGACTCTCTCGTCTTCATGGACGGCGGCGTCGTGGTCGAGAGTGGCGTCCCCACCGAGGTGCTCGCCAACCCCCAGCACGTCCGCACCCAGGCTTTCCTCTCCAAGGTGCTCTAACCCCTCCCCCTGCTCTGCTCTGCTCTGGACGGGGCCCGGGCCCCGTCCACGGGCCCAGTCTATAAACTGGGCCCCGGGCCATAAGGTGGGCCCGGGCGCCAGAACCCGGCCGCGGGGGCAACTTACCCGGCGAGCACCTTCTGGATGCGCTGGAGCGACACCGACTCCGCCGCCTTCAGCTCCTGCGCGAACAGGCTGATGCGCAGCTCCTCGATCATCCAGCGGGCTCGCAGAACGGGCGCCGCGGCATCCGCTTGAAGCGGCATGGTGCCGCCGGCGTTCTCGAACCGAGTGGTGGCGGCTTGGGTTTCATTCATCCAGACCCGGTCGCGGCTCGGGTTGTCGATCAGCTTGGGTACCCGCGCGCTGATGCCGCCGAGGTAGCGCGGCACGTGGCGCAGCTGCGCGAGGCCGGTCGCGCTGACGAATCCGGGATAGATCAGGGCGGTCAACTGCTGGCGGGCGTCACTGATGCCGGGCAGTAGCGCCATGCTGGTCGCGGCCTTGAGCGCCTTGTCGGCCAGGCGATGAGCGGTGAGAATGCGGGCAACGAGACCCACGGTTTCAAACATGGAGTCCATGACGACGCCCGACACCCGATCGCGAATGGTATCGAACTCGGCCTTCATAAAGACCTGGCCGTCGGGCCGCACCCGAAAGAGCACGTCGTCAACCGCGGCCGCGAGACAGTCCTCGAACAGGGCCTGGGTGCTCTTATAAGGGCTGGTGGCCAGACTGAGCTTTTCGGCGGCGGTCAGGTGCTGCTGCACATAGGCCGCTGGCGACGGCGTGGCCAGCAGGAGCAGACGGCGAACGCCGCGGGGGAGCGCGCGCGCCTGCTCCAACTCGGTGCTCATCATCTGAATAGAAACGGATGCCCCGTCATCGACCAGCGTCGGATACCCGCGAATGGTGTTGTCACCCTGCTTGGTATCGAGAAACCGCGGGAGTTCGCCGAGATCCCAGGTGGTGATGCCGGAGCGCTCGATGGCATTGCTCGGTGCCGCGGAGCTGGTGGCCTTCGCCACGCTCTCCCGCACCCTGGTGCCAAGCCGGCGCTGCAGATCGGCCAGATCTTTGTCAGCGGCAACGGTGCGCCCGCGCTCGTCGGTGACCACAAAAGTCATCCGCAGGTGCGAGGGAACCCGCCCGAGTTCGAAGTCGAGCGCCTGCACCGGCACATAGGTGAGCTTCTGAATGAGTGCCGCTAGCGTTTCGGCAAATGACGCACCGGGTACGGGTGTGGCCGTTGTCGCCACGATGCCGGGTTCGGTCGAAAGCTCGCCCAGCAACCGCTGCGCCCAGTCCGCGGCAGGTACAACATTGCGACGGATGCTTTTGGGCAGCGATTTGATCATTGCCGTCACGAGTTCCGCGCGCAGGCCCGGTACCTGCCAGTCGAACCCATGGGGAGAAAGTCGAGCCAGCAGGGCGAGCGGAATGCGCACCGTCACGCCGTCGTCTTCTTCGCCGGGTTCGAAACGGTAGCCGAGACTGAGGCGCTGGTCTCCCTGCTGCCAACTCGGCGGAAACAAACCCTCGTCGATCTCGGGGGAATCCTCGGCGACCAGCGCATCAGCGGTCATGGTCAGCAGGTCGGGGGTGTCGAACCGGGCGGTACGCCACCAGCCCTCGAAACTCTTGGTCGACGACACCTCGGCCGGAATGCGGCGTTGGTAGAAGTCGAAGACAGCCTCATCATCAAAGAGGATGTCCCGGCGACGGGTGCGCTCCTCCAGCTCGGCCAGCTCCTCGCGCAGCCGGGCGTTGGCGCGTTCAAAGGCCCACATGCCGGGGTCGCCGGTTTGGCCGGGCCTTCCGCCGCGGCTGGCACTGCTGCCAACGATGGGCGCGCCATTGGCGGAGTCGGCGCCGCGTCGGCCGGAACCGCGGCCAGATGAGGCTGTTCCGCCGTCCGCCGAGATGCTCACACGTTCGTTGCGCGAGGGGCCGCGGCCACCACGATCTTCTTCTTGCTCGGTCGCGGCGGATGACGGGCCCGAGGCACGATCCCACTCTCCTTCAACGAGCGCGTGTCGAATGAACAGCTCGCGGGCGTAGGCCGGGTCGATGCGGGAGAACTGCACCCGGCGCCGAGCCACGATTGGTACCCCGTAGAGGGTGACGCGCTCGTAAACCACGGCGGCGCCCTGCTTCATTTCCCAGTGCGGTTCGGAGTAGCTGCGCTTGCACAGATTGCCGGCCAGCGGCTCGGCCCAAGCCGGGTCGATGACCGCGTTCATTCGGGCGAAGAGGCGGCTCGTTTCGACCAGTTCGGCGCTGATCACGGCGTTTGGCTGCTTTTTGGCCAGGGCCGAGCCCGGAAAGAGCACAAAGCGTTGCTGGCGGGCGCCAACATAATCCTTCTTCGCGACGTCTTTGAGGCCGATATGTGAGAGCAGGCCGGCCAGCATGGACCGGTGCACGCCGTCGGGGTTCGTGCTCGGTTCACCGAGGTGCAGGCCGAGCGGCTTAGCGAGCTGGCGTAACTGGCGCAGTACGTCTTGCCACTCGCGCACCCGCAGATAGTTCAGGTACTCGTTCTTGCACAGGCGGCGAAAGGCGCTCGAACCGAGCTCTGACTGCTGCTTCTCGAGGAAATTCCAGAGGTTGAGCAGGCTCAAAAAGTCGCTCGTTGGGTCCGCGAACCTCGCATGAAACTGGTCAGCCTGGGCGCGTCGCTCGAGCGGGCGCTCCCTTGGGTCTTGAATCGTCAGACCAGCGACGATGGCCATAACTTCCCGGCTGGTGCCCTGCGTCTTCGACTCGATCACCATGCGGCCAAAACGTGGATCAATCGGCAGTTGCGCGAGCTGCTGACCGATGCGGGTGAGGCGGGGGGTCGCCGGGCCGGCCGCGGTGGCCGGGGCGGCGGCATCCGCTTCGCCGGTAGAAGCACGGCCGCGGCCGCTTTTGGTGCGGCCGGAGCCTTCGGCTTCGATGGCGCCGAGTTCGGCGAGCAGGTCGAGGCCGTCCTTGATATTGCGCGAGTCTGGCGGTGTAAGAAAAGGGAACGAGGCGATATCGCCCAGGCCCAGCGAGATCATCTGCAGAATCACTGCGGCCAGGTTGGTGCGCAGAATCTCCGGTTCGGTATATTCCGGCCGACGCATATAGTCCTCTTCGGAATATAAGCGGATGGCGATACCGTCGCTGGTGCGCCCGCTTCGACCACTGCGCTGGTTGCCCGAGGCCTGCGAAATGGCCTCGATTGGCAGTCGTTGCACCTTGGAACGCACGCTGTAGCGGCTGATTCGGGCGGTTCCGGCGTCGATCACATAGCGGATGCCCGGCACCGTCAGGCTGGTCTCGGCCACGTTGGTGGCGAGCACAATGCGTCGCTTGACCCCGGCCACCGTTGACGGTTGAAAGACCCGGTGCTGGTCCGCCGACGACAGCCGACCGTAGAGCGGCAGCACCTCGGTGGGATTGCGACTGGCCGAGGAGGCGTACTTGCCCTGCAGCGCGTCGGCGGCGTCACGAATCTCGGTCTCGCCCGAGAGAAAGACCAACACGTCGCCGTTCGACTCCCGCTCGAGCTCGTCAAGAGCCGTGGTGATGCCCTCGATGTAGTCGCGGTCAACCGGGGGAGCGGCATCCGTGGTGTCGTCATCGTCGGCGATACCGGGCTCCGCGACGAGCGGCCGGTAGCGAATCTCGACCGGGAAGGTGCGGCCGGAAACTTCAACGACCGGTGCCGGGGTGCCATCGGCAGCGGCAAAGTGCTTGGCGAAACTGGCCGGGTCGATCGTGGCCGAGGTGATGATGAGCTTCAGGTCGGGGCGCTTGGGCAGCAGCTGGCGCAGGTAACCGAGTAGAAAGTCAATGTTGAGGCTGCGTTCGTGCGCCTCGTCGATGATGATCGTGTCGTATTTACGCAACAGGCGATCGCGGTGAATCTCATTCAACAGGATGCCGTCGGTCATCAGCTTTATGCGGGTGTCCGCGCCGACCTTGTCGGTAAAACGCACCTGATAGCCGACCAACTGGCCGACCTCCTGGCCAAGTTCTTCGGCGATGCGCTCAGCAATGGTGCGGGCGGCGAGCCGGCGTGGTTGGGTATGGCCAATGTTCTTGCGGCCGAGTTCGAGGCAGATCTTGGGCAACTGGGTGGTCTTGCCCGACCCGGTCGACCCAGCAATGATTACTACCTGGTGATCGCGAATAGCCGCGGCGATATCGTCGCGGCGCTGGCTGACCGGCAGTTCGGGCGGGAAGGTGATCGTGAGCGAATCCATGGATCTTCCATCGTACTTCGCACCGGGCACCCGACACCGCTAGGTTGAAATCAACGACCGGAGAGACAACGGATGACCACCCTCGCTCAGTTCGACCATGTCACGCGCCGCTTCGGCAAGGTTCTCGCCGTCGATGACGTGAGCCTCACGATCGAATCCGGAACTATTCTCGGCCTGCTTGGTCCGAACGCTGCCGGTAAGACCACCCTCATTTCACTGCTCGAAGGTCTGCGCCGCCCGACCAGCGGAACGGTCGAGTTGTTCGGAGGCTCGCCGGGCGACTATCGCAACCGCCAGCGACTCGGCAGCACCCCGCAGGAGACCGCACTGCCCGTCACGCTGCGGGTGGGCGAGGTGATCGACTTCGTGAGCAAACACTTCGAAAACCCTCTGTCCAAGGCGGCCGTGGCCGAGGAATTCGGCCTGGGCGACTTGCTGAAACGGCAGACCGGCGCGTTGTCTGGCGGCCAGAAGCGGCGCCTCAGCGTAGCGCTGGCCTTTGTTGGGCAGCCCAAGCTGGTGCTCCTGGACGAGCCGACGACCGGTTTAGATGTGGAAGCACGGCGCACCCTGTGGGACGCGCTTCGGCGTCAGCATGAGCGTGGCGCCACGGTGGTGGTCACCAGCCACTACCTCGAAGAGATCGAGGCTCTCGCCCAGCGCGTTGTGGTGATGGGACAGGGTCGAATTCTGGCCGATGATACCCTTCCCGCTATCCTCTCCAGGGTGGGTTTACGCCAGGTGCAGCTGGTCTCCGATGAAGCAGACCGGATCGGCCGGCTGCCGGGAGTGGTGCGCCAGGAACGCACTGGTGATGGCGCCACAACCTTCTACGTGCAGGATTCGGACGCGACGATTGTTGAGTTGGTGCGTTCCGGCATCCATTTCACGGGGCTGACGGTGCGCGGGGCCACCCTGGAAGAGGCGTTCCTCACCCTGACGGAGCCGCCCGATGCTCGGCGAAACTGGAACCGAGTGGAGGCAGCTCAATGAGCACTCTGGCCCTGACCCTCGTGCATGCCAAATACACCCTGATCGAGACCGCGCGCATCCCGGTCGCCCTGATCGGTTCCCTTGTCTTTCCCGCCCTCGCCCTGCTTTTCTTCGTGGTGCCACAGCGTTCGGTTGCCGACTCCCCGGAGTTCGCTACCCAGGCCGTCATCTCCCTCGCTGTCTTCGCCATCATGTCGAATTCCCTCTTCAGTTTCGGGCTGAATATCGCGGAGAATCGCGAGAAGCCGTGGGATCCTTACCTGCGCACCCTGCCCGCCCCCGGATTAGCTCGGGTCTTCGCCCAGGTGTTCTCGACCGGCACGCTGGGCGTCGCCGCTATCATCCCCGTGATCGTGATCGGCGGCCTGTTCACGGCAGCCTCGGCATCCGTTTTCCACATTGTTCTCGGCCTCGTCGCCCTGGCCGTCGGCGCACTTCCATTCATGCTGATCGGCATCTGCATCGGCTACGCACTGTCGGCCAAAGCCGCGATCGCCGTGGTACAGGTCGTCATGTTCGCTCTCGCCTTTGCCGGTGGGCTCTTTCTCCCACCCGTCCTCTTCGCCGACTGGCTCAACACCCTGTCCATGTTTCTGCCGTCCCGGCAAGCGCGCGAATTCGTGATCTGGGCGGTGACCGGCGGCAATCTCGAACCGTGGGTCTGGATAGGAATAGCCGCCTGGACGGCGATCATGCTCTTCCTGGCGCTGTTTCTATTTCGCCGAGACGAAGGTCATCGCTTTCGCTAGCTCGACACTTTCGCGGTCAGTGAACATTGGGTGTTCGGGGGGTAGCTACAGGACCGCGGCCCATAGTGTTAAGAGATGACGAAATCTGTACCCACCATCACCCTCAACGACGGCCACACGATTCCGCAGCTCGGTTTCGGCGTATTCAAGGTCGAACCCGACGAGACCACCCGAATCGTGGCCGACGCGCTCTCGGTCGGCTATCGCCACATCGACACCGCCGCCATCTACGGCAACGAGGAGGGCGTTGGCAAGGCGCTCGCCGCCTCTGGCATTGATCGCTCAGAATTGTTTATCACCACGAAGCTCTGGAACGACCGCCAAGGCACCGAGAGCGCTTTTGCGGCGTTTGAGGAAAGCCTCGAAAAGCTCGGCCTCGACTACGTCGACCTCTATCTGATCCACTGGCCAGCCCCCGCCAACGACAAGTTCGTCGAGAGCTGGAAGGCCCTGGAAAAGATTCAGGAGTCCGGCCGCGCCCGCTCTATCGGCGTCTCCAACTTTCTGGTGCCGCACCTGGATCGCCTGCTGCACGAGACGAGCGTTGTGCCCGCGGTCAACCAGATCGAGCTGCACCCGGCGCACCAGCAGCCAGAGGTCACCGCGTTCGCTCGCGAGAACGGCATCAACATCGAGGCCTGGGGCCCCCTCGGCCAGGGCAAGTACCCCCTGTTCGACGAGCAGGTGATAGCGGATGCTGCCGACGCGCACGGCAAGTCCCCCGCGCAGGTGGTCATCCGCTGGCACCTGCAGATGGGCAATATCCTGTTCCCGAAGTCGAACCGGGTGGAGCGCATGGCGGAGAACTTCGATGTGTTCGACTTCGAGCTCACCCGCACCGAGGTCACCATGATCTCCGCGCTCGAGCGTGCCGGTCGCGTCTCGGCGCACCCCAACGAGGTGAATTAGCGCAGAGCCAGGCGGGCTTTGCGCGGTCCGGCATCCACTCGCGTGGCTGGCGGGGCTCGCACGGGTGGCATCCCAGCCGCGCGCACGAAGCGGTAGCGTCAGCAGAAAATGGCCGCGCCGTTTGAGAGTAGCGTTGGTCACATCGCGCCCGGCACTGTGAAAGAAGCCAATGAATCCGATCGAGTGGCTGTTCGATGCCCAGCTGCAGATCGGCACCCAGACCATCCTCTGGCGTGAGGTCGTCGGCAACGCCTTCGGCATCGCAAGCGCGGTCGGCGGCATGCGCCGCAAAATCTGGGCCTGGCCGGTCGGCATCATCGGCAACGCACTGCTGTTCACCGTGTTTCTCGGCGCCGTCTTCGGTACACCCAACCCGGTCAACCTGCTCGGTCAGGCCGGTCGCCAGATCATGTTCATCGTCGTGTCGATCTTCGGCTGGGTGCAGTGGCAGCGCAGCCGCAACTCGGCGGTGCACGTGGCCGTCGCGCCGCACTGGGCCGGCAATCGCATCCGGATATTGCTGGGACTGGGTCTCGTCGCCGGCACACTCGTGCTCACGCCTATCTTTCGTGCGCTCGGCTCGTTCGAACCGGTGTGGGCGGATGCCTGGATCTTCACCGGTTCGCTGCTCGCGACCTACGGCATGGCCAAAGGGTGGACCGAATTTTGGCTGATCTGGGTGGCCGTCGACGTGGTGGGGGTGCCGCTGCTGATCAGTGCCGGCTACTACGCCTCCGCCGTGTTGTACGTGTTCTACGGCGCCTTCACCCTCGTGGGGTTCGTGGTCTGGGTGCGGGTGCAGCGCCGCCGGCAAGCTGTACCGGTGGGCGCAGCATAGGGTTGTGCTGGCACACAACGGCCTGATCGGTACTTAGTGCTGGGCGATAGGGGCGATCGCGGGTGTTGCGCCCACACTAGAGACCATGCTCGCGAATCTTCCAGTCACAGCGCTTAATCGTCAGGCACAGGATGCTGCCGCTCGCGCTGCCGAGAGCGCCGCCGTCACCGTCGTCGATGAGTTCGACATGCTGCGATTGCGCGCTGTCGCCGATCTCCTCGGCACCATCTGGGGTCCCTCTGATCACGGTGCACCGATTCCCGCCGATCTGCTGCGCAGCATTAGCCACGCGGGCTGCACTGTCACTGCCGCCTACGACAAGGGCGGGCAGGTGTGCGGCGCTGCGGCGGCGATCGTGTCCCCCGACAAGCCGTCGATGTACTCCCTCATCGCCGGGGTGCGACCGGGGCTGACCGATTCCGGAGTGGGTTTCGCACTCAAGCAGCATCAGCGAGCGTGGGCGCTGGCCCGCAGCATCGACACGATGACGTGGACGTTCGATCCGCTGGTCAGCCGCAACGCGCGCTTCAATCTCGGCAAACTCGGCGCAACCGCGAGCGAATACCTGCCGAATTTCTACGGCGAAATGGATGACGCGATCAACGGTCTCGACGACAGCGATCGCCTGGTCGCGCACTGGTCACTGACCTCTCCGCGCACGATCGCGGCCAGTCACAACGAACCCGAATCGGCGCTGATGCCCGACTTCACCGTGACGGACGTGCAACGGACCGGTCCGGACAAAGAGCCGGCCCTCGTCGCCGCTGGCGATTCGCTCTGGTGCCGGGTGCCCCGCGACATTGTGGCGTTGCGCGCGGAGAAGCCGGCCGAAGCCGTAGCCTGGCGCCGCAGCATCCGCGACATTTTTGGCACTGCACTGGCCGACGGGTATATCGCGCGTGGCATGACCCGCACCGGCTGGTACCGCCTGAGCAAGGGAGAGAACGTATGAAAATCGAGAACATTGAGATTCGGCGGGTGACGCTGCCGCTGGTGCGGCCATTTCGTGCCTCGTTTGGAACGGCGACCGAGCGTGAGACGACCGTGGTGCGGGTGACGACCGCGAACGCCGAGGGCTGGGCCGAATGCGCAGCCGAGCCTGATCCGCTCTACAGCTCCGAGTTTCTCGACGGCTGCGACCTCGTCATTCGCGACCATCTCGTTCCGAGGCTGCAGGCCCTCGGCGACCGGCTCACCGCCGAACTCGTTGCGACCACCCTCGCGCCGGTCAAGGGTCACCCCATGTCCAAAGCCGTGCTCGAAACGGCAATCCTCGACGCCCAACTCAAGGAAACCGGAGTTTCCTTCGGCGGCTACCTGGGCGCCGTGCACGACCGGGTGCCGGCGGGAGTCTCGGTTGGAATCATGGATTCGATCCCCGAACTGCTCGACGCTGTCGCCGGCTACCTCGCCGAGGGCTACCTGCGCATCAAACTGAAGATTGAACCCGGCTGGGACCTCGCCCCGGTGCGGGCGGTGCGCGAACGATTCGGCTCGGAAATGCTTCTGCAAGTTGACGCCAACACCGCGTACACCCTCGCCGATGCCCGGCACCTGGCGCTGCTCGACCCGTTCGACCTGCTGCTGATGGAACAGCCGATGGCCGAACACGACATCCTCGGCCACGCGGCGCTCGCCCGTCTGATCGCGACGCCGATCTGCCTCGACGAGTCCATCGAATCGGCGCGTGACGCTGCGGCGGCGATCAGCCTCGGCGCCTGCAGCATCATCAACGTGAAACCGGCCAGGGTCGGCGGCTACCTCGAGGCACGCCGCATCCACGATGTCGCGGCGGCCCACGGCGTGCCGGTGTGGTGTGGAGGCATGCTGGAAACGGGCATCGGCCGGGCCGCCAACGTTGCCCTCGCCGGGCTGCCCAACTTCGTTCTGCCCGGGGACACGTCCGCCTCGAATCGCTACTACGCCCAGGATCTCACCGCGCCGTTCGTGCTGGAAGAGGGACACCTGCGGGTGCCGACCGGCCCCGGTATCGGCGTGGAGGTGCTCCCCGACGTTCTCGCCGACCTCACGGCGTCGACCAGCAACATCCGCTTCTAAACCGTTCGCGCCCGCGTCTAGCCGAACTGAGCCGAGCGCAGCGTCAACCAGAGCATCAGCACGTCGTCGGGGTTGAGCAGGTCGATGTTGAAAATCTCGCTCGCCCGTCGCAGCCGGTAGCGCAGGGTGTTCTGGTGCATCGATAAGCGTTCGGCGGTGACGGCGGAGTCCCGGGAGCAATCAAAATAGGTGCGCAGGGTCACGGCGTAACTCGTGCCTTCGCGGGCGTCGTGATCGAGCACCCGAACCGCCAGCGGCGATTGCAGTCGCGGGGTTCTGCGCAGGATGTGAAACAGTTCCAGCAGGTTGAGTAGCCCGCGGCACGCCTCGGCGGAGGCAACCGGCCCAGCGACCGACCGGTTCGCCAGCAGCAGCAGGACCAGATCGGCGTCGTCTCGGGAACGGCTGATCTGCCCGGCCGCGAAGACCGTGCTGCCGATCGCCGCGTCCACGGCCACCTGCAGTGAGGCACCGGCCCGAGTGACGATGCGTTCGGCCAGGGCATGCACGCGCGCCGCCGGGAGCGCTCCGGGCGCGGAGACCAGCGCGTACACCGTGCGACCGACCAGTGCACAGGCCACCCCGAACTCGTTGCTCTCACACATCATCGTGACCAGGTCGGCCAGGCGTCTGATGCCGACTTCGTCGCTGCCGCCGGCTGCACGAGGCTGGAATGCCACCAGGGCAAACTGCGATGAGGGTTCCAAGCCCAACTGGCCGACGACGAGGTGTGCGTCCCCGCCCTCCTGGAGTAGGCGGCGCACGAGCTCGGCGCGCTGTTCGTGCACGAGGTCTGAGGTGCTTCGCGCGCGCAGCATGTGCAGCGCGATCGTGTCAACGGCGCTGTCGAGAGATTTGAGAATCTCGGCGGTGCGGGGCGAAGCGTCGATGACCCAAACCGAGCCGAGCAGCTGGGCCCCGGCCCGCACCCCAACGGCGCTCCGGGCAATGGCGCCCTCAGCGGAGGCGGCGACGAAGTGCTGCGCCGCAGGGTTTCGGTAGAGGCTGGCGTACTGCTGATCGTTCTCCGGGGCATCCGGAACTTCCCGTCCGAGAATTCCTAGCTTTCGATCGTTATCGATGGGCTGGTCGGCAAGCGTCGAATAGGCGAGAATCTGCCGTTTAAAACCTTCGATGGTCGTGGCTCCGCCGGTCATCCCGGCGATGGCGTTGGCGAGGGCGAACAGGTCGCCGCCTGGCAGCGACGACAACGAGCCGCTTTCTTCGGTCGTGGCTCGCAGCGCCGAGGTGATCAGCGAGTCGATCTCGCGCCAGTCCGCGTTTTGGCCGACGATCAACAGTGCGATACCGCACTCATCGGCGGTCTCGGCCAGGTCTTCCACACCCAGGGAGAACGAACGGATGACGATGGCGGCGAAGCCGTCGCTGGCGGCGGTACGCACCGCAGCACCGGTGGCATTGTTGCCTGGATGCAGTCCCACGCCGAGCAACACTCCGCCCCGCGGGCGGAGAGCGGACAGCCAGGGTTCATACAGGGTCGGACTCGTGCGGCTCAGGCGCAGCTCGGGATTGCCAGAGGCGAGGCGCAGCCCTGAACCGGGCAGCTCAGCGAGCAGGGCTGAGACGGTCGTGCTGGGGCGAGCGAACAGGTCAGGCATCCCCACAGGGTACCGGCCGGTCTTGTGGCCCAGCACCACAATGGGTCGAACTGTCTGTGCCCACCCACCATGACGGATGAGCGCCCACGCGGCAGACGGCACATCGCTCGTGCGTGGGGCGCAGAATGGAGCATGCCCAACCATCTCGCCGACGCCATCAGTCCCTATCTGCGCAGCCACGCCGACAACCCGGTCGCGTGGTTCGGCTGGGGCGAGGAAGCGTTCAGGGAAGCCCGCAGGCGAGATGTACCCGTGCTCGTGTCGATCGGCTATTCCACCTGCCACTGGTGCCACGTCATGGCCAGGGAGAGTTTCAGCGATCCGGCCATCGCCGAGTACCTCAACGCCCACCTCGTGAGCATCAAGGTCGACCGGGAGGAGCACCCCGACGTCGACGCCAGCTACCTCGCCGCCGCGAGTGCCTTCACGGACGGGCTCGGCTGGCCGCTCAACGTGTTCGTCACCCCCGACGGGCAGGCATTCCACGCGGGAACGTACTTTCCGCCGGTGGCCCGCGCTGGGCATCCGTCGTTTCGAGAAGTGCTGACCGCGGTGACGACGGCCTGGCTCACTCGCCGCGCCGAGGTGACGGCCGGTGCCGCCCGGGTGGCCGACCTGCTCGCCGATTCGGCGCGCGAACTCGCCGCCGGCGCAGCTCGCTTTGGGGCGAACGCGCAGCCCGGCATCGACGTGCTCGACCAGACCGTGGCCGAACTTGTCGGCTACGAAGACGCCCGGTTTGGCGGCTTCGGCGGCAGCCCGAAATTTCCGGTGGCCCCGGCGCTGTCCTTTCTGTTAGGCCACGGTGATCACGGGCACGAGGAATTGCAGGGTGAGGGACCGGGCCTGGCCCTGCGCACCCTGAAGATCATGGGCGCGTCACCGTTGCGGGACCCGATCGAGGGCGGCTTCTTTCGCTACGCGGTCAACCGAAACTGGAGCGACCCGCACTACGAACGCATGCTCTACGACAACGCCCAGCTGCTCAGCCTCTGCACCCGTGCCTGGATGATCACCGGCCAGTCGTGGGCGCGCAACATCGCCGAGGGCATCGCCCGCTTTCTCTGCACGGTGATGCAACTGCCCAGCGGTGGGTTCGCGAGTGCCCAGGACTCCGAAAGCACCGTCGACGGCCAACGGGTCGAGGGCGGCTATTACACCCTCGAACGAAGCGAGCGCGCCAGGCAGACCCCGCCAGCACTCGACGAGAAAGTGCTGACCGGCTGGAACGGTCTCGCCATCCAGGCCCTGGCCCGGGCCGGCTTCGCTTTCGACCGGCCGGACCTCATCGCCGCCGCCCGCCGTGCAGCCGACTACCTGCGCGAGCAGCACGAGCGCGCCGACGGCACCCTCGTGCGAGCGTCGGTCAGCGGACGCGGTACTGAACCCCGAATATCGGCTGCGGCGGCCACCCTGGAGGACTACGGCATGTACTCACGGGGACTCCTCGAACTTGCACTCGTCACCGGCGAGGTGACCTACGCCACCCGAGCTCGTCACCTGCTCGAGAGCACGCTATCGGGCACCACTGACACTGGCACCGACATGCCAGCCTTCCGTCCGCCGAACGGCGCCGATCCGGTGTTGAGTGGGCAGGGCTTGGTCAGCGCCATCGATCCCTCCGAGGGTGCCTACCCCTCTGGGCTGTCTGCCGCCGCTGACGCAGCCCTGCTCCTGCACCGCCTCACCGGCGACGACCGCTACCGGCGGGCCGCGCAGGTCGGCCTCAGCCTCGTCGCCAGCCTCGCCCCGGCTCGACCACTCGCCTATGGCGCCGCGCTTGCGGTGTTCGACGAGCTGAGCGCACCGATCGAGCAGCTCGTCATTGTCTCTCCCGACCACCAGCAGCTCGATACCCGCGCGCCCGTCACCCTGACCGATTTAGCCCGGCGCCACCCGGCACCAGTCGTCGCTTGTGTTTCAGAATCCCAGGCGCGGGCATTCGCCGCCGCCGGATTCGACCTGTTCGCAGCGCGCGCAGCGCCGACCGGCCAACCCACCGGGTATCTCTGTCGTGACTTTGTCTGCCAGCTGCCGGTCACCGACCCGGCGCAGCTGCCCCCGGTCCACGGCACCGCCATGCTTCTCGCCGAAATCGCCGCTGAAATCGCCGCCGAAGCGCAACAATCGGATTGACCCGCACACGCACTAACATCGGGGTAGCACCATTTTGTTCATGGCCCTGATCATCAGCCTGTTCGGCAGCTTTGCCCTCTGACTCGCCCGCGCAGCTAACGTGCGACCTCGAGACGTACACTGAGCTAACGAACACCGTGACGAAAGCCACCGCGTTCACCGAACCCCAGCCGTTCATCGAGAACGTCGTCTCTTCTCGAGAAAATCGTCGCTGCGAACCACACTGAACTATCCACGCCGACATTGTCGGCCGCACTCCTCGAATCAGCGCCGACTGATTACGATCGAGTGCTCCATTTTTCAAGGAGGACCATGGCGACACTCGACATTCCGGATGCTCAACCGGAAACTCCCGAGCTGGGTTACCCCGATTCGTACCCCGGTGAGATCTTCGACACCGATGCCCTTCGCACCGACACGGTCGGCTATGACTCAAATGAGCCGGAACTGCCCACCAACACCGGGCTGATCCCGACCCTGTCGCTCAGCAGCGAGGCCGAGTTGGTTCTGATCACACCGGATGCCCGCACTCGCCGCTTCGACCGCGACGACGTTGTGGTGCGCAAGGGCGAGATCGCCCTCATCAACGGCCACTACACGCCGCACGAGTCCATGGTGAAGGACCTCGTCGCCGTGCACGACGCTCTCACCAAGGCTGGCATCGAATTCTTGCTCGTGCGCGGTGACCACAACCGTCCGGTCATCGCCGTCGACCGCAAGCAGCGCAAGGAAATCACCAAGGTCCTCGGCCGGGCCTTCGCCAACGAACCCTTCTATGCCAAGCCGCTCGACGGCACCGTGAGCCAGCAGTTTCTGCTCGCCGACGGCGCGCTCACCACCCTGCGCAAGTCCGACGTTTTTCGGGTCTACCGTCCGCGCATCGAACCGATCGGCCGGCTGCGTTACGGCGCCCAGACCGCGTTCCAGTTTGAGCTGTGGCGCTTCGGGGAAGACGAGATCATCGCGCCGGTGGAGAACGCGCTCATGCGCACCCGCCTACCGCGCTCTGAAGCCCGCGAAACCACGATCGAGCTGTACGGGCGCACCTGGCTGACCCTGCAGAACATGTTCGATGACCTGGCCAGCGACGTCTCTTTCGACATCGACCTGGTGTTCAGCTGGGTTGACGGGTCAAGCGACGAGTTCCAGCAGGAGCGCGCCGAGCGGATGAAGGCCTACGTCGTGGGCGAAGGCGACGATTCCGACGCCCGTTTTCGCCAGATCGACGAACTGAAGTACGCACTCCGAAGCGTCTACATGTTCGCCCCGTGGATTCGCCGCATCTTCATCGCCACCGACTCGCCGGCACCCCAGTGGCTCGCCGAGCATCCCCGCGTCACGATCATGCGCAGCGAAGACTTCTTCGTTGACACGAGCGTGTTGCCGATCCACAATTCGCACGCCGTCGAGAGCCAGCTGCACCATATTCCCGGGCTCGCCGAGCATTTTCTTTATTCCAACGACGACATGTTCTTCGGCCGTCCGGTAGGCCCTGAATTGTTCTTCTCGCCGGGCGGGGTGACTAAGTTCGTGGAGGCATCCACTCGTATCGGTCTGGGTGAGAACGACCCGACCCGCAGCGGGTTTGAAAACGCCGCCCGCGTGAACCGCGCGCTGCTGCGCGGTCGCTTCGGCAAGGTCACCACCCGGCACCTGGAGCACACACCGGCGCCGATGCGCAAGAGCGTTCTGCTCGAGCTGGAGAGTGAGTTTCCCGAGGACTTCAGCCGCACGGCGGCGAGTCGTTTTCGCGCGGCGACCGACATCTCCGTCACCAACTCGCTGTACCACTACTACGCGTTAATGACCGGTCGCGCGGTGGCACAGACCCAGGTGCGCTCGCTGTACATCGAGACGACCCTGCGAATTGCCCTGCGGCAGATGAATCACCTGCGCAAGCGCCGCGATCAGGACATGTTCTGCCTCAACGACGGCAGCCACCCGGAGATCTCGACCGAGGTGCGTCGCGCTGCGGTCACCGAATTTCTCGAGCTGTACTTTCCGATCGTGGCACCGTGGGAACGGGCCAGCGCCGCGACTAGTGCAGAACCGGGATCGGCCTGGTCATCGGCGGCTCGCGCAATGCAGGCAGAGTTTCCGACGGCGTAATCTCGATGCCGGAAGCGCGCAGGCGACGCGCGCTTTCGGCGGCATCGACATACTCCAGCGTCGGGTAATGACCGAGCGGCACCACGGAGTGCAGCACGGTGCCGGGGTAGACGTGCACGAGGTTGAACGCACGGGCGCCGTCACGACCGAGGGTGCCGCCGACGGGAACGTTAAGATCCTGCGTATAACAGGTGGCCGACGAGACCGACACCGGGATACCGGCAAACATGGCCATCGATGAGTAGTGCAGGTGCCCGGCGATGATGCTGCGCACGTCCGTGCCGATCAGCACGTCGGCCAATCGGGTTTGATCGCGCAGCTCGACGGCGGTGGCCAGGTCGAGCACGCTCGGGATCGGCGGGTGGTGCATGGCGATGATCGTGCCGTCGGGTGCCGGAACGCGCAGTTCGTCGGCCAGCCAGAGCAGCTGCTGGTCGGTCACGGCTCCGTAATGGTGGCCGGGCACCGAGGTGTCGAGGGTGATCAGGCGTAGGCCGTTGAGGTCATACGACCGGTCGATTGGAGCTTCGCTCGGCTGCTGGTCGAGAAGTTCCGTGCGGAAGGCTGAACGCTTGTCGTGGTTGCCCATCACCCAGATGACGCGAGCGCCGAGCCGTGCCGCCGCGGGTTCAACGATCTCACGCAGCAACTCGTAGGCACCCGGTTCGCCCTTATCGGCGAGATCGCCGGTGAAGACGATGGCCTGGGGGCGCACTCCGGAGGCCTCCACTTCGGCGAAGAGCCCCGCCAGATGGGTCTCAGCGGTGACGCTGCCATAGAGCTTCGAGCCTCCCGCCAGCAGGTGGGTGTCGCTCAGGTGTAACAGGAAGTGGTCCGGCCGGGGGTACTCAGCCGTTCGAATGCTCACAGAGCGTCCATTCGTTTGTCGGGTGCGCGCTTTTTCGGTGCGCCCTCTCGGTAGTAGAAACCATTCGATCAGAAGTTCTTGAACAACGGGTGTACGCCACGCATCAATCGTGTCTCAATCTGGGTAAATGGGCAAGAGCGTTCGTGTCCGGGTATTGGCTGCCCACTGCGGGTGCTGGCCCTAGGCTGGCCAGCATGGCGCGATACGTACGCATTGACGAATTCGGTGGTCCAGAGGTGCTGAGCATTGTGCACGATGAGCAGCCGCAGGCCGGGCGCGGTGAAGTGCGGGTGCGGGTGCTCTTTGCCGGCCTCAACCCGGTGGACCACAAGATCTTCCACGGCGGCCCGACTGCCGTGCGCTATGAGGCGGTCCCGCCCTGCGGCAACGGCAACGACTTCTCGGGCGTGATCGACGAGCTCGGTGACGGCGTGACCGATTTTCAGCTGGGGGACGCGGTGTTCGGCGGGAAACGGATGAACGCCCAAGCCGACTACGTCGTCGTCGATACGACCCGCATCCTCAAGAAACCGGCCGCTCTCACCTTTGAACAGGCCGGCGGCCTCGACGTCGCCGGGCGAGCTGCCTGGGCCAGCGTGGCCTCGCTCGGGCTGGGCATCGACGATACCGTGCTGATCGGCGCCGCCGCCGGCGGGGTCGGCGTGCTCGCCTGCCAACTCGCGCTTCGCGCCGGGGCGACCGTGATCGGCACCGCGAGCCCGGTCAACCACGACTTTCTGCGCGGCCTCGGCGTGCATCCGGTGGCGTACGGGGACGGCCTGGTCGAACGGGTGCGCGCGATCACGCCGACCGTGACGGCCGCCCTCGACTACAACGGTGCCGCGACGATCGATGCGGCCCTGCAGCTCGGCGTTCCCGGCACACGCATCAACACGATCGCCGCGCGCGGCTATCGGGCTGGAGCCGGAATCACCGAGGTGGGTGGTCAGGCCGCGACCATTCGCGATCTCGAGGCGCTGGCCGCGCTGATCGCTGCCGGAGAGATCGTACTACCGATCGACCGGGTTTTTCCGCTTGAGCGGGTGCAGGAGGCCTACCGGTATCTCATGGCCGGGCACCTGCGCGGTAAGGTCGTGCTTAGCACCAGTAGGCGGCTCGCTTAGCAAGGGCGCCCCTCACACACGCTGTGCCATGAACACTGTGGCATGCTTGACCGTGCGCAACTGGTCCCCTAGAAACTCCCTGCCTAAGGGATCGCTCGGGTATCTCGCGGGAGCCGCGCTTATCGTGGTGGTCTTCATTGGCCTGTATCTGTTCTTCGTGCGCAGCCATGTCGGCCAGGAGGCCGATCAGCTCGCCTACGACGGCGCTGAATTCGGCCGCCGCAGCATCACCCCATTCACCGGGCGGGTCCTTGACTCGGTACCCGACGTTGCCGTGGCGTTTGGGGTGCTGCTGACCGCGGTCATCGCGTTCGTGCGCCGCAATTGGCGTACCCTCGGTGTCGCGCTCGTCGCTGCCGCAGCGGCCACGGCCTCGGCCCAGCTGCTGAAATACGGCATCCTGGCCCGGCCCGACCTTGGGGTCGAGGGCTACGCCGGAAACTCATTCCCGTCGGGGCACACGACGGTGGCGGCGGCATCCGCTCTCGCAGTGTTTCTGGTGGCGAGCCCGCGCCTGCGCCCCATGGTGGCCGGCTGGGGCACCGCTTTCGCCGTGCTCGCCGGCGTGGCGACGCTCGCCAACCAGTGGCATCGGCCGAGCGACGTGATCGCCGCCCTGCTCTGGGTGGCCCTGTGGGGCTGCATCGCCGGGGCGGTGCTGGCCTGGCCTGGCGTGGGCGTCGTGCCACGAACGGCGGCGGCGGCCGCAAACTCACGGTGGCCCGCTTTCACGGGGCTGCGCCGCTCCACGGTTCGCATCATTCGCTGGTTGTCGATCGGTTGCGGTACTGTCTCGAGCCTTGCCTTCATTGCCACCCTCGTCGTGAACAGCAGCCTGTTCGACAGTGTCGGAACGGTCGGCACCCTCGTCGCCTACCTCGGCGGTGTCGCGGCCATCGTGACCGCGGGCTTGCTGCTCGCCCTCAGCGGAACCCGCATGTTCGCCCGCTTGCCCTAGCTGTGCAAAGTCGGGGTGTACTCGATCGAAGTGGCGTGCCACACTAACTCATGGCCGTTACGCTGAGAGCGCTCCAGACCGTAGTTCCCCCGACGATTCTGATTCAAGAGCAGGTGCGCGACATCTTCGCCGCCCAGCCCGGACTCAGCCGGCTCGCGCAACGGCTGGTCAGCACCAGTTTCAACGTGTCGGGCATCGAGACCCGGCATACCGTCATCGCCGAGCTCACCCTCGACAACGGTGCGACCGATCCGCAATTCTTCGACGCGCGGCAGCAGCTATTGCTCGTGCCGAGCACCAGGGTGCGCAACGAGCTCTATATTTCCGAGGCCACCAAACTGTTCGTCGAGGCCGGCCGCTTCGCGCTCGCCGCCTGCCCCGACATTCGCCCCGAAGACGTAACCCACGTCATTACCGTCTCCTGCACTGGTTTCTATGCCCCCGGCCCCGACTACATGCTGGTGCGGGAGCTCGGCCTCAGGGCGAGCACCCAGCGCTATCACCTTGGATTCATGGGCTGCTACGCGTCGATGCCGGCTCTTCGCACCGCGAAGCAGTTCGTCGAGGCCGACCCGAACGCGGTGGTGCTCGTGGTCAGCGCCGAGCTCTGCTCGTTGCATCTGCGCACCTCGAGCGATCCGGACACCATCGTCGCGTCCTCGTTGTTCTCCGACGGCGCCGCCGCCGGCCTCGTCAGCGCCCGCGCCCCGCTGCCCGGCGAGAAAGCCCTCGGACTCGACCTGTTCGAAACGGTGATCACCCCGGTCGGTGAGGGCGACATGGCCTGGAAGATCGGTGATGAGGGCTTTGAAATGATTCTGAGCACCTACGTTCCGCACATCATCGACGAGCACATCGAGGGCGCGCTGGCCCCGCTGTTCGCCCGCGACGCGTCGATCACCGGCCAGCTCGCCGCTGCACGGCCAGCGGATGCCGCGTTACACGCTGCCCCGGCCGCCCTGGCTGCGCCGGTGCTCACCATCGCACCCCCAGCCTCGCTCAGCTCGGTGATCGAGCACTGGGCGATCCACCCGGGTGGTCGCAGCATCCTCGACAAGACCGAGGCGAAGCTCGAGCTGCGCGCCGACCAGCTGCTTCCGTCGCGGGAGACGCTGCGCACCAACGGCAACATGAGCAGTGCGACGATTCTGTTCGTGATGAAGGCCATTCTCGACGCACCGGGCAGCAACGATGGGGAACGGGTCTGCGCCATGGCGTTCGGCCCTGGACTCACCGTGGAATCCGGTCTGATGACCGTGATCGAGGGCTGAATGGCCCTTCCGTCGCTGCGGGTTCGGGCCTATGGAGCGGTCGAGATCATGGATTCTCCGCATTGCGACCCGGCCAGGCTCACCCGCACCTACCAGGATTTTCGCGTGGTCAACGCGCTCGTCTCTGGCTGGTGGGGGATCTATCGCCGCAGCATCCGCCCCGAATTATCCACCACCACCGAGACGACGCTGCTCGATGTGGGCTCGGGGGGCGGCGACGTCTCGCGGGCGCTCGCCCGCTGGGCCGTGCGCGACGGCCTGCGGCTCACGGTGACCGGCATCGATCCGGATGCCCGCGCTCACGTGTTCGCGACCAGCCAGCCCAAGATCGCCGGGCTGTCGTTTCGCCGGGCGTTGAGCTCAGACCTCGTGGTGGAGGGCGCGCGGTTCGACTTCGTGGTCTCGAACCACGTGCTGCACCACCTCAGCGTGGCCGAGCTAAAGGGGCTCCTGGTGGATTCGGAGCATCTCGTGCGGCGCCGGGTGCTGCACGCAGACCTGGAACGCTCCAACTATGCCTATCTCGGGTTCGCGGCGGCCACCAAGCCATTCTTTCGACACTCCTATATTCGCCCGGACGGGCTCACCTCGATTCGGCGCAGCTACACTGCCACCGAGTTGCGAGCGGTGGTGCCCGCTGGGTGGACGGTGTCGCGCGGCCTGCCATCCCGGCTCGTGCTGAGCTGGGCCGCGCCCGATGCGTGATGTTGTCATCGTGGGAGGGGGGCCAGTCGGTACGATGCTCGCTTGCGCGCTGGCCGTCGGCGGACTCGACGTGGAGGTGCTCGAACAGCGTGAGACGCCGACGCTTCGCTCCCGGGCGATCGGTATCCACCCGCCGTCGCTCGCGGCGCTCGCCGGAATCGGTATCGCCGATGCGCTGCTCGAGCGGGCCGTGCGCATTCGCGCGGGGGAGGTACGTTGCGATGGCCGACGGCTCGGGGCGCTGTCCTTCGAGCGAGCCGCGCCAGCGTATCCGTTCGTCGTCGCCCTGCCGCAATACGAGACGGAAGCCTTGCTGCGCAAACGATTCGAACAGCTGCGCCCCGGCCGGTATCACAGCGGGGTAACGGTGACCGGGCTGCACGACCGCGGCGATGCCGTCGAACTCGCGACGACCGCCGGCCCGGTAGAGGCCCGTTATGTGGTCGGTGCCGACGGCCCGCGCAGTCGCGTGCGCGAGCGGGCCGGCATCAGCTGGCGGCAGCTCGGCAGCCGTGAAACCTATCTCATGGGCGACTTCGCCGACCCTGCTCCGGGCGGCACCAGCGCGGTGCTCTATTTTGAGCGCGGCGGTGTGGTCGAGTCGTTCCCGCTGCCCGATGGTCGGCGACGGTGGGTGGCGATGTCCGACTATCTGGTATCGGATGCTGACAGCGTCGACCTGGCCGCGCTGATCCGTCATCGAACCGGCGTGCGGGTGGGCGAATCGCTCGGGGTGGCGAGCGCATTCGCGGTGCAGCAGCGGCTCGCGGAGCGCATGCACGCGGGCAGAGTCGTGCTGGTCGGTGATGCGGCGCACCAGATCAGTCCGATCGGCGGGCAGGGCATGAACCTCGGCTGGCTCGACGCCGTTGCGCTTAGGCCGGCGCTGCAGCGGGCGCTGCTCGAGCAGGGGGCTGCGGCATCCGCTTTGGGTGACTACGACCGTAACCGCCGCCGCGCCGCGCGGCGAGCGGCCCTGCAAGCCGGATTCAACATGGCGATGGGGCGGCCGGCCCACGGCGTGCGGCTCGGAGCCCGCAACGCACTGGTGCGCGGTCTCACGCTGCCGCCGGCCAACGAGCTGGTGGCCCGGGCGTTCACCATGCGGTGGTTGTGACCGCACGCATCGGGTTGAATGGATAAGTGACTTCTGCAACTCTCATTCCTCGGCTGCGCTCCGACCTCGCTGCCGCCCGGTTCTCCGTTCCCGGCCTGACCGGCCTGTGGGGCATGGAAGCGGATGCCGCCCTGCACCGCAACCAGCCGGTTCCCGCTCGGCGCGCCCTCGCCGCGCTCGCGGCCAGGCTCGGCCGGATCGAGCCAGCCGCGACGCTCGCCCGGCTGTTCCTGCTCGGCGACCCGGTGCCGCGCGGCGACCTCGACGCCGCCCTGCCGGCGCTCGGGGAGGCCGGCGCTCTGGCGCTCGGACTCGTCGCCGCTGATGATGACACGGTGCGCCCGCTCGTCGACCTGCGCCCGTACAGCTTCATCGACGCCCACGGCGCCGGCAGCTGGTGGATCGTGAGCGATCTGGGGGAGCTGGCGCTGGGGCATCCGCTCGGCGAAACCCACGTTCTCGGCATCGGCGGCGCCTCGCGCACCCTGAGCGGACTCATGATTCCGCGCGAAGTCGGTCGCGCGCTCGACATCGGCACTGGCTGCGGAATCCAGGCGATGCACGCCTCTCGGCACGCCGGGCACGTCGTCGCGACCGACATCTCCGAGCGCGCGCTCGAGCTCGCGGCGCTCAACGCCGAGCTCAACGAGATCGACAATATCGAGTTTCGGCTCGGCAGCCTGTTCGAACCGGTGGCCGGGGAGCAGTTCGATCACATCATTTCAAACCCGCCCTTCGTGATCACCCCGCGCGCCGAGGGGGTGCCGAGCTACGAGTATCGCGACGGCGGGATGGTCGGCGATGCGCTGGTCGAGGCGGTCGTGCGCGGCGCTACCGCACACCTCACGCCCGGTGGTGTCCTGCAGCTGCTCGGAAACTGGGAATACCACGGCGAAACGGATGCCTTTGAACGGCTTGAACGCTGGCTCACGCCGGTGGCTGCACCGGCGGCGCCGTCGTCAGAGCTCGATGCGTGGATCATCGAGCGCGAGGTGCAGACGCCCGGCGAATACGCCGAGACCTGGATCCGCGACGGCGGCACTCGCCCCGGTCCCGACTTCGACCGACTGTACGACGCCTGGCTGAACGACTTCGACGCGCGCGGCGTGCGCCGGGTGGGGTTCGGCTATCTTCTGCTGCGCCGTCCGCACCAGAGTATGCCGACCCTGCGCCGCCTGGAACGGCTGCCCGAAGCGCTCGGCCACAACCCGGCCGGCCTCGGTGCGCACCTCGCCGAGTGCCTCGCGGCCCACGATTGGCAGGCTCACACGGATGACGCGCGCCTGGTGCGCACGCAGCTCATCGTCGCCTCCGATGTCACCGAGGAACGCCACTACTGGCCGGGCCAGCAGGATCCCACCCTCATGACGCTGCACCAGGGCAGCGGATTCGGCCGGTCGGTGCCGCTCGACACGGCTCTGGCCGGGCTGGTCGGCGCCTGCGACGGCGACCTCGCGGTCGGTGCCATTATCGGGGCTCTCGCCCAGCTTCTCGATGCCGACGAGCCTGCGTTGACCGCCGAACTCCTCCCGAAGCTGCGCGCCCTGATCGTCGACGGCTTCCTGGCCGTCGCGTAACCCCCGCGCCGCGCCCGTGCGCCGAGAGTCCCTTTTTCTGCCGAGAGTCCCCGTTCGAACAGGGACTCTCGGCAAGAAAGGGGACTCTCGGCCGCACAGCAGGGCGCACTCATTCCGGGCGCAGGCCAGCCTGAAGCAGCAGAGAACGCAGCCGATCGGCTCGCAGTGCCGTGTCCCACAGCCACCGAGCCATACCGT
Organism: Cryobacterium sp. PH31-O1; assembly: GCF_030063455.1. Taxonomy (GTDB): domain Bacteria; phylum Actinomycetota; class Actinomycetes; order Actinomycetales; family Microbacteriaceae; genus Cryobacterium. The sequence goes on along the minus strand of NZ_JASITB010000003.1, from coordinate 31,413 downwards.
GGCCCGAGGTGAGTCGAACGCGATCCTCGCGCACTTTCTCGTCCCAGACCACTTGGTCAATGGTGCGGCCCCGCAAATACTCAGCGCGGGTGTATTTGACGAAGCCGTCGAATTCTCCGAGGAGTTTAACGGTGCGCAGCTCCTGCCGCTGAATCCAGCGAAAGTCGACGGTGTCGTTGTGCCCGTCGACGCTCGGAAATGTCACCTGCAAATCGGGGGCCGGAAAACGGCACAGGTGGATTTGGCCACGACTCAGCGATTCTCCGGGTGAATCTGAGCGGTTGTCGCTGAACGAGATCGCCTCGAAGGCGGCCCGACTGCCGCGGCACGCTCCAGCCTGATGAAGCCGATCCAGCAGCTGCTCTTTTGACACTCCGGCTACGACAGATCGGTTCGGCAGGATCAATCTTGAGGTTGTACCGTGATCGAGGCTGGCCACCGCGGAAAGAAAGGGTGTGGTGCGCGCCAGATCCAACAGGGTACGCACCAAACTGGTCACGAGCATCCCGTCAATGGTGACGACATCTTCGTCGGAAAGGGCGTCGTGATGCCAGATCACACCGTTTTTGGAATGCACGGATCGTGGGGCACCCACCATGAGATGCACCGCGTCGGGCCAACGTCCAACGATCGGCAGCCCCCAGAGCACGGCCGCCGATTGGTGCGAGAAGACCGGTTGCGCGCGACGGGTTGCGGCAACGGCGCGCATCCGCAGCAGGTATTTCTCGACGGCCTTGAGATCGTCCCAACCGGCCGCGTTCACCACCACGCCACGACGCAAGCGGATGCTGTCGCCCGCCGCCACCGAACGGTTGAGAGCCCGGCCGTCGGCGCTGACAAGGTCCAGGTCGCGGCGAAGCTGTAAGGGCCGCCAGCCCTTGACGGCGGGACGCGCGCCCCCGGGCGTATCCTCGGGCGCAGTCGGTGTCATGCGCTCATCGTTACCGCCCACCGCCAAGTTGAGGCGGTGCAGCCTCACTCCGTGCACAACGCATCTGCTTTGCCGCGTGTGGAGGAGGGCGTCCCACCCTGCCGAGATGCCCCCTTTTTGCCGAGAGTCCTCGTTCGAACAGGGACTCTCGGAAAAATTGGGGCATCTCGGCCAACGGGCGACCGCTAGGGCGCTAGCCTGACGCCATGACTTCTGCACCCATTCCGGCCGCTTTCGACCTCGGCGGGCGCACGGCGCTCGTCACCGGAGCGGGCAGCGCCACCGGCATCGGCTTCGCTGCCGCACGGATGCTCGGTGAACTCGGCGCCCGGGTGATGCTCACCGGTACGACGGCGCGGGTCCACGACCGGGCAGCGGAACTTGCCGCCGCCGGGCTCGACGCCGTTGGGATCGTCTGCACCCTCGACTCGGAAGCTGGCGCCGCGGGACTGCAGGCGGCCCTCGCCGCGGGCGGGTACGAGCCGACGATCCTCGTGAACAATGCCGGCATGGTCGCGGTCGGCGACGCCGAGATGGGGCACGGCGACATTTTGACCAGCCCCGCCGAATGGGACCACGGCCTCGCCATCAACCTGTCCACGGCTTTCCACGCGACGCGGGCGGTGATCGGTTTCATGCGCGCGGCCGGCTGGGGCCGCATCGTGACGGTGTCGAGCGTGAGCGGCGGGGTCATGGCCAGCCGCGGCGACGTTGCCTACGCCGCGGCCAAGGCTGGCCTGATCGGACTGACCAAAGCCCTCGCCGTCGACGAGGCTGCAGTCGGCATAACGTGCAACGCCGTGGCTCCGGGCTGGATCGCGACCGGGTCGCAACTCACGAGCGAGGCGCTGGAGGGTGCGCTCGTTCCGGCCGGGCGCAACGGTACTCCGGGAGAGGTCGCATCCGTTATCGCGTTCCTCGCTTCGCCCGGCGCGGCCTATGTCACCGGGCAGGTGATCGTCGTCGACGGTGGCAACTCCGTAGCCGAGGAGCGCCGCCCGTACTAGCGCCTAGTTCTTCGGAGTTGCTCGACGAAGGGCCAAAAACCCGCCGAAGCCGGCTAGCGCTGCGGGCACCAGCAGCCAGGCGAAGATGCCCGCGATGCCCTGCGCGCCGAACCATACGGCGACCGGCGGCCAGCTGCTCGTGAACGTGATGATCGTGACGGTGCCGACGATGGCTAAGGCCAGCGAGCTCCAAAACACGAGCATGCCGGGCATGCGCCAGCGCATGTAGATGGTCGCGATCGATGCGCCAATGAAGAACACGAGCAGCTGCATCACGAAGAACGAGAACAGGTCCACCCAGAAGCCGTCGATGCCGAGCCAGAGTGCGTTGAACATGTAGGTGTCGATGAACCAGCCCTCGGTGACCTGTTCGAGCTGGGTCAGCACAGCGAAGGCCAGTGCGTTGGCGGCGGAGATCAGCACGAAGAGCAGCGCGGTGCCGAGGTAGAAGTCGCGGCGGGTAACGCCGAAACCGAGCGCGAGGGGAAACCCGAACGAGATGGCCTGCACACCGACCACGATCAGATACCACTGCGGTGAGAGCACAGCCCAGCTGTAGCGTTGGCCCTCGATGGCATCGGGCGTGCCGAGCCCGCCGGCCGTGAAACCGATGATTTGGGCGATGAAGACGGTAATCACAAACGCTATCCCCACGATCAGCCAGGGGATTCCAATGTAGGTTCGACGGTCGACGAGGTGCAGCCGCAATACGTTCCAGATGCGCGCCGGGGCGCTGCGCGGGTGAACGGATGCCGCGGTGCCGGTCAGCAAATCGGTCATGAGCGTGCACTCCAGGCGTCGGTCGTGGTCATAGATTCAGAGGTCGTGCTCGTCGTGCGCTGCACGATCAGCTGCTGCAGCGATACCGGCGAGAGCTCGAGTCCGGCGGCACGGGCTGCGGTTCGTTCGGTCTCGCCGAGGCCGGCGACGGTCACCGAGGCGAGCCCGCCGATACCATCTCGAGAGATGATGTCGCGGCCGGCGACGAAAGCGTCGACATCCGTTTTCTTGCCGACGACGGTGCTCGCGGTTCCGCGCAGCTGCTCGGCGTCCTGGTCCATGAGGATGCGACCCTCGTCGATGACGAGGACGTGCTCGAGTAGGTTGCTCACCTCGTCGATGAGGTGTGTCGACAGAATAATCGTGCGCGGATGCTCGGCGTAGTCCTCAAGAAGGCGATCGTAGAAAATCTGCCGCGCGACCGCATCGAGACCGAGGTAGGGCTCGTCGAAGAAAGTGAGCGGGGCGCGCGAGGCGAGCCCAATGATCACGCCGACCGCTGAAAGCTGGCCGCGGGAGAGCTTCTTGATCGGACGGTTCAGCGGGAGTCGAAAATCGTCGACCAGGCGGGCGGCGAAGGCGGCATCCCAGTGCGCGAAGAACCATGGCGCGTTCGCGAACACGTGCTCCGGTCGAAAGCTGTCCGGATACTTCTGGCTCTCCTTGATGAAGCACAGTGACTGCAACACCCGCGCGTTCTCGACCGGTGAAGCACCGAACACTTCGAGGGTGCCGCTCGTGGCGAACTGCTGCCCGGTGAGCAGCTGCATCAGGGTGGTCTTGCCGGCGCCATTGCGGCCGAGCAGGCCGTAGATCTTGTTGCGTTCGACCGTGAAACTCACGTCGTCGATGGCGGTGAAGGCGCCGAACTTCTTGGTGAGGCCGGTGACACGCACTGCGGTGTCGGTCATGAGGTGCTGCTCCTTCTCTCGGATTCGCCGATCATTTTGGCCACCTGCTCTGGCGTGATGCCGAGCTTGGCTGCCTCGTTCAGCAGTGGGCCGACGAAATTGCCCCGAAACTTCTCGGTGCGGGCGCCGAGGAGTCGCTGCCGGGCGCCGGTTGCTACAAACATTCCTATTCCTCGCCTCTTGTAGAGAATGCCGTCTTCGACCAGGCGGTTGACGCCTTTGCCCGCAGTGGCCGGGTTGATGCGGTGAAAGACCGCGAATTCATTGGTCGAGGGCACGGGGGTTTCTTCCTCTATGACGCCATCGATGATGTCGTTTTCGATCTGCTCCGCGATCTGCACGAAGATCGGTTTGCCCGCTTCGATCAAGACTGCCTGCTTTCAGTGGATGCTGCGCCCGTTTCGGTTCACGGGTTAGTTGGTCATGTAGCTAACCAACTACCTTGAGAAGAAAATGTCAACCCCCACGGTCTGCGGTAGTTTGGTCTCATGACTGGCGCCGCACCGAATGACCCTTTTGAACCGGGCCAATCGTGAAGCGGCGCACTTTTCTGCTCGGTACGGCATCGGGTTTTTCCGTGTTGGCCCTCGCCGCGTGTGTGCCGCCGGCACCGGTGCCGACGCCATCCGTTTCGCCCACCGCGGTCACGCCCTCATTGGTGCCCCAGCCCCTCATGGTCTCCCGCACCAATTGGTCGACCGACGCCTTCTCTCGGGGATCGTTCAGCTATGCCGCCGTGGGAGCCACGCCGGAGCACCGCACGGCCCTCGGCCAGGCTATCGACGCCCGCGTGTTCTTCGCTGGTGAAGCCACCGCGGGGGAGGAACCCGGCACAGTACAGGGCGCCCGCGCCTCTGGCTTGCTCGCGGCCAGCCAGGTGCAGGACGTCGCGGCACCGGGCGAACGAATCATCGTCGTGGGTGCCGGCATCGCCGGCATCACCGCCGCTCGCCAGCTCGTCGACGCCGGCTTCAGCGTGGTTGTGATTGAGGCGCGCGACCGCATCGGGGGGCGCATCGATACCGTCAACGGCGATTGGCCGTTTGCGATCGAACGAGGCCCCTCCTTCGTGCACTCCACTTCCGACAATTTTCTGGATGACGAGCTGACCGCCCTCGGGGTGACACTGCTGCCTTTCGTGCGAACGCCCGAGGTGCGTACCCGGGCCGGTTTGGTGGTCGAGGTTTCACCGGTCGGTACCCAGGCCGTCACCGGCGCTCTCGACTGGGCGGCCGATCAGCAGCAGGACATCTCGGTCGAGCGTGCTCTCGTCGACTCGGGAGAAGCCGGCCTGTCGACGACGGCAAACGCCGAAGGCCTGTCGGATGCCGACTGGCTCGAGTACGAAATCGCCACCAAGCTCAAGGTGGAAACCGGGGCGACACCGAGCCAGCAATCGGCCTGGTACACGACCGACATCGCGAGCGCCGACGATGACCAGATCGTGATCGGCGGGTACTCAACCCTGCTGACCAGTGACGCGGAGGGGCTTGAGGTGCTGCTTTCAAGCGTGGTTAATCGTGTCGCTCACGATGACCGTGGTGTGAGCCTGCGGCTTGGGACCGGCGAGTCGTTGTCGGCCGATCGGGTTATCGTGACGGTGCCGCTTGGCGTGCTGAAGGCTGCGGCGATCGAATTTTCACCCCCGCTGCCCTTTGCCCACCGGGGTGCCATTGCGGTGCTGGGTATGGGCGTGGTCGACAAGGTCTGGCTGCGCTTTGACGCGCCGTTCTGGGATACAGCGGCCCGGCTCTGGACCATCGTCGGCGAAGACGCAGACTTTCCGGTGTGGATCAACATGATGCCACTCACCGGGGAACCCATTCTCATGGGCCTGGTCGCCGCCGAAAACGCAACCCGACTGAGCGAACTCGACGACGATGCCTTTCTGGCGGCCGCACTCACCGCGCTCGAGCCGTTCCTCGCTGTTCCTGACTAGCAGGTCAGGTGGAGGGGCGCCAGGGTGGGAGCAGGTGGCGCGGTATCCGCTTCATTCGCGTGATCCAGGTGAGCAGCGCCGCGATGCCGGTAATGATCGCCACGATGATCAGGCAATAGAACACGGTCTCGCCCGGGCCGCTCACCTGGCGGGCGTCGAGAAAGAAGTACGGGTACCAGCCCACAATCGGTCCGCGAATGAGCGTGAAGACCAGCCAGAACACCGGAAAAACAATGGCCCAACCGAGATATTTCCACGACAGGCGGGCCTTGAACGGGTCGACGATCCAGTCGATGAGGGCGCAGGTCGGAATCACGAAGTGCAGCAACTGGCTCGACCACGGCACCTCGATCGAGTAGTTCGCCCCAGAGGACTGCCAGACGATGATTCCATAGACCACGCCAGAGACCAGAATGTAGGTGGTCACCATGGCACGCAACATGTCGAGCCAGGCCGGGTCGGTGGGCCGTCGCAAGGCCACCCCGGCGGCCGTCACGAAGACGAAGATCGACGCAATCGCGCTCTGCACAGTGAAATAGCTGAAGAAGTTCGCGATCGCAAACGTGGTCACTCCGAGGGTGTACTGAAAGTAGCCGATCAGAGCGACCAGTGCTGCCGCCGTCAGGCCGAGGCGCGCCACACCGAACGCGGTGCGCGCTCTCATTTCCGCCCCCCGGTGGGGCTCGTGCGCGCGGTCATAGGCTAACGCTACGCCAGCGCCGGGCAGCCGCCGACCTCAGCCGGTGATCTGAAACTCACTCTCACCGGTCGCGGCGACATCACCCACCTCGAGGGTGGTCACGACGGCGTAGCGGGGTCCGGTCTGCAGCCAGAGCAGCATGCGCGAAACGGATGCTTCCGGGCCTTCGATTTCGAGCTCCACCGATCCGTCGGGACGGTTGCGCACATACCCGACCAGTCCGAGCTGAAGCGCCCGGGCTCGGGCGTGGTATCGAAATCCGACACCCTGCACCTCGCCGCTTGCGAGAACTCGTTTGCGAATCACCACACCATTGTGCGCCCGACTCCGCAGTCGCGCGACCGTCGGGGTTTCGCTCGATACGAGTGCGTGGGGGCCGGGACCAGAGTCAAGCTCTCAGTTGGACTCATCTCAGCTCGGCAGGCCGCACCAGCATCCGGTCCGAACCGGCAGCCCGCGCTGGGCGGCAGTCAAGGGGCCTACTCTGGAAGCAACGAAACCCTGGAGGAACAATGACCGTATTGACCGCCGATTTGTACGACGAGCGTGGCGAAGACCTGCAATCCGTACCCTTGCAGTTTCAGACGATCGGTGGGCGAGCTCGCTTCAGCGGCCCGATCCGGACGGTCACCTGCTTCGAAGACAACGCCCTGCTCAAGTCGATCCTGTCCACACCCGGTAACGGCGCCGTGCTCGTCATCGACGGCGGCGGCTCCCTCAACTCCGCGCTCATGGGCGACATGATCGCCGACCTTGCTGTCGCGAACGGATGGTCCGGCGCGATTATCAACGGCGCAGTGCGGGACCGTGTCGCCATCGGCGCCCTCGACCTCGGGGTGAAAGCGCTCGGCAGCAACCCGCGCAAGAGCTCCAAGACCGGCTCGGGGGTAGCGGATGCCATCGTCGAGTTCGCCGGAGTGGTCTTCACCCCCGGACGCACCGTCTACTGCGATGAAGACGGCATTCTGGTCGAACGCTGACGTCGTCAAACCGGTGAAGCGCGAAACGAAAAAGCTCAGCGCTTCACCGGAGCAGACCTACTGCTGCACGTCGTCGATGCTCACGACAACGAAGTTGGCGTCGAGGTCGACGTCGCGGTCACTGCCGTCGTCGAGGGTGACCTCAACCTCGTACAGGTGGTCCCAGTCGTCGTCCCGATCGAAGTCGGTCACCCGACCGCTGCCCACCGCAGCGAGGGCGGCGGCCTCCGCGCTGGCTCGCTCAGTCGCGGCCTGGTCGGCTGCACTCGTATCGGCCGTGGCGCTTGACGTGGCACTCGGTGCCGCTGAACTGTTCGACGTGCTGTCGTCGTTGTCGTAGTCACCGACCCAGACCACGTCAAAGGAATCGTTGAGCTCGACGTCGACCGTGGTGCCGTCGTCGAGGCGAACCTCGAGATCGTAGGCACTTCCGCCGTCATCGTTGCGCTCGGCGCTCGTCACGGTGCCGGGACCGACGTCGGCGAGGGCGGCGTTGCTCGCGCGGTCGAGCGTTTCGCCAGAGAGGGGGCCGTCGTTGTCGCCCATGTCGCTGACGGCCAGGGCTATGCCCGCACCACCCAACACGAGTACGACGCCCACGGCCGTGGCGATGAAAATATTCTTCTTGTTCATGGTGCAGGTTCCTTTACGTTGGAGCCCCCAGGCGCAGGGAGACCAAACGGCCATGCCTAAGTTGCCTGCCCAGCCTAAGCGAAGGAATGTACGCCCCCTAACGTGCGCGCACACGCCACCGCCCATTCACTGCTGGGCTGATCGGCCCCGCACGCAAGTATCCCAAATGGGGGCTCTTGCCGTCATCCTCCGGGCGGTTATATTCAAGCACCCGAACAGGAGAGCCGTGACAATCGATGCTCCGATCATGCGACAGCGTTGCCCCGCGCAGTCGATCATAGAAGTGCTCCTGCTGGAGCAGCGCCTGATCGCGCCTCGTAACCCGCTGCAGCGTCTGATCGGTCGCTCCCCGCTCGGCGCCGACGCCCTGCAATGTTTCGACGCCGCCCGCGCCGAAATCGCGGTGGGACTTGCTCTCGCCGGACTGCCCAGAGAATGGATCGTCTTTCATTCCCTTCCGGTCGGCGACAGCGGCGCCGACGTCGACCACCTTGTGATCGGCCCTGGCGGCGTGTTCGCACTCCATTCCGACCGGCAGGCACGCAAAGCCGTGCAGGTAGCCGGGCGCAGCGTGCTGGTCGGTGCCCGCAAGATTCCGTATATAAGGGAAGCGGAATACGAAGCCGTCTGCCTCACCACCCTTCTCTCCCAGCGGATGCCGCGCGCCGCTTCGGTGCACGGCGTCGTCGTGCTCGTCGATACCAAGAGCGTCACGGTGAAGGCGCCACCATCGCGGGTGAAGATCATTGAGGTAGACAACCTGTGCGCGTGGCTTCAGGGACTGCCTCCGGTGCTGGCACCCCTCGACCGGCTGGAGATTGCCGGGTTCGTCGAGAACCCGGCGCTCTGGCAGGCCCTCGCGGCGCTCGAACCGGCCGAGATCCTGCAACGTTTCGGTGTGCTCGAGACCGAAGTGGCTCGTGCTCGTCGCACCCGCCTGTTCTGGTTGCCGCTGGGAATGGTGCTCACCATCCTGGCCGCCCTGGAGCTTATTCTGGCCTTGCCCCGTCTCGTGAGCGCGGTGTAGCGCGAGACTCGAGCACACAAAGCCGCTCGGCTCCTGTGATTTGCAGGAATCTAGCGGCTTGTCAGTGCTCGGAGGTCGGGACTGTCGGTGCAACCGGGGCGGCATCCTCTTGGTGAAAAGTCACCCATTCTGGGGGGTCTTGCCGCGAGGGCGGCACTGGCAAGATATAGAACCCGGCGAGGAGCACTCATGACTCACATACTCTCCACTCGGCGCCGTCTGGTGACGCCGCCGGAATTGCCCGAATCGACTCGCACCGGAGCGCCTCGATCATCGACCGACCCAGCCTCGCTGTTCGCCCGTGTGACACGGCAGGCCGCCGCCTCGCCGACCGACGTGGCGCTGGCCCGTGCGCGCAACGAAATCGCCGTCGACACGCTGCTCGCGACGTTGCCGGAACACTGGGCCGCATTTACTTCGCTGGGTGGTGACGGGGCGAGCGCGGCGCGACTGCTGGTAGGACCGGGCGGCGTTTTCGCGCTGCACGCCCAGGTCTATGACGGCCAGATCGCCTGGATGAGCCGCCACACAGTGTTCGGGCAGCGCTCCCCGCAACTAACTGCCACCGAAGCCTCCGCGCGTCGCCTGACAATGTTGCTGCGCGGTCGGCTGCCGCTGCGCACCGCGGTGCAGCCGGCCTTCGTCGTGCTCACCACCCGCGCCCTGTGGGCGCCCGGGCGGTTGAGCTCGGGCAGGACGCCGCCCGTTCCGGTGCTCGGCGCCGCCATGCTCGGCGATTGGCTGGCCGCGCGCCCGCAGGTGTTACGCCCGATCGAACGCATGGAACTCGCCGCCGTGATCGACAACCCGCTGACCTGGGGTGTTCGCCCGTCGATCGTGCCGCGTGCCGATCTGGGCACTGGCAGCTAGCGTTTGGCTGGCCCGTTCCCCTTGGCTGAGAGCAGGCGCGCGCGCACCGAGAAGGCTCCGCCCACAAGGAGCGACACCACGGCTGCCGGCAAGATGACGTCAACGAATTGGTTACCCGAGAGCAGATTGGCTAGCAGTAGAAGCACAGCCAGGCCGCTGAAACCGAGTCCCGCGATCGCGCAAACGTTGAAAGTCAGGTGTTTCACGATCGAATCCAATCGGTGGGGTGACTTTCAGGCTAGCCGACGTTGCCCTGCTTAGCGGGGGAGCAGCGTGGGGGTCCCGCCCCTCTATTGGCAGCGGATGCTCCGTGCCAGCCTCCCGCATCGCTCCAGACCCGAATGAGAATTACTTAGGAACTGCTAACCGATGCTGGAACACGGCCGATTGTCTATACGGAATCGGCGGGTGTCGGGGCCACGATAGTACGGGGGTGCAAACCCGTGGTGAGGCAAGTGAACGTGGCTATGACAATTCTTGGCGCTGGAGTTCCCGCTCGTGACAGCGAACCCGCACGCTCGGTGGCACCGGTCATGCCCATCGCTCCCGGTCGGTTTGCCGGGCAGTCCGTCATCGAGGAACTGCTCCGCCAGCACGGCGATCGGCCGCCGCGCTCCCGGCTCGCCCGCACCCTGGGCGCCTCGCCGCTCGACGCGAACGAGCTGAGCTGGTTGCGCGCCGCGCAGGCCGAGATGATTGTCGGTGACATTCTTGGACGGCTCCCCGAGGGCTACAGCGTTTATCATTCCCTGCCCATTCGCAACACGGCATTCTGGGTCGATCACCTCGTCGTCGGTCCGGGCGGAATTTTCTCGATCAATTCGAAGACGCACTGGGATCGCGACCTGACCGGGTCGCTGCGTTCGATTCCGATCGGCGAACACGCCATGCCGTACCTGCGCGATGCCCGGTTCGAATCAGCCCAGATCACCGCGCTGCTCGCCGCAGCGATGCCGGTGGCCGCCGTCGTTCAGCCCGTGATCGTGCTGGTCAACCCGCACAAGATTCTGCTTGCAGGCAAGCCCAATGCCGTGACGGTCATCGACTCGCCACGTCTGCGCCGGTGGCTCGTTGGGCGCCCGCAGGTGCTCAGCGCCGAGCAGCAGGCCGCGCTCACCGCGCTCGTCGACGACCCGGCGACCTGGCGTGCGACCGGCCAGCCGCTCGCTCCGGCGCACCTGCACGCCCGGTTTTCCGCGCTCGAACAGCAGGTTGCAGCCGCCCGCACCCGGCGCACGACGTTCACCGTTCTCGCCGCCGCTGCGGCCGCGACCGTGCTCGCGCTGGCGGCCTCGCCCCTCATCGTCACCGCTGTCGAGTACCTCGCCGCCCGCTGAACCCGGGGGGTCAGGCGAGGCGTTCGAGAACCGTGCCCTCACGCATCCGCTCGACGCGAACGACGTGGTCGCGCAGGTCACGCACCCCACGGGGGATGGCGAGTTCGGCGATATCCTGCCCCTTGGTCACCGCGTGCGACCGGGTCGGATGCCGGTAGTCCTCGATCGACTCGAAGGTTTCCCGCCCGCGCTCCTCCTTGCTGTGCCGCTGAGCGAAGCCGGAGTTAATGGCGCTCAGCTCGATCTCGTTCTCGTGGGCGGCGACCAGGCTCTTGGTGTTCAGGGTGATCACGGTGTGGGCGTCATCCCGATAGGAGCGGGCGTTTAGCAGGTCGCGCAGCAGCCGCGGCTGCAGGTGAAAAAATACGCGGTCGTTGAGGGCCGCGTACCATTCGGCGAGTGTCATGTCTTCGAGGGCGTCCTCGAGCGAGGGCTCATGAATGGCCTTCTGGTGACGGATGACCGCGGTGCCGTATTCCGCATGCTCCAGCACGCGTGACTCACCGCGCCGTTTACCGAGAATGGCGGCCTGGGGAGCTCCCTGCTTGACGCCCCAGCGGGTCACAAGCGCTGCCGGACTGAGCAGCCCGTGCCGTTCGATGGCGGGCCAGCTGTCGTCGGCGGCGACGTGGTAGAGCTCGGGGTACAGTCGAATCAGATCGCGGGACAACACGTTTCGAGCGTACTCTTCGGCAAAGCACGCCAGAGCCACGCGCTACTCCCCGGTCGAAACCAGCTCGAGCGTCGCGAGCACTGTGCGCCCACTCGTCGAAGCCCGCGGCGCCATATCGACGAGGGCGATCTGGCTGAGGCTGAGTTCGTCGCCCGCGTACACGCGCCCCTGCGACTTCACGGTGACGTGCGCCCGAAAGTTCGGTCCGGTGAAAGCCGAATGGCTGGGCGTGCAGGCGAGTGGCCGCAGCGCCTCGACCAGCAGGTCGTGCAGCCGCGTCAACTCAGCATTGTCGTCGATCAGGGTCACCGGAATGTCGTGATGACGGCCAAATAGTTCGTCGGTACCCGCGACCACAGTCAATGGCAGAAACCCGGCCAGCGCGGCCGCGGTAACGCGCGCGATCTCGGCGGGCGCGGCATCCGTTTCGAAGGGGGCGAGCACGGTGATGTGCAGCGGCCACGCGGCGACGGCGAAACGCGCTCCGGTTTCAAGCGGTGCGAGCGGCAGAACGACTACGAGGCGGGGCATTCGGTGAGTCTAAGCGGAGCCAATGTGGCAGGGCCGGCACGTCTGCGAAAGACGTGAACAAAAATGCGCCGGCTGACGAAATACCGGTTTGGTCGGCCGCTTCTTCGCCGTTACGCACTGCCTCTGCGCCCTCAGTACCCGATCAGAATGAGGCGGGTGCCCGCGACTGCCCGTTGAACGGCAGCGTGTAGATCAGCAGCGAAGACCGGCCCCGGGTGTAGCCACCGCGGAGTTGGAGCGGTAGAAATTACTCATGACGAGTTCTCCCTTAATCCTCGGCCCGATGATGCGGTACGTCGACGACGTTTCGGCGAGCGTCTGGTTCGAGACACGGGATGCCGGCCACGTCACCGTGAATGCCGCTGGTCGCTCGTGGTCAGCGCGCACCTTCGCCGTGCACGGGCACCACTACGCCCTCGTGCACGTGGACGGCTTGCAACCCGATTCGACGCTGCCGTACACGGTGGAGATCGACGGCACCCCGGTGTGGCCCGATACGGAGTCCTCGTTTCCGGCATCCGTCATCGCGACGCTGGGAAGCGAGCATGCGCTTCGGCTGTCGTTTGGTTCCTGCCGCACCAGCGTTCCTCATGACGCCGAGGGTAACCGCACTCACGGCGTTGATGCTCTTCGGGCCTGTGCCTTAAGGCTGGCCTCCCCGGGCAAGGCGGTGCCGCGTCCAGACCTGATCCTCTTTCTCGGCGATCAGGTCTATGCCGACCTGACCACGAAGAAGATGCAGGAGTTCATTCGCGCTCGACGCGACATCAGCGAGCCGCCCGGCAAGGAACTGGCCGACTACGAAGAATACGCCCACCTCTACCGCCTGGCGTGGTCCGACGAAGCGAACCGCTGGCTGCTGTCGACCGTGCCGACCGCCATGATTTTCGATGACCACGACATTCGCGACGACTGGAATACCTCGCTGAGCTGGAAGCAGGAGATGGAGGCGACGACGTGGTGGCCGGGGCGCATCGTGGCGGGGTTCGCCTCGTACTGGGTGTACCAACACCTCGGCAACATGTCACCCGTCGAACGAGCCGACGATGAAATATGGCGTGATATTGCGTCCCACGACAGCGAGTCAGAACTCGATATCAGTGCCACGCTCGACGCCTTTGCCCAGCGGTGTGATCAAGAGCCCACGAGTTACCGGTGGAGTTACTGCCGGGATATCAACGACGTTCGACTGATCGTGATCGACTCCCGCGCAGCCAGGCAGCTGGAGCCCGCTCGGCGCGCACTGCTCGACGACGATGAGACGGCTTGGTTGAACGAGAGGATGCGCGGAGGCTTCCGTCACCTGCTGATCGGTACCTCTCTACCGTTTTTGTTACCTCCCGGGCTCCACCATCTGGAATCGTGGGATGAAGCTGTCTCGGAAGGGGCTTGGGGTAAACCGGCCGCGCGGGTTGGCGAACGACTGCGCCAGCTGGTCGATTTGGAGCATTGGGGTGCCTTCCAGCGCAGTTTCCGCGAGCTGGCACGGATGGCCACGGAAGTGGCCGATGGCCAGCGCGGTCCGGCGCCACAGACGGTCACATTTTTGTCGGGCGACGTGCACTACTCGACCGTCTCGGAGGTCGAGCGCACGTCGGGCAGCCGCATCGTGCAAGCCATCTGCTCGCCGATTCGAAATCCGCTACCCGTTTTTATGCGTTCCTTCTCCGCCGTGCTCGCCTATGGAATAGCCACGCGGTTGACCGCCGTTCTGGCCCGCTCTGCCGGGGTCAAATCGCCGCCGTTTCGATGGGAGGGCATCACCGGCCCGTGGTTTGACAACTGTCTGGCGAGTCTGGAAGACACCCCCGACGGACTGAAAATCTGGTGGGAGAAGGGCGTGATAGCCGACCGCGACCACCAACATCCGCTGGTGGAGAACGTCGCGACCATCACCCTCGGGCCCCGACGTTAGCTCGGCAAGACCTCGACCGCCTTCACCCAAGACGTCGAGCAGAGCGGATGCGGGGGGTGAAGGTGGCCGTCCACGTGCGCGCAGTTATCGCCATTCCACAGCAAATCACCCGGCTCTCGAGGTTCAAGTCGTGCAACACCATGACGATCTACCTGCCGGGCGTCGCCGACAGCTTCTTCCCACGCTTAGTGGGACAACACCCCCACAGCAACGAGAAGGCACGGTTCGTCCTGACCGGCCCAGATGCCCGATAGTGTGGCAACCTGCCCCGCTTGTGCCTCATGAACGGCGTCACTGAGCACTCGCAGAACGGTGACACTGAGAGTGCCCATGGTTGCCACGGTGGTTCGGCCTTCGTTGGCGGTGACAATGGGCGCAGAGACCTCGGGCACGATCAGGCTGGTGGCACCGCTGCCGCGAACGGTAGCCGTCAATGCCAGCGGTGTCAGCGCGTTCGCACCGTACAGAAACTGGTCAGCCTGCTGCCCGCCGGTGAGCGCTGCTGCGGCGACGGTGGCCAGATAGACCGGATCACCGGTGGCATCATAGATCCATCGATTTCCAAGTATGGAGTGCGTCATCGTTCCGATAAGCCACGCTTCGCCGCCGACCAGCGGCGCGCCCCGGTAAGTCAGCGCAATTTGCAGAAGCGGTCCCGCTCCAAAGCGCACCAGATGCGTCTCGACGCCAACGGCATCCGCCGGATCGTCGAAACGAAAGGAAGCAACGAACACGGCCGTTGCCGCACCATCGCCTTGGAACCAGGGTTGGTTCGGCGCCCAGTTCGTGATGATTTCGGATTTCGAGGGCTGCAAAGCTGCGTCATAAATGAGTGCCATGCCTTCGATCGTAGAGGGCCGCGCCTCGCTAGGAGCGGATGCCGCCAGCCAGCGTGCGCCGCGCCGCTGCCACCACGGTCTCCACGGTCACACCGCGCAGCGCCATGATCTCAGGCCCGCTGCCCGATTCGCCAAACTCATCGATGCCGATGACCTCGCCGTGCAGCCCGACAAAACGCCACCAGCCCTCGCTGCGCCCGGCTTCAACGGCCACGCGGGCGTGCAGGTTCGGCGGCAGTACCTCATCGCGGTAGGCAGCGTCAGCGTCGGCAAACCACTCCACGCACGGCATTGACACCACGCGCACGGCCAGGCCGTCAGCGCTGAGCTGTTCGGCCGCCGCGATCGCGACGGACACCTCGCTGCCGGTTGCGATGAGGGCCAGGTCCTGGCCGGTTCCGTTCTGCCAGGCCACATAGCCGCCGGCAGCGACGCCGGCAGCGAGCCCGTCGCGCTCGCCCAGCGCCGGTACGTCCTGGCGCGACAGCACGAGGGCGGCCGGCCCGTCGGGGCGGGCGACGACGCGACGCCAGGCGGCAACGGTTTCGGCGGCATCCGCTGGCCTGATGACGGCCAGGCGCGGCACTGTGCGCAGCGACGCGATCTGCTCAATCGGCTGGTGGGTGGGGCCGTCCTCGCCGACCGCGACGGAATCGTGGGTGAAGACGTAGACGACGGGCAGGCGCATGATGGCGGCCAGCCGCATGGCTGGGCGCAGGTAGTCGCTGAAGACGAGGTAGGTCGAGCCGAACGGGCGCCACGGTCCGGCCAGGGCGATGCCGTTCAGAATGGCGGCCATGGCGTGCTCACGAATGCCGAAATGAATGAAGTCCCCGCCGGGGTTCGTCGCCGAAACAGCCGTGCCAGGCACTGTCACGCTGGTGGAACCGCTGAGGTCGGCGGAGCCTCCCCAGAGAGCCATTGCGGGCGTGAGCGCCTGAATAACGTGTCCGTTCGTTTTGCGGGTTGCCACCAGGGTGCCGGGTGCCGGCAGCTCTACCGCGTCGAGCGCTGCCGAGGCGGCCGCCTGATCCGTGCCAGAGCGAAACGCGAGCCAGGTCGCAGCCTCGTCGGGGTTTTCACCGGCCCACGCGGCAAAATCCGCGCCCCAGTCTGCCTCGAGACCGAGCCCGCGATCCACTGCCCGTAGACAGAAAGCGAGTGTCTCAGGGGAGACGAGTTGCTCGAGAGTGGCCTCAGCATCGAAGCCGAGGGTGCGTTTAACGGCCGCGAGCTCGTCGGCCCCGAATCCACCGGAGTGCGCAGCCGGTTGCCCGCCGAACAGGCCCGAGGGTGCTCCGATGGTGGTAGAGACGGCTATCAGGGTGGGGCGACCGGTGCGGGTGGCGGCGAGGCGCAGCATCCGTTCGATCTCGTCGAGGTCGGTCGGGTCAGCAATTTCAAGCACCCGCCAGCCGTAGGCGCGGTAGCGCGCGCGCACGTCTTCATCGAAGGCATCCGTGGTGCGGCCATCGATGGTCACGCCGTTGTCGTCCCAGATCAGTACCAGGTTGTCGAGGCCTAGCGTTCCGGCGAGGCTCGAGGCTTCCGCGGAGACGCCCTCCTGCAGGCATCCGTCGCCGGCGACCACCCAGAGGGTGTGGTCGAGCAGAGTCGAGCCGGGTGTGAAGGTCGCGGTCTCTTTGCGCGCGGCTATCGCCATTCCCACAGCGGATGCCACACCCTGCCCGAGCGGACCGGTGCTCATTTCGACGCCCACCGTGTGACCATGCTCGGGATGCCCGGGAGTGCGTGAATTGAGCGTGCGACTGGCCGCAAGATCGTCAAGGGTCAGGCCGTAGCCGGTGAGAAACAACTGCACGTAGAGCAGCAAGCTGGCGTGCCCCGCACTGAGCACGAACCGGTCGCGCGCGACCCAGTGCGGGGTGCTCGGGCTGTGACGCAGCACGCGGGAGAACAACACATGGGACAGTGGGGCGAGCGCCATCGCGGTACCGCCATGGCCATGGCCCTTCGACTGCACGACATGGGCGGGGATAGCGATGGCGGCGGCTACTGCCCGGGCTTCGGCGGTACGGTCAGCATCGGCGTCGATGGTGACAGTACGAGGTTTCACAGTCATACTTCACACATTGGTATATTTCTATACTTAAGTCAATCAGAGGAGCTCCGGGTGGCACACGTTATGTCGACCGGGTCGGGCGTCGTGCTCGACCTCATTCGCGCGGGCACCGCAACCACCCGCCCGGCCCTGATCGACGAGCTCGGCTGGTCACGCATCACTCTGGCTCGCCGCCTCGACGAACTGCTCGCGGCCAGCATAATCATCGGCGCCGGCCAGAGCGATTCCCGCGGCGGTCGTCCAGCCGAGAGCTTTGCGATCAACAAGGACGCCGGCCTGCTGCTGAGCGTGGACATCGGCGGCTCGCACACGCGGGTGGCTGTCACCGATCTGGTCTCGACGATCCTCATCGAGGACGAGGCCGATATCGGCCTGTGGGAGGGCCCCGACACCGTGTTCACCTGGGCCAACCAGGTCTTCGACTACCTGCTGCGCCAGCTCGGTAAGACCCGCACTGACGTGCGGGGCATCGGCGTGGGCGTACCAGGCCCGGTGGATGCCGCGACCGGCCGGCTCGCCGCTCCCCAGATCGACGAGCAGTGGAACGACGTGCTGGTGCAGGATTTCTTTCCGGCGCACTACTCGGCCATTTTCGCCGTCGACCGTGACGTGAACATCATGGCGGTCGCGGAATCGCGGCTCGGCTGGCCGGAGCACCGGGACCTCACAGTGCTCAAAGTTGGGCTCGGCATCGGCTGCGCGCTCGTGCTTGACGGCCGGGTCTACCGGGGTGCCCGCGGCGGTGCCGGCGACTTCTCGCACAGCTTTCGCTCCGGCACCGAGCTGTGCAGCTGCGGGCAGCAGGGGTGCCTCGAGGCCGTTGCGAGCGGCTATGCCATTCGCCGCGAGCTCAACGCCCTCGGCTATCGCATACGCACGACCGGCGACATCGTGGCGCTCTCGCGTATGGGCTCACCCGATGCCGTGCGGCTGCTCACAGCGGCCGGCACCGAGATCGGGCACGCCCTCGTCGACGTCGCCGGCCTGCTCAACCCCGCCATGATCGTCATCGGAGGCCAGCTCGCCGAGGCTGGCGACCCCTACCTGTCGTCCCTGCGCGACGCCCTGCTCTCGCGGGTGCGAGCATTCTCGGGCACCGACCTCACCGTTGCGCAGAGCCGTCTCGGCAACAAGGCAGGTGTATTGGGAGCATCACTCATCGCCCAGGACGCTTTGTTCGATGCGGATCGCATCAGCCGCCTCACCCGTTAGGGTCTTTCGTCCCGACTTCGGATCACTTGTAGACAAAAGTTCCGGTTGCGCACTAGGCTCGGTGCACGGCACCAAGCATTTTGGGGCAGACGATGTGGTCTTGCAGTTTGAAGGCCAGAACCAAGGAGTCACGACATGGCGGTCAATCTCGCAGCCGAGCTCGACGAGGCGTCTATTCGCACGCACGCCACCGTGACCGACTGGCAGGCCGCGATTACCCTCGCCGGTGATGCCCTCGTAGCGGGCGGTGTTACCACCGATGAATATACGAACGAGATGATCGCCGCCGTCGAAAAGCTCGGCCCGTATATAGTCATCGCTCCCGGCCTGGCCATCGCGCACTCCCGCCCCTCACCCGCCGTACTTCGCGCCGGACTCAGCTGGGTAAGCCTCGACGAGCCGGTGCGCTTCGGCCACAAGAAAAACGACCCGGTGTCGCTCGTCATCGGGCTGGCCGCCCCCGACCACGAGGGCCACCTCGAGATGATGCAGGCACTCGCAGGGGTGCTGATGAACGCCGAACTGCTTGCCGCGCTTCAGGCGGCCGACTCGCCAGCCCAAGTGCTCGCACTCATGTCCAACCCCGAACTGCTCACTGGAAAGGCACACTCATGAAGATCATCGCGGTCTGCGGAATGGGGATAGGTACATCCGTTCTCCTAAAAATGAACACCGAAAAAGTGCTGCGCACCCTCGGCATCGACGCCGATGTTGAGGCCGCCGACATCGGTGTGGCCCGCGGCATGGCGCGCGACGCCGAGATCGTACTCACGAGCGAAGAGCTCGCCGAAGAAATCGGCGACGTCGACGCCCAGGTCATCGTCATCGACAACTTTTTCGATCTTGAAGAAATCACCGAAAAGCTCACCAGCGCACTCGAATAATCCTGCTTCACTAACCGCATAATTGAGTAAGAGAGGGAGCACCCCGTCATGGAGTGGTTCTTAGTCATTCTGGACTTCATCGGCCAGCAGATCTTGAACGTGCCCGCCTATCTGGTGGGCATCATCACCGCCGTCGGGCTGATCGCCCTGCGCCGCCCGGTCGGTACCATCATTGGCGGCAGCCTCAAGGCTGCCCTCGGCTTCCTCATTCTCGGTGCCGGAGCCGGGGTGGTCGTTGCGTCACTCACGCCGCTCGGCGACCTCATTCTGCAGGTCACCGGCGCGCAGGGTGTGATTCCGACCAACGAGGTCATCACCGCCCTCGCGGCCGAAGAGTTCGGAGCGACAAGCGCCTACGTTCTTGTCGTCGGGTTCATCGTGATGCTGCTTCTCGCGCGGTTCACCCCGCTCAAGTACGTCTTCCTCACCGGTCACCACATGGTTTTCATGGCCATGATGCTCGCTGTTGTGCTGTCGGTCGGTTTCGGCTCTGAGCTCAGCTGGCTCGTCGTCGTCATCGGTGGTGGCCTGCTCGGCGTGATCATGGTGGTCATGCCAGCCTTCGCCCAGCCGTGGACCAAGCGCATCACTGGCGATGACACCATTGCGATCGGCCATTTCGGAACCCTCGGTTACATCGCCGCCGGCGCCGTCGGCCAGGCCGTCGGCAAGAAAAGCAAGAGCACCGAGCACATCAACTTTCCGCAGAACCTGCGCTTCCTGCGCGACTCTATGGTGGCCACCTCCGTCTCGATGGTCGCCATCTACATGGTCTTCGCCATCTGGGGCCTCATCGCCCTCCCCAGAGCGGATGCCCTCGCCCTGTTCGGTTCCGCCGACGCCGGCGCGTTCATCATGGCCGCGTTCGCCCAGGCCCTGCAGTTCGGCGTCGGTGTGGCCATCATTCTCTACGGTGTGCGCACCATCCTCGGCGAGCTCGTTCCCGCCTTCCAGGGCATCGCCGAGAAGGTCGTTCCCGGTGCTCGCCCCGCGCTCGACATCCCGATCGTGTTCCCGTTCGCGGCCAACGCCGTGCTCATCGGCTTTCTGGCGTCATTCGCCGGCGGACTGATCAGCCTCGGCGTGCTGGCTATCTGGCTTGGCCCGGTCTTCGGTCTCGCGCTCATCCTCCCCGGCATGGTGCCCCACTTCTTCACGGGTGGTGGCGCCGGTGTCTACGGCAACGCCACCGGCGGTCGTATCGGCGCCATGGTCGGTGGTTTCGTCAACGGAATCCTCATCACCATCCTGCCGGCCATCCTGCTGCTCGTGCTGGGCGGCCTCGGCTTCGCCAACAGCACCTTCGGTGACGCGGACTTCGGCTGGTTCGGAACGCTCATCGGCGTGAGCCTGCTCGGCGACAACACCGCCGTCGGTGTCATGCTCACCGTTCTCATCGGCGTGGTGCTTGTGGTCGCTGCGATCATCTTCCAGGTCAAGGTCACCAACAAGGGTTGGCTGCCTGGCGCCAAGCACACCGCCTACGTCGATGCAATCGAAGCCGACCTCAAGGTGGCAGCCGCCGCAGCCAAGGCTGAGGCCAAGGCCGCACGCCTGGCCGCAGCCGAGACCGCTGAGACGGCCGACAAACCGGCCTAGTTTCGAGCTGCAATGGGGTCGCACCGTTCGGTGCGGCCCCCTTAGGTGCGTCGTATCGGGACCTTCGGCACTAGAGCCACCCGGCGCGGACCGGTTGACTGGAACTGTTCCTGTTCCACGTCGAAGGCAGCCATGTTCCACATCGTTCAGGCCCGTTCGTGACCGCGCCGCACCGGGCACGCAAAGTCATTCTCATCACTGTCGGTTGCGTCGTGGCCGTCGCCGCGTTCTCCCTCGGCGCAGTGCTCACCGTTGGCGGCATCTTCGTGCCGACCGCGTACCTGCAGCCGTGGGCACAGTCATATGCTGACGGTTTCACCGACGTGCGCATGAAGCTGATCTCCCAGGCGCTGCTGGCGCCGAGCGGACACAACATGCAGCCGTGGACAGTCACGCTCGACCCTGATGACTCCGACGTGCTCTACCTGTATGCCGACCCGACCCGGCTCTCACCCGCCGTCGACCCGCTCGCTCGCCAGGTTATGGTCTCGCAGGGCACGTTTCTCGAGTACCTCAGCGTCTCCGCTGCTGAGCGGGGCTACGCAACCACCTTCGACCTGTTTCCCGACGGCGAGTACGACGAAACCGACCTCGCGGCCTCGATGAGCACCTTGCCGGTGGCGCGCATCACCCTCGCCGCCGACACGGAGGCCACGGCTCCCGACTATGCGTCGCTGTTTCGCTCCGACACGAACCGGGCACCCTATACCGACGCGGCCCTCACGGCTGAACAGACTGCTGGGCTCTCTGCGCTCACGGAGACCGGTGCCGCGCTGCAGCTGTTCACCGACGCCGCAGACCAGACCGATTTGGCGGCCTACGGCGTCGAGGGCACCCTCATCGAAACCGAATTTGCCGCAGCCACGGCCGAGAGCGCAGCCGTCTTCCACTCCACGGAGGGCGCCAAGAACAACGCCCGCTCCGGGTTCGCCGTCGAGGGCCAGGGCACGAGCGGGTTCATGAAGTACCTGCTGCAGGGTCTCATCACCCTCGTTCCCTCGCTCAATGGTGACGCTGCGAGTGCCAAGAACGCTATCGCCATGACCGCGGCCGCTGTCGAACACACCGCCGCCTACGGCCTCATCAGTACCGCCGGCAACACCCGCACCGAGCAGGTGCAGGCAGGAATGCTCTACGCCCAGTTCTCGCTGAAGGCCCGCACCCTCGGGCTCGTCATGCAGCCGCTCAGCCAGGTGCTGCAGGAATACCCCACCATGGCGGTGCCCTACGCGGCAGTGCACGCGCAGTACGCGCCAGAAGGCCAGACCATCCAGATGCTCGTACGCGTCGGAACGCCCACGGTCGAATACCCCACCTCCATGCGGCGTGCCGCGACCACCCTCGTGCACACCCCCTAAAACGGATGCCTGCCGCGCAGGGTGGCGTGGACCAGGTCAGGGCACCAGCAAAATCTTGCCGACGTGAGCGGATGATTCCAGCCGGCTATGCGCATCCGCCGCGTTTTCGAAAGAAAAACGGCCGTCGATCACCGGTCGAAACTCGCCCGAGGCGATCCAGGGCCACACCGCAGCTTCCAGCGATCGCACGATTGCGATCCTTTCGTCCAGCGAGCGTGCTCGCAGCGTGGTGGCCCAGTAGCGGGCACGCTTGTGCATGAGGCGCATTGGCTCGAACGTGGCCGGTTCATTGCTCTGGTTGGCGATCACCATGATGGTGCCATTCACCGCAATCGCCTCGATGTTGCGCGCCGCGTAGCCGCCGCCCATGATGTCGAGGATCACATCAGCGCCGTGAACGTCGGTGGCGGCCTTGATCTCTGCGACGAAATCCTGCTCGCGATAGTTGATCAGAGTTTCGGCCCCGAGACTCTCACACACGGCGAGCTTCTCGGGGGAACCGGCCGTCACGGCCACGCGGGCGTCCATGAGGCGGGCCAGCTGAATGGCCGTGGTGCCGATTCCGCTGCTGCCACCGTGCACGAGCAGGGTCTGGCCTGGGGCGAGTTCGGCGCTCATGAACACGTTCGACCACACCGTGGCCAGCGCTTCGGGCAGGGCGGCGGCGTCGATGAGGTCCATCGAGAGTGGCACCAGCAGCGCCAGGCCTTCGTTGACCACGACCTCGGTGGCATAACCGCCGCCGGGCAGAAGCGCGCAGACCCGGTCGCCGACTCCGAACCTGGTGACATCATCGCCGACCTCGGTGACCAGACCCGACACCTCGAGCCCTGGCCATTCCGGTGCGCCAGGAGGCGAGGGGTAGTTGCCCCCACGTTGCATGATGTCGGCGCGGTTCACACCCGCCGCGGCCACCTTGATGCGAATGTCGTTGGGCCCCGCCTCGCGGTTGGGCACGGTTTGCAGGGTCAGGGCTTCTGGGCCGCCGGGGGAGTTCACGATGATTGCGCGCATGCCCGCAGCCTACGCGTGGGGCATGACATTGGCTGCACGGAGCAGCGAGGGATCGCCGTCCTGCGCCCAGCGGGCTACCGCTGCATCCGCTCTGGCGCGATTCGCGCCGGTTAGCCGCTGCACCAACGGTACGACCACGTCGAAGATGAGCGGGTCGGCGAGCTCGGGCACTGTTGCACCCCGCAGAAACCCCTCGATGCGGGTGAGATCGGTGTTGTCGAGCCGCGCCACGTTCGCCTGCAGCAGCACGATCGCGGCGAGGCGTCGCTCGAACACCGGCACTCGCCACAGCTCGGAACTGAGCGCGGTCACCTCGTCGTGGGTCATGTTCTTGTGCCGGCGGGCGAGGTCGCGAATAGTTCCGCGCACGGCGCCCACCGAGGCGCCGTAGACCTCGAACACGCCGCCCAGACGGGCCTGCCACTCGGCTGCCCGTTCCCAGGTGGCTTCGTACTGCAGCGCGCGGTCTACGAAGTCGCCGGCGTCAGTCATCCGTCTATTCTGCGACGACCGAGGCAGCGTGAGCGGCACGGATGATGACCACGATCAAGCCGGCCAACGCGGCCGCGCTCACGCCGTAGAGCACAAGGCCCCACGGCGCATGATCCGCGCCCGAAATCATGAATGTGTCGGCCAGCGACATGCCCGGACCGAATCCCACGAACAAATGCCCGGGAGCCGCAAAGACCAGCAACACGAGGTAGGCCGCGATCACCGGCCCGACCCTGCTCGTCTTTCGCAGCGCAGCCACCAGAAGAACCACAGCCGCCAGAGCAATCCCGATTCCCGCCCAGATGACCACTCCGGTTCCGGTGAGGTGCTCATTGGCCCGTGCCATATCCGCACGAATCTGCCCGAGCGTGGCACCCGGCACCGCCGCGAGGGGGTTCCACACCAGAATCTGCAGCACCCCGACGATCGCGTATGCCGCTACGAGTACGAAGCCCACGATCCCCGCTCGTACGGTCGGGCGGTGTTGTGCGGTTGCGGTGGTACTCATCAGGCCAGCGTACCGAGCATCCGTCAGTGCACCAGTGCCAGCAGCAGTGCGACGGCCACGAAGAGCACGCCGAACCTGCGGTTGAGAATCAACTGCCCACGGGCCGTGTTTGTGAAGCGTTGAAATGACCGCGCTGCCACCGCGAAGAGTTCCGGTTCCGACACCCCGAAGGGTCCCGGGTCGTGGGGCAGCTTTCGGCCGCGCGTCGCTCAGCGCCGGAAGGCGAGAGCCGACGCCTTGTCGGCCCGCACATTCGCCCGGTACAGCTCCTTATGAGCGACCAGTTCGGGGCGTCGGCGGATGATCAGCCAGACGATGCCCAGCCCGATAAACCACACCGGTGTTATGAGCAGGGCCTGCAGCGTGTCCGCCTTTTGAGTGAGCGCCCAGATCAGGAAGACGAAGAACGCGAGCAGGATATAGCACATATACACGCCGCCGGGCATTTTGAACTTTGAGGCTGTGTGCAGCCCAGGGCGGCGCCTGCGGTACACAATGTAGCTCACCACGATGATGGCCCACACAAAGATGAACAGTACTGATGCCATAGTCGTCACCACGGTGAACACGGCGATGATTGACGAGCTCGCATACAGCAGAACAGCGGATACGAGCAGAAACATGCACGAGAACAGCAGCGCGTTGGCCGGCACTCGGTGGCGGCTCAGGCGTTGAAAACGCCCAGGTGCCGTACCCTCGATCGATAACCCGAAGAGCATTCTCGATGTGGAATACAGTCCGGAATTCGCCGACGATGTCGCACTCGTGAGCACGACGAAGTTGATAACGGCCGCGGCCGCGCCGAGCCCCGCTAGGGCGAACATCGCCACGAAAGGGCTCACATCGGCGGTGACCTCGCGCCACGGCGTAACCGCCATGATCACGATCAGGGCCAGAACATAAAACAACATGATGCGAATGGGGATCGAGTTAATGGCCTTGGGAAGGTTCTTCTCCGGGTGCTGCGCTTCGGCAGCCGTCGTGCCAACGAGCTCGACTCCGAGAAACGCAAACACGGAGAGCTGGAAGCCGGCGATGAACCCCATCGGGCCGGTCGGAAACATTCCACCGTCGTTCCACAGGTTGCTGAGACTCGCTGGCGTGCCGCCGGGCGACTGGAACTTCGTGAACACCATAACGAGACCCACGATGATGAGCGTGACGATCGCGACGATCTTGATCAGTGCGAACCAGAATTCGGTCTCGCCGAACGCCTTGACACTCGTGAGGTTGAAGCCAAGCAGAATCAACACGGCACCGAAGGCCGGAATCCACAGCGGCAGATCGGGCCACCAGAAGCTCGTATACAACGCGATAGCGATTAGCTCGGCGATGGCGGTCACGATCCAGCAGAGCCAGTATGTCCAGCTCGTGAAAAAGCCGGCCCACGGCCCGAGCAGGTCACCAGCGAAGTCGCTGAATGACTTGTAGTCGAGGTTGGAGAGCAACAACTCGCCCATGGCCCGCATGACAAAGAACAGCATGAACCCGATGATCATATAGACGAAGATCACGGACGGCCCCGCGAGGGAGATGGTCTTCCCTGAGCCCATGAACAGGCCCGTTCCGATCGCGCCGCCGATGGCGATCAGCTGGATATGACGGTTCGACAGCGATCGGGCCAGGTGTGGCTGTGCATTCGGGGCGGGTCGAGTGTTGGTTTTCCATTGCGTCATCGGAGATACTTCCTTGTAGTCCAGGCGATTGACAGAGCGTCGGGTTCTCCGAACTCTGAGAAAAAAGCGGATAGCGGATGCCGGGGCTGGCCGATACGCCCGCCCAGCATCCGCTACCCAGCGCGGCTCGAAAAGCGCTGTCAGGCCAGCGCGGGCTCGATCTGCCTGACGAGGTCACTCCAGTGCGTGAGCGGCAGGTCGAGGGCGACGCTGACCGAGCGGTTAGCGACCTTTCCGGCGGCGATGTTCAGGCCACCGGCGAGGGCGGCGTCGCGCTCGAACGCTGCACGCACGCCACGGTCGGCAATCGACAGGGCGTGGGCCAGGGTCACATTGGTCAGCGCGAGGGTCGAGGTCTGAGGCACGGCGCCGGGCATGTTGGCGACGCAGTAGAAGATCGAGCCGTGCACGGGGAAGGTGGGGTCCTCGTGGGTGGTGGCGTGGGTGCCTTCGAAACAGCCGCCCTGATCGACCGCTATGTCCACGAGTACAGAGCCCTGCTTCATCCGCGACACGAGCTCGTTGGTGACGAGCTTGGGGGCCTTCGCCCCGGGGATCAGCACGGAGCCGATCACGAGGTCAGCCTCGGTCACCGACCGGTCGATCTCGTAGGCGTTCGAGGCGATGGTCTTCAAACGTCCGGCGTACTGGGCGTCGAGCTCGCGCAGGCGGTCGATGTTGATGTCCAGGATGGTAACGTCCGCGCCCATGCCGAGCGCCATGGCGGCGGCGTTGGAGCCGGCGACGCCGGCACCGATCACGGTCACCTTGGCGGCGCGCACCCCTGGTACGCCGCCCATCAAGATGCCGGGGCCGCCACAGGGCCGGGTCATCGACGCGGCGCCGACCTGAACGGCGAGGCGTCCGGCGACCTCGCTCATCGGGGCGAGCAGCGGCAACGAACGGTCGGCCTTCTGCACGGTCTCGTAGGCGATTGCGGTCACGCCGGACTCGAGCAGGGCTTTCGCGAGCTCGGGTTCGGCAGCGAGGTGCAGGTAGGTGAAGAGGATCAGTCCTTCACGGAAGTAGGAGTACTCGGCGGCGATTGGCTCCTTCACCTTGAGGATCAGGTCGGCGCTTGCCCACACCGAGGTGGCGGTGTCGACGATCTCGGCACCGGCAGCGGCGTAGGCGGCGTCGGCGAAGCCGGAGGCGATCCCGGCGCCGGACTGTACCAGCACGGTATGGCCGTGCAGTTTGGCTTCGTGCACTCCGGCGGCGGTTATGGCCACCCGGAACTCGTTGTTCTTAATTTCGGTCGGAACACCAATGATCATGGAAAACTCCTGCTTCTGCTTGACGCGTGCTGATCGACTTTGGTCAGCGTGAAAACGATAAGCCTGGGTTTTTGAGGTCGCCCTGGCTCTGCCCGTGCGACAACGTGTGCTGTGGGCTGGCTCGCCACACGCCTCACGCACCCGAAATTGCCACTTTGCAGGGGTTTTTCAACGTGAAGATCCGTGGTCAGGCACGTTTCACTTGGTAGCCGCCCCGCATTCGGCTCGACATTTGTAGCGCCAAGGCGCGTCGATTGTCGCCTGACGTTCACACCTCTTGCGTAGGATTGAAGCTATGAAAGCGGCCGATATCGACCAGGCGGTGGTCGTCATCGCTGCGCATCTCGGCCGCGCTCTCTCCCTCGAAGATCTCGACGGCTTGTTGCTCGCGTATAGCGCACATCAGTCCACGGCCGACCGAGTGCGCACGAACTTTCTGCTGAGCAAGCTGGTTCCGCCCGATGTCAGTGCCTGGCAGCTCAGTCACGGTATCGCGACGGCCGTGAAACCGGTTCCGGTTCCGGCCAACGCCGATCTCGGAATGTTGGGTCGCGTGTGCGTGCCGTTGCTGGCCCGTGGCTTCCGGGTGGGCTATCTGTGGGTCCTCCAGCTCGACGACGAGCAGACGCCGGAGACGATTATGGGTGAGCTGCACATCATCCGCCCGGAATTGGACGCCCTCGCGGAGATGCTTCTGAACCGCTCGAGCGCGGATTCCGATGTGCGTCGCACCGGCGAGGCACAATTTCTCGCCGCCTGCCTGGGGGAGCGTGATGCCGTCGTGGTGGTGGACGGCTGGCCCGGTGTCCACGGGCGCGGTCCGTGGCGGCTTGCCACGCTGCTCGAGCGCGGTGCCAATGCCCAGCGCGATCCCGCCGAAAGCGGCCTGCTGTACCGGCTCTCCGCACTTCATGCCACGCTCGGCATCAACACCGTGCTGTTCTCGGCCGGCACCGAGACGCATGCCGTACTGCTGCTCAACGACGAGGTTGACGGCTTCGACCTCAGCGAGGTTCGACGACGCTTCGAACTCGAGGTCTCCCGTCGCGGCGGGCAGGCGGCGGCGCCTGCCCTGCTCGGGCTGAGCGAGCCCTTCTCCGACCTGCGGTGGCTGCCCGATGCCTACGCCGAGGCGCGGAGTGCCGTGCAGTCGGCCAGGGTGGATGCCCAGCTGGGCACGCTCGTATCGTTTCGCGCCATCGGGGTCTACCAATTCCTGGCCGTCACGGGTCGGGACGTCTCGTCGTCCGAGTCAGCGCTTTTCACCGAGTTGCGGGAACTCGACCGAAATCGGGAACTACTGCCCGTGCTCGAGCTGCTCTACGACAAGGACGGGTCCGTGGCGGAGGTCGCCGAACACCTGCACTTACACCGAACCAGTATTTACAACCGGCTGGGACGCATCCGTTCCCTGCTGGGTGTTGATCCGCTCGGCGGGTACGCACGCCTCGAGCTGCACCTGGCTCTCAAAGCCGACCGCTGGGCCGGCCGCCCCCGCCTGTAACAGGCGCGCCCCAGTCTCAGACGTTGCGGTACACGCGGGGAACGCGGGGGCTGATGCGGGTAACCACCTCGTAGTTGATGGTTCCGGCCGCAGCCGCCCACTCGTCAACGGATGCTTCGCCGTCGTCGCCGGGGCCGAACAATACTGCTTCGGTACCGATCACCGACGCGCCCGAGGCCACGAGGGCGGCCACGCCGAGATCGATCACCATCTGGTCCATGGCGATGTGCCCGACCACGCGGTAGGTCACGCCGCCGATGCGTACCGGCCCTCCCGTGGCGACGCGCGGAATACCGTCGGCGTAGCCCAGCGGAATCAGGGCGAGCGTCGTCGGGGCCGTCGTGCGGTAGTTCAGCCCATAGGAGACGCCCTGTTCGGCTGGCACGTCCTTGCACACCGATACCAGCGTGCGCAGGGTCATGGCCGGGCGCAATCCGAGGTCGGTCGAGGTTCGGTCACCGAACGGTGACAGGCCGTAAATTGCCAGACCCGCACGCACCAGATCGAAGTGCGTATCCGCACGGGTCAGCACTCCGGCACTGTTGGCGAGGTGCCGCAGCATCGGGTGGAGTCCCGCTTCCCGCGCCTGCGCAACGGCTGTCGTGAAAGCCGCTATCTGTTCGTCGGTCTCGACGCGGGAGGGCTCGTCGGCCACCGCGAGGTGCGAGAAAACACCCACGACGGTCACTGATCCGGCCAGTTCGGCCTGCCGGGCGCGCGCCACGAAACCGGCCCACTCCGCGGGGGTGCTGCCATTGCGTCCCAGACCGGAGTCAAACTTCAGATGGATGCGTGCGGTTTTTCGCTGCTGCTGCGCGGCCGCGACGATGAACGGCAATTCCCACCCCGAGCATCCGAGATCAATATCTGCGGCGATTGCGGCGCGAAAGTGGCTGTCGGTGGTGTGCAACCACGCCAGCATTGGCACGTCGATGGCCCCAGCACGCAGGGCGAGGGCCTCCGAAATATGCGCCACGCCGAGCCAGTCCGCTCCGGCCTCGAGCGCCGCGCGGGCGACGGGCAGAACCCCGTGGCCGTAGGCATCCGCTTTGACGACCGCCATCAGCTGGGCCGGAGCGGCCAGATTTGCGAGGTGGCGAACGTTGTGCCTGATCGCCTCAAGGTCGATTACGGCCGCGCGCTCCGGCAGTCGTTCGGTAGCAAAGGGAAAGGCTGCAGATTTCACACGTTGCAGCTTAGCCTCCGGTCGCCTGCCCCCGAATGCAGACAAACGCCGAGGTTGCCGCGCTCGTCTCGTTCCCGCTGAGCGACGCCGCGTCCTGCGCTACGGGCAGCTATCTGTCAACATATGCTGACGACATGGTTGGAACACTGACAGGCCATCCGCATGACCCGATCGGCCATCTCGTAGCACTTCGCGATGTCACCCAGGCCCGGCGCGACCTCGACGACCGGGAGTACTTTCATGTGTTGCAAGCCCGCGCCATCGGCGTGAGCTGGGAGGGCATCGCGTCGGCCCTCGGAGTCACTCGGCAGGCCGCCCATCGCCGGTTCCGCGGGCGGGCCGCCGGGGACGCCATCATGAACATGACTCGCGCCGATGAACGTGATTGAGCCCCGAGGCTTGTCACTCAGTGCACCAACGCCAGCAAGACGGCGACGGCCACGTACAGCAGGCCGAACGTGCGGTTCAGGATGAGCTGCCCGCGCGCGGTGTTGGTGAAACGCTGGAACGACTTGGCCGCCACCGCGAAGAAGAACCACATCACCAGGACGTCGATCAGCACCACGGTGACGGTCAACACCAGATACTGGGGGAGCAGCGGCTGCTGGGGACGAATGAACTGAGGCATGAACGCGAGAAAGAAGACGAGCGCCTTGGGGTTGAGCAGGTTTACCCACAGGCCGCGGCGAAACATCGACCAAGCCGGCTCCCTGGCGCGCGGCGCAGCCAGATCCCGCGTCGGGTCGGGCTTGTGCAGAATTAGACGGATGCCCAGAAACACCAGATAGGCCGCCCCGGCAAACCGAATGATGTTGAACACCACGGGTGATCCCGCAACCAAAACCCCGACACCGAGCGCCACCACGGCAATGTGCACGATGAGGGCCGCCTGCTGCCCCAGGATTCCCCAGATCGAGCGGCGAAACCCGCTGTTCAGCGAGTTGTTCATGGTGTTGATCGCGCCCGCGCCGGGGGTGAAGCTGATCAGCACGCCCGCGCCCGCGAGCGCCAGCCAGAGGGAAGGTTGCATACGCCAGCGTAGCGTGGGTGCTGGCCAGCCCTCGAGAGGCGAATTCCTCTACCGCGTCACAAAGACGGGCCGGCACGCCTTCGCGTTCCGGAACAGCTTCGCGGGCTTGCCTGGCTCTGTTCGTCGGGAATCCTAAATTGTTTTTCGAGGACTGCTACCTCGTGACGTCGGCAGACATGACGTCGAATCGCACGTTGTACACCTTCGATCGCAAACGGGCCAGCCAAACGGATGCTCGCCTACTGGCGACCGGCTAGCACCGCACTACCGAAAGGTCATCAAACACGGGGGCGCAACACTCGCCGGCCCCGAAAACTCAACTGGCAGTGCGAATTCAGCTTCGTATGGAAATCCAAAAGTATATGAGATTCCCTCGATTTGAGGGGTTGAGTTTGGTACACTTGTTCTATGAGCCAGAGCGGCGACACCCCCCAGCAGTCGGGCAGTGTCGATCCGTTCTTCGCCGCACACGGTACTTGGCCGGTTTCGCCCGAGGAGCGCGCTGAGTTTGATGCGT
>NZ_JASITB010000002.1 GCF_030063455.1 Cryobacterium sp. PH31-O1 | reverse complement strand
CCGGAAGCTAAGACTCTCAGCGCCGATGGTACTGCAGGGGGGACCCTGTGGGAGAGTAGGACACCGCCGGACTTAACTTAGCAACACCAGAAAAGCCATCCCCACGGGATGGCTTTTCTGCGTTAACAACCCAGACAGAGCGGCCCCGTTTGCGATAACGTGCGCCTGGGACAGACGGAGAAAGGGCCACGCACATTGTGCGTGGCCCTTCGTCGTTATGGGGAGTTCTAGCGGCGTCGCAGGCCGTCCAAGGCAACGGCGAGCACGTCGTCGGCGAGTTGAGCGGCATCCTCTGGCCCCTCGGGGCGGTACCACTCGGCGATGGAGTTGACCATGCCGAAGAGCAGGCGAGTCACGACTCGCGGGTCGATGTCGCTCCGCAACGACCCCTCATCGCGCGCCTCGATGACCAGGGCGGAGACGGCACGGTCGAAGGCGCGACGCCGAGTCAGAGCGAGGCGCTCAACGTCGGTGTTCCCGCGCACCCGCAGTAGCAGGGTCACGTACGGCAAACGTGACGTGAGAACCCGCACGGCGCCGCGGAGCACGTAGGCCAGGCGGTCTATGGCGGTGCCGGTCACAGCACCGTACTCCAACAGCACGCCCTCCAGCCCGTTGAGGGCCTCATCCAGGGCAAGCTGGAGAACTTCATCCTTGGAGGAAAAGTGGTGGTAGATCGCGGCCTTTGAGAGCGCCAAACGTGCCGCGAGCACACCCATAGAGGTCGCGTCGTAGCCGTATTCGTTGAACGCGGTGACGGCAATCTCGAGAATGGCCCGCTGGTCGTAGCCGGGGCGCCCGCGTTTGGGAGTGTGTACGTCAGACATAGGACTTGAGTCTCTCACGCGGGCGTACCGACAACGACAAGTCAGCGCAGGTCGTAGACGCGCTTGTGCTTGCCGGTGCTGCGCTCAAGGGTGCCCGGTTCGACGATGAGCACATTGACGCTGGAGCCGATCCGGTCCTTGATCAGGTCGATGAGCAGGCCGCGAGCGAGGGCTGAGGACGCATCGTCGGCGTGCTCGTGCCGCTCGATGCGCACGGTGAGCTCGTCCATGCGCGAGGGTCGGGTCAGTTCAAGCACGAAATGCGGGGAAAGATGCTCGATACCGAGCACGATCTCTTCGATCTGAGTTGGGAACAAGTTGACCCCCCGCAGAATGATCATGTCGTCGTTGCGACCGGTGATCTTCTCCATGCGGCGCATTCCGGGGCGTGCGGTGCCCGGGAGCAGACGGGTCAGGTCGCGGGTGCGGTAGCGGATGACCGGAAAGGCCTCTTTGGTGAGTGAGGTGAAGACAAGTTCACCGGTTTCGCCATCGGGCAGGGCGGCGCCGGTATCGCCGTTGATGATCTCTGGCAGAAAGTGGTCTTCCCAGAGGTGCGGGCCATCTTTGGATTCGATGCATTCGTTGCCGACGCCCGGGCCCATGACCTCGCTCAGGCCGTAGATGTCGAGGGCGTCGAAGTCGAGCCGGTCTTCGAGTTCGAGGCGCATCTGGTTGGTCCATGGCTCGGCACCGAGCACTCCGGCTTTGAGGCTCGAGCGACGCGGGTCGAGGCCGGCAGCGACCATAGCGTCGGTGATCGTGAGCAGGTAGCTCGGCGTCGACATAATGACGTCGGGCTCGAAGTCGGTGATCATCTGCACCTGCTTGTTGGTCTGACCACCCGACATGGGGATCGCGCAGGCACCGAGCGCTTCGATTCCAGCATGGGCACCGAGGCCACCGGTGAACAGGCCGTAACCGTAGGCGTTGTGCACCTTCATGCCCGGGCGCACCCCGGAGGCACGCAGGCTGCGGGCCACCAGGCCCGACCACATGGCGAGATCGTTCTTGGTGTATCCGACCACGGTCGGAAGCCCGGTGGTGCCCGACGAGGTGTGGATGCGCGCGACCTGATCCATCGGCACCGCGAACATTCCGAACGGGTAAGACACCCGTAGGTCTTCCTTGGTCGTGAACGGCAGCAAAGCCACGTCTTCGAGAGTGCGAATGTCGTCGGGGTGCACGCCGGCCGCATCAAACTTGCGAGTGTAGAGAGGGACGTTCTCGTAGGCGTGCCGCACGGTGTGCTGCAGGCGCGTGAGCTGCAGCGCGCGGATCTCGCCCTGGGACATCCGTTCTGCCGCGTCGAGCTCTTCGAGCGCTGGTGCGTGCAGACGGGTCTTGGTCAGCGTGGACATGAAGCCTTCCGAAAGGATTAGAGGTGGTTGCGGGCGGGGACGGGCAAGTTGGTGGTGCGGCTGCGGCCACGAAATTCGGCCACGGTGACATCGTCATCTACAGTGACGCGCACATCGTAGATTCCGCTGCGACCGCTTTTCACGCGCAGTAACCCTGTCGCGGTCAGGGTCTGGCCGCTCGTGGTCGGTTTCAGAAAGGTAATGTCAGCGCCGGCAGCGAGTGTGACGTGGTGCGAATCATTGCAGGCAATGGCGAAGGCAGTGTCGGCGAGGGCGAAAACGAACCCGCCGTGGGTCACATCGAAACCGTTGAGCATGTCGTCGCGCACGACCATGGAGACGACCGAGTGGCCAGGCTCGTTCCGGTGCACGATCATTCCGAGAGAAGCGGATGCTCGGTCGCGCTGCATCATCGCCTGGCTGCCGACGGAGCGTGCTGCGGTCATTCGGATCTCCTCGTTGAGTTGCCGTGGCGGTCGGGGTTGCCCGACCGATAATGTGACTATATACTAACTGAACGGTCGGTCGGTAATGGATTTCGAACTAGTGTGCAAAATTGCCGACCTGCATCACCCTAGCGCCACCCGCTTGCGCACAATAATGATCCGACCACCACAGTCAACGCAGACCAGGAGCCGATGATGACAAGCACCATCACGCCCGATACGAGCGCCACCACCGTTATCAGCGTCGAAGAGCAGCAGTTCAATGACCTGATCGAAGCCGACTCGCGCATTGAACCGCGTGACTGGATGCCCGAGGGATACCGCAAATCTCTCGTGCGCCAGATCTCGCAGCACGCGCACTCCGAAATCATCGGTATGCAGCCGGAGTCGAACTGGATCACCCGCGCCCCGAGCCTCAAGCGCAAAGCCATTCTCATGGCCAAAGTGCAGGACGAAGCCGGACACGGCCTGTACCTGTACTCTGCGGCGCAAACCCTCGGCGCCACCCGTGACGATATGACGGATGCCCTCATCGCCGGCAAAGCCCGCTACTCCTCCATCTTCAACTACCCCACCCCGAGCTGGGCCGATATGGGCTCGATCGGCTGGCTCGTTGACGGTGCCGCTATCTGCAACCAGGTGCCCCTGTGCCGAGCCTCCTACGGCCCCTACGGCCGCGCCATGGTGCGCATCTGCAAGGAAGAGTCCTTTCACCAGCGTCAGGGTTTCGAGATTCTGCTCGAGCTCATGGCCGGTACCGAGGAACAGCGCCAGATGGCGCAAGACTCCGTCAATCGTTGGTATTGGCCCGCACTGATGATGTTTGGCCCGCCCGATGACGACTCGCCCAACTCGGCGCAGTCTATGGCTTGGAAGATCAAACGCCACTCCAACGATGAACTGCGCCAGCGCTTCGTGAACATGCTCGTTCCCCAGGCTGCAGTACTCGGCGTTACCCTTCCCGATCCAGACCTGCACTTCAACGACGAGACCCAGCAGTGGGATCTCGGCGTGATCGACTGGACCGAGTTTCACGAGGTACTCGCGGGCCGCGGCCCGAACAACGCCCAGCGCTTGCAGCGTCGACGTGACGCCCACGAAGAGGGTGAGTGGGTGCGGGAAGCCGCCGCGGCCTACGCCCGCAAACAGCCCGCACTGACCAACGAACGTGAAATGGCAGCCTCATGACGACTCCCGGCGATTCCGCAGCAGAAATCTGGCCCCTCTGGGAGGTCTTCGTGCGATCCAACCGCGGCCTGAGCCACGTGCACGTCGGCTCGCTGCACGCTCCAGATGAGATCCTCGCCGTGCGCAATGCGCGTGATTTGTACACCCGCCGCAGCGAGGGCGTCTCGGTCTGGGTTGTTCCCGCCGTTGCCATCACCACGAGCGACCCCGACGCCAAGGGAGCCTTCTTCGAGTCGCCGGCCGGTAAGAATTACCGCCACGCCAGCTACTACTCCAAGAGCGAGGGAGTGAAGCACCTGTGAGCGACAACGTGACAACGGATGTTGCCGACCACGCCGATGACCACGGTCACGCAACCGTAGACGTCACCACCCTCGACGCCGAGCTCATCGAGGGCCCGTCCAACGCGACGCCCGACATTGCAGAATATGCGCTGTGGCTCGGCGATGACGCATTGATTCTGGCCCAGCAGCTGGGGGCCTGGATCTCTCGGGCGCCCGAACTGGAAGAAGATGTCGCCCTCGGCAATGTGGGTCTTGACCTGATCGGTCACGCGCGGTCGCTGTTGCATTACGCCGGCACGGCATCCAACCGAACCGAAGACGACCTGGCCTACTGGCGCACCGAGCCGGACTTTCGTTCGCTGCACATCGTGGAGCAGCCTAACGGCGACTTCGCGCACACCATCGCTCGTCAGTTCATCGTCTCTCACTACCTGTTCGAGCTCTACAGCCGGCTGCGGGCATCCGCTGATGCGACTCTCGCCGCGATCGCCGCCAAGGCGGTGAAAGAGGTCGACTACCACCGCGACCACTCCACCCAGTGGGTGCTGCGCCTCGCGCACGGCACCGACGAGTCGCGCCGCCGCATCAGCACCGCTTTGGGCGACCTCTGGCCTTACGTAGACGAAATCTTTCGCGACGACCCGCTCATCGACAGGTTGGAGGGCATTGCCGTGCGCCCATCGAGCCTTCGTCCCGCATTCGACGTCGCCATCGCGCCGGTGCTCGCCGAAGCCGAGCTCGACGTGCCCGTCGGGTTCGTCGCCTCCGGTGGCGGCCGTGCCGGTAAGCACTCCGAACACCTGGCCTTTCTCCTCGCCGAAATGCAGGTGCTTACTCGCGCTCACCCCGGAGCATCATGGTAGTCACCGACATTCATGAAGGCGTAGCCCGGCCGCGCCCCACCGACGCGGCCTCGCTGGCCGCGTGGAACGTTGCCGCCCAGGTCGTTGACCCCGAGATTCCGGTGCTCACCATTGAAGACCTCGGAGTTCTTCGCTCCGTGAGAGTCACCAGCGATTCTGTCGCCGTCACTCTCACGCCGACCTACAGCGGATGCCCCGCCATGGACGCCATGCGCGACGACGTTCTTACGGTGCTTACGAGCGCCGGGTATACGAACGTCTCGGTGCGGCTGGTGCTCAGCCCGGCCTGGACCACTGATTGGATGAGCGAGATCGGTAAAGCCAAGCTGCGCGAGTACGGCATCGCCGCGCCAACGGGACATTCAACCGTGCGTGAATCTGGTCCGGCTGGTCCGATTCGGTTAAAAATGGCCGTGAAGTGCCCACGCTGCTCCTCGCTCAACACCCGCGAGCTCGCGCACTTCGGTTCCACTTCCTGCAAATCCCTCTACGAATGCCGAGACTGCCTCGAGCCGTTCGACTACTTCAAGGTGCTCTAATGGCTGCAACACGTCTCGAATCCACCAGCGAGGGCGCACAGACCCTCGCGCCAGTCAAACATCGCGCGCGCTTTCATACCCTCACTGTAGGCGAAGTGCGCCCGCTGACCGCGGACAGCGTCGAAGTGACTTTTATCGTTCCGCCCAAATTGCAGGGTGCGTTCGACTACTTGCCCGGCCAACACCTCGCCCTGCGCGCCACGATCGATGGCCAGGAACTGCGCCGTAGCTACTCCATTTGCCGGCCGGCGACGCCGGGGTCGATCAGCGTTGCCATAAAGCGTGACCTCGGTGGCGTCTTTTCAACCTGGGCGAACAGCGAGTTGCACCCCGGCGACGAAATCGACGTGATGAGCCCGCAGGGCACGTTCACCTCGAACCTGCGCGGGCTCGACGACAAGCACGTCGTCGGCATCGCCGCTGGCTCGGGAATTACTCCGCTTATGGCACTTGCGCACACGGTGCTGGCAGCCTCGCCCACTTCGAGTTTCACCCTCGTCTATACCAACCGCACAGCGCTCGACGTTATGTTTCTCGACGAACTCGCCGAACTTAAAGATCGCTATCCCGCCCGGCTCGCGCTCTACCACGTGCTCTCCCGCGAGCAGCGATCCTCCTCGTTGCTCTCCGGTCGCATTGACGAAGAGAAGTTTCGGCGCATGCTCGAAACCATTCTGCGTCCGGTGACGGTCGACGAATGGTTTCTGTGTGGTCCGTTCGAGCTGGTCCAACTGTGCCGGGACACCCTCGAAAGCACCGGTGTTGAGCGCTCGCATGTGCGTTTTGAACTCTTTACCGCCGGTGAGCCCTCGGCGGCGAGTATCGACCGCGGTCGACCCGTCATCATCGGCACCGGCGACAAAACGTTCTCCATCGAGTTCACGCTCGATGGCCAGAGCAATACCGTCACCACACCCGTCAACGCGCACGAAAGCATCCTCAACGCTGCACTGCGGGTGCGCCCCGACGTGCCGTTTGCCTGCGCCGGTGGAGTCTGCGGTACCTGCCGCGCCAAACTGGTCAGCGGCGACGTCACGATGACCGAGAATTACGCGCTCGAGCCCGAAGAACTGGCCCGCGGCTACGTATTGACCTGTCAGTCCCACCCCACCACTGACTCCGTCGTCGTCGACTACGACGTCTAGCAACACGTTTCAAGAAAGCGGATGCCGTGATTGAACTCTCGATAGACAACGACGTCGCCCACGTGGTGCTGAACGCGCCCGACAAGCTCAACGCCCTCGATGAAGCCGCGATCGTCGAACTCGACGCGGCCTACCAGACCGCCGAGCGAGCCGGCGTGCGCGCGTTGGTACTGAGCGGTAAAGGGCGGTCCTTCTGCGCTGGCCGCGATATCGCAGGCGTCGATCCGCGTACCGACGACGTGCTCGGTTACCTCGGTGACCTCGTCACCCCGCTGCTGCAGCGGATGAGCCGGTTCCCGGCGCCGACCTTCGCGGCCGCCCACGGAGCCTGCCTCGGCGTAGGGCTCGGCTTGCTCATCGCCACCGACGTTGTCTACGTCGCCGACACCGCCAAGATCGGCTCCCCGTTCGCGAACCTCGGCGCCACCCTCGACTCGGGTGGGCACGCCCTGTTCGTGGAACGTCTCGGCGCACACCGCACCCTCGACCTTATCTATAGTGGACGGCTCATGTCGGGGGCAGAGGCCGTCGCCGGCGGCCTGTTCAGCCAGGTTTTTCCCGCCGCAGAACTCACGGACGTGACCGTGCAGGCGGCCGCGCGCGCGGCATCCGGTGCAACGCAGGCGTTTCTCGCGAGCAAGGCGCTCGTGCACTCGCTGCGGGACGAACGACTCGGACTCTGGCAAAGCATGAGCGACGAGACCGCAGCCCAGGCGGCGCTGTGCGCCACCGGCGACTACCGCGAGGGCTTCGCCGCCTTTCAGGAGAAGCGTAAGCCCGCGTTCACCGGTCGCGCCTAACCACTGAGCGGGTCGCTTAGGCGATCGCGAGCATTCCCGCCGCGGTAAGGGCCAGAACGAGTCCGAGCCACTGCACCGGCGCGATGCGCTCCCGTAGCACGACGGCCGCCAGCAAAATCGTGCCCGACGGGTACATTGCCGTCAGAACGCTGACCACGCTGAGGTCACCGAGCCGAAGTCCGAGAAGCAGGAGCAGGTTAGCGGTGACGTCGATCACCCCGCAGGCTATAGCGAGCTTGACACCAGTTTTCAGGTTGGTCGAACGTGCTCGCGGGGCCGGTCTTTCGGCGCGTCGCCGTTGGAGGGAGCGCCCTGCAGTGAGCCCGACGACGGCAAACATGATGCCGCCGCTAACGAACCGGTTCATGACAAGGGGAATAATTCCGCTATCAGCTGGGGTCTGATCGATGAGAATAATGAAGGTGCCAATCAGGATTCCGGCACCGATGGCCATAACAATACCCACGGGGCGTGGTCGAACGGCCCCTCGCTCTGGCACAAACCCCACCAGTACGACGGCGATCAGTGCCAGACCCAGCGCCCAGTACCCAATAGCCAGAAAACGCTCCCCGCCGAGGAGCCCGGCGGTCATCGGCACGATCGCCGAGACCACGGCGGTCAGCGGCGAGAGGATGCTCATGGGGCCGATTGCGAGGCAGGCGTAGAGCAGCGTGATAGCGAGAGCTCCGGTCACTCCCGAGAGCGCCCCCCACAACACGGCCGACACCGACCACTGGCCGGCGACAAAGGGAAGTACCAGCACCAGAACAAATAATCCCGAGGTGGCACTAACCGCTGTGACCATTATGGCGCTGATGCGCTTGGCGGCCAGCCCGCCCAGAAAATCTGCGGAACCGTAGACCACGGCTCCGCAGAGTGCAACGAAAGCGGTCAACATAAGGCAACAGCCTAGCGTCGCTCGCGGCAGGACCGCCCGCGGACCTAGTCAATGTGAAGGGTTGATCGTATGGTGTCGGTGCACAGCGAATTCGCCAGGGGGAGCAGGGCACGAAGTACTCAATGAGGAGCGCGATTGTGATTACAGCAGGTGCCGAACCTATCCCAAATTCTTCGCCCGGTCGCCGCGGTCGGCCTCGCCGCCGGATGATGGCGGCACTGGCTGCCATCTCACTCTTGGGGTTTGTTTTTTCGGCGCCTGCCGTCACGCCGGCAGGCGCCGTCGAATCGACGGTTTCCATTGACGTGCTCACCATTAACGACTTCCACGGGCGCATTGAGGCCGATGGATCTGCCGCTGGTGCCGCCGTTCTCGCGGGCGCGATCAACCAGTTTCGGGCCGCCGGCAACACCCTCGTAGTGTCCGCTGGCGACAATATCGGCGCCTCAACCTTCACCTCGTTTATTCAGCAGGACACCCCCACGCTTGACGCCCTCAACGCTATCGGCCTCGATGCTTCGGCGCTCGGAAACCACGAATTCGACCAGGGCAGAGCCGACCTCGACGACCGTGTCATCCCAGCAGCCAATTTTCCGTATCTCTCGGCCAATGTCTATGACAAAAGCACCGGGCAACCGGCCTTTGCGCAGTACTCGGTGACAGAGATCGACGGAATTTCGGTGGGCTTCATCGGCGCTGTGACCAACCAATTACCGAGTCTGGTCAGCCCGGCCGGTATCTCAACCCTCGAAGTGCGCGACGTCGTGACCGAAGTGAACCGGGTGGCTTTCGATCTCGCGGACGGCGACGCATCTAACGGCGAAGCGGATGTGACCATCCTGCTCGTGCACGAGGGCGCCACGACGCCGGCCCTGATCGACTCCTCCGACGACTCGGCATTCGGCCGCATCGTTGCCGACACCGCTCCGTCTGTCGCGGCGATTGTCTCGGGTCATACCCACCAGCTGTACAGCCACGCCATTGCGATGGCCGGCGCTTCTAAGCCACGTCCGGTCATCCAGGCGGCCAGCTACGGGCAAGACCTGGGCCATCTCTCGCTCGCCGTAGACCCCGCCAGTCGCGATCTGGTGAGAATTAGCGGAGAGGTGCTGCCCACCGTCGGTACTGACGGTGTCTCGCTCTATCCGGCCGACCCGGTGGTCGGCGCAATCGTCATGGCGGCGACCGAGGCGGCCGCTCCCAAGGGTGCGGTTAAAGTCGGGGAGATTTACGACTTCATCACCCGGGCGTATAACAGCGATGGTTCCGAGAATCGGGGTGGAGAATCGACCCTGGGCAATTTCGTCGCCGACGTGCATCTCAAGGCCACTTCGGGTGCGGGCGCCGAGATTGCCTTGATGAATCCTGGCGGCCTGCGCGCCGATCTCGACATGCATGTGGACGACCCCGACGTTCTCGCTGGTGATGTGAGCTATCGTGACGCGGCCGCGGTGCAACCCTTTGCCAACACGCTCGTGACCATGGAACTGACCGGTGCCCAGCTTCGCCAGGTGCTGGAAGAACAGTGGCAACCGGCCGGTTCCAGTAGACCGTTTCTCAAGCTCGGCCTTTCGAAGAGTCTCTTTTACACCTATGATCCCCTCGCAACGGCCGGGCACCATGTCACCCGCATGTACCTTGCTGACCGTGAGGTTGCCGACACCGATGTGCACCGCGTAGCTGTGAACTCATTTCTGGCAGCGGGCGGCGATAACTTTTTCACCCTGGCAGAGGGCACCAACCGGGCAGATTCGGGTCAGACCGACCTGCAGGCCATGATCGACTTCTTCGCCGAGGTGGGCGCCGTCGGCCCCAATTCAGGCCAACGAGCGGTCGGAGTCAGCTTGGCAGAACCAATTGGGGGCGCCTATCGGCCGGGCCAGCAGGTTGAAATCAGGTTGTCCTCGCTGCTGATGACAGGTGGGGAGTATTTCACCGACAAAGTCACAGCGAGATTCGGCCGTGACGGGAAAATCATTTCCCGCGCGAGTTTCTACCCGCTCAATGATGCCGTCGTCGATGGAACAGACGAGATCGGTCGCTCGGAGGTGCTCTTTACGATTCCCTCCGATGCGCAGACCGGGCTGAACCAAATCATGTTTGACGTCAGCGGCGCAGGAACGCAGTTCTCGATCCCGGTCCTGGTAACGGAGAACGGTGGTGCGCTGAGCGTGAGCACCAGCACCACGGCCTCAGTGCTGCGCCACTTTGTCAGTCAGAAGAGAGCGGTGCGGCTGCAAGTTGCCGTCGTCGCAGCCGATTCCGCCATACCGGCCGGAACACTGCAGGTGTTCGACCGGGGAGAAAGCATCAAATTCAGATCGCTCTTATCCGAGCAAAACGGGGTGCTCACAATGGGCATCACTGGGCTTGGCCGTGGCCTCCACGAGCTGACCGTTCGATACAGCGGCAGCGAGCTCTACCTGGCCTCGACCTCGCGCACCATTACGGTGCTCGTCTACTAGCACCGCCTGCCCGGTCGGTGTGCAGATAGTCCGTTACGATCGAAGGAGGTGATCCGGGTACGGCCGAATCTGGACTAAGCCGGAGAGGGCCGCAATGCACACACGTTGGGCCCGCTTCGCGCGCGGCTGGATCGTTGCCGTGTTCTCGACCTTCGTCGCGGCACTGTCGCACACCCTCGGTGGAGGCCCGGCACCCGGCTGGCTGTCGGTCGTCGTGTCGCTCGCGTTCGCTGGCATGGTTTGTGTCGGCATCTCGGGGCGCACCCTGTCATTCTGGCGGGGTGCCGTTTCCGTTCTGACCAGCCAGTTTATCTTTCACGCCCTGTTTGCACTCGGTGCGCCCGGTGGTGCGCTCGGAGCCGAGGCCATCGCCGCGTCGGGTACTCACCAACACGTGGCACTGCCCGGCCTGATCACCCCGATCGTGCCCAGCACGAGCGCGCATCTGGCGCACAATGGCACGCCCATGTGGCTCGCCCATTTCGGCGCCGCGATCGTCACGATTCTCGCGCTTCGATACGCGGAACGTGCGTTCTGGAGTCTCGTCGGCAACGCACGCTTGAGCATCCGCTCGCTGTCATTGCCAGCCCAGCTCGTCCTTCCGGTCGCGGCTCCGCAGCGTCTCGGGCACCAGGCGCCGGTGTTGACTCCGCGCGATCTCATTCTGGTGCTGTCGGCCATGCGGCACCGTGGGCCGCCCGGTTTCGCGCTCGCCGCCTGACCCACAAAAACCCGACCATTTTTCCGCCCGCACCGAACGACTGGCAGAGGCATCGCCCTGCACCGGTCGGCGTTGTCGGGCACCCCACAGTTTAAGGATGAACATGAAGTTCACGACCCCCCTCATCGCCACCTCAGCCCTTGCCGCGGGAATGTTGCTTGCCCTCGCGGCGCCGCTCGCTGCCAGCGCCCACGTCACCGTGACCCCCGACGCAACCGGCGCGGGAGCATATACCGTACTCAACTTCTCGACCGCGCACGGCTGCGAAGGATCGTCGACGACGACGATGACCATTGACATTCCCAAGAGCATCACGAGCGTTTCCCCGACCGTGAACCCGGGCTGGACCGTCGAAAAAATCGATGTCGACCTCGCGACACCGATCGACGACGGCCACGGGAACGCGATCACAACCAGGGTCGGCCAGATCAGTTATAGGGCCGCGACCCCGCTGCCCGACGGTTTTCGCGACACGTTCGCGCTGAGCCTGCAGCTCCCCGCAGACGCCGAGGGTGAGACGCTCGAATTCCCCGTGTTGCAAACCTGCGAGGTCGGGGAAACCAACTGGAATGAGACAACGGTCCCTGGCGAGGACGAACCTGCTCTCCCGGCTCCGTTCATAACGGTCACTGCCGCCACCGGTGATGCGCACGGACACAGCGATGCCGACACCGAAGCCGAAACGGTCGCCACGCACGATGACGCAGCGGCCGCCACGGCCGCATCCGCCGACGACGTGCTTGCACGCGTGCTCGGCGCTGCCGGACTCGTCGTCGGCGCCGTCGGCATCGTGCTGGCCGTCGCCGCCCGCCGCAAGCAGTCGGCCTAGCGGCATGCGCGGCAATACGACGACTCGCGGCCCGCTCGGAAGGTCGAATGGCAGGGCGGCTGGCCGGAAAAAAAGTGGGGCGAGCACACCGTCGGTCGTCCCGGCAGGTCGCCGAGCGGCCAGCGCCGTATTCGCGGTTGTCGTAGTTGCCGCAGCCCTCGGCTGGGGCGCCGCGCCGGCATCCGCGCACAACTATGTCGTCGATTCGTCGCCGGCCGCCGACACCGTCGTGACCGAACAACCCGGCGTGTTCTCGGTCACCACCAACGACCTGTTGCTCGATCTTGGTGGAACCGGCTCTGGCAGCGCGATGGTCATCACCGGGCCGGCCAGCGCACCGCTGTTCTACGGTGACGGCTGCGCGACAGTGTCGGGCGCAACGGTCGAGACCGCGGCGCAGCTTGGCGCAGCGGGGGAATACACGGTGATCTGGCAGACGGTCTCCACCGACGGCCACGCGATCTCCGACGAGTTCCAGTTCGACTGGCAGCCGACCGCAGGCCAGACGCTCGCCGACGGTGCGCCCGCCGCTGTGACCTGCGGCGCTAAAGCGGATGCCACGACCACGGATACCGCCACCTCGCCCCCCGCAGACACCGCAGCTGACAGCTCTCTCTCCACTCTCGCCTGGATTGGGGGGACCGTGGGCGCTGTGCTCCTCGCGATAATCGTGACCCTGCTCCTGCTACGCCGCAAGCCCCGACCCTGAGCAGTCGCCCAACCCGCTCTCGCGGCTTGAGATCGGGGCGGGGCAACGTGTCAGGGGGCCCGGGTAAAGTTGTGCAGGTGAGTTGGAACGCTGAGCTGCCCCGAAACCCCGACGAAGTCGAACCTTCCCGCTCCACCGACGGCCCGAGCGATTTGAACGGC
This sequence comes from Cryobacterium sp. PH31-O1, assembly GCF_030063455.1. Lineage (GTDB taxonomy): Bacteria > Actinomycetota > Actinomycetes > Actinomycetales > Microbacteriaceae > Cryobacterium. The sequence goes on along the minus strand of NZ_JASITB010000002.1, from coordinate 500,341 downwards.
CCGAGCGATTTCGACGGCCCGAGCGATTTCGATGCCCCGGACGATTTCGATGCACCGCCGCCCGAGTTCGACCGGGAATTCGGGGATCGGCAGTACGATCAGCAGCCCGGCGGGCGGCAGCAGGCCGACTCGGGGGCAGCATCCGCTTCAAACCAACCGCCCGCTCGTGTCACCGCTGCGATTCGCGCGGCGACCCGCAAATTCACGACCGCGGCCGAAGCCCTGCACACCGTCTTCGGCTACGACTCGTTCCGCGGCGATCAGGCCGAGATCATCGCGCAGGTCGTCGACGGCAAAGATGCAGTGGTGCTCATGCCCACCGGCGGCGGTAAGAGCCTGTGCTACCAGATTCCGGCACTCGTGCGACCCGGCACCGGCATCGTCGTCTCTCCGCTCATCGCCCTCATGCAAGACCAAGTGGATGCGCTCACCGCCGTCGGCGTGCGCGCCGAGTTCCTCAATTCCAGCCAGGATTCCGCCACCCGAAACCAGGTTGAACGTGACTATCTGAACGGCGACCTCGACCTGCTCTACGTCGCTCCAGAGCGACTCTCCAACGAGGCCACCAAACGCCTGCTGGCGCGCGGAACCATCGCCCTGTTCGCCATCGACGAAGCGCACTGCGTATCGCAGTGGGGTCACGACTTTCGGCCCGACTACCTCGCGCTCAGCGAACTCGCCGACCGCTGGCCCGATGTGCCGCGCATCGCCCTTACCGCCACGGCCACGGATGCCACGCACCAGGAGATCACCACCCGCCTGCAGATGGGCCAGGCCCGGCATTTTGTGGCGAGCTTCGACCGGCCCAACATCCAGTACCGCATCGTCGGCAAGTCCGAGGTGCGCAAACAGCTGCTGTCATTCTTGAAGACCGAGCACCCGGGTGACGCCGGAATCGTCTACGCGCTCAGCCGCAAGACCGTCGATGCGACCGCCGAATTCCTGCGTGCGAACGGCGTGAACGCGCTGCCCTACCACGCCGGACTCGATGCAGGCCTGCGCGCCCGCACCCAGTCCCGGTTTCTCCGTGAGGAGGGCGTCGTCATCGTCGCCACGATCGCGTTCGGCATGGGCATCGACAAGCCCGACGTGCGCTTTGTCGCCCACATCGATCTGCCCAAATCGGTCGAGGGCTACTACCAGGAGACCGGCCGCGCCGGCCGTGACGGCGCCCCGGCCACGGCCTGGCTCGCCTACGGCCTGCAAGACGTAGTGCATCAGCGGCGCATGATCGACGAGTCACCCGGCGACCTCGGCCACCGGCGCAAGCTCTCCGCCCACCTCGACGCCATGCTTGCGTTGTGCGAGACGGTGCACTGCCGCCGGGTCAACCTGCTGCGTTACTTCGGCCAGACCAGTGAACCCTGCGGAAACTGTGACACCTGCCTCGAACCGCCAGAAGCATGGGACGGCACCATCCCCGCCCAAAAGCTACTCTCCACCATCGTGCGCCTGCACCGCGAACGCAACCAGAAATTCGGCGCCGGGCACCTCATCGACATCCTCCGGGGCAAAGAGACCCCCAGGGCAACCCAGTACCGGCATACCGAGCTCAGCACCTGGGGCCTGGGCGCCGACCTCAGCGACCAATCCTGGCGCGGCGTCGTGCGTCAGATGTTGGCCCAGGGGCTGCTCGCCACCTCCGGCGAATACGGCACCCTCGTGTTGACGGATGCCGCGGCGGAGGTTCTCGGCGGCCGTCGCGACGTGCAGTTACGGCGCGAACCCGACCGCCCGGCGCGGTCCAGCGCCGCCCGCCGCCCAAGCGCGGCGAAGGTCGCAGCCGCCGACCTGAGCACCGCGCAGGAGACGCTGTTCGAGGCCTTGCGTGTCTGGCGGTCCGCCGAGTCGAAGGAGCAGGGCGTGCCCGCCTACATCGTCTTCGGCGATGCAACGCTCATCGCCGTCGCCGCGGCCGGCCCGACAACGCTCGCCGCCCTCGACGGCATTACCGGCATCGGTGCCAAGAAGCTCGAGGCCTACGGAGCAGCCCTGCTCGAGGTCGTCGCCGCCTTCGACTAACCGCACCCGCGCGCGGTTTGTGGGGGAGCGCAGGTCTGAAGTGGCCAAAGTTGTGTGTAACCTACAAAATGGATGCCGTGGGCGGCCGCTATCGTTGTCGCCCCCACACCGCGCGTTTCACGACCGCGACCACCCGGTCCTAACGTTGCGAGCACCACTTTCGCGCGAACAGTTAGGACCAACCATGGTTGACACGATTCAGCGGTCCAGCACCCGATCGACGACGATCGACCCCAGAAGCGATGTCAGCGTCGACACCGGCCCCATCACGGGCATTGGCGACCAGGCTGCCCCGGCGGTCAACGTTGAACAACTTGGTCGCCAGCTTCTGGGCACCTGGGCGGACGTGCGCCTCGCCGCCCGCGAAGTTACCGCCCGCCCCGACATGCAGCGCATTGAGGGCCTCTCCATGGCCGATCACCGACTGCGCGTGCTCGGCCAGCTCAAGGTGCTCGCCGCCAACGGCCACGTGCTGCGCGCGTTCCCTAAACACCTCGGCGGCCAGGACGACCACGGCGGGAACATCGCCGGCTTCGAAGAACTCGTCATCGCCGACCCAAGCCTGCAGATTAAGGGCGGCGTGCAGTGGGGCCTGTTCGGCGCCGCGGTGCTGCACCTGGGCACCAAGAGCCACCATGACAAGTATCTGCCCGGCATCATGGACCTCTCCGTTCCCGGCGCGTTCGCCATGACCGAGATCGGCCACGGCTCCGACGTCGCCAGCATCGGCACCACCGCCACCTTTGACGCCGAAACCGGCGAGTTCGTCATCAACACCCCGTTCCGCGCCGCCTGGAAGGACTACCTCGGTAACGCGGCAAACGACGGCATCGCCGCCGTGCTGTTCGCGCAGCTCATCACGCAGGGCGTCAACCATGGCGTGCACGCGTTCTACCTGCCCATTCGGGGCGCCGACGGCGCCTTCCTGCCCGGTATCGGAGGCGAAGACGACGGCCTCAAGGGCGGCCTCAACGGCATCGACAACGGTCGGCTGCACTTCACCGACGTGCGTATTCCGCGCGAGAACCTGCTTAACCGGTACGGCGACGTCACCGAAGACGGCACCTACACGAGCCCTATTTCCAGCCCAGGCCGTCGCTTCTTCACCATGCTCGGCACCCTGGTGCAGGGTCGCGTGTCGCTCGACGGGGCCGCCACCGCGGCATCCGCTCTCGCACTGACCATCGCCATCACGTACGGTAGCCAGCGCCGCCAGTTCACCGCCGGCAGCGACACCGATGAAGAGGTCATCCTCGACTACCAGCGGCACCAGCGCCGATTGTTCCCGCGACTGGCCACGACCTACGCGCAGACCTTCGCGCACGACGAGTTCCTGGTGAAGTTCGACGAGGTGTTCAGCGGCAAAGCCGACACCGACGACGACCGGCAAGACCTTGAAACTTTGGCCGCCGCGCTCAAGCCGCTCTCTACCTGGCACGCACTCGACACCCTGCAGGAAGCCCGCGAAGCCTGCGGCGGCGCCGGATTCCTCGCCGAGAACCGCCTCGTCGGCCTCCGCGCCGACCTTGACATCTTCGCGACCTTCGAGGGCGACAACAACGTACTCCTGCAGCTCGTGGCCAAGCGCTTGCTCACCGATTACAGCCGCAAATTCGCTTCAGCGGATGTCGGAGCCCTCGCTCGCTACGTCGTGCAGCACGCCGCCGGTCGCGCTTACCACGGCACCGGACTGCGCACCCTCGGACAGACGGTCTTCGACCGCGGGTCCACAGCCCGTTCGATCGGCGCCCTTCGTGATGCCGACGTGCAGCGCGAGTTGCTCACCGATCGGGTCGAGAGCATGATCGGTGAGGTCGCCGGCAAGCTGCGCGGCGCTACCAAGCTGCCCAAAAAGCAGGCCGCCGACCTGTTCAATGCGCACCAGAACGAGCTCATCGAAGCCGCTCGCGCCCACGGCGAACTGCTGCAGTGGGAGTCCTTCACCCGGGCACTGGACGCAACAACGGATGCCGGCACCAAGCAGGTGCTCACCTGGCTCCGCGACCTGTTCGGCCTTGGCCTGGTGGAGAAGAACCTGGCCTGGTATCTCATCCATGGGCGGCTTTCTGCACAGCGCGCCCAGGCCGTTACGGCCTATATCGATCGTCTCATTGCGCGCATCCGTCCGCACGCCCTCGATCTGGTCGACGCGTTTGGATACACCCAGGATCACCTGCGATCCACTATCGCCAGCGGTGTCGAACGTGAGCGCCAGATCGAAGCCCGCGATTACTACACGGCCCAGCGGGCGTCTGGAACGGCGCCAACGCCCGAAAAGCCGGTGAAAAAATAGGCGGTAGGCGTCGTACCCAGGTATGACAGCGGTGGCGCATCAACCATCCCCGTGGTTGATGCGCCACGCCTATCGCAGGCCGTACGTTTTGTTATGGGGGCTCCACAACAAACAAACGGGGCCTCACCCCTAACGGAATGAGGCAGTCGTGATTCAGGCACAGTCCCTGACCAAGCATTACGGAAGCAAGACCGCGGTCGACGCGGTCGACTTCACGGTGCAGCCCGGCAAGGTCACCGGTTTTCTCGGGCCGAACGGTGCGGGCAAGTCCACCACGATGCGCATGATCGTCGGTCTGGATCGCCCCAGCGCCGGCTCGGTCATCGTTAACGGCAAGCCGTACCACGAGCACAAGGCACCGCTGCGCGAGGTCGGCGTGCTCCTGGACGCCAAGGCCGTGCACACCGGTCGCAGCGCCTACAACCACCTGCGCGCCATGGCCGCAACCCACAGCATCCCCACCAGCAGGGTGCACGAGGTCATCAACCTCACCGGCCTCGAGTCCGTCGCCAAAAAGCGCGTCGGCGGGTTCTCCCTCGGCATGGGCCAGCGCCTCGGCATCGCCGCAGCGCTGCTCGGCGACCCGGCCACCCTCATCCTCGACGAGCCGGTCAACGGCCTCGACCCCGAGGGCGTGCAGTGGGTGCGTAAGCTCACCAAGCAGCTCGCGGCCGAGGGCCGCACCGTGCTGCTCTCCTCACACTTGATGAGCGAGATGGCTCTCACCGCCGACCACATCATTGTGCTCGGTCGTGGTCGGGTGATAGCGGATGCCTCGGTCGCCGACATCATCGCCTCAGCAGCGCAGAACACGGTGCGCGTGCGCACACCGCACACCGCGGCCCTGGCCAGCTTGCTCGCGCAGGCGGATGTCACCATCACCAACCTGGAGCAGGACGTGCTCGAGATCAACGGACTGACCGTGAACGAGATCGGTGACCGTGCCGCAGCCGCGCAGATTTCCTTGCACGAGCTAACAGCGGTGAGCGCCTCACTCGAAGACGCCTACATGAAACTGACCCAGGACGAAGTGGAGTACCGCACCGGCGATACCCACACCGAAGCGGAGGTCGCTCGATGAGCACCGTAATCAACTCAACCCAGCAGGCCGGAGCCCGCACCCCGTTCGTTCCGACCGGTTCCGGGCTCAGCTTCATCGGCCTGCTCCGCTCCGAGGCGATCAAATTGTGGACGCTGCGTTCCACCTACTGGACCTTCTCCCTCGTGGTCGCCGCCTCGTTCGGCATTGCCGTGCTGATGGCCTACGCCATGTCCGCCGGGTTGGACGAGCCGGCTACCGCAGCTATGGGCATCGACAGCACGGGGATCTTCGTTCTGGTCGCCACTGCCGGTTTGGGCCTGGGGCAGCTGATCGTCGCCGTCCTCGGAGTGCTCTCGATCAGTGGTGAGTATTCGAGCGGCATGATTAAGTCGACGCTCGCCGCGGTACCCAACCGCCTACCGGCCCTCTGGGCCAAGGTCGCTGTGCTGTTCAGCTTCACCTTCCTCGTGGGTCTGTTCAGCGTGGTCGGGTCGTTCCTCATCGCCATCCCCATCCTCGGAACGAAAGACCTGACCGCGAGTCTGTTCGACGAGCACGTCATCCTGCCGCTGCTGGGCAATGCCCTGTTCCTGGCGCTCATCGCTGTGTTCGCCGTCGGAATCGGCACGATTGTTCGGAGCAGCGCCGGGGGAATCGCGACGGTCCTCGGAATTATCCTGCTCCTGCCGACGGTCGTTGGGCTCTTCTCCATGCTCGTCGGATGGGTTGCCGACATCATGCCGTTCCTGTTCACCATGGCCGGCGCCGAGATGATCACCCCGAGCACCATGGAATCTTGGCAGGCCTTCCTCGTTGTCCTCGCCTGGGTCGCTGTAAGCCTTGGCGCAGCAGCAGCATTGCTCAAGCGCCGCGACGCCTGACCCGTACCATCGAAGAATGAGCCGTAACATTTCTCCCCCCGGGCGTGCATTGTCGCCGGGGGGAGACGTGCGTCTGCCCACCCCGCCCGGCATCGTACGGCGGTTCTGGACCAGGCATCCGCACCTGGCCGACGCGTTGATCGCCGCGATCTACGTCGTGCCGATGGCGCTCACCCTGGTCACCAACCTGATGGATGCGAAACCAGCGCCGCTCGCCGACGTTTTATTCAACGCGGCCATAGCGTTGCTTCTGGCTGCGGCGCTGTTGCTGCGACGACGGATGCCGCGGCTTGCTTTGGCAGTGACCTGGATCGGCTTGCTCGCCTTTGCGGACTACGGCGAAGTGCACCTGATCGCCCAGCTGCTCGCGCTTTACGCGGTCGCGGTGTACTCCGATGTGCGCAGCGCCTGGGTCGGGTTCGGTACCTCGACGCTCCTGGCCGGTCTGGCGGCCTGGCTGACCGACGACCCGGCCGAGGTTTCGTGGACGTCGGTCGCGATCCAAGTGGCGATTATGCTGCTCGCCGCCACGCTGGTCGGCGTCAACATGGGCAACAGCAAGCGATACGTGGCCTCGTTGCTCGACCTGGCCGCGCAACTGACCCGGGAACGCGACCAGCAAGCGCAGCTCTCGCGCATATCCGAGCGCACCCGCATCGCCGGTGAAATGCACGACGTCGTCGCCCACAGCCTGTCAGTTATGGTCGCGCTCGCCGACGGTGCCCACGCCATAGCCCCCAAAGACCTGGAGCGATCCCGTGCGGCGATGATCGACGTCGCTGCCACCGGGCGCCGCTCAATGACCGAGATGCGGCGCCTGCTCGGGGTTCTCGATGTCGGCTCGGAGCCGGCGCCGCGCGCACCGCAGCCGGGAATCGACCAACTCGCCGACCTGGTCGAATCCTTTCGCTCGACCGGGCTTCCGGTCGTGTTGGAACGCAGCGGACGTGAACCCGCCAACCCGAGCATGCAGTTGACCATCTTTCGCCTGGTGCAGGAGTCGCTCACCAACGTGCTGCGGTACGCCGATACGCCCACCCGGGTCGTGGTTCGTTTGAATTCGGCGCCCGGAATGGCCGAGGTCACGATCAGCGACAACGGCCGAAAGCGCCGGGAGCCGAGCGGTCGGAATTTCGGGCGTGGCCTGATCGGAATGCAGGAACGAGTGGCCATCTACGGAGGTAACTTCGAAGCCGGAGCGGGACTCCACGACGGTTGGCGGGTGCACGCCTCGATGACCTTAGAGGATGAAACATGACCGTATCCGAGCCCTCGCCGCCGCATCCGATCCGCATCATGCTTGCCGACGACCAGGCTCTGCTGCGGGTCGGTTTTCGCATGGTGCTTGAGGCCGAAGACGACTTCCTCGTCGTCGCCGAAGCGGGCGACGGCGCGCAGGCGATCGCGCTCGCCGCGAGCGTGCGCCCGCAGGTCATCTTAATGGACGTGCGTATGCCGGGGCTCGATGGCATCGAGGCCACGAGGCAGATCATGGCGGACCGGCCGCACACCCGCATCATCATCCTGACCACCTTCGACCTGGACGAGTACGCGTTCGGCGGGTTGCGTGCCGGGGCGAGCGGCTTCCTGCTCAAGAACGCCGAACCAGCAGAGCTGATCACCGCGATCCGTACCGTGGTCTCCGGGGAGGCATCCGTTTCGCCGCGCGTCACTCGACGCCTACTCGACCTGTTCGGCACCCAGCTGCCCCAAACCGAGGCGCATGACGCCACGGCGCTCGCGGCGCTCACCGAGCGTGAGACCGAGGTCTTCCTCGCGATGGCCGAGGGGCTCTCCAACACGGAACTGGCCGAACGGTTCTTTCTGTCCGAGTCGACGGTGAAAACTCATGTCGGCCGGATCCTGCACAAGCTCGGCCTGCGCGACCGTGTGCAGGCCGTCATTCTGGCTTACGAGCAAGGTCTGGTCGGCCGCTGATCCCTGACCTCCCACCCGGGGGGCTTAGGCTCGAGGAATGCGCACCTTTTACCCCGAGCTCGAACCCTACGAAACCGGCATGCTCGATGTTGGCGACAACCAGACCATCTATTGGGAAGCCTCCGGCAATCCAGACGGTAAGCCGGCGGTCTACCTGCACGGCGGTCCGGGCGGGGCATCCAGCGCCGACCAGCGCCGGGTGTTTGACCCGGCGAAGTACCGCATCATCCTGTTCGACCAGCGCGGCTGCGGCCTCAGCAAGCCGCACGCGAGCGAGCCCGACGTCGACCTGAGCGTCAACACCACCTGGACTCTGGTGGCCGACCTGGAAAGACTGCGTGAACACCTGGGCATCGATCGCTGGCTGGTTTGCGGCGGATCCTGGGGCAGCACCCTTGCCCTCGCCTACGCCCAGACGCACCCCGAGAAAGTCACGGAGCTCGTTGTGCGCGGCATCTTCACGCTGCGCCCGATCGAGCTCGACTGGTTCTATGAAGGCGGCGCCGCGGCAATTTACCCCGACTTGTGGGAGTCGTTCCTCGCGCCGGTCCCCGAAAACGAACGCGGTCACCTGATCGAAGCCTACGGTCGACTGCTGCACGATCCCGACCAGTTCGTGCGGGAGCGCGCCGGGGTAGCCTGGGCCACCTGGGAGTCATCGACAATCACCCTGCTGCAGGAACCCGACAAGATCGCGCACTTCTCCGACCCGTCCTTCGCGGTGGCCTTCGCCCGCATCGAGAATCACTTCTTCGCCAATAAAGGCTGGTTCACGCCCAACCAACTCATCGACAACGCGCACCGCCTCGCCGACATTCCCGGCGTCATCGTTCAGGGCCGCTATGACATGTGCACCCCGGCCTTCACCGCGTGGGACCTGCACAAGAATTGGCCAGAAGCCGAATTTCACCTGATTCCCGACGCCGGCCATGCCTTCGACCAGCCCGGCATCCTCGATGCCATCATCGAGGCGACCGACCGCTTCGCGCAGTAACGTGCTGAGAAGTTGTCAGGTTGACCGCACGGATCTGCAATACTGACCGCATGACCGACTCGATCTTCGCCTCCCTTGCCGTGGTGGTGGTGAATTTCGGGTCGTGCGCCCTGCTCGAAGAGAATCTGCAACCGCTCTCCCGATCAGCGCCGGACCTCTCGGTTGTCGTCGTCGACAACTTCACCGACGCGGCCGAACAGGCCAGGGTGAGCGCACTCGCCGAACGGGAGGGCTGGCAGCACGTGCTGTCGCCGACCAACCTCGGTTTTGGCGGCGGTATGAACGTTGGCGTCGCGCGGGCGCAGCAGAGCGGGCGCACGCAGTTTCTCCTGTTGAATCCGGATGCCGCCATCATCGCCGACCAGGTCGCCCGCCTGATCGCAGTGGTCAGAGAGCATCCGCTCACCCTGGTCTCGCCCCGCATCCTGCGGCCAGACGGCACGGTGTGGTTCGACGGCAGCGATCTGTACCTCGACGACGGCCGGGTACGCGCGACCCGCAGACGCGCTGACCACCCGGGCGTGCGCACAACGCCGTGGCTAAGTGGCGCCTGCCTGCTGATCAGCGACGAGCTCTGGCGCCGGATCGGTGGGTTCAGCGACGACTATTTTCTGTACTGGGAAGACGTCGAGCTCTCGCAGCGGGTGCTGCACGAGGGGGGAGCCGTGGCGGTCTGTGCCGCCGCGCAGGCGACGCACGCGCAGGGCGGCACCCAGGGCAGCGGTCAGCACAGCGCCGGCCTGGCCAAGTCCTACTCCTATTATTACTACAACGTGCGCAACCGTCTGGTCTTTGCGGCCCGCAACCTTGACGCCCCCGACCGTCGACGTTGGCGTCGCCGAAGCGTGTCGGCCGCCTGGGAGGTTATCGCCCGCGGGGGCCGCCGCCAGCTGTTGACCTCGGTGCAGCCGCTGATCGCTGCGGCGCGGGGCCTGCGCGACGGTCTCGCCTATCGGCCGGCGCCCCCTGCAACACCCGTGACGGCTCCGAACCGAATGATCTAGCGCTTGCGGCGCCGGGAGAACCGCTTGGCGTACTCCCGCAGGGTCACGAAGTCCAGCCGCCGCACGCCGTAGAACTGCAGCGGGTTGATGCCGAACTTTCGATACATGAACAAAAGGTTCAGGTTGCTGGAGATCAGGTTGCCGGCCAGCGTTGCCAGTGCCGCGCCCATCGCACCGAGCATCGGTGCGAGCACGATGAGCATGGCAATGTTCACGAGGCAGGCGATCAGCAGTGACATGCTGCGCAAACCGGGTCGCCCCCGCGCGCTCAGGCCCGAGCCACCGATCGACCCTGGGGTGCCGAGCACCACCGCGGCGAGCAGAACGCCGGCCACCGGCAGCGCCGGTCGAAAGTCCTCGCCGAACAGAAACGGCAGCCACCACAGCATGGTGACGCCCAGGAACAGGGCGGCCAGGCCGCACAGCAGGGTGCTGATGCGGGCGGACGACGCGAGGCGCGCGTCGACGGAATCGGCGGCATCCGTCACAAAGGTCACGTCCCGCACCGCCTGGTTGATGATCAGCGGAAGTTCGCTCACGCTCACCGCGACCACGTACAGTCCGAGCTGGTAGGTCCCGGCGAACGGCGTCATGAGCACCTGGTCAAGCCTCGACAGCAGAATCCCCGACAGCGAGCCGACCCAGATGCGCAGGCCATAGCTCAGCAGCCCCGCCGTGCGCGCCTCCCGCGGAACGTCGAAGGCTCGCGGGTCGAGGGTGCGCATGCGCCCGATGTACACGAACAGCCCGGTCACCGGCATGGCCGCGACGGCGATCGTCGCTACGAGGGGCGACAGGGTGCCGGTGAGCCAGAACGGAATCAGCACGGCGAGCCGCAACGATGACGTGATGATGCGTTCCAGCGCGACCAGCCGCCAGCTTTGGGTAGCGGATGCCACCCCACGGAACACGCCGACCAGCAGGTTTGGCACGATGGCCAGGCAGGCCACCAGGATGAGCTGCTGCACCGTGGGATCGCCGCCGCTGAGCCAGGCCGCCGACAACGCGACGGCGCCCATGGCGAGCAGTCCGGCGACAATCAGAATGAGCATGCCCCGGTTCGAGGCGTTGCGGGCGAGGGTGGGGTTGCGGGCGATCGCCCAGGTTACGGCTTCGGGAACACCGAAGGTCGCGACCGTGACCACGAGGGCGAGCGGTGCGGTGGCAGCGGCCACAGCACCACGACCGTCGACGCCGAGGGCCTGGGCCAGAATTGGACCGGAAAAGAGCGCGACGAGCGGGGGGAAAGCATTTCCGATCAGCGCGATCGTCATATTGCGCGACACGGAATTCGGCGCGACCGGGCGCCTGCTGGTTGCGGCGACGATCGGTAGGGCGGACCGTGGCACCGGTCCGCGCGGTCGCCTATGCGCCATTGTCGCTCACGACCTGGTCCAGCGACGCCCCCGGCAGCGCGCCCGAATCGTGGGGGTCGTCGCGCAGCATCCGCTGTCGTTCCAGCTCGCCCACGCACGCCGCGAACTGCGCGTCGTTGCCGCCCTCCGTCACATTCTGCCGATAGAGGGTGCCGCGCTGCGAACCCGGAATCGCCGGATATTCCGCCTGCCGCTCACCAACCTGGCGCGCGCGAATGCCGTGCCGCACGGCGACCGCATAGACCCACAGATCGTCGGCTCGCGGAGCGACCCGCAGAAAGGCGTCCCCCTCGGCGCGCAGGGCCTCGAGCAGCCCGAGCGGGTAGTAGATGCCGGAGACGCCGGTGCAGAGAGTTCGAAAACTGGCGGCGGTGCCGCGGGCGGCGACCCATCGCGCGTAGGGCGCCACGCGGTCGCCGTCGAAGGTGATCGTGTGGGCGCGCTGGCCGGTGACGTCGAGCGGATGCCGCGCGGCCGCCTCGAGCAGTTCGGCCAGCCACCGGCGCGGGTACAGCACGTCGTCGTCGGCGGCCACTAGGGGGAGCGTCGGCCCGGTCAGGGCGTAGGGATACTGCTTCTTGTGCGGCCCGAAGTCGGGGCAGGAGGCAATCTCCAGGCCCCGTCGTTGCAAGCGACGAAGTGTGGCCGGAGGGTGCGCTAGCGCGGCACCGTCGTCGAGCCACAGAATGAGCCGGCCGGGGCGGATTCGCCCACCGGCGATGGTCTCGAGGGCATAGAAGACCAGGTCGATCCGATGGCCGAAGGAGGTCAGGTTCACCACGACGGCGCCCGAACCCGCTACCGATCGGCGGCTGAGCCGGTTGCTCAGTCGCAGACCCGCGAGCCGCAGCCGAATCGTTGCACGCTGCGCGAGGGCGGCCGGGTCCCGGCGCAGGTCGGCGACGAGCCGATTGAATCTATACATGACCACAGGCCGCTTCCGGTCGCACGATGAATATCTCTCACGAAATCGCCACTATACAGGCCGCGCCACCCCTGGCCGCGCCCCCCTCTCGGGGGGGTGAAAATCCCTCAGTTAGCGCAGCGTTGCCCTTGTCGCTTCTGCTCGGGGCCGTCTATTGTTGTGCACGATGCGGCTGCGCAACAGGAATCGGTGCCCGAATCGTTTTCTGTGCGGCCCGGTTGGTGATGGCTATTGTCCTTTCAGGTGCGCTCCAACAACACCACCGCAGTGCTCGGCGCTGCGGTGTCGCCTCAGCGCCCTCGCGCCGGTCTTTTCGTGGCGCAGACGCCGCCCATCGTCAACAAATTCATCGCCGTGGTCGTTTTGGTCATCGTGGCCATGCGCCTGGATATCGACCAGGGTGTGACCGTGGGTGCACTGGCCTGTGTGGCGCTGTTTCCGGTATGGTTCCCGGTGCTGCGCCAATATTGGGGGGCCAGACTATTCGTGCTCGCCGGAGTGATCGCTATCGGCTCCGGGCTGTGGCTCACCGCGCTGTCGGCCCCCACGCACGACACGAGCCTCGGCCAGGCCTTCGGGGCGATCGCCGGTCTGGTCGGGCTGCTCGCCGGCGTCGGATTCGTGCTCTGGGCGCGCACGGTTCTGCCTGACTCCCAGATCGCCATCTGGTATGGCGCCGGGATCTTGTTCGGTGTTTCGCCGACCAGCGAGTTGTACGCGGCGAACCCGTGGCGGTTCGGCTATTCCGTGGCTCTGACCATCCTGTTGCTGGGAATCACCCTGCAACTTCGACGCCGCTGGCTGGAACTGGCCGTGGCGCTGCTGTTGACGGTCGTCGCTACCATGACGGATGCCCGCTCCACCTTCGCGTTCATGCTCCTGACCGTGCTGCTGGTCGCCTGGCAAATGCGCCCCACCCGGCCCACGCGGGGCAAATCCGCACTGCGCGCCCTGCTGGGACTCGGCGCCCTCGCCCTGGTCGTGTTCAATATCATCCAGGCGCTCATTCTCGACGGAGCCCTCGGCCAGGCGACCCAGCAGCGCACCCTCGCCCAACTCGAGGAGACCGGTTCCCTCATCCTCGGCGGCCGTCCCGAACTCACCGCGACGATCGCCCTGATGCAACATCAGCCGTGGGGGTTCGGCGTTGGCACCGCTCCCAATCCCGAGGACATTCTCGCGGCCAAGACCGGGATGGCCGCAATAAACTACGACCCCAACAATGGGTACGTTGAGAATTACATGTTCGGCGGGCACGTCGAACTGCACTCCATCATCGGCGATTTCTGGGCCGGTTTTGGCATTCCCGGGCTGCTGCTCGCCCTGATCATGCTCGCACTCATCGTGCGCAGCATCGGCGTGCACGTATCATCCAACACCGCGAGTGCCGTGCTGCTCTACCTCGGGGTCAAGGCGGTCTGGTTCCTGTTCTTCGGCCCGTTCTTCAGCTCTTCGGTGCTGCTCGTGCTGGTTCTCGGGCTGCTCATCAACCGCAGGGTGCCGACCGAAACGGATGCCGCGCTCCTGCGCCCCACGCTCCCCGGCGCTACACCGGTTCGGTTCCGACCGTGAGCGCCACCAGGCCGCCGATCGAACGAATCGGCTGGGTCGACACCGGGCGAGGAATCGCCATCCTGCTCGTCGCCATGTTCCACTCGGCGAATTGGCTGCTTGGTGCCGGTTTCGACATCCCATACTGGCGAGAAATCAACGAGGCCCTGTCGTCGATGCGCATGCCCCTGTTCTTCGTGCTCTCCGGGCTTTTCGCTCCTAAGTGGCTGCTCAAGCCGTGGCGCGACCTGTGGACGGTTAAGGTCCGGCTCTACCTCTGGGTCTTCCTGCTCTGGGAGGTCGTCGGTTCGATCGTTTTTCTGCTCGGCCAGACTATGAAGGGCGAAGGGTTCGGCCTTCGACAGACCATTCTGGGCCTCATGGTGTCTCCGGTGCTGCCGCGGTTTGAACTCTGGTTCATCTGGGCATTGTCAATCTTTTTCGTGGTCGCCAAACTCAGCCGGCGGGTGAATCCTCGTCTGCAACTCGTCATCTCCGGCGCAGTGTCGATCGTGGCACTGAGCGGACTCGAGACGGCCAACGTGGGCTGGTCGGGTTCGCTCAAGTACTACTTCTTCTTTTTGGCCGGCATCTACCTGCGCACCTGGATCATTCGCGTGGGCGAGGTGGACAACCGGCTGCTCATCGGTGCCGCCATGCTGATGTGGATGGCCGTCACCGCCGCCGTCACGCTGCTCGGCCTGCGCGACGTCTTCGGCCTGTATTTTCTCAACTGCCTGGTCGGTGTCATCGGCGGTATCGCGTTCAGCCGAACCCTGCGCGGCGCGCACTGGTTCGGTGCGGTCGGGCGTATCACCCTGCCGATTTACCTGGCGCACACACCCATCGTCATCCTGATTTCCTTCGTACTCTCCCTGCCGATTTTTTTTGCCACGGTCGCCGTCATCGCGCCCGTTCTACCACCAATTCTCGCGCTCATGGCCGTGCTGTTGGCCCTCGCGCTACACCGGTTCGCCTCGCGCAGCGCTCTGCGCTACGCCTACGAGCCGCCGCCGTTCGTCACCGATTTCGACCAGCGCCACTTCCGCTTTATTCGCCCCGTCCGACCGGGTGAGGAACCGACATGACGACGGCGCCGGCCCGTGAGGCCTGGATCGACGTCGCAAAGGGAATTGCGATCACGCTGGTCGTGCTCTATCACGCCATCATGTACCTTGACGAGGTCGGGCTGGCTGGCGCGCTCGCCCCGCTCAACCCGCTCTTCGACACGTTTCGCATGCCCCTGTTCTTCTTCATGTCGGGAATTCTGGCCGCGTCGGCCATCCGCTTGCCGTACTGGCAGTTGTTTCGCAAGCGGATGTCACTCCTCCTGTATCTCTACATCGCCTGGGTCACCCTGCAGACGCTGTTTCTGCTCGCTCTGCCACCGATCAGCCCATCGGGAACGCCCAACGCCACCTGGGCCAGCCTCGTTACACTGTTCGTGCGGCCCAGCTCGAACCTGTGGTTTATCTACGCGCTGCCGTTGTTTTTCACCCTGGCCTGGCTGATGCGGCGATGGCCGCCGCTCGTGCAGATTGCCCTCACGGCGGTTCTTGCGGTGCTGTTCGGCGCTTCGCTGCTGCACACTGGCTCGCCCTGGGACAAAATGGGCAAGTACCTCGTGTTCTTCATCGCTGCGATCTATCTGGGGCCGCTGGTGCGCCGCCTCGTTCCCTTCGTGCGATGGTGGCACGTTGTGCCGCTCTGCCTCGGGTATGCCGCGCTGGTCGTTGCGACCACAAAACTGAACCTCACCAAGGTCCCGTTTGTGCTGCTCGTGCTGAGCGCGCTCGCCGTCGCTGTGGGCATAACCGTCGCCGTGCTTCTCGCGCGACTCCCCGCCTTTGATTTCGTGCGCTCACTCGGCTCGCGTACCCTGCCGATCTACCTCGTGCATACCTTTCCCATGACGGCGCTGGCATCCGTTCTGGTCATCGCCGATGTGCAGGTTTCCGTCGTGATCGCAACACTTCTGCCGCCGCTGCTCTGCGCGGGAGCGATCGTGCTCGCTTTGGCGCTTCATCGGCGGTTTCACGCGGTTCCGGGTATTTTCACGGTACCGGTCAGATCCTGGGCAAGCGCTCCGCAACGAAACGTCATCTCAACCGGATCGCACCGTTAATTTGACGTAATTTCATTTTTGGGTAACACTCTAATAACTATCGGTGACTCCCTGCGGTTGCCTCAATCGCATACCCGAACGTGCACCACCCGAAATGACTTATGACTGACCATATCTCACGTTCTCATCGCCGACCCCTTACCCTGACACCCTCGCACTCTGCGGGCGCACGCCAGCATCACCCCGCCGACCACCGCTATGAATCCCCTCGTCCTGACCTCATCCGCCCCGATCTGCCCAATGCCGTCCGACTCGAACGCGCGAGGACGCGGCACTACTCTGCCCTACGAAAACCGACGTTGGCAGTAGCAGCAACCCTTGCCGTTCTCCTTCCGCTGGCCGGCTTGGCCGCTCCGGCCCAGGCCGTAACCGGGGGCATGGTCCGCACTGCGACCGCGAGCGCCGGCACGACCGGAGTCCCCACCGGTACAACCCTCAAGGTGCACAACGGCGATCTCAACATCACCAAGGCCGGTACTGTCATCAGCGGCCTGGACATTCGCGGATTGGTAAAGATCAACGCGATCAACGTGACGATTAAGAATTCGATCATTCGCGGACGAAGCGTCAGCGCTCCCGCTGCGCTGGTCAACAACCTCGGCGGGCGCTCCGGTCTGAAGATCATTGACTCGGAGTTGTACCCGTCGAAGCCGTCTCCCGACATCAATGGCATCTACGGCTACAACTTCACGCTGACCCGTGTTGATATCCACGGCGTCATTGACGGTGTTCACGTGACCGGCAGCAACGTCACGATTGCGAATTCCTGGCTGCACGGCAACCTGCATTACACGAGC
Organism: Cryobacterium sp. PH31-O1; assembly: GCF_030063455.1. Classification (GTDB taxonomy): domain Bacteria; phylum Actinomycetota; class Actinomycetes; order Actinomycetales; family Microbacteriaceae; genus Cryobacterium. The sequence goes on along the minus strand of NZ_JASITB010000002.1, from coordinate 483,393 downwards.
GACCCGAACCAGGGTGGAAAGCCCAGCCATGATGACTCCATCCAGATTCAAAAAGGCAGCAACATCAAGGTCTACGGCAGTACGCTGAGCGGTTCCCACAACGCCGGGGTGCAGATCACCCAGGACACCGGTGATGTCTCGAGCTTCTCCTTCACGGGCAACTTCGCTGACGGCGGCGCGTGCACCATCAACGTTGCCCAGAAGTCCTATGGTCCGATATACGGCGCTGTCGTCACGGACAACAAGTTCGGACGCAATACCAAGGTGGCCAACTGCGCCATCATTTCGCCCAGTACGACGAAGATCAGCACGGCGCGCAACTACTACACGCCCGACAGCAAAACTGTCACGGTGCACGCCGGTTAGACCGCCCCCTGGCGGCCGCTCTACTCGCGCGATTCGCTTAGATGGAACCGCTGCACGGCTTTGCCCTCGGTGCTCCGAAGTCGGGCTGGCACTTCGCCCTTCAGCGCGCGCTTCAAGGTATTCATAACCTTCCGTTTGACCCGCTCCTGGCGATACGGAATGCTGTACCCACGACCGGTGGCTCCCTCCAGCCGCCCCGCCCAACACGTCCCGAAACGTGTGCAGGACACGAAATTACTTCTATGAAACTCAACCCGAATATGCTCACTGGCTTACCCGCCCCCCACAAAAATCGATCCTCGTTTCGTCGTGCGCGCACGACGGCTATTGCCGCTGTCGCGCTGGGACTGACCGGCGCATTCATTGGAATCGCCCCAGCACAGGCCGCCCAACAGGCAGAAGAGAACTCCACCATCGCGCCGTGGGGTGCCGAGCCTGCTGGCCCCCCCGCAGACGAAACCACCCCGGGAACGGGCCTGACCCCGGCCCAACTGCGCTGGCTTCTGGCGCGGCTGTTTCCGCCGGTGACTCCCGCACCAGAACCGATTGTGGCCCCCGCGCCGCAGCCGGCTCCAGTGCCGGCCCCCGCCCCTGTCCCGGCTCCGGCTCCGGCTCCCGCTCCGGCGCCAGCTCCGGTGCCCGCCCCCATTCCCGTTCCCACACCGCCCTCGACGGGAGGCACGCCCAACGCCGGTAACACGGGAGTGCCAGCCGGCACTGCGTTGACGGTACACAAGGGCGACCTGACGATAACGCAGGCTGGAACCGTCATCGACGGCCTGGACATTCGCGGCATGGTCAAGATCGAGGCAGCCAATGTCACCATCAAGAACTCGATCGTGCGCGGTCGTGAGCTCAGCGGTCCGATGGCCCTCATCGGCAATCTCGGCGGCTACGAAAATTTGCGCATCATCGACACCGAGCTGTTTCCCTCCAAACCGTCACCCGACGTTCAAGGAATCTACGGCTACAACTTTGAGGCAACCCGCCTGAATATTCACGGTGTGGTCGATGGCATCCATCTGACCGGCGGAAACGTCGCGATCATGGACTCGTGGGTGCACGACAACCTCCACTATGACCGGGACCCGAATCAGGGCGGAACGCCGAGCCACGACGATTCCATCCAGATCCAGGAAGGGGCGAACATTCGCATCGACGGCAATCGATTGACCGATGCGTGGAATGCATCCGTGCAGGTCACCCAGGACCGCGGTGATGTGTCCAATCTCACCATTACGAACAACATCGCCGACGGCGGGGGATGCTCGATCAACCTCGCCGAGAAAGCGAACGGCCCCCTGCGAGGTGTGGTCATCAGCGACAACACCTTTGGCCGCAACACTCGGGTCGACGATTGCGCGGTGATCGCCCAGTCGTCGACGAAGGTGCAGATGGCGCGTAACTACTACACGCCCGACGACACCCTCGTTGTGGTGCACCCCGGGTAACCGACCCAATCAGTACCAGTCCTGATTAGACGGGGCGGATTATCGTGCACTGCACGATAATCCGCCCCGTCTTTTGGTAAAAGGACGAGGGCTGACTACGAAGTGCCCTCGATCGCCTGGGACCGCCAGCGGGCGGCGGCATCCGGTCGCGTCAGCGCGTCAAGCGCGCGGCGCAGCATCGTGCTCGAGGTGTTGACGGTGTACGGAAAGTAGACAACGTCCACGCCGACAGCGGCAAACTCACGCTCAAGACGGGTGCCTCTCGGTGTGCCGCGCCAGTCATCGCCCTTGAAGAACACGTCGAACCGCAGCTGGCGCCAGGTCTCCATTTTGTCTTCAACGACCTCAGCGACGGCCTCATCGACGAAGGAGATATGCCGCACGATCTCGAGGCGTTCGAACAGCGGGACCACTGGCGTAACTCCCTTGGTCAGCTCGAGCATCTCATCGGAGACGACACCGGCGATGAGGTAATCGCACTGGCTCTTGGCGTGCTTGAGAATATTCAGGTGCCCCACATGAAAGAGGTCGAATCCGCCGGCGGCGTAGCCGATTCGGAGGGGGCTGGCCCCCTCCGAATCGGAAGGGAAAACAGACTGTTCAGCGGCCATAAGGTGCTCGAATTTCTCGCAGGCTGCCACGAGAGCGCGGCAGAATGCGGGTAGGAGAGGCGGGGGGAGGTAATGAGGAATCCTAACGTCTATCAGGCGTCGTGACTAGGAGCGCGGCGAAGCGCGTTCGACCACAGCCAATTGCATCGCGGCAACTTTGATGCTGCGGGTTGGGTTTTTGATAAAGTGAGTATAATTCCACAACTGCGGGGCCGTACGAGGTCACCGCGCCAGAGATGAGGCACTTCTATGTTGTGGCGTTTGGGTTCTCCTGTGACAGCCATTGTCGCCGCGGCAGTACTTGCCGGTGCGATATTCACCGGGACGGGAGCGGCCCAGGCCGACACTTCACCCCCCAGCGCTTCCGCTCCCAAGACCGTTGCAGCGGATGCCCTACCCACGGCCCAGATCAACGGCGTCGTCTGGTCGCAGGTGATCGTGGGAAACACGGTCTACGTCGGTGGGGAATTCACCAGGGCTCGGCCGGCGGGGGCATCCGCCGGTACCAGCGAGGTGTCGCGCAATAATCTCATGGCCTACAACCTGACGACCGGCGTGATGACCTCGTTCAACCCCAACCTGAACGGAGTTGTCCGGTCGGTGACGGCCTCCCCCGACGGATCGCGCATTTTCGTCGGGGGAGCCTTCACCACCGCCGGCGGGGTCGCACGTTCTCGACTCGCGGCATTCGACACGGCAACCGGTGCGCTCGTGTCCGACTGGAAGCCCACGGCCAATGGCACGGTGCGCGCCCTTGGCGTCTTCGGCAGCACGGTCTACGCTGGCGGCAGCTTCACGTCGACCAGTGGTCAAAGCCGTCAGAAGGCTGCGTCCTTCAACGCTTCCACCGGTGCCCTGGGAACCTGGAAGGGCACCATCCCCGACGGCGCCGTCAACGCCCTGACGATCTCACCGAACGGCGACCGCGTCGTCATCGGCGGTTCATTCACTTCCTACAACGGTGCCACCACCCCCGGCTACGGAATGGCTGCCACCAACTCAGGCACCGGCACCGCGGTGACCTGGAACATCGGCAAACTGATCAAAAACGCCGGCCCCAACGGGGCTATCCTCTCGCTCACCTCCGATGCCGACGGCGTGTACGGCACCGGCTACGACTATGGTTCCGGCGCTATGTTCGAGGGCACCTTCCGAGCCAGTTGGAACAGCGGAAACACCGTCTGGATCGAAGACTGCCACGGCGACACCTATTCGGCAGTTCCGGTTGGTGACGTCGTGTACACCACCGCCCACGCCCACTTCTGTGGCAATATCGGCGGATACCCGGAGACGAACCCGCGCAGCTACCACCGCACCTTGACCTTCAGCAAGGCCGCCACCTGCACCATTACTCGAAACGTAACCGGCGGCAGCTACTACAACTTTGAAGGCCGGCCCTGCCCCACCCTGTTGGCGTTCTACCCCGACATTAACACCGGCACCTACACCGGTCAGGGCCAGGGTCCGTGGAACGTCGCAGCCAACTCCCAGTACGTGCTCTACGGGGGTGAGTTCACGATCGTGAACAACAAGCGGCAGCAGGGACTCACTCGCTTCGCGGTGTCGTCCATCGCCCCCAATAAGGAAGGGCCCAAGGCCAGGGGCACCAGTTTTCAGCCAACCCTCAGCACACCGAGTGCGAACTCCGTCAAAGTGACCTGGAAGTCAAATTATGACCGCGACAACGAGCAACTCACCTATCAGGTGCTGCGCAACGGTGTCGTCGTGCGCACCCAAACTGGGCTGTCAACGGACTGGAACCGGCCCACCCTCACCTGGACCGACACCGGGCGATCCGGCGGCACTACGTACACCTATCAGGTGCGGGCTACCGATCCGTTTGGCAATACCGTGACGGGGTCGTCGGCGAGCATCAAAGCGACCGGCGCGGCCAACAAGGAGGCTGCAGACGAGACCATCACGCCCAAGGCCCCGGCGGACGCCCCCAACGCACCGCTGACGCCGGACATCGTGCCGGTGCCGGAGGTGGTGCAAGCCCCCGAGGTCGTGCCGTCCCCGGGCGTGAAAACGGATCCGGGCGTGAAGCCGATACCGGATGACGCGCCGCTGCCGATTCCCGAGGTGCCGGCCGCGTAGATCGGGCAGCGCTCGCGCCTCTGGCCGCGCCCCGATCCAATCTGAGGGAACCATCCGGCAGCGGGCCGGTTCCCTCAGATTTGCGTTGGTGTCAGCTGCGCGCGATGACCTGGGCGATGAGATTGCGGCGGCGCTCCTGGGAGAACAGCGGGTTGACCTGGGCCGGCTGCGGCAGAGGCGCGCGAGCCTTCAGCGCCACGGCCAGACCGATGAGCGCTGCGGTGATGTCGCGGTCGGGGCGGTCGGTGCGACGAACTCCGAGGCCGCCGACGACTGGAAGGACCTCCCCGGCACCGCCGTCAGCGAAGCCGACCGAACGCACGCCAACCCGCCAGGCTTCGATCGGCACGAGGCCGAACGGCTCCGGTGTCGACGGAAAACAAGCCACGGCGTCAATCTCCTCGGCAATGGCCGCCACCGAAGCCGCTTCGCCGCGGTATTCAATGCGGGGATCGCTGTGCACCAGCGCCTGCACGGCCTGCAAGGCCTCGTCCTGTCCGGGGTACGGCGCGCCGAACAGCAGGAGCCGCCACCCGGCCCCGGACAGCGCCGACGATTGAAAAGCCGTGGCAACTTCCAGGTGCCCCTTGTTCCCATTGACCCTCCCGACGACGGCCAACGTCAGTGGGTCATGCGCGGCGCGATCAGGCACCGCCTCGACAGCAGCGAACACCGGCGATGTGACGGTCAGTCGATCCCGACCAACGCCATGGTTCTGCAGCCAGATGGCGGTGGCTTCACTGCAGGCACACACCGGAAAGTCGCCGGATGCCAACAGCGTTCGCACAAGCAGCCCGCCGGCACGGCCGAGCAGTAACTCGTGCACCGAGACGTAGAATCGACGGCGTCGCAGCCGCAGCACGGGGATGTACGCGCTCAGGGCCAGCGTCCACAGCACGACGACGTCGGCACGGGCCACGTCGGAGCGCAGGGTGAGCGGATGCAGCAGATCGGTCAATTTGCTGCGGCGTAACACCACCAGTGTCGGATCGACGACGACTGACGCTGCGGCACCGAATGGGGCCAGGTCGGTGGCCAACGGGCCGGTGTGAGGAACCACGACCAACACTTCGTGCCCCAGGCTGACCAGGCACTCCACTTCCTGACAGAGCACCTTTGAGGCTCCATAGGCATCATTGCTGCCGTGCAGGATGGCAATTTTCATGTCGTTCGCCTCGTTGATCGCATCGTGGTCGGTGCCGGTCGGTGCCGGTTTTGCACACTGTACAGCGTGAGCGGGTGCCCCCGTATGGGGTTCGCCTGCCCCCTAGGAATGAGGGTGAACCCCGTGTATGAATGGCTTCATCGTATTTATTGCGCACAAAGTTTTCCCGAAGCACGAACCTTCCTTGATCGCGACCAGCCGAGCAACCTGGAGTTTCACCATGTCAGTGCGCCACCCCGCCCCGGACAGCACCGGCCCAGCCTCGGGTCAGGGATCGCCTCCTCGGCGGCGCGTCTGGTGGATCGTCGCATCCGCTGCACTCGCCGTGGTCGTGGTCGTTCTCATTGTCGCCGGGGTCGCGGCCTCCAACGGGACCGCCTCGGACACGGCGGGAATCAACGAGAGTTCAACGCCGAGCCCGCGGGCAACCGAGGCGACGGCTACGCCGAGCGCGGTGCCCTCGCCCGCTCCGACCGCTACCACGCCTTTGAACAACGCTGCTCCGGCGCCGACCGAATCTGCCGCGGGCGAACTGGCCCCTCCCGCCGCGCAGGCTCCCGTGCCGCTCACCCAAACCGCCGCGGCCGTGCCCGGCGTGGTCTTCGGTATCGAAGCGGTCGAAGCGGTTGACGGGGTTGCACGCGGACCGGGGGAGGTGGGCGGGCCCTCACTGCGTTTCACCGTGACGGTGCGCAATGACACGCCCGATGCCGTCAACTTGACCGCAACCGTCGTTAACCTGTTTTTCGGTGCCGAGCAAAGTCCGGCGACCGAATTAACGGCTTCGGGCGGCGCGCCCTTCCCCGAGGCGGTCGCGCCGGGGGCGACCCAGCAGGGGGTGTTCGTTTTCGCCGTGCCTACCGACCAGCGCGACCGGGTGCGTATCGCCGTGGACTACTTGGTCGGTGTGCCGATCGTACTGTTCGAGGGCGCTGCTCCGCGTTGACGCGGTCCAGCCGAAAGCGGCCATAACGGTGTGCCCCGGATGGGGGCATCCATCAGTGAAAGATTCTCACTATACTCCGAAGAATACGGTGGCTACCCGACGCCCCGGCACCTCGTTTCAGTAAGGAATCTTCGTGCGACTTCTCCCTGCGTCTCGCCGGCACGTCAACCAGCACAGCGTCGCGTCATTCGATGAGACTCGACCGCGGGTAGCTCGCTCACCGCGTGTCGGCTGGCTCAGCCTGTTGACTACCGTCGCCGTGCTCGGGGGCGTTTTGACGGCACCCCTGCTGGCGCAGGCCGATACCCGCCCAGTGGATGCGGGCACGCCGACAACCGTTGCCGCCGACTCCCTCCCCACAACCCAGATCAACGGGGTTGTCTGGTCGCAGGTGATAGTGGGCAACACTGTCTACGCCGGAGGCGAGTTCACCAAGGCCAGGCCAGCAGGTTCGGCCGTCGGAGTCAACGAGGTTGTGCGCAACAACATGCTCGCCTACAACCTCACGACCGGTGTGCTGGTCGCGAGCTTCAACCCTGACCTGAACGGGGCCGTCCGGTCGCTCGCGGCATCTGCTGACGGAACCCGGCTCTATGCCGGAGGCTTCTTCACCACCGTCGGTGGCGTGGCCCGATACCGTCTGGCCGCATTCGACATCGCCAGCGGTGCACTGGTCCCGTCCTGGGCACCGACCGTCAACGCCTCGGTGAAAACACTGGCCACGTTCGGCGACACCGTCTATGTGGGCGGGGTGTTCACGTCGGCGAGCGGCGTCGCCCGTAATCAGATCGCCGCGTTTGCCACCTCGAACGGTGCTCTGCGCGACTGGACCGGTACCCCAGCAGGGGGATCGGTCAACACGATGGCGATCTCGCCCGACGGCACCAAGGTACTCATCGGTGGCTCCTTCACCTCGTATAACGGCGGCAACACTCCCGGCTACGGAATGGCCGCAACGAACTCCGTCACCGGCGCGTCGCTGCCGTGGGCCGTGAACACCCTCATTCGCAATGCTGGCGTCAACGGGGCCATCACCAGCCTGACCTCCTCGGCCGATGGTGCCTTCGGAACCGGTTACGACTATGGAAGTGGCGCAAATTTCGAGGGCACCTTCCGCGTCAGCTGGAGTGACGGGTCACTGATCTGGATGGAAGACTGCCACGGTGACACCTATTCAGCGGTGCCGTTTGGCGACGTCGTGTACACCACCGGTCACACGCACTACTGCGGCAACATGGGCGGTCCGGTCGAAACCGCACCGCGCTCCTATCACCGCACCCTGACCTTCTCCATGGCGGCGACCGGCACGCTCACTCCCAACGCCGTCGGCAGCTACGTCAGCTTCACCGGCCAGCCGAGCCCGAGCATCCTGACCTTCTACCCCGAGATTAACTCGGGTACCTTCACCGGCCAGGGCCAGGGGCCATGGACCATCACCGGAAATGAGCAATACCTGTTGTACGGTGGCGAATTCACCAACGTCAACAACAAGGGCCAGCAGGGCTTGGCGCGCTTCGCAAGCACGGCGATCGCCCCCAACAAGGAAGGCCCGCGCGTGGCGAACGCGTCGTTCGCCGCCTCCGCTTTCATTCCCACTGTCGACTCGCTGTCCACTGGCACCGCTCGCATCGGCTGGCGGGCAGCCTTCGACCGGGACAACGAACAGCTCACCTACGAGGTGTTGCGCGACGGTGTCTCCGTGGGCACGGTGAAGGGCCTGTCGACCGACTGGTCCCGACCGGCCATGGGCTTCACCGACAGCGGGCTGACGCCGGGCCAGACCTACGCCTATCGCGTGCGGGTGCAGGATTCCTTCGGCAACGTGAAAACCGGTAACCCCGCCAGCGTGACCGTCTCTGGTTCCGGCGAATACAATGCCTACGCCACGACGGTGCAGAGCGACTCGCCGTCGTCGTACTGGCCGCTCGGCGAAGCCACCGGCACCACAGCCTACGACTGGGCTGCCGCGTCCAATGAAACTACCGGAACGGGAGTCACTCGAAACGTTACGGGCGCGCTCGCCGCCGATTCGGGAACGGCCTCGCGATTCAGCGGCACTTCCGCCGGAACCGCCGCCTCATCGGCCTTTGAAACCCCACGGGGCGCGTTCACCATGGAAGCCTGGGTGAAGACCACGACGACCAGGGGTGGAAAAATCATCGGGCTCGGAAACGCTCTGAGTGGTGCGTCCACAGCCTACGACCGCCAGGTCTACATGGACAACGCCGGCCGCCTCTGGTTCGGCGTGAAGCCTGGAGTGCTCCGCACGGTGAACACGACAGCGTCGTACAACAACGGCCAGTGGCACCACATCGTGGCGTCGGTCGGCGAAGCAGGCATGTCCCTGTACGTCGATGGTGCTCTGGCAGCACAGCGTGCCGACACGAAATCGGCGGCACCGATCCAGGGCTACTGGCGCATCGGAGGCGACAATCTCAGCGGGTGGACCAGCCGGCCGGCGAGTGACTACATTGCGGCCGACATCGACGAGGTAGCCGTCTACAACACGGCGCTCAGCGCGAGTGCAGTTGCCCGGCACAATTTGATCGGTCGATCGGGGCCCCCAGCGAACGTGTCACCGACGGCCTCGTTCAGCAGCGCGATCGCCAACCGTGACCTGACCGTTGACGCCACCGGATCCACCGATTCCGACGGCACGATCACGAGTTACGCCTGGAACTTCGGCGATGACAGCACCGCGACCGGTGCGACCGCAACACACTCTTACGCGGCCGCCGGCAGCTATCCGGTCACCCTCACGGTCACCGACAACTCGGGTGCCAGCACGGTGACGAACCGTACGGTCGAGGCCACCGACCCGCCGGCCAACGTGGCGCCGACGGCAGCGTTCAGCTACCAGGCGACGCCGCTCACACTAACGACGGATGCCTCCGCCTCCGCCGACAGCGACGGCACCATCACCGGGTACAGCTGGGACTTCGGCGACGGGAGCACCGGAACCGGCGTGACCGCATCACACACCTACGGAACCGCGGGCAGCTACGAGGTAACCCTCACGGTGACCGACAACGCCACGGCAACCGCACAGGCCATGCAGGCCGTCGTGGTGCCAGACGCGGATCCAAACACCCCACTGGCTACCGACGCGTTCTCCCGCACTGTGGCGACCGGCCTCGGCACCGCTGACACTGGGGGAGCCTGGAGCACCACCGGTACGGCGTCGAACTATTCGGTGAGCGGCGATGTCGGCCGGCTCAAGGCCTCGGCCGGTGCCACCGTCAACGCTTACCTCCCCGGCGTGTCTCTGCTCGACACCGACATTCTCGTCACCACGACCCTTCAGCAGGATGCGACTGGTTCCGGTGCGTACACCTCCCTGATCGGCCGCCGGGTCGGTACCGACGACTACCGGGTGCGCATGAAGAATGTGTCGACCGGTGTAGTGCAGCTGCAGCTCATGCGCGGCGCCACGACCCTTAAAGCGCAGAACATCGCCGGCCTGACCTACACGACCGGAAGTGCGATGCAACTCCGACTGCAGGTCACCGGGTCGTCACCGACCACCGTTCGCGCTAAAGTCTGGGCCCTCGGCACTCCGGAACCGGCGTCGTGGCAGATCACGGCGACGGATTCCACCGCGGCGTTGCAGACAGCCGGTGCCGTCGGCCTGGCCTTCTATTTGGGATCGACCGCCACAGTGACGCCCGTCACCGCCACCTTTGACGATTTGATCGTGAAGCGAGCCAGTTGATCCTGGCCGCCTCCACGAGCCAACCCCTTCGTTCCCGCAGCAGCTGCGTCGTGCACACCATTACAGAGGGGGCCGGTCATGTTCAACCAAGCCACGAGTGACCCGCGCGTCGTGATCGCCGTGCTGACGTTTCGCCGCCCGGCCGATCTCGAGGAGCTCCTGCCGGAGCTGCTCGACCAAGCCGGCATGGTGCACGTGCCGGTCGAGATCGTCGTCGTCGACAATGATCCCGAGGCCGGGGCGCGTGCCTTGGTGACCGAAACCAGCTGGTTAGAGGCGGGGCAGTCGGCATCGAAGCGACACCCACCCGTTCGCTACGTGCATGAACCGACCCCGGGAATCGCTTCGGCGCGAAACCGCGCGCTGCAGGAAGGCCAGGGCGCCGACCTGCTCATCTTCATCGACGATGACGAACGGCCCAGCAGCCACTGGCTGGTGCAATTGCTGGACACCTACTCCACCTACCGACCCGCGGCCGTCGTCGGTCCGGTGCTCTCGCAGTACGACATCGAACCCGAGCAGTGGATTCGGGCCGGCGGCTTCTTCGAGCGCCGTCGGTTCACCACCGGCACGCCCGTGTCTCTCGCCGCTACGAATAATCTGCTGCTCGACCTCGCTCAGGTCCGCAGCCTAGGGCTCAGCTTCGATGAACGATTCGGGCTCTCCGGCGGTTCGGACTCGCTGTTCACCCGGCAGTTGCACCAGCGCGGCGGGCAGATGATCTGGTGCGATGAAGCCATAGTCATCGACATCGTGCCGGCGGACCGCCTCACCAGGGAATGGGTGTTGCAACGTGCGTTCCGCATGGGCAACACCTGGAGTCGGATCAACCTCGACGAGACCGAAAATGGCAAACGCGTTCTGGTGCGCATGAACCTGCAGGCGCGCGGCGCCGCACGGGTCTGCGGCGGGATCATGCGCTACCTCGCCGGTTCGCTCGTCGGGCAGGTGCCGTTGCGTGCCCGCGGGCTGCGCACCGCCGCGCGCGGCGCCGGGATGCTGGCAGGTTCGGTGGGGTCGGTGTACCACGAGTACAAGCGTGGCTAACGGCCGTATTCCCACCGACCGGGCGCGGCTCTACCGCACCCTGCGCAGCGCCCACCTCGAACGCGCGCATGAGTTGCCGCCGGCAGCCATTCTGTTCCGCATCAAGAGGTACGACTTTCACGAAGAACTCACCCGGGGGCTCGTCGTGGTGCAGGCGCACCCCGTGCACGCTGCCTGGATGCTGGCCCGTTCCCCGGTCACGACCCTCGAAATAGGCGAACCGCTCATGCTCTCCAGCGTGTGGGCCAGCGCGCTGGCGATCGCTGCACTGCGACTGCGCACGCTGCTCGGTGGTCGCCGATCGACCATCGTGAGCTACGCCCTGGAAAACGCTGACCCGTTCGAACGCCCCCTCCGCGCCCGCCCCCGACTACGCCGCGGCCTCAACGGTGTCGCGGCTCGATTCGTCTGGCAGCAAACCGACCGAATCGTTTTCGGAACGGATGCTGCCCGGGTCACCTACCGCCAGGCCCTACCCGAACCCGCCCGGAATCTGGTCTCGGCCGTGATCCCGGCCCTACCGGCCCCGTGCAGCTGCACCGGCTCTGACAATCTCGAGGCTCATCGGGTGGTTTTTCTTGGGGCATTCGTGCCGCGCAAGGGGCTGCCGAACATTCTCGCGGCGTGGCCGCTCGTGACAGCGGTGCTGCCCCAAGCGCGCCTTACCCTCATCGGCAAGGGGGCGCTGGAGAATCAGGCGCGGCAGGCCGCCGCTCTGGACCCGACCATCGAACTGGTCGTTGACCCACCGCGCAGCGAAATTCACCGGCAGTTGCAACGCGCCCGAGTGCTGGCCCTGCCCAGCCAACCGACCCCCAGCTGGCGTGAACAGGTCGGCCTGCCGATCGTTGAAGGTCTCGCGCACGGCTGCAGCATCGTGACCACGACCGAAACCGGGCTCGCGACCTGGCTCGAGGAGCACGGTCACGACGTGGTCGCACCCGGCTGCACCGATCAGCAGCTAGCGGATGCTGTGGTGCACGCCCTGCAGGCCGGTCGCCCGCCCGCCGACGATCTGCCGCTCATCGACGGGCGGCTCGCCGCCGACTCCTGGCTGTTCGCGGGCGCCTGAGCTCGATACCGGCCGCCGCCGCTCGGCGCCGCCTGCGGACTGAGGGGCACCGTGCAGTTCGTGCCGTCAGCGCAATCGCACGGCCTGCACGGCGCGGCTATACGCCTCGACGTGGTCGGAAGCGCCAACAGTCCACCGGCGGTGAGTGAGATCGGGGGCGAGCCTGCTGCGCGGCCGCCGGGTCTGGGCGAGTGCGTCGACCAAAACCTGGGCCGACAGTGGGCCGTCGTAGGTGAGCACCCAGTCGGGACCGACCTCGTCGGCTAACGCTGTGGTCACCGCGTTCGTCGGTACCAGGACCGGGCGGTCGAGCGAGAGGGCCAGCAAGACGGCGCCGGAATTGTGCATCTCGGCGTACGGCAGCACGACCAGCTCAGCGGCACCGATGGCGTCGGCCAGCTCGGCATCGCTCGCGTGGCGCAGCACGAATTCGATGCGGCGGTCACCGGCCGCCGCACGCTGCAATCGTTGGGCCAGCTCGCTCGATTGGGGAGCGCCAACGATGCGCAGCGACGATTCGGCATCGTCAGGGAACTGACGGAAACAATCGACGAGGACATCGACCCCCTTATAGGCACGGATGAGCCCGAAGCACAGCAGGCGGCCCGGCACCGGCACCCCGGACGCGTGGTTCGAGTACCACTCCCGGTAATCGCCGTGCGGGATGGTGCGCTCCAGCGCGCCCGCCGGCACCGGGGTGACTGGGTTGAGCCGAATCCACAGTGTGGTGCGATGGTCGAACGTTTGCAGCAACCGTCGGTCACACCGCGGCGCGGCTTCGTGGCTGCGCACGTTGTGCAGCGTGCGTACCACCGCAGTACGCCGAAGCCGCAGCCGCGCCAGGAGCAGGCGGAACAGCATCCGTCTGGCTAGTGCGCGCGCCGGTGTGCGCCCCTGTAACAGGATCTCGGGCCAGTGCACGTGGAAGACGTCGTACCGGCTGGTGAGCGCCCGGCGCCAGGTGAAGCCGAGCACCTCGACGCTGGGGGTGAGCGATCGGCTTAACTGCAGCAGGTAGGGATTCGTTGTGGCACGACCCTCCGGAAACGACTGGAGAACCCGCACTACGTCGACCGCGTCGGTTCCGACGTGCGGGAACTGCGGCGACCGGTGTCATCAAAGGCTGTGCGCGGCGCCCGAGTCGCCGTGACACGGTTGGTGGTTCCCGGTGTGCGCGGCGCGGCGCCGGTCACCGGAGCGAGCGGTCCGTAGTACACCTCGGCTCGCCGTTCGCGCACCTGGTTGAGCACGATGCCCAGGATGCGGGCGTTGACCGCTTCGAGCGACTCCAGGGTGGTCGCCAGCTGTTGGCGGGTGGTCGACTTGTAACGGGCGACGACGATGGCACCGTCGGTGAGGTGCGACAGGCCGAGGGCGTCGGAGGCCGGCAGCAGCGGCGGGGAATCAACCACGATGAAGTCGTAATCCTGCAGCAGGCGGTGCATGAGAGTCTTCATCGCGTCCGAACCGAGCAGCTGGCCAGGGTTGGGCGGCACGGCACCGGACGGTAGCACGTCGAGCCCGTCCGACCAGCGCACGATAGCGTCGTCGGGACCGACGTCGCCGAGCAGCACGGTTGTGAGCCCCACGTCGCCTTCGAGGTCGCACAGCTCGGCGATCGACGGGCGCCGCAGGTCGGCATCGATCAGGAGTACTCGGGAAGACCGTTCCGCCATGGCGAGGGCCAAGTTGATCGCGGTCGTCGATTTGCCGTCGCGCGTGACCGCCGACGTCACCACGGCGCTTCTCGGAGGGCTGTCAACGTCGATGAATTCCAGGTTGGCCCGCACTCGGCGGTACGACTCGGCCATAGCGCTGTGCGGCATGACACGCATGACCAGGCCGGCCGGATCGGTGCGCTTCTTACGACCGACCTTGCCGAGCAGGGGATCAGAGGACACGCGATCGAGATCCTTCTCCGTACTCACCCGGGTGTCGAACACTTCGCGGGCCAGAGCGTAGAGCACACCGAGAACGAGCCCGAGCAGCAACCCGGTGAGCACGATGAGCTGCGTGTTCGGGGCAAAGGGACTGCCGGGGAGTTGGGCTGGCGATACGGTCTTGACGGTAATCGACGGCAGGTTGTCCGGCCCCTTGGGCGCCAGGTTTTCCACCGCCGTTGCGAGCGATTCGGAGACGGCGTCAGCGAGGTCCACGGCCTGAGCCGCCGATCGGCTGGTGACGGTGATCTCGATGAACACCGTATTAAGGGGAGTGACTGCGGTCACGCGGGACGCGAGGGCCTGAGTGGAAGTTTCCAGTCCGAGCCGGCTGATCACCGGGCCCAGCACCGTCGGCGTCGTAGCGAGCTGGGCATAGGACTCAACCAGGTTCTGTGTGAACGTCGATGTTTGCAGCAGCTCACTGGTGGTTTCCCCACGGTCACTCGTGACGAAGACGCTATTGGTGGCTTGGTATTGGGTCGGAAGGGTGGCCGCGTAGCCCCACGCCACAGCGCCGCCGAGGAGGCCCACGATGATGATGAGCAGCCACCGTCTCGTGATGGTCCTCAAATAGTCGATTGGTTCCACAGCATTCTCCGTCCGGTTGCGCCCACACTACAATCAAGCTGACCAAAACTCACCTCGGAACTCATGAGGCAGCATCCCCAGAAGGGGTCACACGGCAGGCTGAGGATCGAGACGAGCGGATGCCCAAATCAGGGTCGGGCGACTCCGACACGACCCAGCGCGGTCATGTCCCGAAACCATTTGCCGAGGGCAAGCGCGAGATAGACCGCGTTGGCGACGAAGAGCAGGCTGTACAGGCCGAGAAAGGCTAGCGGGGCCCCGAACAGAACGAAGGATAGGCAGAGCATCCCGTAATCAGTGGGCAGGCCGAGCAGAGACCGTACTACGGTGCGGGGAGCGGTGGAGAGGGGGGCGGCCGCAGTGTGTTTGGCCTTGAGCAGATCGTTGAGAATCATCGCGAAGAACGACACTGCGGCCACGGCTGTGAACCCGATCGGCACGAGCAACCAGGCCGAATTGGTGAGCGGAAAGTGAGTGAACATGGTGATGAGCACCGCCAGATGCAGCGTCGAAATCTTGATGGAGTCCACGACGTGGTCGAGCCATTCGCCCGACGGCGAGCCGCCACCGCGCAAACGAGCCACCTGGCCGTCGGCCGAGTCGAAGGCATACCCGGTGGCGAGGAGCAGCCATACGACGATCCCGAGCCACCAGCTCGGCTCACCGATCGCGAGCAGGCCGATGGCGCAGAACGTGAAGCCGGCGCTGATCGCGGTGACGTTGTTCGGGGTGAGACCCAAACGATATGCGCCGGCCGCGAGGTAACGGCCAACCCGGCGGTTGACGTAGACCGAGTATGGCGGTGCCCCACGTGCCGCCGTCTTCTGAGCCGACGACAAACGGCGCACGGTGTCAAAGTATGTTTCGGTCGAACGAACTGCCTGGGCCGAGGTGCTGGTCATAGTGTGATCCCCCTGGATGGTGCCGTGGATGGTTGCCGGTTGATGAAGTCGGGACGGCTCCAAGTCGATACGCCCGCCCGCCCGCTGCTTTGGTTGTGGGTGCTGTAGCCGACGGCCACGCGCCGGGCGAGTTTTTCGTAGCTGGCTGTGACGTCGTCCCAGTTGTAGAGTTCCGCGGCACGTCGTTGCAGCGCCGCTGCAACCTCGTCGACACCTTCAGGGCTCAGCTCGGCGTCTTCGAGCAGGGCGCTCAGGGACTCCGCCCCCGAGAAGTAGTCACCGTCGGTACCGAGCACCTCGCGATTGAAGACGACGTCCCACGCGATGACCTTGGTACCGGCGCCCATCGCGCGCAAAAGCGATGGGTTCGTTCCGCCGACCGAATGACCGTGCAGGTAGGTACTGGCATGCGCGTAGAGCTGATCGAGCTGGTCCTGGTCCCAGACGCTGCCGAGCATGCGAATGCGGGAATCGGATGCAGCCAGGTCGCTGATGCGCGTGATGTGGTCTGCCGCGTACGGGGCAGAGCCGACGACGACGAGCGGCAGACCGGCCGCGCTCGAGCGATATCCCTCGACGATGACGTCGACGTGGTTTTCGGGTTCGAATCGGGCGACGACCAGATGATAGCCGCCGGGTCGGAGTCCGAGTTCGGAGAGCCGATCGGTCGGAGTGTCCTGCAGAATTCGGGTGCCGTAAGAGATCAGCTCGGTCGGAATGGAAAATTCGTCCCGGTAGTAGTCGACGATGCCCTGTGCGTCGGCGATGAGGGCATCCGCTTCACGCACGGCGACCTCTTCGGCCCAGCGGTAGTAGCGCCGTCCGGCGCCGCCCCATTTGTCGCGTTTCCATTCGAGTCCGTCGACGTGCACGACGCTGGGAATTCCGCGCAGCCGCAGCCACGGTACGAAGGGGGCGTTGGCAGCGTTGAATACAAACGCGACATCGGGGCGGCGATGCATGGTTGCGTGCAGCACCGACAGCCCGGTGTGGCTCAGGGTCTCCAAAATTTTATGGCGTAGGGCCGGCAGCTCGACGAGCTTCATGCCGAGGTATTCTTTCGGCACAGGCCGGGCCGTGCGACGACAATAAACGGTCACGTCGTGGCCCCGGTCGACGAGGCGGCGCCCGATTTCTTCGACGGCGGTTTCAAAGCCGCCGTAGGCTGCTGGCACTCCGCGGGTACCGATCATTGCGATGCTCAGACGCCGGTGGCTGGTGGGCGCAGTGTGTTCGATCCCCGCGGTCATGTCAATATGCCCCAACTGGTTGAATGACGGTCTTGAAGGTGCGCCAGATGATCATCAGGTCGCCGGCGAGCGACCAGTTCTCGACGTAATACAGGTCGAGCCGCACGCTGTCTTCCCAGCTGAGGTTCGATCGTCCATTGACCTGCCACATTCCGGTCAGGCCGGGCTTGATGTACAGGCGACGGTGCACGTGGGTTTCGTAGACCTGAACTTCTTCGGGCAGCGGCGGGCGCGGCCCGACCAAGCTCATCTCGCCGACGAAAATATTCCACAGCTGAGGAAGCTCATCGAGCGAGTACTTGCGCAGCACGCGGCCGATCTTGGTGATTCGCGGGTCATTACGAATTTTGAAGAGCACCCCGGAGGCTTCGTTCTGGTCAAGCAGACCGGCCAGATCGTCCTCCGCGGTCTGCACCATCGAGCGGAATTTGATCATGCGAAAAGTTTGTCCGTTGCGGCCACAGCGTTCCTGCCGGAACAACACGGGGCCGGGGCTGTCCAGCTTGATGAGTACGGCAATCGCAGCGAACACGGGCAGCAGGAACAGCAGGGCACAGGCTGTCGTGACCATATCGAGGGTTCGCTTGAAAGCATGACGCCCGCCCTCGAACCGGGGGATTTCGACGTGGATAAGCGGCAGGCCGTCAACCGGGCGAAAGTGGATGCGGGGACCAGCGACATCCGTCAGCCGGCTGGAAAGGACCAGCTCTGCAGACGTTCCTTCGAGGTCCCAGCCGAGATTGCGGATGTAGGAGCTGCCCCCACTGGGCTGCCCGGCGACGATGACCGTGTCAACGCCCATGGCCGCTGCCGCGGCAGCGACATGTTCGAAATCGGACACAATCGGCACCATACGATCGCCCGCCGAGATCTCGTCCCCGATGCCGTCTTCCAAGGCAGCGCCGACGATGTAGTAGGCAGCGCCGGACTTGTTGTCGATCTGGCTGACGACATATTCCACGTCGTCGCGGTTTCCGACGACGATCACGCGAGACAGGTAGTGACCGAACCTGCGCTGGTGCAGCAGCCATTTGCGCCACAGCCACCGTTCCAAAACCAGCGCGACAATGCCGAGCGGGAGCGCTAGAACAAAATACAACCGGGCGATGTCGATGTTGAAGATCAGAAAAATGATGGCGAGCATGCCGAAGGTCAGAGCGCTGGCGTTGATGACCTGCTTGTATTCACTCGCGCCGACGCCGATGACGCGGGAATCCCGGGTGTGAAAAAGCTCAAGGGTCACCAGCCAGGTCACCACGATGAGCAGCGACACGAGCCAGTAATTGGCGCTGAACGATCCCGGCACGGCCGGAATGCCGGCAAAGCCGAACCGAAAGACCAGAGCCACACCGACAGCGAGAACGATAACTGCGACATCGGTCAGTCGCAGCTTGGTGCGGTACCGCCTTGCCCAGATCAGGCCGGAGGAGGGGGTATCGACGGCGATGTCAGCCTGCGCGGACACGGGCTGGTCGACGAGCCGCAGTTTTGGGGTGCGGCCAAGCGGCAGGGACTGGGCAAGGGATGCGGGCGAATCTGATTCACTCATGCGTCGTTCCTCCTGCGTTCGGGCGAGAAAGCGTTGCCGGGTGCGGCCGGTGCAGTGAGGTAAAGCGCGGGCTTGCGGGGGCGGTAGGGCGGATTGGATTAAATGTCACTTTCATTCCCTGCAGTCGGGTTTACAGGAACAGGCGGTCATAGTGACAAAGTGACGATGCTGGCACTTGTCGTTTGATGGAGCGCGGCGTGGGAACATGATTCTTTCTCAGCAACTTACTGGCAGAGACTACCCCGATTCAAGTCGGCCGCGCTGTAACCTCAATAGGGGTCAAAATCCCCTGTCTGGGGGAGGTCGCAGTGCTGCGTGCTGCGCCAGCCTCGCTACGGCCCACGTCAACCCCGGTTTATCTGGTACGAAATCGGTCCCTGGCGCCGTGGGGTCGGGCGGCCGGGGCGCACAAAATGCCCGATGGTGGGGGTCCTAGGCTGGTCAAAGCGCATCGATTGCCGGGAAGAGTTCACATGACCGTAAGAATTCCGAAATTTGCTGTCATTGACGGCCACAACGACCTCGCCTGGGCCTGCCGCGAGCATCGCGACTATTCGGTTGCCGGACTGGACGCCGAACACCATTCGGAGCGCGGTCAGCTGCAAACGGATGTCCCCAGGTTGCGCCGTGGCGGAGTGCAGGGCCAGTTCTGGTCGGTGTGGGTGCACACCGACCTGGGAGGCACCGACTCCGTTCAGGCCACGCTCGAGCAGATCGACTTCATCCACCGCCTGATTGCTGCCTACCCCGATGATTTCGAGCGGGCCGTGACCGCCGACGACGTCGACCGCGCCCAGCAGGACGGAAAGATTGCGTCGCTCCTGGGAGTCGAGGGCGGCAACCAGATGAACAACTCGCTCGCGGTGCTGCGTGAGTATGCCCGGCTCGGTGTGCGCTACATGACACTGACCTGGAACTCGACGACGGAGTGGGCCGACGCTGCCGTCGGCGAGGTGACCCACAACGGCCTCAACGAGCGAGGCCGGGCCGTCATCGCCGAGATGAACCGCATCGGCATGATGGTCGACCTTTCGCACGTCTCCGCTGCCACCATGCAGGACGCCCTCGACGCCACGACGCGCCCGCTGCTGTTCAGCCATTCCTCGTGCTTTTCCCTAAATGCGCACCCGCGTAATGTGCCGGATACGATTCTCAGACAGCTCGCCGCCAACGACGGTGTGCAGATGATCACCTTCGTTCCTGCATTCATCTCAGCCGAATACCGACGCTGGGAAGAAGGCGGCTCCGTCGGTGACAAGCCGGTCGTGACGGTCGCGCACGTGGCCGACCACGTTGAACACGCCCGCAGCGTGGCCGGGATCGATCACATCGGACTCGGCGGCGACTTCGACGGCTGCCCCGATATGCCCGTCGGTCTCGCCGACGTGTCGGACTACCCCAACCTGTTCGCTGAGCTTCAGGGTAGGGGCTGGAGCGACACCGACCTCGTTAAACTTGGCTCCCAGAACGTGCTGCGCGTACTTCGCGCGAACGACCCGGCCTACGACGCCTTCGTCTCATAGCTGGCAGCAAGAAACAGCCGAACGAACGGATGCCTCAACCGGGCGAATAGCTTCACATGGTTTGCCCAGTGTTGGTGTCTACGGTCGGTGCAGGTCGCGGTGCGTGGCCCCGGACGACGGATCAGTACCCGGAACGCGACAAGACTGGCCAAGGAGTGTCAGCCATGTCGTGGATTGTGCTTATTCTGTCGGGTGTTCTTGAAGCTGTTTGGGCGACGGCGCTCGGCAAGTCAGAGGGCTTCACCAAGTTATGGCCTACCCTCGTCTTCGGCGGTGCAATCGCGCTCAGCATGGCCGGCCTTGCGTGGGCTATGCGAGAGATTCCGATCGGCACGGCCTATGCGGTCTGGGTTGGTATCGGTGCGGCCCTCACCGTAGCGTGGGCGATGATCAGCGGGGACGCGAGTGTCTCGTGGCTGAAGATTGTGCTGTTGCTTGGCTTGGTTGGTTGCATCGTCGGCCTCAAACTCGTTGACGGTGCGCACTAACTTCTGGAGTCGTGCTTCTTAGGTCGTCGCCGGGGGATTGAGCTGAACGGCCAGATCGCTCAGGGTGGAGATCGTATGGTTGGGGGCCGCGAAGAAGGTCGGGTAGGCATCATCGGTGCGGTTCAGCCATGCGGTGCGGAGACCGGCCCGTGCTGCCCCGTGGATATCCCACGGGTGAACGGCCACGAGGAGCGCATCGGCCGGCCTGACCTCGCAGACAGCGACGGCATAATCGTAGGCCGCTCGAGCAGGCTTCCATGCCGGGGCATCGTCAACGGTGAGCAGGGCCTCGAACTGGCTTCGGAGTCCCGCTCGGTTCAGCAGGGAATCCGCGACCTGCGCCGATCCGTTGGAGAGGGTCACCAGGCGCAAACCCGAGCCTTTTAACGCGTGAATGCCCTCAGCAACGTCGGTGTGCAGATTGAGAGCAGCGAAGCTGTTCATGATGTGCGCCACGGCATCGTCGAGAGTGCGCGTCAGAGTCAATTCGCGCAGCATTCCCCGCAGAGATTCCGATCCGATTACCGAAAATGGTGCGGCGCCGCCCGTGGCCGCGAGTGCAAACCCGTCCCGTAACAAAGCGGCGAACCAGACGCCGGCCAGGTGGGCGGGGGCCCCGACCTCCCGGAACCGGGCGCTCAGTGGCGCCATGTCGGAAAGGGTCTCGTTGACGTCGAACACAATTACTGACGGGCGGTCTTGCATAGCTCGCTCCCTTCGATTGTTCACGTTCTATTTACGCTGGGTGGCGAGGAATGTTCGCTCGAGTCTATGTCAAAGTTGGTTCCCAGAACGTGCTTCGCGTGCTTCGCGTGAACGTTGCGGCTTACCGCGCCTTCGTCGCGTAAGGGGTCGAGGGGGCGCCCGGAGGGCGTGATTGGTAGATTGACGAGTCATCGGACGGCACAAACCTCCCTTGATGGCCTGACTCCTCAGCCCTGCTCTCGCGAGCGGATTAGGGCGCGCCACTAGCCTGCGAAGCGCCCGGTGGTGTGAGCCGGGAGGGTTTCGATGTGCCGGTCGTGAAGATGCGGGCGGTTGGCTTTAACCGCTGTGCTAGCCATTGGTCGGTGGGGCATGTGAGCACCGCAGGCGGCTTCTGCGGCCGCAGAAGCCGCCTGTCGGGTTAGTTTTTCCGTCTTCTGAGGCGATCCCCTACACGACCCCGAACGCGAGCATGGCGTCTGCGACGCGGGTGAATCCGGCGATGTTCGCCCCCAGAACGTAGTTCCCCGGTTCGCCGTACTCCTCGGCCGTGGTGGCGCAGCGCTCGTGAATGCCCCGCATGATCTCGACGAGACGCTGCTCGGTGTTGTCGAAGCTCCACGAGTCCCGGGATGCGTTCTGCTGCATCTCCAGCGCGCTCGTCGCCACGCCACCCGCGTTGACGGCCTTCCCGGGGCCGAACAGAACGGACGCCTCGCTGAACACGCGCACCGCCTCCGGAGTGGATGGCATGTTGGCGCCCTCAGCGACCGCGAGCACGCCGTTGTCGGCGAGTACACGCGCATCCGTTTCATCGAGCTCGTTCTGGGTCGCACACGGCAATGCGACGTCGATGCGCGTGGCGGCCGAAATACTCCAGATGTTGCCTCCGGCACGATAGTCAGATGAGCTACCTCTTCGTTCGGCGTAGTCGGCGAGTCGACCGCGCTCCACCTCCTTGATCTGGCGCAGAAGCTCGAGGTCGACCCCGCTATCGTCGTAGACGACGCCCGACGAGTCGGAGCACGCAACGACGACGCCGCCGAGCTGGTGCACCTTCTCGATCGCGTAAATGGCGACATTGCCCGAACCAGAAACGAGCACGCGCTTGCCCTCGAACGACTCCGACCGGGTTTTCAGCATCTCGTCCGCGAAGAACGCCGTGCCGTATCCGGTGGCCTCCGTGCGCACGAGCGAACCGCCCCAGCCCACACCCTTGCCCGTCAGTACGGCTGACTCGTAACGGTTCGTGATGCGCTTGTACTGCCCGAACAGGTATCCGATCTCGCGCCCACCGACGCCGATGTCCCCGGCCGGCACATCGGTGTACTCGCCGATGTGCCGGTACAGCTCGGTCATGAACGACTGGCAGAATCGCATCACCTCGCCGGTCGACTTGCCCTTCGGGTCGAAATCGCTTCCGCCCTTTCCTCCACCGATGGGCATGCCGGTGAGTGCGTTCTTGAACAGCTGCTCGAACCCGAGGAACTTGATCGTGCCGAGATAGACGGACGGGTGAAAGCGCAGCCCTCCCTTGTAGGGCCCGAGCGCGGAGTTGAACTCGACACGGAAGCCCCGGTTGATCTGCACGCGGCCGGCATCGTCCACCCACGGCACGCGAAAGATGATCTGGCGCTCAGGCTCGCAGATGCGCTCGAGGATCGACACCTCGGCATACTGCGGATGCTTGGCGATGACGCGACCGAGCGACTCGAACACCTCGAGAACCGCCTGATGGAATTCGACCTCGCCCGCGTTCCGCCGCAACACCTCGTCAAAAATCGGTTGAATACGTGGATCTATGCGGGACATGTGCTCATCCTACGCGGGCAGCCACGGGCGCTCTGCGGTTGTCGCCTCGTAGACCGCGGTCGAAGCACGGCAGATTCACGCCTAGATTGTCGCCGGAAAAGGTATCTGCGCGAGGACGATCCGCCCAACAAGGTTCCGCGGATCCTTTCAATTCTGTTGTTTCGTTTCAGGGCTGTTTCCGCCTGCTGCTTAGAATCTCACACGACCTGGCGTGCCGAGGGCGGCCGTTTCGACCTGCTCACCCTCGCGGCAGCGGCGATTGCCTCGGCGGCTGAGAGTCGCTGCCCATGCCGTCAGATCAGAAGAGACTGGTTGCGCTGATCCACGACACGTTGTACGTAGCGGGTGTATTGCATACAGTGACGGGACTTTCCAACGTTATGGTCCGCGACGAATCCCAGTTGGGCGGACTCACTATGGCCACATCGGCGACGGCGGTGTCACAGCTGTACGCTCCGGCATTGCTGAAATGGATGGTGCTGTAAGCAGACCCCCCGGGAGCAAGTTGCACCACCTCCGGCAGGCCGCTGTCTGCCGCGCGCTTCCCCACGACCATTCCCGTAGCGCTGTCCGCGAGGTTGAAGATGGAAGGCGGTCCCTCGACCAGACAGGCGTCGGCGCTGGTGTTAGTAAACGTGATCTCGGAGTAGAACGAACCGGCTCCGCTGGCCGTCGGCTGTGCGGCGATCGAGATATTCAGGTTGTCTCCGTCACACTCAGCGGCTCCGGCGGGCCTCAGTGTCAGATCCGGATCGATTGCGGAGTCCGATACTTCTCCGGCGGGCTCGGACGCCGCCGGAGGAGGCGCTACGGGCGAAGTGGAGGCCGAAGGGTGACCGGCACCGGAGGGCGATGGGGCCGAAGAGGCTGTCGGACCGCTCACCTGGCCACCGCAGGCAGTCAAGAAAAAGATGACGGCTAATCCAGAGCAGAGTGCAGAAATTTTCTTCATGATTTCCCCCGGATTGTCGTGGTGTCAATTGATGGATGTACCTGCGCTGTGCGACTGCTGGGGCGGCGAGGGCCAGAGGTACGAGTCCGTCCGCACGAAGGAATGCAGCGACTTCGGTGGCAGCGTCCGTCAGTTCCAAGCCTCCCATGAGGACCCTCTTCGCAAAATCGCAACCCTGCGACCGGATACGTGCCGCACACAGTCGCAGAGATCGTCCACGACCACCGTAACGTGTCTCGGAACCTCAGTGCCTCATAGCCCATGGGCTGCGAGACACCAAGATGGGGGTGCTTTGGCTCATACCATCCGGTCATGAGACTGAGCTCCTCGACCATCAACGGCTCTCTTGGAGTTGCCGCCTACGGGTGGGGTTTTGATCGCAAACGCGGGCCTTTCCCTGCATATCGGAGGAGCCGACCTAGGACGCAGCCGAACCGTCCATTGCTTCGGTCGAACGCAGCAGCCCGTTTTTGTGTACGTGAGCCACGATTTGTGCCCGAGAAGTGAATCCGCGCTTATTTAGGATGCTGCTGAGGCGGGTTTTCACCGTTGATTCGCCGATGTGAGCATTCAGGGCGACGTCGCTGTTGCTCAGTCCGCGGGCAGCGAGGAGGACGATCTCCCTTTCGCGGGAAGAGAGCGCGGCAATTGACCTCATGCCGGCCGCAAACAATAGCAGGACTTCAATCGGGTACTTGGCTTGGCCGAGGATGCCAACGCCCCTGGCGGGTGTTCTGTATCTGGCCCAGGTTTCATCCACTCTCATAGACGTTCTCTGGCCGGCGCGTACAACTCGGTAGGTCGGTGTTTGACGCACGGTAGCTGACAGCGGCTGGCGACAATCGCTTGAACCGGGTCTGTAGGTGTTTGAAGGTTGTCAAGGCGCGGGCGTCGGAAGTGGCGATTTTCTTAGAGACTTCTGTGACGTCGAGAATGATTCTAGGAAAATGAGTACCGACCTTCCATCACTCCGCCGATTCGCCCGGACCGCTGTTCCCGCCGCCGGAGTGATCCTCGCCGTCATGATCAGCGGGCTCGTGCTGAGCGCGTCGGCTGGCTGGACGGCCGGAGAGATGCACCTGCTCCGACAAGTGAACACTGCCCACACCCTTGGTGTACTCGATCGCTGCCGTGGCGCTGGTGAACGCCGCTTGGAGGCTCGTACTGGCACACTGGAGCGAACGTCGATCCGACCTTCAGGCCGGACCCGAGCACGGAGGAGTGAGGGATGCCCGCTGACAACACCCATCGCCCCCGACTGCTGCTGATCGAGGACGATTCCAAGCTCGGCCCGATGATCCGGGACGTGCTCGCAGAATCCTACGATGTCACCCTGGTCGCCGACGGCGGGGGCGGCCTGGCCGCTGGCCTCGCCGGCGAGTTCGAGGTGATGGTCATCGACCGGCGCCTGCCCACACTGGACGGACTCGGAGTCGTTGAAGCGCTCCGCCGCAAACTCGTAACCACCCCCATCCTGCTGCTCACCGCGTTGGGAACGACGGGGGACAAAGTGGCTGGGCTCGACATCGGCGCTAACGACTACCTGGTCAAACCGTTCGAATTCGACGAGCTCTTCGCCCGGCTCCGCGCCATCCGCCGGGTGTTCACCGGGGAGGGCCGCACCGTGCTGGTGGGCGGGTGGGAGTACTACCCTGACAGTCGCACGATCTATTCCCCCTACGATGGGCGTATTTTGCTGACGGTGAAAGAGAACGAACTGCTCAAACTGTTAGCGGATGCCCCGCAACGCACGTTCTCCCGCCAGCAGATTTTGCAGACCGTCTTCAGCGTCGCGGACACCGCCGGAACGGTGGATACTTACGTGCACTATCTTCGGCGCAAGACCGACACGGATATTGTGCTGACCGTGCGTGGTGAGGGTTACCGCCTGGGGCAACCGTGACCCGCAGCAATCGCATCGTTGACAGCGATACCCTCGCAATCCGTCGGGCCTCGCGTCTGGTCGGTACCCGAATCGCGATCGCATGCGCTGCGGTCGTGGCGGTGGTCATCGTGGCCGTTTTCGTCTATATCCTCTCCGAGATCTCGCCCGGTGAGCTGTTCGAACCGGTGCCGGACACCGAGAACCTGCAGGTCAGCGCTGTCAAGCTGCTGCGCGCTGCCGCCGTGTTGGGTGTGGGATTGATCGTTCTGGCCGGGGTGTTGAGCTGGTTGGTCACCCGCCGGGCCGTGCAACCCCTCGGCGACGTGTTGCGCATCCAACGGGCGTTTGTCGCCGACGCCAGCCATGAACTCCGCACCCCACTTGCGGTGCTCGATGCCCGCTTGCAGATATTGCAACGCACCCTCCTCGCCGAGGACCCGTCGTCTGTGGTCGTCGCGGAGCTCCGTAGCGATGCGAAGGACCTCATCCACATCGTGAACGATCTGCTCGAATCGGCCGAATTCGGCGGCGTGGCCGTGCACGACACGGTCGTCGTCGATCTGGTCGGTGCCGTTGACGCCTCCGTGCAATCGATGGCACTCATCGCCGTCGACAAACACATCACCATCGAACTGGATGCACCGCACCCCGCGCCGGTGAGCGTGCCCGCCTCCAGCATCACCCGATGCGTGGTCGCCCTGCTGGATAACGCGGTGCGCTTCGCCCCCAGCGGCTCGATCATCACGGTGGGCGTGGCCGTGACCAAGAAAGCGGTGGCGGTCACCGTGCGCGATCGCGGCCCCGGAATCCAAGGCATCGACCCGGCCCGCATCTTCGATCGGTTCGCGCACTCCGGCGCGGCCGTGAACGGCGGCGGAGAGGCCCGAACCGGGTTCGGTATCGGACTGTACCTAGTGCGAGAGATTGCGGTGCGCTACGGCGGGGCCGTGCACGTTGTCGACAGCTCCGCCGCAGGCACAGCGATCAGCCTCACCCTCCCGCGGGCCAGGCCAGCCGAATTTTGATCCTTCGCCGTCGAGCAGGTCACCGCTCACCGGGAAAAAAACTTGTCGATTTCGGTGATGGTTCGGTTCTGTGAGAAGTCTTAGACGCCGCAGTGTTCGCTAGTGCTACTAACCCCATCCCAGGAGGAACACTTGTCTACGACCTCAATGCTTTCCACGACTGTTTCGCCCATCCGGCGGGTCCTGACCAAGGTGCCCGAGGTGACCCTCATCTTCTGGGTGATCAAGGTGCTCGCGACGACCGTGGGGGAGACCACCGCGGACTTTCTCAACGTGGACCTCGGTCTGGGCCTGACGATCACGTCGGTCATCATGGCCGTACTGCTGGTGGCCGCGCTGATTGTGCAATTCAAGCTGCGCAAATACACCCCAGCTGTGTACTGGCTGGCCGTGGTGCTCATCAGCGTGGTGGGCACTCTCATCACCGATAACCTCACCGACAGCCTCGGCGTGCCCCTGTGGGTGACGACAGTAGCCTTCGCTATCGCACTGGCTGCGACCTTCACGGTCTGGGCGATCTCGGAGAAGACCCTGTCCATCCACTCCATCTTCACGACCCGGCGAGAGACGTTCTACTGGCTGGCCGTGTTGTTCACGTTCGCGCTCGGCACTGCGGCAGGCGACCTCGTCGCCGAAGGACTCAACCTCGGTTTCCTCGTCGCGCTGCTCGTCTTCGCCGCTGCCATCGCGCTGATCGCGGTGGCGTACTTCGTCTTCAACCTCAACGCTGTGCTCGCGTTCTGGATCGCCTACATCCTGACCCGACCGCTGGGCGCATCCACCGGCGATCTGCTCTCCCAGCCCATCGCCGACGGTGGCCTGGGGCTCGGAACAACGGGAACCAGCGTGCTGTTCTTGACCGTGATCCTCATCCTGGTAGTCGTGCTCACCCGCCGCGCCCGCACCACGAACGCCCAACTGACGGCCACCGTCTAAACGGCGTCTGCCGCAGCGGATGCCCGGCTCGTCTTCAGAAAACTCAGAGAAAGCCCGCGCAGCATGAACACTATGTCCGTCATCGCAGTCCATGCTTCTGGTTTTCTGGATCCGCAGGCCGTGATCGCCGGTGCCGGCGTCTGGGGCCTCGTCGTCGTCTGCGCAATCGTGTTCGTGGAGACGGGGCTGCTCGTCGGGTTCTTCCTGCCCGGCGATACCCTGCTGTTCTTCACCGGCGTGCTTACCCTCAGCGGAGTGATCAGCCAACCGCTCTGGATCGTCATCCCTGCCATCGCCATCTCGGCCGCGCTGGGCGATCAACTCGGGTACATTGTCGGGCGCACGACGGGCCGAGGTATTTTCGACCGGCGCGACTCCGGCCTGTTCAGCCGCTCGAGCGTCACCCGAACGCAGGGGTTCTTCGATCGGTTCGGACCGGCGGCCGTTACCATCGCCCGGTTCGTTCCGGTCGTGCGCACTTTTGCTCCCGTCGCGGCCGGCGTCGGCAAGATGGAGAGGCGGGTGTTCACCCTGTTCAACCTCGTCGGTGCCGTGCTTTGGACGATCGCGGTTGTGCTCCTGGGCTTCGGGCTGGCCCATATTCCGGGGGTCGCCGACTTCGCCGCACGCTACATCGATCTCGTGCTGATCGGCATCGTCGTACTGTCCGTGGTGCCCATCGTCATCCGGGCCATTTTTGCTCGTCGCCAGCACGCGCACGTGTAGTTCGATTCGGCCGTGCACAGTAGCCGGATGACGGGCTTAGTGTCTCTCACCGTGGTCTCACGCTGCGGTCAATAACCTCGGGCTTATGACAACATCCGCTATCTCAACCGCAGCCTTGACGCGCAGCTTTGGCGCGCATCAGGCCCTCTCAGATCTCACCCTTGATGTGCCGCAGGGGGAGGTCTTCGGGCTCCTCGGCCACAATGGGGCGGGGAAGACCACGACCGTGAACCTGCTCACCACCCTGCTCGAACCCACGGCCGGCGACGCGATGATCAACGGTCACAGCGTGAAAACGGATGCCGCCGGCGTGCGCCAGTCCATCGGCTACCTGCCCGAGAACGTGCAGTTCTACGACAACCTGACCTTGCTGGAGAATCTGCGGTTCTTCGCCCGGTTGTCGGGGCTGCGCCGTCCGGACGCTCGAATTCGCGACGTTTTGACCTTTCTGGATTTCACCGGTCATGACAATCAGCGCGTGGGGACCTTCAGCAAGGGAATGCGCCAGCGCGTGGGCATCGCCCAAGCCGTGCTGCACGCGCCGGCCGTGTTGTTTCTGGACGAACCGACGTCAGGGCTGGACCCGGAAGGCGTACGCACCCTGCGGGAAACAATCGTGCGCCTGAACCACGAATTCGGCATGACGATTTTCATGAACACGCACTTATTGTCCGAGGTCACGAAGACCTGCACGAGCATTGGCATCCTCAACCATGGGCGCCTGGTGCATCACGACTCGATGAGCAACACGCTCGCCGCGTTCCCCGCCGACGAATCCCTGGAAGATATCTACTTTCAGCTCGATTCGGCCGCCGTATGAACACGATCCTCACCAGCGCTCGGCACGAAATCCTCTGCACCCTCCGTGCCCGGGTCGCGCTGCTGCTGCTGGTGGTCTTCTTGGGGATGGTGTCGCTGTCCTCACTCATCGGCTGGATCACCAACACGACCGTCACGCGGGTGTATGAGAAGATCCTCGCCGATGGACTCACCACGGCACCGAATCCCTTTGCTGCGGTGTCTGCGTTGTATTACTCACGCAACTCGGTGATCTATGTCGTGCTGATCGGCGCTCTCATGGCGATTATCCTCGGCGTGCAGGCCACCCTGCGTGATCGCAAGTCGGCCACGGCCGATCTGGTTCTGAGCCGGCCGGTCAACACCGTGCAGCGGCTGATCGGGCAGTTTCTAGGTCTGGGCGCTGTGATCGCGGCCGTTCTGGCTGCCAGCACCGTCATCAGCGGGGCCTCCATCAGCATCATCATGGGTGCGCCGCTCGGCCTCGACCCCTCGGTGCGGCTGATCGGATTCGCCGCCCTGTCGTGGGCGCTGATGATGATTTTCGCGCTGCTCGGCATGCTCACCGGGCTCTACAGCCGCAAAGAGACGACGGCGTTGCTCGTGCCGTTCGTGATCTGGAGTGCTATCGCGTTCGTGCTCCCACAAATCGGCACAGCAGCACGTCCGGTGGCTTTGTTGAATCCCGTTCCCGCTCTGGCATCGCCCGGCAGGGGTTCCTTCGACCTCATCGGTGCGGTCACGGGCCCGTTCACAATTACCGAGCAGTTCAAACGAGCCGCGAGCATCGTGCTGCGCGATGACAGCGTTACCGGCAGCCCCTGGCTCAGCATTCTGCTGCTGGTGGCCGTTCTCATCGCAATGACCTGGATTGTGGTCGTCACACCACGCCGCACACTGAGGAGTGGTCTGAATGAATAGCACCTGGATTGTCGCCGAGAAGGAACTGCTGGACCTCCGACGTGGTCGCCTGTTCGCGATCCTGATCGGGTTCCTGGCCGTCGCCACGCTGATTTCCGTCGCGGCCGCGTCGGCCGATTTCCGCAACCAGCTGGATGCCTACAACCTGTATGTCGCCAATCTGGCCACCAGTGGCAGCACGGTCGCGGCGGCCGCCCCGCAGCTCTTCCCGTTGAAGCTGCTGCGCGGCGGAGTCGAGTACCTCGAAATTCTCGGCGCCCTATTCGCCATCGTCCTGGGCTATGGCACCATCGCCAAGGAGAAACACCGCGGAACGCTGCACCTGTTTCTGAGCCGCCCGGTCGGTCGGTTCGCGTTCGCTGGCGGCAAAGTGCTCGGCCTGTCGATCGTGTGGCTCGGTGTCGTCGCCGCCCTCACCGCGGTCTCACTCGTCGCGGTGGTCACGATTGGTCATGCGCCGATCCAGGGCATCGACGTGGCCCGACTCCTCATCGCCGGCGGCTTCGCCTGGCTCTACCTGGTGTTCTGGACGGCATTGGCCGTGGGCCTGACCGCATTGTCCACCCGGTTGAGTACCGGATTAATCGTGGCGCTGGTGATCTGGCTCGCGTTCGTGCTGATCATTCCCCAGATCGGCGACACCATGGACCCGGACAATCAGGTTCCGGGCGGACTGTTCGCCACCTTGCAGATCCAGAAGCCCGATGAACTGGCTGTTCTGGCCCAGTTCTCCGCGTTCGACGGTATTCGCAATGGCCTCGAGGCGTCGTCGGTGACCAAACACTTCGAACGCCTCACCTTCGCCTTCCTGGGCATCAAAGACCAGTACAACCAACAACCCCTCAGCCTGATGTGGGCGGCAATGCTGCCCTACGCCATCACCCTCACCGCGGCAACCCTTGCCGCCGTGGTCTTCGCCGCCCTTGCAACGACGAGGCGCACTCTGCAAAGGAAGCAATCATGAAATTGAAATTCATCATCATCCCCGTCGCTCTCGTGGCCCTCGTCGCCGCTGGGGGAATCGCCCTGTCCCAGCTGAACGCACCCGCCACCCCCGCGACTCCCTCCTCCAACGCCGCAGCCGGAACAGTCCTGCCCGTGACATCAAATCCGATCACCAACACCAGCACCACCCCGGGGCTGACGGTTGTGTCCGCCCTCGCCGAAGACAACGTTGACGGCTCCGGCACAGCGATCACCGACCGGCTCCAGATCACCGTCGGGAACACCACCAGCAACCCGTTGACTAATCTGGAAACCTACTATGTGATGACGGATGTCACCACCGGAGCCAGCGAGGCCTACTACCTTCCCCTGGACGGAGTGACCCTGGCACCGAACACGGAAACGACGCTGTCCTTCGACAACGAAACCGGCGCCGGACACTTTCCGGAAAACACGTTCAGCCTCTACCGCAGTTCCACCAACCAAGTTGACTTCACCATCCAGGTCAGCGCCGACGGGGTACAGATCGCCAACGGCACCGCAACCAAGGGAGCAGGAACCGGTGAACAAGCCGACTAACCACCCGGCCAACGATCCAGCTAACGATCTCTGGTCGGGCGGCGCGTGAAGATACTCGTCGTCGAGGATGACGTCCGCATCGCGGACGTCATCCGTCGGACCCTCACCGAATCCGGCTACGCCGTCGACGTTGCCCACACCGCGCCCGCCGGCGTCCAGGCCTTTGAAATCGATACCTACGATCTGGTCGTACTGGACCTCATGCTTCCGGGACTGCCGGGTGGAGGGATGGACGTGTGCCGACGCATCCGCTTGATCAATAGCGACGTACCCGTGCTGATGCTGACCGCGCTGGATTCGATGCGCACCAAGGTCGAAGGGCTCGACGCCGGCGCCGACGACTACATCGTCAAACCGTTCCACCTCGTTGAGCTGCTGGCCCGCGTGCGGGCGCTGCTTCGCCGTTCGCCCCGCGCACACGCACCCGTCCTACATGCTCAAGGTGTCTCCCTTGACCCCGCCACACGAACAGCGACGCGGGCCGGACGCACCATTGTGCTGACGGCGAAGGAATTCGCCGTGCTCGAATACCTCATGAGCAACGCCGGCACCATCATCAGCGCCACCGAACTGATTGACCACGCCTGGGACAGCAACTACGAGGGATTCAGCAACGTCGTGCAAACGTACATCCGCTACCTGCGGCACAAACTCACGCTGACCGGCGAGACCGACATAATTGAGACCCACCGGGGCGCCGGATACCTCATCAACGCGGATCGTTGATGTTTCGCCGCGCGCTGGTCCGACTGACCGTCACCTACACGGTCGTGCAGCTGCTGCTGTTCGCCGCGTTCGCGGTCGGCATTTACATCTTCGTCACTGGAACTTTTGACATCGACGCCGCCGAATCCGACGGCGCGGGCGCGCTGAACGCTGCCGAGCAGGGCTTCGCAAACCTACGCACCGGCCTGCTCGTGCTCTATGCCGTCTTGCTGGTGCTGATCCCCCTCGCAAGCTATCTAATGGCCCGCACCGCCCTGGCGCCGCTGCAGAGAAACTACGAGCTGCAGCAACGCTTCGTCGACGGCGCCTCTCACGAGATGCGCAGCCCGTTGAGCATCATTCAGGGCGAACTCGAACTCGCCCTCCTCGCCACCCGCACCCCCGCCGAGTATGAGCGGGCAACGCAAACCGCGCTCGACGCCGTCGACGGGCTCACCCGCCTCACCAACGACCTCCTGCTGTTGTCGCGCGGAACGGGAGTCGAACTGAAAAAAACGTACGAACTCGTCGACCTGAACGACCTCGTCCGGCACGATGTCGACGCCCGCTCCAGCAGTCGAGAGGATGCCGCCCGGCTGCACGTCCACCTAGGGCAACCCACGGTCGTCTTCGGCTCTCCGGCGTTGCTCGCTCGAGCCGTCGCCAACATCGTCGACAACGCACTGAAATTCACGCCGCCGTCGGGTGTAGTAAACGTGCGCACCGACATCCAGAACGGCACTTGCAGCATCACCGTGCAGGACACCGGCATCGGCATGGACGACGGCGACTTGCAGCACGCGTTCGACCGTTTTTGGCGATCCGACCAGGCTCGATCGCGTCCCGGGCATGGTCTCGGCCTCAGTCTTGTGCGCCAGATCACTCAGGCACATGACGGTCGAATCACGCTCACCTCAAAGCCCGGTTTAGGTACGACAGCCACGCTGAATCTGCCACTTCGGCCGTGATTCGACAGCGGTATTTGGGCTCTCACGCTTATCTCACGAGCGGGTCTCTAGCTTGTAAATATAGCCCCGCAATCGCGGAGCACAATCTAGAAAGGCAGAACGCAATGCAGAAGAAGATGAAAATTGCCAGCGGCGCAGCAGTCGCTCTGGCCCTGGCTCTCGTGGGTGGTATCACCCTCACCGCCGGAGCCCAAGCCACTCCCGCCGCCCCAGACTCGGCAAATTCGAGTGTCGAACCGACAACCTCAACCGATACGGACAACGTTCAGGACGAGGTCGAAGACGGCACCGCAGACGGCGAAACCGCGGACGACACCGGCACCGAGTCGGCCACGGAAACCGGCACGGAGTCCGACACCGAAGACACGACCGACGACATCAACGGCGCCGCCGTCGAAGACGGCACACAGGACTAATTGGTTTATGCGCGGGTGGGCGAGGACCGGGTGTGCTCGTGCGCCGACGCCCACCCCGCTTGCCGTCCTATCGCATCCCAAAAAGTTTGTGTCCTGAGGACCGGATACGGCGCCTGGCCGCCCTGAACGAATTGTGAGGTCCCTGAACTTGACTACAGGTTGACAATTCATGAAAGCCGTGCTGTGACGTTGTCCTCGCTTCCGCTGGCGGCGGATCGTTACCCCGGCCGCCCTAGACGTAGGCACCATAGGTGGGAAACGCCACCTGCAAAAGCACCTGGGCTCACTGGGCACATATGATGAGCGGACGTAACGGGCTGTGTTGAGCCAGGAAAGTCGACACAGCGAGCAGAATTCGGAGAGGGTTTCGTCCATGCCGGTGTGGGTGCAGGCACTCTTTTGGGGAACGCTTGCCGGCGGAGCACTGGTTCTTGGCTCAGCATTGTCGTGGTAGTGGACCATCCCCGCCAAGGTCGTCTCGTTGATCATGTCGTTCGGTGCTGGTGTGTTGATTTCCGCTCTCGCCTTTGATCTAGTCGATGAAGCGGCCCGTGCCGGGGGCCTGTGGCCGACAGCTGCGGGCTTTCTGGCGGGTGCATTGGTCTATGTCGCAGCCAATGTGTATCTCGCACGCCGAGGAGCCAAACACCGCAAGCGGTCCGGCGGAAAACAACCGTCGGAAAAGGAAAACCCGGGCAGCGGTACCGCGATTGCAATTGGAGCTTTGCTCGACGGGATCCCCGAATCAGTCGTCCTCGGACTCGGACTCGTCGCGGGTGAGGCGCGAAGTCGGCGCCTCGAAACGCTGCCGCACTCCGACACGGCCGGATAGGCCGGGAAACAACCTTTGCGATAGGGGGGGGCAGCCCGGGAGGGCATCCCGCTGTAGTCAACGCCACCCTGGCCTTACCGCTCCTGAAAGGCATCACTATGATCATCAAGATCCTCGGTCCCGGTAGGCACCAGCTGCAGTACCTCACTCAAGGTAGCGGCGGCCGTCGGGAGTGAGAATTGGCGGCAACACGGTGGCGACTGGTCACAATGTGGCCAGGGGGAGAAAATGAGAGGAAACCGCAGCACGAAAATGGGCATAAAAAAGGCCACTCCCCGAGTTCCTCACGAGTGAGTTTTTTAGGGAGTGGCGGTGGTGGCCCCGACCGGCGTCGATCCGGTGACCTTTCGATTTTCAGTCAAAATTTGGGGTACCGAACCACGCGCTCGCGCCGACAAATCCCCGGAAAATCAACGAAACAAGACCACTTCACGCTGATGTGATCCAAGTCCATTTCTCACGAATGTGTTCAAAATGTGTTCACGATTGGAGTGGTGGCGACACGGGCCGGCGTCCAACGCTGGGCGCGCCTAGTCCGTCCAGCCGTCGAGGTCCCAGCCCGCTGATGCGAGATAGCTGGTGAGCTGTGCGATGCGGCGGGCTGACTCGGCGAGGCGTTCCTCGGTAGTGTCCCACTCTTGGGCCGTGGCGATCTCGCCGGCCGCGGCGTCGAGGGTGCGTTCGATTTCGAGGTTGGTGGTGAGGCGTTTTCGTTCGCGGATCTGGGCGTGGAGTTCTCGCATTGCTTGCAGTTGGGTGCGTTCGGCGCGTTCGTCGTTGGTGCTCCAGTGGTACGCGCCGTGTTCTGCGCCCGAGATCCAGGCATCGAACTCGACGACCGTCATACCGTCGAAGCTGGAGCTGAGGTTGGCGATGTCGAGTTCAGCCCAGGGCCGGCCGATCGGCGTGAGCAGGAAGATCGGCGTGACGCGGAGAGCTTTTGCGATGTTCAGGAGTTGGCTGACGGAGAGGTCGTGTTTCCGGCCGGCTTCGATGTTCTGCAGGATCGATTCGGTGACGTTGTTGCCCGGAATCAGGTCGGCGAGGTCCTTCGCGGAACGGATGCCATGCTGCTTGCGGATGGCATGGATGCGGTTGCCGATCCCCGACTGCGCCAGAAAGTTTGTCACGCGGACATATTACAACTTAAACACTTGTCAACCGTTGCAAACCGTTCTACTGTGTCAGCAACAGATTTCGACTGTCGTAATCTGTCGATAATTGGAGACACTCATGGACGAAGAATTCATCCTCCCGGTGCACGTGGCCGAACTGACCGGACTGCCCGTCGGCGCGCTCGCCCAGCTGCGCTACATGGGCCGCGGGCCACGGTTCTACAAGCCGACCCCGAAGAAGGTGCTCTACAAGAGGTCCGAGGTCATCGCCTGGGTCGAGGCGAGCGCGCAGACCCAGACCGGTCAAACCGCGCTCCTGGGCCGGTGATCTGGCCTGAACCATCGCCCGCGCAACGAGCGGTTGAGGGTTCGCCCATGAAAAAGCCCCGGGGTGCCACCCGGGGCAAAGATCGAGCACCTGCGAAGGATCTGATCTATGACCAGACTACTGAAATTCCGCCATCTCGCAACGTCTCATCCCCGTTCGGGTGGGTGAGACTACGGTGGGCCTCTATGCGGCCAAGAGTGCCGTTCTGCTGGCCGCGCAGATGCGTCTGAGCAACGCGTCGGCCCGGCTGCTCCTGTACATGGCATTGGAGTGCTGGGACGACGCGAACAACCCACTCGGTCAGGCGCCGCGCCGCTACTTCGCCGGCCGCGAATCCTCCGCCATCGGACTGGGGTACCTCGCGCCAGAGACCGCCTCGGTGAAAGCGCACACCGCAGTCAAACGCGCCGTCCATGAACTCATCCAGGCCGGCGCCATCACTCGAATTCGAGCCGGCGGCAACGGACTCACCGCCGAATACGAACTCCAAGTCGACAGTACGAAACCGGCGACGAGCCGAAATTCCCGGGTGCTGATCCTGCCGGTTCCCAGCCATCAGGGGGTCAATATGTGGACCCCTGAGGGGGCCAATTTCTGACCCCCTAAGGGGGTCAAAAACGGCACTTTCAGGGGGCCATTTCAGACCCCCCTTAACAGTACTTAAACAGGAAAAACAAAACAGTAACAGTACGCGCGCGCGAACTGGCCTGTGGATAACTCGACGACGGAGCGGATCAAACTCCAACCATGGAGCCGCTGCTTTGCCCCGCCGACGTCGTCCAAACACATTTGTGACCTTTCCGGCCGATCACTGTAGCTCGCTGCGCGCCTACCGTTCCCAGATTCTCAGACGCGGTCGCGGGCTCCCTTATTTCGACTGAGATTCCGGGCACTCGCGGCACTCTCGCTCGCTATCAATTTCTCTCGCCGGAAGGCACAAAAAACAGTTGGTCGAAGAAATCAAGGCCAACGACATCCCGTAGCAATTCAACGCACCACCATCGAAGGAGAAGCACTCATGACCACACGCACCATCATCGGCAACCTGGCTCTCGACCCCGAGGTCGTCACAGCCGGCAGCATCCAAATCACCAAACTGCGCGTCATCGAAAACACCGGCGAATACCGCGGAGGCAAATGGCTCGCCCACGACGCCGCAACCACGCACTTCGTGGAAGCCAAGTTCGAGCTCGGCCAGAACGTCGCAGCTACCCTGCACAAAGGCGACCCCGTCATCGTCGTCGGCCGCGAGCACACTGACAGCTGGGGCGACGACCAGGCACGCCAATACGGACGCGTCATCGACGCCGACAACGTCGGCCCCGACCTCAACCGGGCCGTCGCCACCGTGCGGCGCAACTCCAAGCCTGACACCGAGTAGGCATCCAGCGGCGGGGCCGCACTCGCGGCCCCGCCAAACACATCCTGAAAGGAGCACCACCATGAACGACCGCGACACCGAACTGATCACCACGGCCAACAACCTTGCTGAGACCGCACGCAGCCTCGCACACGCGACGCGCGCGATTAACCACCCCTACGATTCGTACCTGCTGCTCGGATGTCTGACCGCCACCGAGCGCTCCCTGGGCCAGGTCTACGACCAACTCGCCAACTGGCACAGCACCGTCATTGACGGCGTCGAATACAACGGTGAAGACAGCTGCGGCGTCGGCTGCGCATCTGGAGTCGCCTGTGCTGAGCTCGGCCTCCGTGACGCGGCTCAATTCGCCGGCATCGTCGAGGACGCTCTCATGCAGGCCCACAACGGCAACAGCGTCGTCCGGTGGTTCGACGATGTCAGAGCGGCGCCAGACGCGTAGACAGGCGTGCGACGGTGTTTATCAAAAGCACGGAATGCGACGAGCCCATGGATTGAGGGGGTCGTTTACCTCGGCAGGGCGCGCGCCGGGGTAAACGACGGGGTAAGGGGTCTCCTTCCCTGTCCCACCGCCACCCCCTCGCTGCGCTCGTTTCCCAACCTCCCACACCCATCGTTCCTCAGTGTGTAGGAGGTTGGGAAGTAAAGGGGTGGTGGTGGGACAGGGAAAGAAAAGAAAAAAGTAGAAGAAAAAAACATAAGTACAAAGACAAGAGAAAAAACAGAAGAGAAGAGAGAGAGAGAGAGAGAGAGAGAGAGAGAGAGAGAGAGAACAAGACCAAAAAAGTAAGAGAAACGAAAAAGGAGAGCAGGAAGAGCCAAGCCAGAAAGGTAAAGAAATGCGGCAGCGGGGCGAGGTGAAGCAAGCAGTCAGCAGACGGGAAAATATGACGACGAGAGGCGAGCGGGGATAGCCGGCGCGAGTTGACGAAGTGCGGTGTGGCATTACCGGTGGTGTCGGTGGCCGGGTGCAGAATCGTTGGTAGAGAGCTTGGAACGTTGTCAGTGCGGAGGCTGAATGATGGTGCAGGTGACAAGTCGCGACGAAGCGATGATCGACTGGCTGGACGTTGTCCGGCTCGCAGACATGAACGCCCTGCGGTGGGCGTTGGGCGCTCAACTCGGATTGGGCGAGCCGATCGGATTGCGCAAAGCGCAGCACTGGGCCGCCCGGATGGAAGCGGTGGGCTTGGTGGGCCGCGACCGGCCGGCCTTCCTCGACGGGTCGATCGTGTGGGCGACGTTTCAGGCGATTGGGAAGCCGGCACCGAACCTGTTTCGGCAGACGACGCGGCATGAGATCGCGGTGGCGACGGTGTCGGCGCGGTATTTGGCGCAGGGGTTCACGTGGCGGCGGGATCGGAAGCCGGTCGGGCGGCGTGACCATCAGGCCGACGGGGTGGCCGAGCGTGACGGTGTTGTCGAGCTGGTTGAGGTGGAGCTGACGCCGAAGACGTGGCAGCGGTATCAGGCGATCTGCCATAACCACACCTACCGGCTGGTGCATGAGGGGGTTGATCGGGTGGCGTACTTTTGCACGGCGGACGCTGATCGGGCCATCAGTCGGGGTGCCGACAAGTACCTGGTCCGCACCGAACGACCCCGTCTCGTTTCCCAACACTCCTTCGACGCACGCGGGCACTGGACCGGCCCCGAGCTGGACGCCGGCGCTTACGCAGCCGCGCACGGCCGAGCCGCCAAGGTGGTCGAGCTGGACGGTGCCAGCGGGTGGGGCGCATCGCAGGTCAGCGCATGAGCGAAACTGCGGCCCCGACAGATTCGGACGCCACCAGCGACATGATCGCCCGGCTCCTCGGAGCCGCGTTCGCCGTCGTTGTCGTGCTTATCGCCCTGCCCTTAGTTGTTCCGGTCGTGGTGAGTCGGGTTGCCGGCGACGTGATCGCGACGAAAACACGGTTCTGGGTGGTGTGGCGATGGCAGTGGATCGTGAACACCGTCGGCATCCTCCTGGTCACAGCGCTCATATCCTGGGAGGCGTTCCTTCTAGCGGGCTGGATCCGCTCCGGAGCCGCGACGGTGTTCTTTGACGGAGCGGAGTGGTGGGCGCAGCTCTGGCCCATGTTTGGCCCGTGGGCGGTCGTGAACTTCTTCGCCGGGCTGCTGCTCTTGCCGACGGCGTGGTCGCTGCGGCGGCGGAAGATCGCCGAGCAGGTGCGGTCTCGGCGGGTATCGAACGTGGTACGGCAGGAGAAGATCGAGACGGCCCGCAAGCGCGCCGCTGATAGCAGCGTGGCCCGCCGCATTGGTGTGCGCCTCGAAACCGACACGGGCCGCATCATCGGCACCACCCGCCAAGCCGTCACCGTCCCGTTGCCGGTCGGCGACCAGCGGCGGGCGTTCGGGGTGACCAGCCGGGTCACGGTGCGGACGCTCGCTGACCGGTTCTATGACATGCGCCGGGTGCGAGACTGGGTCGACGCAACCGGCAAATATCTCGTACTGCCCCCGACAGCGTCCTCCGTTCGCGCGTTGATCATCGCTGAATCGGGCAGCGGCAAGACCGTCCTGATCAACGGACTTGTGCTGTGCGCGCTGGAATACGGATGGCCCGTGTTCGTCATTGACGCTAAGGGCGACCCGGCCGACGCCGAGCACCTCGTTGCCGTGGCCGAAACCTACGGTCGCACCGCGACGACTGGCGGTACGTGGGACCTGTTCAACGGCACCGCCGACCAGGTCACAGCGAAGCTGATGCGGCTTATGCCCGTTCCGGACGGCGCGAACCAGCACTACCTGGACGAGATTCGCGGGGTGTTGCAAACGGTCCAGGAGCTCTCGCCGCTGCGCAGTATTGCCGATCTCCGTGAACGTTTGACCAGTCCGACACGGTTTGTCGGGGATCAGGACGATCTGGAATTGGTGATCAAGGCCGTGGACCGGGATGGCACCACGGCCGGTGAGCGCGCGTTGCAAAGCCTGCTGGTGGCGTTGCGGCCGATGCAACGGTGGATCGGCCAGGATGGCTGGTCCTACAACGCTCCGAAAGCCGACGTGACGGTTATCCCACTGTCGCCCGTCGATGACGCCCAGGCCCGGTTGGGTGATCTGCTCCTGCTGGACCTACGGAACTTCCTCGCCACCCGGTTAGAGCAGCGCGACAAGTCCCCGGTCGTCGTGATCGTTGACGAGTTCCCTCAGCTGGTGACGGGATCGCAAGATCCAGGTGACACCGCCGGGAGCCTGTTCGAGACGGCGCGTAGCGCCGGTGTCGGGCTGGTCTTGGCGTCGCAGAGCCCGGCGGGCTTGTCGAACGATGAGGTTCGGCGGCGGCGTGCGCTGACGAGTGGGGCGGCGCTGATCTTTGGCCGGTCGAAAGACCCGGAGGATGTGGTGAAGTATGCCGGGACGGTGATGCGGATGGAATCTGCCGGCCGCGCCACGGGCGAGGAGCTGGGGAGCGCCCGCGCCCAGCACACCTACGTCATCCCGCCGCAGGACGTGCGTGAAGCCGCCGACGGGGCGTTCTGGATTGTGCAGGGCGGTGCCATTGCCCCGTTTCGAGCCCTCCCCAACCGGCAGATGCAGGCATCCGCAGCGGTCCCGGTCACGCCGCGATCGGCTGGCGTCGAGCCTGCCGGCGATGTCGAGGTCGAGCAGCTCGACCTCGCCGAGACCGATGAAACGGGAAGCGCCGCCTGAAAGATGTGGGCGACGCTCCACCGGCGTTTAGAGATAGACGATGTCGGAGCTGGTCGCGATCAGGCTGGCGCCGAAGTCGCGGATGAGCCGAGCGCAGCCCGCATTGGCTGCGCTGGAGGAGCGCCCGGGCACGGCGCCGCAGGGCCGCCCGAGCTTGAGCGCGGTGACCGCGGTGCTCAGCGCACCGGACTCATACCCTGCCTCGACAATGACGGTCTTACTGGACAGAGCGGCCAAAAGTTGGGCGCCGCGCTGGAACCTCCACGCCGAGGGCTCGCTACCGGGCGCGATCTCACTCACGACGACACCCCGCGTCGCGGCCGCGTCGACCAGATCGGAGTTCTCAGCCGGGAAAGCTGTGTCGAGGCCGGTAGGCAGGACGAGCAGGTTGCGGCCGGTGAATGCTTGGGCCGTCATGAGGGCCGCGGTGTCGATTCCGCGAGCCGCCGTCGACGCGATCGCCCAACCGTGCACGAGCAGCCCGGAGGCGAGATCCACGCACACGTGCCGTCCATGCCGCGTTGCGAACCGCGTCCCCGTCAGCGCGACACTCGGCACGCTCAGGATGGAAGCGTCTCCGCGCATCCACAGTGCAAACGGTGCCGCAGATCCAAGGTCGGCGACAGAAGCCGGCCAACTCGGGTGCGACGGCGTGAGCAGCTCATACCCACCGGCGACGGTACGGCGGATCGCGTCAACGACCCGATCGACCGAGTAGCGAGGCAGGATGGTGGAGCGCAGCTGAGCGACTGTCCCGTCTCTGCCAGCGGCAGTATATTCGGCGTGGTCGAGGAGTGCGGTGAGGGCTGTTTCGGCTCCGTATCGTGCGATGACGCCTCCGACGTGGGGATCGCCTGGGTTGGCGATGGTGGCCCAGGCGGCGCGGGCGATGGTGTCGTGGCTGATGGGGCTGTTCAAGGTGGTGTCGGTGCTGATGGTGTCGATAACCGCAGCGATGGTCATGATGATGGATTCCTCTCCTGGACCGAATATTTTGTTTGCCTTCCGGCGAGAGAAATCGATAGCGAGCGGGAGAGCTGTAGTGCCCAGAATCTCAGGCGAAATAAGGGAGCGTGCGACCGCGTCTGAGAATCTGGGAACGCAGGCGCGAAGCGAGCTACGATGACCGGCCGGAAAGGTCAAACAAGCCCTTCAAAGACAGGCCGCGAATGCGGCTCAAAATTTGGGGGTTGCAGCGGCGTAGCCGCTTCCATTCAGGTCCTTGCATCGTCCTGCGGCCACTACCTGCCGACTCAGCCTGAGGCTTACCCAAGTTCAGGACTGGTTGTTGCCGCCGGGACTTTTTGAGGGCATTTTGTGTCTTCTTGGCGGTGTGTCGCCTCCAATGTCAGAGGTGAGCATTACTCTCGACGTAGACGGCAACGACGCCGCACAGAAAGGGAAAAGTGACGGTGCCCACCCGGTCCGCTCGAACGGATACGACAGCCCCTCTGGCAGCAATAGGCCCGGCTGTTGCCACAATCTGTCGGCGCCCGGCCAACCCCGTGACTGATTCCACGTGTTGTGTCGTTGTGGTGATTGACGAGCACCGTATCGAGTCCTAGAGAGGGAGATTTTCTTGTGTCCAGTCAGAATCAGGCAACAACGACACAGACCACGAACCAGCACACCGACCCAAGCGTGAGGACTGTGTTTCGCGGTGCTTCACGCGCCCAGGGCTACATCGAAGTGGATGCCCCCACTCCTGAAGGCCCGGCCGTGCCGGCCCCAGAGCTCCGGGTCGTCGACGAGACGGGTGCACCGTCCAGCGCGACGCCGCAGCGGATGGCGGCAAGCCCGTCGGAGCCAGCTCTGGCCGACCCGTTCGGCGGCTCCGACCACGACCTCGGACTGCTCTCCACCGCCCCGCCAGTCCAGGGCGCGCAGCGTGGCCTGCGCGGCATGCTGTCCCGCCTGGGGCTGTCAATGACGCCTGGTCCAGCGGAGCTGGCCGAGCGCGAGCAGGCCGAAGCGCTGCGCCGCGATGAGGAAACGATCCGGCAGGCAACCTGGACCCGCGCAGTGAGCGTGCTGGTCGCCAACCAGAAGGGCGGTGTCGGCAAGACGCCGTCGGCGATCATCGCCGGCGGAGTCCTCGCCGCCGCCCGCGGCGGGTCGGTGTGTATCCTCGAGGTCTCCGACGATCCCGGCGCGCTGTCGTTCCGGGCGGAGGGGAACCCGTCCCGTGGCATGGGCGAACTCGTCCGCGACGTCGACACCATCAGCAGTGCTGGGCAGCTCGCCGGTTACACCGCACCGCAAACGTCGTTCGCGTCCGTGATCGGTACCGTCCGGCGCCGGCCACGCCTCACCCACGACGACGTGACGGCCGTCGCGGCGGTCGTGGACCAGTACTACGGAATCCGCGTCATGGACAGCGGTAACCAGCCCTCCTCGTCCGCGTTCCAGGGCGCCGTCGATACCGCCGACGCGTTGGTGATTCCGGTGTTCAACGCCGGAGACGCGGTGCTGGAGGCGGTCGCGCTGCTGGACGTGCTCCGCTCGGCGGGCGGCAAGGCCGCACGCCTGGCGGACCACGCCACGATCCTGCGGTTGACCGATGGGCGGCCGGAGAACCGGCAGGTCGTTGACCGGGTAGATCAGATCATTGCCGACGCCGGCGTCGAGCAGGTGTTCACCATCCCCTACGACCCGCACATTGCTGAGCGCGGGCAGATCACCCTCAGCCATCTCGCCCCGCCGACGCGACGGGCGTTCGCCGCCGCGGCGGCGGGCGTCGTGCGTACGTTGCAAGCCACCGTTCGATAGCCGCGAAAGGCGAAGCGCCATGCTCACTGAATCCCTGCACACCCTCGTGGGCACCATCGTGCGCACGATCGACAATCCACTGGACGGCATCCTGCCGGACTTCACCATCTTCGGGACGGAATTCACCCTGCTCTGGCAGAAGCTCCTCGCCGGGGTCTGGGGGATCGGCATCATCTTGGCGATCGTGTTCCTGATCATCGGCATCATCAAGATGGCCAGCGCCTCTAGCGGCGGCAACCCGAACGAGTACAAAACGGCCCGCAATCAGGCCATGTGGGCTGGTATCTCCCTCGGCGTGCTGGCCGCCCTCGCCGTGATCGTCGGCGCCATCCTTGCCGTCTTCGGATAGGAGCTCTCGTGCATGCGACCGCACCACCCACCCGCCGCACCTGGCCCTGGATCGTCGGCGCCGCCATCCTCATCGGCGCCCTCATCATCGCCGGTGCCGTCTACTTCGGTATTCAGGCCGGCA
This sequence comes from Cryobacterium sp. PH31-O1, assembly GCF_030063455.1. Classification (GTDB taxonomy): domain Bacteria; phylum Actinomycetota; class Actinomycetes; order Actinomycetales; family Microbacteriaceae; genus Cryobacterium. The sequence continues at coordinate 438,753 of NZ_JASITB010000002.1, read as the reverse complement.
CCGCCATACCCACGGCTGATCCGACAACCCCGACCGCGAGCAGTCTCCCGTCGCCAAGCACAACACCGGTCGATGCGGAGCCGAACGGATGCTTGGGCGGCGAAACACGAGACGCAGCAATGATTTTGGCTGCACAACAAGCTGCACCGCACACGACCAACGGTGCCGTCGACTTCGCAGCATCTTTCGTGCGGTGGATCCAACGCTTCCCCTATCCGGCTGCCGATGATGCTGCCGCCGTTGGTGATAGTGCAATGGCACGCGAATCGTTCACCAATGACTTGGTGAGCTACCTCGCCGCTGAACCCGACTTATCGGGTGGCATCGTCCCGCTTGGAGAGGGGTACTACATGAGTACCGTCCCCGGCGTTTGGGTCATTGAATCGGCGAGCAACGACCGGGTTGAAGTCACCATTGGCACCGCATTCGTAGTCAACGGAGCTCTGAGTGCCACCCTGAAATCCTCAATTACGGTTGTGGCCGTCTGGGAAGACGGGCAATGGAAGATCGCCGATGCGAACGGGACGCGCACGACCGAAGACTTGTATTCGGTGGGTCGGCCATTTGCGGAGGGATGCTGATGCTTTCGAGCACACTCAGGCTCGCGACCGACGACGGCTGGGACCCGATTGGCGGGATCGGGGACATTATGAATGGTGCGACTGGCGTGGTGTCGTACTGGTCGGACCCGTGGGGCAACTCCTTCAAGATGCTCCGCGACACGGCGACGGGCATGAGCCGCGACATCATGCCGGCGCTGACCAGTGCGACGTTGCCGGATTTGACGTCGGATTGGTTCATTAACGCCTACAAGATCAGCTTCGCCACGGCGATCTTCGTGGCCGTGCTGCTAATAATCCCGCAGGCCGTGCGCACGGCGCGCGGCGCCCAGGCGGGCCGCGACCTGGTCGAGTCCGTCGGACTGTACTTTGGAACGTTTCTGCTCGGGGCCATGTTCGGTCCGATGTTCGGGATCATGCTGATCAACTTCTTCCACTCCCTGACGGACGTTTTCGTCGCAGCCGGCCTAACCGGCACGGCGACAACCGTCACGGGGCAGTTCAGCTCCATGATTGAGCAGGCCGACCCGGTCGGAATCACCGGCGGAATCGTCATGGGCGTTATCTTGATGGTCTGCATGATCTTCGCCCTTTTCCTGGTGCTGCTGATGCTGTTGGTGCAGCTGGTGACGCTGTACTTCACCGGGGTGCTGCTGCCGCTCGGGCTGGTGTGGATCATCGACAAGAACAAGCGATCCTTTGGCTTGAAGATCGCCGCGCTGTGGATTGGGATTCTCGCCGCACACCCGCTGCTGTTCCTGCTGCTGGGTTTGGCGTTTTCGATGACGGCGAACCAGCTCAGCGCGTTTGGTAACAACTTCGGTCTGCAATCGATGGTGTCACTGATGGTGGCCATCATCGGTCTGCTGATGGCCGCGCTCTCGCCTTTGTTGCTGATGAAGTTCGCGCCGATCATTCCGATGGCCTTCGGTGGCACGACCGGTCCGTCCGTCGACGTGGGCAAGCACATTGGCGCGCAGAACATGACCGAGGCCACCGAACGCTACGGCCAACCCTCCAGCCAGGATCGGTCCAGTTCAACAACCACCAAAGAGTCCACGGACTCGACGACCGAGCGCGTTTCGGAGTCCTCGACGGCTCCGGGGAGCCTGTCGGAGGTCATCGGCAACCGCGCTGCTGCTGCCGCAGCCGGAACTGGCGCGGCCGGTGACGGGGCGACGATCGGTGCCGGCCGGGCAGCGACTGCCACGGCGGGAGCTGCCGGGGCTGGTGCGGCCGCTGGTGGAGGCGCGGCGGTGGCTGAGACCGGGCTTGCCGCGGCGGGGACGGCGGAGTCGGCGACCGGCGCGGGCGCGGTTGTCGGCGTCCCGACGCTGATCGCGGCGGCGGGGATCGCCGCCGCGCACAAGGGTGTTGAGGTTGTCGGGAAGGGCGTGGATTTGGCGCAGACGGCGGGGGAGCAGGTGACGGAGTCGATGGATGACACGCCGACTTTGGGAGGAGATCGCCCATGATGACGGACCTGCGGAACCGCACGGTCATCCGCTATCTGGGTGGGGAGAGCGGACACCGCTCCTTCTTCGGCGGCACGCATTCACGCGCCCGGATCATCTTCCTGGCCTGCTCGCTCGTGTTCGGGATGGTGTTCACCCCGCTGATTGGTTGGCCCGCCCTCGCTGCGGCGGCGGTCAGTTGCGCAGTGACGTTCCTGGTCACCGCCAAGACGCACCGCGGGTCCATTGTCGACCGCCGCCGCAAGCGCGACCGGTGGAAGAAGCGCAGCCACGATGGCACGACCCGGTTCGTGCCCTACGAGGTCGGGGCGTGGGACCAACTCCAGCAAACCCTCACCGACGCTCGCGCCGCGAAGGGCGCCGCGGCCCGGGAGGCGGCTGCGGAGGCGGGCCGGGCGGTGGTGGCGATGCGGGCAAACCCGGACGGGTCGGACGGGCTCGGCTGGCTGCAATACGGCCGCGGTGAGCCCGGCATTGCCTGGCATGCCCCCGTGGGTGAGCAGAGTTACCTGTCGGTGACGTTCACCGTTAGCGGGCAGCTGCGCGGGATTGAATCGGCCAGCGTCATGGCGCGCGCCGCTCACGGCTGGGGCGCGTTCCTCGCCGCCCGCGCCGTGCCCTCCGTCCTCGTGCAAGACGTGCAGATCACCACCCGGGTACTGCCCGCCGATACGGCGTTGCAGGAATTCTGGGTGCTGAACAACCTCGACCCGGCCGCGCCGGTCGACGCCGTCGCCTCCTACGAGGAAGTGCTGCGGCTGACCGGGAACGATGCGATGGTGCAACGCCACTTCGTTACCGTCAACTGGCCCCTCACCCCCGCCTTCGTCGATGCCGCTCGCAAATATGGCGACGGGCGTGACGGGTGGCGGGCGTTGATGCGGCAGGAGATCGCGTCCACTCAGCGTGGCCTTGCGGAGTCGAAGATTGGCCGGGTGGAGGTGCTGACGGCGCGGCAGGTGGCGGCGGTGGTGCGGCATCAGCAGAACCCGTCGCGGCCGATCGACTTCGTCGCTGACGTGCACCCGAACCGGGTCGGCGAACCCGCCGAGGAAGAGTTCTCCGCGCACATCGTCGACAGCATCGACCCCCTGACCGGGTTGCCGGTGCGGTGGTGGCATCGCACGGCCGCGATCCGCGCCGAAGCCCTCGCGACGGCGGCACGCACGCAGTTGTGGGTGTTGGATCTGCTGATTGGGAAGGACATCCAGTTCATCCGCTCGGTCAGTTTTCACCTGCACCTGGTGCCGGCGTCGGAGGCGAAAGTTGCCGCCCGGCAAGACTTGGTCCGCGATACCGCCGAAGCCCTTTCCCGGAGGGAGGCCGGGCAGCTCGACACGGACGATACCGACGTTCACATGACGGCCGCCCGCCGGCGGCGGCAGGACCTCGTGTCCGGGTCGCAGCACCACGGCGCCGTCTGGATCGGGTTCGTGACCATATCCGTCCGCTCCCGCGACGATTTGGCACGGGCGTCCAGGCAGCTCGAGGAGACCTGCTCCACAGGTCTCGGCATTGAGAGCCTGGACTGGCTCGACTCGTATCAGGCCGCCGCGTCGGGCGCGACGTGGCCGATTGGCCGCGGCTTGGTCGCGTCCGCGCCGTCGTTCTCCGCCCGCGTTTACAGCCGCCTGGCCGGCAAATCCGACAAGGAGGCCCTCACATGACCACACCCAACGACACCAACTCATCCCGGTCGAGATTGTGGGCGCTGCCGGTGCTGCGCCGCTTCGCCCCACCGCTCGAGGTGCCAGCCGCAGAGGCTGGCGGGACCGACGCGGCCGGTAGCCGGGGCGCGGTGGAGATTGTGCCCTGGGCGCTGCCGGGCACGCCGCTGCGCACCCAGGCTGCGGCCGCTCGTCGCGGTTTTTATGCGCCTGCGCTGGCCGGTGCGCCCACGACGACGCGGCAGGCTGAGATTCTCAACACTGCGCTGATCGGCCCGCCGACCGGTACCCGCGGTGTCGTGAACGGGCGGGACGTGCTGTCGCGCACGACGATCTCCCACGATCCCGTGACCGCGTATAACTCGGAGCCCCGCGAGGTGTCGAGTCCGAACGTGATCGTGATGGGCGACGTCGGCGCCGGTAAAAGTTCCCACACCAAATGCAATTACGTCGTGCGGCCGCTGCTGCTGCAGGGCCGGCGTGGGGTGGTGTTTGACAAGAAGGATCAGAACGGGGAGGGCGAGTACTCCAACGTGGTGCGGCATTACGGGTTTGAACCGATCCGGTTCACCACCGACGGCACCGGCACCACCCTGAACCTGCTTGACCCAATGATTGCCCGCGGCACCGGCGTCAAAGGCCAGACACGGCTGCTGAACATCGTCACCCGCATCGCCCGCGGCGATCAGCCCCTCAGCGAATGGGAAGAAGAAGCCCTCCGCGCGGCCCTCCGCCGCACCGTCGGCCAAGCACACGGGCGAGCTCCGGTGCTCGCCGACGTACTGCCAAACCTCGGCCTCGTCGTCGACGATGACGACTACCGCACCTTGTCGGCCACAGCCCGCGACGACCTCCACAAAGCCGGCCTCTCCGTGAAGTGGACGCTTAACGGGCTGCTCGACGAATACGCCGGCCTCCTCGACGGCGAAACCTCCTCCACGGTGGACCTCAGCGGCAAGCTGACCTCGTTTGATATCTCGCAGCTGCCCGACGATGGTCCGGCGGTGCCGGTGGTGATGGCGATCGGGAACATGTGGATGCTCGGCCGGCTGCGCAGCGAACGCACCTCCGCCACCACGGTCGTCTACGAGGAAGGTTGGCACATGATCGGTGGGCCGTCGGCGCAGCTGATCAAAGCCAACCAAAAGCTCTCCCGGGGCCTGGGCATCTCGAACGTGTTCGTCATGCACAAAGGCACCGACATTCCCAAAGACTCACCCGGCATGGCCATCATCCAAGAAGCCCAAACCGTCATCGTCTACCGGCAGTCCCGCCCCGAGGACGCCCTCTGGTGCCAGCAAACCTTTGGGTTCGCGCCGGAGACGGCCCGCACGATCGAGACGCTGGCCGATGGGCATTACATCTTCAAGTTCGGGTCGCACCCGGAAGCGCACGTGGAGCACATCCGCTCCGAGTGGGAGCGGCAGCTGACCAACACCGACGAGGGCCTATCCGTCGGCACCATCTTCTAACATCATGGGCCTGGTCAAACTGCTCGCCGCCAGCCTCACCGGCCTGCTCCTGACCGTCGGCGGCACCGTCGCCCTCTCCTCCGGCACCGGCACCACCTGCGGCCTAATGGCGGTCAGCCGAGCGGATGCCGCCGGGCACGACCCGGTGGCCGGGTATAGCGGCGACCAGCTCGCCAATGCCGCTGACATCATCAACGCCGGCGTCCAGCTCGGCCTCACCGCCCAGGCGCAAACGGTCGGGGTGATGACTGCGATGGGGGAGTCCAGCCTGATCAACCTCGACCACGGCGACAGCATCGGCCCGGACAGCCGTGGCCTCTTCCAGCAACGCGCTACTTGGGGATCCCTCGCGGAGCGTATGGACCCCGCCACCTCAGCCCGGCTGTTCTTCCAACGCCTGACCGCGCTGACCGGTTGGGAGACGATGAAGCCGTCGGCGGCAGCATCCGCTGTGCAGATCAACGCCGACCCGGAACACTACGCACCATTCTTCACGCCGGCGACCAACGTCGTCACCGCACTGACCGCCAGCAGCGCCGGCGCCTGTGGTGTCGGTGGTGGGGATGCGGTGGGGCTGGCCCAGCAGCTCGTTGCCGCTGCCGATAACGGTCAGTTGCGCGGACTCGTGCCCGACCATGTGAAGGAGATCCGGTGGATCGCCAGCGGGCAGACCGTCCCGGACTGCGGGATCGACACCCGCATCCTGCAGGTGATGGTTCTGGCCGTCAACCAGTTTCACCAGGTCGGTGTCAGCGACATCAACCGCAAATGCACCGGGCAACTCCTGGGCGCCGGCACAAGGTCCTCGCACTGGATCAACGGCGGCGGAGGCGCCGTCGACTTCTACTCCCTCGGCGGCCGCAGCCTCACCGGCGCCGACGGCCAGTCCCTGCGCCTGATCGGCTTGCTCGACCCGGTCATGCCCGCCGGTGCTCGGATCGGGCAGGCAGACTGCCGGCGAGAGGCCGGCATCGGCCTGGCGGTGGTGCACTTTACCCAGTTCGACGACACGTGCAATCACCTGCACCTGGACGTCGCGTTCACCGCTGATCCGATGACCGTTGGCTAACCGCGCAGCCCCACTCACGTCAGGGGAGGTATCTGTTCGTTCGAGGAGCATGCTGGCCCGGGCTGGCGCTGACCAACGTGCGCACGGTGTGCCGACCGGTGGGACAACTGCGCTCGGCGTTCCCTCCGGTCACTTATTTCCTCACCCACTGGCCCCACCACTCGGTCCCGCACTTATGGTCGCTTCCTCCCGGGCACAGCGAACCTCCGCTACCGAACAGCACCACCCCCAAGGCGTGAGTGAAAGGAGCCCCGCGATGAACGAAACAGTCGGCGTCATCGTCTACACGAAACCGAACTGCCAGCCCTGCCGGATGACCAAACTCGCCCTCGACAAGCAGGGCGTCAGCTACACAGTCGTCGACCTCACCGAGACACCCGCCGCCCTCACCTACGTGCAAGACGAACTTGGCTACAGCAGCGCGCCCATTGTCGTCGTAGACGACCACAATCACTGGGCCGGCTTCCGCCCCGACCTCATCGCCAAAATCGGCCACTAACCCGCGGGCCGATCGACGAGGCCCGCGGCAGCAGGGCCACGCATCTTGCAAAGAAGCGACCAAGGGCGCGCGGCGGGGAGCGACCAGCGTGGTGATCACCGCTCGGCGCGGGAGCTCGTAAACCTCGGCGTGCTCAACGCCACGAAGCGGTGGTCCCACCCCGGAGACGACGCCTATCACCAGACGCAACCCCTTGGGGACCGGCGGAGACCCTCCGGGTCCTCGGACCGCTGCGCGGATGTCTTTTTTGTTTTTTTGTCTGTCTGGCCGGTCATCGTAGTTCGCTCCCGTGCCTACGTGCCCACCTGCTCGGGCGCGGTCGCAGGCTCCCTTATTTCCCCCGACCAGCCGGGCACTTCGGCACTCCCGCTCTCTATCGATTCTCTTGCCAGCCAGGGAAAAAAATCAGTTGAGCGGAGAGAATCATGCCCCAGTTCCCCATCACCACCCGTCCCGAACGCACCGGCGATGACATAGCAGCCGACCGCAAAGCGGCCAGCGCATTCTTTGCCCGATACGCGAACACCGGCAGCCCTAGAACTCAGCGAGACCGAGATGCCCTGATCCGGTTCTACAGCTGTGCCTGGAACCTCATCTGCTGCGTCATCGAGGCCAGCGAATGGTCCCGAATTCACCCAGACGACACCGTCGCGCACCGCGCCGCACGACGAGCTGAACGCGCCGCCCAAGCAGCCCTCAACGACATTCCCGCTCGCGACGATTCCTGCCTCCGTCCCTACGTGCACGCCGCGACCATGAAGCGCCTGCCGTCCCAAGGGGTGACACTCCGCCCAGTGGGTGAACGTCTCACGGATCGAGGACAAGCCGACCGCTTCTGGGCCCGGTGCCTGAACCCGACCGCTAAGTTTCGGGTCGCCGTCCTCAACGACGCCGATCAGCCCTTCAGCCAGTGGTTGCTCCTGCACCCCGGCTACGGGCCCCTGCAAGATGCGCCCGACGGATACTCAGGGACGCTACGACTGCCCAAGTCCCAGCGATTCGTGCCCGGTACAATCCGACCCGCAGGAATCAGCTACGACCGCGCACTGGAAATCGCACTCGCCGCCCTAGACAACACCAACCACTAACCGCGGGTGAGACCGCCGCCCTCTCTGTCAACCTTGTATAAGGCACCGGGATCGTCCCGAATAGTGTCGTAGAGGGCGGGGAAGGAGTTCCCCTTGACGAACGCAGTAATGACAGGGCTCAGCTCGATCGGGCAGGCTGTAGGGATGGAAGATGTTCCCGATCCTCAGGTTCCCGAGCGTGCTCGGCGGCGGACCTACACCGCCAAGTACAAACGCGACATTCTGACCGAGTACGACAGCCTCGATCGGCAGGGCCGCGGCGCTTTGCTCCGCCGAGAAAAGCTGTACACCTCGCTCGTTGGTAAGTGGCGTGATCAGCGCGATAAAGGAGTGCTGGAGGCCTTGGCTCGGCCAGCGGGCGCACCACCAGCCAGCGCGGCAGAAAAGGACGCCGCTCGCCTGCGGAAGGAGAATCTGCGGCTGTCGGGCGAGTTGGATACGGCGAGGCAGGTGATCGCTATCCAGGGAAAACTCTCGGCTCTGTTGGATCAACTCTCGACCAACAGCAGCGAGAAGAACACCGAGAAATAATCGACGCCACCATCACCTACCTCGTCCCTCTCGTCGGCACGCGGGACGCGTGCCGGGCTGTGGGAAGATCACGGGCCACTCACTACCGGCACCACCCGCGGTCACCACGGCCGCCGTCTTCGCCGCGGCCCCGGCCCCAGCCGGCGAAGCAGCCGCGCGCGCTGACCGAGTTGGAGTGCGCCGCTGTTCTGGAGGTGCTGCGGTCCAAGCGGTTCGTGGATAAGGCGCCGGCGGAGATCCAGGCGATCCTCCTCGACGAGGGCACCTACCTCTGCTCGGTGGCGACGATGTACCGTCTGCTCCGCGCCCACGGCGAGACCGGGGAGCGTCGTGCTCAGGCCGAGCACCCGGCACGCATCAAGCCCGAACTCATCGCGACGGGACCCAACATGACCTGGTCGTGGGACATCTCGAAGCTCAAGGGTCCGGCCACATGGTCGTACTTCCACTTGTATACGATTATCGACATTTACTCGCGGTACGTCGTCGGGTGGATGGTCGCGACCCGGGAGTCCGCCGAGCTGGCTGAGCGGCTCCTGCTCGACACGATCGAGAAGCAGAACATCCGCCGTGATCAGCTGACGATCTACTCCGATAACGGCTCCTCGATGGCGTCGAAACCCGTCGCGTTTCTGCTTGCCGACCTGGGCGTGACCAAGTCGCACTCCCGCCCGCATACGAGTAATGACAATCCATTTTCGGAGTCGCATTTCAAGATTTTGAAGTATCGGCCCGAGTTCCCAGACCGGTTCTACAGCCTCGCCGAGGCACGCTCATTCTGCACCGAATTCTACGACTGGTACAACGCTGAACATCGCCATTCGGGCATTGGAATGCACACCCCGTTCAACGTTCACCACGGCCGCGCACCCGCCATCCAGTACGCTCGTGCCCGCGTTCTCACGACGGCATATGCCGCCCACCCGGAACGTTTCGTCCGGCATCACCCGCAGCCGCCAACATTCCCTTCGACGACGTGGATCAACGAACCCGAAAAGGAAGGAACGAACTCAATGACCGGCTAAAGAAACTGACTCATAAAGGTTGACATCTTCCGCCGCGCGGTGGTGGCCTCACCCGGTGAGGGGGAACATCCCCCTCACACACCCCCACCGCGCGACGTTATCCACAGACCGGCATGATCGGCGGCGGCCGTCGGATTCCGCGCCTTAACGTCAAGGCCTACCCATCGCGGAAGGACCCTCATGCGTTTTCTCAAACTTGCCGTCACCACCTACGGACACGACCGCACCCGTCCCATCATCGGCGCCGACGACGTCTGGATCAACCTCGACCAGGTCGTCTCGATCGAAGAACAACTCGACAGCAACACCTTCGCGGACGCCGTGCGCGAGGGAATCGCGCCGGAAGAGCACTATCCCTGCGTGGAGCTGACCACTTCGAACGGGAGCACTCACCTGGTGTCGCTCGGCGTGTACCCGGACCAAGCCAGCGGCTTCGCCGCCCTAATCCGATTCATTCCACTGCTCCTCAGCGACCCCACCGACGATAATGCCCAGCTCGCAGAGATCCTGGCGTTCCGTCCATAGGCGAGGCTGTTTAGGGTCATCGGATGTCACCAATAGACTCATGTTTCATGACCCAAGATCAGCCGCTAAAGAACGCAAAGGCGATAGTCAATCTGACGACTGACATCATGCAGATCGCGAAAGAAAATCCTGACGCGCAGGAGGCGGGTCAATACGCAGCAAAATCATTGAAAATCGTTGCCCAGACGGTGCACACCGTACTCCTGCCGCTGGCTGCTGCTAATTTCGCCATTCTGCATTTTGCGGATTACATGAAGAACAAGTTCGAAAAGGAACTGGCCGATCTAACTGGCACAATCCCGCCAGAAAGCCTCATTTCCCCTAAGCCCTCTGTGGCTGGTCCAGCAATCCAGGGCCTAGCTTTCACTCATGAAGAGCAGAGCTTGAAGGACATGTATTTGAATTTGATCGCTACGGCAATGGACGGGCGGATAAGCGAACGGGCGCACCCCGCCTTCGTCGAAATAGTAAAGCAACTTGACGGACGCGAAGCGAACACTCTCAGGTCCCTTCTTCGCGGTTCTGAGATGCTTGCAATTGTTGAGATTCGCACTTCCGAATCTGCCTGGAACGTGCTCGAGCGAAACATCATCGATCTCAAACGACCTTCCGGCGAGCCAGCGGTAAGTCCTGAGTACGCCGTCTGGATTGACAACTGGGTACGACTTGGCCTGTTCGAGCTGACATTCATGTCTTTTCTCTCCTCGCCCCATGCCTACGATTGGGTTGAGAGCCGCCCGGAGTATCAGCTCTATAAGGGGGACAACGCCTTGCCAATCTTGGCCAAAGGAGTACTCAAACGCACCAGCTTTGGAGACCAGTTCGCGGAAGCTATTGGTGCAAGGACAGCCCGGGCCGCTGCCGGACAGATTCCGTTATTTCGACCAGAACCCCGCGCAAAAACACCGGTCGACAATTCCCACGTGACCTGAGAGTCTGCACGAGCGACGGGACCAAACGAGGTGGAGCCGCACAGCGCCCGTTTTGGCGCTGATTTCAAGCGGTCTGTCGGCGTCTCGATTTGCGACCGTAACTCAACGGTGGGACACCTCTGGCGGAGGGCCGGCCCGCCTTGGCCGGCCGGGTGTTATTCGGCGAGTAGCGTCCAGCTGCCGTCGGCGCTGACGACAATGGCAGACGGGCCCGAGCTCAGCGGAACGGTTCCCGAGTACGCGCCGATTTCGTTCACGAGCAGCCCCGTGCTGAAGGCCTCGTCGGTCTCCTCGATGATCGAGAAGTTGCGTGAGCCATCGTGGGTGGCCGTGAGCTTGCCGGCAGAGCCGTCGAAAAGATAGACGCCGTCGCCGGCGCCGGATGCGACGAGCACGGGTGCCGCAGAGATGGGTGCGATGATCAGGCTCCAGTTTCCGTCGGCCGTGATTTGCAGGGTCGTGTCTTCACCGAAGGAGTTGAAGCCGTGCTGGGTTGTGCCGCTGTAGGCGCCGATTGTGTTCACGAGCAGTTGTCCAGTGGATGTGTTGCTCGCGTCGAGCACGGAGATGGCGAAGTTTCTCGTGCCGTCGTGGGTTGCGGTGACGATACCGGCTGTGGCGCCGGCCGGCAGCGTGATGAGGTTGTCGCCGGCGCCGGTCTGGGTGACGACTTCGAAGGTGCCGAAAGCGTCGTCGGCCCAGGTCTGCACGGTGTCGACGGGCGCCGCTTCAACGACCGGCTCTTCTGCAGCGGGTCCCTCCGCGGCTGGTTCGGCGGCCGAATCGGCGACTGGGGCCACGGCTGCCGGGGTATCGCTCGGTGCGTTGTTCGCGTTGACCCCGGAGATGATCATCGATAGCGCGGTTACCGCGCCCGTCACGATCCAGGCGACTTTCTTGTACTGGTCGTACCCAGCAAGCCGTAGCCCCTGCTTGTCGCGGCCCTGGGTGAGGACGAGGATGAGGTCGACGAGCCACCAGATTCCCAGGCCGCCGAAGGTCAGCAGTTTGGCGATGCCGGAGCCGACCTTGCCGAGGTAGAAGCGGTCAACGCCGAAGATGCCGAGGAGCCAGGCGAACAGCCAGGTGGCCACAAAGGATTTCGGCGAGACGGCGGGGCCGATCATTCGCGCGTCTGTGGCCGGTATCGCTGGCGGTGCTGGCTGAAGGAACTGCTCCTGCTGCGTTGTCGGCACTCCGACCGGGGGTGCGTTGTGGTTGGTCGTGGGCATGGTGTGATCCTCTGTTTGTTGTTATGAGTGCGTGAAGTTGAACGACAGGGCTACTGCTGGGAGAGTTCGACGACGATGTCGAGACCGCTATCGGGGTGGTAGCCCCAGGAGGCGTCGAAATCGTCCCAAGTCGCGGTCTGTCGCCCGTCGAGTGCGCGGGTGCTGCCGATGCGCGTGTTGACGCTGTCCGGTACCTCGAGCTGGTCGAGAACGCAGAGCACGTCGACATAGTCAGCGCCGGGCGACTCTTCGCCTTCGCTCTGCATCGCGAGGCTTTGGCCCTCGTCGCCTACGGTGATCCACACGTTGTCGACAACGTCGCACGACTCGGTGGCTGCGACGATGGCGGGGGACGGAAAGAAGGAACCGGTCCCGCCACCGAGCGACGTTGCGGTGAGTGTGCCGCCGACACCGACGATGAGACCGATGCCCAGGCTGAAGAGACCGATCGTGAGGTCGCGCCGGTTGAACGGGGTGCCCTGTGGCAGCGGCGGTGGTGGGAGTTCTTCGGACGGGTTCTCGGTGCGTGCTACTTCCATGATGTGGCTCCTCTAGCTGGTCTGCAGTGAGCGGGTGAGGGCGATCATTCCCCCCAATGGCAACGACCGTTCTCACCCGCCGTACCGACCGACTGCGGTGGGCACGACATCAAACTATTGGTTTGCTACAAACCAAGCGACATAGTGAGTGATAACAGGGGTTATCACGTATCAATTTTGTACAACAAAGTTGGGCGACCCTAGGCTGAGATCACCACGAGAGGAACGCCGCATGACGATCACCGACACCAGCCTGCTGATGACCATGTCCGACATCGCCGCGCTCGCCCACGTGCAGCGCCCGGTCGTCTCGGTCTGGCGCAGCCGCTCGGCCGGCACCGACACCCCGTTCCCGCCCCCGGTCAGCCGCCGGCGCGATGTCGACGTGTTCGACGCCGACCAGGTCGGTGGTTGGCTCGAACGCACCGGCCGCGGCAACAACCGCGACGCCACAGCGGATGCCGCCGCCTACGCCGTCGCCGCCCGCCACGACTTCGACGACATTGCCCTCCGCGGCGTCACGGCGCTGCTCGCCCTCCGCGCGGCGCGTGACCACGCACTCGGCGGATACACCGCGGCCGAGTTGCTCGACGCTGCCGACGAAAACGACCCCGACGACGACCTGCTCTTTCGCGAGGTCGAGGCCCTCGGCATCCGTCTGGTGGCCCTGGCCGGGTACGTCGACGTACTCGTTGAGGCCGCCTATGGCCCAGCGCCCGCCTTCGAAAGGATGCTCACCGACCGTACCAAGCGCAAGCTCGCCGACGCGGGTGACGTCACCCTCAGCCGCGCGGCCATCGACCTGCTCACCCACACCGTGACTGCGCTGCGTTTCACCCAGCCCGCCGACTCGGTCATCGTCGACCCCACGGGAAGCGCCGGCGACCTGCTCGTGGCACTCCACGAAGCGCACCCCAGCGATCTTCCGGTGCTGACCGCGAACGACGACGACCCGGTCGCCCGGCTGCAACGGCGCCGCCTGATGGTGCACGGCATCGTGCGCACCGGGCTGGCAGTACAGGCTTCCGGAGAGTTCAGCGTGGATGGCGCTGCCGTGCACGTCGCGCAGTACCCGTCCGCAGCGCACCCGAGCATGACCCCGGTCGAGATGCTGTCAGCCATCGACCACATCGTGTTGCAGCTCACCGACCAGCAACTCGCCGTGGTGCTGGCGCCGGCCGCCGTGCTCACCGACATCGGGCTGAGCCCCGAAGCCGATCAGCTGCGCTCGTCGCTGTTGCGCTCCGGCCAGGTGCGCGCCATCGTGCGCCTTCCCGGCGGCACGCTCACCAGCAAACCCCAGCAGCTGCAGGCCTTGTGGGTGATCGGCGCCGCCCACACCCAGCATGCCCTCGCCGACCGCTACGCCATGGTGGCCGACCTCGTGGCCACGCCGCTGGACACCGCGGTGATCGACGACCTCGTGAGCGACCTCGTCGCCTCCCTCGGCGACCGCGGCACCGTGCGCGCGCACTCATTTCGCTTCGCCCGACTCGCACTCACCCGCACGCTGCTCGCCAGCCGCCGGCCCCTGGTCGCCGGGGTGAACACCGTGGCCGTCCCACTCGAGCAGTCGGCGGCGTCGCTCGCCGTCGACATCGACCGGCTCACCGCCGTTCTCCACGTGGACCTGGCGGTGCAGCCCGCGCCGCGGAGCGACGCAGCCGCCACGGTGACCGTGCACGAGCTGCTCGCTGACGGGCACCTGCACTACGTTGCCGGCAATCGCATCGCCGCAGCAGACGTAATCGAGGGTGAAGCGGATGCCGCCGGCATCCGTTTGATTGGCCCGGCCGAGATCGCGAACCCCACGGAGCTCGGCCACCGCAGCATCGACCGCCTCCGGTTCGCCGTTGACTATGTGTCGGGGCGGGTGACCGAGCCGGGCGACGTTGTGTTCTGCACCTCACCGAAGCCCGCAGCTCTCGTCGATACCGAGGGCACCTCCGTGGTGCTGTTTCCGGCCCGCATTCTGCGCATCGACCGAGCCGACCCCAACGGACTCCTCGCCGAGGTACTCGCCGCCGACATCGCCGCGCTGCCTCCGGGGCATCGCCGCTGGCGGGCCTGGAAAGCACGCCATGTGGCCCCGAACCAGCGGCAAGCGCTCGCGGAAGCTGTCACCTCGCTACGGTGGGAACAGAAGCAGGCGCGCGATCGGCTGGGGCAGCTCGATGAGCTCACCGATTTGCTCATGGCCGGTGTCACCGCTGGCACCATCACCCTTGCTTCTGACGCACCATTGAAAGGAACCACCTAGTGGCACCGAAGACCAAAGCCGCGGCCCTGCCGTCGACCATGAAAGAACTGAAGGACACCCTGTGGAAGGCCGCCGACAAGCTGCGCGGCTCCATGGACGCCTCGCAGTACAAAGACGTCATCCTCGGCCTGGTGTTTCTTAAGTACGTGAGCGACTCCTTCGACGAGCGGCGCGAGCAGATTCGCACCGAGCTCACCGCGGACGGCCTCGACGAGGACCAGATCGGCCAGCTCATCGACGACGTCGACGAATACACCGGCCGCCGGGTGTTCTGGGTGCCGGCCGCCGCGCGCTGGACGTTCATCGCCGAAAACGCCAAGGGCATCCCAGGTGCGGTCGGCGAACCGTTTAAGCAGGTGGGCCAGCTCATCGACGAGGCCATGGACCTCATTATGGTCGCCAACCCCACCCTTGCCGCCACGCTGCCGCGCATCTACAACCGTGACGGCGTCGACCAGCGTCGCCTCGGCGAACTGCTCGACCTGTTCAACTCCGCCCGGTTCACCGGCGAGGGGTCGACCAAGGCCCGCGACTTGCTCGGCGAGGTCTACGAATACTTTCTGGAGAAGTTCGCCAAGGCCGAGGGTAAGCGCGGCGGCGAGTTCTACACCCCGGCCGGCGTCGTGCGCGTACTGGTAGAGATGCTCGAACCCACCCGCGGCCGCGTCTACGACCCGTGCTGCGGGTCGGGGGGCATGTTCGTGCAGGCAGAGAAGTTTCTCGAAAACCATCACAAGGAGGGCTCGGAGCTCTCGGTGTTTGGCCAGGAGCTCAACGAGCGCACCTGGCGCATGGCCAAGATGAACCTCGCCATCCACGGGCTCAACGGTAACCTTGCTAGCCGCTGGGGCGACACCTTCGCCCGCGACCAGCACCCCGACATGCAGGCCGACTACATCCTCGCCAACCCGCCGTTCAACATCAAGGACTGGGCCCGCAACGAACAGGATCCTCGCTGGCGCTACGGCGTGCCACCCGCAGGCAACGCCAACTACGCCTGGATCCAGCACATCATCTCCAAGCTCAACCCCGTCGGCAGCGCTGGCGTTGTCATGGCCAACGGCTCGATGTCGTCCAACAGCGGAGGTGAGGGAGAGATCCGCGCCCAGCTCGTGGAGGCCGATCTCGTCACCTGCATGGTCGCCCTGCCCACGCAGCTGTTCCGCAGTACCGGAATCCCGGTCTGCACCTGGTTCTTCGCCAAGGACAAAACGGCGGGGGAGAAGGGCTCGATCGACCGCACGGGCCAGGTGCTCTTTATCGACGCCCGTAACCTCGGTACCATGGTCGACCGTGCCGAGCGCGCTCTCAGCGACGACGACGTCGCCAAGATCACCGGCACTTACCACGCCTGGCGCGGCACGCACACGTCGGTCGAGCCCAACTCGCTGCTCGAGCCTGTCGAGACCACGGATGCTTCGCTCGTCTACGCAGACGAGCCCGGCTTCGCCTACTCTGCGTCGCTCGCCGAGATCAAGGCCGCGGACTACGCGCTCACCCCCGGGCGCTATGTCGGTGCCGCCGAGGCCGAAGAGGATGCCGAGCCGATCAACGAAAAGATCGCCCGGCTGAGCGCCGAGCTCTTCGCCCAGTTCGACGAGTCCGAGCGCCTTGCGGCGGTCGTGCGCGAGCAACTGGGGCGAGTCTCGTGAGCGGTTGGCCCTCTGTTCGGCTCGGAGACCTAATCGAAGTCAAGGGCGGGAAACGTCTTCCGAAAGGCCACGCACTTCAGGGGAGCGATAACGGTGCTCCTTACATTCGGATTGTTGATATCAACGAAGGGAATGTTGTCGAAGCCAATCTTGCCTTCGTCCCGGAAGAAACTCAGCCGTTTATTGACAGATATCGCGTCGCTACGGGCGATGTGTTCATTTCGATTGTTGGCACAGTCGGGGTAGTCGCACCAATTCTGCGATCGCTAGATGGGGCGTTTCTAACTGAGAATGCGGCAAGACTCGTCGCCTCTAACCCAAATTTAAGTTCGACATTTCTCCGATACTTCTTAGCGTCTGACTCTGGCCAGCACGCGATTCGAGAGCAGACTGTGGGATCTACTCAACCAAAGCTCGCGTTGGGTCGAATCAAAGACATTGCAATTTCCCTACCTCCCGTGGATGTCCAAACGGCGATCGTGGAGGTGCTAGGTGCGATCGAGGACAAGATTGCGACCAATTCTCGGATTGCAGCGACTTCAGCAACATTTTCCAGGGCGATTTTCGAGGAGGCACTCCAAAAGGGGGCAGTTGAATTATTACTGTCAGACATCACCACCCTAGTTTCACGGGGCATAACGCCTGCATATTCTGAGGCCTCCGAGGGGACAACCGTAATTTTGAACCAGAAGTGCGTGCGGGATCAAAGGGTACTGCTGTCACCATCCCGACGCACTTTGGAATCTAAAGTACTTCGGGACAAGATGCTCGTTCTGAACGATGTCCTGGTGAATTCGACCGGTCAAGGAACTTTGGGCCGAGTTGCCCGGTGGACCCGGGACGAACGAGTAACGACAGACTCACACATCTCTATTGTTCGGTTTGATGCCAGCGTGACAAACCCTGTCACAGCTGGTTACGGCCTCATGAGAGCTCAGCCAACAATCGAAGAACTCGGGGAGGGAAGTACTGGGCAAACGGAACTTTCACGGGTCGACCTCGGTAATCTTCACGTCCTCTTACCTACTCGTGAACTTCAGGATCTGTTAGGTGAGCGGCTTTCGGAACTCTCGCGAACTGAGGATGCAGTTCTGACTGAGAATGAAATGCTTGTTGGGATCCGCGATGCCCTCCTCCCGCAGCTCATGTCGGGCAAGCTGCGCGTCAGAGACGCCGAGAAGTCACTGGCGGGCGTGCTGTGATACTCGCCGCAAGGAGCAACTAACTTTTCCAGCGTCAAAGTATTGAGGGGATAGGCAATGACGATCACATCGACACCGCAAGGATTGTCCGAAGCGGCGTGGGAGGACTTCGCGCTCGACCAGCTGGGGGAGCCGCTCGGCTGGTTTCCGATGCACGGGGAGACGATCGCGCCGGGCACGGGGGAGCGCGAGTCGTGGAGCGAGCTGCTCATCCGCCCGCGCTTGCTCGAGGCTCTGCGCAACCTCAACCCGGCTGTACCGGTGGAGTATCTGCGTCAGGCCCTCGCTGAGCTGACCGCGCCGAAGTCGATGGACGCGATCACCGAAAACCAGCGCATGCACGAGTACTTCGTGCACGGCTTTCCGTTCAGCTACCTCGATGCCAGCGGGGCTGAGGCGAGTCCCAGTATCCGTTTGATCAGTTCTGACCCGGCGCAGAATGACTGGCTGGCCGTGAACCAGGTGACGCTGCGCCAGGGCGACCATCTGCGCCGGTTCGACATCGTGCTGTACTGCAACGGCATGCCGGTGAGCATCATCGAGCTGAAGAAGGCGGGTAGTGAGCGGGCCACCGTTGCCGCCGCGCACGCCCAGCTTCAGACGTACCTGCGCGAGTTTCCGCTGGCGTTTCGGTTCTGCGTGTTTACCCTCGCCTCCGATGGGCAGTCGGCGTCGTATGGCACGCCGTTCACTCCGCTCAACCACTTTTCACCGTGGAACGTCGACGAACAGGGTGTGCCGGTGCCGCCGGACTCGACGACGGTCGACGGCGACGCGGTCACCGGCCTCGACACCGCCCTGGCCGGTCTGTACAACCAGGAGCGGTTTCTGCAGCTGCTGACCTATTTCACCGCGTTCGATGAGGGCGACGACGGTCTCACCAAGCGCATCGCCAAGCCTCACCAGTTCTTCGCGGTGAACAAGGCGGTCGCGAGCACCGTGCAGGCCGTGGCGAGCAACGGAAAGGCCGGGGTGGTCTGGCACACGCAGGGGTCGGGCAAGTCCATGGAGATGGAGCTTTACACTAACCTCGTCACGCTGCACCCCCAGCTGAAAAACCCGACCGTGGTCGTGATCACCGACCGCAAGGAGCTCGACGGGCAGCTGTTCTCCTCGTTCGATCGCAGCCTGCTGCTGCCGGGCAAGCCGGAGCAGATCCTCCGACGTTCCGACCTGCGGCAGAAGCTGAGTGAGCGCAATACCGGCGGTATCTTCTTCACGACGCTGCAGAAATTTGGAATCAGCAAGGCGGAGAAGGATGCCGGGATGGAGCATCCGCTTCTGTCGGACCGGCGCAATATCATCGTGATCGTCGATGAGGCGCATCGCAGCCACTACGACGACCTCGACGGGTATGCCCGCCACCTGCGCGATGCCCTGCCGCACGCGACGCTGATCGCGTTCACCGGCACGCCCATCTCCTTCGACGATCGCAACACGCAAGACGTGTTCGGCGACTACATCGACGTGTACGACCTCAGCCGTGCGGTCGACGACGGCGCGACCGTGCCGGTGTACTTCGAGCCCCGGCTGATCAAGGTGTCGCTCGCAGCGGATGTCACGGAAGAGATGCTCGACGACGCGGCCGACGACGCCACCCAGGGACTCGACGAAACTGAGCGCGCCCGCATCGAGCAGAGCGTGGCCGTGGTCAACGCGGTCTATGGGGCTCCCGAGCGCATCGCCGCGCTCGCTCTGGATATCGTGGCGCACTGGGAGAACCGGCGCAGCCGCATGATCAAGTTCATCGACGCCCCGGGCAAGGCCATGATCGTGGGTGGAACCCGCGAGATCTGCGCGCTGCTCTACGAGGCGATTGTGGCGTTGCGGCCCGAATGGCATTCGGACGCGCTCGACCAAGGCGTCATCAAGGTGGTGTATTCGGGGGATGCGACGGATCAGCCGCCGGTGTCGAACCATGTGCGGCGCACCTCGCAGAACGATGTGATCAAGGCCCGGCTCAAGAACGTCGACGACCCGCTCGAGCTCGTGATCGTGAAAGACATGATGCTCACCGGCTTCGACTCGCCGCCCTTGCACACGCTCTATCTCGACCGCCCGCTGAAGGGAGCGCTGCTCATGCAGACGCTCGCGCGGGTCAACCGCACCTTTCGCGGCAAAGAAGACGGACTGCTCGTGGCCTACGCGCCGCTCGCCGAGAACCTGGCCAAGGCGCTCGCCGAATATACAGCGGATGACCAGACCGGCAAGCCGCTCGGCCGCAACATCGCTGAGGTGGTCGCGCTTACCGAGACGCTCGTCGAAACCCTGCGTGGGCTGCTGGCCGGCTACGACTGGAAGGCCGTGCTGCATAAGGGCGGTCAGAAGGCGTACCTGAACGCGGTGACCGGGGCCGTGAACTACCTGCGGGCCCCCGGCACGTCCGGCAACCAGATCGTGGAGGGTGAAGAGCCTCTCGGGGTGAAGTATCGCCGGTATTCGGGGCAGCTGTCGCGGGCCTGGGCGTTGTGTTCGGGGTCGCAAAACCTGGCTGTGCTGCGCCCCGAGGTGCAGATCTACGAAGAGATCCGGGTGTGGATGGCCAAAGCTGATGCCCTCGACCGGCAATCCCGCGGCGAGCCCATCCCCGATGAGATCCAGCGCCTTCTGGGGGAGCTGATCATGTCCGCGACGTCGTCGGGTGAGGTGCTCGACATCTATGAGGCGGCCGGGATGCCCAGGCCGTCGCTGAGCGATCTGACACCGGAGTTCGTGTCCAAGACTCAGCAGGCGCGCAACCCGCATCTGGCGATTGAAGCGTTGCGTAAGTTGCTGACCGAGGAGGCCGTGGCATCCACTCGCAACAACATGGTGCGGCAA
Source organism: Cryobacterium sp. PH31-O1 (assembly GCF_030063455.1). Classification (GTDB taxonomy): domain Bacteria; phylum Actinomycetota; class Actinomycetes; order Actinomycetales; family Microbacteriaceae; genus Cryobacterium. Next base: position 418,205 of record NZ_JASITB010000002.1, on the reverse strand, counting down.
CGCGCGTTCTCGGAACGCATCACCGAACTGATGAACAAGTACACCAATCAGCAGCTGACCTCGGCCGAGGTGATCGCCGCACTCGTGGAGATGTCCCGGGAAGTCGCCGCCGAGTCGCAGCGAGGTTCGCACTTCAAGCCGGCACTGACGAGTGATGAGCTCGCGTTCTACGACGCGGTGGCGCAGAACGAGTCCGCCGTGGATCTGCAAGGCGAGGGCAAACTGGCCGACATCGCGCGCGGGCTCGTGCAGGTGATGCGCCGCGACGTGCGCACCGACTGGACCGTGCGCGACGATGTGCGTGCCAAGCTGCGCTCGTCGATCAAGCGGTTGCTCGTGGTGAACGGCTATCCGCCCGACCAGCAGCCCTCCGCGATCAAGCTGGTGATGGAGCAAATGGAGTCGATGGCGCTACGGTTCGCGGGCGAGCGTGCTTAGTGGCCAACAGGAAGGCGGATGAGGCATGGAGGCGCAACGGTGGCAGTCCAAGGTCTTCCCAGCGGGAAATATGTGCCCTGCGACGATGCGAATGCTGGTATTCGCTTCGGTCGCGCGGATGAACAAAGATTGGACGTTGAATGACCGGCCTTGATATCAGTCGTGTTCCCACTGGCGAGGTGTCCGCGCGCCAACTCGTGGAAGCTGCGGTCAAGCTCGGGGATACTGCGGAGCGCCACTACCTCGAGTTTAAGAGTCTCGTCGACCTGAGGAGTAAGGTTGGTCAAGCGAAACTGGCGAAATTCATTCTTGGAGCAGCGAACAGGCTCCCCGTTACTTCAGCACGAGCATTTGAGGGCCACGCCATCATGGTCATCGGCGTCGGTGCCGATGGAGCGACAGGCAACTTGCCCATAGAGATGTTGGAGCTCAGCCGCGGTCTCCAGCCATATCTGTCGGTCCGTGGACCGGCGTGGGACATTCTCCGAGTTCCAGTAACAGGCGGGAATGAAATTCTATTGGTAATCGTAGCCCCGCCGAGAGAAGGCGATCCGATCTTTGCTTGTTATAAGAACGGCGAAGGCATCGCCGACGGCGCGATCTATTTCCGGGGCGATGGAGAGACCCGCATCGCTACTGGGCAAGAATTCGACCTGCTTGTCGCCCGGGCGAGCTCTGGCGAGCCGGTCGTGGACATCCGTGTTAGCCCCGTGGGCGATGCGACTTTGATTGTCGACGACCACGCGCGAACGTTGGAATGGCGAATCACCGACGTGACAGCCCATCACTGGGCTGCATACGACGCTGCTGTCGCTCACGGTGCAAGCATCTTGGGCGCCTACCTCGGACAGGCGGTCTCGATGATTGGATCCAAACCGGAGGTTCGGACGCGAGAGCAATACGGTCGCGAGCTGGATTCCTGGATACTTAAGACCCGAGAACGATGGACGGACGCGGTTGACGCCGAAGCTGCTGGAGTGCTCGATCCCACGGTCTTCCAGATCATTAATGAGAGTGATCAATTCCTGCAAGACGTCGCTGTGAGAATCCACCTCGAAGGCGACGTCGATGCACTGCAGTGGCGCGATTCTGCGACGTTTGGCATCTCCGATCGTCTGCCAGACCCGCCGCGCCGTTGGGGACCGGTTCCGCTTTCCACTGGCATCGACATTCGCTCGCTTCGATACGCGACAGAGGAAACATATTTCCCGTCCCTTCCAAGCTCCACGACCTTCAGGAACTCCGGATCGGTGACTATCGACCTAGACGTTGGAGATCTGCGACCTCGGCGCACGTGGTCGTCGGACGGTGAACACTTGGTCCTGGCTCTGCGACGGCCAGGCATGACCGAGGTCAATGGGTCCTGGGAGTTAACAGCAAGAGGTCATCACCGGGTGTTCAGTGGAGAGTTGACCGTTCCTGTCGCGAAGCCGTTGAACATTACCGAGCTGATCCGAGCAGCCTTCAGTGATTGAATCCCCCAGTAACCGTCATGGCATGGACGCGAGGGGAATAGTCTCGGACGACATCGGTCCCCTGCTAGGCTCCGCGGAGATGAACTGTACTTCAGGGGGAAGCGCGTGATTCCGAGCATTGATGCATTAACCGGGCATATCCCACCGGGACGGTACTTGGCCACGCTCAGCGAGGTGCAAGAATCTTTCGCGACGCGGCCCGAATTTGGTGAGACGATTCGAACTGAGATTTGGTCTGAACTCGTGTTGGCCACCGACGCGCTGCGTAAAGTCGTTCCGGTGGTGTCCATCTGGTTCTCCGGAAGTTTTGTGAGCGCGAAAAGTATTCCTTCTGACATCGATTGCACGGTGTGGATTGAGTCCGATGTCCTCGTCGCGGCACGCGAGAGCCCGGAAAAGTCTCAACAACTCGCCGCATTCTTCAAGACGGGATGGTTGAAGAGCGTGGGCCTCCGCGTGGACCCGTACTTAGGCGTATGGTGTCAAGTGCTTGACCCATCTCAGGCTAGCCACGAGGATAATAAGTACTACTGGTCTCGTGGGCATTGGGACGATTTCTGGCAGCGCGTAAGGTCAGGCCCTGTTGGCGCGGCCCCTGTGCGAGTAGATGCCGTGCCGATGCGAGGCTATCTGGAGGTTGAGTTCGATGGCTACAGCGTCTAAGGAACAGGCGCTCTTGGCGCTGATGGCTGCATCGGAAGTTGAAATGTGGGACTCCCCTGCCGACCTGGCCCGATCAAGTATCGAAGGACTTTGGCGCGGCGGTGCAGGTGTGAGAGAACAGCGCTCCGCAGGCACGATTAGCCTCACCGGTGACGGCGTCGAGGGGTCAGTGGCTGCCATCGGTGCGATTGGCGAAATCATGGTCGTGCTGCAACGCCTGGTCTCGTCTACTGGCGCGTCGATTCGCGGATTCAAGTCCCTAAAAGGGCCATTTGGGATCGACATTCGAACACTTACTCAGCTCAACCTTCGCGCGGCACCTGCACAGGGCTCTATCCTTCTCTTCGTTGAGCCCAGATCCGTACCAGCTGATGAACTTACCGACGCGGGCCAGGTCATGCTGATTGAACAGCCCGTGCACCAATTCATAGATGAATGTATCGGGAGTGTCTTCGAGCTGCTAACCGCGGGGAAAGCACTTGGCCCTGATATCGATACATCAGACTTTCTCGCCAAGGTAATTGAGAGGGGCCCTCGCGTCGCAGCTGCCCTGCGAGACTTCGCAAAGGACGTACGCGATGATTCATTTGATTTCGAGTTCAAGTGGGAGGAACCCGGCCAGGCCACACGCCGGATATTTTTGTCATCCTCTGAGGCTCAACGAATATCGGAGGTCGTAGTTTCTCGTGAGCTCGATCGAGACAACGTCGAGATCGAAGGAATCCTACGAACGGTGAGCGACGTCGGTCCACTGGTGATCGAGCTGGAGGGCGGAGGTCTCGAGACATTGAAGACTGCAGAGCTCGATCACGAGGTCATTGTCGGTCTCCATGTCGGTGACTTTGCGCGATTTGATGCCGAAATGCAAGTAGTGATACAGCCTGGAGGCGTGCAGAAAATTTCCTACTCGGCGACTGCGTACAGAGGATCCAAGCCGTAGCAGGGCTGCCCCGAGCCGCGCTAGACCGCTAGACCTGTTGGCAGGAGTAGCTGAAGGAACAATCGGATAGAGACATTTGTACTTGCACTGATTGGCTCCAAGTGTGAATGGGACAATCAGCACCGTCTTCTCGCAACCCGTGGGCTGCGAGACACTTTGACGAGACAGACCGGCGCGGCGTAATCCGCCGGGTGTCCGCAGTGCACATCCGCTCCGTGGCGAGGTTGCGCGAATCGTCGCCCGAGGGACGCGGGCGAGTCGGCGTGTCTCGCAACGTGTGTTTTACCCAGTCGTAGGATTTCAGTAGGCAAGGACGGCTGCGAGACATCTGGAGGCGTCAATGGCGAAACTGATCGGGTACGCACGGGTCTCGACGAAGAGACAGGCTGCGGATCGGCAGATCATGGACCTGATCGCCGCCGGCATCCGTAAGGACGACGTCTATGTCGATCACGGAGTCAGCGGAGGACGCGCACGGCGACCAGAATTTGATGCGGCCCTTGACGCCTTGCAGGTTGGCGACACCCTCGTGGTTGCCACGCTTGATCGTTTGGGGCGATCGACGGCCAACATGCTGGACCTCGCGGGAGTGCTGCGCACCCGCGGTGCCGCGCTTCGCGTGTTGAACTTGGGCGGGGGAGATGTGGACACGAGCACACCGATGGGTGGCGTAGTGTTCACCGTCATGGCGGCTTTGGCAGAGATGGAACTGGCCATCAAGCGTGAGCGCATCGTGGACAGTGTCAAAAAGCGCCGCGCGGCCGGTAAAGATCTCGGCGAGCGCCGACATCGCTTCACCGAAAGCCAAATCCTCAATGCCCGCCGCCTGGTCAACGCCGGTGAGTCCGCCACGCAGGTCGCTCGAGATCTGAGCATGTCGCGGGCCACGCTGTATCGAAGAATTTCCGAACTCGGAGCGTGAGGTAAACCAGTCGGAAGCTGCGAGTTGGAAACTGTGAAGTGAAGATGCGCTGAATGGCGTCTCAGGGACGGTAATTTCCTGGCCCGGTTGTCCCCCGCAGCCGTGCACGCATTTTTACCGGGCGGGGGCTGCGCGCGCATCAGCAACGCCTGAGACGTCGGGTGAGTCGTCTATTCCTGACAGACTTCCGATACACATGAGAACCCGCAGAGCCCAACGACCGCAGGGACCCCCGGAAGGTTCGCCGCCGCCGAATGACGTCGAAGCCGAAAGCTCCCCGACACGCGTGACGATTCGGGACATCGGCAAAGGCTTTCGCTGGTATGACATTCCCTACCTGCTGCTGCGCCCACTCCAGTACTCGAAATTGGCCGTGTGGCTTCCCGCTCGTCTGCGCATAAAGATTTGTGATTCGGCAAACTTCCTGTACCAAACCCACCACACCCGGTGGCGCCGCGGTTATAAAGCCGCGTTCCACTTCGATCGCATCGAAGTGCCCGTTGGAGAGTCCGTGTTGATCTCCGGTGTGTGGATTGCGGAATACTTCACCCCCAGTGGAGTGCGCAGCCTTTATGACGCGATTCGTGGGTTTGGCTGGGACGGCGGGCGATTTCTGGGAATGGATCCGGGCGGAACTCACTGACGTCATCGCGCAGCGGTGGTTCAAGAAACGGGCGGGAGAAGAGGGGCGCAAGCAATCCGAACCCGTGGATCTGAACAAGAGGGAGAGGAAGCTCCAGAAACGGCTGGCCCGCGAACTGGTCGACTTCGACACACAATACCGAGACGTTCTCGGCACCGTAGCTTCCCTCGGAGCATCACTAGATTCCCGCAGTGTCAAGCGAGTCGCGACCTGGGTGGCAGTTGTGTAGCTGAGCGTAGCGGTCGTGACGCTGTGGGCGACTCAGAAATCGCCACCTGACCTCATCGGCGGCGCGTGCACGCTCGTCCGGGGACTTGGCTGGTCGCTTTGCTGAAATGACGGGATCCCGACGTCAAGCCATTGGCCGGCACCCGAACACCACGCGAAGGCCGGGCTATGAAAAAGCTCGCGCGGGTCGAGAATGAGGGACACGCAATCATGTTTGCCCGTTCTTGCGCGTCGCCGGAGGTCTCGCCGAACAATGCAGGGTACGCCCGATCGGCCGCTGATCAGGGCTGGTAGGAGCCGAGCACCTGGAATGTGGTCGGCGAGAGACGATGTCCAGCGGCCACGAACATCGGCATCATCTCGTACGAATCCAGCGGGGTGTGAATGTTTCCAGCGATGTCGAGGATTGCGATCGGTTCGAGATCGCGCAGCAATGCCCAAAACGGCTGGTGGAACAGTCGAGTCCCGCCGCCGGCCGGTTTTACCGTCAAGGAATCGAGATAGTCAGAAACGGCTGTCCGAGTTGAGGGAAACGCTCGGAGGTATTCCGAGGCGGGCTGGTCGCTGCTCGTGAGCGCGGTCAAGGGCATTGGGGCTGTGACGACGTCCCATTCGTGGCCGTCGTTGATGACCGAGAGCAGGAAATTTTCGATGACACGGTAGACGAGGGCCCGCGGCGTGGTGGTGGGTTGTACGCCCGGTCGCTGTAGTCCGCTCTGCCGTTCGATCGTCGTGACGATTTCACGGGATGTCCCCGCCGACAGTATTTGCATCCAGGTAATCTGTCCAATGGTTGAACTGGTCACGAAAGTTACGCCGCTATCGAGTTCGAGCTGAATGCGCATGCCGTCCTGCTCATCGTGCACGAGCAGCAGGGGTGCGCCAGAGGTACCGGTAACTCGGGAGATGAGCAGGTGCGGATGCCGCCGAACGAGTTCGCTCGCAATCCACCACATTTGTGCGGTTAGAAATCGATCAGCTGGGGGTCGGGCGGCGTCAGGGAGCACGCCGTTGCCGGAATCACTCATGCCCAGACCCCGGCATCTCGCACAGTCCGGTGCAGCGCAGCACTGGCCGCAAGAATTATGGGTCGCGTGGTGTTCATAATGGTGCCCAATCGGGAGCTCGGCAGAGGGTTCGGTCCGACGGTACGTGCGGAACCGCGGGCCGTGTTGGCATCTGAGAGAGTACGGGTATTGTAAATTTCTGTCTGCCCCACCTTCGTGGGTGCATAGATCGTTCTAACCCGTCTACGTCAGTCCGTGCGCCGGCTGTCGAATTGTAGGGCGTTCAGCCGGCTCCCTCTCCGTTTGGGAAGCAGCCATCGTCATCATCGAACTCTTCCTGCTCAGCGCGGTCGTGCTGCAAATTGCCGCACGGCTGTTCCGATGCGGATCGATCTCGTACACCAGCAAGGTCTCCTTCAAGACGGTCTTCGCGCGACCCACTTTGAGCGCCACACGCAAGTAACCCGCGGGGTGATCAACGAGGATGCGTACCCATCCAGTCCCTCCCGCTCGCCTGGGCCGGGCGAGCGTCTCACGATGACTAAACCCGCTCGAGTGCGTCGACCGCCACAGACCAGGTTCGGTGATACCGCTCGAGCTTCCCGCACGTCTGGGGGTGCCGGGGCCGAGACTTGAGTTGGTGAATGTTCAGCGCTGCCAGGCGCTCTTGGAAGAAGACGGGTTTCTGTCCCGTGCGGGATGTGAATTGCAGCCCGTTGTCACTGATCAGCTGCCACGGCACGCCGTGCTCGCTGATCGCGGTGTCCATCGCCTTCCACGCTGCCTGCACCGTGAAACGCCGGACGGCGGTCGCGCCGTTCGCGTAGCGGGCATGGTCATCAAGCAGGTCGACAATCCACGCTTTCGACCCGTCGGCGAAGGCATCCATCGTGCCATCGATCTGCCACAGATCGTTCGGCGCATGACGCTTGAATCGCTTCCACTCCTTCGGCGCCCGGTGTTCCTGAGCCACGACTAGACCGTGCCGTTGCAACACGCGGTGGATCGTCGACACGACCGGAGGGCGGGCCAGACCGGCCTGCACCAGTTTCGTGTGTAGGGTTCGCGCACCCCACCGCGGATTATCGACACGCAGCTTCACGATCAAGGATTCGATCTCCGACGCCGTTCTGGACGGCGAGTATGTCGGCCTCGTCGACCTTGGCTGCAGATCAGGGACTCCTTCGGACCAGAGTCGTCGCCGGTAGTCGTAAAACGACTGCCGGGAGATGCCGCGGCGACGCTGATCCCATCGCGTTGCGGGGTCAACAGGATTCAAGCCAACGCTCGTTCACACTCATCACACTCATCACTCTCATTCAGAAAGAGTGTCAGGGATGTCCCGCATACAACCTGTCAGCGATGTGTCCGGGGCATACACATCAATCGTGATCGGATGGCTCAGTTTTCACCGTCGTTTTTGGCTTAGTTTTCAACCGTCGTTGACACCAACGCGATATCGGGACGCACCAATATTTTCTACCTTCGGTACGGCGTGGACGGCGTAAGTTCATGCGCCAGCACGTGGGTCGCGGTTGGGAAGATGTGGGACAGCAGACAGCAGACAGGGGGGCGAACTGAGGGAGGAGCGGATGACAAGCAGAATCCCAGTGTGTCAGGGCGTGTGTTCGTTGGTGAGTTATGTGCCGGGGCTAGTGTCTTTTTGCGGTACTCGCAGTCGAAGTCCACCGGGTTTGATGTGTGTCTCGAGTGCTAGAACTGTGCCGAAGCTGTCGCCGTCCAATTCGATCTCGTCTGCTTTGTTCAGGCGCATGGCCATTTTCGTTGCTTTGACGTAGGTGAGGGCATCTACGTCTTTGGTGGCGAGCAAACGGCCGACTTTGCTGCGGTGGAGAACACCATTTTCCCAGAACACTTTCACGCCGATTTGGAGCCAGCTGATGATCCCTTCGGGGCGGAGGACGGCGATATCAAAGAGACCATCATCAACGGCCGCGTCCGGCAGTAGTTGAACGTTGGCTTGGAGGGATCCGCAGTTTCCAATGATGACGGTATGAGCGCGGATAGTGTGCACGCGACCATCGTCGAGTTGGTATTTGACGTGGAGTTCGCTCTTGTCGCGTAGAGACTTCGTGATGGCGCTCACATACGCCAGCCACCCGACTTTCTTCTTCAGTTTCTCGTCGGTGTTGACGAGCATTTTCGCGTCTAGTCCGAGCCCGGCCATGACCAGGAAGACATGTGTGGTCTGTTTGCCATTTCCACGTCGCAGGTCAATGAGACCAATGTCCACGGGGCGGTCCACTCCGGTGAATGCGGTGTGGACTGACTGGTCCACGTCCTCGAGGACCAGTTTGAGGTTGCGGGCGAGGAGGTTGCCCGTTCCGGAGGGAACTAGGGCGAGGGCTGCGTTGCTGTCGTGCACGATTTCCGCAACGGCTCGGACCGTTCCGTCGCCGCCGGCGACGATGACCATGTCTGCTCCCGCATCAAGAGCGGCCCGCGCCGCGCCTTGCCCGGGGTCCTTTTCGGAGGTGGGTACGAACCGTGTGGCATTCCAGCCCGCAGCTTCTTCCTCCCGCGCCACAGCGGTCTTGATCGCGTCAAGGTCGACCTTGATCGGGTTGTATATTACGGCCGCCGTTCGCTTATTCGTAGTGTTGTCGTGGCTCGAATCGGTCATTTTGTCTCCGCCTGTTCTTTGGAAGTTGCCCGTGATGCGGACGTTACACATCCATGGTGTGCACGACGTCGATGTGCTCGCGACCGAGTTCTTCAACGACTTCCTGCAGTTCGGTGACGACGTGTGTGTGTAGGCGTACACGTTCGACCGGCACAATTCTTTTGGTGATGACCGCTTGTTCTTCACTGAGGATCATAACCAGGTCTTCACGTGGGTGCTCCTGCAGGTTAGATGGAGCGTCGACCCCGGTTTCTGCCTCCGAGATTCGTTCTCGAACGATGCGCACTTCTTCACGCCGAATGTCGACGGTGAGAGTTCGTTGCTCGGTGACGATGAACCGTTCGATCCGGACACGCTCGAACGGAACGACTCGGGTGGAGACGCGGAGTTGTTGTTCGTGGAGGGTGACCTCCAGAGGCGTCCGATCTCCCAGTGTGTTTCGCAGCTGTCCAGGATCTAGGTCGAATATCTGGTCGTTCATGATTTGCGTCGTTTGACGATTGCTCCGTAGATCAGGAGGACGATGATCGAACCGGCAATGGCCAGAAGCCACGTCTGGATGGAGAAGAAGTCTTGGAGGGGGGCGTTGAAGAGTGCACTGCCGAGGAACCCGCCGAGCAGGGCGCCGACGACGCCCAGGAGGAGAGTGATGACCCAGCCTCCGGCCTGTTTGCCGGGGAGAATAAGTTTGGCGATGGCGCCAGCGAGGAGGCCGAGGAGGAGAAATCCGAAAAAGCCCATGATGTGTCTACTTTCTTTAGCTAAAGCCGGTGCCGTGCATTAAGTGAGTAAGTGAACTGAGATGTCCTGATGCCCAGGCGGGCCTTCTTAACGTCGTTTGGGGGCGGACGTAGGCCCAGGGGTGCTTGGTCCGGGTTTCCGGTTGCGGAGTAGCCGCCTCACGAGGGGCAGGAGAAGGGGGAAGTAACGAAGGTAGCGAAACACGGCGTCCTCGGTGTGGAGTGGATGCTGGTGGGTGTGGGGTGGCGGTTGGCCCCGCCGGTGGGCGGGGCCAACCGGCGGGCTTATCGGGCTCGTCGTGCGGTAGGGGAAGAGGTGGTGGCGTTTTCTGCGCGCTGCTTGGCGTGCTGGGCTTGTTCGGCGATGCTGGGCGCGTTTTTAGCCTGCTGCTGAATTTTGGGGGCTTCTTCCTCAGCTTTGCTGAGGTAGGCCTCCCACCGCGCCTGCATGGGCTTGATTAGTCCTCCGCCGGCTCCCACGATGATGACGCCCGCGATGATAGCCAGGACAGCGATAAGGATCGGTGTGGTGACGGTGGTGGCAACGTCGATCTGGTTCAATGCTGCTGTGATGCCAATGAACACGATGAAAACGGCGGCGATATTGGCCAGTGCTTTCCCGTAGGACAGCCCCCCCAGGGTGTTTTGAATCAAGCCCTTTGCACCGGCGGCGACCGCTGCGGCGATGACGATGATGATGATCGCCACGATGATCTTTGGCAGGAACGCGATGATGCCTGCGAGCAGGTCACTGACCGGGTTCGGACCGAAGACACCAAAAGCGAACTGGAGGACGAACAGCACCAGCGTGTAGTACAAAATCTTGGCGATGATGTCGGAGGGGTCGAGTTTGGAGTTCGCGAGGGCTTTTTTGATCCCGCCGCGTTCTACGACTCGGTCGAAGCCGACTTTTTCAAGCAGCTTCTCCAAGGCCTTGGAGAGCACCTTGGCAACGATGAGGCCGACGATAAGAATAAGGAGGAACAGCAGGGCCAGCGGGACGAAAGCAATCACTGCTGCGAGTCCGTTTTGAAGCACGACGGGAAAATCCATGGGAGAAACCTTTCCAAGATGTACAGCACAAATGAGGAGTAACAAGGGGGGCGGCCGGCTACGGCCGATCCACGGGGAGGGTCATGCCGGCCAGCGTGGTAGGGCGTGCCGGCCGGCATGAGTGGGAGAGTTACTTTGTGGGTGCGGTATCGGTGTCAGGGTCGACGAGTTCGATCTCCTCGTGGGAAACCGCGGCGTTGACTTGCTGCTGCTCGGTGATGGTTTCTGTGCCGAGTGCGACGCGTTCCACGGGAACGGTTTCCTTGCTGGTGACCACGCGCTCACCGGTGAGGACGACTTCGTGCTCCTCCTCGCTGAGTTCGGGTCCTGCGGTGGCATCGCCCCGGTTCGCGTCGGTGATGGGTTCACGCTGCAGGGTGACTTCTTCATGGCTGACCGGGACGGTCGTCGTTACGTTTTCGGTGACGATGTGCTTCCGAAGCCGTGCCCGACCAGTTTCGACCTTCTGCGTGCCGACGAGTAGGCGCTCCTCAGAGCGAGTCATCGCCGTATCGGTGGTTGGGCCGGAGGTGTCGTAGCCCGTGGTCGCGTCGGAGTCGCTGTCGGCATCTTGGTCGTAGACGCCGGAATCCGCCACACCGGGACGCTTTTCCTTGCCGTAGTAGCGGTAGAGGGAGGATTCTTCTTCTTCGCTCAAGGCGCCATCATCGTCAATGCGGAGGGCGTCTTTCACCCTCGACTTCTCATACATGACGCGTACGATTCCGTCGTCGAACGTCGCGTCGTCTAGCGGTGCGAAGGTTTCCGATCCACCAAACAGGCCCGTCTTGACGGTGACCCAAGTCGGAGCTTGAGTATCGGAGTCGACATATACCTGCCCGACGGATCCGATCTTGTCGTCGCCGATGCCGTACACGTCGGCGCCGATGAGGTCGTTGACATTGTTCGTGTTGATCATTCGTTTCTCATTTCTTATGTGGGGTGGGTGCGGATATGTGGTGCGGTGGTGAAATTGTGGTGGGCTGTATTGTCAGCGGCCGAGGCCAGCATTGTCGACCCGGCGGTGGTAGCGCATGCCAGCGAGGCCGCCGAGAATGGCGCCGAGAAGACTGATCACCAAGGCGATCACGGCGGTGGAAATGCCGCCGGCGGTGACGTCATCGCCATTGAGGGGAATACGGGGCACGCTGTTGAGGCCGGAGAGGACATCGGCCTGGCTGCCCGCGATGAGGCCGACAATGGCTAGGACGACGGCAACGATGATCGTCCACACCCACACTGCGACGCCTTGCTTGAGGCCGTCGAAGCGTGCCATCCTCCCAGCGACGTACCCACCGCAGTAATACGCGACCAGCACTATGACCGCGAAGATGATCGCGGCGACCACTCCGATGGTGCCGGCGTTGTCTGCCGCGCTGTTGGCGACTTGGCCGGGGTCAGAGTTGGTACTAAACCCGATGACAGCGCCAATCGCAGCCAGCAGGGCGGTAAGAAGCAGGGCGGTTCCGGTGGCGGTGAGCCAACCAAAGAACGCCGATCCGAACTTCATTCCCCCAAATTGTGCCCTTTCTCGTTCAAGAATGCGGTCCCTTATCGGGGTGTCGGTGCCGGCGGCACGGGCGACGACGGGGTTCGGGGCGTTGCGGTTGTGGGTGGATTCGTTGGTGTTTGACATGGACAGCTCCAATAGTGGGCGTCCACGACGGCGGTGTGTTGTCGCGGCGTGGACGGGGTCTGGGTTCACGTTGGGATGAAATTTAGATGGTGCAAAGTTCCAGCACCCGGAGGTGTACGGCCGCAGGGGTTGACCGGGGTGCTATTTCCGAAAGTTCTTAATGGTTGTCTGCAGAAGTCCTTTCAGGGGCCGTTGTTGTTCGCCTTGCTGCGCGGCGAGGACGATCACCACGAGGGTGAGGGCGGGTGTCACCCACTGCAAGACGCGTTGCTGACGCTGCGTCGACGCGAGCAGGTCGGAGGCGCCATCCGCAGGCTCTGTAACACCGTGGGTGGGTTCGTCTTGGTGGTTTTTGATTGTTCGCCCGAGGATCCCGGAGTAGGCGGTCGTGGCCCCGGCGAGGACGGTGACGATAGTTTTCCATGTCGTGTTGGTGCGGCTTTCCTGCTGCGCTGCCAAGCGGGTCTTGTTGGCGCCGATGAGTCCGATACCGCCGATGCCGTGGGCAAGGAGCGCGGCCAGCTGCACGGGCGCCCATTTGGCCCAGCCGAGCGAGGAGAGCCGGAGCCGATCTTGCGGAGAAGCGGCCTGAGCTGTAGCACCGTTCAATCCGACGGCGCCCATCAACGATCCGCCAAACCAGGCGGCAAGTCCAAGGTCGTGCAGGCTTCTAATGACTGTGTTGCGACCACTCATGGGTCCTCCTTGATAGTGATTAGTGTGTAAGGTGAAGCAAAAATTTCTGTTCGCGTGGATCGGGCAGGCATTTTTGCGAAGGGTAATATCACCGCTTTGTCCAGTGCTCAGGATCGCGGTGATGGCGTCAGGGATTACGGGGCGTGGCTAGACAGCGTGCCGTGGGCGGCGTGCGCACGGTGGGCCGTGGCGTTGTCGCACGTTGACGAGGAGCTCTCGATGAGGGGCCGTGGGTTACGTCGGATGCCCCATACCATCCGTCGTTAAGGGGTGGGTTTACCGCCGTTCACGTTGAGGGTCGCCCCAATTACGGAGCTGGATTCGGCTGAGGCGAGAAACCCGTAAGCGGGGGCAAGCTTGGTGGGTTGTGCAATCCGGTCGAGGGGGTGTCTTGTCCGAGTTGGGGACGCTCGGAGACTATTTGCCCACCCGCTGTTTGCAGGCGAGTCCAGACTGGTCCGGCTTGACGATGTCCTCGCTGGGGGGAAGTTCTCCCTGAGGATTAGTCATTGCGTTCCTTTCGATCGAATACGGTGTGCCCGTTGGAAGGCGGTTTTAGGGCTTGGTGGGGATTACGCGCGGCGTCGGCCTGCGATGAAGCCGTAGGCGAGGAGGACGATGAGAGATCCGACGATGGCGAGGATCCAGGTTTGGAGGCTAAAGAAGTCTTGGAGGGGGGCGTTGAAGAGGAGACCGCCGAGCCATCCACCGAGGAGAGCTCCGACGACTCCGAGGAGAAGGGTGATGAACCAGCCGCCGGCCTGTTTGCCGGGGAGGACGAGTTTGGCGATGGCGCCGGCCAGGAGGCCGAGGAGAAGAAAACCGAAGAAGCCCATGATGATGTTCCTTTATGTAGACGCGGGGTGTGCTAGGTCAGGGATGGTGAGGATGTGTGTGCGTGAGATGCGTGGGACGAACAATTAGGTGGGGCCGCCGCGGATGCGAGCGATCCAGTCGAGAATCCACGGGATCGCGTTGCCGGCGTTGTCGACGGCTGCGAAAGCGACGGCAAATAGAGGGTAGAGAGACACGATGAGGCAGAGAAGTGTTGCCGTACTCGCGAGAAACCAAGACAGGGCTCCGTTTCGGCTCAGGCCGGTGAGGGTTAGCAGGCCAAGGACGAGGATGTATCCACCGATTGTCGCGATGATGATCTGCGTTACTGGAACCTGTACGAAGGGAGCGAACGCGAGTCCGGTTCCGATGAGTGAGAGGACGGGGGCGAGGATGAGCGCGGTCACTGCTATGCAGCAGAAGATTCCTGTGCCGAGGGCGAACCAGACGACGCGTGGTCGTAGCCGGGAGACTGCTCTAAGCCAGTAGGTCACGTCGTCGCCTGTCCTGGTCGGGCTGGGAGTTGTGGTTATCGGAGTCGGGTGGGTTTGCTGGTAGCGGCGCGGAATCCGCCGCCGATCTGCACTGCCGCCGGTACGTCCCGGCCGAGGAGGACGCTGAGGGAGGCGAGAGTGTTCTCGACATCATCAACAACCTGCTTCGGGGATACGCCGCGGCGGGCGGTGGTCGAAATCTTCAGCACGGGGGTCCCGTTGACTTCGTAGGTACTGACCCGCGACGAGATAAGCTCGGCATGCTCGTCAAGCGCTGATTGCATGAGCTGCTCGGCAACTTTGGACTCCACGGTTATGTGTCCCTGCCCTGCTGGAGTGTCGGTGAAGAGGGTCCCGGTATGGCCGTGGCCCTGCCGGAAAATAAACACCACGAGCAGGATGATCAGGAGCGCTAGAGCCGCGATCAGGGCGATGAACCACCAACTGTGTTGAAGTCCAGGGATGGGCGCTGCAACGAACCAGCTGGTGACCTTCTCAACCACCGTCGGCGCAGTGTTCTTGTATGCGTCGCTGACCTGCGGGATCGTGGCCACGAGGATCACGCCCACGCCCAAAGCGAGAAGTATGAGGCCGACGATGAAGGAGAAGGTGCGGTTCAGGAACCTGTTGGTGTTGTTCATGATCCGCGCTTTCCGTATTCGTCGATGACGACTCGCGGCCGCACTTTCGGGATGAGTGCGTACGAGTCCAGCTGTTCCTGCACCGCCGCGAGCACCGCGCTCGTGTCGATAGTCGCGCCGATCGTCGGGTTCAACGTCACCACCGCTGAGCGGTGCGAGACACTGACGGTGACATTGTCCGGGCTGATATTCCCGGCGGAGGCGGCGTGACGGGCGAGCCCGGAAGCGATCACCGCGTTGTCCACCACCGCCGAGGTTTTCTCCGTCTCGACGAGGTGCCGTGCCCGTCGTCCTGCGGTCAGTGCTGCAATCATAATGATGAGCCCAATTAGAGCGGTGACGATGCCACCAGCGACGACGATCCCATTGGTGTACTCCGCCAGACCCGCTGTTGCCTGGGCAACTCCAAACATGTCGCTGACCAGCGCCGGTTGATCGGCGAGGTGAAGGATCATCTCAGTGATCGCGTAGGCAGAAGTGAGGATCAC
Organism: Cryobacterium sp. PH31-O1; assembly: GCF_030063455.1. Classification (GTDB taxonomy): domain Bacteria; phylum Actinomycetota; class Actinomycetes; order Actinomycetales; family Microbacteriaceae; genus Cryobacterium. The sequence goes on along the minus strand of NZ_JASITB010000002.1, from coordinate 402,663 downwards.
GATGACCGCGAGGGTTATCGCCAGTCCACTGCGGGATGAATGGGTCTCGCGACGTTTGATGCGTTGGTAGAGCGCGGTGGTCTCGCTCATTTGACCCTCCTTTCGTGGATCACATCGGCTCCGTTTAGGCGGATACTGACCCGGCCGATGCTGTACCCAGTCAACTCCGACACCCGCGACATGATTGATGCCTGCGCAGCCTCAGCTCGGTCCAGGACTGTGCCCCCGGTCCGGGCAATCAGACTGCGGTCGATGTTCACCCGGAGCAAGGACGGAACCTTCACCGGCGTCGTGATCACCAGATTAAGCGTTCCACTCTCGTCGGTTACGGTGACCGATGTTCTCTTTGGGTCGGACCCGAAGGCTTCGGCTGTGACGGTGGAGACGATCCGGTCGAGCGCACGCGGACTGATCCGAGTGCGGCCGCCGGTGGTTCCGTTTTCACCGACAGCAGGGTCGGTGATAGTCACGACGAGCTCTTCTTGCCCTGGACTGCGGAAACGATACTCGACACATCGAGTTTTCCCTCGACAATTCGACCGATCAAGGCCCCGATAGCCATCGCAACGGCGACAAATAGGAAGGCCCAGAAGCCAAATACAATCCACGTCAACGCCAGGACAGCGCCGATTCCCATGCCCATTTTGGTGGCTGTCACTGGACGCGGGATTCGGAGTCGTCGTCCTTGTCGTCGGAGGGCAGGTGTACGTCGTTAACGTCGACGTTCACCTCAACGACCTCTAGCCCAACGAGATTGGTGATGGCGCGCTTGACAGCCGCGCGGACGGCCGATGCGACCTCGTGGACGGGGGTGGGGTACTCGACGACAATGGTGATGTCGACGGCCGCCTGGGTCTCGCCGACCTCCACTTTGACGCCCTGCGTAAGATCCTCGGCGTTGACGACATTGCGCAGCGCTCCGAACGCACGAGCACCGCCACCACCGAGAGCGAACACGCCGCGCACCTCGCGGGCAGCGATTCCAGCGACCTTAGCCACCACACCATCGGCGATGGTGGTGTGCCCACCCGCTGAATCATCCACAGGAGATGCTGAGGGCGCGGTGCGGTCCACGCGGGATGCGCCTGCACCAACGCCAGCAGGCTTGGGGGGAGTGGGAACGGTGGAATTCTGGTTGTCGTTAGCCATGATCATCCTTAATATGTGTTGGGAAGCGCAAACGCAAGTACTATGACGTGGTTCGCGTGAGCGGTAGTGTCGCTCAAGAAGTAAGACGCACGGAGCCGAGGATTCGTCATGAAATTCTTTAAGAAGATTCGGGGAGCATGAGCGAAACTGTGCAATACCCCGATAGGGATCGTTTGGAGGATGTTGCCGACGCGATCCTGGTGGGGCGCGCGGTGGACGGTGACACCGGCGCGTTCGAAACGTTGATCCGTAGGCATGGCCCGTTGATGCGCGCGTACACTGCGCGGATTGTTGGTTCTATGGCCGATGCGGACGATGTCGTTCAAGACGCATTCCACACGGCGTGGCGTCGGCTACCGGAGCTGCGTGATCCGGCCGCGGTGCGGCCTTGGCTGATGCGCATCGCCAGTCGCCTCGCGTTTAGCTCACTGCGACGAAAACCCGCTGAGGTAGAACTTCCAGACCTGGAATCGGCGCTGCCCGCTGATACTCAACCGGAAAATATTGCCGTGAGAAACGCGCAGCTGAGGGCACTCTCAGCGGCGCTTGACACACTGCCAGAGGACCAACGTCGATGCTGGCTGCTGCGCGAGGTCGGAGAACTCAGCTATGACGATATCGCGCAAGAAATGGAACTACCCACAGCGACCGTGCGCGGCAAACTGGCCCGAGCCCGAGCTAGCATCTACGCACAAATGGAGGGATGGCGGTGAACGACAACGAACCCAGAACACTCGACTGCGGAAAAACGGTGGAAGAGCTCAGCGCATATCTTGCAGCTGGTCGTACCCCGTCCGACCCCCGCATTGAGACCTGCCCCGAGTGCCTCAATGCGCTCCAAGGCCTCGCCCGGGTGTCGCAGCTTTTTCAGGACCTAATAACGCAAGACGTCGCTGACTTGCCAGCTCCGCCGGCTAACTGGTTTCAGGACATCATGACGAACATCCACCGTGAGGTACGCGCCGGGCGATCTCTCCCACTGCCTCACCCCGACACACGTGTGGATCTCAGCGTCACCGAAGGCGCCGTTCTCGCCCTGATCCGCACCGTGGGCGATACCGTCCCAGGATTGCTAATTGGTACCTCCCATCTCGAGGGCAACGTTGAGGAACCCGGCGCCCCCGTTGACGTTTCCGTCACCGCCAGCGTTCTCTGGAACCATCCCATCCCCGATGCCGCACACACGCTGCGTGCACTAATTTCCGACGCTCTCGCCACGCACACAGCACTAAACATCACCGCAATCAACATCACCATCGAAGACCTGCACCGAGAGACCACCGACAGCGACAAGGAGACCTGATGGGCGCCACCAGCAACGAGGACGGCCACCCCCTTGATGAAGACCTGCTCACGGCACGGGTCCACGCCATTGACGGAGTCACCGCTGTCTACCCACCTGCCCCCACGCTCACTCAAATTTCACACCTGCTCGCCGCCGTCGTGACCGGGGACTCGCAACGCCTCGACCGCGTCGATGTCCGCACAGATGGGGCTACGACCGCTATCACCGTGCGCGTGGGCACCAGTATTGATACGGCCACGCCAGACACCGCCACACGTGTAGCTGACGCCCTGCTCCAGCACATACCTGATGGCCACGACTCCACCGTGACAGTTCAAGTGTCTCGTATCGCCTAACGTAATCAAGAACGACGACCGCCCAACAACGACTGCCAGCGCTAGACGCACTCAGGTAGCGGCGAGGCAGGACAGCGACACAAAAACTCCCCCGTTGTGATCAAGAAGGGCTGCTTGACCGATCAGTGGCCAGTGCACGACGAGCCACTGGGGAATGCCGACTGCGCCAACTCCCGCGAAACCTAGATCCGAGTGTTCTCCCTCTCTCGGTCTCCCTTGTCAGTTCGGTGCTGACTGTCTACTCTGAGCGGTAGGAGTTTTAGGCACGGGCGGATCAGGATCACAACGCACATCCTTGACCGAGCTTTCTCCAACGCAAAATAGGCACAGCTGAGGAAAACTAACAGAAGAAAGAGGATGGCCATGAGCGCATCAGACAAGATCCGTAACACCGCCGAAGATCTCAAAGGCAAAGCTAAAGAAGGGCTTGGTCACGTCACGAACGATGACTCTAAAGTTGCCGAGGGCAAAACCGACCAAGCTGCCGCCAGCGCAAAGAAAGCCGGCGAAAACGTCAAAGACGTCTTCAAGAAGTAGTCCCCCGCCGCTACTGTTTCTGGGCGGGCCCACCCGCGTTGCCCGAAACTGCAGATGGGACCGCCCGAGAACTCATCCAGATTCTGAGGTCCACGAAAAGCCGAATTAGCAGCAGTGGGCCGGTCTTCCCCACGTGGGGCTCAATCCGGTTATTCGGTTCGGGCGCGCAACACCGCTACGAGTGGAAGGGTCGGGTCAGTGGACGAGGCCGGGATGCGTGTCCGTGTCCTCGGTGGTGCTTCTGCGAAATAGGCGAAGTGGGTAGAGCGCAGTCTCACACAATGCAGAAATGCGGCACTGCGGGCAGTACCAATAGTGGTGAGCGGTAGGGCCATCAATTTCAAGGCCGTGCAAAGAAGTTTTGCACGAGGGTTCTCCGGGAGGCTCTCGCATCGGGCCAGTCTGCATCCCTCCAGACGGACCCGCCAGAAGCGTTTGTGATGCGGGTCCGATACCAGTCGTGCATGACGGTTGCTCATAAGTAGATAACGTGCGCAAAAGGGGTAGGTAAGAACATCACGATTCCTAACCGGCGAGGCCGTGTCTGACACCCTTGACTTGAGGCCGCTGGACGTCGATTAGAGCTGCTCCGGGACCGCTGTGACCAATATAACGTCGTGCTGATCGTCTTCGGTACGCCCGATCCGTGAGGTACTTTAGCCGATACACCCAGCTCTACAGCCGAGTGGGCATAACCCACTAATACAAAACTCTCGGCCCCGACGAACTCCAATTCTTCTTCGAACGACACTGGCGAAAACTTCGAAAAACTCTCGGCGCCAACGACTTTCCCGGCCCTGAACCGAACGATTGGCTGGCGCTCAGGACTTCAAATAATCATCTTGCTAAAGGAACCATTGCTGAGATGTCTGCAGTAGTCCTGCAGATGACTTCGGGGGCTGGGTCGATCGGCTTTTGGAATGGCGTCAGCCAGCCGCTCCTGGGCGTCTCGTAACTCACTATGTGTTCCCAAAATAGGCTCATAACTTACGAAACATAGTTGCGAGAATCGTCGGTGAGGGCGGTGCCGCGGCGAATCGTTGCGCAAGCTCGGCAGCGATGAGACCTATCGCGACCCTAGGGATACGAGATGCAGTAGGCAGCGATGTGTGGCTCCCGGGTACGGGCTCTACCATCGTGGCCATCGATACAAATATTGTTTAGCTGCTAAAGTAAAGGAATGATTACGACCATTGCTCTGTTCGGTGCGACCGGGAAAACCGGTCGTCGTGTGCTCGATCAAGCTCTCGCGCGTGGGCTCTCGGTGCGCGCACTCGCGCGCGATCTCGACAAGATCTCCGTCGCCGATGATCGACTAACCGTGATCGAGGGGGATGTGTTGGATGCGCGGTCGGTTGATCGGGTGGTGGCGGGGGCGGATGTTGTGCTCAGTGTGTTTGGGTATGTGAAGGGCTCGCCAGATGACTTGCAGGCGCGCGGTACTCGGCTCATCCTGGAGGCGATGCAGCGTCACGGGGTCACGCGGATCGTGACCCTTTCTGGCGGAGGCTTGCGTGCTGAGGGCAAGGATCAGCCGAAGCTGCCAGATCGCATCATCCGCGGCCTCCTGAAGCTGCTGTCGGGCCAAGTGCTCGCAGACGCCGAAGCGCACTTGGCGCTGCTGCAGCAGAGTGGACTGGAGTGGACGGTGGTGCGCGGACCTCGCCTGAGCGAAGATCCGGGGACGGGCTCGTACGGCGTGGGCTGGGTGGGTGGCGACAGCACCACAAAGATCAGTCGAGACGACCTCGCCGAGTTTCTTATCACCCAGATCGACGATCGCCAGTATGTGCACGAGATGCCGTTCGTCAGCGCACGATGAGCGCCGCCGAGGGGCAGGTCGACCCGGTGCGTGTGGTGCTCGGCGCTGTAGCGTCGCTCAGTCGATTGCTGTCGTCAGAGCAGCGGCGTCCGTTCGAAGGACGGATACTGACTGGTTCGCAACTATCGGCGCTGTTCTTCCTTGCCCGGAACCCGTCAGGCTCGACCCCTGGACGGCTCGCGGAGCTCCTCGCAGTGTCCGCCGGCGCTGTCACTCAACTTGTCGACACGCTTCGGGCGGAGGGTCACGTAGACATAGGAGTCCACCCCGATGATGCCCGATCGCGCATCATCGTGCTCTCCCGCACCGCCCACGACGAGGTGGAGCACTTCGAAGGAGCCACCGCCGAACGACTGCGACCCAGGTTCGCGGCCCTGACGCCGGCCGAACTGACAACCCTCGCGAACCTCATGAATCGCGTCACCGTGGAGACGAAAGAATGACCAAGAGTGTTCTGGTGACCGGCGCGACCGGCACAGTCGGTGACGCTGTAACGGAATTTCTACTCGAGCGCGGAGAATCCGTTCTCGGCGCCGTGCGCAACACAGACGACGCGGTCCACCTCCGTGAGGGCGTGGAAGCACGACACTTCGACTTCTCGATGTCACCAGCCGAACTCGATCAGGCATTGGATGGGTGCGACCGACTGTTCCTCATGCGACCTCCCGCGATCGCTGATGTAGAGAAATACCTATTTCCGGTCATCAATGCCGCCGGGCGTCGCGGCATCCAACACATCGTGTTCCTGTCGTTGCAGGGCGTGCAGCAGAACCGCAGCACCCCTCACTACGCCGTCGAGCAGTACTTGAAGAGCACCGGTGCGCCGTACACATCGTTGCGCCCGAACTTCTTCATGCAGAACTTGTCGACCACCCACGCGGCGGAGATCCGTGAAGACGACGACGTCTTCGTACCCGCCGGGCGCTCGTTCACCGCATTCATCGACGCCCGCGACATCGGCCGCGTTGCCGCCGCCGTGCTCACCGAGCCCGGTCACATCGGGCGGTCATACACCCTCTCAGGAGAACAGAGCCTCACCTACCGCAACGTCGCCGCCATCCTCAGCCACACGCTCGGGCGTAGCATCCACTACCGGCGACCCAGCGAAACCGAATACCTCGTCCGACTGCGCAAACAGGGCAAGCCCGAGGACTACATCGCCGTGCAGAAGATGATCTACCGCATCGTGCGCTTCAACATCTCAGCTTTCCCGAACCGATCCGTCCGGCGCCTCACCGGACAACCCGCCACCACATTCCTCGAATTTGCCGCCCGCGAGCGGGATGCGTGGGAGAGGTGACAGCGGTCAGCCATCAATCATTGCGTAGCGCATTCTTGGGAGTTGCCTTTTAGCTCTAAGCGCCTCAAATCTAGTGCGGGTGGTCGGAGCGCCGTCTCGCAGCTCAGGAACTGGCCAGACATCTGCCCAGCGAAGCGCCGGTTCGCTTCGCTGGGCGGGTGTCGCCCACGCGTAAGTGTCTCGTGAGCTAAGCGCCTCGCAACGCTAGAGTTGCAAGACAGAGCAACTCCTAATCAGTTCACTTGTGACGCACCCGTGACCGACGCAAGTTTGCTCCTAACCGACGCTCTCAATTTCTGGCTCCACCAAGTCGCCATTTCGACGCTCTACCTGAGGCTGACCCTCGGCTAGGAATTCATCGGCTCTCTGTCTGACATCTCCTTCGACCTGCGCGCACTGGAGGGATTCGACTCGATTCTGTTCCAGCGGATCACCACTTCGCGGCCGGCACGGCAGAATGCTGTATGGAATCGTCCGAGACTGCTAAGCACTGACGAGGCTCACTACGTCCGCAGCTACGATCACCGAGCAGTCATCGACGGCCTGCTGTGATGATTCAAGTCGCGCGCCGCCAGTGACCGTCGGGGCTTCCTCGGAAGTTCCTTCGCAAGGGCGACGCTCACGCCCTACATCCACAGATGCGGAAGATTTTGAACAGGTCAGCGAATCCGCCGGCCGCGACATCTGCAACGTACGCCTTGGCGGTGCGTATGGCTGCGGGTCTGCAACTATTGGTCACATGGTTCGAGACAAAAAGGGCGGCGCGAAGCATGTGGGCGACAAAGGCAAAAAGGGTGCGGTCAGTCCCTTCTTGAAGGCGGTCGGGCCAGTGCTTCTCGTTCTGCGGGATGCTTTCGTCTTTACGATCCTGACATTTCTCGGAGCCGTCGTGGCCGTGCTGTCCCCAATCGTGTTGACCGACCCAGGGTGGGGCACGGCCCGAATCATTGCCGGCGCAATTGCGGCCGGGGCAATCATGGCTGACAAGGCAGCCGACCGTTACGACAAAAAACTTGGCGAGATCACCTTTCGAGAGAGCGAACGATCTGCCGAGAAAGCGGTCGATGACCTGAACATTTTCATAAGCGAAGCGATCGAGTCGACCTTCTTGCGTGGTGCCGCTCGAATTGAGGCAATTAAGGCATTGCGGCGCACTCTCGCCCGGCAAGCTGCCAGCGCGATCGGCGACGACAGCCGTGCGTCATATTATTCGCTGCGCAGGGAAGCAGGCGGCCTGCGCATTCTCGATAACCCTCTCCACGAAACTAGGCATGGGCGCAATGATCGACCAAACAGGCCTTTCCTGGAGCGAGAAGACCCAGATCACGAGGTTTGGGCAATTCTCGACAAAGCCGACGAAGAGACCGAGGTCAAGAGTGACCCCGAAGTCGTATACGGCGTTGACTGGAGTCGGAAGAAGTACAAGACGTTCTACTCGGTGCCTGTCAAGGCGAATATGGTGCAGCTCGGTTTTCTGAGCGTCAATAATGCGAAGGTGGGTGCCATCGGCGGGCCGCAGCGCGCTTCGATCCTCGGTATGGCGCGAACTATGGCGCTAGTTATCGCCGCGCAGAAAGGGCCGGAGTTCTTGAACACTCAGGCCGCCTACTACCAAGTGTCAGCCGGTACCGATACCGTTACAAATATCACGGAGGAGGTCACACCATGAAGGGCATGAACCCTGAGGAAGCCGCCGGACGTCGAGTTGACGAGAAGGCAGCACGGAGCAATGAGCGCTTGACAAAGCGTTATTCAGACAACTCGGCAGATGCACGCCGCAGCGTGAACGCGCGTGCTCAGTTTCTACAGTCCCGCGCATTGGGCCATAACGGTTCGATCAGCGGTGGCGCGTCGCACGCGCGCTAGTCACACACCGTATAAACCCTGCGGTCCCGCTCGTGAAGCTGGCGACGAGGGGCAGGGGTATGCAATTGCAAGAGGTTACTGTCAGGCTAGCCGCATGTCTGCAAATAGAGGTTTGTCGTCGCTGGTGTCGTTGGCCACGTCGATGCATTCGCAACCCGGCGTCTACGCGGTGCTTCTAGGTTCGGGTGTCTCAACCGGAGCGGGGCTGCTGACCGGTTGGGGTGTCGTTACGGAACTCGTGGCTCGTGTCGCGGCCGCTTCGGCCCCTAATGATTCCAGTGCAGTTTCTGCTGCCCGGGCTGATCCTGAGTTGTGGTGGAGTCAGAACGGCGTCGGTAAGTTGGGGTATTCGTCGTTATTAGAGCAGTTGGCGCCGTCCGCCGCGGCACGGCAGGGTCTGCTTGCTGGCTTCTTCGAGCCGGGTTCAGATGATGAGACACCCGTGCTGCAGCCCAGCAAGGCGCATCGTGCGATCGCGGAGCTTGTGCGCCGGGGATCAGTGAAAGTGATTGTCACGACCAACTTTGACCGGCTGATGGAACAGGCACTAGATGCTGTTGGTGTATCAGCTCAGGTGATCTCGCGGCCGGAGGCCGTCAAGGGAATGGAGCCATTGGCGCATTCGAGCGCGACCGTTACTAAACTGCATGGCGACTATCGAGATCTCGGGACTCGAAACACGCCAGCAGAGCTCTCGGAGTATCCCCTGGAGTGGACTGGTCTCCTGGACCAGGTGTTCGATGAATACGGGCTGGTCGTGTCCGGATGGTCGGCGGACTGGGACGTTGCTCTTGTCGGTGCTTTGGAGCAGGCGACGTCACGTCGATATCCGCTGTATTGGGATCAGCGCAGCAGTCGTGGCGAGACCGCGAAACGGCTGCTGACCGGCCGGGGCGGGGTCGTTCTGCCCGCCTCCAGCGCTGACGATTTATTCGGCGAGCTCGTTGAGAGCCTAGAGGCTCTGGATCGGTTATCGGCGCCGCCGCTGACCACGGCGATGGCGGTCGCACGGCTGAAGCGGTACCTGCCCGATCCCGTTCGAAGGATCGATTTGTATGACTTAGTCATGGGCATAGTCGACGGTGTGGTCGACTCCATCGCCGCTCAGTCGGTTTCATCTTTGGATGGTGCTGAAGTGACTTGGCAAACGGTCGACGACACAATCGATAGTCACGTTCGTTCGATGCATCAGCTCGCGCCACTGCTGATCGAAGGTGTGTGGCATGACCCTGATGGTGTGCACGATCGGCTATGGGTGGACGCGGTGCAGCGACTCGTCGATGCCGGGGCAGCGTTCCCACTCCAGTCGAATCAGATGCTCCGCTCGGTTCGGCTCATTCCAGCTCTAGTGGCGGTGGCAATTGTCTCGATCACGGCGACGAAACGGAACCGGGAAGGTCTGCTGATCACTATCGCAACCGAAGTGGAAGGCAAGACTGGTCTCGGACTTGAGCAGCGCGCGAATGCTGCTCAGGTCCTTCATTATCAGCGGCTACTCACGGATGACTGGGCGAAGAATTTGCCGCGGTGGGTGGGTACGAACGGTTGGGTGTATCCGACGAGCCACCTCTTCACGACCGAGCTCCGTAGCTTCTTCGCGGAGCTCATGCCGCGATCTAGTCCGCTCAAAGGATGACTCGGCACAGCATTCGCGTTGTGCTCAATGCCGTCCGCGACCGCGTAATCCGTGACGGGAAGCGCCGGTGGTGCTCAGCTACGCCACCGCTGGTGCTCTTCCGCACGAATGGTGGGGCTCAATCGCACGATCGAGTGCGGCTCAGAGGCTCTAATACTCACTCAGGGGCCCGTAGGGCACTCTTTGGAACCCTGCGCGTAATGTAGCCCATCGATTGGCCTCGAGCTGCTGACAGTTCCGCAGTTAAACGGCTGCTCGCCGCAGCCGAACGGGTGAAAAACGCGAAGCGTCTTTGACCCTGGCACCTGAGATGCTTTCAGCGAGCCCGGGAGAGTGCCGTGGTTAAAGTTTTCAGAATGTCTACTTTGCAACTTAGAAGACGAAATCCGAAAAGCGGCCGTAATCCTCAATCTCTGGGATATCGTCTGAAGGCAGCATCTACAATTTCTCAGACATGTGGCAGATCATGGTCGTGAGACATAAAAACTCCTCTCGGTGGAGGACGCCAATGCCAACAATCACGTCGTACGCAACAGCCGGCGGAAAGCGGTACCTCGTACGGTACCGAACGCCCGATCGCCGGCAAACGATGAAACGTGGCTTTGCCACAAAACGAGATGCGGAACGTTTCCTCGCCGGCGTCGAGATGTCGAAAGACCGCGGCGAATGGGTCGACCCGACCAAGTCCCGGGTGACCATCTCTCACTGGGCCGAGCAGTGGTACGCGGCGCAGGTTCAACTGAAGCCGACGACGCGGTCAGGCTACCGACACGGCCTTGACAAGCACGTGCTGCCGCGGTGGGGCACGACGCGGTTAGGGGAGGTGAGCCACGCTGACGTCCAGGCGTGGGTTTCTGACCTCTCGGCGCGTCTGGCGCCTTCCACCGTGCGCCAGATTCATCTCGTGCTTTCGGGCGTTCTCAAGTACGCAGTCATGGACAGGCGCATTCCCTCCAATCCGTCCGATGGGGTTCGCCTCCCCAGGATCGTGAAGAGTTCGAGAGGATATCTCAGCAACGAACAAGTGGCTCGACTTGCTCGCGCCTGTGGGCCCGATGCCGACGTCATCATCATGCTGGCGTACACCGGTTTGAGATGGGGTGAGATGGCCGGTCTCAAGACAGCACGAATCGACTTCGACCGCCGCCGGATTGACGTGGTCGAGGCCGTGTCCGATCCTCGAGGTCGGATCATCTGGGGAACTCCGAAGTCCCATGAGCGTCGTTCGGTGCCATTCCCCGATTTCCTTTCGGACTCCCTACGGGCTCGTTGCGCTGGAAAGCACCCAGACGACTTAGTCTTCATGGCGCCTGACGGCGGAGTTCTCCGTAGTGGAAACTTTCGAAACCGCCGCTTTAATTCTGCCCTTGCATCGATTCAAGAGGCCGACCCAGAGTTTCCCAAGGTGACACCACATGACCTCAGACACACGGCTGCAAGCCTCGCCGTCTCCGTCGGAGCCAACGTAAAAGCAGTACAGCGAATGCTCGGCCATTCGTCGGCCGCGATGACACTGGACGTCTACGCAGACCTCTTCGACGACGACTTAGACGCCGTCGCGGTGGCCCTCAATGGCAGTGTTCCATTTTCAAGTGTGTTCAAAATGTGTTCACTTGACGAAAACGAGGCCGAATCGCGGCCCAAAAATGGGCATAAAAAAAGGCCACTCCCCAGTGTTTCCTAGGGAGTGGCGGTGGTGGCCCCGACCGGCGTCGATCCGGTGACCTTTCGATTTTCAGTCGAACGCTCTACCAACTGAGCTACAGGGCCCCAAAGCGGCGTTAAACGCCTCTTCTAAGGAAAAAAGCCCTTCCTTTCGAAAGGGCTATTACCTTTGCGACCCTGACCGGACTTGAACCGGCGACCTCCGCCGTGACAGGGCGGCGCGCTAACCAACTGCGCTACAGGGCCTCGATGTAAAGATGTGAATCTGTGTGCGAGGCACTTGGTAAGACTATTCTATTTCTCTTGATACTTTTTCATGCACGTGCAGTTTGCGTAGCCCCAACGGGATTCGAACCCGTGTTAACGCCGTGAAAGGGCGCCGTCCTAGGCCGCTAAACGATGGGGCCGTGAGCCACAAAATTCATGGCTGCCGAAGAGTAAGCATACGGAGTTGTGGGGCTAAGGCCAAATCGGCGCGCGCAGCATCCGCTCGAACGGTGGATATTTTTTCGACCCAGTTCGCACCGCGCCCGCAAATAGGCGGGCCAGCAGCTATTTCGCGGGTTAGATTCGCCGGTAGGCTGGGCGAACCGTGCCCACCTTGTTACTCTGAAGAGTCTGCCTCGGCGCGCGTGGCGACTGCTACAAGCCTGTTGGGAACCAATGATTCAAATGAGAACCGTGACCGGCCGCGGAACTGACATACCCGCCCGTCGTTTGCGTGTGACCAATCGGTGGCCCGGGCACACCCTGGCGCTGACCAGCATTATGGCGGCGATGACCCTTCTGGTCACCCTCGTGAGCCCCGCAGCCCCGGCCAACGCCGTCGAGTACCCGTCCTGGCAAGATCTGCAAAATGCCAAGGCGAACACCGCTTCGGCTACCGCGCAGGTGACCGCAATCGAGAACCTCATTGCGGGCCTGCAGGTGCAGGTGCAGGAGACCCAGGCCGCGGCGGAGATAAGCGCCAGCGAACTCGAGGTTGCCCAACAAGAGTTCGATGACGCCACCCGACGCGCCGAAGACATCCAGACCCAGGCCGATTCCAGCAAGGCAACAGCGGATGCCGCCACCACGCAGGCTGGCCAGCTCGCCGCCCAGCTCTACCGCACCGGAGGTACCGACCTGAGCGTGAACCTCTTCCTCGAGGGGGAGGGTGACGGCGCCGACGCCGACCTGCTGTTGGCGAAACTGGGCAACATGAGCAAGCTGGTTGAGCGCAGCTCTGACGTCTACGAATCGGCGCAGTCAGCCACCAACAACGCCCAATCGCTCGGCGATCAGGCCAAGATCGCCAAGACCGAGCGTGAAACCCTTCGAGTCGCGGCCGAAGCCGCGCTGGCTGCAGCTCAGGTTGCGGCCGAGGCGGCAGCGAATGCCCTCGCCGAGTCCGAAGCCAAGAGCGTCGAACTGGAGCAGCAGCTGCAGTTCATGCGCGACGCCCAAGCCACAACCTCGGCCGGGTATGAAGCCGGTGTGGCCGAACGCGCCCGGCTCGAAGCCATTCGCGCTGCGGCGGAAGCAGCGGCACGGGCCGCTGCAGCGGCAGCGGCGCGCGCCAATAGTGGCGGCTCTGGCGGGTCGGTGAGTATGAACGGCTGGGCTGTTCCCGCCAGCGGTCGCATCACCGCCGGCTTCGGTCCCCGATCGGTCATCTGCAATGGCGGAGCGTGTAGTGGCAGTTTCCACTACGCCACCGACCTGGGCACCGGCTGTGGCGCACCCATCTACGCCGCCCACGACGGTGTCGTCACCTGGGCTGGGCGCCTGGGAACCTACGGCAACTTCGTGAAGATCAGCCATGGCGACAACGTAGCGACCGGATATGCTCACATCGTGGACGGCGGCTACAACGTGCGCTCCGGCCAGTCGGTGTCAGCCGGCCAGCTGATCGCCTATTCCGGTGAGACCGGGGCGGCGCAGGGCTGCCACCTGCACTACGAAGTGTGGATTGGTGGAAACCGCATCAATCCTGTTCCATTCATGGCCGACCGGGGAGCATCACTTGGCTAAGAGCACCACAAACGTACCGGGCACCACCCACACCGCACACGGGCGAGTTCGAACGACGTCGAAACGACTGTTTTCCGCTGTAGCGATCGGGGCGGTGTCGGCGGTGACCGCATCCGTTGCAGCAGCCGGTGGAGCCGCCTTCGCCGCTCCCGACTATCCGAGTTGGAATGACGTCGAAAAGGCAAAGCAGAACGAGTCAACCAAGCAGGCCGAGATTGCGACCCTCGGCGAGCTGCTCGACGGGCTCGCGACCCAGGCCGCGAAGGCCGTGACGACCGCGCAGATTGCGGCAGAGGCCTACCGGGTGACGCAGGACGCCCTGGATGCCGCCACCACGCGGGAAACCAGCCTTAAGGACCAGGCAGAAACGGCTGAAGCCACCGCAGCGACGTCCAAAATGCGTGCGGGCTTGATCGCCGCGCACCTGGCCAAGTCCGGCGCCAACGGTTTATCGCTCAACCTATTCTTGAACGGGAACAGCGCCGACGACCTGCTCAACCAGCTCGGGACGGCCAGCAAGCTCAGCGAGCAGTCGGAGCAGATCTACACCGAAGCCGTGCAGGACAAGAATGCGGCCGAGTCCCTGGGGGAGCAGGCGGCATCGGCGACTGCGGAACGTGAACGCCTCACCGAAGAATCCAAGACCACTTTCAACGCCGCGACGGCGAGCTCGACGGCCGCCGAGGCGGCCTACGAGACCCAGCAACGCAAATCGAGCGAGCTGTTTGAACAGCTCGCGCTACTCAAAGACACCACGGCAGAGGCCGAACGCAGCTTTCACGCCGGCGAGGACGCCGCCGCCGCCGCTTCCGCGTTCGCGCGGGCGCAGGCGTCCGCTGCGGCCGTAGCGGCAGCGCAGGCAGCGCGCGACGCCGGAGCAGCTGGCTCGGGTTCAGGCGCGGGCGCGGGTTCTGGTTCAGGTTCTGGGTCTGGTTCCGGATCCGGTCCTGCGCCGGTCACGCCCGTCGCACCGGCGAAACCTACCGCGCCGGGTCCCGCGCCGGCTCCCGCGCCGGCTCCCGCGCCCAACGCTGGCGTCGTCGATACCGCGCTCGCCTTCGCTCGCGCTCAGCTCGGCGACCGCTACGTCTTCGGCGGCTCCGGCCCCGACTCGTGGGACTGCTCCGGCCTGACCAAAGCCGCTTATGCGGCGGCCGGCGTCTACATCGGCACTCATTCGGCCACGAACCAGTACAACACCATGGCCCAACAGGGCAAGCTCGTCTCCTTCGCCCAGGTGCAGGTCGGCGACCTGGTCTTCTGGGGCAGTCCGGGAAACTACTACCACGTAGCGATTTACGCGGGCAACGGCCAGGTTCTCGAAGCCCCCAACCCCTCAGCCCGCGTGCGTTTGCACAGCATCTGGTCATCGTGGGCCGTCGCGCCCTACGTCGGCCGTCCCGCCGCCTAACACCGGTCTCGCGTTCCTGCACGTCGCCAACTGACGGCTAATTCAGGAGATTCCCCGGGGATCGGGCGCTGCCCAGCGGCCCAGCGCGATCAAGATTCTCCTGAATTAGCCCGGCGCGTGGGCCCTCAGGCACAACGAAGGCCCCCTAGTCAACCAGGGGGCCTTCGTAAGCGTGCGGGTTAGTGGCCCTCTTCGGCGAGCTTCGCGATGCCGTCGACGACGATCTGGTTGGCTTCGGCGGCGTCGCCCCAGCCCTCCGTCTTAACCCACTTGCCCGGCTCAAGGTCCTTGTAGTGCTCGAAGAAGTGCTCGATTTCCTTGCGGGTGTACTCCGGAATGTCGAGGACATCCTGGATGTGGTCCCAGCGCGGGTCGCCAGCCGGAACAGCGATGACCTTGGCGTCGGAACCGCCGTCATCGGTCATGTTGAACACGCCGACGGGACGCACGGAGACGCCGACGCCCGGAAAGAGTGGGTAGTCCAGCAGTACTAAGACGTCGACGGGGTCGCCGTCGAGGCCGAGCGTGTTCTCGAAGTAGCCGTAGTCGGTGGGGTACATGAAGCTCGTGTAGAGCACTCGGTCGAGATACACCCGACCGGTTTCGTGGTCTACCTCATACTTGTTGCGGCTCCCGCGAGGGATTTCGATGACTGCGTCGTATTCGGCCATGGCTGTGTTTCTCCCTTGATCTAAGTCTGCGGATAACGTTACTGGATGGAATCCTCCCGCCGCCCGCGCCTCACCCCGGCCATCGCCGATATTCGTCGGGCCGTGCGCGCACTCCTGCCAGCCGAAGGGCTCGTGCTGGTGGCCCTGAGCGGTGGCGCCGATTCGCTCGCGCTCGCCGCCGCGACCGCTTTCGAGGCCGGTCGGGCTGGCATTCGTGCCGGAGCGGTCATCGTCGACCACAACCTGCAGTCCGGTTCAGCGGATGTCGCGGCGCGGGCCGCCGAGACCGCCCAGCAGCTCGGGCTCGACCCGGTGCTGGTTTTGGGCGTGACCGTCGACGATGACGGAACAGGACCGGAGGCATCGGCGCGGACGAGCCGCTATGCCGCTTTCGATGCGGCACTCGAGCAGACCGGGGCAAGCGGGGTGCTGCTCGGTCACACCCTCGACGATCAGGCCGAAACCGTGCTGCTCGGCCTCGCCCGCGGCTCGGGACCGACGAGCCTGCGCGGGATGAAGGCGCGAACCGGGGCGATTCTGCGACCGTTGTTGGGCATCCGTCGGGTAGCAACCCGGCAATTCTGCGCCGATGCCGGCCTCGAACCATGGAGCGATCCGCAGAACTTCGACCCGCGCTACGCCCGGGTGCGGGTACGGGAAACGGTGCTGCCGATGCTTGAGAACGAGCTCGGCCCCGGCGTCGGATTGGCGCTCGCTCGCACCGCCGCAGCGCTGCGGGAGGATTCCGACGCGCTCGACGAGCTGGCGCGCTCAGTACTGCGTGCGCACTGGGCTGATGGACGGATAGCGGCGGCCGTGCTCGCAGCGCACCCTGCTGCAATACGGCAGCGGGTGATTCGCTTCGGGGTCGAGGAAGGCGGCGGGGTGTGGCTGGATCGGGGACAGACTCTCACTGTGGCGGCGCTCGTGACGGACTGGCATGGACAGGAGGCGCTCAGCCTGCCAGGTATTAGAGTTGTACGACAGGACGGCATATTGATTTTTTCCGTGCCTGGACCCACCTGACACAAAGGACTGCTCTTTCCACATGGAACCTCGCGACATTGACGGCGAACTCACCGAGATCCTGATCAGCGAGGAGCAGATTCGAGCTCGCCTGGCCGAAATGTCCCGCCAGATCGAGGTGGACTACGCGGGCACCGATCTGCTGCTGGTCGGCGTGCTCAAGGGCGCGGTTATGGTCATGGCCGACCTGGCTCGTGAGCTGCACCACCCGGTCACCATGGACTGGATGGCCGTCAGCTCCTACGGCTCCGGAACTCAGTCCAGCGGCGTCGTGCGCATTCTCAAAGACCTCGACACCGACCTGTCCGGCCGCAACGTGCTCATCGTGGAGGACATCATCGACAGCGGCCTGACCCTGTCGTGGCTGCTGGCGAACCTGAAAACGCGCGGTCCGGCGTCGATTGAAATCTGCGCGCTGCTGCGTAAGCCCGATGCTGCACGCGTCGACATCGACGTGAAATATGTGGGCTTTAACATTCCGAACCAATTCGTGGTCGGCTACGGCCTCGACTACGACGAGAAGTACCGCAACCTGCGTTCGGTGGGCATTCTGGCCCCGCACGTCTACTCCACCGTCGCTGCAGCCGCCCTCTAGGCCAGCCCGCGACCCGCGCCTGAGTTCTCCTTTGGGCGAACACACGGCTTTCCCTTGTAATCGAGCGCTAGCCTGAGGTCACCATGAACGTCAAGAAGCTACTCCGCGGCCCGATTCTCTATATTGTGCTCGCCGTCATCGCCGTCTGGGTGGGGTCAAGCCTCATCACCATGAGCGGATTTCGCGAGGTGAGCACGCAGGAGGGTCTGGGCTACCTGAAATCGGGCAATGTCGCCGAGGCCACCATCGTCGACGGCGAGCAGCGCGTCGACCTCACGCTGACCAAGGCAAGCGGCGACCTTGGAACTCAGGTGCAGTTCTACTACGTTGCACCGCGCGGCGAAGAGATCATCACGGCCGTCACCGCCGCCAACCCGAAGGACGGCTTCACCGACGAAGTGCCGCAGCCTAACTGGGTGCTGGGCGTGCTCAGCTTTCTGCTGCCCGTACTGCTGATCGGTGCCTTCTTCTGGCTCATGATCTCGATGCAGGGCGGTGGCAGCAAGGTCATGAAGTTCGGTAAGTCCAAGGCCAAGCTCGTCTCCAAGGAGAGCCCGCAGGTCACCTTCGCCGACGTGGCTGGTGCCGACGAGGCCATCGAAGAGCTCGAAGAGATCAAGGACTTCCTTAAGGAGCCGGCCAAATTCCAGGCGGTCGGCGCCCGCATTCCCAAGGGTGTGCTGCTGTACGGCCCTCCCGGAACCGGTAAGACCCTCCTCGCCCGCGCGGTGGCCGGCGAGGCCAATGTGCCGTTCTACGCCATCAGCGGATCCGACTTCGTCGAAATGTTCGTCGGTGTCGGTGCCAGCCGGGTGCGAGACCTGTTCAGCCAGGCCAAGGAAAACGCGCCGGCCATCATTTTCATCGACGAGATCGACGCCGTCGGCCGTCACCGTGGTGCCGGCATGGGCGGCGGCCACGACGAACGTGAGCAGACCCTCAACCAGTTGCTGGTCGAGATGGACGGCTTCGACGTGAAAGCCAACGTTATTCTCATCGCCGCCACCAACCGCCCCGACATTCTGGACCCCGCGCTACTGCGCCCGGGCCGGTTCGACCGGCAGATCGGTGTCGACGCACCCGACATGCTCGGCCGCAAGCGCATTCTTGAGGTGCACTCCAAGGGCAAGCCCATGGCCGAGGGCGTCGACCTCGAGGTGCTCGCCCGCAAGACGCCCGGCTTTACCGGTGCCGACCTGGCGAACGTGCTCAACGAGGCCGCGCTGCTCACCGCGCGGTCGAACGCCCAGCTCATCGACAACCGCGCCCTCGACGAGGCCGTCGACCGGGTCATGGCTGGACCGCAGCGCCGAACCCGCGTCATGCGCGACAAGGAAAAGCTCATCACCGCGTACCACGAGGGAGGCCACGCCCTGGTCGCTACCGCGATGAACTTCACCGACCCGGTGACCAAGATCACCATCCTGCCGCGCGGCCGCGCCCTCGGCTACACGATGGTCATGCCGCTCGAAGATCGCTATTCGGTCACCCGCAACGAACTGCTCGACCAGCTGGCCTATGCCATGGGCGGCCGCGTCGCCGAAGAGATCATCTTTCACGATCCGACCAGCGGCGCGTCCAACGACATCGAGAAGGCCACTTCGACCGCCCGAAAGATGGTTACCGAGTTCGGAATGAGCAGTGTTGTTGGACCGTTGAAGCTCGGCCAAGGTTCCGGCGAAGTATTCCTGGGCCGGGATATGGGCCACGGGCGCGACTATTCAGAACGCGTGGCGGAAAGTGTCGACCGCGAGGTTCGTCAGCTGCTCGAAGACGCTCACGATGAGGCCTACGAGGTTCTGATCAAGAACCGCGCCATTCTTGATGATCTCGCCGCCAAGCTGCTCGAGCATGAAACGCTCGATCAGACTGCCCTGGCCGAGATTTTCGCCAACGTCGAAATGCTGCCGCAGCGTCCGCAGTGGCTGTCCAGCGACAAGCGCCCGGTTTCGGATGTACCGCCGATCGCGATGCCGGCGCCGAAGGCTCCCATCGACGGCGCGGCCGTTGACGGTGGCATCTCCAGTGGAGACGCCGCCCCCGCCAAACCGAAGCGCGCGCCGGCCCGCAACCCCCGCCCCGCGACCGCTTAGGCGCCCGTGGCAGTGGACAGGGCGCGCATCCAGGCGGCCGTCGCTGAGATTCTCGCTGCAATCGGTGAGGACCCAGCGCGGGTCGGCCTGGAGAGTACGCCACGACGGGTAGCGGATGCCTATGCCGAGTTCTTCGCCGGGCTGGACCAAGACCCGCAGGAACTGCTGATGGACTTCGTTCCGGTCGGCGCGACTACCGGCGAACTCGTGCTGCTGCGCGATATAGCCTTTCGTTCGGTTTGCGAACACCACCTGCTGCCGTTTCTGGGCATCGCCCACGTGGCCTACCTGCCCAGGGATCGCGTCGTCGGCCTCGGTCGGCTGCCCGCCGTCGTGGAGACCATCGCCGCGCGGCCCCAGCTGCAGGAGCGGCTCACCGAGGAAATCGCCGATGCCCTGCACGAAGGCCTCGACCCGCTCGGCGTCCTCGTCGTTCTCGACGCCGTGCACGGCTGCGTCGGCACCCGGGGGCCGCGCCAGACCGCGAGCTCGACGGTGACCATGGCGTCGCGCGGAACCCTGACCGAACCGACAGCACGCGCCGAGATCATCGCCCTGATTGCCGCCGGCGGATGACGCTCATCATGGGCGTGCTCAACGTCACCCCCGACTCCTTCAGCGACGGCGGCCAGTGGGCGTCAACGGATGCCGCCATCGAGCACGGCATGATGCTGCACACCCAGGGCGCCGACCTCATCGACGTGGGCGGCGAGTCCACCCGGCCCGGCGCGACCCGCGTGTCACCGGAACAGGAGCAGCAACGCATCATTCCGGTCGTCACCGAGCTCGTCCGGCAGGGCCTGCGGCTGAGCATCGACACCCTCAACGCCGCCACCGCCCGCGCGGCGGCGAACGCGGGCGCGTGCGTGATCAACGACGTGTCCGGGGGTCTCGCCGACCCTGGCATGGCCGGCATCGCCGCCGAGACCGGCCTGACCTATGTGGCCATGCACTGGCGCGCGCACGCGCAGCAGATGGACACCTTGGCGGACTACGACGACGTGGTCACCGAGGTCATCGCCGAACTGCGCACCCGCGTCGACGTGTTGACCCGAGCCGGAGTGGCCAGGGAGCAGATCGTGCTCGACCCCGGACTCGGATTCTCCAAGAAGCCCGAACACAACTGGCAGCTCCTGGGCCGGCTTGACGCCTTCGCCGAACTCGGTCTTCCGGTCATGGTCGGGGCGTCACGCAAACGTTTCCTGGCCGAGGTGCTGCCGGTCGGAGCTCCTCTGCCTGACCGCGACCTGCCCACCGCCGTGGTCAGCGTGCTCGCCGCGCAGGCCGGTGCCTGGGCGGTGCGGGTGCACGACGTCGCGGCAACCCGCACGGCCCTGAACGTGTTGGCCAGCGTGCAACAGCCGACCC
Organism: Cryobacterium sp. PH31-O1; assembly: GCF_030063455.1. Taxonomy (GTDB): domain Bacteria; phylum Actinomycetota; class Actinomycetes; order Actinomycetales; family Microbacteriaceae; genus Cryobacterium. The sequence goes on along the minus strand of NZ_JASITB010000002.1, from coordinate 381,870 downwards.
CGCACGGTGGGCGGGGATTGCCGCACAGCGCGGCGCGTCCGTCACAATGGACCCATGACTGATTCGATCACCCTCACCGGCCTGCGGGTGAACGCCCACCACGGCGTCTACGACTTTGAGAAAGAAAACGGTCAGGACTTCGTCATCGACGTGACCGTCTGGCTTGATCTGCTGGCCGCAGCGGCGAGCGATGACGTGACCCGGACCATCCACTATGGCGAACTTGCCGAAGAGGTCACCGAGGCGGCCCGGCACGACCCGGTCGACCTCATTGAAACCGTCGCCGAGCGCATCGCGGCCGTCGTGCTGGCGCACCCGCCGGCGCTGCGCGTGCAGGTCACGGTCCACAAACCACAGGCTCCGATCTCGGTGCCGTTCACCGACGTGGCCGTACAGATCACCCGGTCTCGATCATGACCGGGCCCGTCGAACGAGTGGTCCTCGCCCTCGGCAGCAACCTCGGCGACCGGGCGGCCGCGCTCACCCGTGCCGTGCAGGACATCGCCGAACTGCCAGGGGCGGCGCTTGTCGCCGTCTCGCCGGTGTATGAGTCTGCTGCCGTGAAAGTTGACGGCGTCGATGAGAGTGCACCCCGTTATTTCAACGCGGTACTAACCATCGACTACGGCGGCGACCCACACTCCCTGCTCGACGCCGTCAACGTCATCGAGGCCAGGCACGGCCGGGTGCGCGCCGAACGCTGGGGTGACCGCACGCTCGACATCGACCTCATCGTGTTCGGCCAGCGAAGCGTAGACGACGACCGCCTGACCCTGCCGCACCCGCGTGCGGCGGAACGTGACTTCGTACTGGCCCCGTGGCTCGACCTCGACGCCGCGGCCGTCATCCCCGGCCGCGGGCTGGTTCGGGATCTGCTCGCCGCCACCGGCACCACGGTGCGCCGGGTAGCGGATGCCGCGGCCACTGAAACCACGCCGGCACCGGGAGCCTGGCGATGAAGCGTTCGCAGGCGACCGGGCTGCTCGCCGTGCTGCTGACCGGTCTCGTGATCGGCTTTCTGGTCGAGATCGCTTTCGCGGCGTCCGGTGCCCCGATCGTCGTTCCCCCGGTGACCCTGCCGTTGACCCTGATTTTGCTGGCTGCCGTCGTCGTGAGTCTGGCCTGGCAGGTGCGTCAGGGCAGCCATCGCAAGGCGCTGCGCCGCATCGATCCGTTCTGGGCCATGCGGGTGGCCGTGCTGTCGAAGGCCACATCGTTGTCGGCTTCGCTGCTGCTGGGCGCAGCGTTGGGTATCGTGTTGTACATCCTGACCCGGTCGGTGGTGCCAGCCGTCACGTCATTATGGCTAGCGATCGGCACCGCGATCGGCGCGGCCCTCATGCTCACGGCTGGCCTCGTGGCCGAACACTTCTGCACCCTGCCGCCCGACGACGACCCGAACGACGATGCCCATGAGTCCGGAGGTACCCGTGCCTGACCTGCCCGAGATGAACCGGCCAGCTGCGCTGCCGCCCGTTCCACAAGACGTGCCCGTTCCAGACGATTCGGCCGAACCCGCCGAGGGGGCCGACCCGTCTGCCCGGCTCGAATTGAGCGAGCCCGGGGAATGGAAACGCGTCTCCCCGAAGTATGTGCTGGTCGAGATCGTCGGCACCATCGTGAACGCCGTCGTCGTGTGCGGCGGAGCGAGCCTGCTCTGGTTGCTGCTCGACCAGACCTGGGCATTGTGGGTCGGCATCGCCGTGCTGGTCGCGTCGATCATCAATCTCGTTTTCGAACCGCGCCGGGTGCGCTCCATCGGGTATCTGCTGCGCGAGGATGACCTACTGTTTCGCCGCGGCATTCTCTTTCAACGTTTTGTCGCGGTGCCGTACGGGCGCATGCAGCTCATCGACATCACCCGCGGCCCGATCGCGCGGTGGCTCGGCCTGGCCGACCTCAAATTCGTGACGGCCGCGGCCACCGCCGGGGTGTCGATTCCCGGACTGCCCGAAGCCGACGCCGAAAGCCTGCGTGACCGGCTGGTGGAGCTCGCGGAGAGCCGCCGGGCGGGGCTGTGAGCGAGCCAGCCGCCGCGATTGGGGCCCCACTGGCGGCGCCGCGCACCGACCTCACCGACGGGGAGTGGCACCGACTGCACCCAGCCACACCGGTGCTGCGCGGCGGTATTTTCATGGTGGCCATCCTCGGCTTCATTTTCGCCAACCTGCGCGAACGTTTCATCGACCTGTTCCTCGGCGAAGAGAATTTTCGCGGCGATCCGATCGACGCGATCTACGAGCGCGGAGCCACCGGCTGGGCACTGCTGGTCATCGCCGGCGTTCTGCTGGTCATTCTCGTCGTGTTTTACCTCTCCTGGCGCACGCACACCTTTCGCGTAAACGGTGAGATCGTCGAGGTGCGTAGCGGCCTCATTTTTCGCAGCAACCGCAAGGCCCGCCTCGACCGAGTGCAGGGCGTCAACCTGGCCCGGCCGTTGATTCCCCGCCTGTTTGGTGCGGCCCGGCTGGAGATCACGGTCGCTGGCCAGGACGGCAACGTGCAGCTCGCCTACCTCGGCTCGAAACTAGCGGATGACCTGCGCCGCGACATCCTGCACCTCGCCTCCGGCCTGCGGCAGGCACGGCAGCCAGCCGCCGTGCCCGGAGCCGAGGCGGCAGCCGCACCCACCCTGATCGGTGCGGCCGCCGCGCCGACCGCACACTCGGCCCTCGGCGACTTCGCGACCGCGCGCTACAACGAGTTCCGGGCGCCGGAGCTGGACCCGGACGCGGCTCCGCCCGAATCGGTCGTGCGCATACCGCCGGGGCGCCTGATCGGATCGGTTGTTCTCAGCGGCTTCACCGTCTTTCTCCTTTTGGCCGGCATCGGGCTCGTCGTCAGCGTGATCGCCGGGAGCACCGGCTGGGTGCTCGTGGCGGTGCTGCCTGGCCTCATCGGCAGCGTCGGCTACTATTTCTCCCGCATCACCAAGACGTTGCGGTTCAGTATTGCCGGCACCGCAGACGGCGTGCGGGTCGGCTTCGGCCTGCTGTCAACGAGCAGCCAAACCCTGCCACCGGGCCGCATCCACGCGATCAAGGTGTCGCAGCCCATACTCTGGCGTCGGTTCGGCTGGTGGCAGGTCAGTATCAACACCGCCGGTCAGGCCTCCGGCCGCAACAGCGCCCCCGCCACCAGCGCCACCATCCTGCCAGTCGGAACCCTCGCCGATGTCGAAAAGGTGCTGCAGCTGGCGTTGCCCGGCTTTGACACCGACACTCAGCGCGCCCTGGTCGAGAACGGACTGCTCGGCGGTCGCAGACGCGACGCCGGCATCGCCGATTTCTACAGCAACGCCCCCGCCCGCGCTGCCTGGTTGCGCCCATTCTCCTGGTGGCGCACCGGCTGGGCGGTGTCCGATCAGGTTGCCTTACTTCGTCGCGGGGTTCTCTCGCGCGACCTGATTCTCGTGCCCCTCGCGCGCATGCAGGGCGTGCGCATCAGCCAGGGACCAGTGCGGAGGCGGCTGCGCCTCGCATCGGCCGACCTGCACACGGTCACGGGGCCGGTCAGCGCCTCACTTAGCGTTCTCGACGTCGACGAAGCCCTGGTTCTCTTCGAGTGGATGGCCAGGGGCGCGGTACGGTCGGCGCTCGCCGACACCAGCCACCAGTGGAGCCGCGCCGAGACAGCAACACCAGCCCAGGAGACCGCGGAATGAACGTTAAGCCGGGACGCCTCGGCGTCGGAATCATTGGCGCCGGCCACGTCGGGCCCATTCTCGGGGCCGCGCTCGCGGGCGCAGGCCACGCGATCGTCGGCATCTCTGCGATCTCGCAGGCCAGCCGCGACCGCGCCGAAGCCATTCTGCCGCTCGTGCCCATTCTCACCGTGCCCGAAGTCGTCGAACGCAGCGAACTCGTCATCATCGCCGTGCCAGACGCCCAGCTGGAGAGCCTCGTGCAGGGCCTCGCCGCGACGAACACCTGGCAGCCCGGCCAGATTGTGCTGCACACCTCTGCCCGTTTCGGCGCTGCGGTGCTCGCACCGGCGCAGGCCGCCGGCGCCATCCCGCTGGCGATCCACCCGGCGATGGCCTTCACCGGTACGAGTCTCGACCTGGCCCGGCTGGCCGACAGCTACTTCGCGGTGACCGCACCCGGCCCGGTGCTGCCCATCGGGCAGGCGCTCGCCGTGGAGATGGGCGGGGAACCGCTCATCGTCGCCGAAGCCGACCGTGCCAGTTATGCCGAAGCGATCCAGATCGCCACCGTTTTTTCCACATCGATCGTCGAGCAGGCCGCCCGGCTGCTCGCGGGGATAGGCCTTGAGCATCCGGGCGCTATCCTTGGTCCGCTGCTGCGCTCCGCGATGGAGAACGCCCTGGGGCGGATGGCTCCCGACCGGCTCGACCTGGCCGGGTTCGACCAGATCCAACGGCATCAGCATCCGCTTGACGACGACCGGGAGGTCGAATGACTACTCCAGAAGTGATCAGCTCCATCGCCGAACTGCACGATCGTCTCGGCCAGGAACGCGACCGTGCGGCGCTGACCGGCGGTGACACCCGCATCGTGCTGGTGCCGACGATGGGTGCTCTGCACGCCGGGCACCTCGCGCTCGTGCGACGGGCGCATACCCTCGGCGACATCGTGGTCGTGTCGATCTTCGTGAACCCTCTGCAATTCGGAGCCGGCGAAGACCTCGACAACTACCCGCGCACCCTCGAGGCCGACCTGGTCACGCTCGGGAACGAGAACGTGGCGTTCGTGTTCGCGCCGAGTGCCCGCGAGATGTATCCGAGCGGGGAAGGCGACACCCGGGTGGCCGCAGGCCCGGTCGGCTCACTCTACGAGGGAGCTGCGCGCCCCGGCCACTTCGATGGCATGCTCACCGTCGTGGCGAAACTGCTCGGCATCGTGACGCCGGACGCCGCGGTGTTCGGCCAAAAAGATGGTCAGCAGGCCTTTCTGGTGCAGCGCATGGTTGCCGACCTCAACGTGCGCACCACCATCGAGGTCGTCAATACCGTGCGCGAACCGAGCGGACTGGCCCTGTCGAGCCGCAACCGCTACCTCGACGACGCGCAGCATACGGCCGCGCAGACGCTGTTCGCCGGGCTCGGCGCTGCCCTGGCGGCGGCGCAGGCCGGCCCCGATGCAGCGCTCGCCGCAGCGAACGCGCGCATTGCCGCCCAGCCGCTGGTTAAACTGGACTATCTCGTGATCGTGCACCCGGAGACTTTCCTCTCGGTGCCGGGCGACTATCGCGGGCCGGCCCGAATGCTCGTGGCCGCGCGGATCGGTACCACCCGACTGATCGACAACCTGTCGCTCACTCTCGGGTGAACCGCAGCATCCGCTCAAATTTGAACTGACAGCACCATCGGAGACCAATGAGCCAGAACCCTACGCCCGCCTCGAACGACGACGCCGAGGGCTTCTCCGACGCGGAAATGAACGAGCAGAAGGCCGTGCGCCTCGGCAAACGCGACCGACTGAACGCCGCGGCCGCGAGCCCGGCCGGTGGGGCGTACCCGGTGTCGGTTCCGATTACCCACACCATTCCTGCCGTGCGCACAGAATTCGGCGAACTCCAAGCGGATGCCACCACCGGCGTCATCGTGGGCCTCGCCGGCCGCATCGTGCACCTGCGCAACACCGGCAAGCTGTGCTTCGCAAGCCTGCAGAGCGGCGACGGCACCCGTATCCAGGCCATGGTCTCGCTCGCCGCCGTCGGCGAAGAATCCCTCGCCGCGTGGAAGGACCTGGTCGACCTCGGCGACCACCTGTTCGTCAGCGGTGAGGTCATCTCGAGTCGTCGCGGCGAACTGTCGATCATGGTCACCGGCTGGCAGGTCGCGGCGAAGGCGCTGCTGCCGCTGCCCAACCTGCACTCCGAGCTCAGCGAAGAGACCCGGGTGCGCAGCCGCTACCTCGACCTGATCAGTCGCGAGCAGGCCCGAACCAACGTGCTGTCGCGCTCGAAGGCCGTCGCGAGCCTGCGCAGAACGTTCACCGATCTCGAGTTCATCGAGATCGAGACGCCGATGCTTCAGGTGATGCACGGCGGGGCATCCGCTCGCCCGTTCCAGACCCACAGCAACGCCTTCGACACCGAGCTGTTCCTGCGCATCGCGCCCGAGTTGTTTCTGAAGCGAGCCGTGGTTGGCGGCATCGACCGGGTCTACGAGATCAACCGCAACTTTCGAAACGAGGGCGCCGACTCCACCCACTCGCCCGAGTTCGCGATGCTCGAAGCCTATGAGGCGTACGGCGACTACAACTCCATCGCCGACCTCACCCAGAAGCTGATTCAGGATGCCGCGTTCGCGATTGCCGGATCGCACGTGGTGACCTGGGCCGACGGCACACTGTTCGACCTCGGCGGCGACTGGGACCGCATCGGCATGTACGACAGCCTGTCGGCGGCCGTCGGCATCGCGATCACCCCTGCGACGCCGCTGGCCGACCTTGTCGCCCTCGCCGCCCGCGAGGGCATTGAGATCGACCACCCCATTCACGGCAAGTATGTTGAAGAGCTGTGGGAGCACTTCGTGAAGGGTGACCTGGTGCGCCCGACCTTCGTGATGGACTTTCCGATCGACACCAGCCCGCTGGTGCGCGGCCACCGTTCGGTGGCCGGCGTGGTCGAGAAGTGGGACCTGTACGTGCGCGGCTTCGAACTGGCCACCGGCTACTCCGAGCTCGTGGATCCGGTCGTGCAGCGCGAGCGTTTCATCGAGCAGGCGAGCCTCGCCGCCGGGGGAGACCCTGAGGCCATGCGCCTCGATGAAGAATTTCTGCGCGCACTCGAGTACGGCATGCCGCCGACGGGCGGTATGGGCATGGGCATCGACCGCATGCTGATGGCCCTGACCGGACTGGGTATTCGAGAAACGATCCTGTTTCCCCTGGTGAAGTAGTGAACTATCTGCCCGACGACGAGCTGAAGCCCGACCGAGGCGGGCGCAAGCCGCCGTCGATGAATCGCATCGCCCTCTGGGTGATCATTGGCGGTGTCGGCGTCTACTATCTGGGCAGCGGCATCATCGGCCTGCTCAGCAAGTAGCGGGTATCCCAGCCTTTACGCGTAGGCTGGGACCGTGATTGAGAACTTCTGGGGTAACGCGCTTTTTTCGATTGTGCCCACCATTGCGCTCGGCCTCATATTCTGGCTGATGATGCGCTCGATCCTGCGCGCCGACCGCACCGAACGCAAGGTGTACGCCCAAATAGAAGCCGAAGAGCGCGCCCGGCTCGGTCTCGACAAACCGGTCACCTAAGTACCAATGTTCGGCATCGACGGCTCGACCATCACCGTTCTGCTGGCCCTGATCATCGACTTCTCGGTTCGCGTCGTTGCCATCATCGTGGTGCCCCGCAACCGACGCCCGATGTCGGGGATGGCCTGGTTGCTGACCATCTTCTTCATTCCCTACCTGGGTGTGCTGCTGTTCCTGCTGATCGGTTACCGCACGCTGCCGAAGAAGCGCCGATTAATGCAGGATGAGATCAATAAGTTCATTCTCGACAGCACCGAGGGTATGGAACTGGTGCGCCGCGACCACCCGTGGCCCGGCTGGCTCGAATCAGTTGTCGAACTCAACCGCAACCTGGGAGCCATGCCGCTGGTCGGCGACAATACGGCGAGCCTGATCGGCGAATACCAGGTGGCGTTCGACACCATGATCGCCGACATCGACCAGGCCAGGAAGTACGTGCACGTCGAGTTTTACATCCTCTCGCTCGATCACACCACCGCACCCTTCTTTGATGCCCTCGAAAATGCGCACAATCGTGGTGTCAGCGTGCGGGTGCTGATGGACCACATTCAGTCCATGCGCAAGCCCGGCTTTCGCCAGACCAAGAAACGCCTGACGGATGCGGGCATCGCGTGGCACCTCATGCTGCCGGTGCAGCCGTTCAAGGGCAAATGGCAGCGACCCGACCTGCGCAATCATCGCAAACTGCTCATCGTTGACGGCATGGTCGGGTTCATGGGGTCGCAGAACATCATCGACCGCTCGTACAACATGAAAAGCAACATTCGCCGCGGCCTGCAGTGGAAAGACTTCATGACCCGGCTGGAGGGACCGATCGTGTCGGGCCTCAACGCGATCTTCATCACCGACTGGTACAGCGAAACCAATGAACTGCTCACCCGCGACATCGAGCCGGTTCATCCGCGGCCGGTGACCGATGCCCTCGACTGCCAGGTAGTGCCGAGCGGCCCCGGGTTCAAGGGGGAGAACAACCTGCGCCTGTTCCTCGCGCTGCTCTATTACGCGCAGGATCGCATCATTATCACGAGCCCGTACTTCGTACCGGACGAGTCGATCATGTACGCCATCACAACAGCCGTGCAGCGGGGGCTGCACGTGGAACTATTCGTGTCTGAGATCGGTGACCAGGCCGTGGTCTACCACGCGCAGCGCTCCTACTATGAGGAACTGTTGACCGCCGGCGTGCACATTTACATGTACAAGGCGCCGTACATTCTGCACGCGAAGCACTTCACGATCGACGACGAGGTCGCCGTCGTCGGGTCTAGCAATATGGACCAGCGCTCGTTCAGCCTGAACATGGAGGTGTCGCTCATGGTGCGCGGCCGGTCGTTCGTGCGTAACCTGCGGGCCATGGAAGACCAGAACAGGCTAAACAGCCGCGAGCTCACCCTCGACGAATGGCGCAAGCAGCCGTTGCGTTCCACGATTCTCGATAACCTCGCCCGGCTCACCTCCGCCGTGCAGTGAGCAGCCGCGCGCAGCATCCGTCACGCCTACGGCGAACAAACACGCGCGAGCGGCGCAGGCTGGTTACTCTCGATGTAACGGCACCAACTGCCCTGGCGCCAAGGGAGCGATCATATGTTTGAGAGATTTACCGACCGAGCTCGTCGCGTCGTCGTTTTGGCCCAGGAAGAGGCCAAGATGCTCAACCACAACTACATCGGTACCGAGCACATTCTGCTCGGGCTGATTCACGAGGGTGAAGGCGTCGCCGCAAAGGCTCTGGAGAGCCTGGGTATCTCGCTCGACGCCGTGCGCGAGCAGGTTCAGGACATCATCGGCCAGGGGCAGCAGCAGCCCACCGGCCACATCCCCTTCACGCCGCGTGCGAAGAAGGTCCTCGAGTTGAGCCTGCGCGAAGCGCTACAGCTCGGCCACAACTACATCGGTACCGAGCACATTCTGCTCGGTCTCATTCGCGAGGGTGAGGGTGTCGCCGCCCAGGTTCTGGTGAAGCTCGGCGCCGACCTCAACCGTGTGCGCCAGCAGGTCATTCAGCTTCTCTCTGGTTACCAGGGCAAGGAGCAGGTGCAGGTCGGCGCCAACGAGCAGGCGGCCAACACGGCCGGCAGCCAGGTGCTCGACCAGTTCGGACGCAACCTCACCCAGATGGCCCGCGACAACAAACTCGACCCGGTGATCGGGCGCGAGAAAGAAATCGAGCGGGTCATGCAGATCCTCTCGCGGCGTACCAAGAACAACCCCGTGTTGATCGGTGAGCCCGGTGTCGGTAAGACGGCCGTCGTGGAGGGCCTCGCCCAGGCCATCGTCAAGGGCGATGTGCCCGAGACCCTCAAAGACAAGCAGCTCTACTCGCTCGACCTGGGCTCGCTGATCGCCGGAAGCCGCTACCGCGGTGACTTCGAAGAGCGCCTGAAGAAGGTCACCAAGGAGATCCGCACCCGCGGCGACATCATCGTCTTCATTGACGAGATCCACACCCTCGTGGGTGCCGGAGCCGCCGAGGGCGCCATCGACGCAGCGTCGATCCTGAAGCCCCTCCTCGCCCGCGGTGAGCTGCAGACCATTGGTGCGACCACACTCGACGAGTACCGCAAGCACTTCGAGAAGGATGCCGCCCTCGAGCGTCGCTTCCAGCCGATCCAGGTGAACGAACCGTCGCTGCCGCACACCATCAACATTCTCAAGGGTCTGCGCGACCGCTACGAAGCCCACCACAAGGTGTCGATCACCGACGGCGCCCTCGTGGCCGCGGCGAACCTCGCCGACCGCTACGTCTCCGACCGGTTCCTGCCCGACAAGGCCATCGACCTGATCGATGAGGCCGGCGCCCGCCTGCGCCTGTCGATCCTGTCGTCCCCGCCCGAGCTGCGCGAATTCGACGAGAAGATCGCCGTGGTGCGCGCCGCCAAGGAACTCGCCATCGAAGAGCAGGACTTCGAGAAGGCCGCCGGCCTGCGCGACGAGGAGAAGAACCTCCTCGGCGAGCGTCTGCGCCTCGAGAAGAAGTGGAAGTCGGGCGACGTCAAGACCACCGCGGTCGTCGACGAAGGCCTGATCGCCGAAGTCCTCGCCCAGGCCACCGGTATCCCGGTGTTCAAGCTCACCGAGGAAGAGTCCTCGCGGCTCGTCTTCATGGAAAAGGCACTGCACCAGCGCGTCATCGGTCAGGAAGAGGCCATTTCGGCGCTCGCCAAGACCATCCGTCGTACCCGCGCTGGGCTGAAGGACCCGAAGCGTCCCTCCGGTTCCTTCGTCTTCGCCGGCCCGACCGGTGTCGGTAAGACGGAGCTTGCCAAGGCGCTCGCCGAGTTCCTGTTCGACGACGAAGCCGCCATGATCTCGCTCGACATGAGCGAGTACGGCGAGAAGCACACCGTGTCACGCCTGTTCGGTGCGCCTCCCGGGTTCGTCGGCTTCGAAGAGGGCGGCCAGCTCACCGAGAAGGTGCGGCGCAAGCCGTTCTCCGTGGTGCTGTTCGATGAGATCGAGAAGGCTCACCCCGACATCTTCAACTCCTTGCTCCAGATTCTGGAAGAGGGCCGGTTGACGGATGGTCAGGGTCGCGTCGTCGACTTCAAGAACACCGTCATCATCATGACCACTAACCTCGGCACCAAGGACATTTCGGGCGGACCGGTCGGCTTCCAGCTGGAAGGCGACTCCACCACCGGGTACGAGCGCATGGCCGGCAAGGTGAAAGACGAGCTGAAGAAGCACTTCAAGCCCGAATTCCTCAACCGCGTCGACGAAATCATCGTGTTCCCGCAGCTGACCAAGCCCGAGTTGCTGCAGATCGTCGACCTGTTCATCAAGCGTCTGGGCGTGCGCCTGCTCGACCGGGACATGACCGTCGAGGTCACCGTTCCCGCCAAGGAGCACCTGATCGAGGTCGGATTCGACCCGACGCTCGGTGCTCGCCCGCTGCGTCGCGCCATCCAGCGTGAGGTGGAGGACCGCCTGTCGGAGAAAATCCTGCAGGGCGAGCTCAACGCCGGTGACCACGTGCACGTGGATTACATCGACGGGGCGTACGTCTTCACCACGACGAGCCGGGTTGACCCGGTCGGCGTCGGAGTGAACACCGCCGCCGCTGTAGGAACAGGTCCCGCTACTCCCGACCTGGCCATAACGAGCGACTAGAAGTTCAGAAGGGGCCCGGCAGATTCGTCTGCCGGGCCCTTTCTGTGTCCGGCCCCAGGGCCCGTCCGGCATAACTCCTGCAAATTCTTACGGCCGCAGGGAACTTCCGCGTCATTCCGGGGTTCGCTGTCGGAGCCCCTCCAATTTGCAGGAGTTATGCCGGTGGTTAGCCGGCGGGAGGCGGCATCCGTTCTGGTGAAAGGGAAAAGTGGGGGCTAAATCAGGAAGAAGGGTGGTGGTGGGGGTCTGCGGCTGCAGAATCATGCGGCAGGCTCCCTAGACTGGTGGTTTGATCCTGAATTAGCCACGAAAGGGGCCGATTGGCGTGACTGAACTGCAGCAGACCGCACCGGAACTACCCGAACTGGACTATTCGGTGCGCCGCGCGCGTACGAGCGACGTACCCGGCATCGAAGCGCTCGTTGAGCCGCTTGTGCAGCAGCGCATCCTGCTCGGTAAGGACCGCGTCGTCTTCTACGAGGCGGTGCAGGAATTTCGGGTGGCAGTAGATTCAGCCGGAAATCTGATTGGCTGCGGCGCCCTGCACGTCATGTGGGAAGACCTCGGCGAGGTGCGCACTCTGGCCGTCGACGCCGAGTGGCTCGGCCGCGGGGTCGGCTACACCATGATGCAGCGCCTCGAAGCGGATGCCCGCGACCTCGGCCTGAGCCGACTGTTCTGCCTTACCTTCGAGTTGGGCTTCTTCACCCGCAACGGTTTCAGCGACATGGGCACCGAAACGGTCGATCCGGCCATCTACGCCGAGCTCGTGCGCTCGCCCGATGAGGGCGTCGCCGAGTTTCTCGACCTCGCCAGGGTCAAGCCCAACACGCTCGGCAACACCCGCATGGTGAAGCGCCTGAACTAGCGAATAAGTGCGGGGGCAGGTCTCATCACCGCTGAAACCAGCGCGTGGCGCCGGAATCGGGTGCTCATAGGAGCAAAGTACGCGGAGTTCACCCCCCGGTCGTGGGGCATCGCTAGGCTGCCGACTATTGCACCCGCCGGACCAAATCGCCGGGGGAATTTGTGAGAGTACAAACCCGGGTGTAATGAGACGACCATCGTTCTACGAATGAGGAGATCCATGTCATCCGCCGTTCGCAGCCGCTCCCGGCTGTTTTTCGCCACGCTTCTCGGGGTGAGCCTCGCGGCCGCTCCACTCATCGCCTTCCCCGCCAGCGCAAACACCGCTGGTACCGGAGTGGTCATCAATGAGGCCTACCTGAATGGCGGAAGTTCGGGAGCTACCTACCTCAACAAGTTTGTCGAGTTGTACAACCCGTCGACTGCCGACGTATCCCTGGACGGCACCTCCATTCAGTACCGCTCTGCCGGAGGAACCGCCAACCCGACAGGCGTCATCGCCCTTACCGGCACCATCGCCGCCGGCGGGCACTACCTCGTGCAGGGCAGCTCGAACGCGGCCAATGGCGCGGCCCTTCCAACAGCGGATGCCTCGTTCGGCACCTCCTTTGCCGCCGGCTCCGGCACGATTTTCTTCGCGAATCAACCCACGGCGCTGACCGCACCCGCCACCGGCTCACTCATCGATCAGATCAAGATTCTCGATCTCATCGGCTACGGCAGCTCAAACACCTTTGAGGGAACGGCCGCTACCGCCGCATCCGTTACCACCTCGGTGAACCGCACCGGCTTCGTCGACAGCGATGTCAACGCTGACGACTTCAGCGCTGCTGCCCCGACGCCGACAAACGCGGCTGGGGAGACGGGAACCCCGGTCGAACCCGATCCAGACCCCGATCCGACCCCGTTGCCCAGCGAGGCGACTGCGATCGATGCAATTCAGGGCACGACGGATACCAGCCCCCTGGTTGGAACCATCGTCAAGACGTCCGGGGTCGTCACGGCCTCCTACCCGAGCGGTGGATTCAACGGGTTCTATCTGCAGACAGCGGAAACCGGGGGCGAGATCGATTTCGCCACCCACACGGCCTCACACGGTGTGTTCGCTTATTCCAGCACGGCAACCGCCGACGTGCAGATCGGCGACCACGTTCAGGTTGTCGGTACGGTCGTAGAATTCTTCGGCATGACCGAGGTCACCTTTGGAACCGTCGAGGACGTCACGCAACTCGCCGACACCGACGTCGCCGCCCCGACCCCGGCCACGGTGTCGCTACCGGCCAGCGCTGAACAGCGCGAAAGCCTCGAGGGTATGCTGCTCGCCCCGCAAGGCGACTACACCATCACCAACAACTACACGACCAACCAGTACGCCGAAATTGGCCTTGCCTCCGGCGCAACCCCGCTCGTGAATCCGAGCGTAACGGCGCTACCGGGCTCGACCGAGTATCAGAACGCTCTCGCCGAGAATGCCGGCCGGGCCGTCACCCTCGATGATGGCGCCACGACCAACTACCTGGCGGCCGCGAATCAGGGCAGCCCCGTTCCGTACCTGTCGGTAACCGATCCGGTGCGCATCGGTGCAGCGGTGTCTTTCCTATCGCCGGTCATCTTCGACTTTCGGAACGACACCTGGAAATTCCAGCCGACCACGGCCCTCGTCGGCTCAAACTCCGCAACCGTGCAGCCCGTAACCTTCACCGACACCCGCACGAGCGCCCCCGAAGACGTAGGTGGCGATATCCGCTTGGCAAGTTTCAACGTTCTGAACTACTTCTCCACCACGGGCGACTCCCTCGAGGGCTGCCGGTACTACTCCGACCGGGCCGGCGTGCCGACCACCGTCAGCAGCGGATGCGACGCCCGCGGCGCCGCCACCCAGCTCAGTTTCGAACGCCAGCAGGCCAAGATCGTTGCGGCCATCAATGCCCTCGACGCTGACGTGGTCTCGCTTGAAGAGATCGAAAACTCGGCCGCCTTTGGAAAAGACCGCGACGATGCCCTCGCCAACCTGACCGCGGCGCTGAATGCGGGGGCGGGCAGTGAAATCTGGTCGTTCGTGGCTTCACCGCGGGCGCTTCCAGCCAGTGAAGACGTGATTCGCACCGCCTTTATCTATAAGCCTGCCGTCGTTGAAACCGTGGGAGATTCGATCATTCTCACCGAGTCGGTAGCGTTCAACGGTCGTGCACGCGAGCCGCTCGCTCAGGCATTTGCGCTCGTCGGCGATACCGAGAGCAGCTTTCTGGCCATTGTGAACCACTTCAAGTCCAAGGGTTCCGGAACCGGGGCTGACGCCGATCAGGGTGACGGCCAGGGTGCATCCAACCCGACCCGCGTGGAGCAGGCGACCGCGCTCGTAGCTTTCGCCGATCAGATGAAGGCGGATTCGGGGATCGATCGTGTCTTTCTCACCGGCGACTTCAACGCCTACGACCTCGAAGACCCGATTCAGGTCTTGCTGAAAGCCGGGTACATCAATCAGGCGAACAAGAGCGGCGAATACACCTACGCCTTTGGCGGTACGGTCGGCTCGCTCGACCACGTGTTCGCATCGCCCGAGGCCGACACCACGGTTCAAGCGGTCGACGTCTGGAACATCAACTCGGTCGAGTCGGTCGCCCTCGAGTACAGCCGGTATAACAACAACGTCACCGACTTCTATGTCGCGGACGCATACCGGTCGTCGGACCACGACCCGGTCGTGCTCGGCCTCAACCTCACAACACCCACCGCGGTCCAGCTCAACCTGCTCAACATCAACGACTTTCACGGGCGTATCGATTCCAACACCGTCAAGTTCGCGGGAACCGTTGAGCAGCTGCGCGCCGAGTACGAAGACGCGAACTCGCTCTTCCTCTCGGGCGGGGACAACATTGGCGCCTCTCTCTTCGCCTCGGCATCGCAGAACGATCAGCCCACCATTGACGTGCTCAATGCCCTTGGCCTCGCGGCCTCCGGTGTGGGCAACCACGAGTTCGATCAGGGCTCCGGCGACCTCACCGGACGAGTGGCCGACGCGGCCAGCTTCGACTATCTCGGTGCGAACGTTTACGATGCCGGTACCGAAACCCCCGCGATGCAGGAATACGACATCATCGACGTGGCCGGCGTGCGCGTGGGAGTGATTGGTGCCGTGACCCAGGAAACCCCCTCGCTCGTCTCGCCCAACGGCATCGCGGCCCTGAGCTTCGGTGACCCCGTTGCGGCCGTCAACCGCGTTGCCGGCCAACTCAGCGATGGCAACCCAGCGAACGGCGAAGCGGACGTTCTGATCGCCGAATATCACGAGGGTGCCGGTGCGGGAATTCCCGATGGTGCAACGCTCGAGCAAGAGCTTGCAGCGGGAGGGGCTTTTGCCAGCATCGTGAACGACACTGCGGCCGAAGTTGACGCGATCTTCACCGGTCACACGCACAAGCAGTACGCGTGGAACGCCCAGGTTCCCGGCGCGGCCGACGGCGTGAAACGCCCGGTGTTGCAAACGGGCAGTTACGGCGAGAACATCGGCCAGGTCGTCCTCAGCTATGACGTGGCTTCGGGCGAAACGACCACGGTGCAAAACCGCACCGTGCCGCGTTCCACGGCTGCTGATGCCGACCTCGTTGCTGCCTATCCGCGGGTTGCCGAAGTTCAATCGATCACGACGGCGGCGCTGGCCGAGGCGGCTGTTCAGGGGGGCGTGCCGGTGGGTTCAGTGACCGCTGACATCACCCGAGCCTGCGTTGACAAAGTGGCACCCTGCGCCGAAAATCGCATGGCACCCTCTAGCCTGGGCACGCTCGTCGCGAACTCACTGCGGTCTTCGCTGGCAGACCCCACCATCGGCGGGGCTGAAATCGGCGTCGTCAACCCGGGTGGCATGCGCGCGGACCTCTCGCTTGCTCCCGACGGTGTCGTGACCTACGCCGAAGCGAACGCGGTACTTCCGTTCCTGAACAACCTGTGGACGACGAGCCTCACGGGCGCACAGTTCAAAACCGTTCTCGAGCAGCAGTGGCAGACCAATGCCGATGGCACGATTCCCAGCCGTCCGTTTCTGCAGCTTGGACTGAGCGACAACGTGAACTACACCTTTGATTCCAGCCGGGCCGCGGGCGACCGCGTGACGGGTATTTGGATCGACGGCGCACAGATCGACCCGGCGCGGTCCTACCGGATCGGTTCGTTCAATTTTCTCCTCACCGGTGGTGACAACTTTCGCGAGTTCAAGAACGGAACCCAGACCCGCGACTCCGGACTAGTCGACCGAGACGCCTGGATCTCCTATCTTCAGGAGAACAGCCCACTGACCCCGTCCTTCGTCGCCAACCAGGCCTCGGTCACCGGGGGTCCCAGCGCGCCGGCTAACGCGGGTGACACACTCACCTTCACGGTGGGTGGCCTCAATCTCACGTCCCTGGGGGCTCCGAAGAACACGCAGCTCGCGCTGCGCTGGTCGGGGACCGACGTGGGGACGGCATCCGTTGATTCGACCGGCACCGCCGTCGTCACCGTCACCGTGCCGACAGATGCCACCGAAAATAGTGTGCTGGAAATGACCGCAGCGCCATCGGGCACCATTGTGCGCGTTGCCGTGGCCGTTGCGGAGAGCGCCGAACCGGGGGTTGCGCCCACAGCAGCACCCAAGAAGGAGCTCACGAAAAAGCTTAAGAATGACATCGAGACGGACCAGTGGTCCTATCGGGCCGGGGACACGATGATCGTCAAGGTGGGAGTGAAACACGCCGGAGAGTACGTATCCGTGTGGGCCTACTCCAAGAAAAAAGCCGACAACCTCGATGGTTGGCTGCTGGTGAACGCGGAAGGTACCGTGAGTGTCACAGTCGCAGACGACGTCAAGCACGGCAAATATGCAATCTCCGCACAGAACGCCGATGGAGACGTGATTGGCTGGACAGCCGTGAAGGTTGGCAAGACTAAAAAGTCACCGAAACCACCGAAGAGTGCACAGCACTAGGCCCAGCAGTTGGTTGGGCCCCGCTCTCCGCGACAGGAACCCGTCGCTTGAGTGAGGCCTCTCCCGCGCAAATTGATCCGACACGCACGGTATTACCGCGATGTCGCTCCGATCATCAATAACCTTGGGGCATGTCGACGATCAAGCAACCGGTCGGCCGCCAGTCCAGCAAGGTGTACCGGCGCCGACGTTTCGTAGTGGGGCTCGGCCTGCTGGCCGTGCTCGTCATTCTCTTTCTCATCATCGTGCAACCGGGAGCCAGCAAGGGCGACGCAGACGCCCCGAAAACTCCGGCGGCCGACTCGACCGAGTCGGCCGCACCGACGGATGCTGCCACCACGATTCCCGAGGTGGCCACCGCCGTTGACGGTGCCGCCTGCGATCCGTCCGCTGTACAGGTTGCGGCCATCGCCGACGCCAAGAATTACGCGGCCGACGCGCTGCCGCAGCTGTCGCTGAGCCTGACCAACATCGGAACGACCGACTGTGTGATCAACGCCGGTAACGCCAGGCAGGTGTTCACCGTGATGAGCGGGTCGGACGTCTACTGGACCTCGACCGACTGCCAGACCGATCCGATTGACGCCCAGGTGACGCTCAAGCCCGGGGTAGTCATGCCGCTCGCGACACCGATCACCTGGGATCGCACGCGCTCGGCCGTTGACACCTGTGAAGCTGAAACTCGCACTGCGGTTCCGGCCGGCGGAGCGTCGTACTACCTGCACGTGACCGTGGACGGAATTGAGGCGGCCGACCCGGCGCTGATGATTCTGAACTAGCGGCTGCGGCATCCGTTCGCTCGTGGCATGCGCTGCCAGCTGGGACTCGAGCCGTCCGGCCTGATTGAATGAACGGGTGACCGATACGACTGCCAACACCCGTTCCGAGGCTCTCGCCTCCGCCCTGGCGGCGCAAGACGCCGTCGCCGTCGCCTATGCGCTGCGCAACGATTACATGATCGTGCCGCAGCTCGTCGTGAACGGCGAGGCGGCGCAGGTGCGTGTTTTCGGTCGAGAAGGCTCCGAGAAGCGGATGCTGCTGCTTTTCTCCGCGGCGGAGAACTACGTGCGTGTGGTGCCAGACGACATCAACCCGCAGGTCATGGTCTGCGACGGTCAATGGTTGCGAGAGTTTCTCACCGTGCACGCCTCGACGCTGGAGATGGTCTTCTTCGACATTGCCGGACCGAATGTGATGCAGGCGGCTCCGGCCGACCTGCTTAAGGCACTGAGCCCTGAGCTCGGCCAGGGCGCCGGCGAATAACCGCGCTGCAGCTGAACCGGGCGGCCCTGCCCTATTTCCACGCCCGGTCGAGTTCGGCGTCGCGCGGTTTGCGCGTGGTGCCGAGTGCCAGGGCGACCGCCGCGTGGATCGACCCGCAGGCGGCGTCGATCTGGGTGGTGAACCCCAGGCGGACGGCCTCGTTCACTCGCTGCTTCGACATGAGTGCTCCGCGTACCTCGCCGGCCAGGCTGATCTCGCCGAACGCGACCACGTTGTGTGCCACGGCCAGCCCGGTGAACGCTGACGCGATGGCCAGCGCGATCGCCAGGTCGGCGGCTGGTTCACTCAGACGGATGCCGCCGACCGTCGACACGTAGACATCCTTGGTCGACAGATTCATGCCTGCCCGCTCCTGCAGCACCGCGAGCAACATGGCCACGCGCGCGGAGTCCACGCCGCTGGTGACCCGGCGGGGGTTCGGTGCCTGGGTGTCGGTGACGAGGGCCTGGACCTCAACCGGCATCGCCCGACGGCCTTCCAACGCGACGGTGACGCAGGTGCCGTCGACGGGTTCGGTGGCGCGGCTGAGGAAAAGCCCGCTTGGGTCGGGAACCTCGGCGATGCCGTCGCCGGTCATCTCGAAGCAGCCGACCTCGTCGGTAGGCCCGAACCTGTTCTTCAGAGCTCGAATAAACCGCAGCGAGGTCTGCCGGTCGCCCTCGAACTGACAAACCACGTCGACCAGGTGCTCGAGCACCCGAGGCCCCGCGATCGAGCCGTCTTTGGTGACGTGACCGACGAGCAGTACCGGCAGGCCTCGATCTTTGGCGACCCGAATCAGAGTGGATGCTACCTCCCGCACCTGACTGGGCATACCCGGCGACCCGTCGGAGAGCGCGCTCGACACGGTCTGCACGGAGTCAATGATGATGAGGTCGGGCTTGACGGCATCGATCTGCCCGAGGATGACTCCGAGGTCGGTTTCGGCGGCGATATAAAGTTCGGGTTCGAGCGCGTTGGTGCGTTCGGCGCGCAGCCGCACCTGGCTGACCGACTCTTCGGCACTGACATAGAGCACACGGCTCTTCGCGGCGGCCGCCTTGGACGCGACCTCGAGCAGAAGGGTGGACTTGCCGACGCCAGGCTCACCGCTGAGC
The DNA here is from genome assembly GCF_030063455.1 of Cryobacterium sp. PH31-O1. GTDB lineage: Bacteria > Actinomycetota > Actinomycetes > Actinomycetales > Microbacteriaceae > Cryobacterium. The sequence goes on along the minus strand of NZ_JASITB010000002.1, from coordinate 362,324 downwards.
AGAATCACCGAGCCGGGCACGATGCCGCCGCCGAGCACACGGTCGAATTCGTTGATGCCGGTCGGCCAGTGAGCGGCGGCATCCGTTTCGACGTGGGTGATCGGGCGGGCGATGCCATCGCCGACGAGTGTGATGGCCTTGAGCTTGCGGGTGATGCCGGCGCTCTGGCCGGCATCGACGACGGTGCCCCACTGCTGGCATTCGCCGCAGCGGCCCGCCCATTTCAGGGTGGTCCAGCCGCACTCGGAGCAACGGAAAGAGGAGACGGATTTTGCCATGTTTCGAGCCTAGCCGGGGCCACCGACAGGCGGCCGTGCGCGCGGGTGCCGGCTCTAGTCGGCGTCGGTTGAGGTCTGGCTGACCGCCGAGAAGCGGCGCGCGATTTCGGCGCCTACCGCCGGCAGAAATGCTTCGGCCCAAGACAGGTAGCCGCGGTCGTTGGGGTGGAACAGATCCTTGGCAACGTGGGTGAGGATGCTGCGAAACCCCGAACGCTTGGTCGTCGCGTGCAGCGGAACCACGGTGAGGTCGTGCTCGGCGGCGACTCGGCGAATGATCTCGTTGGCCACGGCCACCTTGACCTCGTTATGCGGGAGGTGAAAGCACGGGAGGTCGGCGACGAGGGCGTGCGGCGGCAGAACGGCGAATACGGAGCGGATGCCCGATTCGAAAGTCGTCGAATTGAACGAGGCAATGTCGTTGGCACCGATTGCGACCGTGACCAGGTCTGGCTCGAGTTTGTCGAAGCGTGGAAGTTGATCACGCACGGCCAAAGCAACGGTGGCACCCGACACGCTCAAGTTCACGACGCGCACCGTCTGCCCGGTTGCCAGACGCACGTGATCGGCGAGGACGCCGACGTAGCTCCTATTCGGGCTGGAAGCCCCGATGCCCTGGGCCGCGCTGTCGCCGATCGCGACGTAGAGCAGCTCGCCCGGTTGCTTGGCATGGGCGCGCCACCAGGCCGAGTGCACCGGCAGGGTCTCGTTGAGAATGGCCTTCTGCTGTTCCAGGTCGCGCCGCCACCAGGTTGTGCCCAGCGCGATACCGGCCGCGATGAGGGCGGCTCCGGTGGCGATGAGAGAGCGGATGCGTGGGGTCGGTGAGGTCACCCGCTGAGGCTACTCCGCGGCATCCGTGTGTCTGCTGCACGTTTGCCGATTCGCGTCGGCCCCCAGTCTCTACTAAGATCGACGGCGGTACCGTGTCCGAGCGGCCGAAGGTGCGACTCTCGAAAAGTCGTGTGGGGGAGACTCCACCGTGGGTTCAAATCCCACCGGTACCGCCACGAAAAACCCCCTACATCCCAGTGTTTCACTGGGAAGTAGAGGGTTTTTCTTTGCCAAGAGAGCCCTCGTGTCAACATTTTGGCGGAATCCGTTTAGTGGTGACACGAGTCGGATGGTTTCCAAAGGGCAAGGCCTCCCGCCATGCGGACTTGGTACCGATGCCGGACAGGAACGCGTTTTCGAACAGGATTACCCGCCGGTCTGATGCAATAGTCAGAAATGAATCGCGCCAGCCGCAGCAATATCGCGCATGCGCTCAACGCTGGGGTGCCATGGTCGGTCGCGAGGCCCTGAGAAGACGAGGGTGCGTTCCAGGCTTGGGTCGAGCTCGATCATGACCACGCCCTCGGTCAGCATCGAGCGAGCGAGGGAGGGAAGGATCGCGACACCGAGCTCTGCCTCGACCATGCCGATCAGGGTGCTGCACTCATGCACCCGCTGCGCGGGTCGGTACGGCACTCCGGCCATCTTGTGGAGAGTAGCGATTTTGGGTTCACTGCCGCTGGACGAGGACAGAAACGGATCGTCCTGGAGACTCGCTAACGTGACGCGCTCGAGGCCGGCAAGTGGGTGGTCGGCGCGCAGCACAGCGCGGAAATCGTCGCGCGCCAGGACGACGGAACCTTCAGGGATCGGGTCGGGGTCGATGAGAATGGCGGCATCAACAATGCCACTGGTTAGCCACAATTCGAGTTCATCATCCCCACCCTCGAACAGGCGAATGTCAAGCCCCGGAAGTTCGGCGCGCCACCGCTGTAGGAGTGCGGGCACGAGCCGGTGCGAGGCAGTGGGTGCAGCGGCGAGGCGAACCGTCCCCGTCGCAGCGCCATTAACGTGGAGGTCAGCTGCTGCTTGCAGGGCTCTGAGGCTGGCAAGAACGCTTCGGGCATGCTGTAACACGGCCTCGCCCAGTGGGGTCGCTGCGATCTGGGGCCCACGAATGATGAGGGGTAAACCTAGAGATCGTTCCATGGCCGCGAGGGCATGTGAAACGGCGGATTGGCTCATGTGCAAGAGATCGGCCGCCGCGCCGAACCCGGATTCGTCAATTACGGCAACGAACACACTGAGTTGACGGAGGGTTATTGATGATCCATCGATTTTCAGCATGTCAGTATGTGATGAATGCATTTGTTTCATGCCATGAGCCTAACGAAGACTGGTGTGATGAAAAGACGCAACTTGTCGAAGACAACGGGACCAGCGGCGCGCGGCGGCTCCGGCGCGATTCTAACGGCGCAGTACGTGGGTGCCGCGGCAGTCTGGGGAGCGAGCTTTCTCTTCATTAAGCTCGCTGTTGGTGGTCTCTCACCGGCGCAGGTCGTGCTGGGCCGTTTGTTTTTCGGTGCCCTCGTACTGGCGATCATTATGGTGGCCACGCGCCGGCGGTGGCCGCGGGGGCTTCGCGTATGGGGCCACCTCGCCGCGATCGGTGCCGTCATGTGTGTCGCTCCATTCCTTCTTTTTTCCTGGGCCGCGCAGTATCTTCCAGCCGGTCTTTCCAGCATCTACAACGCGACAACGCCGATCGCGACCATGCTGGTCGCCCTCGCATTCTTGCCCAGCGAGCGGCTGACCCGTGTCAAGCTGCTCGGTCTTTTCGTCGCAGCTGGGGGAGTGGTCCTCGTCGCCGAGCCGTGGCGTGGGCTCGTCGTCGATTCAGGTAGCGCCACGTTCTTCTGGGCTCAGATGGCCTGTCTCGGGGGAACCACCTGCTACGGTCTGGGGTTCGTCTACACCCGGCGGTTCGTCCGCGACCACGATTACGACGCTATTACGGTCTCCGCCTCACAGATCGGCGCCGGCGCTATTCTCATCCTGCTGCTCACGCCAGTCATCGGTACCGGCACGGTCACCTTGACCCCGGGAATAGTTGCCAGCGTCGTCGTTCTCGGCGGTGTGGGCACGGGGCTTGCCTACATCTGGTACACCAACGTCATCAACGCCTGGGGCGCAACCATCGCCTCCACGGTCACGTACCTCACCCCTATTGGCGGCGTCCTCCTCGGCGTCCTGATCCTCGGAGAGGCACTCCGATGGAACGAAATCGTCGGCGGAACCATCGTGATTATTGCGATCCTCATCGGTCAAGGCCAACTCAGGCCGAGACGGCGAACGAAGGCCCTGATGGTGGAGAGACAGGCCGTCTAGCCCACACGGCAAATCACGGATCGAGATGTACTTCCTTAAAGTTCCGGCGACTGACTTACTGGATCGACGAAGCATCGGTGGAGTTCAGCTCGCACAGGTCGCTTACGGAAAGTGTCCGATGACCTCTGGGTCGATCGCGCCGCCGACGGACGAGGCGAGCCCCTCCAGAGACATCTACCGGCAGTTCCGCGGACTCCCACCGGTCCCGCCACGAGAAACCCCCTGCCTTCCAGTGTCTTAGTGAAAAGTGGCGGGCGTTTTTGCGGTCCAGCTGGGTACTACTGCTCGCGAAGGAGCGTCAGGAATTCGTCGGCCATGGCGAGCTGTTCCTGCAGCTTGCCGCGGCGATTCTCCGCCTCGGTAATGAAGGCGTTGAGTTCGCGGCGAACACCCGGGTCGGCCGCACCCGTGCTGCTCGTGCGGCTCAGAGTGTCAATAACACGCAGGAGGGCGGTCATTTCCTCGAGGGGGAAACCGAGGGGTTTCATGCGCCGAATGAGCATCAGCCGACTGTAATCGTTCTGCGTGTACAGGCGGAAACCGCCATCGGTGCGTCCCGTCGGCTTCAGGAGGCCGACCTCGTCGTAGTGCCGGATCGTGCGTAGCGAGAGTCCGGTCTTCCCAGCGAGCTCACCGATGTGCATCGTGACTGCGGGTGTTTCTGGCTCCATGCCCGAACCTCTCTTCAACTTAACTCTAACGTTAGGGTAGTGTTGGCGTTCTGGCCGCCAGCTCCCTGCACGCCACCACACCCACCCCATTGTCGAACACGACAGTACTGGGCCTGCGTACCGAAGCGCCCACCTACATTGCCCAACGGCTCTTTTGCCGGAGGGCCCGTCACCGGAGTTCCCCATAGATATTGCCGAAAAATCCTCCCTGCCCAAGGTCAGCCGTTACAAGGCCGAACCGTCCGTGCTGACCGCTCTGAAAACGCCGCGCCTCCTGACCCGCGAGGTACTCGCCGGCTTGGTCGTGGCGATGGCCCTGATTCCTGAGGCCATCGCGTTCTCGATCATCGCCGGCGTCGACCCGCGCGTGGGCTTGTTCTCCTCGTTTGTGATGGCTGTGACGATAGCGTTCGTCGGTGGCCGCCCGGCCATGATCACCGCCGCTACCGGTGCCGTCGCCCTCGTCATCGCCCCGGTGGCCCGGGATTACGGCATGGAATACTTCATCGCGACGGTCATCCTTGCCGGAGCATTCCAGATCGTCCTCAGCGTGATCGGCGTCGCCAAGCTCATGCGTTTCATTCCGCGCAGCGTCATGGTCGGCTTCGTCAACGCCCTCGCCATCCTCATCTTCACCGCCCAGCTGCCCCAACTGCTCGGCGTGCCGTTCATGGTCTACCCGCTTGTCGCCGCCGGACTGATCATCATGGTGGTCATGCCCCGCATCACCAAGGTGATCCCCGCGCCACTGGTGGCGATCGTTGTGCTGACCGTCGTCACCGTGTTGATGGCGATCAATGTTCCAACCATCCGCGACCAGGGCGAACTCCCGCAGAGCCTGCCCGAACTCGTCTTCCCTAATGTTCCGCTCGACTGGAACACCTTCACTATCATCGCCCCCTACGCCCTCGGCATGGCCCTCGTCGGCATTCTCGAGTCGCTTATGACCGCGAAATTCGTCGACGAGATCACCGACACCCACTCCAACAAAACCCGGGAGACCTGGGGCCAGGGCGTCGCGAACATGGTGAGTGGCTTCTTCGGCGGCATGGGTGGCTGCGCCATGATCGGCCAGACCATGATCAACGTGAAGGCCTCCGGCGCCCGCACCCGCATCTCGACCTTTCTGGCCGGTGTCTTCCTGCTCGTTTTGGTGCTTGGCCTCGGTGACGTGCTCGCCGTCGTGCCGATGGCCGCTCTGGTCGCGGTGATGATCATCGTGTCGTATCTCACCTTCGACTGGCACAGCATCCGCCTCTCGACCCTCAAGCGGATGCCGGGGAGCGAGACCACGGTCATGGTCGCCACCGTTATCGTCATCGTTCTCACCCACAACCTTGCTATCGGGGTTGTCGTCGGCGTGATCATCGCCATGGTCGCTTTTGCCCGCCGCGTGGCCCACCTGGCTAAGGTCGAGCGCCGTGTCATGGACGTTGCCGGTGAAGCTCCGACGGCCTACTACACGGTCACCGGCGCGCTGTTCTTCGCTTCCAGCAACGACATGATGACGCAGTTTGAATACGCGGACGACCCGGAACGAATCGTCATTGAGATGTCCGGATCGCACATCTGGGACGCCTCGACCGTCGCCACGCTCGACGCGATCACGTACAAGTATGAACGCCACGGCAAGCACGTTGTCATCGAAGGCCTCAACGAAGCCAGCAGTATTTTGCACACACGCCTCGCAGGCAACCTCGGCGGCGGCCACTAGTTCTCAGCACGGTGGCCGTCGGGTTTAGACCTGTTCCCCTTCCCGTTTCGGTCGGTTCCAGGCTCATCTCGCCGAAACGTTAAGCCAGCAGGTCGGCCAGGGGGCCGGCGGGAAGCACAATCCAGCCCTCCCGCCGGGCACGATCGAGCATGATCGGCGTTGGCGGTTCGTAGAACCCCAGTGCGGCGCTGCGGGCGGCGAGTGCCGCGATCACGGCGTCGAAGGCATCCGCTGATGTGATCATCTGCGGGGCGAATACTCCGAGATCAAGCCAGGGCGCGGCATCCTGAATGCGCTGCAGGAGCTGCGCACGCATAGCGGGATCGGTGCGGTATCCCGTCGTAGTGAAACCCCACAGCCGAAGCGAGGCACCCGGGTAGATTTCTGCGACGACGCCGGAGCCTGAGCGGTCGACACGGATGCCGGCCTGGGCGATTCGCGAGAGCAGCCCGGCGCAGCGCATGGCGGTGAGTCCGAGGCGGTCGGTGGACACGCTCAACGGCCAGCGGCCGGTCAGCCTGCGTACCTCGCGGTCGGTCTCCCGGTAGGCGAGGGTGCGACGCCAGGCTATTCCGCCGTCGACGCCGGGCAGGTCTGGGTCGCCGCTGGAATGCGCGAGTACGAACTGCACAAACTCGTCTGGCCAACCGAACGCGCAGTCGATGCCGAGCTTCTGCACGGTGCCGGCTGCTTCGACGATGACCTCGTCGGCGACGCCGAGGTTCAGCTCGATCAGGCCTGCTCGGGTGTCGGTCCAGTCGATGACCGCCAGTGCGGTGCCCTTGGGCTCGGCTGCGAGATCCACTCCGGCAGTGCGCATCCGCTTAGTTTACGGGGGACGGGGGTGGCACAGTATGAAACCCTGCAGGTGCTGCAGGTGCTGCAGGTGATGCAGGTGATGCAGGTGATGCAGGTGATGCAGGTGCTGCAGGTGCTGCAGGTGCTGCGGGCCACGGGTCAGCTGGGCTCTTCGTCGTTGGCGACCGTTTCGATCCAGTCGACGTCGTCATCGGAGAGGTAGGTGCCGGGTTGATCCGTTTCGCTGTCTGGTTCTACCTCACCGCCGGCTCGGGCGATTTCGGCGACGATTTCGGGCGGAACGGCGTCACCATTGTTCTGCATCAGCCACTCCCGTGTCGCCGGCATCAGCTTGGGCCACCACAGCTCAATATCCATACGGCGCAGTCTGCCACGCTCGCTGGTGCTGCGCGACGGGGCATCCGCGCGGGAGTACCAGCGCACGATCGATAAACTCGAACCATGTCAGACCAGCACTTCGAGCAGGATGAAACCCTGCGCCTGCCGACCATCCAGTTTCGCGTCGTACTCGATTTGGGTTCCCGGCTCGCCGCGGCCGTCACTTTGCCGCCGGAACTGGGGCATCCCGACCTGTTCGCCGACCGTGATGACGAGGGAGGGGCGCTCAATCTGTCCATCGACTACGACAGCGGCCAGCTGCACGTGCTGCTCGACGAGGCCGGACCCAGCTTTCACTACCACGGAACAAACGACCCGTTCGAGAGCCCGTGGCCGGCCGACCAAACCGAAAAACTACTCGAATGGGCACTCATCCTGGTGCAGGAGATCGACGCCCTCGATGAGCTGCTCGACTCGATCTTTGAGGCCGCCGAGTGGTTCGAGCAGGGCTTCACGCTCTATGTGCCCGAGACCGAACCGACCCAACTCGAGCTGATCGAGGTCGGCATTGTCGGTGAATTGCTCACGTTGCCGTGGCTTGGTTCCGGTCGGGTCGACCAGGACCACATCGACGGTGACAACCACCCGATCGCCCTGCTTTGGAATATGAACAACGACGACCCCGATGTGCCGATTGCCCGCGCCTGGCTCGACCCGGAGACCGGTGAGCCGCGCACGGCCGCCGAGCCAGGAGTGAACTGGAACAACGTCGCCATGAGCGAAGACGAAGTTCTGCAGTGGCTGGTCGGTATCTACACGAACCACCACGTGGCGCCGACGCCCGAGGCGCAGATCATGCGCGCTGCCCTCGAGCGGCTGGGCGGCATTAGCTGAGCTCGCGATGACCATGTCCTGGGCGCGAAAAATTCTTCCGTCCGCGTGGGGATGCTTCGTGAGAGGATGTGACCCTGATGCGCTCTTTTCTGCTCCGGACCCGCGAATCGTTCTGGTTCCTCCCCGCGGCGTTGGGAATCGCTGCGGTCTTCCTCGGGCAAGCACTGGTGTTGCTGGACCACGCCGTGCTCGACGTCAGCGATCGTGTCGTGTTCTTGGATTCGCTCAGCGCCTCCGCAGCCCGAAGCATCCTCACGATTATCGGCACCTCTATGCTTACCGTGGCTGGCACGTCGTTCTCGATCACGATTTCTGTGCTGGCGACGACGTCATCAACCTACGGCCCCCGTCTGGTGCGTAACTTTCTGGCCGACCGCGCAAACCAAATCGTGCTGGCTGTCTTCACCTCCACCTTCTTGTACGCCCTCGTTGTTTTGCTGTCGGTGCGGTCGGAGACCGACGCCGGGGGCGGTTTCGTGCCGACGATTTCGATTTACATCAGCGTAGCCATTGGCGTTCTCGATGTGGCGGTCTTGGTGTTCTTCATTCACCACATCGCCGACTCCGTGCAGATCACCACCCTGCAACACCGGGTGCAGGCCGACCTGCTACGTGCCATTGCCCATGTCTATCCAAGCAAAGCGGATGCCCGTGGCACCCGCGAGTCCCGCCCCGTGCTGACGGATCCGGAACCGGTCACGACCGCGAGCGACGGGTATGTGCAGCAGGTGGACCTCGCCCAGCTCAAACGGGTCGCGGAGAAGGCGGAGTGCCTCATTGACGTGGTGGCGATGCCGGGGGCCTACGTTGTCACCACAGACCCCCTCGTGCGGGTCTCCCCACCGATCCAGGACCCTGCATTCGTGAAAAGTGTTCGGGGGGCGTTCTCGCTCGGAACCGCCCGCACTCCGCATCAGGACGTTCGGTTCGCGCTGCAACAACTCGTCGAAGTTGCCGTCCGTGGCCTCGCCTCGGGTACCAACGACCCGTATACCGCCGTCAGCGCCCTCGACCTGGCCGCCACCGCCCTGGTCAATCTCCTGAATCGGCCGTCAGCGGTCACCGCACTCACCGACACCGACGACAACGTGCGGGTGCTAGTGCACTGGCCCGATGCCGACGAACTCATTGGCGACGTCTTCGCCGGCGTAACCACGTACGGGCTCGACCATCCGCTCGTTGTCCATTCCGCCATGGGGCTGGCTGAGCGCCTCCTTGTCGTGGCCGGTCCGAGCACGACCGAGCTGCTCGACTCCGTCATTCTGAGGCTGTCGCGCCCCTCGCTGCCGACCTGAGCGGCCTGGATGTGCCGGAGCCGTGGCGGCACGCGCACTGGTTGGATCAAGGAGCGGTAGCCTTAAGTCATAAGCAATTAGAGGAGTGATAATGCAGGTCATCGTGAACACCGACAGCAACATCAACGGCACCGAGCGGGTCGCCGGAGCACTCGAAACCATCGTCGAAGAATCCCTCTCGCGCTACGGCGAACGCCTGACCCGGGTTGAGGTTCACCTCTCCGATGGCAGCGCCGGCCGCAGCAGCACCGACGACATCAGGTGCACCCTCGAGGCCCGTCCGGCCGGCGGCACGCCGGTCGTCGTCACCGAGAACGCCACCACCGTCGAGGAAGCCCTCACCGGTGCACTGCACAAGATGAAGAGCCTGCTCGAGACCCATTTCGGCAAGCTGGATGCCCGCAAGGGCAACCTCCCGATGGGCGAGGTCGTCTAACCCGTTTCTGTCTGACCGGGCGGGTGTCGCCGGCTGAAGCCGGGGCATCCGCGAGCGGATTCACCTTGGTGCCACCTCGAAAGGGCGCCGGGTGCCGGACCAGTTGAGTCCGGCGAGCGAAACGGCGAGTACGGCGGCCAGTACCAGGGCGCCGGCGGGAGCGAGCACCACCCAGGGTGCGCGCTCGGCGTAGCCGATGCCCTCGGCCAGGATCAGACCCCACTCCGGTGTGGGCTGATCGGTGCCGAGCCCGAGAAAGCCGAGCGCCGCCAGAGTAAGAGCCACACCGGGCAGCCGCAGCATGGCGTGTCGAAACACCGGGCCGACCACCGCCGGAACGATGTAGCGCAGCATCACCCGGCCCCGCCCCACCCCGAGTACCGGCAAAATACCGATGTGCGGCTGGGCTTTCGCCTCCAGCACGAGCGCACCGGTGTGGGCGGCTAGCGGTGCCCAGCTGACCAGGGCCACCGCAATGGCGGCGCCCGTGATCGACGGACCCCATAAGGCCGTGACAATGATGCCGGCCAGAATGGGCGGAGCAGCGTTCGTCACCTCGAGGGGTCCGGTCGAGGCGTGAGGAAAGAGTCCAATGATGATGCCGAGCACGACGCAGACGAGCACGACCACGAGGGCGGTGCCGAGGGTGATGACCGCCCCGTGACCGACGCGGCCGAGCAGGTCGCGACCACTCGCATCCGCTCCGAACGGCAGTGACCACGACGGCGTGGCGAGGCGGGCGTGCTGCGAGGTGAACGGGTCGCGCAGCAGCCCGGCCCCGATCACGACCGCGAGGACCAGAGCCGACCCGATCGGGGTGACCAGATCGCGGCGGCGGGTCGGCACCCGGGCGTCCGGCACGGGCAGCGAGCCGAGTCGCAGGGCCGGGCCGAGCAGCATCCGTCGGAACAGGCCGACCAGAGCGCCGACCACCACCGCGACGGCGAGCAGGGCGAGGATGCCGGCCTGCAGCGCCGGGATATCCTGCGAGCTGGCCGCGCCGAGGGTGGCCCGGCCGAGCCCGGGAATGGCGAAGATCTGCTCCACAGCCACGGCACCGCCGGTGAGTCCGATGAGCACCAGCCCGATCTGGCCGAGCACCGAGGGCAGCGCGCGGCGCAGCACCGCACCGACGATGCGTCGGTTGCCAAACCCGGCCATGGTCCAGGTGAGCACCCACCGCTGCGCGAAAGTGGAGAGAATCGCGTCACTGAGCAGACGGCCGATCAGGCCGCCGGCCGGCACGCCGAGGGCCAGCGCCGGCAGTACGGCGTAGTCGATTCCGCTCCAGCCGTAGGGCGGAAACCAGCGCAGCCAGACCGCACAGACAATGAGCAGGCCGGCGGCGAGCAGAAATTCGGGCAGTGCGGTCAGCGCCGCCGCGATGGCTCCCCCGCCACCAGACCGGCGCCCGCCCAGGCCAGCGCGAAGGCTCGGCAGGCAGAGCAGCGCGGCGACCAGCACCGCCACGCCGATGGCGAACCCCATCAGGGTGAGCGAGACGCCGAGGGCGTCGAGCACGCCCGGGAGCACCGGGCGGTTACTGATCCACGAGGTGCCGAAGTCGCCGCGGACTACGCCGCTGAGCCAGTGCAGGAACACGGCGATCGGTCCGCGGTCAAGGCCCAGTTCGACCCGTACGGCGGCGAGATTGTCGGGGGTGGTTTCGAGTTCCGCGTAGCGGGCCCGCAAAATGGTGTATTCCGGGCTGCGGCCCGACAGCCACGGCAGCAGGCCGATCAGCAGCACCACGGCGGCGATCGCGAGAGTACGCGAGGCCGCCTCCATCGCCCACCCCCGAGCCATCAGCCGGACACCCGCGTTTCGTTGGTGATGAGGGCACGCTCGCGCGGATCGCGCACCACACCGGAGACACGGGGCCCCTCGCCCTGCAGCACCCGTTCGTGCAGCATCGGCACGGCCGCGTCGCTCGCGAGGATGAGCGCCTCGGCGTGCATGATGGCGGCGCGGCGGTCGCTGCCGGCCGCGAGCGCGCCGGCGGAGTCGAGCGCGGCATCCACTGTTTCGTCGCAGAACTGCGAGATGTTGAACGATCCGGCGCAGGCGAAATCGCTGTACAGATAGGCGACCGGGTCGCCGGAGTCGAGCACGGTCGCGCGCGAGAGGATGAACGCGTCGAAGGCGCCGTCGAGAGCATCCGCTTCGATGTACTGATATTCGCGCACGTCCTGTTCGACGTTGAAGCCGACCGCCTCCAACTGCTGCTCCAATTGCACGGCCACTTCGGGGAGTTCGGCGCGGTCGGTGAAAGTTCCAAGGGTGATCGTGACACCGTCGATGGCCGCAGCGTCGGCGCGGGCGGCGAGAACGTCGGTGTATCCAGCGGATGCCCGCTCGCCCGCGGCCCAGCCCACCGCGGGGCCGAGCAGCCCGGCGGCTTCATCGGCGCGTCCCTCGTAAACGAGCTCGACAATCGCGGCGTTGTCGACGGCAACGCGCGCGGCCGTCCGCACGGCCGGGTCGGCGAATGGCCCGGATTCGGTGTTCAGGTACAGCGTGTTGGTGCGCGGCATCGGCACCTCGTGAATGAGGGCTTCGTCGATCTGGGCGACCTGCCCGACCGGGATCGCCTCGACGATATCGGCCGTGCCGGTGCGCAGGGCAGCGGCGCGGGCGGTGCCGTCGGGCACGAACTTCACGTCGATCCCGCTCGCGGCAGCCGTCGTTCCCCAATAGTCATCGAAACGGTTGAGGGTGGCGCCGGTGGTGCCGTCGACCTCAGCCAGAATGAAGGGTCCGGTGCCTGCGTTGATGGGGTTGACCGTGCCGTCGTCGCCGTACGCTGCCGCCGCCAGAATGGTCAGCTGCGGGCTCGAGAGTCGTTGCGGCAGGAGCGGGTCTTCGGTGCCGGTGCGCACCAACACCGTGAGCGGTCCGTCGGCGGTGGCCGTGAGGTCGACCCCGTCGAGGATGCGCGGTTTCGGGGTGGCTTGCGCTGCGGCGGTGAGCGAGACCGCGACCTGCTCGGCGGTCAGGCTCGTGCCGTCGTGAAAACTCACGTCGGGGCGCAGGTCGAATTGCCAGGTGCGGGCATCCGTCTGGCGCCAGCTGGTGGCGAGGGCAGGCCGGGCGTCGCTCTGGGCGTCGAGCACGACGAGGGTTTCGCCGGTGCTCCAGCGCGAGAGTTTGAAGGCGTCATCGCTGAGCGGGGACAACCCGGATCGTGGCGGCTGCAGCATGGCGAGGCTGATGCGGTCGGGGTCGTCGCCGGTGCTGGAGGGCGCCGGGGCGGCGAAGCAGCCGGTGAGAGTCAGGCTCGCGGTGACAGCGATGGCGGCGAGGCGTGTCGTGTTCTTCATGTGGTCCTTGGTCTGGCGGTGAACGGTGTTGGGTCGGTGAACGGATGCCGCGGCGCGGGCAGTCTCGGCACCGCTTCGACCAGCTCCTGAGTCGCCGGGTGGCAGGGGTGGTCGAGCAAATCGCGGGTGGGGCCGGCTTCGACGACGCGGCCGGCGTGCAGCACGATGCTGCGGGAGCACAGCCGCGACACCGCGTCGAGGTCGTGCGAGACGAAAATCAGCCCGAGCGCGCGGTGTTGGGCCAGCCCGGCGAGCAGATCGAGCACCCGGTTGCGCCGGGGCAAATCGAGCCCGCTGACCGGTTCGTCGGCGAGCAGAAAATGCGGCGACGTGGCCAGGGCGCGGGCGATCGCGACACGTTGGGCCTGGCCCCCGGAGAGCTCGCGCACTCGCTGCCGGTGCAGGCTCGCCGGCAGGCCGACACCGTCGAGGGCGGTGCGCACGAGGTGCTGGTGCTGGCCGGCCACGTCGAGGCGGGCGAGTGGTTCGCGCACGAGCTGCTCGACGCTCATGCGCGGGTCGAGGCTTGCCGCCGGATCCTGCGGGATGTACTGCACACGGCGACGAAACGAGCGCAGCGACCGCACGCTGCCCGGCCGGATCCGTTCGCCGTCCAGGTGGATTTCACCGTCGGTCGGCCGTTCGAGGGCGAGGAGTATGCGCAGCAGCGTTGATTTGCCCGAGCCGGAACGGCCGACGAGCCCCAGGGTCTCGCCGGCGGTGACGGTGAAGGAGACGTTAGCCAGGGCCGGGGTCGCGGGCGCGCGGCGGCGGGTGGATGCCCGGTAGCTGTGCCAGACACCGGTGGCGCGAAGGGCGGGGCGGGGGGCGGTATCCGTTTCGGCGGTCACGCGACGCTCGCCAAGTGGCGGGCGGGCTGGGCGGCCTCGACCAGGGCACGCGAATACGGATGCTGCGGGTCCTGGATCAGGTCGGCCATCATCGCCTGCTCGACGACCCGCCCGCCGTCGAGCACGACGGCGCGGTCGCAGAGTGCGGCCGCTGCGGCCAGGTCGTGGGTGATGAACAGGATCGCGGCCGGCTCGGCGTGGCCGGCAAAACGCAGCACCTCGAGCACTCGCGCCTGGTTCACGACATCGAGGGCTGTCGTGGGTTCGTCGGCGATGAGCAGCCGGGCCCGGCAGGCGAGGGCGAGGGCGATGCAGACGCGCTGCCGCTGGCCGCCCGAGAGCTCGGCGGCGTAACCGGCCATGGTGCGCGCGGGGTTCTCGATGCCGACCGAGTCGAGCAGGTCAGCGACGAGGCCGCGCACCGCCTTCCGGCCGGTGTGGCGGGCCACCGGAACGGCGAGCTGCGCACCGATCGTGACGAGCGGGTTGAGGGCGGCCGCAGAATCCTGGTCGATCGCGGCGACGGCGCCGTGCGAACGCCGGGATGCCGGGCCGCGCAGGGGCGTGCCGAACACGCTGATGCTGCCTTCGGCGCGAAATTCCGGCCCGAGGCTGCCCAGGATGGCAGCTGCGGTGATCGATTTGCCCGAGCCGGAGGCGCCGAGCAGGGCCACCCGTTCGCCGGCCGCGACGGTGAGGGACAGGTCGTGCACGAGGCGTCGCGCTTTGACCGAGATGGCGAGATCGTGCACGGTCAGGGCGAAATTCATGCCGGCCTTCTGGTTCGGTGTCGAAGGGCAGGTGGTCGCCGCCATCGTCACTAACCATATTGATTCCTATTATCAATAGCAATTTTGAGGGTCAGCATCAGCCCGCGAGAGCGGGTGAAAGGTTGCTTCAACATCCCTGCGGTAACACCTCACCCGCTCTCGCGTGACGTCGCATGGCCCGGCCGCTCAGAACAGCGTGTCGCCGATATAACCGCCAACGGCGCAGCCCGGCGGGATGGCGAAGACGGCCGACCCGATCGGTGTGGTCCACTCATTCAGCAGGTCGAGGGCGTCGAGGCGGCGCTGGATCGGCACGAACTGGGCGTCGACATCCGCTTGAAAAGTGATGAAGAGCAGCCCGGAATTGGACACGCTGTCATTGGTGGGCAGGTCGTCGTAGTTGTAGCCGCGGCGCAAAATGCGTTCGTCGGGGTTCTCACTGCGGGCACGGCGCAGGTGGGAGAACTCCGGGATGACGGGAAAACCGATGGCGGTCTTCGCGGCGAAATCGGGGGCATCCGTTTCGTTGACGCCGGTCAGCGGCGCGCCGTTGCTCAAAGTTCGCCCAACGGATGCCTCCCGCCCGGATCGGTCGAGCTTGTCCCACTTGTCCAGTTGCATGGCGACCCGCCGCAACACGAAACCGGTGCCGCCGTGCAGCCAGGCCGGGTTGTCGGCGTTACCCCAGACGAGACGCTCGAAATCGGCTGTGCCCGGCACGAAATTGACGGTGCCGTCGACCTGGCCGAACAGGTTGCGCATGGTCGTACCGGGCTTGACCGAGCCGGGCGCCCGCCGAAAGCCGGTCTGCACCCAGCGCACGCTCGCGAAGGAGCGACTGTCTTTGAGCAGCATGCGGGTGGCGTGGGCGACCGTGAGGGCGTCGTCGGCCGCGATTTGTAACAGCAGATCGCCGTCGGCCCAGGCTGGGTCGAGCCGATCGATGCCGAACGCTGGCAGCGGTCGCAGCCAGCTCGGTGCGGTACCGCCGGCCGTGGCGACGAGGCCGGGACCGAAACCAAACGTGACGGTGAGCCTGGCCGGTGCGCCGGCGAGCTCGGGCTCGGAGTCGGCCAGCGCCGGCTCGCCCTGGCTCAGCCTGGCGGCGTCGCTGGTGAGAATCTTCAGGAGCCGCCGCAACGCCTGGGCGTCGGTTCCCGGGGCGAGGTCGAGTGCGATCAGGGTCGCGTTGCTTTGCGGCACGGTGTCGATTCCGGCCTGGTGCACCCCGTAGAACGGCACGGTCGCCGTGCCGTTGAGGGGCTCAGCGACCGCCGTTGGCCCGGCCTTCATCGCCAGGTCGATCCCGACCGCGCCGACGGCGCCGATCCCGGCCGCGGCACCTCCCAGAAGGAGGTGCCGCCGGCTGAGACGGCGACCAGCGGATGCCTGCTGATCGCCCGTCATTACTTGTCGGTTTCTTCGTAGTTCTCGTTGGCGCCCGAGTAGTCCTTGGCCGGGGCCGTGAACTCGAAGGTCGACTCGTCGGAGAGGGTGAGGGTGAACGTCTGCTCGGCGCCAGCGACGAGGGGCTCCGTCAGCCCCATCATCATCAGGTGATTGGCGCCGGGGGCCAGCTCGTACGATCCATTGGCGGGAACGATGAACCCGCCCTCTTTCTGCTGCATGACCATGGCTCCCGAGTCGTCTTCGACCGTCTCGTGCAGCTCGATCATGGTCGCAGCGGGCGACATGGCCGCAACAATGTTGATGTCGGTGTCACTCGAGTTGGTCAGGGTGCCGAACGCGGCGCTCATTCCCGTTTCGGCGGACTTGACCCACGGGTCGGTGATGGCGAGGCTCGTGGCCGCCGTTGTTTCGACCGTGGTGTCGGTCGTGGCTGCCGGAGCCGCGGTGTCGGTGGTGCTGGCGCAGCCCGAGAGGGTGAGCAGCGCCGCGACGGCGATGATGAGTATGCGGGGGGTCGTGGTGAGAGTCATTGTTCTGTCATTTCTGTACGAGTAGAAGATAGTTGTGCAGCGGATGCTGCGCGGCGCCGGTTCAGCGCCAGGATGCCGATCAGGAATGCGAGGCCGACGACGGCACCGATGAGCGCGGTGACGCCGATCGGCAGCCCCGCTGGGGGCGGTACGGACGCGACCACGCTCGAATCGGTGGGGGTGGTGAAAGCGGGCGCGGCGGCATCCGTTGGGGGTGCTGCCGGCGCGCCGGAACCGACGCTGAAGTCGAACGTGCCGGAGATGGGATGCCCGTCGGCTGAGACGACCCGCCAGCGCACCTGGTAGGCGCCATCCGGCAGGGCCGGGTCGACGGCCACGGTGGCCGTCGACCCGTCGAGGGCAGGTTCGCCCTCAGCCCAGTCGGTGCCCGCAGAATCCACCACGAGCAAGACCGCACCGAGCTGCATGATGTCGTCGGTGAACCGCATCGATACCGTTGCCGGCGCCAGGTCGACGTGCTCGGTGTCGGACGGCACGGTGGCGAGCACCGAGTCGTGCGCGTTCGCGGCCGGTGCGGCGCCGCCGATCGCGAACGCCGCGGCGAGTGCGAGGGCCCCGAGACCGGCCAGGAGCCGGTTTCGGGCATGAAAATGGTGCATGTGATACCTCCGAAGGGGTCACGAGAAGGGTTGGTGTTTCGTGGCACGTGTTTGGGGTCGGGGCACTGGTTCACACCAGTGCCGACCTCGCAAACGAGTGCCGCGAGCGGATGCGCGGGGCTAACACGTGCCGCGAACGGGAGCGCGAGCGCCCGGTCTGCTAGACGGCGGCGAGCGCCAGGTTGACCAGGGCGGGCGGGCCGCGGTGTCGCATCGGCGACAGCAGCACGGCCAGATCGAAAGGAACGAACGTGAGGTGCCGGGCAGCGCGCACGCGAACGACCCAAAGTGGCGGCAGCACGATGCCCAGGGCGATGACCACGGTCACCAGAGCGGTGCGCGCCAGCTCGACCAGCGCCCAGAACGTGCGCTCGCCGCGGCGCAGCGCCACGATCGTGACGACTCCCGCCAGGGCGTGGGCCAGCAACATCCACCCGTCGGTGAACATGACCGGCGAAGCGGATGCCGCCCCCACGGTCACGGTCGTCGTGCCGTGGTGCCCGGCCACGGTCATCGAACCGGCCGATCCGCCGAGCCCGAACACCAGGTGGAACAGCACCTGACTAAACCCCACCGACACGGTGAGCCTGAAGAGAGACAGGTTCTTGCCGGCGAGGGCCACGCTGACCATGCCCGAGAAGGCAAGAGCAATCGCAATACTGACCGGTGCGGGGGTATGCCCGCCGGCCGCCACGTGCGAGAGAGCGGCGACGAATACGGCCACGGCGGCGGTCAGCCAGCCGCGCGCGAATCGCGCCCATCTCGTTGCCATATCACCCACCCGTGGAAGATCAAATGAAGTCCTGGTTTCAGGCTAGCGGGTCGCGCAGCCGTGCCGACCTGCTAACAGCCCGCAAGAAGGTGCGTTCCCGGCCGGGCAGTTGTCGGCAAATGGTAACGTCGCCTAGGTCTGGCAACCGGTCGACGCCCTCCTGCAAGGAACCTCAGATGCCCCATCGCATGAATCTTTCCAAACTTCCACGCACATTGACGGGGCTGTCAGGTGAGATGCTGCAGGACCTTCAGCAGCTCGCGCGTACGCCCTCGCTGCTGGTAGCTTGCAACTACGGCGGCACTCTCTCGCACCATGTCGCCTCCGACGTGCCCTCGGTGTTGCTGGCCGAGTCGGCGACCGCCTTGCGCGCCCTCGCGGCCCTGCCTAACACCCACACGGCCGTCATGTCGGGCCGCCCGTTGCGGGACCTCGCCGCGGATTCCCGCCTGCCCCGCGAGGTGCACCTGGTTGGGTCGAATGGCGCCGAGTTCGACTCGGAATTCTTCGATGCTCCCGAACCGACCGACGAATCGCAGCACTCCGGTGTGGCCCTGGACCGCCTGCGCACCCGGCTCGGCGTCAGTGCCGCCTTCTTCGCCGGCGATGCCGAGAGCGACGAAATGGCCATGAACACCCTGCACGGCCCCGACCTCGGTATTCGCATTGGTAACGGGGAATCCGTCGCCGCCCACCGCATCAGCGGCCCGGAAATGCTCGCGCAGATGCTTGCCCTCCTGTTTGAACTGCGCAAGGACTGGCTGTTCGGCCAGCACGTTGTCGCCATCGAACGCCACTCGATGCTCGGCGACGGCACCTCGACCGCCCTGGTCACGCCGGAAGCGCGCATTTGCTGGATGACGCATCCACTGCCCGATTCTGGATCGTTGTTCGCGAGCATTCTCGGCAGCGAAGAGGCCGGGCATTTCTCGATCGAACCGGTCAAGAAGAGCCGGGTGCTCGGCCAGCGCTACGTCGACAACACCATGATCGTCGAAACCCGCTGGGCCGACGTCACCGTGACCGACTACATCGAGCCCTCACCGCTCGGCGTCACCAACCTGGTGCGCAAGCTCACCGGCACAGGCCTGGCCCGCATCGTATTCGCGCCGCGGCCCGACTACGCCGTCGCCTACTTCAACATGCACGCTGGCGATGGCATCGTCACGCTCACCGGCATTCCTGACCCGATCGTGCTCACGGCTGCTGGTGTCGAGTTCACCGTCACGGGCGACGGCCGCAACGAAACAGCCACCGCTGTCGTTGACCTCTCCCGGGGCGCTGTCATGCTCAACCTGCGGTGCGGCGACACCGAGCCCCATCGAGCGGATGCCGCCGGCGAAGCGGCGCGGCGCGGCGCGGTGATGAACGGCTCCCGTGCCTGGGTGAATTCCCTGTCGCTGCCGAGGGTGAAGCCCTCGCTCGTCGGCCGCTCCGCCCTCGTGCTGCGCGCTCTCTGCTACGAACCGACCGGTGCGGTGCTCGCCGCCTCGACCACCTCGCTGCCCGAGGGAATCGGCGGCACCCGCAACTGGGACTACCGCTACTGCTGGCTGCGCGACGGCTCGATGACGGTTAAGGCGCTCGTGGATCTCGGCTCGACCGACGAGGCTGACGGGTTTTTGCGCTGGCTGGCCGGGGTCGTAGACGACAGTCCCGGCGCGCAGTGGCTGCATCCGCTCTACTCGGTTACCGGCTCGTCGTTGTCGACCGAAGCGAGCCTCGAATCACTGCCCGGCTACGCCGGCTCCCGCCCGGTGCGCATCGGAAACGCCGCCGACAACCAGGTGCAGATCGACGTGTTCGGACCGGTCGCCGAACTGATCGACACCCTCAGCGCCCGGCAAGGGACCCTCTCCGACTTTCAGTGGCACCTGCTCACCGAGATGGTCGACGCCGTCACGAGTCGCTGGAGGGAACCCGACCACGGCATTTGGGAGGCCCGGCGCTCGCCGCGGCACCACACTTATACCAAGACGATGTGCTGGGTGACGGTGGACCGCGCCATCCGCACCGCAAAGCGGCATGGGCGTGTGCTCGGTGCCGGCTGGGTGGAACTCGCCGCCACCATTCGCGATGAAGTTCTGCGCGAGGGCTGGAGTGAGGAGGCCCAGTCGTACACCGTGGCCTACGACAGCCCCGACCTCGACGCCGCCGTGCTGCACATCGGTCTGTCTGGACTGCTCGACGTCACCGACGAACGTTTTCAGCTCACCGTGAGCGCGGTGGAACGCGAACTGCGCGTTGGCCCGACCGTGTTCCGCTACCGCTACGACGACGGCCTGCCCGGGCTCGAGGGCGGCTTCCACATCTGCACCACCTGGCTGATCGAGGCCTACGTGCTCACCGGGCGCCTCGACGAGGCCGAGGCGCTGTTCAACCAGCTGATTGCTCTGGCCGGCCCGACCGGTCTACTCTCCGAGGAGTTCGACCCGGCCACCGAAACTCACCTCGGCAACCACCCGCAGGCATACTCGCACCTCGGCTTCATCCGTTGCGCGCAGCTGCTCGACGCGAGCCGGGCGCGCTGAATCTGGCACGCATTCGCGGGCTTCGTGCGAGTCTGCCGTGAAGTGGTACAAACAGTCTCGGACATGTGTCCGAAAAGTGTTAGTATAGGGGGATGACTTCGTTGACTGCCCCTCGCCTGCCGGCGGGCGCGGTGCAGTCCGATGCGGTGCCGTCAGATACGGTGCCGTCAGATACTCTCGGCCAACCCAAGCACGATCCCCGGGCCGAGCGCACCCGGCAGCTCATCCTCTCGGCGATACGCACGTTGATCGCGCAGCCGGCGGCATCCGTTTCGGTGACCGAGATCGTGCGTCTGGCGGGTATCAGCCGCAGTTCTTTTTATGCGCACTTCGCCAGCCTCGACGTGCTCGCCGCCGAGCTGCTGCAGGCGCAGTTTGCTGATATCGGCTCGGCGGGGCTTGATCTGCCTCGGCCCCGTACCGGTGAGAACGCCTCTCGGCTGGGCTATGCCCGCCTCGTCGCACACATGGTCGAGAATTTTCCGCTGTACGCGAGTGTGCTCGAGCTACCATTGACGCGCAGCGCGCACGACCAGATCATCGAGGCCTACGCCACCCGCATGCTCGAGTCGGTACTGGTCTTCGACGACGCCGTCAACGCCGAACTGGTCACGACCTACGTCGCCGGCGGCGCCCTCACCCTGATCGGCGCCTGGATGCGCGGTCACCTCGACGTCTCAGACGACGAACTCGTCGACCAGCTCGTGGCCTTGCTGCCCGGCTGGCTGCTCGAGCCCTCCACCTCAAGCGCAACGCCCGTTCGCGTTGCCTCACCCACACAACACTGAAGGCGCATTCTATGAAGATTGAAATCGGCGAAACCCTGGTCTACCCGCACCACGGAGCGGTCACCATCACGGCCCTCGCGACCCGCACCATCAAGGGCGTCGAGAAGCAGTTCATGACCCTTAACGTGCACACCAGCGCGCTAACCATTCAGCTGCCGGTCGACAACGTCGAGCTCGTCGGCGTGCGCGACGTCATCGATGCCGCTGGTGTCAGCGCCGTATACGAAATTCTGCAGAACGCCTTCACCGAAGAGCCGGGCAACTGGTCGCGCCGCTACAAGGCCAACCAGGAGAAGATGGCCAGCGGCAGCGTTTACCGCGTCAGTGAGGTCGTGCGCGACCTGTGGCGTCGCGACCAGGACAAGGGCGTTTCTGCCGGCGAAAAACGCATGCTCGAAAAGGCCCGCCAGATCCTCGTCTCCGAACTCGCTCTGGCCCAGGGCCTGACCGACCAGGAAGCCGGCGACCTGCTGCTCATCGAGATTCAGAACTACGTCGTCAGCGACGAGCCGGTCGAAGTCGCCGTCTAATTTGCCACAGGAGCACCCTCGTTCGCCGCGCGAACGAGGGTGCTCCTGTGTTTTGATCTGTTGCCGCCGGCATCCACCTGAAGGCGCTTGATCTGCGTGTGCGCCAGGGTAACGGGCCCGGTAGTTCGCTATCCACCCGCGCCGGGTCAGACCAACGCCGCGCAGAGCAGCAGCGCCGGCCACGCGGCGACGAGCACGGCCGCCAGATAGACCAGGTTGCGGCGGGTGAGGGTGATGCTGTCGATGCCGTAACGCGCACTGAGCAGCATGGTCAAGCCGGTGATCGGTCCGACCGCCGTCGACACTCCCCAGCCGATGCACGCGGCGAGAACGAACAGGGTGGGGTCGGGGTGCAGCGGATGCACCAGCGCCGCGACGATCGCGACCGACACGACCGGGTGCACCCCGACCAGTGCGAGCAGAATCATGGCGAGCATCATGGCCCAGGCGACCGGAACGGTGAATTCGGACACGGGCAGCGGCAGGTCGAACAGAGGAAGCAGCATGCGCAGGCCAACGGCGAGCACGCCGGCTGAGGCGAAGAGTGTGACCTCGCCGCGCAGCTGGGGCAGGTCGTGCCGGGCGTGCCGGGCGAGTGCGCGCAGAGCCCCGCGACCGTTGATGATGAGCAGGCCGATCAGGGTCACGCCGAGGCCGGCGAGCAGCACGATGCGCGGCACGGCAACCGAGGGCAACAGCTGGTGGGCGCTGATCACGAGGGCCACGAGGGCTAGTGGTATACGCACCAGCGCCCAGCTGAGGGAGTAGCCAGTGTACGCGGGCAGTTCGCGGCCCCATTGGTGAAAGATGTCCCAGACGCTCAGGCCGATCGCCACCAGCGCGAGCGCCAAGCCCACCAGGAGCAGAACGAGGGAGTTCGCTCCCGGTACGAGCGTGGTGGCGGCCGCTGCGGCCGCCCAGAACGGCGACCAGAACGCCGCCGCCGAGAACGCCCGGGCCAACAGCGCGGCATCGGCGAGCCGGAGCGTTGACCGGCCGCGCAGGTGGTCGCCGACGATGCTGACCGCACCGATATTGATGATGGCGCCGAGCGCGTGCGTTGCCAGCGCGGTTCGCACCACGGCGAGCCGGCCGTGCAGCCGGGTGCGCGTGGTCAGCGCGGTCGGTGTGATGAGCCGCAGAAATGACACCGCCGTGAGCATGCCGATGAGGTCCTGGTTGACCGAGAGCAGATCGCGGGTCTCGATCTTGCCGCCGAACTGAAGCGCCAGCACAACGGATGCCAGCCCCACGCCGATCAGCACCATCGCAATAACGCGCTGCGTGCGGGTCACCAGTGCCAGACCGACCGCGGCGGCGGCAATGGTGAAGCCGCCGGCGGCCAGTGTCACGTCGGGAAGCAGCACCGATAGCCCCACGCACAGGATTATGCCGCTCAGGAGCAGCGCGTAGAGCAATCGCACGCGTGTCCCCATTCGGTGTCGCCCGTGTCGCCGGGTACCCCTATTCAACCAGCACGTGCGGGTATCGCGGACGGGGCCCGGGCCCGGAACGCGGGCCCATGATCTAACCTGGGCCCGGGGACGGGGCCCGGGCCCCGTCCAATAAGGACGGGGCGTCGCGCAACTCTTACTTGCGCGGGGTGGCGTTGGCTTTGCGAATGCGACGGCCGTCGGCGACGGTCTGCATCTCCTTCAGGGCGGCCTTCTGGCTCTTCTTGGTTCCGCGCGGCGGCAGCTGAATGTTCTGCTCGGCGGCGATACCGGCCTGCAGCTGGCGTGCGCGTTCGAGTTCGGCGTCGAATTCTGCTCCGAACAGCAGGGCGAGGTTGGTCAGCCACAGCCAGAGCAGAAAAATCACGATCCCGGCCAGCGAGCCGTAGGTTTTGGCATAGTTCGAGAACGTCGTGACATAGAAGCCGAAGCCGAGCGAGGCGACGACGATCGCCACGAGCGCGACGAGCGCCCCGAGGCTCATCCAGCGAAACTTCGGCTGCCGCACGTTCGGCGTGAAGTAGTACAGCACCGCGATCAGCAGCACGACGGCGGCCGCGAGCACCGGCCACTTGGCGATGGACCAGACCACCTGCACGGTCTGGCCGAGCCCTAGGGCTGCGCCCACGGCATCCGTCACGGGGCCGGAAACGACCAAAATGAGCACGACCACGAGCAGCAAGGCGATGCCGATGACGGTCACGAACAATTGGGTCGGCTTGAGCTTGAGAAACGTGCGGCCCTCGTCGATCTCATAGATGCGGTTCATGGCCCGGCTGAAGGCGCCGACATAACCGGATGCCGACCAGATCGCCACCGCGATGCCAGCCACCAGTGCGAACCCGGCCGACGGCGCGGTGCTGAACTGTTCGATCGGTCCGCGAATGACCGCGAGGGCGTCCCCGGGAGCGACCGAGGCGAGAACCGTCAGCAGGGTGTCGGCTGACTGCTTTCCCTGCCCGAACACGCCGAGCAGGGAGACCAGGGCGATGAGCGCCGGAAACAGCGACAGCACGGCGTAGTAGGTGAGCGACGCCGCAATGTCGGTGCACTGATCGGTTCCAAATTCGGCCAGCGTGCGCTTGAAGACGTACTTCCACGATGTTCTGGTGACTTCGGTCGGGGAGTCGGGTTTGCGGTCGTCGTCGGGCGCGGGGGCGTCGGAGAGTTTCTGGCTCTGGCCGTGATCAACCATGGGGTCTCCTGCTCGGGTCGAATGAGGCCGGGGGTCGCGATCGACTAGGGCGACCGCGATCCCCGGCGGTGAAATCTACTGCGTTCTCATAAATCTGGCGGGGTCGAGTTCTCGGTTTCGCCAGACTTCTCAGGTGAAGCGGATGCTCGGTGAATCAGTACCGGTCGTTGTCCGTTTTGTGCTTGGCGGCTGAGGCCTCGTCACGAGCGGTGTCGGCGACGGTGTCCTTCGCCGACTGCGCCTCGTCCTTGACGTCGGTCGCAGCGTTTTGCGCTGCCGATTTGACCTCGTCTACGGCGCCGGTAGCGCTGCTCTTTACCGCGGCGACGGCCTCTTCTGCGGGTTCGCGCAGGTTGTCGGCCAGCTGCTTGACGGCGTCCGTCGCCTCCGAGATGAGCGGCTGGGCGGCTTCCTTCAGGGAACCCGCGAGCTGCTTTTCCTTGTCGCTGGCCGGCACCAGGGATGCGGCCAACCAGCCAATGCCGAAGGCGATGAGACCAACGGCGAGGGGATTGCCCTTAGCCTTATCGGCCGCCTGGTGCGGCAGCTCACCCATGGTGTCGGTTACCGAGGCCACAGTGTCTCCGGTGTGCGAGGCCGCGCCCATGACCCGCTCCGATACCGAACCGAAGGCAGACTTTACCTTGTCGCTCTGGCGCTGCATGATCTTGGACGGCGTGACCTTGTCGGCGAGCGCATCGACGTCGCCGCCGAGCTCGCGCCGGGTGCGCTCGATGTCGGCCCGGATCTGGTCGGGGGTGCGGTCGGTGTCGGTCATCGGTTTTCCTCATTTCGTTTCAGTGTGTCGGGGATCTTCTTCAGGGAATCAACGGTGCGCGGCGCACCCCTGACGGCTTTCATTTCATTGCGGCCCAGCACGAAGAGCACGAGGCCGATGATTGCCCAGATTCCGGCCACGATCAGGCCGGACCAGCCGTTTCCAACCAGGTAGCCCAGGCCCCACCAGAGGGCGATCGACAGGAACAGCACGGCCATGATCGCGGCATATCCGGCACCGCCCAACATGCCGGCACCCTTTCCGGCCCGGGTAGCCGATTGGCGCAGCTCGGCCTTGGCCAGCTCGAGTTCCTGGCGCATGAGCGTGGAGAGGTCACGGGTGACTTCTCCCAGCAGATCTCCCAGGGAGGTTTGCGCGGCCTTCTGCTCCGATGGAGTGTGCAGATCGGTCATCGTTTTGGAACCGCCAGGTTGGGGTCATCGCCAAGCAGGCCGGGCTGCTCGGCGACGCCCGTGCGGTCGCTCGTATCGGCGAGCCCGACGATTTCTGTGTTGCCGACTGCGCTGCCGGTGCTGGCCAAGCCGGTGCGAGCATCTGCTGTGCCGGTGTACCGCGGGGTGGTAACACCGAGGTCGTTGGCCGGGGTCTTTGCCTCGTTGGCAGAATCCGCGGCGACCGAGCGGGTCAACCGGCCCGCCAGGATGCCCGCGGCGGCGGCCAGGGCTATGAATGTGCCGGGCTTGCGCCGGGCATAGGAGCGCACCTCGTCGAGCAGCGACCCGGGGTCGCGGTCGTCGAGCCAGTTGGCGACGGTGCCGGCACGCGACGCGGCCTGACGCACGAGGTCGGTCGCGACCCCGTCAGCGTCGGATGCGCCGGCCATCTGGGTCAGTTCGTCGCTGATCGAGCGGAGGCCCCCGGCGACTCGGGCCTGCTGTTCGCCGGCCTGTTCGGTGAGCTGGCTGCGGGCATCCGTGAGCAGATCTTTCGCCTGCTTCTTGGTCTCGGCGGCGACCTTGCCCACTTCATCCTTGGTGACGTCGGCGACCTGACCGGCCGCGTGCGCTGCGGTGTCGCCCACATTCGCGGCCTGGTCGGCGGCAACGTTCGCGGTGTGGGTCGCGGCGGTCTTTGCGGGCGACGAACCGTCGAACTCGGAATCTTCGGCGCTCGAGGCCGGCGAGGTTGCATAGAGGTTGGACATTGTGCTTCCTTTCATGGCGTGATATTCGGCCACTGGGCCAGGGGGTGATGGTGCGCGGCAGGTCTCAGCGCCCGCCGCGCACCCGGGTGGGACTAGTCCTTGAAGACGTCCTTGACGTCTTCGCCGACCTTCTTGGCGCTCGCCTTGGTCTGGTCGGCACGGCCTTCGGCGACCTTGGAGTCGTCGTTGGTGGCCTTACCGACCGCCTCGGTGGCCTTGCCCTTGAGGTCCTGCGCGGCGTTCTTGATCTTGTCCGATGCACTCATCGTGTTCTCTCTTTCGGGTGGTGTTTTTTCGGGGGGCTGTTCGGCGCGGGCGCGCCGAACGTGAGTAGTGGGGCTTTTCGGGTGCTCTAGCGGATTCGTGTGGTTCGGCTGGTGCGCACCCGAAAGCCACCGCTGATCTGCAGCAGGGCGGGGATTCGCAGGCCGAGGAGCTCGTCGAGGGCGGTGAGTGCCGCTTCGACGATGCGCACGACGTCGATCGGGGAAGTGCCGCGACGGCAGGTCACCGAGACTTTCAGTACGGCCTGGCGCGCGACGCGGTAGGTCGAGACGCGGGTTGATAGAAACTCCGGATGTTCCGTGAGCGCGTGCTGCAACGCTTGCTCGGCGACGGCCGAATCAACCTGGGTGCTGCCCCAGTCCGTGGTCTGCTCGCTGATCAGCCGGCCGGAGTGGCCGCGGCCCTGCCGCAGAATGAAACCCAGCAGCAGACCCACGATCACCGTCAGCACGGCAACGACGACGATCCAGAGCCAGCTGTTTCCTGTTGCCGCCAGGGGAGTGGCCTGGAACCAGGGCGCGACCGACGCGCGTGCGCTGTCGGCAACCGAACCCCAGGCATCCGCCATCGCGGACTGCGTCGCGAGAAGCCCGAGCACGGCGGCTGCGGCGAGCAGCAGCAGGCCCGCCCCGAGAACCAGGCTGCGGTTGAGCGCACGATTGGTGTTGTTCACGCGCCGACCTTTCCGCCGAGAGCCACAACCACCCGGGACTGCAGGGGTGGCCGCAGGTTCAGCCCGTCGAGCTGGCCGCGCACGGCATCCAGCACGGTGTCACGGTGCACCGGTCGCCCCGATGTTGGCACGAGGTGCACCGTGGCGAGGCGGCGCGAGACGCTCACCCGGGTGTTGTCGGGGTCGATCCCGCCCACCCGCGCGGCGCGCCCGGCGAGAGCGGATGCGATGACCTCGTCATCGACAACGGTCACCATGCGCTCGGAATCGATCAGGTGTCGTGCGCGGCGCCCCGGTGTCACGGCGACCACCAGGAGCACGAGGCCGATCAGGGCGCAGCCGGAGGCCAGGCCGATGAGCAAGGAAGTGGGCGCGGTCGAAGCGGATGCGACACCGTCCGCGAGAGCGCCGGGCGTCGCCAGCAGGGCAGGCTGGCCGAGCAGGTGCAGCACGATTTCGGCGCCCAGCCAGCCGCACAACAGCATGATCACGACGGCCACCGCGATCGCCGCGACCGACCGCGGCGAATGCAGTTCCCGTCGGCTGATGCGCGCGTAGGTCGCTGACACCGCGGTATTCATCGCACACGCCGTTCCGCGGTGACATCCACGCCGGTCAGGCACACGGTGACCCGGCCGATATCAGCGCCGGTCAGTTCACCGACGCGGCGACGAATCTCCGTCTGAGAGGTGGCTGAGCGAGCCAGGATAGTTCCTCCGGTGCGCGCAATGAGGGCCGGTTCGAGCGTGACGCGCTTCAGGGAAACGACGCGAATCGACGTGCTGATCGTGAGCGCAAGCATTCCATGGTCGTCGCCGAGCTCCACGCTGACCTGGTTCGGCCTGACGCCGAGTGATTCCGCGGTGACCATCCCGACGATCTGGCGCAGTGCCCGCGGCACGATGCGGGTTCGTCCGCGGCTCGCCTCCGGGGTGTCGATCGCCGGCGCTTCCGCTCTCGTGTTCGCGGCCGTTTGCGCTTCGAGAAACCAGTCCGCAGAGTTGGTCGTGACGCTCACGACGAGGAACGCTTTCCCTGGAATGCTCCGATCAAGCTGGTCAGGTCGAGACGGCCGTCGATCACTCGGCCCACCAGAGCGCCGACCAGCATGGCCAAGCCGACGAACAGGAACGCCCAGAAGCCCAGAATCATCCAAGTCAGCGCCAGAACCGCTCCGACCAGCATTCCGGTGCGGGTCGCGGTGGTCATCGGAGCGCGGCCTTGGTCGGTTCAGCGTCAGGGGCTTCGTCGCTCGGCAGATGAATGTCGATGATCGTCACGTTCACCTCGGTGACTTCCAGGCCGACGAGATCTTCCACGGCGGCAATGACATTGGAGCGGATGTCGCTGGCCACCTGCTGCAGCGACACCGGGTACTCGGCGACAATAGTCACGTCTACCGCCACCTGGGTCTCGCCGACCTCCACCGAAACGCCCTGGCTCACATCGGTGTTGTTCATGGCCTCACGAATCGCTCCGAGGGCCCGAGCAGCGCCGCCACCGAGCGCGTGCACTCCGTTGACATCGCGGGCGGCGAGACCAGCTACCTTGGCCACGACGCCGTCATTGATGACCGTCTTGCCGGCACCGGGCAGCGGTTCTCCGGCCAGCGCCGTGCCGATCGGGGCGCGGTTGCGGGGGGACTTGCTCGAGGATGCGGTGCCGTTGGTGTCGATGAGGTCCATCTGAAGAACTCCTTAGGGTCTGGGCGGCTGTCACTCCGACAGCGGATTATTACCTGTAAGACGAAACCTGTGGCATATTCGTCACGCCAAGATGAGAAAAACTTTTGTTTGGTACTTTGGAAGGAGGGCAATGCCCAGCACTCTGCGTGAGCAGGTCGCATCGCCGCTCGCTGGGGCGACCGATCAGATGCTCTCCGACCGCGCCGCCGACGGTGACCTCCGAGCCTTTGAAGTGCTCGTGCGGCGGTACGGCCCGCTGATGCGGATCTACGCCACCCGGGTTCTCGGTTCCAACGACGAGACCGACGATGTCGTGCAGGAGTCGTTCATCACGGCCTGGCAGCAACTCGGCACCCTCGACGACGGCAGCGCGGTGAAGAGCTGGCTCATGCGCATTGTTAGCCGCAAAAGCATCGATCGCCTGCGGGCTCGCCGTCTTCACGTGAACATCGAGGACACGGATGCCCCGGCGCCGGAAAGCCACGCACCGCACGCTCTGGCCGAGGCTGAGTCGCAGACTGAGGCTCTCGCGCGGGTGCTAGCGACCCTTCCGGAGGACCAACGCCGTTGCTGGACCCTGCGGGAACTCGCCGAGTACAGCTACGGTGACATTGCCGACGAGCTAAATCTTCCGCTCTCCACCGTGCGTGGACTGCTGGCCCGGGCCCGCAAGACCCTGCTTCGTGAGATGGAGGAATGGCGATGACCGAACTGACACCGACAAACCGGCGATTCCTCGCATTCGACCTCAACGACACCGAGCGGGAGCAGGCCGGCCTGCACGGCCACACCATCGAGCAGCTCAGCGACTATCTGGACCGCGGACGGGTTCCCGCCGACCCGAGCATTGACGATTCGCCGGAGTGTGAGATTGCCCTGCGCGGTCTCGAACGGCTGCGCCGAGCCCAGCAGACGCTGCTCGACAAGGACCTAAAACGGGAATCGCTGCGCGACGACAGCTGGGTGGCCTCAATTCTCGACAACATCACCCTGGAGGCGCACGCCGGCCGCGAGATTCCGTTGAGCCATCCCTCGCCGACCGCCCGGCTGGTGGTGACGGAGGGCGCCGTTCGCGGTGTTCTTCGGGAAGTCGGCGACCGGATGCAGAACCTGTTCGTCGGCCGGTGTGTGCTGGTCGGCGACGTCAGCGTGCCCGGCACGCCGATCTCTATCATGGTCGACGTGACCGTATTCCCCGGGCAGAATATACCGTTGCTGGCGGAGCAGTTGCGACACGCGATGTACGTCGCCCTGCACAAATACACCGAACTTGTTGTGGCGGCCATCGACATCACGGTGAGCGACCTACAGGCCCTGCCCGATTCATCCGCTCAAGAAAAGGAGCACTGATGACCACGGTTCTTCCTTCCATAGAAAAGCTCGACGCGCTGGTGCGCCAGGTTGTCGGTGTCGACGCGCTGTACCCGGCCGGGTCGATCGTGACCGCCGTGCTCGCCGCCACTCTTGGTGCGGTGGCGCATCGCGCACCCATAGCGCCTCTGGTGCACATCGCGCACCAGGCCGATGGGCTGCGGGTCACGGCCAAAATCGGCATCGGTGCCGCCGAGTCGTCGGCCGATGTCAGCGGGCGCGTGCACGATGCCATCGCCGAGCATCTTCGGCACAGCGGCAACCCGACCGTCGTGCAGATCGCCGTGATTGTGGCCAGCGTCAGGCCGAGTGACTAGCCGATTCTAGAAACGGGTGCTAATTTTCCCCAATGAAGCAGAGAGAGATGTTCCTTCAAGCGGATGCCGCGTTACGCTTTGTCGTCGACCAGATCACTACCGCCCAGCTCGACCTGCCAGCCCCGGCCGAGTGGTCGCGCAAAAAGAACCCGACCGTACGCGACATTCTCGCGGCGCACGCTGAAGACGAAGCCTGGCTGCCCGCGGTTCTCGACGGAAAAACGATCGAGGAGGTGGGCGATACCTACAAGGGCGATCTGCTCCAGGACGATCCGATCGGCAATTACGACCGCATCAACGAGGCTACGACGGCCGTGGTCATAGGCGAACTAGACCCCGACAAGATCGTGCATCTCAGCTACGGCGACTATCCGCTGAAGGAAGCGCTGCAGCACACCGCCCTCTACCGGGCGTTCCAGGCCTGGAGTATCGCCAAACACGTGGGCCTCGAGTATTCTCTTCCCGACCCGCTGGTCGAGAGCCTGTGGGAGCAGATCGCTCCCGACATTGAAATGTGGCGGGGTTTCGGCGTGTTTCCGCCCGAGGTGCCGGTGCCGGAGACCGCGAATCGCGAGGTTCAGCTGCTCGGCAAGGCCGGATACTGGCGCGAATAACACGCGCTGGCTGCACTACTCGGGAGCGACGCCGTTGTAGAAATGCTCGAACACCATGCTCGTGCGGGTCGACGCCACCGCCGGGTTGGCCGAGAGGTTCTCCAGCACAAAATCGCGCACGTCGTCGGTGTCGCGGGCCGAGAGGTGAATGATGAAGTCCTCTGACCCGCCCAGAAAGAACAGCTGCACGACCCTCGGCATCACCCGGATTGAATCGCGAAAGGCCGGGATGTGCGTGCGAGCACCGGCGCGAATGCTCACACTGATCAGCGCCTGCAGGCCGAGTCCGATCGATTTGGGGTCGACCATGGCCGTGAAGCGCGTGAGGATTCCGCGGCTGACCAGCGAACGCACCCGGGAGACGCAGGTGGACTCGGCGATGCCGGCCACGCTGGCCAGCCGGCTGTTGGTGGTGCGGGAATCTGCCTGCAGCGCCGTGACCAGAATGCGGTCGATCTCGTCGAGGGTCTCAACGACCCGAATCCTCTTCGTTTCTGCCATCTCTTGTCTCCTTGTGGCCGCATATTGCGTGGAATATTCCTAAAGTCTGGCAGATTCTACGGATTTTACCTAGTCGAAACGAATCAATAGCAGTCTTACGTCTATTACCGCCGAGTCGTTCGGCAGCAACCTTCGAGACGGAGCCCTTATGTTGGTCGGCATTCCCACAGAGATCAAGAACAACGAGAACCGGGTCGCGATCACCCCGGCCGGCGTCAACGAGCTCACCCGCCGCGGCCACGAGGTTATCGTTGAAAAGGGCGCCGGCCTCGGCTCGAGCATCACCGATGATGCCTTTCGCCTCGCCGGAGCATCCATCGTCGACACCGCCGCCGAAGTCTGGGCCGCGGCCGAACTGCTCCTGAAGGTCAAGGAGCCCATTGCCAGTGAATACCCGCTGATGCGCCCTGGCCAGGTGCTGTTCACCTATTTGCACCTCGCGGCATCCGCTGAGTGCACCGAGGCACTGCTCAAGTCGGGCACGACCGCGATCGCCTACGAAACAGTACAGCTGCCCGACCGCAGCCTGCCGCTGCTCTCCCCGATGAGCGAGGTCGCGGGCCGGCTCTCGGTGCAGGTCGGCGCCTACCACCTGCTCAGCGCCAACGGCGGAAGCGGAATTCTGCTCGGCGGTGTGCCCGGAACCCCCAAGGCCAAAGTCGTCGTGATCGGCGGCGGCGTCGCCGGCGAGCACGCTGCGGCCAATGCGCTCGGCATGGGCGCCGACGTGACCGTCATCGACCTGTCGCTGGCTCGTCTGCGCCAGCTCGAGGCTCGCTTCAACGGCGAGATCCAGACACGCGCGTCGACCCAGTACGAGATCGCGGAGCAGGTGCGGGAGGCCGACCTCGTGATCGGCTCCGTGCTCATTCCGGGCGCGCAGGCCCCCAAGCTCGTCACCGACGCCATGGTCGCGTCGATGAAGCCCGGCTCAGTGCTCGTGGACATCGCGATCGACCAGGGCGGCTGCTTCGAGGGCTCGCACGCCACGACGCACGACAACCCCACCTTCGCCGTGCACGACAGCATCTACTACTGCGTCGCCAACATGCCCGGTGCCGTGCCGGCCACGTCCACCCGCGCGCTGACCAACGCGACCCTGCCCTACGTTGTGGCACTGGCCCAGAAGGGCTGGAAGAAAGCGATCAAAGAAGACGCCGCCCTCGCTCTGGGCCTGAACACCCACGATGGACGCATTACCAACCCGCACGTGGCATGGGCGTTCCACGCCGAGCTGCTGAGCGTCGCCGACGCCGTCGCCTAAGGCTGTACCCGGCTCGGCACCCCACCAGCGGGTGTCGGGGGGCGCCGTTCCCGCGCCGGTGCCTCCCGTGGCAAATTCGGGAAATCGCCGGGTTCGGGCCGACCATGCCCGGATTGGCGAGGCCCGAGCCTGCCGGCGGGCTTGGATTTCTGAATTCGCCACGGAGTATGGCTGGTTCGGCGTCCAGTGCGCGCGATCAGGCGGTTGCGGCCATCACTCGGTGCAGTGCGTCGCGCAGGGAGGCGAGCTCCGCCAGGGGAAGGTTGAGGGCGGCGACGACCCGCGGCGGAATGGTCTCGGCTACCGCGCGCAGGGCCGTGCCCTCGGGTGTCAGGGTGATGTCGAGCGTGCGTTCGTCGGCGGCACGGCGCTGGCGGCTGACGTAGCCGGTCGTTTCCAGCCGTTTTAACAGGGGCGAGAGGGTGGCCGGCTCAAGGCAGAGCGTCTGGCCGAGGCCCTTAAGCGTGCGCGGGCTTTCATCCCAGAGGGCGAGCATCACCAGGTATTGGGGATGCGTGAGGCCGAGCGGCTCGAGAATCGGGCGATAGAGGGCGATGACATTGCGGGAGGCGATCGCCAGCGCGAAGCAGACCTGGTTGTCGAGAGCGAGGGGGTTCTCGAGCGTTGATGATGTCATGGGGCGTTCCGTTTCGTCTTCGTGCGTTTAGTTAGTACACTAACAGTTATGACACACGGTAAGGAATCCCACCCGCGCAGCAAGGGACCCGGCGGCTTCACGGCCTGGCTCAACGGTCGACTGTTTCCCATTCTTGGGCCACCGCCGGTCGGTCCGAGCGGCTCCGATCTGCTGCCAGCGGCGCCCGCGCCGGTGCGAGCCTGCCCGGTCTGCGCCCAACCGATGGACCAGCACGACATCGACCGCACCGGCGAGCGTACCCAGCTGCACTGCCCGGTTGTGGCACACTAGGCGCAA
Organism: Cryobacterium sp. PH31-O1; assembly: GCF_030063455.1. GTDB lineage: Bacteria > Actinomycetota > Actinomycetes > Actinomycetales > Microbacteriaceae > Cryobacterium. The sequence goes on along the minus strand of NZ_JASITB010000002.1, from coordinate 328,379 downwards.
TGAACACCGCTGGGCTCGACCGTGCTATCGCCGAGCTGAATGCCGGCAGTGAGCGGTGGGCGGCGACCGCCCTTGCGGCGCGCGCCGACCTGCTGGCCCGCACGGCGGCATCCGTTGCCGTCGAGGCCGAGCGGTGGGTGGCCGCCGCAGCGCGCGCCAAGGGCCTCGAGCCGTCCTCGCCGCTGATCGGCGAGGAATGGCTGACCGGTCCCTACGGCGTGCTCACCGCACTGACCACGCTCAGGCGCACGCTGCGAACGATCAATTCGGGGCGCAACCCGCTCGACGGCAAGCGGTTCGGGCGGGCGCCGGGCGGTCGCGTGACGGTGGCCGTGCTTCCGCACAACCCCTATGACGGTCTGCTCCTGCACGGATTCACCGCCCGCGCCTGGCTCAAACCGGGCATCACGACGGCAGAGGCCCGCGCGCACGTCGGACTTGGCCAGCTCACCCCGTCGGCGCCCGGCGCGGTCGGGCTCGTGCTCGGCGCCGGAAATATCTCTTCCATCGCGCCGCTCGACGTGCTCTACGAGCTGGTGGCGCACAATCGGGTCTCGATCCTCAAGCTCAACCCCACCTTCAACGGTCTGCTGCCGGTCTATCAGGCGGCTCTCGCCCCACTCATCGACGCCGGACTGCTGCGCATCGTGACCGGGGGTGCCGAGGTGGGCGGCTACCTCGCCCACCACGCCGGCATCAGCCACGTACATATCACCGGCAGCGCGGCCACCCATGATGCAATCGTGTTCGGAGGTGCCGATTCGCCCCGCCTCGATAAGCCGATCAGCAGCGAGCTCGGCGGTGTCTCGCCGATCATTGTGCTGCCGGGCCGGTGGAGCGCCCGCGACCTGCGCTACCAGGCCCAACACATCGCCACCATGCGGCTGCACAACGGCGGCTACAACTGCATCGCAGGCCAGGTGCTCGTGCTCAGCGCCGCCTGGCCGCAGAAAGCCGCGTTCCTCGACGCGGTGGAGGCCGCCCTCACGGCCGCCCCCGCGCGCGCGTCCTGGTACCCCGGCAGCGACGAACGGATGCGCGCTGCCCGCGCCGCCTATCCTGCCTCCCGATCTCTGGTCGGCGGGCGTCTGCTCGTGGAGACCGCGGATGCCGCGGTGGGGGCAGCATCCGCTTCAAGTGAAAATATGCTCGTCACGGAATACTTCGCACCGGTGCTCGGCGTACTGGAGTTACCTGGAATCGGGCAGGCCTTTCTCGACACGGCCGTCGAAACGGTGAACCGCGACTTTCTCGGCACTCTCGGTGCCAATATTCTCGGACTTCCCGGCACTATTCGGCGGCTCGGGCCGGGATTCGAGCTGGCCGTGGAACGTCTGCGCTACGGAACCGTCGCGATCAACGCCTGGACCGGCGTGGGCTTTCTGTCCTCGGCGGCGCCGTGGGGCGCGTTTCCGGGTCACACCCTAAAGAATGTGGGCAGCGGTATCGGGGTGGTGCACAACGCGCTTCTGCTCGATGGGGTCGAACGCACCGTCGTTCGGGGACCGTTCCGGCCATTTCCGCGCTCGCTGCTTCACGGCAACTGGGCGCTGCTGCCGAAACCGCCGTGGTTCGTGTCGTCCCGCAGCGGCACGCGCACCGCCCGCCTGCTGACCGAATTCGCGGCGCACCCGTTGGCGCGCAGGCTGCCGCGCATCCTCGCTGCCGCCTTTCGCGCCTGAATTTTCCCCCGTGCATGGGCCCGCCCCCGCATAACTCCTGCAAATTACCCGGGGCCTCGAATAGTTGAGCGTGTTTTCGGGACTCGTTAGAATTTGCCGGCCGAATTGCAGGAGTTATGCGCGGTGGGCGGTGCAGAGGTGGCCGGCGGGGGCGCAACAGCTGGTGCAATAGATTGGCAGTACACCCAAAGATGCGAGGTTCACGATGACTGGCTGGCGACTGCGCGATTTTCACTCCGACGATCTGGACGGCATCCTGCGGCTGTGGGAAGAGATCAAGGCCTCCGACACCGAGCCGGTGTACGGCCTGTCCGAGGTGCTCGCCTCCTGCCAGAAGGACCACGCCGTCGTTGCCGTGCACGGTGACGAGGTGGTTGGTGCGGCTGTCGGCCGCGCCGCCCACGCGCAGGGCTGGATCGTCTTTCTGGCGACCGCCGCGAAATGGCAGAGCCAGGGCATCGGCACGGCCATGCTCGCCGCACTCGAAGCGCGCATGGCCCCGCACGGAATGACCAAACTTTCGGCGCTCATGCCCGAATCCGAAGCCAAGATTGATGCCTTCCTCAACCGTGGTTTCGAGGTGAAGAAGAACCTGCGCTACTTTGAGCGGCACATTCCCGTGCAGCGCGAGGAGCTCAAGCTTCTCGGTGAGCTCGGTGGGCGGGTGCTGCCGCGAGACCTGTGGCAGAAGGTCGGCGGCATGGCCCGTGAGAAGGAACTGCTCGAGCGCCGCCTGGTCATGCCCCTGGCCAAGCCCGAACTGGCCGAGCAATACGGAGTCTCGCCGCCCAAGGCCGTCGTGCTGTTCGGCCCTCCCGGCACCGGAAAGACGACCTTCGCCAAGGCGATCGCCTCCCGCCTGGAATGGTCATTCATCGAGGTCTTCCCGTCGCGCCTTGCGGCCGACCCGCAGGGCCTCGCCGGGGCGCTGCGCGAGACGTTTCTGAAGATCTCCGAACTCGAACACGCGGTCGTCTTCATCGACGAGGTCGAGGAGATCGCCGCTCAACGCTCTGGCGAACCGCCGTCGGCGATGCAGGGTGTGACCAACGAGCTGCTCAAGATCATCCCGGCTTTCCGCGAACAGCCCGGACGCCTGCTGGTTTGCGCGACCAACTTCATTCGCGCGCTCGACTCCGCCTTTCTCCGGCACGGCCGCTTCGACTATGTCGTGCCGATCGGGCTGCCGGATGTCGCCGCCCGCCAGGCCATCTGGGAGCGTTACATTCCCGAGACGGTGTCGCACGAGGTTGATCTCGCCATTCTGGTGGAACAGAGCGACGGATTCTCTCCGGCCGACGTGGAGTATGCCGCCCACCGGGCCTCCCAGCACGCCCTCGAGAAGGCTCTGTACCAGACCGGTGACGGGCCGGTCATCAACGGCCCGAGCACCGAGGACTACGCCCTGGCGATCTCCGAAACCCGCCGAACCGTGTCCGACGAGGTCGCGGCCGAGTTCCTCGAAGACATCGAGCGGCTCGCGCGGCTCTAGCGAAGCGGATGCCCGGCCCACCTTGTGGCCCCGGGCCCAGTTTGTATCATGGGCCCGCGTTCCGGGCCCGGGCCCCGTCCGAATCGACATCCGCGGTTGTCGAAATTGGGGAGCGTTACTAGCATTGCAGGCAGCTTGCACTTCTCCTCTCGATACCCCCCCCAGCAAGGAATCTTCGTGATCATTGAGGCCCAGGGCCTGACCAAGACCTACCAGTCCAAGAGCGGGCCGGTGCACGCTCTCGCCGGGCTCGATCTGCAGGTTCCGCGCGGAACGGTCAAGGCGTTGCTCGGCCCGAACGGCGCCGGCAAAACCACCGTCGTGAAAATGCTCACGACCCTGATTCGACCGGATGCCGGCACCGCCGTCATCGACGGAATCGACGTCGTGCGCCACCCCAAATCGGTGCGCCGCATCATCGGGGTATCTGGCCAGTATGCCGCCGTCGACGAGAACCTCACCGGTTTTGAAAATCTGGAAATGGTCGGCCGCCTGTACCATCTGGGCGGCGCGGCCGCCCGCCAGAGGGCGCAGGAGCTGATCGACCTGTTCGAGCTCACCGCTGCCGGCAACCGGCCGGTGAAGGGGTTTTCCGGTGGCATGCGGCGGCGCATCGACCTTGCCGGCGCGCTCGTAATCAACCCTAAGGTGCTCTTTCTCGACGAGCCGACGACCGGGCTCGACCCGCGCAGCCGCATCGCGCTGTGGGACGTCATCAAACGGCTCGTCGCCGACGGCACGACCGTGCTGCTGACCACGCAATACCTCGAAGAGGCCGATCAGCTCGCTGACGACATCGTCGTTGTCGACGACGGCCGGGTCATCGCTGAGGGCACCTCCGATCAGCTCAAGGCGCAGATCGGCGGACACCGCGTGGTTGTCGCGCTCGTCGATGCGGCCGACGGCGCGGCTGCCCGCGACATACTGGCCCGGTACGGCTCGGGAAAGCCGTCGGTGTCGACGGACGGTCGCGGAGTCGAAGTGGCCGTCACCGACGGCCCGACCGCGCTGCAGAACATGCTCGCCGACCTGCGCGCCGCCCAGATCAACCTGCACGACGCCGGCATGCGCCGCCCCACCCTCGACGATGTCTTTCTCAAGCTCACCGGCCACAAAGCCGATCCCAACGCGACCGACGACGACTCGGATGCCGGCGGTCCCAAGCTCACCAAACGGGCGCAAGCCAAACGGGACCAGACACGAGCGGCGAGTGCAGCGGATGCCGACGCGGCAGATTTGGAAAGCGTCAAATGAGCCCCCGGCACGCCAGCCTTCCGGCCAACGACGCCACGGCCAAGCCTGCGGCCACCGGTTCGGCGACGATCGGATCTGCCCGGACCCTCACGGACCCTGGCGAGACCCCGACGGCTGAGACCCTGATGGCTGAGACCGGTCCGACCGGGACGGGATCCCGCGTGAGCATACTGCCCCCGTTGCCCAGCTGGAACCCACTGTCTCTGTGGTATTCCGACGGTTGGACCGTCACCAAGCGCAACCTCATTAAGATCAAGCGCTCACCCGACATGCTTGTCTTCGCTGTGATCCAGCCCATCATGTTCGTGCTGCTGTTCAGCCAGGTATACGGCGGAGCTATCGCGGTGCAGGGCAGCGATTACACCCAGTTTCTAATGGCCGGCATTTTCGCGCAAACGGTCGTGTTCGGGGCCACATTCTCGGGTGCGGCTATGGCGCTCGACCTCAAGGAAGGCATCATCGACCGCTTTCGGAGCCTGCCGATGAACGCATCCGCTGTGCTGATTGGTCGAACGAATGGCGACCTCGTGTTGAACACCATCTCCATGGTCATCATGATGGCCACCGGCTTGGCGGTCGGTTGGCGGGTCACGACCTCGCCGCCCGAATTTCTGGCCGGAGTCGGACTGCTCCTGCTGTTCGGCTACGCGTTCAGCTGGGTGATGGCGCTGCTCGGCATGAGCGTGAAGAGCCCGGAGGTCATCAACAACGCGTCGTTCCTCATCCTCTTTCCGCTAACCTTCGTCTCGAACGCCTTCGTGCCGAGCGAGACCCTGCCCACCGTGCTGCGGGTTTTCGCCGAGTGGAACCCGGTGTCCTCGCTCGTGCAGGCCGTGCGGCAGCTGTTCGGGAATCTCGGTACCGCGCCGGTTCCCGATATCTGGACCATGCAGAACCCGATTCTGACCGTTCTCATCGGCATCGCGGTGATGCTGCTGGTGTTCGTACCGCTGTGCATCCGTAAGTTCGCCTCGATCAGCTCCCGCTGACCGATTTTCTCGACGAAGGAGTCACCCTCATGGTCCAGCACCAGTCCGAGCACGCCGTCGGCATCGTCGCCGGCTTCAGCGGATTCGCCGTTTCCGATCTCGACGCCGCGCGCACCTTCTACGCCGAAACACTCGGTCTCGAGGTGACGGTCGGGGAGATGGGCATGTTACGCATCGCGCTTCCCGGTGGTGCCACCGTCATCGTCTACCCAAAACCGGAGTTCGTGCCGGCCACCTATACGATTCTCAACTTTGCGGTCACCGACCTCGACGCCACCGTCGACGAGCTCACCGAGCGTGGCGTGGATTTTCTGCGTTACGACGGATTCGAACAAAACGACAAGGGCATAGCCGCCGGCGGCGGGCAGGGACCTGACATCGCCTGGTTCACCGATCCGTCGGGCAATATTCTGTCGGTTTTGAAGAACCCGTAAGCCGGGGCGTTAGCGGCCGCGGCTCTTTCCCTTGTTGGGGTTCTTCGTCGGCCGGGTGCGGCCCGGGGAGTTCTCGACCTTCTTGCGCACGGCGGGTTTGGCCTTAGCCGCCGCGACCCGAATGGCTTTCGCGGCGGCCTTGGCCTTATCGGTCTTCTTGGGCTTGCGCGGGGGCTTCGGCGGCCGCCCATCGTTGCGCGATGGCGCCTCATCGGCTTCAGCGGATGCCGCAGCGTCGGCCGCCGCCGCTCCGGTATCGGTGCGGGAGCTCGCTTTCGACCGTCCGCGCACGATGCCGATGAAGTCCTCGATGTCGTCGGTGGTCTCCCGGGCGATCCAGGCCAGAGCGATCTGGGTCGGGGCGACACCGGTCACCGGGCGGGACACGACGTCCTTACGACCGTACAGCCGGGCTATCGAGTGCGGCACGATGATGATGCCGACGCCGGCGGCGACCTGCTCCATGGTTTCGGCGAGGTCGCGCATCGGCGGGAGGGCACGTCGGTTGCCGTCACGCACTTCGTCGGCGAGGTCGCGCCACTCTGGAACGTCGTCGGGGTTCTGCAAGAGATGTTCGCCGGCGAGGTCGGCCAGCAGCACGGTCTCGGACTGCAGGATCTCGTGATCCTTGGAGCCGACGACCACCGCAATTTCGTTGTACAGGTTGATGACGCTCAGGTTGATGTCGTCGATGGGCAGGCGCACGAGGCTCACCTCGGCTCGGCCGTCGTGCAGTACCGCAATCTGCTCGGCGGTCTCGGTGCGAAACACGGTGAGCGGAACGTCGGGGCGGCGGTCATTCCAGATGCGAGTCCACTTGGTAGGGGTCACACCGGCGACGAAGGCGATGGAAAAGCTCACCGGCGTCCTTTCTCGGGTAGTTGAGCGTGCGTTTCGCCCAAACGAGGGCTCTCTCAGGCTATACGCTGGAACAATGAGTTCCGAGAAGAAGCCCCAGACCATGAAGCCCGCCACGGCGGCCCAGAAACTCGGGATTCTGCTCGACGCGGCACCGGCTACGTTTCAGACCGAATTTGTCAGCCGCACCGAGCTTGCCGAGCTTATGGCGAACCCGCCGGAATGGCTGGTCGAGTTGCGCGCCAACGGTCCGCACCCCCGTCAGGTCGTTGCCGCCAAGCTCGGCGTCTCGATCTCAGGCCTGGCCCGCAGCGAGATCGTCGACCCGCTGACCACCGCCGAGATCGCCGCCCTTCTGCAGCAGCCGCCGGCCTGGCTCGTGCTCGAACGTTCCACCCAGGCCGGCGTGCGCGCCGACCAGATTGCGGTGAAAGACCGCGACGCTCACCGTGCGGCCAAGAAGGCGCACGTCGAACGCCAGGCCGCCCAAGAGCAGGCCAAGCGCGACCGCTAGTCGCGTCGCGACCGGGCAGCGGATGCCGGGCTGCGGCATCCGCTTGGCTGGCTGCGTCTAGGTTGTCGGTTCCACCGCGACGTCTACGTACTGCACGCGCAGAAAGTTGACCACGTCACCGAGTTCGGCCGGCGAGATCGAGTGGGGCAGCCCCTCGTAGATGCGCTCGGTCATGGTGCTGTGGCCGGGCAGCCAGGCTTGGGTTCGTTCGATCGCGCTCGCCGGAATGACACCGTCGGCCGTGCCTCGACCCCAGAACACGGGCAGTGGCTGCTCGGCAAGTACGGCATCGCCGGTCTGCGGGCCGCGCGCGATGAAGCCTGAGAGGTTTACCGCGAAGCTGAACCGGTCGGGCGCGGCGCGCAGCAGCTCGAGCGCCATGGCGCCGCCCTGCGAGAAGCCGAGCAGACCGACGGATGTTGGCTGCTGCGGCAGGGCATCGAGCCAGGCGAGCACCGCGGCAACGGCGACGGCGACGGTGGCCGGATCGGGGCTGCCAGGTTCGCTGATTGGAAACCAGGCCCAGCCGTCGGTGACGGGCGCCGGAGCCGGCAGCGGCGCCCGCAGTGCCGCGATCACCGGCTCGAGCGGCAGGTGCGGGGCAAGCGAGAACAGGTCGCCTTCGTGCGAGCCGTAGCCGTGCATGATGATCAACAACGGGCGGTCATCCCGGTCGGTGCCGGTCGCCGACCAGAGTACGGCGGCGTTGTCGATGGGGGTGCTGGTGGTCATGGGGATCCTCCCGGGGTTCGTGACGTGTCGGCGCCGCGCATCTCCATACTTGCACCGCCCGGTGTCGGGGGCGAATTCAGGAAACCCGCCGAGGGGCCCAACGTCGTAGCGCGGTTTGATGGGGTTTCGGTCGGTTCCCACTGGCCCATTTGCTGAATACGCCACGGCGGGAACACGGTACCGATCCCGTACGGGTGCGCGCGGCGGGCCGGCGTAGGACAGAATGGCACTATGAGCGTGCGAACCCCTGACCCAGACCCGGACTGGACGCCGAAGCCCCCCGCGGGAGCCCAAAACACGAACCCGGGCTGGCTGAAAGACGTCGAGCTCGCCGAGATTCGCCGCCGGTTGCCGATTCTTTACATCGAGGCCGTGCCCGTGCGGGTCGACGGCCTCGGCCAGGTGGTCGAAGTCGGAGTGCTCCTGCGCGCCCGTCCGACGGGCGAGATGACCCGCACGCTGGTCTCCGGCCGGGTGCTCTACGGCGAGACTCTGCGCGACGCGCTGTTTCGTCACCTCGAGAAGGACCTCGGACCGATGGCTTTTCCGCAGCTGCCGGCCAGCCCGGTGCCGTTCACCGTCGCCGAATACTTTCCCATGCCCGGAATCACCGCCTACACGGATGACCGCCAGCATGCCGTCTCGCTGGCCTACGTCGTTCCCGTCTCCGGCACCTGCGATCCCCGCCAGGACGCGCTCGAGATCACCTGGATGACCCCCGCCGAAGCCGCATCCCCTGGCGTCTCGGCCGAAATGGAAGGCGGCCGCGGCACCCTGCTCCGTGCCGCGCTTGCCTCGGTGGGCCAGCTGTACTGACGCGCTCGGGCGCAAACGGATGCCGTGCGGCAGGTTGGCGCACGGCATCCGTTGTGGGGGCCTAAGCCGGCAGCGCCGAGCCGAGGCCGAGCGTTTCGAGGAAGAGCTGCACGTACCGATCGACGTCGACGTCGAGGGCTACCTCGGCGGCTTCCCATTGGCTGGCGAGACCGTGCATGATGTCTTCGCCGGGATGCGTGCGCTTGTCGACGAGCGTCTGGCCGCGGCCGTAGCCGGAGAGCTGCACACGCAGCGGCAGCATCGCCGTTTGTAGTGCGTCGGGGTCGACGAGCGCGCACAGGGCGCCGGCGTCGCCGATGAGACCCGTATATTCGGCGTTGCGACCCGACCCCAGCGCGACCCGGTTGCTCAGGAGTCGACCGACAACGTGGGCGAGGCCGGAATCGCTGTGCGCGAGCGCGACGGCGACCTGCTCCGGAACGGAGACCTGGTTGAACACGTCGAGTCCGTACATGAAGGTCGGCACGCCGGAGTCGAGAACGATTGCGGCGGCCTCCGGATCGTGCCAGACGTTGAATTCGGCGACGGCCGTGGCGTTGCCGACCGTGGTGGAACCACCCATGAAGACGATGCGCTGAATGTTGTCGACCACGTCGGGGTATTGGCGCAGCAGCAGTGCCAGGTTGGTTTGCGGCGCGAGGCCGACCAGGGTGACCCGGTGCGGGCTGGCCCGAATCAGCCGGTGCATGAGCTCGATCGAGCTGATCGGCTCCGCCTTTCGGTTGGTTGGCGGAAGCTGCAGCGTGCCGAGGCCGCTCTCGCCGTGCACGTGCGCGGCCGACCTGGCCGGTTCGAGCAGGGGACGCCGGGCACCGGCGGCGACCGGAATCTGCGGCGCTTCCGCGACGTCGAGAATGCGCAGGGTGTTATCGACGACGCGTTCCAGCGAGGCATTGCCGGCCACACAACTGATGCCGAGCACGTTGATGCCGGGGTGCGCGAGCGCGAACAGGATAGCCATCGCGTCATCGACGCCGGTGTCAACGTCGAGGATGACCGGGATGGCCTCGGGGGTCGTAGAAGGAGTCATGCGTTCACTGTATTGCTATGAATCCGCCCAGAATTCCCATTGCGGGCAATTCGGGCCGGAAACGCGCTGAATGGCGAAATTTGCACTTGTGAGCATGCCGCTAGCGCGCTAATCGCACCTCGTGCAGCTTCTCGCCGAGTACCTCTTCGGTGCGTTCGTGACCGTCGGCGAGGTAACCGTTGCGGGCATAGAAGGCGTGTGCGCGAGGGTTATCGGCAGCGACCCAGAGCGACGACGGGCCGGGGTCGACGACGGAATCGAACAGCTTCTGGCCGATGCCGGTGCCGTGCTGGGCGTCGAGCAAATACATGAAGAACAGCTCGTGCGCGGTGGGCTGATCGTCGTCGCGGCTCGGTCCGCTGCCGGCGAAGCCGACGATCTCGTCGTCAACGAGCACGACGCTTTGGCGGTACTCGGATCCCTGGGTGGTGAACCGACGCCACATGGCTGCGAGGCGCTGCGGCCGCAACTGGCTCAGGGCCGCCTCGCTGAGCAGGTGATCGTAGGTTTCATGCCAGCAGGCGGCGTGTACGCGGCCCAGGCTTTCGGCATCGGCTTCGCTGACGGGTCGAACGACAACTTTGGTGTTCATGATTTCACACTAACCGTGTTTGCGGGTGGTCCCGAACACAGCAATGGGCCGGCCTCAGGGGAGACCGACCCATTTCACGGCTGGTTCAAGCGGATGCTGGTGGCTCAGCCCTGCGAGCGGCGCGGAGCCGAACGGCCGGCTCCACCCTCGCGTGGACCGCGAACGAGTCCGCCGACCTGGAGGCTGCCCACGCGGGGTCCGCCGGAACGGCCGGCGGCCGAACCCGTGCGGGGCGCGCTGGCGGCGCCGGCCGGACGACCGGACCGCTCGCGACGGACGCCACCGGCCGAAGCCGAGTCGCTGCTACGGCCGCGGCCGCCGTCGGTGCGCTCCGTGCGGGCACCCTGGCGGGCTCCGTCACGGCTTGCGCCGGCATCGCGACCGCCACGGCTGGAATCACCGTCACGGCTGGGGCGACCACTGCGCTCACCCTGCGAACGGCCACCCTGCGAACGGCCACCCTGCGAGCGACCGCCCTGCGACTGGCGCTGCTGCTGCGGCGCCTCGACCCGGGGAGCCGGCTTGACATAGGCGGCGATATCGCCGACGAGCGCGTCGACGGCGGGGGAGGAAGAATCCACGCGCTGCGGGGTCACCTTGATGGCGGCCTTGCGCAACAGGGCATCGGTGTCGCGCTTCTGCTCTGGCAATACCACGGTGACGACGTCACCGGCGCTGCCAGCCCGGGCGGTTCGGCCCGATCGGTGCAGGTAGGCCTTGTGCTCGGCCGGCGGGTCGACGTGGATGACGAGTTCGATGTCGTCCACGTGCACGCCGCGAGCGGCGACATCCGTTGCGACGAGAACCTTGACGGTGCCGGCGCTGAAGGCAGCGAGGTTGCGGTCACGGGCTACCTGCGACAGGTTTCCGTGCAGGTCGACGGAGGGGATGCCGGCGTCGGTGAGGCTCTTGGCGAGCTTCTTGGCCTGGTGCTTGGTGCGCATGAAGAGGATGCGACGGCCGGAGCCGCTCGCGAGCTTCTGCACGAGTTCCTTCTTCGCGTCGACGCCAGAAACTTCGAACACGTGGTGGGTCATGGCCGAGACGTGGCTGTTGGCCTCGTCGACCGAGTGCATCACCGGGTCGTGCAGAAAGCGCTTGACGATCTTGTCAACGCCGTTGTCGAGCGTGGCGGAGAACAGCATGCGCTGGCCGTTGCCCGGCGTCTTGTCGAGGATGCGGGTGACAACGGGCAGAAAGCCGAGGTCGGCCATGTGGTCGGCCTCGTCGAGAACGGTGATCTCGACGGTGTCGAGGTTCACGAAGCCCTGCTTCATGAGGTCCTCGAGGCGGCCGGGGCAGGCCACGACGATATCGACGCCGGCCTTGAGGGCGGCGACCTGACGTCCCTGCGACACACCGCCGAAGATGGTGGTCGTATTGAGGCCGTAGGCCTCGGCGAGCGGGGTGATGGCGTTGGTGATCTGCGTGGCGAGCTCGCGGGTCGGCGCGAGGATGAGGCCGAGCGGGCGCCCAGGGCGACGCTTGCCGCCGGCCAGGTTGCCGCCAAGACGCGACACCATCGGAATCGCGAACGCGAGCGTCTTACCCGAGCCGGTCTTGCCGCGGCCGAGCACGTCCCGACCGTTCAGGGTGTCAGGAAGGGTATCGACCTGAATGGGGAAGGCGCTATCGATTCCCTGGGACGAGAGAACCTTAACGAGGGGTGTCGGCACGCCGAGCGCGCTGAAAGTTGTAGACAAAGTGGTGCCTTTCGGGCATCAGTCTCCTCGCCCGTTCGGTTTACCGCGCTGCGGCAATCAAACCAGGAGGATTCACATGGCGAAGGTGCCGAGGGGCACATCCGTTCGCCGTAAGAATGATTCATTCGAAAAATCAGGCTAGCCCTGGTGGGCCGCCGGATAGAGAAGAGGGCGTTCTACGACGCAGCGAGCGCAACTACGCACTCACAAGTACTCTCACTCTAGCGGATGCTGTCAAATCGGCTGGGTTCGGCGGCATCTGCCCCGTCTTCACGCGTGCTACCTGGAGGCCCGTACCGAACCGCGGAAATTATTGGATATTTGGGGCGCCGTGGGCTTGAAACGGGTGAATCTGGAAGAATGTCCGCAGTTATGAACGGCCACCCCGCTAGTTAGGAGTGGTCGCCGTGGTACAGCTCGCCGACGGGCACCTCGACGTTGATGATATTGCCGCTCTGCGGCAGCGGGCAGGCCCACATCGGGTCGTAGGCGCAGGAGGGGTTGTAGGCGAAGTTGAAATCGAGAATGACACTGTCGTCGCCGACACCAGGGCCGAGGTCGGCGCCTTTAATAGTGTCGAGCAGGTAGCGTCCGCCGCCGTAGGTTCCATCGTTTTTGCCGGCCAGAGCGTCTTTCAGTGGAAGGAACAGTCCGCCGCCGTAGCTCGCGAGGCGCCACACGTCGAGAGAGCCCAGGTAGGGCAGTCGCACGGTTCCCACCAGATCGAACGTTACGGTGCCGTCGGTTCCGGTCTCCACGTTCAGCCGATAGGGCTGTTCGGCCCGGTGCACCTCGGCCTCGAACCGCCAGTCGGGGTCGTAGGCGGCGACCGACAGCCCGGTAAACGCCGAACGGTCGTCGGGCAGCAACGGCGACGACGGATGCCCGGCGAACAGTTCATCTCGCCCCGACCGCCACAATTCGTGCCCGCTCTGCGGACTGCTCGCGCTCAGCTGACGCACCCCCGCGTACAGTCCGGTGACTCGACGACGCCAGTCGGCGATCTGCAAGGCTCCGAGGGAAGAACTCATACGGGCTACGCTACCGCCGCGGGCGGCACAAAACTGGGGTCGTCGATGCCAGTGTCGTGCTGCCAGGTGGGCGCGAGGCGTTTGAGGCGCAGCATGCGCCACTGCCAAAACGCCCAGAAGGTCGGCCAAAGCGCGAGGCTCGCCGGGCGGCCGCGAAAGATGAGCTGGTCGCGGTAGAGCGTTTTGCCCGTTCCGGCCGGATCGGGCGCGATGGCCATGCGGTGGTCCCACAGGGTGACGGCTCCGAGCGCCCCGGACACACCGCGGCCGGTATCACGCACGATGCGCACACCGTCGGGCCGGTGGGTCGAGTTGGCGAGCCGAATGATCTGGGTTCCCATCGGTACGAGGCCGAGGGCGCTGAACACGGCGGGGTGTTCGCCGGGCTCCCACCGGGTGGGAAACCCGTCGGCTTCGAGCGATTCGGCCACCATGAACGGGCTCATCACCTCCCGAAAGACTGCGGGGCTGTGAATGGCATGCCAGGCGGCATCGGGTGTGCAGTCGAGAATCTCTTTGAGCAGTACGCGCATCTGCCCAGTCTGGTTGACGGTGGTCTGCAGTACAACTGGATGCAGTACAAATGAAGGGTGGCAATTCGGTTCTGGCTCGGCGTTGTGCACCGCGAGCACGTGCTGCGCGGGGTCGATCTGGGCATCGCCCGCGCCAATCGCGGTGCCGGCGACGTGATCGCGCAGATGGGTGAGGCCGACGGCATCGTCTACTACTCGCCGAAGACCGCGATCGAGGGTGATCCGCTCAAGGAATTCACCGCAATCGGTCGCATAGCGGATGCCTACGCCTATCAGGTGGGCGACCCCGGAAGCGCGTGGCGGCCGTGGCGGCGCCGGGCCGACTACGACCTGGATGCCTGGCCCACCAGCATCCGCCCGCTGTTGTCGGTACTGCAACTGACCCGCGGCAACCCGGACTGGGGTTTTCAACTGCGCCGCGGTGTGCTGGAGATCTCGCGGCACGACTTCGAGATGATCCGGCAGCAGATGCGCCGGCCCTCCGCTGACGACCGGTAGAGCGTTCGGTCAGCAATCCCTTATTAGACTCAAGCCCATGAATGGCGATCTCTGGTGGGTACCCTCGGTCATCGTTATCGGCCTCGTTGTGGCCGGAGTCTGGGCGCTGGTGACTGCCTCGCGGCGGCGTACCAGGGCCAGGCTCGGGCAGGTGAGCGCGGCGGCCACCGAACTGGAGCGCAGCGCGGCGAGCAGCTTGGTTCGCGCCGACGACCTCGTGCAGGACGCGACCGACGAACTCAGTTTCGCGATCGCGCAGTTCGGAGAATCGTCGACGCGGGAGTTTGCGGCGGCGCTCGCTACCTCCAGGCGGCAGCTCAGCGACGCCTTCGCACTGCAGCAGAAACTTGACGATGCCGTGCCAGACAGCGCTGCCGAACGCACCCGCTGGAACCAGCAAATTGTGCAGCTCGCCGACGAGGCGACCAGCCGCCTGACCAGCCAGGCACGCGATTTCACGGCCAAGCGCGGCGTGGAGCGCAACGCCCCGCAGCAGCTCGACGAACTGCGCCGCCGACTCGATCGGGTGGTTGACCGGGTCGCGGGCGGTGCGAGCACCCTCACCCGGCTGGGCCTGAGCTATTCTTCGGCAGCGCTCGCGCCGATCAGTGGCAACGTCGGCCGGGCCCGCACGGCTCTGGACGCGGCCCGGGCGAGTGCCGATGCTGCGGCGGCGCGCCTCGACGCGGCATCCGCTGAGCCGGTCGGCGAACAGTTGCAGGCCGCAGAGCACGCCCTGTTCCAGGCCACGCAGCTGCTCGATGCGATCGAAACTGGCGAAGATCAGCTGCATCGCGGCTTTGCCAACCTGCAGCAGGCACTGGACGCTGCCGGCGCCGAACTCGCCGAAGCTCGCGCCCTGCGCGATGGTCACGAGGAATCCGGCGCGAGCGCGTCGCTCAACCAGGTCATCACCGAAGCCGCTTCGGTGCAGGCGTCTTTGCGGGAGCCCGGACGCACGAGCGACCCGGCTGCGGATCTTGCGGCTTTGGAAGCGGCGATGAACGGGCTGGACAGCATGCGCTCTGAGGCGCGCAACCGCCAGCTGCGCCTTGACAATGCCCGCACCGCCCTGGCCGGCGCGCTGCTCACCGCGCGCAGCCAGATCACCGTCACCCACGACTTTGTCGCCGCCCATCGCAGTCGGGTGCAGGCCGCAGCCCGCACGCGCTTGGCCGAGGCCGAACGCCAGTTGGCGCTCGCCGTGGCTGAGGCCGACCCGGTGACCGCCCTCGACACCGCCCGCCGTGCGATGACCCATGCAACGGATGCCGACGCCCTCGCCCGCTACGACACGCACTGAGCGGAACGAGGCCGTTCGCGAGAGGCCGTTGCCGGCTAGCGAACGATGCCCAGGCGGCGCGCAGCGGACACCGCTGCGGTACGAGACGACACGTCAAGCTTGGAAAAAATGTGCACGAGGTGCGACTTCACGGTGGTTTCGGTCACGAAGAGTGCGGCCGAGATCTGGGTATTGGGCAGGCCCATCGCGACGAGTTCGAGGACTTGAATTTCTCGCTTGCTCAGACTGATCTGGGGTGCGCGCATGCGATTGAGCAGCCGACTCGCGATGACGGGAGCGAGGGCGCTCTCGCCGGCAGCAGCAGCCCGCACGGCCGCAATGAGTTCGTGCGGAGGCGCGTCCTTCAGGAGGTATCCACTGTTCGAGATCGAGGAGGGCGCGCAGGCCCGCGCGCACGACCGGATGCTCGCGGCCGTTGGATTGGCCGATCACGGCCACAAGCGTCGGCATCAGCTATCGGGCGGCCAATGTCAACGAATCAATATCGCTCGCGCCCTCATGAACAACCCCAGCGTGTTGCTCGTTGACGAGCCGACGAGTGCCCTCGATCAGAAGCGCGGCGCCAGCATCATCGAGCTCATCCTCCAGCTCACCATCGACCTCCACACCCCTACGCTTCTCGTGACCCACGAGCTGGTTCACCTGCCGCGAATGCACGCGGTCGTGCACATGATCGATGGGCGACTCGCCATGACCAGCGGGACCGTTCAGCAAAGCGTGTCTGCCTAAGCCCTGTGCGCAGTCACGCAGGTGCGCAGTCACGCAGGTGCGTACGAACGCGCTCTGCGCTAGGGGCCAGCGGATGCCGCGGCCCGGCGTCGGATCGCCGGGGTGATCTCGCGACGCAACCAGGTGATGGCGTGCGCCTGGTCGAAGCGGCGGGCGCACAGGCCGCAGGCCAGGGGGCGGATGGGCTGGCGATATCGAAAGTGCGTGTGCCCGGCGGGGCAGGTGCCGACCCAGGGGGCGAGCTCGTTGGCGATCTCACCGTCGTGGGTGCGCTTGCCGTCGTAGCCGAGGTCGTGCGCCATTTTCTTCCACCGCGGACCGTGTCCGGCGCGCGGACCGGCCAGAGCGTGAGCCAGCTCGTGCAGCAGAATCTGGTGCACGTCGTCGTCGGAATACCGCGAGGCGAGGTAGCGCGACACGGTGATGTGCTTCTTGCTGAAATTGCACAGGCCCGCCCGCTTCTTGGCGTTGTCGAAGCCGAAGGACCAGCTGGGATCGAGGTGGAGCACGATGAGCGCGTCAGCCCACCGGCGCACCTGGGCGAGGTCGGCCATCAGGGAGTCGCCGTTCCTGCGTCGCCGTCGGCCACCAGGGCCAGATCGGGGGCATGCATCATCAGGGCGCCACCTTCACTTGATAGAGCCGATCATCGCCGGCCGCCGGAGAGCCCCGGCCATCGGTGTTATTACTCACAAACCACAGTGTGCCAGCCGGCCCCGACACCACGTCGCGCAACCGCCCGAAACTGTGTACAAACCACTCGGTGGGGGTGTCGGTGGAGGAGGCATCCGTGATCGGGATGCTCCACAATCGTTCCCCGCGCAGACTCGCCATGAAGATGGTGTCGTTCACGATGGCGATGCCGCTTGGGCTGGCCTGGTCGGTCGACCACTGCTGTTCCGGGTCGAGATATGCCGGGTCCCCAGCCTGGCCTTCGACGAGCGGCCAGCCGTAGTTGCCGCCGGGAACGATGCGGTTGAGCTCGTCCCAGGTGTTTTGGCCGAACTCGCTCGCCCAAAGCTGGCCGCGCGAATCCCAGGCCAGGCCCTGCGGGTTCCGATGCCCGAACGAGTACACGAGCGTGTTGAACGGGTTTTCTGCTGGTACCTGACCGGTCGCGGTCAGGCGCAGAATCTTGCCCCCGAGAGCGTCAAGGTCCTGGGCGTTGGCGGTGTTCCCGGCGTCCCCGATGCTCGCGTAGAGCAGTCCGTCCGGGCCGAACGCGATGCGTCCGCCGTTGTGATTGCCAGCCCGCGGAATGCCGCTGAGAATGACGGTGGGCGCCCCGAGGGTGTGGCTGCCGGGGGAGCCGGCCAGCGGCATCCGCTCGATGCGGTTGTCGGTCGCCGTGGAGAAATAGGCGTAGACCCAGCCGTCACCGCCGGGAGCCGCTTCGTCGGCCAGAAAGGCCAGGCCCAGCAGCCCACCCTCCCCGTTGGGTTCTGCAGCCTCGACCGTGCCGGTCTCCCGCAGGCTTCCGTCGGGCAGCAACTCGCGCACCAGCGTCGTGTCGCGTTCGCTGATGAGCGTGGCGCCGTCCGGCAGTCGCAGAATCGACCACGGAGCCGCAAGGCCCGAGGCGATCACCACCGGTTCGCCGAGCGGATGCACCGGCGTCAGTCCCGCAGCTGCACTGTCGCTGGGCATGGATTGGGCCGGTGTGAACGTCGTCGGTGTGGCGCGCGGCGCTTCGGCGCTGCATCCGCTCAACGTGAGAACCAGCAGCGCAGCAGACGCGGTGAAAACCGCGTGACGCCGCACAGGATCAGTCACCGTTCACCTCGCCTTCGTGGTGAACACAGCATGCCCGAGAACTCGTTCGCCGGCTACTTTCCGGCTGGAATGGGGGCATAACTCCTGCAATTTCTGGTCGAACACATCGGGTCCCGCATGATTCCGCGCCAGTTTCGATGGTCTGCGCGAAATTGCAGGAGTTATGCGCGAGCGTAGGTCAGGCCGGCAAGCCGCGCGCCGCGATGTGCGATTCCACGACGGCCACCGCGAGCAGCGAGCTGTCGAGTTCGTCGGCGTCGGCGCCGTCTTTCTCGCGCAGAAACACGGCCGCGGTGAAGTCCGCCAGTGCGCCATCGAAGTTGCCCTGGTCGAAGTACACCTTGCCGCGGTGCTGCCTTGCGTAGGCGGCGAGGCGGGTCCATTCGTGCACCTCGGAGTCGAGGATGCAGTGGGTCAGCTCGCTCGCAGCCTCGTCGAGCTTGCCCTGGAACTGCAGAACCTGGGCACGACGGATGCGACTGGCCACGGCCTGCTCCCGGTTGCCGGTGAACCGGGACTGGCGCAGCGCCTCGTTCGCGATCTCCCAGGCCTCGTCGAGCCGACCGACCAGGCGCAGCAGGGCGACCTTCTCGTTGAGCGCGGCCAGGCTGCGCAGGTTGCCGAGTTCTTCAAGGCGTTCGCCGGCGGCCAGCAGGTCGACTTTTTCGCGCAGGGTGATGGGGTCGTAACCGATGATGAAACTCAGGGTGTGTTCCTGTAATGACGAGGGCGGCCGGGGCCGCAGGGGGAAGGAAGGGTGCCTCCAGAATACCGCCGCCGGTGCAGATCCGGCCTTCGTTCGAGCAGTGTCGCGCGGTGCGCGGTCTAATTCGGGGGAAGTTATCCAGGGTGCCGTTCAAAACTGCGGAGATTTACGGTTGTTCGCCAAGATAGGAGTCGGGTGAGCCGAATTGGGCAAAATCTCCGCAGTTCGGAACGGATGCTCCGCTAGTGCCCGATCTGAAAGACCGTGCGGCCCGGCAGCGGCGACTGCGTCGAGGTCTCGTCGGTCGCCACGAGCGATCCGGCCATGAATGCTTTGAGTTCGGTACCCTCGATGACCTTGGCCGGGTGCGGTCCGTTCGCCAGCAGCCGCGGGATCCAATTCAGGTCGATCGGCGTGTGCGCTGCCACGAACACGATGTTGCCGAAGCGGCGGCCCTTGAGCACCTGCGTTTCGGCGAAACCGATCACGTGTTCGAACACCGCCGAGAGGGTTGCGGCCTGGCCACGCGCGAACGCGAGCCCGGGGCCATCCGCCACGTTGACGGCGAGCACACCGCGGGGCGAGAGCAGCGGGGCGGTGAGAGCGAAGAATTCGCGGCTCGTCACGTGCTTCGGGGTACGCGCTCCCGAAAAAATATCGACCACAACGAGGTCGACCGCACCGTGCAGCCCGGCGGGCAATTTGCCGAGCACCTCCCGGGCATCGCCGTGGCGCACCCGCAGCTGGGCACGTTTATCCCACGGCAAAACCTCGCGCACGAGGTCGATCAGGTCGCTTTCAATCTCGACGACCTGCTGGCGAGACCCGGGCCGGGTCGCTTCAACGTAGCGGGGTAATGTGAGCGCCCCGGCACCGAGGTGCACGGCCGTGATCGGCTCGTGCGGGTCACCGAGCAGGTCGATCACGTGCCCGATGCGCTGGATGTACTCGAAGAACAGCTCATCAGGGTGATCGATATTCACGTGCGACTGCGGGGTGCCATCAACGACGAGCTGAAAGCTGCCAGGCGTGAACCGGTCAGGTTCGATCACCGCCGTGTGCCCGCTCAACTTCAACACGACAGACGGATGCCCGTTGGTCGCCTCACCCTTACGCCCAGTACTCATAGTTCCAGTGTGCGCCCTTCGAACGAGCCACCCGTGCGGCTGCGCTTCACCATCCGTTTCGACGGAGGGTGTTATACCTGAGACTTTACGTAATCGCAAGAATTAGGTGGACATACCATTCATTCGGGCATATAGTTGATCCTTGCGCTCCCAGACAAACTATGCCTTCATATTGCGGTCGGCTTTGCGTGTTCAAGCCACCTTGAGGCACACCTCTTATGAGGGTCTGCGGAGTCATCACCAATAACAGTAACTAGACCTGACGGGGTCCACGGAGGTTATTTCCTTGGCTGCTGCGCGCAACGCAACCACCAACTCACCCAAGAACGGCCGCTCCCACGAGCGTCTGTCGTTCGCAAAGATCAGCGACCACTTGAACGTTCCGGATCTGCTTGCTTTGCAGACCGAGAGCTTCGACTGGCTCGTCGGCAACGACATCTGGAAGGCTCGCGTCGCCGAGGCCCAGAAAGCCGGACGCCAGGACCTGCCCAATCGCACCGGACTCGATGAGATCTTCGAGGAGATCTCGCCCATCGAAGACCTCGGCGAAACGATGCAGCTGTCCTTCACCAATCCGGAGCTCGAGCCGGAGAAGTACACCATTGACGAGTGCAAGGAAAAGGGTAAGACCTACTCCGCACCGCTCTACGTGAACGCCGAGTTCATGAACCACCTCACCGGTGAGATCAAGACTCAGACCGTGTTCATGGGTGACTTTCCGTTGATGACCCCCAAGGGCACCTTCGTGATCAACGGCACCGAGCGTGTCGTCGTTTCGCAGCTGGTGCGCTCCCCGGGCGTGTACTTCAACCGCGAGCAGGAGAAAACGTCTGACAAGGACATCTACTCCGCCCGCGTCATTCCCAGCCGTGGTGCCTGGCTTGAATTCGAGATCGACAAGCGCGACCAGGTTGGCGTGCGCATCGACCGCAAGCGCAAGCAGTCCGTCACCGTCTTCCTGAAGGCACTCGGACTGACCAGCGAGCAGATTCTCGAAGAGTTCAAGGGCTACGCCTCGATTGAGCTCACCCTTGAGAAGGACAACATCCTCACCAAGGAAGAAGCCCTTAAAGACATCTATCGCAAGCTTCGCCCCGGAGAGCAGGTTGCCGCTGAGGCTGCCCGCGCACTCCTGGACAACTTCTTCTTCAACTCCAAGCGCTACGACCTGGCCAAGGTTGGTCGCTACAAGATCAACCGCAAGCTCGGCCTTGAGGCTCCGCTGAGTGACTCCGTACTGACGCTCCAGGACATCCTGGCCACCATCAAGTACCTCGTCGCCCTGCACGACAACCAGACCACCCTCAAGGGCCTGCGCGACGGCAAGATGACCGACATCAACATCGACATCGACGACATCGACCACTTCGGTAACCGTCGTATCCGTGCCGTTGGCGAGCTCATCCAGAACCAGGTGCGCACCGGCCTGTCCCGCATGGAGCGCGTCGTTCGCGAGCGCATGACCACGCAGGACATCGAAGCGATCACCCCGCAGACCCTGATCAACGTGCGCCCCGTCGTTGCCGCGATCAAGGAATTCTTCGGAACGAGCCAGCTGTCGCAGTTCATGGACCAGAACAACCCGCTCGCTGGCCTCACGCACAAGCGCCGTTTGTCTGCGCTCGGCCCGGGTGGTCTCTCCCGTGACCGCGCCGGCGTCGAGGTGCGAGACGTTCACCCCTCGCACTACGGCCGCATGTGCCCCATTGAGACCCCGGAAGGCCCGAACATTGGCCTGATCGGCTCGCTCGCCTCGTTCGCGCAGATCAATGCGTTCGGTTTCATCGAGACGCCGTACCGTCGTGTTCTCAACAACAAGGTCACCGAGACCATCGACTACCTCACCGCGAGCGAAGAGGACGACTTCATCGTCGCCCAGGCCAACGCGCCGCTCACCAAGGACTCGCACTTTGCCGAGGCCCGCGTGCTCGCTCGTAAGAAGGGTGGCGAGGTCGACCTCGTTCCCGCTGAAGACATCGGCTACATGGACGTCTCGCCGCGCCAGATGGTGTCGGTCGCGACCAGCCTCATCCCGTTCCTTGAGCACGACGATGCCAACCGCGCACTCATGGGTGCCAACATGCAGCGTCAGGCGGTGCCGCTGCTGCTCAGCGACAGCCCGCTGGTCGGAACCGGCATGGAGGTC
This sequence comes from Cryobacterium sp. PH31-O1, assembly GCF_030063455.1. Taxonomy (GTDB): domain Bacteria; phylum Actinomycetota; class Actinomycetes; order Actinomycetales; family Microbacteriaceae; genus Cryobacterium. Next base: position 306,416 of record NZ_JASITB010000002.1, on the reverse strand, counting down.
TACACGGCCATCGACGCCGGTGACGTGCTCACCGCCTTGAAGCCCGGTGTGGTCTCCGAGGTGTCGGCTGACGTCGTCACCATTCAGCTCGATGAGGGCGGCACGCAGGACTACTACCTGCGCAAGTTCAGCCGCTCCAACCAGGGCACGAGCTTCAACCACCGCGTGATCGTCAACGCCGGTGAGCGCATCGAAGCCGGCGAGGTTATCGCCGACGGCCCGGCAACGGACCAGGGCGAACTTGCCCTCGGAAAGAACCTGCTCGTGGCATTCATGCCGTGGGAAGGCTACAACTTCGAGGACGCGATCATTCTGAGCCAGAACCTGGTGAAAGATGACACCCTCTCGTCGATTCACATCGAAGAGTACGAAGTGGATGCCCGCGACACCAAGTTGGGTAAGGAAGAGATCACTCGCGACCTTCCCAATGTGTCGCCGGACTTCCTCGCCGACCTCGACGAGCGTGGCATCATTCGCATCGGAGCCGAGGTTCGCCCCGGCGACATCCTCGTCGGCAAGGTCACGCCCAAGGGCGAGACCGAGCTTTCTGCCGAGGAACGCCTGCTGCGCGCCATCTTCAACGAGAAGAGCCGCGAAGTTCGCGACACGAGCCTCAAGGTTCCCCACGGTGAGCGCGGCACCATCATCGGTGTCAAGGTGTTCGACTCGCAAGACGGCGACGACGAGCTCGGCTCTGGCGTCAACCAGCGCGTGGTCGTGTTCATCGCCCAGAAGCGAAAGATCACCGAGGGCGACAAGCTCGCCGGCCGTCACGGCAACAAGGGTGTTATCTCCCGGATCCTGCCGATCGAGGATATGCCGTTCCTCGCCGATGGGACCCCGGTCGACATCATCCTCAACCCGCTCGGTATCCCCGGTCGCATGAACTTCGGCCAGGTGCTTGAAACGCACCTCGGCTGGATCGCGAAGCAGGGCTGGAACGTCGAGGGTAAGCCGAAATGGGCTGCTCGTCTTCCGGAGCAGGCCTTCAGCGCCGCCCCCGGCACGAAGGTCGCCACCCCGGTGTTCGACGGTGCGCTCGAGATCGAGATCGAGGGTCTTCTGGACTCCACGACCTTGACCCGCGACGGCGAACGCCTCATCGGTTCCACCGGAAAGACCCAGCTCTTCGACGGCCGCTCCGGCGAGCCGTTCCCGATGCCGGTGTCCGTTGGCTACATGTACATCCTGAAGCTGCACCACCTCGTTGACGACAAGATCCACGCGCGTTCAACCGGTCCGTACTCCATGATCACGCAGCAGCCGCTGGGTGGTAAGGCGCAGTTCGGTGGACAGCGTTTCGGTGAGATGGAGGTGTGGGCGCTCGAAGCATACGGAGCCGCTTACGCCCTGCAGGAACTCCTGACCATCAAATCCGACGATATCCTCGGCCGCGTCAAGGTGTACGAAGCCATCGTCAAGGGTGAGAACATTCAGGAACCCGGCATTCCCGAGAGCTTCAAGGTTCTGATCAAGGAAATGCAGTCGCTGTGCTTGAACGTCGAGGTGCTCTCGGCCGACGGCACCGCAGTCAGCCTGCGCGACACGGATGACGAGGTGTTCCGTGCTGCGGAAGAGCTCGGCATCAACATTTCCACCCGGTTTGAGTCGTCGTCTATCGACGACATCTAAGCCCGGTCCAAAGAAACTTCGAAAACTTTCCAAGGAGAGAAATTGCTCGACGTAACAACATTTGACGAGCTTCGTATTGGCCTGGCTACCGCAGACGACATCCGTCGTTGGTCGCACGGTGAGGTCAAGAAGCCCGAAACCATCAACTACCGCACGCTCAAGCCGGAAAAAGACGGCCTGTTCGGCGAACAGATCTTCGGACCCTCACGGGACTGGGAATGCTCGTGCGGCAAGTACAAGCGTGTTCGCTTCAAAGGCATCGTCTGCGAGCGTTGCGGTGTAGAGGTAACGAAGTCGTCGGTGCGCCGTGAGCGCATGGGCCACATCGAACTGGCTGCCCCGGTCACACACATCTGGTACTTCAAGGGTGTGCCCTCGCGTCTGGGTTACCTGCTGGACATGGCCCCGAAGGACCTCGAAAAGGTCATCTACTTCGCCGCCTACATGGTCATCACGGTGGACGAAGACGGTCGCCACCAGGACATGCCTGGCCTGGAGAACGAGCTGCGCCTCGAACTCAAGACCATCGAGTCCAGCCGTGATTCACGCATCGCTGATCGCCTGCAGCGCCTCGAAACCGACCTCGCAGCGCTGGAGGCCGAGGGCGCCAAGAGTGACCAGAAGAAGCGCACGAAGGACGCCGCTGAAAAGGAAATGGGCCAGGTTCGCAAGTCCCTGGACGAGCAGATCGCGCACCTTGAGCGCGTGTGGGAAGACTTCCGCACCCTCAAGGTCGGCGACCTGAAGCCGGAAGACTCCGTTTTTCACGAGCTTCAGGACCGTTTCGGCATGTACTTCGAGGCCTACATGGGCGCCGAAGCCATCAAGAAGCGCCTCGAGGCTTTCGACCTCGTCACCGAGAGCGAAAACCTGCATCTGCAGATCGCCGAGGGCAAGGGTCAGAAGAAGATCCGCGCCATCAAGCGCCTGCGCGTGGTCAACGCGTTCATCATGACCGGCAACTCGCCGGCCGGAATGGTGCTCGACGTCGTTCCCGTGCTGCCGCCGGAACTCCGCCCGATGGTGCAGCTCGACGGTGGCCGTTTCGCGACCAGCGACCTGAACGACCTCTACCGTCGTGTGATCAACCGCAACAACCGCCTGCGTCGTCTGCTTGACCTCGGTGCCCCCGAGATCATCGTGAACAACGAGAAGCGGATGCTGCAGGAAGCCGTCGACGCACTGTTCGACAACGGTCGTCGTGGTCGTCCGGTGACGGGTACCGGTAACCGTGCCCTCAAGTCCCTGAGCGACATGCTCAAGGGTAAGCAGGGTCGTTTCCGTCAGAACCTGCTCGGTAAGCGCGTGGACTACTCTGGCCGTTCGGTCATTGTCGTCGGCCCGCAGCTCAAACTGCACCAGTGTGGTCTGCCCAAGCAGATGGCTCTGGAGCTGTTCAAGCCGTTCGTGATCAAGCGCCTGATTGACCTGAGCCACGCTCAGAACATCAAGGCAGCCAAGCGGATGGTGGAGCGCTCGCGCCCGCAGGTCTGGGACGTGCTTGAGGAGATCATCCGCGAGCGCCCGGTCATGCTCAACCGTGCACCCACCCTGCACCGTCTGGGCATCCAGGCCTTCGAACCTCAGCTCGTTGAAGGTAAGGCAATCCAGCTGCACCCCCTCGTCTGCGCGGCGTTCAACGCCGACTTCGACGGTGACCAGATGGCCGTCCACCTTCCGCTCTCGGTTGAGGCCCAGGCCGAGGCACGCATCCTGATGCTCGCCTCGAACAACATCCTCAAGCCCTCTGACGGCCGTCCGGTGACCCTGCCCACCCAGGACATGATCATCGGTCTGCACCACCTCACCACGTTGAAGGACGGTGTGGTCGGAGAAGGCCGCGCATTCTCCACCGTGTCAGAGGCCATTCTTGCGTTCGACCAGAAGTCGCTCGACCTGAATGCCAAGGTTCGCATCCGCTTGACCGACAAGTTCTTCACCGAGGGCACCCAGCCCGAGGGCGTTGAACTGGTCAAGGGCCAGGCCGTCGGAACCGTTCTCGTCACCACGAGCCTTGGTCGCGCCATTTTCAACGAGGCGCTTCCGGCCGACTACCCGTACTTCGAAGACGTTGCCAACAAGGTCACCATGTCGACCATTGTCAACGACCTCGCGGAGCGGTACGTCAAGGTGGAGGTTGCTGCAACGCTCGACCGCATCAAGGATGCCGGTTTCTACTGGGCAACCCGAAGCGGCGTGACCGTGGCTCTCAGCGACATCCTGACGCCTCCGAATAAGAAGGAGATCGTCGCCGGTTACGAGAAGCAGGCCGCGAAGGTTCAGGGACAGTTCGACAAGGGTCTGACCACCGACCTTGAGCGTCGCCAGGAGCTCATCCAGATCTGGACCCGCGCCACGGAAGATGTTGCTGCAGCCATGCAGTCCAACTTCCCGGCCGACAACACCATCAACCGCATGGTCACCTCTGGTGCACGTGGTAACTGGCTGCAGGTGCGAAACATCGCCGGCATGCGAGGCCTCGTGAACAACCCGAAGGGTGAGATCATCCCTCGCCCGATCATCTCGAGCTACCGCGAAGGCCTGTCAGTGGCCGAGTACTTCATTGCTACTCACGGTGCTCGTAAGGGTCTGGCCGACACGGCTCTGCGTACCGCTGACTCGGGATACCTCACCCGTCGTCTCGTGGACGTGTCGCAGGATGTCATCATTCGCGAAGACGACTGCGGAACGACGAAGGGTCTGGAACTGCCCATCGCCGGAACCGACGCCACTGGCGCCCTCCTTCGCGACGAAGATGGCGGCCTTCTGGTCGACTTCAACGTTGAGAACGCGGTCTACGCTCGCAGCCTGGCCGCAGCCGCGACCAACGCTGCCGGTGAGGTCATCGCCGACGCCGGAGCCGACGTCGGAGACGTGCTCATCGCCAAGCTCATCGCCGGTGGTGTCGAAACCATCAAGGTGCGTTCCGTGCTCACCTGCGAGTCGGCCGTCGGTGTGTGTGCGGTCTGCTACGGCCGGTCGCTCGCCACGGGCCAGCTCGTCGACATCGGTGAGGCCGTCGGTATCATCGCCGCGCAGTCCATCGGTGAGCCCGGCACCCAGCTGACCATGCGTACCTTCCACACGGGTGGGTCGGCATCCGCTGACGACATCACCCAGGGTCTGCCGCGTGTTCAGGAACTCTTCGAGGCGCGTACCCCCAAGGGTGCGTCTCCCATCGTTGACTCCGCCGGACGCATCACTATTGAGGATTCGGACAAGGGCCGCAAGGTCATCCTGACCCCCGACAGTGGCGACGAAGCTATCGCCTACCCGGTGCTCAAGCGTTCGACCCTGCTCGTTGAGGACGGCCAGCACGTTGAACTCGGTACCCAGATCATCATCGGCGCCGTCGACCCGAAGGAAGTTCTTCGCGTCAAGGGTGTTCGCGCGGTGCAGAAGCACCTCGTCTCCGGTGTACAGGAGGTCTACCGTTCGCAGGGTGTACCAATTCACGACAAGCACATCGAGGTCATCGTTCGCCAGATGCTTCGTAAGGTGACCGTCGTTGAGCACGGCGACACCGGGCTGCTTCCGGGCGAGCTCGTTGACCGGTTGAAGTACAACGACCTCAACCGCACCGCGCTTACCGAGGGCAAGAAGACGGCATCCGCTCGCCAGGAGGTCATGGGTATCACCAAGGCGTCCCTCGCGACAGAGTCCTGGCTTTCGGCCGCTTCCTTCCAGGAAACCACCCGGGTTCTGACCCAGGCGGCCATGGAAGGCAAGAGCGACCCGCTGATGGGCCTCAAGGAGAACGTCATTATCGGTAAGTTGATCCCCGCCGGCACCGGCCTTCCCCGTTACCGCGACGTCACCGTCGAGGCAACGGATGAGGCCAAGGCTGAGCGTTACCCGAACCGTATCTTCACCGAAGATGCAACGTTCACCGAGGGTGACCTGAGCTTCGTTGACTTCGACAGCTTCTCGTCGGACGACCTGACTCCGGGTACGTACAACTAGTAACTCGTAGCCCTCAACGGATGGCCCCTGCTTCGGCAGGGGCCATCCGTCGTTTAAGTACGGGCCGGCCCGCGGATGCCGCCGGATGCTTTGCGCCCCGCCGCCCAGTTCTCGGGGCCGGGCAGAAAAGGGGGAAACGGGGAGGCGGGAACGCGGAAACGGGAGCGGGGACGTATACTCAGGGTCTAGAGTAAATGTGACCAGTTCGGGGGAGGCTCGTGTGGCAACCCTGACCGAGATTCTCATTCTGCACGGTCTTCTTCCCATCGAGGTTCTCGACACCCTGATGGCGGGGGACCCGGCCGACGAGGGCGCCGTGCGCCGGCTGGTAGACAGCGGGGCAATTTCTGAAATTGACTTCGCCAGGGCCCGGGCCGCGCAGGCCAACCTTCCCTTTGTGGAGCTGTTCGACTACACGATTGATCCCATCGCCCTCGCGCTCGTCTCACCGGGTCTTTGCCGTCGCCACGAGGTGCTGCCGATCGCCATCGCTGGTGGAGAACTCGTGCTGGCCATGGTTAATCCCGGCAACGTTGTTGCCCTCGATGACGTTCGTGAAAGCGCAAAGATGCGGGTCGCAGCGGTCGTCGCTGAACGCAGCGACCTGCTCGCGGCGCTGGCCCGCGTGCACCGTGCCGACAGCGAACTCAGTAACCTCACGACGACCCTTGAAGAGGAGAACGCTCCGACCCGTACTGCCACGATCGGTGCTGCCGAGTCGAACGTCGATACGGCACCGATCGTACGTTTCGTGAATCTGCTGGTCAGCCAGGCGATCCAGGACAAAGCCTCTGACATTCACATCGAGCCGGGGGAGCAAAGCCTGCGGGTGCGGTACCGCATTGACGGCGTACTGCACGAGATGCCAAGCGCGCCCAAGAGCATACAAAACGGTGTGATCAGCCGTCTCAAAATCATGGCCGACATCGATATTGCCGAACGGCGCAAGCCGCAGGACGGCCGCATGTCGGTCAGTCACGGTGGTCGTACCATCGACTTGCGCGTCGCGACCCTGCCGACCGTGTGGGGCGAGAAGGTCGTCATGCGAATTCTCGACAACTCCACGACGAGCATGAACCTGCTCGACCTCAACCTGCTTGAGCACAACTTCGCGGCCTACCGCGCGGCATATTCCAAGCCTTACGGCATGATCCTCGTCACGGGCCCGACCGGGTCGGGCAAGTCAACCACCCTCTACACGACCCTCAACTCCGTCGCGCGTCCCGAGATTAATGTCATCACCGTGGAGGATCCGGTCGAGTACCGCATGGCGGGAATCAACCAGGTGCAGGTAAACCCGAAAGCGGGACTCACGTTCGCGAGCGCCCTACGCGCCATTTTGCGAAGCGACCCCGATGTGGTGTTGCTCGGCGAGGTTCGCGACCACGAGACCGCGCAGATCGCCATTGAAGCGGCGCTCACCGGACACCTCGTGCTCACCACCCTGCACACCAACGACGCGCCGAGTGCGATCACCCGTCTCACCGAAATGGGCATCGAACCGTTTCTGGTCGGCAGCGCACTTGACTGCGTGGTTGCCCAACGGCTGGCCCGACGCCTGTGCGACCGGTGCAAGCTGCCCGATGCGCGCGGTGACGGCGAACTAGCCCAAATGAACTTTCCCTCCGAACCCAAAGGTCTGGCATCGAGCGGGGTTGCGACCGTGATCTACAAGGCGGCCGGCTGCATGAACTGTTCCCATACCGGCTATCGCGGACGGCTCGCCATTCACGAGGTGATGACGGTCACCGAAGAAATCGAACGTCTCTGTGTGGCTCGGGCATCGAGTGCGGCCATTGCCCTCGCGGCAAGGGAGCAGGGCATGATCGCCCTGCGCGACGACGGCTGGGCCAAGGTGCGCCTGGGCCTCACCTCCATCGAAGAAATCCTGCGCGTGGTCTCTTAGGTCGAAAGGACCAGTATCATGACCCACCCCATTTACGAGATTCCGGTGACGCCCCCGGGATCATCCGGCACGGCATGGCCGCTCGACGACCCCGCCCTCGACGCAAACGCACCGGCCGGGCGTCGAACGGCGGCAAGAGCCGAGGACGAAACTGTCGACGAGTTCGTCGAGCCGACCCGACGCCACCAGCGTTCCCCGTTCGACGAAGGCCCTGATCCCGACCTGATCGCCGCCCTGCTTGAGGTGCTCGACCTCGGCGCCTCAGACCTGCACGTCACCGTGGGTGCCCCACCGTGCATACGGATGGACGGCAACTTACGCCCGCTCGACAATTCCAGCAAGTGGATGCGCGACAAGGTCACGTCCGCCCTGCACAGCCTGCTGACCCCGGTGCAGCTCGAGCAGTTCGAGAGGGAACTTGAACTCGACTTCGCATACACGGCCGGCGGGGCGCGGTTTCGGGTGAATTACTTTGTACAGCGCAGCTCCGTTGGTGGCGCGTTCAGGTTGATACCTCGCGAGATCAAGCAGCTCGCCGAGCTCGGTGTTCCGCAATCGGTGGGTCACTTCGCCCAACTGCCCCGCGGCCTCGTGCTGGTGACCGGACCGACCGGATCGGGAAAGTCCACGACCCTCGCGGCCCTCATCGATCTGGTCAATCGCACCAGGGCCGACCACATCGTCACGGTTGAAGATCCGATCGAATTTCTGCACAAGCATCAGAAATCGCTCGTCAACCAACGCGAGGTGGGCCACGACACGCACAGTTTCGCATCCGCTCTCAAGCACGTACTGCGGCAGGATCCCGACGTGATTCTGATCGGCGAACTGCGCGACCTCGAGACCATCTCGGTCGCCTTGACTGCGGCCGAGACTGGCCACCTCGTGTTTGCCACCCTGCACACGCAGAATGCCGCCCAGACCATCGACCGCATCATCGACGTGTTTCCCCCCTACCAGCAGGAACAGGTGCGCGCACAGCTCGCCGCGACCCTGCAGGGCGTCGTTAGCCAGGCCTTGGTCAAGAAGATCGGGGGCGGGCGTGCCGTTGCCATCGAGGTGCTCGTGGCGACCCCCGCCGTCGCGAACCTCATTCGTGAGGGCAAAACCTACCAGATTCCCTCGTCGATGCAGGCGGGGCGGGCGCTCGGCATGAACACGATGGATCAGAGCCTGGCCGACCTCGTGATCAGCGGTGTGATCAGCCGGGAAGCCGCCCAGGCCAAAGCTCAGGACCCGGCCTCGCTGGAGCAACTGCTGCGCCGGGGCCTGCCGGAGGCCGAGCTTGCACACCCGCGCGCTCGCTCCGAGATCGACTTTGACGACTCATTCTCGCCGCGGGAACCCTAAGTGTCTGCCCAGGTCGCCTTCGCCTACGCCTGTCGGAACGCCGCCGACCGGGTGGTGAAGGGGCGCCTGCTTGCCGCCTCGGAGGAGGCAGCTCTGGCGCGGCTGAAGGGGATGGGTTTGTCACCTATTTCGATTTCGCCCGTCGAGGATGCCGGTGGCCTCCGCCGGGAGATCCACATTCCCGGCCTCCAAAAGAGAGTCGGTCTTAAAGACCTGGCCATCATGAGCCGTCAGCTCGCCACGATGACCTCGGCCGGGCTCTCGCTGCTGCGTACCCTGAACATTCTGGCTGAGCAGACGGAGAATAAAGTGCTCGCGCAGAGTCTCGGGCGTATTCGCACCGAGGTTGAGACCGGCGTCGCCCTGTCGGACGCCATGGCGAAGCATGTGTCTATTTTTCCCCCGATCATGGTGAATCTGGTGCGGGCGGGGGAGACCGGCGGTTTTCTCGAGCAGGCCCTCACGAGCATCGCCGAGAATTTTGAGTCGGAGGGCAAACTGCGCGACACGATCAAGTCGGCGCTGGCCTATCCCGTGATCGTGCTGCTGATGGCCGTCGTTGCCGTAATAGGAATGCTGATCTTTATCGTGCCGATCTTCGAGAAGATGTTCAAAGACCTTGGCGGTGAGCTGCCGCTGGCCACCCAGGTTCTCGTCGTGCTGTCGCGCACGCTGATCTGGCTCGGCCCGGTGCTTGTCGTCGGGGGTATCTTCGCGGCCGTCTGGTGGCGGCGCCACAAGAACACTGACCGGGTGCGTCGGGTCGTTGACCCGCTCAAGCTCAAACTGCCGGTGTTCGGCCCGCTGCTGGCTAAACTCGCCATCGCCCGGTTCAGCCGCAACCTGGCCACCATGATCGGATCCGGTGTTCCGATTTTGAGTTCGCTCGGTATCGTCGGGGAGACCTCAGGCAACTGGGTGTTGCAGCAGGCCCTCGTGAAGGTGCACGAATCGGTGCGGGAGGGGCGCTCCATAGCCGAACCGCTCGCCGAGGAGCCGTTGTTCCCGGCGATGGTCACGCAGATGATCGCCGTCGGTGAAGATGCCGGAGCGCTCGAACAGATGCTGGGCAAGGTCGCTGACTTCTATGACCAGGAGGTACGTGCCATGACCGAGCAACTCACTGCCCTCATCGAACCGCTCATGATCGCTTTCATTGGGGTCGTCATTGGGGGGATGGTCGTGGCGCTGTACCTGCCCATGTTCAGCATCTTCGAGGTCGTCAAATAGTTGTTCGAATCGTTATCCACACGAATATAAAATACCCCCCTTAAGGGGGTAGAAAGAGCCTATGCTCAACGAGGGAGCACTGCGCTTTCGCAGTGCACAACGTGGAACAAGGGAATTAAACATGTCGCCTCGATTCATAAACAGATTGTGGCGCAAGCGCCAGTCGCTTCAGAACCGTGAGCACGGGTTCACGCTCATTGAGCTTCTCGTCGTTGTGCTGATTATCGGCATTCTCGCCGCCGTCGCCATCCCGCTCTACATTGGTCAACAAGACGGCGCCAAAGACAGCGCGGTCGCCGCACAGGTCACCCAGGCCCGAACGGCCCTCGCCGTTGAGCTGTCGGGTGGCGACACCGTCGCCGAAGCGCTGACGACCGCCGGCACCGACGGTACCGGGCTCAGCGCCTACAACGAGAGCGCCGATGTCGATATTCTCATCGCCGCGGTGGGATCCGACGGCTTCATCATCACCGGCTTCTGGAAGAAGGGCACCTCCGACACGGTTGCTTCGGCCACCAACCACGGCTACACGACCACCGATTCCGAAGCCGCCACCAAGATCGAATAACCCAGCGGATGCGAGGGCTCAGGGCTCCTTCGCCGGGCCGGCGAGAACAACGAGCCAACGGAATGAATCCGTACTCCGCGCCGGCCGCGGCAAGCGAGCACGGGTTTGGAATGGTCGAGATCATCGTGTCGATGTTTCTGCTCACCGTTATGGCGCTCGGACTGCTGCCCCTGTTCACGCAGGCGTTGCAGGCTTCGATCGCCAATTCGACCCTGGCCACGGCGACGCAACTGGTCGTACGAGAAATGGAAGACATGCGCTCCATCGGCGCCGAATGCGCCACGCTTTCCGCGTTCGCCGCAACGAGCCGGCCGGTCTTCGACCCGAACGGCCAGCCGCTCAAGCCGCGGATCGAACCGATCGTGTGCCCCGCCGCGGCGGCTCTGCCGACTACGGTCTCCGTGCACGTATCGGTGACCGACCTGCGAGCCGGTCGCGTCGTCGCCGAGGCCACCACGCTCATTCTGGTGACGGGGTGAGAATGCCGCATTCTCCGCCGGTCCGACGCCGCTCCGGGGAGCGAGGCATCACCCTGGTTGAATTGCTCATTTATTCGGGACTCTCCGTACTCGTGCTCGCCCTCGTTGGCGGCATGCTCGTCAATTCACTCACCGCGCAACGCCGGGTCAGCGAGCGCTCGCAGGCCTCGAGCGTCGGCCAGATCATTGCCCAATCGGTGCACGCGGGGGTTCGGGCGGCCACCGAACTCAAGCTCACCTCGGCGTCGACTGGTCAGCTGCTCGTGCTGACCAGCCTCGGTACGTCGACTGAGATCGTAACCGTGTGCGAGGGCTGGTACTACACACCGGTCAACGGCGGGGCCATGTACGCGACTCGCGCGGCACCGACATCCGCTCGAATCGTTGCTCCTAGTGCGGCAGACCTGGCGGCGGGGAGCGGCGGCTGGGCGCTGCTGGGCACCGGCATTCAGCCCGACCAGGCGAGCCCGGTTTTCGCTCTGCCGACATCAACGACCCTGCACCTGACCTTCGCCGTGAACTCCGGTACGGACAGCGCGCCGGTGCGAATCGCGACAACCTCGACCAGCCGTGGCAATGAAGCGGAGGCGAACACATGCTTCGCGCCCTGAAACGCCCCGCATCCGCTGCCCGCGAGCGTGGCAGCGCCTTGCTGGCCGTCATCGGCATCATGGCGGTCATGGCCGTGGTCGCCACAACGGTGATCGGTGTCACCCTCGGATCGCTGCGGGTCAGCGGGACCATCCGCGCCACCGTGCAGGCGCAGGCAGCCGCTGAGGCCGGCATCGACTATACCGTCGCGAGCATCGGCCACGCGGTCTGCCCTGCTCTAACACCGCCAGTGGGCTCGCCGGTATTTTCGGTCGCGGTCAGCTACACCACCTCGGCCGCTGGTGCCTTTATCAGCGGATGCCCCACCGGATCGTTCAACGAGGTGCGCATTATCTCCACCGGCCGGGCCGAAACGGCTGCCGGCGCCGGGCTGTCCAGAGCCACTCGCACCGTGGCTGCCATCTACCGGGCGGTGCCAGCGGCGGCCACGTCCGAGGCGAGCGCAGCCGCCATCTATTCCTATTCCACCGTCGGATTCTTCGGCTCCAGTCAAATCCAAGCCCTCAATGGCTCCAAGCCGGTCGTGCAGGTAGTGAACGGTAACGCCAGCTGTGTGGGGTCGGGGGTGATGCAAGCTGACGTGGTCGTGTCGGCGGGCGTGCTCAGGTTGGCGGAGTCGTGCCAGATCTTTGGCAGCGCCTGGGCCAAGCAGAAGGTGACGCTCTCGGAGTCGTCCATTCTGCACGGAAGCGTGACGGCGCCGACGCTCGAATCGAGCTTCAGCTCCATTGTCGGCGGTGATGCCTGGCTCACCCAGAACCTGTCGCTCGTGGATTCCTCGCAGGTGCTCGGGTCGGTGACCGCGGCCACCATCGACCTCCGCGGCAGCACGATTGTCGGTAAAAACGCCTGGTCGTCTGGTCAGACATCACTGCAACAGACGGCTCAGATTAAGGGCAACCTCACCGCGCAGTCGGTCGTCGGCAACACCGACCGGGTGTTCGGGCAGAAGACCATCGTTCCGGCCGGGCCCGGTGTGGGCCCGGCACCGAGCGATACCCCGACCGTGCCCGGGTGGGTCGACGTTGACTACGTGCCGAGTGATTGGACCGGATTCGCGACGGTTACCGCGCCGGGCGCGTGCAACTTTCTCACCCTGCAGCCCATCGTGAACAGTCACGCGTCTTCTCCGACCGTTATTGATGCCCGCGGCTGTCCCGGCGGCATTGCGACCGTCGGCGCGGAAATCCTCACGCTAAAAAACGACCTGGCCATCATCGCGAAGAGTTTTCATCTCGGGGGCAGTGCCCAGTTCAGCTCGGTGAACCCGGCGAAGTTGTGGCTCATCACCCCCGACGATGTCGCCGATGGGGTGCCTAGCTGCCCGATGGCCGCGGGGTCGAGAGTTGCCGGCTCGTTCATCTCGGGCAGCACCATCGCGGCACTCATCTACAGCCCGTGCGAGGTCAAGATTGAAGGGTCGGCCATCTGGCACGGCCAGCTGTATTCGGGCAGGTCGAGCCTGGCTGGCTCGTCGATTTTTCGGTTCGCACCGGCAACCGTGCCCGGTGTCAGCCTGGCGGGAACGCCAGCCACTGGCGTCGGCACGCGGCTGGGTGACCGGGTATCGATTCGGGATGTCACCGACAATGGCTAGCACTCGCATCGTCGGGGTTGACATCGGCAGCACCATGGTGCGGGCGGTCGAGGTGCGCGGCGCCGCAACCGCCTCACCGGTCATCGTTCACCTGGGTGAAGAGCCGCTTCCGGCCGGCGCGGCTAGCCGCGGCGAGGTGGTCGACCCACAGGCTGTCGGCGCCGTACTGAAACGGCTGTGGGCGAGGGGGGGATTCACCAGTAAGAAGGTGATCCTCGGTATGGGCAACCATCGCGTAATCGTGCGCAACCTGACAGTGCCTCGAATGTCACTGCGGCGCATCCGCGAGTCGTTACCGTTTCAGGTTCAGGATCTACTTTCCTTCCCGGTCAGTGATGCTCTGCTCGATTTTTATCCGATCGCCGATCTCGCCGCCGATGCGACCACCGATGACGGACCCCGAATTCAGGGGCTTTTGATCGCAGCGGTGAAGGAGGCGGTGCTGGCCAACGTGCAGGCCATCAAACTCGCCGGCCTGACCGCGGTAGACGTTGACCTCATTCCATTCGCGTTGAGTCGGGTGATTTGCCGCGGCAGCGAAGCTGATGACGTTGTCGCGCAGATCGACGTGGGGGCCGCGACCACGAGCGTTCTCATCTCGGCCGGGCGAGTGCCACAATTCGTGCGCTTAATCCCGGCCGGCGGCGACGACGTCAGCAAAGCTGTGAAACTGCAGCTGGGCCTTGGCGATACGGCGTCCGAGACGCTGAAACGATCGTTGGTCGATGGCTCTGTGGCTGCTGCAAACCCGATGGCCGCCTCGATTGCGCGTGACGTTACCCACGAACTGTTGCTGAGCCTGCGCAATACCGTAACCTACTTCAGCAATACCCGGCCCGATCTTGCCGTGGCGCGCATCGTGCTAACCGGCGGTGGATCCAGGCTCGGCGAGATGGCGCACCAGCTGACCGATCTCACCCGCTTGCCCGTCACCGCGCCGACCGTCACCCCGGCAGGGATATTGATCGGGTCAGCCGGTATCGCCGGTGAGCTCGAGCGCGCCGGCGGGGATTATCTGATTGCCTGCGGGCTCGCCCTCGGGAACAACGCATGACCGGGAACGAGGTGATGAGCGGGGAGTCGCCGTCTGCTGGCCGGCCGCTTCAAAGTTTTGCCCGCCGTCCAGCACCGTCGAAGACGGTCAAGATTGTTATCGGTGGGGAAGCGAGGGTGTCGCTGCTTCCGCCCGAGGTGCGGGCGAACCGGCGGGGTCGTCGGGCGCGCGGTCGTCTAATGATCATCGGTGTCGTGGTGACCCTGTTGATGGGAGCCGCTCATTTCGCGTCGGCCTGGCAGGCAGGGCAGGCCGAGCGTGTACTCGCGAACGCGCAGTCGTTGACAACGGAACTGTTGGTGAAACAGGCGAAATTCGGCGAACTACGCCGGGTGACCGGCTCGATCGACGACACCCAAGCGGCCGTGCAATTCGGTGAGTCGACCGAAATTGACTGGCCAGCCTGGTTGCGCGCGCTGCGGGTTATCCTGCCAGAGTCGGTCACGATCGAAACGCTCACCATCGATGCCTCCTCGCCGCTATCTGCCTACAGCCAGTCGCCGTTGCCGTTGCAGCCGGAGCGGGTGGCGACGGTGGTGCTGTCGCTGACGAGCGCAACCATTCCTGAGGTCTCTCAGGTGCTCACTGCTGTGCGAAGTGTGCCGGGGTACACCGATGCGCAACCCGGGCTCGTGGCGCGCACCGCCACCGGTAGCTATCAGGTCGGTCTCACCGTTCACATCGACGCGAGTGTGTACGTCAACGGTCCCACCGAGTGGGGAGGCTAGGCATGGAGAGAACTCGATTTTGGTCGATCGTGGCCGGTGCACTCATTGCGCTGGTCGTGATCATGGACGGAATCTTCGGCATCGCCCCGAATCTGCGCGCGACGCAGCGCGCCTTGTCGGATGCCGTCGCGGTCGACGCTACAAATGAGGCGCATAGCGCAGAGCTCGTCGACTTGCAGACCCAACTTGATGGCATAGCGGGCCTCGAACGTTCCCTTGCCGCGCTGCAAAGAGCGGTTCCGGCGGATGCAGGTCTGCCGGCGTTCATTGCCCAACTCGGCACCCTGGCCGACGCCAACGCTGTGGAGGTGAGTGCGATCTCGGTTGGGGACGTTGAGGCGTATGCGCCGGTCGTGGCCGACGCAGCCGCACCCGGCGCGGTCGCCGGCACCACAGCGGATGCTGCGACTGCTGCTGATGCTGCTGATGCGGCGCAACCAGTGCCTGTCGCGGCATCCGCTCGCCTGACCGCTACAAACTTCGCAACGCTCGTGGTGACCGTTTCACTGGCTGGTAATAGTGACGGTCTGGTTGCCTTTGTTGGTGGGCTGCAGCAGGGCGCACGGCTCGTGTCAGTAACCAACTTCAGCTGGGTGGCCGACCCGAACGTGCCCGGCGGAACGGCGGGCACGGTGTCGGTCATTCTTTACGCGCTGCACGACGCCGGCTGAGACGTGACCCTGGTTTTGCCGGTGTCAGTGGTGGGTGACCAGGGTGGGTTGCACCGAAGGGGCTGGCCGGGAGAAGAAGTAGCCCTGGCCGAAGCGGCACCCCATCTCGCGCAGCAGGTCGCGCTGACCGGCCGTCTCGATTCCCTCCGCGATGACATCGAGGTGTAGCGCGTCCGCCAAGCGCAGAATTCCTTCCACCATGCCGCGATCACGGCTGGACTCCTCGATGCCGCGGATGAACGTCATATCTATCTTGAGAAGGTCGAAGGTAAACGTGCGCAATTGGGTGAATGAGGAATACCCGGTACCGAAATCATCGATAGCCCAGCGCACACCAAGCGCGCGGAGTTCCTGCAGCGTTGCCGCGGCGGAGTCGATGGCCTCCACCACCTCGCTTTCCGTCAGCTCAAGGCAGAGCCGGTGGGGGGGAAGCCCCGAGACCTGCAGGGCGTGGCGCACGATGGCGCCGAAGTCCGCGCGGGCGAACTGTCTGGCTGAAACGTTAACGCTCACGACCACCTGATCGAGGGCCGTTGCAGCGAGACAGGCCTGGTTGAGCACTGTCTGACCGATGTCGCCGATGAGTCCGGCTTCCTCGGCTAGGGCGATGAAATCGCCGGGCATGACGATGCCGGTGTTGGGCCGTCGCCAGCGGGCCAGGGCCTCGGTTGCGACGACGGTTGCCGCGCCGTCCTCCTGCAGGTCGACGATGGGCTGGTACCACGTTTCGATCTCACCACGGGCCACGGCCTCGCGGAGTGCGGTCTCGGTTTCAAACCGTTGCAGGGTGACGTCTCTATCGCGCTCATCGAAGATTCGGAAATGACCACGACCCTGCTTCTTAGCCAGGTACATGGCCTGGTCCGCCTCGTGCAGCAGCGATTCGGCTTCTGCGGTACCTCTTCCGAACGCTACGCCGATACTGGCATCTATCGATGCCGTCGCCGCGCCGAAAACAATCGGTTGCACGAGCGAGTGCTGCAGGCGTTCGGCGATGATGGCGACGTCAGCGGTCGTGCCGATGTCGGGGCAGAGCACGACGAATTCATCGCCACCGATGCGGGCCACGGTGTCGTCGGTGCGGGCACCGCTCACCAATCGGGCGGCGACTTCAATGAGAACGGCATCGCCGGCCTGGTGACCGAAGGTGTCGTTCACGGCCTTGAAGCCATCCAGATCGAGAAAGAGCACCCCGACGCCGCGACCGTTCTGCGCGGCCGCGCGCAGGGCGTCGTCGAGACGGCCCAGCAGCAACAGCCGGTTGGGCAGATCAGTCAGGGAATCGTGGAAGGCCTGGTGTTCCACCCGTGCCTCGGCCACTCGTCGGGCCGTGATGTCTTCGAGCAGGTAGAGCAGCCCGGTCACCCGCGCGCCCTCGTGAATCTCAGCGACGCTGACGTTGACGTTGATCTCATGTGCGCGGCTGCCGCGCAGCTGTCGCTCGGACAGCTGATGTACCTGACGGCCAGCCGACGGGATGACTGCTGCAGTCTCATCCGCTGGATTTATTGGCTGGAATATGTTCTCGATGGGCCGGCTGAGCACCCTGTCGGCCGGCCCGGCAAGCTCGAATAGTCGTCGGTTGCCCTCCATGACATAACCGTCGAGGGTCACAATGGCCGTCCCGAGGGGAGAAGACTCGAAGGCCGCTTCGAAACGGGCTCGGGCAGCGGATGCTTCGTGCTCGGCCACGCGGAGGGCGGTCACGTCCGTGACGGCCGCCACATGCCCGACTACCACCCCATCCGAATAGGCCGGCGAGGTGTGCACCTGCACCCAATTGATTTGACCCTGGGGCGTGCGAAAACGCACCGAAGTTTGGTATCCGGTGCCGGCGGCGATATGCTCCGCCCATTCGGAAGTCACCCGCTCGACGTCAGCGGGGTGGATGGCGGCGGCCCAGCCCGACCCCACGGACTGGTCGAGTCGCAGGCCGCTGAGCGCTAGCCACTGGTCGTTCGCCGTCAGCAAGCCACCGGTCGCGTCGAGCTCCACAATGCCAACGGGGGCGAGCCGAACGAGCGCGTTCAATTGCAGGGCGGTATTAGCTAGCTCGGCGGTTCGTTCCGTCACCGCCGATTCGAGACCGGCGTTCGATTGTGCGAGTTCGGCGGCGGCGTGGTCTCGCAGGTGATCGAGGTCGCGCAGCCGCACTGCGGCTACCCAACTGACGGCGCAGCCCAGCACCGTCATGGTGATGACGAGCAGCACCACCCCGAACTTGGTGTCGTACAGATTGGCTTGCTGGCCCCAGAGGCGCACTAGCCCGAGTACCAGCGGCCCGATGATGAAGAACGGAATGGCCCAGCGCAGCAGCGTTCCGGCGCTGCCGCGATCCGTTAGCAGGCCGACGGGGCTGTCCCCATATCGATGGTGCAGCAGAAAGAGTTCCAGAATGATCGTGCAGACGAAGGTCTGTGGGGCCATGGCCGCAAAACTGCCGAAGGCGTACAACGACGACGCACCGTAAAGGAAACCCAGAAAGGCGACCTGGCTTCCACACAGCGCCAACAGAGTCAGGCCGTGCGAAAGCCCAGGTCGTGCCCAAACGCTCGCCAGCAGCGCACAGCCCAGGAGAAGCCCAACGAGTGCGGTGGCGGGGGCCATAAGCAGGGAACCAGCGCCGGGCATAATGCCGACCAGCAGAGTATCAACACCGATCGACGTGCCCGACAGGGCTTCCCCGAGGGTCAGCGCGCCAAGAATCGCCACTACGGCACCGATCGTGACGGCCGCCCAACGATGCTCGATCAGGAGCAGCCCTATGGCGATGAGGAGTAAGAGCAGAGCGGTCGTCGGCTTCATGGAGGCGAAGCCGGGCAGTTTGGTGAGTGCCGTGAGGCCGCTATACCAGCCGATGATCACGACCACGGCGGTTGCGCCGACGAAGGCGACAGCCAATCGTGTTACGTGTCGCATGGGAGCCCTCCAGTGGCGAAGGGCGGGGGTGCCGAACGATGCATTAAGGGTATGTCGACGAGCAGCCCGAAGCAACAGGAATGCTCGGCGTGGCGCCGCTGCAGGCTGACCCGCGCGCTCGGGCCCACCCTGGGTCCCCGACCTCAATACCCCCATTTTGGGGGTGTACCATATGCCCCAGAGTGTATCGGGGTCGTGTGTCGTAGTTAAGCTTGATCCTGAGACCAGCTGAGTCTTTGCGAGTGAACACAAAGACGCACCACAGAAACAATGCAGGTCGGGGGAGCAATGGGCAGACGGCTTCCTTCTGCTCCGCCCGTTTTGTCGGGCTACAGCTACGTACGCCCGCTCGGCACCGGCGGATTCGCCGACGTATTTCTGTTCGAACAGAACATGCCGCGCCGTTCCGTGGCCGTCAAAGTGCTGCTGCAAGACATCGTCGACGACCACGTGCTGCGCTCTTTCAACGCCGAAGCGGATGTCATGGCGCGGCTCAGCTCGCATCCCTCCATTCTCACCGTCTACAACGCGAGCATCTCGGCCGACGGCCGCCCCTATCTGGTGATGGAGTTCTGCCCCGGTTCGTACTCGTCGCGCGAGCGCGCCGAACCGCTGCCGGTGGCGACGGTACTGGGCGTCGCGGTCAAGATTGCCTGCGCCCTCGAGACGGCACACCGCTCCAAGGTGCTGCACCGCGACATCAAACCCTCGAACATTCTCACCACGACCTTCGGCGGACCGGTGCTCGGCGACTTCGGCATCGCCGCCTCGCTCGCCGGGGGTGCCCGCGACGAACTGTTCGCCATGTCGCTGCCGTGGAGCGCCCCCGAAGTCGTCGACGAACGCACCACCGGCACCATCGCCACCGAGGTTTGGTCCTTCGGCGCCACCCTCTACTCCCTGCTGGCCGATCGTGCACCCTTCGAACTGCCCGCCGGCTCGAACGGGTCGCGCACGCAGCTGAAACAGCGCATCAGCCGCGCCAAATACACCAGCATCGGGCGAGCGGATGTTGCCCCGGGCCTCGAGACGATCCTCGCCCGCATGATGAGTCGCGACCCGGGCGCACGCCAGCCGAGCCTGCTCGAATGCGCGCACGACCTGCAGCGGGTGCAGCGTGACCTGGGACTGCCGATCACCGCGCTCGAGGTGGCCGACGCTGCCTGGGCCGAGGCGGGAGCCCCGGTGGACTTCAACAACCTGGAGGCACGCGGAGCCGTCATCTCCGACGTGGTCATTCCCACGCTGCGCCCCGGCCGGGTCACCCGGCGCCCGGCTTCACAAACCCGGGAGGGAACCCTGACCGAGGCAACCGACCCTGGCCGGGCACGACTCTCGCCGCTGGCGCTCACGCTGCTCCTGGTCGGGGCGGTCGTCGTCGGCGGAGGCGCCACGGTCGGCACCCTGTTTCTGGTCGGGCTCATCTAGTGGCCGGCAAACGCGCTCGCGGTCGCCTCCCAGCCCTCTCTCCGAAACGTCGCGGCATTGTTCGCATCATGGCGGTCGCCGCGATCGGCGCGCTGCTGGCCACGGTAGCCATCGTTGCCGACGGTTTCGACGTGAAGCAGACCCCGGTCAACGCGAGTTCGATCTGGGCGCTACAGAGTGGCGACGGCAACCGGTATGCCCGCATCAACACCGACCTCGGCGAACTCGACACCGTGAAGACCGTGCCGGCGCCGAGCGAGCTGGTGCAGACGGATTCGACCGTGCTGCTTTACGCGCAGAACAACGAAAAAGTCGTCGACGTGAGCCTCGCGGCACCAATCGATCTTGGCGACGACGCTGGCGACTACGACAGCACCCCGGCCGGCACGCGAACCATCGTCTCATCGACCTCCTGGGTCGGGTACCTCACGAGCTCGGGAGCCGTTTTCGCCGGCGCGGTGGGGGAGTCCGCCGCTCCCCGTCCGGTCAACCCCTACGCCGACGAAGAGGTAGCCGAGGGCGACACCCCGCAGGTGTACCGCTCCGACGCCATCGCGATCACACCGGGCGGCGTGCTCTACAGCTACTCCAGTGAAGCGCAAACCGTTCTGCGCTACTCAATTGCCGACGACCGAATCGTGGGAGACGACGCCGTCACCGACGGACCGGCCGAGCCCGGAAGCCAGCTGAGCGTTGTCGGCGACACCTGGGCGCTGCTCGGCGCGGCCGGCGACGAACTGTGGCTGGCCGGCCACAACGCACCGGTCGAGACGAACCTGAGCGAACTGGCCCTGCTGCAACGGCCGAGTGTGACCGCCAACGACGTGCTTATCGCCGACCAGACCGGACTTGTCTCGTTCGCGCTCTCCGACGGTGCCCGCACCGAGCTGGTCGGCGACTCCGAGGCGGTGCTCGGGGCACCCGCCGCACCCACTCCCTTTAAAGGGCAGCGCTACGCGGCCTGGCTGCCCGCCTCCGGCACCGGCGGCACCCTGTTCAGCGAGAGCGCCGGTGAATCCGCCCTCAGCTACGGCACGGCCACTCCCACCGGCGATGCTGCCCCCGCGTTCCGCGCCAACGAATCACTCATGATTCTCAACGACACCCAGAGCGGATGGGTGTGGACCGTTCCGGAGGGCGCCCTGGTCGCCAGTTCCCAGGACTGGACCCTCGCCGCGGCCGAGGAACCGCAGCGCCAGGACAACGTGGAGGAAGCCTCCGAGGTCGTCGAGCCGAAAGCCCCCGTTGCCGTGCCGGATTCCTTCGGCGTACGCGTCGACCAGCTGGTCAGCCTGCCGGTGCTGCTCAACGACCACGACGCCAACGATGACGTGTTGAGCGTCGTGCCGGCCTCGATCACCGGGCTCGACCCCGATTTCGGCACTGTCACCGTCACCGACGACAACCAGGCACTCGCCGTGCAGGTGGCGCCCGGCGCACGCGGCTCGGCCACCTTCAGCTACGCCATCACCGACGGCTCACGCGCCGACGGCCTCAATTCGCCCGCAGCCACCGTCACGCTCACGGTGCACGGTGACGACGTGAATTCTGCGCCGGTCTGGTGCGGCACCGAGGGCTGCCTGCAGGACTGGCCGAGCCCGGAAGTGCAACCCGGCGGCACGGTGACCGTTCCGGTGCTGCCCGGCTGGGTCGATCCCGACGGCGATCCCATTTTCGTCGCATCCGCTCTGAACACCACCGACATCGGCTCGGTCAGTGTGACGCCGGCGGGCGTGCTCGTCTACAAGCACCCCAACGCGGCCGAACAGGCGGCGCAGTCGGCCACGATTCTCGTGAGCGTCTCCGACATTCACGGTGCAGCAACCGAGAAGGTGCTCACCATCGCGGTCACGCCGACCCCGCGGCTCACCGTTGAGCCGTTCGCGCTGCTCGCGTCGGTGAACGAGCGCCTCACGGTGAACCCGGCCGAGTACATCTCGGGCGCCGCCGGTCTCTACCGCATCACCTCGGCCACGACCCCGTCGAGCTCCGAGGGTTCCACCGTGAGCATAACCGCGAGTGGCACCGCGGTTGATTTCTCCGCGACCGTCGTGGGCAACTACACGGTCAGCCTCACGATCGCCGACGACGTGCGCGAGGTCGTGTCACTCGTACGCATTTCGGTGGTGTCAGCGGATGCGCAGGCGCTCACGACCTCCCCGGTGACAGTTTTCGTGCGGCCCAAGGCCGACACCAGCGTTGACGTCTTCACCGCCGTCTCGAACCCGGCGGGCCGTGTGCTGCTGCTCGGCGAAGCCATCCCCGAGACCGTTCTCGGCGCCTCACTCAGCGTCGACGTGGTGGGGCAGAACATTCTGCGGGTGCGCGGATCCACCGCCGATGAACGGCCGGGCAAGCTCGGAACCGTGCGCTACACAGTGTCGGACGGCACCGAGAACCCGCTCTACACCGTGCGCGGCGAGGCCACCGTGTACCTGCTTCCGGCCTCGGTTCCGCAAGCGCCGATCGCCATGAACGACAGCGTCTCGGTGCGGGTCGGCGCCCAGATCGACATTCCGGTGCTCGCCAACGACGTGGCGCCCGACGGCAACATTGTCATGCTCAACGCCGAATCGGTGCAGAACCGCAGTGAGCAGGGCCTCGCCTTCGCGGCCGGCACCGAGCTGCGCTACCTCGCCCCGAACGAACCGGGCAGCTACGAGCTTTCCTACAGCGTGTACACCGCTGGCTCGCCCGAACTCATCGACTCGGCCGTGGTCACCGTTGAGGTACTCGCCGACGGCGACAACACGGCGCCGCAGCCGCACACCCTCTACGGCCGGGTGCTGTCGGGCGAGACCATCGAGATTCCCTTCGACAGTTTCGGCATCGACCCCGACGGCGATACCGTCATGCTTGACCGGGTGCTCACGCAGCCGGCACGCGGCACGGCCTCGATCAACGCCACCGGCGACGCCATCGTCTACTCGAGCCCGCTCGACTATCACGGCGCCATCGAATTTCAATACCGGGTGCGCGACACCGCCGGCGCCACTGGCGCAGCCCTCGTGCGCATCGGCGTGCTCGATCAACGCTCCAACCCGAGCCCGATCACCTTCAGCGACTACGTCGAGGTGCAGGCCGGCCAAGGCAACCAGGTGGTCGTCTTTCCCGCCGCCAACGACATCGAGCCCGGCGGCGGCAGCCTCACCCTGAGCCAGGTCACCCCCGACGCTGCGGTCGGCACCGCCGAGTTCGATGCGCTCGCACAGCGCATCGACACGGTCAGCGACGAGCGCGTGGTGTTCACCGCCGGTACCGAACCGGGCTTGCTCACCTTCGTCTATTCGGTGACCAACCCCAACGGAGACGTCGGCCAGGGACTCATCGTGGTCAAGGTCGTGCGCTCCTTTGTTCCCGACTACCCGGTCGTGATCGACACGACCCTGGCGCTCGACGAACGGGACGCGTTCCCCCAGGGCGTCGACGTGGTCACCGACAAGGTGTCCTGGAACTCCGGTGATGTCTCCGACCTGACCCTGACCCTGTGGGGAAACCATCCCGGCCTCGAAGTATCGGGCTGGAAGATCAGCGGCAAGGTTCCCGACGAGGGCCTGCTCGCACCGTTTGTCCTGACCGGACCGAATTTTCAGGGCGCCTTGGTGACCACCTACGGATTCCTGCGAATTCCGGCGAAGGACGCCATCATCATCGCCCTCAAGAAGGGCAACGTCGACCAGAAGGTGCGGGAAGACGCCGCCGTCAGCTTCGACCTGACCAGTCTCGTGTCGATCCCGGCCGGAACCACGCTGGAACTGCAACGCACCGGCATCCGCTCGTCGGGAGAGCGTGGAAACGCCACCTGCACGTTCGACGCGGGCACGACGGTGACCTACACGGCCGGGTCTGACGCGCCGTGGACCGACTCCTGCACGGTGCCGGCGCGCATCGATGGGCAGGAGGACTACACCCAGCTGGTCGTGCCGATCGTGGTCGAGCCGCTCGATCCGCAGCCCGAACTGCGCCCGGCGGCGCTGACCCAGAGCCCCGGCTCCGATGCCGTTCGCTACGACCTCCGCCACATGGTCGAGTGGCAGGGCAAGGGCGCCGTTCCGCCGCTGGCCTTCGCGATCGACGTCGCCACCGACCAGTTCACCGTGACCCAGGACGGCCCGATCCTCACCATCGGCGTCGCCGACAACGCCGTCGCCGGCAGGGAAGCCGCCGTCACGGTGAGCCTGTCCAGCCATAAAGAGGTCGTTCCGGCAGTGCTCGCGCTCAAGGTGGGGCCGGCGCCGAGCGAACTGCCCAAGGGCGGCACGGTCGCCACGACCTGCACCCAGTCGTCAGGGTCGAGCTGCTCGATCAACGTCGTCGGCACGGCCGGTGAGGTCAACCTCTACCGCAGCACCCCGCTCCAGCTGGTCTCCGTCACCGCCCCCAGTACCTGCGTCGGTGTGTCGTTTGCTGTCGAGAATTCGAAGAACGTCAGGGCCACCTGGTCGGGTGACACCGCCGGCGGGGTCTGTGAGGCAAGCTTCGTGGTGCGCGACGCGCAGGGCAAGCTCAGCGCGGGAAGCCGCAACGGCTCGATCACGGTCGACCTGCAGGGCTACCCGAAAGCGCCGAACGCCGTGGCTCAGATTGCCTACGGCAACCGGTCCGTGACCCTGTCGGTCAGCCCCGGCGCCGCCAATGCCGCCTACCCGGCACTCGAGGGATTCAACCTGTACCGCAACGGCGCCTCGGTGGCCCGCTGCGACACGTCGGGCAACTGCGGCGAAATTCGCACGACCGAGAACGGCCAGAAGGACCTCTACGAAGCCAAAGCGGTGAACGCTGTCGGCGAATCTCGCAGTGCGGTGAGCGTGACGGCCTGGTCGTACGACACCCCCGGCATGGGCCGACTTGCGGCGGAACCCGTCTTCAAGGACGGCACCACGAGCGCTTCGACCGGTGCGGTCACCGTGACGATTGAAAACAACGACCCCTCGACGAACCGCTACAGCGTCAACGGCACCGAACACCCGGTGCTGACGCCCGGCGTCGGAACGACCGAACTCAGCCTCGCCCTCGGCGTCGGCAGCCAGAACATCACCGTGACCCCGCTCAGCAGGAACGACCAGCCGGCCGGCAGCGGCCCGACCGAAGAGACGACGCAGACGACGGTGCTCGTGGCCGGATCGCCCGCCATCACCGGTGCCGGCTCGCTCAGCTCGCAGAACCGATCGATCACGGTCGCGGGCACCGGATTCAACCCGAACTCCAGCGTGGTGCCGGTGCACGTGCGCTACGTGGCCTCGCTCACCGAGGGCGCGACCTGCACGCTGACCGCCGCGGGCTTCACCCCGGAGGGCGCGGCGTCGTCGGAGGACTCCGCGATCGGCGGCCTGACCAAGCACACCAAGTACTTCGTCACGGTGTGCTACTCCAACGGCTATGGGGTCACCTCGGCCAACGCCGGTTCGATCACCACCTGGGAGCAGCCTGCCGCGCCGGGAGACGGCTCGTATACCTACGACATGGCAGCGCCGGCCAGTGGCCAGTACCTCATCGAGACGCCCACCTCGTCGGCACAGGTGCCAAGAGACTTCGTGGTCGACTTCGAGAACTTCGACGAGACCGCCGGTTCCACCGTATTCGGCGCCGACCCGGGCATTCGAGCTCGGTACTGCACCGACAGCGACGCCTCGCTGTGCAGCGACTGGTCCAGGGTGGCGGCAGCGGATGCCTCGCGCGCCTGGCAGGTCAAGTACAAGGTGACTGGCCTGAACAACACGGGATGTGTCATCGGCGGCACCCTCGAGGTGGCCG
This sequence comes from Cryobacterium sp. PH31-O1, assembly GCF_030063455.1. Lineage (GTDB taxonomy): Bacteria > Actinomycetota > Actinomycetes > Actinomycetales > Microbacteriaceae > Cryobacterium. Next base: position 280,525 of record NZ_JASITB010000002.1, on the reverse strand, counting down.
TGGACGCAACCTCGAGCGGTCTCGCGAAGGCGGTGGTCACCCGCGCCGAGTACGACGTGCCGAACTCGATCAATGAGCGCACGTGGGCCTATCGCGACGGCGCCAACGTTCCCGGCAACGCAACCCAGACGCGAAACGTGAACTGGACCATCAGCTGGACTGCCCCCCAAACCCAGGGCTTGGCCACAGTCTCCGGCGTGACCCAGACCACCGCCGTTTTATGCAATCCCGCCTCGTAACGCACTCGCCACACTGAAAGAGCCACAGACATGACAATCACCCCGGAGCAGTCAGACTGGTTTGCCGCGACCTTCACGATGATGGTCGACAACGTGGAGCAGGTCGTCCTCGGCAAGCGCCACGTGATCGAACTCGCCTTCACCGCCATGGTCAGCGAGGGCCACCTGCTGCTCGAGGACTACCCGGGCACCGGCAAGACCTCGCTCGCCCGCGCCATGTCGCAGACCGTGCAGGGCGTCTCGACCCGCATTCAGTTCACCCCCGACCTGCTGCCCGGCGACGTGACCGGCATCACCGTCTACGACCAGAAGACGGGCGAATTCGAGTTTCACAGCGGCCCGATCTTCGCCAACGTCGTGCTCGCCGACGAGATCAACCGGGCCAGCCCGAAGACCCAGTCGGCCCTGCTCGAAGCGATGGAAGAGGGCAACGTCACCATCGACGGCGTCACCCGCTCCACCGGTGTGCCGTTCCTCGTCATTGCCACCCAGAACCCGATCGAGCAGGCCGGAACCTACCGGCTGCCCGAAGCCCAGCTCGACCGATTCATGATGAAGGCCTCCCTCGGCTACCCCGACCTGGCCGCGACAATTCGTATCCTTGAAGGCACCGCCGATGTGCGCCACGAACTCGCCCCGGTGATCACCCCGCAAGCCCTCGTGAGCATGAGTGACATCGCACGCGGCGTGTTCGTGAACCCGCTCGTCTACGACTACATCGGCCGTCTGGTCGAGGCCACCCGCGACGCCCGCCAGGTGCGCATGGGCGTCAGCGTGCGCGGCGCCCGCGCCCTCACCAAGGCGGCCAAGACCTGGGCCGTCGCCCACGGTCGCACCTTCGTCACGCCCGACGACGTCAAAGCACTCGCCGAGCAGGTGCTCGCGCACCGCATGGTGCTCGACCCCGAGGCCGAGTTCGACGGCGTCACCGCGAGCGCCGTCATCGGCCAGATTTTGCTCGACGTGCTGCCGCCCAGTCGGAGCGACCTGGCGTGAGCTTTCACACCGAATCGCGGCGCTCCCAGACCTCGAATCTGGCGAGAACCAGCACCCAGACCCGGTCTGCCACGCACACCAGGTATTCGACCACGCGCACGAGCAAGTCCACCACGGTGACTCTCGTGGGCGCGGTCGTGCTCTGGATGCGGGTCTCGCGCGCTGTGCGAATCGGTGTGAAGGCATCCGTTGAATGGGTCGGCGAAACGGTCACCCCGGCCGGCTGGGTGGTCGTCGCCGCTGCGATCGTGCTGCTGCCGCTCGGCCTCGTCTTCGGCTGGGCCGAACTGATCGTGATCGGCTGTGTGGCGATCGCCCTCATTCTCATCTCGTTGCCGTTTCTGGCCGGCGGTCGTGCCTACAGCGTCGACTTCGTGCTGCCGGTCGACCGGGTCGTCGCCGGTTCCGAGGTGCTCGGCACCCTCACCGTCACCAACATCTCCAAACGGCTCGAGCTGCCGGGTCGCGTTGACGTTCCCATCGGTAAAGGGCTCGCGGATGTCTACGTTCCGCTTTTGCGCGCCGGCCAGGTTCACGCAGAGCACGTTCGCGTGCCCGCGTACCGGCGCGGCGTCATCGATGTGGGCCCGGTCACGACGGTGCGCAGCGACCCGCTCGGCGTGCTCGGGCGCGAAGTGGCCTGGGCCGACGTGAACCGTCTTTTCGTGCACCCGGTGACCGTGTCGATTCCGAGCACGAGCGCCGGTTTCGTGCGCGACCTCGAGGGCAACCCCACGAGTGACATCGTCGACTCCGACATCTCTTTTCACGCCATTCGCGAGTATGCCCCGGGCGATGGGCAACGGCACATCCACTGGAAGTCCACCGCGAAGACCGGCAAGCTCATGGTGCGGCAGTTCGAAGAGAGCCGGCGCTCCCGCCTCGCCATCGTGCTGAGCCTGAACGCCGCTGAGTACGCCTCCGACGACGAGTTCGAGATGGCGGTCAGCGCGACCGGCTCGCTCGGCGTGCGCGCCATTCGCGACGGCCGTGACCTGGCCGTCGTGGCGAGCGAGGAGATTCCCGATATCGTGCGCAGCAGCATCCGTTCGGTGCGCAGCCTGAGCGTCGTCTCGACGCGCACCCTGCTCGACGACCTCACCGCGATCGACACCAGCCCGCACGCCATGAACGTCGAAGACGTCTGCGTGCTCGCGGCCCAGGTGGTGCCCGATATCTCGATCGCGTTCGTGGTCTGCGGCTCGACGATGACTGCGCGGCGGCTGCAGGCGCTGACCCTGAAATTCGCCACCAATGTGCAGGTCGTGGCCGTTTTGTGCAACCCGAACGAGCAGCCGAGCTTTCGCGACCTGGCTGGCACGAGCGTGCTGACCATCGGCGTGCTCGACGACTTTCGTTCCCTGCTGAGCCGGCGGGCCGCATGAGCGCGCCAGCAGCGCCGCGCGCGGCGGGCCGGCCAGCGACCGGTGCTGTGCCCATGGTTCGGCCGCGCCGTGCGCGGAGCGGGCGCCCTGCCCGGGTGATCAACGCCCTGTTCGTCGTGGCGATGATGCTCGTTGCCGTCTGGGCGGCCTGGCCGATCTACCAGGACGCCAGCTACCTGGTCATGGCGGCCGGTGCGATTCTGGCCGGACTCGCTCTGGCCTGGCTCGCGGCCCGCCAAGGTTGGTCCTGGTTCACGGTGCTGCTGGCCGTGCTTGGCGTTTACCTCGTGCTGGGCGTGCCGCTCGCGGTGCCGAGCGCTCTCACGAGCGTGCCGAACGCGCTCGGCGGACTGCTCGACCTGGTGACGGCCACGGTGTTTAGCTGGAAAGAACTCGTCACCATTGCGCTGCCGGTCGGGTCGTACCAGTCGCTGCTGGCCCCCGCCTTTCTGCTGTTTCTCGGCGGCACCACGGTGGCGCTCTCGCTCGCCTGGCGTGGCCGGTTCTTCGCCCTCGCTGTGCCGCTGACCTTTGCCGTGCAACTTTTCGGGCTGGTCTTCGGGTCGACCGCCGTGAGCATTCCGCTGACCGTTTTCGGTGTGAGCGTGCCGGCACCGCGCGAAAGCCTCAACGGCCTCGCCGCCCTGCTGCTCGCCTTCGGCTTTCTGGCCTGGCGCACCCACCTGGCTCGCAGCCAGGCGCTCGACCTGGCGGCCCGCACGACCGGGGTGCGGCGCACTCCCGGCGCACTCGGCGGTCGCCTGCGCCGGGCTGGACTCGCCGCCGGCGTTCTGGTGCTCGCCGTCAGCGTCACCCTCGGCGGGCTCTCAGCGGTCGCGGCGGCGCCGGCCCGCGAAGTGCTGCGCAGCAGCATCGACCCGGCCGTGGAACTGCGCGAGCACGTCAGCCCGCTCAGCCAGTACCGCAGCTCGTTCAGCGCGGACCAGTACAACACCGAACTGTTCACTGTCTCAGGCGACGCGGTCGGCGACGGCTCCGATTCGCGCGTGCGGCTCGCCGTGCTCAGCTATTACGACGGCGAGGTGTTTCGGGTCGTGAACCCGGCCGCCGACCAGAACGACCAGCCGAGCGCCTTCGCCCGGGTGCCACACACCCGCGGTTCGACGGCCGACCGCGTCACGTCCCGGTTCGACGTCGCCGGGTACAGCGGCGTGTGGATGCCGGGCGCCGGCGCGCTGACGAGCATCCGCTTTGCCGGTGATCGTGCCGCCGAGCTGAGTGACGGGTTCTTCTATAACGCAGCGACCGCATCCGGTATTCAATTGAACGCCCTCGACGACGGCGACCGGTACACAATTGTCTCGGAGCAGCCGACGGATGCGACGGACCTCGCCGGTCTCGCCCGCCCGGCCGGCGACGCTGCCGACGACACGCTCATTCCCGAAAGTCTCATCGACTGGGTCGACGCCCAGGCGGTTACGAGCGACGGCGCCGGCCTGGCCGAACTGGTCACCCGCCTGCGCGAGCGCGGCTACCTCAGCCACGCGCTGACCGCGCCGGCCGCGGACTCCTGGACCGCCGACCTCGGTGATTACCAGTTCACACCGAGCCTGTCCGGCCATTCGGTCGCCCGCATCGACGCACTCTTCACCGCGCTGCTCGAGAAGCAGAACAGCACGACCGCCACCGAGAACGCCCAGCTGGTCGCCGCGATCGGCGACGACGAACAGTTCGCCGTGGCCACCGCGCTGCTCGCTCGCCACCTCGGCTTCGAGTCTCGTGTGGTGGTCGGTTTCACGCTCGGCACGACCGACGCCGCTGATTCGAGCGCGCCGGGCGCCTGCCTTCAGGGCGTCTGCGCCGGGCAGAACCTCGCAGCCTGGGTTGAAGTGGCCAGCGGCGACAGCCCCTGGGTCACCGTGGATGCGACCCCGCAGTTTCAAAACCCGCTGTCGCCCATCGACGACACGACCCGCGACCCGCAGTACAACACCGAGGTGCTCACCGAGGGCGCCACCGAGCAGCGTGCCCCCGAGGCCAATCCGACCAGCGGCGAAGACCAGCAGGACCAGGACCCGGTCACCGGCTCCGACCTGGCCTGGCTGTTCGCGATTCTCAAGATTGGCGGCATCAGCCTGGCCGCGCTGCTCGCGATCAGCACGCCGTTCCTGGTCATTCTCGGCGCCAAACTCAAACGCCGCCGGGATCGCGCGCGGGCGGCCGACGTGTCGGCGCGGTTCAGCGGCGGCTGGGACGAGTACGTCGACGCCGCCGTTGACCGCGGCTTTGCCGACCAGGGCAACATGACCCGGGTGGAAGTCGCCGCGCACTACCAGTCGGTTGGCGGTGCACAGCTGGCAGCCCTCGCCGACCGCGCCGTCTTCGGCGAGATCACGCCGCAGCCGGCCGAGAGCGACGCCTTCTGGCACCTCGTCACGGCGGAACGAGCCGGTCTCGCCGCGAGCGGCACCCGGCGACAACGCCTGCGCGCGGCCATCTCGCTGCGTTCATTTTCTCGGCTTGCGGATGCCCGCCGACTCTTTACTTTTCGACGACGCGTGTCTCGTTACGACGTCACCACCGTGCGCCCGAACCGGCGCGACACCAGCAGATTGGGGGAGCGGCCGCTTGTCAGCAGCCGCGAATCATAAATGGATGAATCATCTGGAGCGGTGGTCGCCGTCATCGTGGTCTCCATGCTGATCGGCATCGGTGTGTACGTGTTCTCGTCGATCGCCCTCGGCAAGATCTTCGTGAAGCTCGGGGAACAGGCCTGGAAGGGCTGGGTGCCGATCGTTAACACCATCACGCTATTTGAGCTCGGTCGCTATTCAGCCCTCTGGGTCGTGGGCCTGTTCATTCCGGCAGCGAACCTCGTGGCCCTCGTCGTCTTGATAATGGCTGTCAACAACGTCAACCGGCGCCTGGGCCACGGCGGTGGATTCACCCTGCTCTACCTGGTCTCTTTTCCCATCTGGGCCGGCATCGTCGGCTTTGGAAAGAGCGTCGACACCGGCTGGATGCCCGGCATGGCCGCAACCGGCTACGTGCCATTTGCTCCGGTGACGCCCCTGTCGATGACGGCTGCGGCCGTGGCTGCGGCCCCCGCTCCGGTCGTGCAGAGCGTGATGCCGCCCGCGCCGCCGGCCCCTCCGGCAGCGTTCCTGGCCACGGCTCCGCCCGTTCCGCCCGCTCCCCTGACACCGCCCGTCGTGAACGGTCTGCCCACCGGACCGCCGCCGTTCTACGTGAGTACCCGGCCGGCCGTGCCGGTTTCTGGCCCGACGACGCCAGCAGCCGTCTCAGCGCGCCCGGTGTTCTCGGCGCCGCCCGCACCGCCGGTTTTTGCCGGCCCGCCAGCCCCGCCAGCCCCGCCAGCACCGCCCGTTCTTGCGTCCCCTCCGGCGCCGCCCGCCCCTCGGGTCGAGGCGACCCCGCCCGCCCCGGCAGCAGAACCGGCGAACCCGTGGGCTCCGCCAGCACCGGTCGCTCAGGCCAGCGCAGCTCCGGCGCCCACTCCGGCACCAATTCCGGCACCTGCTCCGCCCACCGAGCCAACGGCAGCTGTCGGTGTCGCTGGGGCGGCGTCCGTTGCAGCCGTGCCCGCCGCCGTCTCGCCCGTCGTCTCGACCGTACCTGAGGCCGAAGAAGCGCCCGGGGCGAGCGCAGCCGTCGAAGTCCCAGCCGGCACAGACCTTCACCGAGGCGACGGTCACCAAGACGACGCTGGCCAAGACGACGACGCTGACGACGACCTCGACGAGACCATGATCGTGGTGCGTCGCATGAAGCCGTGGACCCTCGAAACCGAACACGGTCTCAAGGTCTCGCTCACCAAACCGGTGGTGCTGCTCGGGCGCAACCCCGCGCGGGGCGGCGCACATCCCGACGCGCAGTTGGTGCCGTTGCATGACCCCGGCAAGACCGTGTCGAAGACCCACGCCCGCCTCGACTTCGTTGAGGGAGTCTGGGGTATCAGCGATCTGCAGTCCACCAACGGCGTCGTTCTCATCGACGGCGGCGGCGTAGAGAACGAGCTCGATGCCGGTGCGAGTGCAGCCCTGACCGATCGGTTCCTGCTGGGGGAGCTCGCCGCGCGCATCTACCTGGAGGCCTGAGCAATGACCCAACTCGCCGACCAGCGGGCGATGAGCGCCGGGGTATCGCTGCAGTGTGGTTCGAGCACCGACGTCGGCCGTAAACGCAGCGAGAACGAAGACTCGCTATTGGCGTGCCAACCGGTGTTCATCGTCGCCGACGGCATGGGCGGCCTCGAAGCCGGCCAGCGCGCCAGCGCCGCGGTGATCGCGGAATTCCAGGGTTGCGTCGGCCGTACCGCCGTGCCGGCCGGCGATGTAGTGGCTGCCGTTGAACGCGCCCACGCCACGGTGCGGGCCGTGTCAGATTCGACCGGGCGCGGTGCCGGCAGCACCCTGACCGGCCTGGTGCTCATCGACCATGAGAATGCCCCGCAATGGCTCATCGTGAACGTGGGCGACTCGCGCGTCTACCGGCTGCACGGTGGGGAGTTTCAGCAGCTCACCGTTGACCATTCCCTCGCCCAGGAACTCATCGACGAAGGTTCACTGCTCAAAGCGGATGTCGCCACCTTCGCCCGCAAAAACGTCATCACCCGCGCGATGGGCGCCGACAACAGTAAGGCCGACTACTGGTTGCGCCCGGTCGTGACCGGCGAACGATTGCTCGTGTGCTCCGACGGGCTCAGCGGCGAACTCTCCGACGAGGCCATCAAGGCCGGCCTGACCCTCGGCGGCAGCACCCAGCAGACGGCAGACGCGCTGCTCGCCGGCGCCCTCGAACACGGCGGCCGCGACAATGTGTCGGTGATCGTAATCGACGTCATCGCCGGCGGGGTCAACTCCTGGCACGGCGTCGCCATTGGCGACGACCAGTCCGACACCATCGACACCCGCACCGAAGACACCCGACCGGTACAACGAGTGGCCCGCAATGCTGCCCGCTGACCCGCACCGGCCGGCCCCAACCCCCGACGACATCGATCACGCGGTCGACGACGCAGACGACGACGAGGCTACCCGCATTGTGCGGCGAGGTGAGCCGCGGCACGGCGCCGCGGCCCCCGCGCCGACGATCAGCAGCGAGCCCAACGTGGCCGAGCCATCCGTCGCGCCCGATCAGCTCGCTGAGCCCAGCGACGGCGATGAGGGCGAAGACGACACCGTCATCGTGCAGCGCACCGACGACGAACACACCCGCATCGTGGCGCGGCGCTCCCGGGCGGGCAGCCCGCTCGGGGCTGCGGAACCCGAAGCCGACGGTTCCGAGCAAGCGGCAGCCTCGATCGACGAGGCAACCGTGCGTTCTCCCCGGGGCAGCACGACCCCTGACACCGACCATGACACCCTTTTCGGCACTCGGCGGGCGGCAGCCCCCGCGCGCATTCCCATGGTCGACACGCTGCAACGCCGCTACGAGCCGCCGCAAGTGCAGAGCGGCGCGAGCGTGCGCTACGCGGCGCGGCCGACGCCGGCGATCGTGCCACCCCCGGTGCCCAGGCCGGTTGCCGACGTGCAACCAGACCTGACGCGCTTGCGTCTCGCGGATGCCGCCGCCGAGATCCGCGAGCGCGCTGCGGTCACCAAGCGCCGCCGCCGCCGGCTCACGCTGATCGCGATCACCTCGAGCACCGCCCTGGTCGTGCTCGCCACGGCCGCCGTCACGGTTTTCACCATTCTCAACTGGTGATCGCGGCCAGGCCCTAAGCCTGCGCCACCCCGACCTTCCACCGACTATCTAGGAGCTTTACCCTCGTGACAGATTCCACCTCGCCGCTCTATTGGGAAGCCGCCAACCCGGCCACCCCGCTGGCCCGGCTCGCTGAGATCGCCGCTGCCCACCACGAGCTGCATCCCGTCATCGCGTCGAACCCGTCGTGCTACCCGGCCCTGATTGAGTGGATGCTGCAGCTCGGTACGATAGCGCACGTCGCCCCCGAGCCGATCGCGGTCGTCCCTGTCGTCCCCGTTGTCGTTGCCCCCGCAGTGGTCGTCCCTGCAGTCGAACCGGCCGCCGCCGAACCGTCGGCATCCGTTCCGAACCCGTTCGCTCAACCGAACCCATTCGGCCGCGCGGTTCCTGCTGCCGCTGTCGCTGCCCCGACGACGGGCCCCGTCGTTCCCACCGCCCCCGCCGACCCCACCGCTCCTGCTGCTCCCACCAACCCCGCTCCCGGCCGGGCACCCAGGCGCCCCAGCAGAAAGCTGCTGCTCTGGGGCTCGATCGGCGTCGTCGTGCTGCTGGTCGCCGGCGGCGGCGTGTGGGCCTACGGGGCCATCTTCTCCAAGCTGGGCGGGGCATCCTCCCCGACGGCGGCGGTCGAGAAACTGCTCGAGGGCACCGCCGAGATGGATCTGGTCAGCCTGTACGGCTCGCTGTCGCCCGCTGAGATTGAGTCGTTCAAGGCGCCGATCGACCAGCTCGGTACGATCGCCATGGACGACGAGAACGGCGACGCTGTCGACGTGCCGGAGCTCATCAACACGGTCTTCGACAGCCTCAATATCACCTTCACCGGGCTGGAACTCGAGTCTGACGACATCGACGAGGGAATCGCGGTCGTCACCATCACCGCGGGCGAAATGACCATGACTGGTGACGCCGAATCGATCACCGACGCCTACCTCGAGGTCGTCGCACCACAGCTGCGCCTGCAGCAGGAATCGTGGGGCTACGACGACAGCGACACGGATTTGATGCTCGCCGACCTGCGCGAGTCGTCGATCGACGAGCTCAACGACCTGCTGCCGTTCACCCAGACGGCCGCCGACCTCGCCGATGCCCTCGGCCACGATGCCGCCGTAGTCACGGTTCGCGAAGGCGGATCCTGGTATGTCAGCCCGCTGCTCACGGCCGGTGAAAACATGCTGACGGATGATTCCGACCGCGGCAGCCTCGTCGCCGCCGACGACGTGGCCTCCTTCGACACCGCCGACGCGGCCGCCGAAGGATTCACCGAGGCAATGATCGCCTTCGGTGAAAACGGCGACTACGGCGACCTCGCCGCCGTGCTGCCCGAAGCCGAACGGCGCTTTCTCAGCCTCTACGGCGACGCGCTGATGCCCACCGACGGCGGCAACGCCTACGACAACCTGCAGGTCACCGACTTCGCGGTGACTCCGGAGGTCGACGGCGACCTGGCGCGACTCGGCATCGATAGCATCGTGATCGAGGGCGACGGCTACAACTGGCCGTACCGCACCGAATTTTCGGGGGTGTGCGTCACGACAGATTCGGGCTACTCCTCGTTCGACGGGTGCCTCGATGACGCCGGGTGGCTCGACAAGCTCGGCGCTGCCGACTGGCGGGTCGTCACGGTGCAGGAGCACGGCGGATGGTTCGTCAGCCCCCTGCGCACCGTGGCCGACGTGACCGGCATCGCCGCCCAGAACCTGGTGCGACTCAGCCAGGACGGCGAACTCGACCAGCTGTATCAATAACAAGCGACACGGCACGAGCATCGCAGTGACAAGCAGCCAGACCGAAGACAGAGGACCCAGATGACCTTCGACCCGAACCAGCAACAGCCCGCCGCCCCGCAGCACGCGCCCGGCCCCGCGCAGTACGCACAGCCGTCAGCCCGACCCAACCCCTTCGCCGGCATCCCGGTCTCAGACGGGGCACGCGACGGCGGCGCCCTGCTTCTGCTGCTCATCTCGCTCGCCCTGCCGTGGATGTTCAGCCCCGACACCTACAGCATGAGCGAAACGATCGGGGCGACCGGCCGCATCGAGGTCGTTCTGATCACGCTGGTGTCGCTGTTCTCGCTCAGCCTCACCTACCTCGTGCGCGCCGGTGTCTTCGGCGGGGGCATCAGCCTGGCGCAGGTCTGGTTGATCCGACTGCTCGTCAACGTTCCCTATGTACTGCTCGTGCTCGGGTACATGCTCGCCGACGTGTTCTCGACTGATCAGACGACCGGGCTCGGCTATGCGGCCGCGTTCGGACTGGCCGGCGCCCTGCTCGCCGCCCAGCCGCGCTCCGCCGAACTGGTCGGACTCGTCGGCTACCACCCGATCGCCCGCCTCTGGCGCCGCATCGTGATCGGCTACGGCGCGGTTGCAGCGCTGACCATGCTGGGCGCGATCATTCTCGGAATCGTGGCGTCGACATCCGCTGAGGTGGGAGCCATCGTGCTGCTCACCGCGGTGGTCGCCGTGCTGGCCGGCGCGGCTGCCGTGCTGCTGCCAATCGTGCAAATCGTGCGCGGTAACGCGATCTGGCTCGCCGTCGCCCGCACGCTCGGCGGCATCGCTATCGGGGTCATCACGATCGACGCCGTCACGAGCAACAGCCTGTCCGTGGGCGGTGTCGAATCGCTCAGCTACGGCGGCTACCCGCTCATTCTGCTGGCCGGCCTGCTCGGCCTGGCCGCAAGCCCGGCGCTGCGCCTGGCCATGGCGCCGATGGAACCGATCAGCAAATGGTTCGGCGTGGCCTCACTCACCCTCGTGCTCATCATCGGCACCGCCGGCCTGAGCCTGCTGTTGGTCATCGCGAACCTGGTCGGCAGCGGCGCCGATTCGGAGTCGACCGGCCTCAACATAGGTGCCGCGATCGTGCTCTCGATCATCATCGTGGTCGCCGTCATCGCCCGCGCAACCCTGCGGGCGAACCCGGCCGGCAGCCAGTGGCTGGTGCTCGCACTGACCGGCCTGATCACCGTGCTCGGCATCGTCTTCGTGGTGCTGCGCGGGCAGACCATCACCGACGCCAACCTGGGCGAGCTGTACTCCTGGCTGTTTGAAGGCACGGCCTACAGCCCCTTTGCGTTGATCATCCTGACCACCGCGGCGACGCTGAGCCTCGCCCTGGCCTTCGGGCTGCCCGCCCTCGTGTTCTACGCGCTCACCGTGCCGGCCGCCGTTCGCGGCTACTTCACTCAGTACGGCCCGGTGCGTGCCGCGGCTTATCCCGGCTATGCCGTTGCACCGGTTGCCGTGCCCGTCGCGCCAGCTTTCGCGCCGACTTCCGTTCCGCTTGCGCAAGCGGATGCAGCACCCACCGCCGGTCCCGCTGCCCCGGTCGCGCCAACCCACGCACCGCCGGCACCAGCACCCAGCGCTGCCAGCCTGGCCGCCGCAGATCCGGCCACCTCGGCTGCTGTGCTCTACGACCTCGCCCAGAAGCGCCCCGAGGTGTGGCCGCAACTCGCGGGCAACCCGAGCACCTATCCCGACCTGCTCACCTGGTTGGCGCAGACGCCCGACCCGCTCGTGCAGCAGGCGTTGCGCGCCCGCGGCCTCTAGCCGCTTCAGCATGGGTAGCTGGCCCCCGATTGTGGGTCTGGTCAGCGACTATCAGGGTCGGATACGTTGGAGTGTCACCCACACACCTCGGGCATCATCACTTGGCGCAGCTGCCTGAGCCAGAGCGAAAATCGCAGCAGCGTCACACTTTGGGGGACGCCTAGTGTCGAGCCTGACAGAGATTTTGATTTCGCACGGCCTGTTACCTGCCGAACAGTTCGACAGTCTTTCGGCCGGCGACACGGCGGATGAAACGGCCGTGCGAGCCCTTCTGGCCAGCGGGGTGATTTCTGAGCTGCAGTTCGCTCGTGCCCGGGCGGAACAAACTAGATTACCTTTCGTCGAACTCCTCGACTATCCGGTCGACGAGCTCGCGCTCACCAAGGTTCCGGTTGCGATCTGTCACCGTCACGAGGTGCTGCCGATCGGGTTTGAGGACAAGCGGCTCATCCTGGCGATGGTCGATCCTGGAAACGTGTTCGCCCTCGATGACGTGCGAGAAACCTCTGGCATGCGGGTCACTCCCGTAGTGGTCGAGCGTTCCGACCTGATGGCCGCCATCGCGCGCTACTACCGTGCCGACGTCGAGCTCAGCGACCTCAGCAACTCTCTCGAAGAGGAGCGCAAGGCGCCTGAAGATGAGACTTTTAGTGATGTCGAGGCCTCCGATGACGCTGCTCCCATTGTGCGTTTCGTCAATCTGCTTATCTCTCAGGCCATTCAGGACAAGGCTTCGGACGTTCATATCGAACCGACGGAGCAGAACCTGCGCATCCGCTATCGCATTGACGGCGTACTGCATGAGATGCCATCAGCCCCCAAAAACATTCAGAACGGCGTCATCTCCCGTATCAAGATCATGAGCGAAATCGACATCGCTGAGCGCCGCAAACCGCAGGATGGACGCATGTCGGTGAGTCATGATGGCCGCAAGATCGACCTGCGGGTGGCTATTCTGCCCACGGTCTGGGGGGAAAAGACGGTTCTGAGAATTCTCGACAGTGCCACTTCGTCGATGAACATGAAAGACCTCGCCCTCCTCACCGACAACTTCAACGAGTTCGAAATGGCTTACACCAAGCCGTATGGCATGATCCTGGTCACCGGGCCTACCGGGTCGGGCAAGTCGACGACGCTCTATACGACGCTGCACGCCATCTCCCGGCCAGAAATCAACGTGATAACGGTCGAAGACCCGGTGGAGTTCCGCATGCCGGGAGTAAATCAGGTGCAGGTGAATCGCAAGGCTGGCCTCACCTTCGCCGTTGCCCTGCGCTCAATTCTGCGCTCCGACCCCGACGTTGTGCTGCTCGGTGAGATTCGCGACCAGGAGACGGCACAGATTGCCATTGAGGCGGCGTTGACCGGGCACCTCGTGCTGTCGACCCTGCACACCAACGATGCGCCGAGCGCCATGACCCGACTCATTGAAATGGGAATCGAGCCCTTCCTCGTGGGATCAGCGCTGGACTGTGTGGTGGCGCAGCGCCTCGCCCGGCGACTATGCGACCGGTGCAAGGTGCCCGAGACCCGCACCGACTTGTTTAATATCGGTTTCGCGGTCAATCCCACGGTCGGTTTTGTCTCCAACCGCTTAACAGGCGCGCCCGAGATAGGCCCGCCCACCGACCCCACCACTACCGGCACCGTGATCTATAAATCGGCCGGCTGCGCGAGCTGCTCGCAGACGGGGTACCGCGGTCGAATCGGCATTCACGAGGTCATGACGGTGTCCGAAGAGATCGAGCGCCTCACCGTCGCTCATGCCTCGAGCGCCCAAATCGGAGCCGCCGCACGCAAACAGGGCATGATCACGATGCGCGAAGACGGGTGGGCAAAGGTCGCACTCGGTCTGACGTCGGTGGACGAGGTGCTTCGTGTCGTTTCCTGACCCAGACCTGCTGGCAGCCCTGCAGGAGGTTCTTGACCGGGGTGCCTCTGACCTGCACCTAACGGTCGGAGCAGCCCCGCGCATCCGAGTGGACGGAGCACTGCGCGCCATCGATGGCGCCGGAGAATGGCTGATAGAGAAGGTTTCGTCGGCCCTGTACAGCCTGCTGACACCGCAACAACGTGAAAGTTTCGACCGCGATCTCGAACTTGACTTCGCTTATACCGCCGGTGGGGCCCGCTTTCGGGTCAACTACTATCTGCAGCGAAATTCGGTCGGAGGCGCCTTTCGGCTGATTCCGCGGGAGATCAAGTCTCTCGCTGAGCTCGAGGTCCCCGAAACGGTCGCCCGGTTCGCGCGCCTACCGCGAGGTCTTGTGCTCGTAACCGGGCCGACCGGTTCCGGTAAGTCCACGACCTTGGCGGGGCTCATCGACCTGGTCAACCGCACTAGGGCCAACCATATCGTCACCGTCGAGGACCCGATCGAGTTCATGCATCAGCACCGCATGTCCCTCGTTAACCAACGCGAGGTCGGCCACGACACCCACAGCTTCGCCGCCGCGCTCAAGCACGTTCTACGGCAGGACCCCGACGTTATTTTGATCGGCGAGTTGCGCGACCTTGAAACCATTTCCGTGGCCCTGACCGCCGCCGAAACCGGGCACCTGGTGTTCGCCACCCTGCACACGCAGGATGCCGCCCAGACCATCGACCGACTCATCGACGTGTTTCCGCCGTACCAGCAGGCGCAAGTGCGCACTCAATTAGCCCTGATTCTGCAGGGTGTGGTGTGCCAGGTCCTCGTGAAAAAGACCGGAGGCGGGCGGGTGGTGGCCACCGAGGTGCTCGTGAGCACCCCCGCGGTGTCCAACCTCATTCGTGAGGGTAAAACGCACCAGCTGAACTCTGCCATGCAGGCCGGCCGCGGACTCGGAATGCACACCATGGACCAGCACCTGGCTGACCTCGTGAACAACGGCACGATCACCCGCGAGGTGGCGGAAGAGCAGGCCCAAGACGTCATCGGTCTTGACCAGCTCATTCACCAACCCGGGGCACCCTCCGGCTCGGCCAGGCGCGGCGCTTACATTGAATCTGGCGTGGGCGACCGCGGCTCAAGCATCGACTTTCACGACGCGTATTCCGAGGGCGGTTTATAAATGGATGCCACACTCTCGTGGGCTTATCGCGGCCGGGATTCCACCGACAAGATCGTTAAGGGAAGACTCACCGCCAAGACCGAGGGAGCCGCCATTGTGCGGCTGCGCTCGCTCGGGCTCTCACCGATCTCGATCGTGGAGGTGGCGGCCAAGACCGGGTTGAACCGCGATATTAACATTCCAGGCGTAAGCCGCGGTGTAGGTCTCAAAGACCTGGCTGTCATGAGCCGCCAGATGGCCACCATGACCTCGGCCGGGCTTACCCTGCTGCGCACCCTGAACATTCTGGCCGAGCAAACCACGCATAAGCAGCTGGCCGCGGTGCTCACCACCATTCGAAACGACGTCGAGACCGGCCTGTCGCTCTCTGACGCCATGGTGCGGCACGACACCATCTTTCCGCCCATCATGATCAACCTGGTGAAGGCCGGTGAAGCCGGCGGATTTCTTGAAGACTCGCTCAATTCCATCGCCGAGAACTTCGAGGCCGAGGTGAAACTGCGCGACACGATTAAGTCGGCCCTCGCCTACCCGGTAATCGTGCTGATTCTGGCCGTCGTCGCCGTCATCGGCATGCTCATCTTTATTGTGCCGGTGTTTCAGGGAATGTTCGCCGACCTCGGTGGAAAGCTGCCGCTGCCCACCCAAATTCTGGTCGTTCTGTCGGGCATTATGGTGTGGCTGGCGCCGGTGCTGCTCGTGCTCGGTGTGGTTTTCT
This sequence comes from Cryobacterium sp. PH31-O1, assembly GCF_030063455.1. Taxonomy (GTDB): domain Bacteria; phylum Actinomycetota; class Actinomycetes; order Actinomycetales; family Microbacteriaceae; genus Cryobacterium. Next base: position 264,886 of record NZ_JASITB010000002.1, on the reverse strand, counting down.
TCTTCTGGTGGCGCAAGAACAAGCACACCGAACGGGTGCGCCGGGTGGTCGACCCGGTCAAGCTCAAGCTCCCCGTGTTTGGCGAGCTGCTTACCAAGCTGGCCGTCGCCCGCTTTAGCCGCAATTTTGCCACCATGATCGGCGCTGGCGTTCCCATTTTACAGTCGCTCGCCATTGTGGGGGAGACCTCGGGTAACTGGGTGGTGGAGAATGCGCTGCGCAAGGTGCAGAGCTCGGTGAGCCTTGGCCGTTCCATTGCCGGGCCGATGTCGTTGGAGCCGGTGTTTCCGGCCATGGTCACGCAGATGGTCGCTGTGGGAGAGGATGCGGGGGCGTTGGAACAAATGCTCTCCAAGATTGCGGACTTCTACGACCAAGAGGTTCAGTCCACGACGGAGCAGCTCACCGCGCTCATTGAACCGCTCATGATTGCCGTTATCGGTGTGGTCATTGGCGGCATGGTTGTAGCACTTTATCTGCCCATGTTTACCATCTTTGACTACGTGAAATAGGGGGCAGGAGGGGTTCTTTAGCGACTTGACATCGTGTGGCCTGAACTGGGGTACCTAGCGGGTCAATTTACGCTCTACGCCCGCGTCTTCCTAGCTAGCATTATGGGTATAGGGGCTTATGGGTCTCTGGCTCGTATCAACCAATACAAAGGATTTACGCATGATTCGCACACTGACCACTGGTCTCGCGCGTAGGCGCGCCGCTCTCGGCACCAAGGACAAGGGCTTCACCCTCATCGAGCTGCTCGTCGTGGTGCTCATCCTCGGCATTCTGTCAGCCGTAGCCATCCCCATCTTCATCGGCCAGCAGGAAGGCGCCAAAGACAGCGCCGTTCAGGCCGCACTGACCACCGCGAAATCGTCGGTCGCCATGGCGGTCATATCGGGAACCAGCGTTGCAGATGCTGTTGCCGCACTCACCGTTTTGGAGTCCGCTTCGCCCACCGCTGCGGCGAAGGCCGTTCTCCCCGGATACTCGAAGAGCGACAAAATCTTCCTCGTTGCCGTGGTTCCATCAGCTGGAGCAGCTTTTTTGATCTCGGGCTCCTACGGAACCGGAACGTCGGCAAGTTCCAGCAACCAATACTTCATAACGGACACAACCACGGCCAAAAAGGGTGCTGGGCCCACGCCCACGCTCTAGCCCCGATGCGAGGGGTCAGGGTGGGTCGAAGCTCGGGCTGTTCCGGTAGCCCGAGCCTCCTGAAGACAGGTATCAGCCATGGCAGAACGCGCTGCGCACTCTATTGAAGCGCACGACAGCGGCTTCGGCATGCTCGAGATTATGGTCTCGATGCTGTTGCTCGGGCTGCTGGCCATCGGCTTTCTCCCTCTGCTGATGCAGTCGGCGCGGGTGTCGGCGTCAAATGCGACACTCGCAACGGCCACCCAACTGGTTTCGCAGGAGATGGCCCTGCTTCGTGGCGACGACACCTGGTCGTGTGCTGAGCTCAAGAAACATAAGTCGGTCGATGCAGCGCCGCCACTGGCCGTAGAGATCGAGGGCATCAGCGATCTCGTCTGTAATACACCGAGCGCTCCCAGGATTCAAAAGATTCGGGTCTGGGTCCACGAACGCGCCAAGGTGAAGTCCATCTCGGAAGCGTCGACGCTCATCTACCTAACTGCCTAGGCCCCACCATCTTCTCTCCGCGCAGCGCACACATCGACTCCGACTCGGGTTTCACCCTGATCGAGCTCATATTGTATTCGGCGTTCTCCGTCGTCGTCCTGTCACTGGTGAGCGCGATGCTGCTCTCGAGCGTGGCCGCGCAGAACACAATTACTTCTCGCTCGACCGCAACTACAACGGGACAGATCCTTTCGCAGGCGATCGACAGTGGCGTGCGCAACTCTCTCGCCATAACGATTTCGGGGGACGGCAACATGCTCGCACTCCGCGTCATGGGGATAACGGCCGGGACTAGCTCGTGTGAGGCTTGGCTGTACCGAAACGGGGCTGTCTACTTTCAGCGATCGACGACTGCCATTGCGAGAGACCTGAGTTCCAGCCATTGGACTCTTTTGGGCGATGGAGTCTCGCCCATGCCGGAATCTGGGCTTTTCGCGGTGCCGGGACCAGGGCTTGGCAACCCGAGCCAGGTCGAGTTGCACTTTAACGTTGGGACCAAAGGCGGAACCCCCGTCTCCTTCAATTCAACGTCGACGAATCGTCAACCCGGAACGGGATCCACATGCATGGGTTAAGAAGACGTATCTTTCCAGACCACGATGCCGGTAGCTCACTGCTCGCCGTCGTCGGGGTGATGGCCGTGTTCACGATCATTTCCTTCGTCATTGTCGGTTCCACCATGTCCTCTGTGAACGTGACGAGTGCGGCTCGCGCCGAAGTGCAAGCCCAGTCCGCCGCCGAGGCCGGCATTGACTCCGCGCGCGCGAGCCTGATCGCCGGCAAATGTCCACCGCTCACCGGGCTGACCCCAGCCTTTGTGCTTAAAGTGTCGTACCAGTCGGGAAACACGACTGTTTGGAACTCAGGTTGCCCGACGCCTAATGCCACGAGCGTCAAGATCGTCTCCACTGGAACTGCTAGCGACCTTGGCAGCGGCGCGAATGGTCCCGGCAACAATCGCATCGTCGAAGCAGTTTATACCTGGATCCCCGCCGCCGGCGCAGCCATCGCGGGGACTGGTCCCGCGCTCTATTCGTACGTCGGCGGAGACTTCAACGGCTCAATTCGCCCGGGAATGGCCGGAGGGCCGCCGGCCGTGGTCATGGTCAAGACGGGTGACGTGTTGTGCGGCGTCAAGAAAAAGAGCTCTAGCGCCTTTCTGGCTAATGTAGTGGTCGCGGCCGGTTCACTGACCGGCCAGAAAAAAAAATCCGGCCAGCCCAACGACCTCTGCCAAATTGACGGCAACGTATGGACTTCGGCCGCCACGGTGTTGGGAACGGGCGATTGGATCTCCGGCTTTGTGAGCGCCGGAACCTTGACCATGAATGACTCTGCCAGTATCGGAGGGAACGCTTGGTCGGTCTCCGCGGCCCAGGGCAACGGCACAAATAATATCGGCAGGGGGAATTATTTGTATGTGGGAGAGAACCCAAAGGTGCCGGCCCCCTCATCCCCGGTGGTGCCCCCGTGGGCGGACTTCCGTTACAGCGACTGGCCCGGCTGGCCTGTTCACACGATCACACAGATTCAGGGAAAAAAAGTGGAACCGTGCGATCTTGCCGCCCAGCAGGCCGCGGTTAACGCGTTCAGCGGTCCCGGTATCCTGGATGCCCGGGCTTGTTCGAATGGCCTGCAACTAAATTCCAACTTGAAACTCAAATATGATCTTGTGGTTTTTGCGAGCAATTTTGACTTGGCCAAGTCTTCGACGATCACGGCCGTAAACGCGACCAAGCTTTGGCTTGTGACCCCCGATGAAATCGTTGATCAAAAGCCGACTTGCAGCACGACGGGTACGGGGAAAGCGAAAAACGATCAACACCTTCAAATTGATTCAGATCTGGGTGCAAACGTGACAACGCTGGGCTACAGCCCGTGCGGAATTTCCCTTTCCGGGCAGTGGCAAGGCCAGCTCTATGGCAGCACAATCGACACTAGCGATGCCTCAAGCTTCGTTTCTGTTCCGATTGGTATTCCAAACATGGACCTGGCCCTCGGGACGACTCCCGGGCCGCCAACAGAACCAAGCCCCGCCAGGCTTGGCGAGCGGGTTTCGACGCGCGACGTAAAGAAGAATGAGTAGTGTGATTGCCGTCGTCTTCGGGCTGCTCGGGGCTCTCATCGGATCGTTTCTCAATGTCGTGATCTACCGGGTGCCGGCGAATAAATCCATTGTGTCGCCGCCGAGTGCATGCGGCAGCTGCGGGGCGCGCATTCGGCCATGGGACAACATTCCGATCGTGTCGTGGCTCGTGTTGCGCGGCCGCTGCCGCGACTGCGGCGCGCACATCTCCGCGCGTTACCCTGCGGTTGAACTCGGCACGGCACTGTTCTTCGCCGGGGTGGCCTGGTGGGTCGCCGCGACCGCCACCCTGCCGCTCACGACCCCCGACCTGCTCGCGCTGATTCTGATGGCCGTGGCTCTGCTGTACCTTGCGAGCATCAGCGTGGCCCTCGCCCTCATCGACCTCGACACCCACACCCTGCCCAACGCCATCGTGCTGCCGGCCTATCTCGTGGGGGGAGTGCTGCTGGCCGCATCCGCTCTGCTCGCGGGGGAGCCCGGCCGCCTGCTCAGCGCCGGTATCGGCGGCGGCGGCCTGTTCGGGCTGTACCTCGTGCTCGCGCTCGTGCGCCCCGGCGGCATGGGCCTCGGCGATGTTAAACTGGCCGGAGTGCTCGGACTCTTCCTGGGCTGGCTCGGCTGGGGCGCTCTCTTCGTGGGGGCGTTCGGCGCTTTTCTGCTCGGTGGGGTCTTCGGCACCATTCTTATGCTCTTTGGCAAGGCTGGCCGTAAGAGCAGCATTCCTTTCGGGCCTTGGATGCTTATGGGCGCCTGGGTGGGCATCTTCGCCGGCGACCAGCTCGCAACCAGCTATTTGGGACTATTCGGCCTGGCCTGAGCCAGACCGGCCATGCACCACCGCAACCACACAACACCCCGTAGGAGGCAGACGCAATGAAATCTCGCGTCGTCGGAATCGATATCGGCACTTCGGCCGTTCGTGCCGTTGAATTGGGCGGTGCCGACACGGACACGCCCATTTTGCTGCGCTACTTTGAAGAGCCGCTGCCGATGGGCGCGGTAACGCGCGGAGAAGTCGTTGACGTTGAGGTCGTCGCGTCGGCGCTCAAGCGCATGTGGGGCGCCGACAAGTTCAGCAGTCGCGACGTCGTGCTCGGCATGGGCAACAACCGCGTGGTCGCGCGCAACCTCAGCGTTCCCAGCATGTCTATGAGACGTATTCGGGAATCACTGCCATTTCAGGTGCAAGACCTGCTGTCGTTCCCGGTGAAAGACGCCCTGCTGGACTTCTACCCCATTTCGGAGACAGCCGGTGAGGGCGATAGCGGGCCGCAGATCAAGGGCCTCCTGATCGCCGCGGTGAAAGACGTCGTTGCGGGCAATCTCAAAGTGGCGCGCGCCGCCAAACTCTCGGCCATTGAGGTAGACCTCATGCCGTTTGCCCTGAGTCGTGCCATCACCCACGGAACCACCACAGACCGCGTGATCGCCCAAATCGACGTGGGCTCGGGAAAAACCAGTGTGGTTATCACCGATGCCGGGGTTCCTCAGTTCGTGCGCCTGTTGCCGGCCGGTGGGAACGACCTCACCAAGGCTCTTAAGACGCAACTCGGCATCGATGAAGATGCCGCAGAGAACCTCAAGCGCACGGTGGGCCTCACCAGGTCGCCGGCACTGGAGCACACCGAGGCCGCTACGATTATTCGCGACGTCACCTACGACCTGCTGGAGGGCCTGCGCAACACCCTGAGCTACTTCAGCAACAGCCGCCTTGATCTCACGGTGACGCAGATCGTGCTTACCGGTGGCGGCACTCACCTGCCCGGTTTTGATGCCGCGCTGAGTGTGATGGCCAAACTACCGATCGTGTTTGCGGCGCCCACCGGCATCGCCGTTGGCAGCGGCCTCGACGCCAAGAAGTTGCGGGCAACGCAGGGCACATTTTTGGTCGCCGTTGGCCTGGCACTCGGTAGTCGTGCCAGCGCCAACCTGGAGAAAACCATTGGTGGTGAGCCTCGTGCCGACCTGATGCCGCCCGAGGTGACGGCGGGGCGGCAGGCGAAGTCACTTCGGCGCCGGCTCGCCCTGGTCATGGTGGTCGTTATCGCGGTGGGGGCGGTAGTTTCCGGTCTCGTCTGGCGCGAAGCCACCGTGAGCGCCACCGAACTTCAAGCAGCCCGGGATCGAACCGCTGCCCTGCTGCTACAGGGTGATCAGTTCTTCGAGCTACGAAGCGTCGAAAACGCCATCGCCGAGTCCAAGAGTGCCGTCGACGTGGTGCAGGCCACCGATATTGACTGGCGCACCTACCTCATCACGGTGCAGGCGGCGCTCCCGGCCGGCGTCACTATTGGCAGCGTGAGTGTGGATGCCACCACCCCGTTCGAAGAATACGCCCAGTCCGAGGTGCCGCTGCAGGCCGCCCGGGTGGCCACCGTGGAGATGGGCCTGACCAGCCCCACGCTGCCGAGCATCCCCACTTGGCTTGATGCCATGGCCGAGCTTCCGGGGTTTGTCGACGCCGATCCCGGTGCCATCTCCCGATCGGCCGAGGGCATTTACACGGCCACTCTGACCCTACACATCAACGACGTGGTCTATTCCGCTGCCACGAAGACGGGCAAGGAGTAAGGCCGATGACACTCGATAAAGCCCTCTCTTACGCGGGAGCGTTTGTGCTCGTACTGCTAATACTGCTGGCCGGAATTTTCGTGATTGTTCCCCGGGTCTCGGAAACGCGCTCAGATCACGCCGAGACGCGTTCTGTAGAAGCGGCCAACAACGATACGACCGCCCAGATCGAGAGTCGTGTGCAAGACCTGGGCGACCTCGACAATCTTCGTGACAACCTCGTTGACCAGCAGCTGGCCGTGCCAACCACGATCGATGCTTCAACGTTTATCTCCCAGCTTGCCGCGAGTGCCGTGACGCTGGGAGTCACCGTCGACGAAATATCATTCGGCGATCCCGAGTCTCCCACAGCGCCGGTGGATGCCGTCGCGGCTGCTGCGGCCGCAGCCGCAGCAGCCGGTACCCCCGAGGCTCCCGACGCCACCGGTACCCCGGCACCCACTGCCGCTACCGCCACCCCCGAGTCTTTTCTGGTCATTCCGGTCTCCCTCTCCATCGGCGGCAGCTACACCGGCGTGCTCGATTTCATCGAGGGTCTACGAACGGGCGAACGTCTGGTCTCCATCGTCTCCTTTGCCACCGACATCAGCGGTGAAGCGGATGCCGGCACCGTCACCGCCACAATTTCTGCACTGATTTATGTGCTCCCGGCCGATGCTGCCGCGAAGTAGCGCTGCGCCGCGCTAGCACCTCGTCCCGTTGCACCTCGCCCCGTTGCACCTCGTCCGGTAGCACCCGTTCCATAACACCCTGGCAGGGAGCACTCCGCCACGGAGCCCGTAGGCAAGACCCCCAGATCACGGGACTACCCCGGCGTCGTGTGCGTCGCTAGCGTTACCGCACACGCACAACTCGAAGGCACCGAACCACCCATTCGGATCACCCGGCCCAACGGTTGCGCACCTCCAATCCCTACCCGAGGGAGCCTTTAGCATGACCACTCTGACCGAAATTCTCATTCTGCACGGCGAATTGCCCATCGAAGAACTCGATTCGCTGCGCGCCGGTGACCCGGCCGACGACCGCGCCGTGCGCGCTCTCGTCGACCAGGGCATCGTCTCCGAGGTGCAGTTCGCCCGCGCGCGGGCAGAGCAAATCGGGCTGCCCTTCGTGCAGCTACTTGATTTTGTTGTGGAACGCACTGCCCTAGCCCTGGCGACCGCAGCTCTCTGCAACCGGCACGAGGTGCTGCCGCTGAACGTCGTCAACGGCCACCTCACCCTGGCCATGGTCGACCCGGGAAACGTGTTCGCCCTCGACGACGTGCGGGCTGCAGCCCACTTGCCGGTGACCCCGGTCGTGGTCGAGCGGGCTGACCTGCGCGCCGCGATCATGCGCTATTACCGCGCGGATGATGAACTCAGCGATCTGTCGACATCGCTGGTAGAAGAACAGGCCCCCATTACGGCCGTCGCGTTTGGCGCCGCCGACGCGGTTGATGAGGCGCCGATCGTGCGATTTGTGAATGTGATCGTGAGCCAGGCCATTCAAGACCGTGCCTCCGACATTCACATTGAGCCGGGGGAGCACCACCTTGACGTGCGGTATCGCATCGATGGCGTGCTGCACGAAATGCACAGCGCCGCCAAGAGCACCCAGAACGGTGTGATCTCCCGGCTGAAAATCATGGCCGATATCGATATTGCCGAGCGGCGCAAACCCCAGGACGGGCGCATGTCGGTCACCCACGAAGGGCGAAAGATTGACCTGCGCGTAGCGACACTGCCCACGGTGTGGGGCGAAAAAATTGTCATGCGCATTCTCGACAACTCTTCCACGAGCCTGAGCCTCGGCGACCTCAACCTGCTCGATGCTAACCAGGCGGCATTTCAGAGGTCGTACACCAAGCCGTACGGCATGATTTTGGTCACCGGTCCCACGGGCTCGGGCAAGTCCACGACGCTGTACACGACCGTCAACACCATCGCCCGACCGCAGATCAACGTCATTACCGTGGAAGACCCGGTGGAGTATCGCATGCCGGGCATCAGCCAGATCCAGGTGAACACCAAGGCCGGCCTCACCTTTGCGAGCTCGCTGCGCGCCATACTGCGGTGCGACCCCGACGTCATTCTGGTCGGGGAGATTCGCGACGGGGAGACCGCCCAGATCGCCATCGAGGCATCGCTCACCGGCCACCTCGTACTGTCAACCCTGCACACCAACGATGCCCCGAGCGCCATCACCCGCCTCGTCGAGATGGGCATCGAACCCTTTCTCGTGGGCAGCGCGCTGGACTGCGTCGTGGCCCAACGGCTGGCCCGGCGGCTCTGCGATCGGTGCAAAACTCCAGCCGAGCACAGCGCCGCCTATCTCGCCAGCGTGAACTTTATGGGCCAGCCTTCCGCGGAAGCGGGCTCGGTGCCTGCCGCTGTACCGCCTGCCATGCTGTTTCAGGCAAACGGATGCCCGCACTGTTCCCACACGGGCTACCGCGGCCGAATCGCTATTCACGAGGTCATGACAGTCACCGAAGAGATTGAACGACTGGCCGTGGCCCGCGCTTCGAGCACCGAAATTGGCCGGGTCGCTCGCTCCGAGGGAATGATCACCCTACGGCAGGACGGCTGGCAGAAAGTGCAGCTGGGCCTGACGACGATCGACGAGATTTTGCGCGTCGTCGCCTGAATTCGATTTCGGCCGCCCGACGCGACAGCCGTGCCCAACAGTCTTACCCGCACAGCGTTACAGCACAGCCTTACCCGCACAACCGGCTCCATCGCAATGTGTACCCGACCTAATTGCTCCGAGAAGGACTATTCCATGACCGAACCCACGCTCATTCCGGCACCCGGCCACCCTGCCGAATTCGTCGAGAACGCCCGCCTCAATTCGCCTCGCCTCGACTATGCGCGTTCCACCTTTACCGGCGTCTCGAGCGCACGGTTTTCTCAGGTCGACAGGGAGAACCTGAACCAGAACCAGAACCAGAACCAGAACCAGAACGAGAACCAGACCCAGACCTCATCGAGCGCGCCCGATTGCGACCTGCTCGACGCGCTTGGCACGGTGATCGCTCGTCAGGCCTCCGACCTGCACGTGACGGTGGGGTCGCCGCCGGCCATTCGCGAAAACGGTGATCTCGATCCCCTTGAGCTTGCACCGGTGTGGTCCAAAGCCAAGGTGGAGCGGGCCGTGCGCAGCATTTTGTCGGCCGAGCAGGAGGCCATTTTCGACCGGCACCACGAACTCGACTTCGCCTACACGCTGGAGCAGGGCAGCCGCTTTCGAGTGAACGTTTACCAGCAACGCGGTGCGGTCGGTGCGGTTTTTCGGCTCATTCCAAGCGAGATCAAGACCCTGCAAACCCTCGGTATTCAGCCGTCGGTGAGTGCATTCTCGGCTCTTCCGCGCGGTCTCGTGCTCGTGGCTGGGCCCACCGGTTCGGGCAAATCGACAACTCTGGCCGCTCTTGTCGACCTCGTAAACACCACCCGCAAAGACCACATCGTCACGGTTGAAGACCCGATCGAGTTTTTGCACACCCATAAGAAGTCGCTCGTAAACCAACGCGAGGTGGGCTGCGACACCGACAGTTTCGCATCCGCTCTCAAACACGTGCTCCGTCAGGACCCCGACGTTATTCTCATCGGTGAGCTGCGGGACCTTGAAACCATCCAGGTTGCGCTGACCGCAGCAGAGACCGGCCACCTGGTGTTTGCGACCCTGCACACGCAAAGTGCTGCCCAGACCATCGACCGTCTCATCGACGTGTTCCCGCCGCACCAGCAAAACCAGGTTCGCTCGCAACTCGCTCAGACCCTCCAGGGCGTGATCTGCCAGACCCTCGTGAAACGAGCGAACGGCGGCGGCCGGGTCGTGGCCACCGAAGTGCTTATTACGACCTCGGCCATCGCCAATCTCATACGGGAGGGCAAGACGCACCAGATCGAATCTATGATGCAAACCGGGCGGGACCGTGGCATGCACACGCTCGACCAGCACCTGGCAGCGTTGGTCAACACGGGGGTCATCACCCGCCAGGCAGGCCTCGACCACGCCCAAGACGTGGAGGGGCTTGCCAAGCTGGTTCACCGCGCTGAGAGGCCGCGTCAGACTAATGGTTTCGCCTTCGCGTCGGATGCTGCTGGTTTTGAGGGGAGTTTCGCTTCGGCGGGCTTCGTTGAGTCTCGATTCGAGGTGCCGGAAGGAGCCCAACCACTGCTGGCGAGCGCGCGGCTGGCTCCGATTCCCATGATTTCGGTTGCCGAACCGAACCTCGACGGCAACCGCATGAAGGCGGCGAGCTGATGCCCAGCACGCTCGCGTACACCTACACCGGGCGCACCAGCGCCGGCAAGAACGTGAAGGGGCAGCTGGATGCCCTTACCCCGGCGCTCGTGGCGAGCCACCTCAACGCCCAGGGCATCGCACCGATGACCATCGCCGAGGTACCGGCGGCAACCGGGCTTTCCCGCTCGCTCCAGTTTTCGGGCTTTCACCGGGGAGTCAGTCTCAAAGACCTCGCCATCATGAGTCGACAGTTCGCGACCATGATCGGGTCGGGGCTGTCGCTGCTGCGCACGCTGAGCATCCTCTCGGAACAGACCGAGAGCAAACCCCTCACCGCGGTGCTTGTGGCGGTGGTCGCCGACGTCGAGACCGGGCAGTCTATCTCGCAGGCGCTGGGGCAACATCCGCTCACCTTTCCGCCGATCATGATCAACATGGTGCGGGCCGGTGAAACCGGAGGCTTTCTGGACCGGGCGCTCAACTCGATTGCCGAGAACTTTGAAAAGGAGGTCAAGCTGCGCGGCACTATCAAGTCGGCCATGACCTACCCGGTGATCGTGCTGTCGATGTCGGTTGCGGCCGTGATGATCATGCTGATCTTCATCGTTCCCATTTTTCAGGACATGTTTGCCGGCCTCGGCGGCGCGCTGCCGCTGCCCACCCAGTTGCTCGTGACGCTGTCGCAGTCAATGGTGTTCGTCGTGCCCATCGGCCTGGTGCTGGTCGCTGCGTTCAGCGTGTGGTGGCGGCGCAACAAGCACACCGATCGTGTTCGCAGTCGGCTCGACCCGCTGCGGTTAAAGCTGCCGGTGTTCGGTGCCCTGCAGAAGAAAATCTCGGTGGCGCGGTTCAGTCGCAACTTTGCCAACATGCTTGGCGCCGGAGTGCCCATTCTGGAGGCACTCAAGATTGTGGGTGAGACCAGCGGCAACTGGGCCATCCAGCACGCACTGGTGGAGGTGGCCGACGCGGTGCGCCAGGGGCAGCCCATCTCGGCACCGCTGGCCGAACACGCGGTCTTTCCGGCCATGGTCACGCAGATGATCGCGGTGGGAGAGGACGCCGGCACGCTGCAGATCATGCTCGACAAGGTCGCAGACTTCTACGACCAGGAGGTGCATGCCGCGACCGAGCAGCTCACCGCCATGATTGAGCCCCTGCTGATTGCCTTTCTCGGCGTGGTTATTGGCGGCATGGTCGTTGCCCTGTACCTGCCCATCTTCAGCATTGCCAGCATGATCAAGTAGTCCCTGCCTGCCCGATGCCCCCGCCCTGGCGGGGCGTTTGGCGTGCCCGAAAGACGGCAGGTTAACCCCCGTCTGGGTGGCGTTCGTTATGGGGGTGGGGAATACCCCAAATCACCCGCAAATGTGGGTCGTGCTTGAGAAAATCTCGCCCCTAATCTGAAGCTTCGATCGCACCCTCGATCGAAAAAACACCGCACGGCATCACGAGTCCTTACCCGGCTCGCTTTCGCATCACCCACTCCAACCCGAATGGACACTCCATGATTACTCGCCTGCTCGCTTCCCTCAACCTGCGCCGCGCACGCTTCACCGAGAACCAGAGAGGGTTCACGCTGATCGAGCTGCTCGTCGTCGTGATCATCATCGGAATTCTCGCGGCCATCGCCATCCCGGTCTATCTGGGTGTGCAGAACAACGCCAAGGACGCAAGCGTCAAGAGCGACCTCGCCAACGCGAAGACCGCCATCATCGCCGTGCAGACCGAGACCGGTACCATGCCGGCCACCGCCGCCGATATTGCGTCGATCACCGGGGCTACCAGCTACGGCTACACCAAGGGTCCGAACACATCCTCGATCAGCTACAAGAATCTCAGCGCGACGACCTTCTGCATCGGCGCCACCAGTTCAACCACGGCCAAGTACTACGTGACCGAGTCGCGCGGCATCACCAACAACGCCACCACCGCTGCTCCCGCGACCTGCACCTGGTAGTCGGGTAGCGGATGCGCCGGCCCGGCCGCAGCATCCGCCGGCAGCCGCGCTTCACATCACGGCACTGCTTCAAATTTCAATCGGCGTGAGCCGGGGTAGGCCTTCGGGTCGCCCCGGCCGCCCGGTTCTCGCTCACCTTGAATCTCGCGAAGGAGGCTCTTGTGAATACCCTGCTCCTTCACGTGGGCCGCCGCTTAGCCCGAAACGCCGCCGGTAGCAACGGCAACGACGCCGGTATCAGTCTCATTGAAGTTCTCGTGGCCATGATGATCTTCGCCATCATCGCTGTTGGCGTTGGCTATGGCATCGTCACCTCGCTCTACCTCAGCAACGATGCCCGATCGCGCGAAGTCGCCACCAACCTCGCGGCCGAGGAGATCGACCTGGCCCGATCGGCGGGCGACGTGTTCAGCGTGCTCGACCGCGACAGTACCGTCGTACAGAACGGCACCACCTTCACCGTGCGCCGCGCGACCGCGTGGGAAACCTCCAGCGGAGTCGACGGCACCTGTGGCTCCGGCGGCGGTCAGCTGCGCTACCGCCACGTCAACGTCACGGTTACCTGGAACAGCATGCGCGCCTCGACCCCGGTGGTACGTGCCGACAGCGCCCTGGCGCCCGGCAGCCGCATCAACGACCCCACCCTCGGCACAGTCCTCGTCTCGGTCCTCACCGCTGCCGGTAGCGGTGCCGATGGAGTAGCCATTTCAGCCGTCCCCAACGCGGTGCCCAACGGCGCCCAGACCCTCGCCTTCGCCCCGCCGGTAACGGATGCCCAGGGCTGCAGCTACCTGCTCAAGGTCAAGCCAGGCACCTACGACGTCAGCGTGGCGCGCCCCAATTTTGTCGATAAGAACCAGACGACCACCTCCACGATGACAGTGGGGGTGGTGGCCGGCGCTGCGGCATCCGTTGCCTTCGCCTATGACCTCGCCGGCACCGTCACGGCCAACTACGCCACCAACGTGACGACGGGAACCACCCTGCTGCCGAGCAACCTGCACACGACCTGGCGCAGCACCTACGCGGCATACACCCCGGCACATATTGGCGTGGCCACGACTCAAAACTTTCAGTTGCACCCGTTTGCGTCCGGCTACCAGGTGTTCGCCGGCAGCTATGTGGCGCCCACCCCCACCATCCCCGCGACACCCGCCACCCTCGGGTGCGTTTCGGTGGACCCGGCCGCGTGGACTACCCCGGCCGCCGACGGCGCAATCGGCCCGGCAGCAGCGCAGGTCGCCACCCTGCCCGGTGCAACCGCGAGCGTGAATGTACCGCTCGGGGTGTTCACCGTCTCGGGCCTCGATGGGCAATACCTGCGGGCAGTGTCCCAGCCTGCCGGCGCAGCGCCCGACGACCCCGGCTGCGCGCTGGCGACCGTGTATACGTTCGGGCCGCTTCCGGCCGGCCCCGCCCAGCTTGGCCTGCCGTTTGGCTCCTTTGCCCTGTACTCCGGCCCGACGAGTGGCTCGCAGACCACTCCGGTCGCGGCGGCGAGCCTCGCCCTGCTCACCAAGGGAACGGCGGGAGCCGTGCTCACCCTCGACCCGCGAACGGTGGTGACCCCGTGACGCGCTGGCGCACGCTGCGAGCTGACAACGTCGAGAGTGGCCTGTCGCTTGTTGAACTGCTCGTCTCGGTGGTGCTGCTCGGAGTGTGTCTCGTCATGATCTCTGGCCTGTATGTGAGCGCCACTCGCTCGCTCGGTTCGGCTTCGGCGCTTGGTGCGAATACCCGAGAAGCGTCGAACGGTATGAATGCCATGGCGCGGTCCATTCGCGCCGCCACGGCCAACCCGGTGGCGAGTCCCGCGCTCGCCGACCCGGCTATCGCGGCGGCAACGAATGAATCGCTTACCCTGTTCGCCTACGTCAATCTCGGCCTTTCGACGCAGCAACCGGTGAAGATTCGTCTCGAGGTCGACGCCGAGCGCCGCCTGGTCGAGACGCGGTGGCCGTCGGTTCCCCTCGCCGGTGGGCTCTTCAGCTTCGCCAGCACGCCGCTCTCCACCCGCATCCTCGCCCAGACCGTCGCGCCGGAGGGCAGCGGCCCACCCCTGTTCAGCCTTACCGACTCGGCGGGCAGCATCCTGCCTCTTGATATCGCGCCCACCCCGGTGCAGCTTCGCAGTATCGTCACCGTCACCGTAAATCTCACGGTGCAGACCAGCGCAACGGATGCGCGCAGCGCGGTTACCCTCAGCAACACCGTGGGCATGCCCAATGTTCGCTTCGCCATGGTGGGGCCATGATGGGCGGCATCGGTCGACGTCTCGCGCCTCAGGCACAGCCCGAGCGCGGAGCCGCCCTGCTCGTTGTGATCGGAATCGGCCTCGTACTGCTCACCCTGGTTGCCACCGCCATGACCTTCTCGGTCAGCGGCAGCCTTAAAGCCACCGGTGATCAGAACTGGAACGGCGCCATGGCCGCCGCCTACGCCGGTGTTGATGAATACGAGAGCCGACTGGCCAACGACAACACCTACTACCGGTTCGGCAATTCCGCGGCAGCCTTCAGCGTCGGCAGCACCCTCACCGCTCCCACCGTGGCGAACCCAGCCTTCGAGGTCGGTGCCGCCGGCGGCTGGGCACGTGTCGCCGGCAGCGACGGCACCGCGTCTTTTCGTTACGAGGTCGATAACTCGGCGTACTCGTCGTCGGGAGTGCTGCGCATCCGCTCAACCGGTCGAGTTGGAACTAAAACGCGCAGTGTTGTGGCAAACCTCAGGCAGGCTGGGTTCATCGACTATCTGTACTTCACAATGTACGAGATTCAGGATCCGGCCCAGAGCGGTGTCACCGCTGCAGGGTGCGCAAACACCTACGCGTGGGCGGGCCGACCGTCGCCGGCGGGCGGCTCCACAGTGTGTAGCGACGTTGCGTTCGGTGGTGGCGACGTGGTGAATGGCCCGGTGCACTCGAACGACACCCTTCGGGTCTGCGACGCCACCTTTAATGGCAGGGTGACCACGGGCAATCCGGCGCTGCCCGGGGTCAACTATCGGCGCGAAAACTCCAACGGATCGCCCTGCGGTGGCCAGGTTTTCAATGGTGGACCGCCCCAGAACAGCCCGGTCATCGCGATGCCCGCCACTAACGCGTCATTGCAGGGCGAAACCCGCACCGATGCCGGCGTCGCTGAACCCGGCTGCCTCTATACCGGGCCCACCAGCATCGTGCTGAACACCGGCGGCACCATGACCATCCGCTCCCCGTGGAGCAAGGCCACCCGGGTTGCCGGCGAACCGGCCACGTCGGGCAGCACCCCGGCGGCCTGCGGCATGCCGGGAACCGGCGCCGGGGCTCTTGGCTCCGCAGTCGGGGCCACCGTACCGGTACTCGATGCCAACCTGCTCTTCGTGCAGAGCGTGCCGCTGCTGGCGGCCGACCCCAACTTTACGAGCGACACCGCCTGGCCCGTTGGCCAGAGCGCCGCCACCTGTGCCGGCGGCAACGGCCTCGGCTTTCCGCTGGCAAACGAAGACGTGGCCTCCGTGCCCACATCGTATGGGTGCCGCCACGGCGATGCCTTCGTGAAGGGCACGCTGGCGGGCACTATGACCGTCGCTACCGACAATTTTGTCTACGTCACCGGCGATATCACCTATGAGGACGCCGCTGCCGATGTGCTCGGACTGGTCGCCCAAAACGCCCTGTGGATCTGGAACCCGGTCTGTGCCGGCGGCAGCTGCCCGGCCGGCGGCGGCGCTATTCTGCCCGACAACCGGCGCATCGACGCGGCCATGCTCTCGCTCGACCACACCGTGCAGGTGCAGAACTACAACCGTGGCGGTGAACAGGGTGTGCTCACCATCAACGGCTCGTTGGCCCAGAAGTATCGGGGGATTGTACACAGCACCGTGGGCGGCGTCGGTAATGGGTACATCAAGAACTACACCTACGATCCCCGATTTCTTTACATTGCCCCGCCGAAATACCTGTCGCCGGTCGCCGCCACTTACGGCATCAGTCGTCTCGTCGAAGTCAGCTCGGCCTTCAGCGCGACGGGCGCGATCGTTCCGTGATTTTCGTACCCCTCTATTAAGGAGAACATCTCGTGGCCCAGAGCGTTGTAGGAATAGATATCGGTACCGCGCATCTGCGCGCAGTGGAGGTTCGAAACCCCGGCAAGACCAGGCCCACCGTGCTGCGCTACCACGAGGTGCCGCTGCCTCCTGGGGCCGTCAGCGGCGGCGAGGTGCTCGAGCCGCACACCGTCGCGGCCGCGCTCAAAGCGCTGTGGTCGAGTGGCGGGTTTCGTTCTCGCCAGGTCGTGCTGGGAATGGGCAGCCAGAGGGTGCTCGCCCGCGACCTGAGCGTGCCCAAAATGTCGCTGGCCCGCATTCGCCAGTCGCTTCCGTTTGAGGTGCAGGATCTTCTCCCTGTTCCCGTCGCCGACGCCCTGCTCGATTTCTACCCCATCTCCGAATCCACCACCGAGCACGGGCCAACGGTGAACGGGCTGCTCATCGCGGCGGTCAAGGCCGCGGTCCTTGCCAACGTGTCGGCGGCCCGTCTGGCCGGCCTCACCACGATCGACGTCGACCTGATTCCGTTCGCGGTCAGTCGACTGTTGGTCACCCGCCCTGGTCTCGACGGCGTCGTCGCCGTGATCGACCTTGGCGCCACCACCACGAGCGTGGTCATCACCCGGCAGGGCGTGCCGCAGTTCGTGCGCATCATCCCCACCGGTGGCGACGACGTCACCCAGGCGCTCGCCGCCGGCTTGAAAACGGATGCCGCCACCGCTGACCTGATCAAGCGTCGCGTCGGCCTGCTGGCCGCGACCGCCGCCTCCGGCGCTGCACGCAACGACGTCCCCTTCGACGGGGTCATCGCCGGCGGATCGGGCCCGATCGACGCGGCCGGTGCCCACATCATCGCCGAGGTCATGAACGACCAACTCGGCAGTGTGGTCAACACCCTCAGCTATTACGCGAGCACCCGGCCGAGCGATCCGGTGTCCGCGATCGTGCTCAGCGGTGGGGGAGCCCAACTGCCGGGGCTCCCGGAGGCCGTGTCGAAACTTACCCGGTTGGGGGTGTCCACGGGAGATCCGTTGTCGACGGTGGGGCTGGCATCCACTATTGACGCTGAGGGGCTGCGTCTCGGCAGCGCCGCCTACACCGTGGCCCTCGGACTTGCGCTCGGGCGTGCCGCATGAGCCGCCGCGCGAAGGTAGACGCGCTCGTCATCGGCGGCGACCAGCGGCTCGACCTGCTGCCGCCCGAGGTGCGCGCGGAGCGGCGCGACCAGCAGCAACGACGACGCCTCAGCCTCGGCGTCGGCGGGGTGGCCGTGGTCGTCGGCCTGCTCGTGGGCTCGGTGACGGCGCTCTCGCTGACGGCGCAGGCCGACCTGGCCAGCGAGCAGGCGCGCACGGCGACACTGCTGACCGAGCAGGGCCAGTACTTTGCCGTGCGGGCCCTGCAAAACCAGGTCACACTCACCGAGGCGGCGCAGCGTGTGGGGGCCTCCACCGAGATCGACTGGAAGGTGTATCTGGGAGCCGTGCAGGGCACCCTTCCGCGCAGCGTGGCCATCAGCTCCGTGCAGGTCGACTCGGCTACACCGCTCGCGGCGTACACCCAGGCGACCGCGCCGTTACAGGGCTTGCGGGTGGCGACGGTGTCGTTTACCGCCACGAGCACCGTGTTGCCGGATATTCCGGCCTGGCTGAGCGCGCTCGGCACCCTCGACGGCTTCGCCGACGCACTGCCCGGCTCGGTTGCGCTCGACCAGACCACCGGCATCTACACGGTCACCATCACCATGCACGTCAACGACCTAGCCTTCGCGCATCGTTTCGACCCGACGGAAGAGAAGCAGCCATGAATCACAACAAACTCTGGCTCATCGGCTCGGCGCTAGTGACGAGTGTCATTGTCGTGCTCGGCGTTCTGCTTGGAATTCAGCCGCAGCTCGAGACCATGAACGCGGCCAACGCGAGTCGCATCGCCGTGCAGGCGACGAATGAGGGGCACGTCGCCCTGCTCGGCCGCCTCAAGCACGACTTCGCGAACCTCGACGCTCTCACCACGACAGCGGATGCCCTCGCCGAGTCAGTGCCGAGCGGCTCGGCGATGCCGGCCCTGGTCGACCAGCTCGACGCCGAGGCCTTTGCCGCCGGCCTCACCCTGACCGGAATGACCGTGACCGAGGCGGTGGCGTACTCGTCGGTCCTTCCGGCGGAGGTGCCAATTGAGGCTGCGGCGGTTCCAGCGGCGGTTCCAACTGCGGTTGTAGCGACGCCGGCGGTCACGACAGCGGTCACCGCGGCCAACTTTGCTGCCTTCCCGCTGCAGGTCACCGTGACGGGCAGCTATGCCGAGGTGCTCGACTTCGTCTCCCGTCTGCAATCCGGAAGCCGATTGTTCCTGGTCAGTGGCCTCGACTCCGTTGCAGCGCCCGGGCTGCCTGGCCTGGTGAACGCGACCGTCTCCGGGCTGGTGTATTCGCTCGTGGCAGCGGCGCCGGCATCCGCTGGATAATGCGGCGGCGCGCCGAGTCTTCAGGGCATTTGCTGCGCCCTTGGTACAGTAGAAGTCAGTCACGGCGAAGGCCACGAGGAGTGCAGCATGAGCGACAACACGCCCACCGACGGCAAGAAGAACCCTGAAACGGATGCTGCCGCAGCGCCCGATTTGAGCCCGGCCGAGCACGGTTCCAGCGGTCAGGGCGAGCACGCCGCGCCGTCCGCGCCGGTTGTGCCGGAGCCCATCGTCATCGACTATGACGCCATCAACGCCAACCTGAGCGCGGCTGAGCGCGCGGATGCCGCGACCGCCTCGGAAGCGGCCCGCAACCTCGCGCCCATGTCGACGGCCGCCCCGGTTGCGCCTGCTGATGCCGACGCGCCGAGCCTCGCCGATGACTACGCCGATTCCTATGCTCCGGCCGAGACGGTTCCTGCCACGAGCACGGCTTTCGACTCGGAGCCGGTCGTACAGATTGTGCCGGAGGCGCGCGTCGTGGAGACCACGGCTGCCGCTGACGCTGCATCCGGCGCGTACACCCCTGACGTGCCGGTGGAGACCACCCCGGCCTACACCCCGTCAGCCCAGTCGCCCATTTATGTGCAGGCGCCCACCAAGCCAAAGGACCGCAGCAACCGGGGCGGCGGCATTCTGATCGCGCTGCTCGCCACGGTCGTCTTTGCGGTGCTCTACGCTGTTGCGGCGTTCATCATCATCGGTGTGACGAGCACGACCGTAGCTGACACCGTCAACGGGTTCACCGAGTTCGCCGCGCTGCCGGTGTTCTACATTCCGGTCATCTTCTTCTTTCTGGCCTACAGCGCCCTGATCGCCCTGGTCAACCGGGGCGGTTGGTGGGCCTACGTACTGTTCGGATTCCTCGTCGCCGTCGTCGTCTACTTGTCCTACATCGGCGCGGCCATGCTCGGCCTCGTCCTCGACGGCCGGTCCGACGGACTCAGCCCGGGCGAACTCAGCCGCATCGTCAGCACCCTGTGGCTGAACCCCGGGGCGATCGCCGCCGGGCTCATCGCCCGGGAGGTACCGATCTGGGCCGGAGCCTGGATCGCCCGCCGCGGACGCCGCGTCACTGCTAAGAACCTCGAGGCGCGCACCGAGTACGAGCGCCTGCTCGCCGACGGCCCGCACCTCACCCGCCCCTAAGAGGTCTTGCGCCCGTAATACCCGGTTTCACTCGTAAGCCCCGGCTGCCTCGGCAGTCGGGGCTTCGTGGTTTTCGTCTCCCGTCCGTCTTTTTTTCGGACGGGGCCCGGGCCCGGAACGCGGGCCCATGATAGAACCTGGGCCCGGGGACGGGGACGGGGCCTGGGCCCCGTCCCCGGGCCCGCCAACCGACGCCGACGTCAGCGGCGTCGGTCAGGCCGGGCCGGAGCATCCGCGCTGCCCCGCGCTGGCCTACGCTGGAGCCATGCGGGAATACCGAAAGTACGCGGTCACCATGGCGGCCTTCTCGGTGGCCCTGTACGTGGCCCTCATCGTGGCGGCGTTCGGGGTGCTCAGCCTGCTGCTCAATCGCGATGTCATCAACGAGACGGATGCCGGCGCCCTCCTTGGCCCCATTATGGTCACCACGGCGGTCCTCGCACTGGTCTGGGTCATGCTCAGCGCGGTGCTGCGTTCGCCCGAGCGCCTCAGGCAGGTTCCGCCGCTGCCGATCTTCCTGGCCGGGGTTGCCGCCTATCTGGGCTACTGCGTCTCCGGGGGAGTGTTTTACAGCCTCGGCGCCGGCGAACTCTTTCGCTCGGTCGTCTTCATCGGCGGGGAGATGATGAGTCCGTTCGCAATCGCCGTGGCGGTGAGCGGCTGGCTGATCGCGTTCCTGTTCTTCGTCGTGCTGCTCGCCAAACCGTCAGGCTCGGGCGCTCCTGAATGGCCCTGGCAAAAGAACGACGACAACTAGCCCGCGCGTCGTTGCCATCCCACGCGTGACCGCGTACGAGTACCCTTATGCACTATGGATAGGTCCATCGAGTCGCGCGTCAACCACGAGGTTGAGAACTGGCTGCGTTGGATCACCCGGTGGCGCCCCGCGACGCACCGCGGTCGGTCCCGCCTCTGCCGTCAGTGCTTCGGATCGCCGATCATTGCCTCGGCCGGACTGGCCGTCGACGTGCCCCATGTTGTGCAGCATGCGCTGTCGATGCGCATGAAGATTGTGATCGACGCCTCGGTCGACGAATACACCGAACTAAACCTGCCCATGCTCGCGCACGAGCTCAACCTGAGTGAGCGGCGCGAATCCGCCCAGGCCTATCGGCCCGCCGAGGGGCTCGACCCGGAGTTTCGCGGTCTCGACCTAGACCCCCAACCGGCAGCGGATGCCCCCTACCTCTTCACCTTCAGCGAGCTCGCCGACCAGCAGCCCCCCGAACCGCAGCCAGCCCCCCGACGCTCCGTGAAGCCCGATGTTAACGAGCCACTCGCACCCGCCGAGCCGCTTCCGCCACTCAGCCCCGAGGAGAAGGCCATCCTGAAGGCCGAAATGCAGCTCGCCGACGACTTCGCTACCCAGGTCGGGATTCGAGTGTGTGCCCAGCTCACGCGCGAGCGGCCGCGGCTGCTCGCGGCGATCGCGCAGTTCGTCGAGCCGCAGGTGCAGGCCCTGCTCGCCGACCTTGAGAGCACCCTGGACTCCCCGCTCTGGCCGCGCAATCCCTAGCCGAGCTGCGGCATCCACTCTGTTCTCGACCGGGCCCACCCTATGAACATGGGCCCAGTCTATAAACCGGGCCCAGGGACGGGGCCCGGGCCCCGTGCACGTGAACGGGCGGTGCGTCGACTGCTGAAGCCACCGGGCCCACCCTATGAACATGGGCCCAGTTTATAAACTGGGCCCAGGGACGGGGCCCGGGCCCCGTCCGAAAGGCCGGGCCCCGTCCGAAAGGCCGGGGCGCGCAGACGAGAACCGGGGCGCGCAGACGAGAACCGGGCGCGCAGACGAGAACGGGGCGAAGGGCACGCCGGTCGGCACCGGTGTCGCGGGGCGCAACCCATTTGACCGGGCAGGCACCGCCGGGCTAGAATTATCCGGTGTGCGCTTTGTCGTGCGCCTGAATTATGCCCTCTTGAGAGCACAGGCCGAGATTCCACACATGTAGGGCGGGTCTTCGACCTTGCCCCCACGGCATACCCACCAAAACTCCCACGAGCAATCGTGTGAGTTCAAGCGGGTCCAGATGAACTCGACCTCAGTCGAAAGACGAAGGTCGAATGCTAACCATCACAAAGCTGTCACCGTGCAGCAATAACAAGGAGTAATTAGTGCCCACCATTCAGCAGTTGGTCAGGAAGGGCCGTAGCCCCAAGGTCACCAAGACCAAGGCTCCCGCCCTGAAGTCCAATCCGCAGCAGCGCGGCGTTTGCACCCGCGTTTACACGACCACCCCGAAGAAGCCGAACTCGGCTCTGCGCAAGGTCGCCCGCGTCAAGCTCTCCAACGGCACCGAGGTCACCGCCTACATTCCCGGCGAGGGCCACAACCTGCAGGAGCACTCCATGGTGCTCGTGCGCGGAGGCCGTGTTAAGGACCTCCCCGGTGTGCGTTACAAAATCATTCGCGGCGCACTGGACACCCAGGCCGTCAAGAACCGCAAGCAGGCACGTAGCCGCTACGGCGCAAAGATGGAGAAGAAGTAATGCCCCGTAAAGGACCCGCTCCCAAGCGCCCTGTCATTGCCGACCCGGTTTACGGTGCACCCATCGTCAGCCAGCTCGTCAACAAGATCCTTCTCGATGGCAAAAAGGGCCTCGCCGAGCGCATCGTTTACGATGCCCTCGCCGGAGTCTCCGCCAAGAACGAGCTCGATGCCGTCGTCACCTTGAAGAAGGCACTCGACAACGTGCGTCCGACCCTCGAGGTGCGTTCGCGCCGCGTCGGTGGTTCCACATATCAGGTTCCGGTTGAAGTCAAGCCGCACCGCGCCAACACCCTGGCCCTTCGCTGGTTGACCAGCTACGCCAAGGCCCGTCGCGAGAAGACCATGACCGAGCGTCTCACCAACGAGATCCTCGACGCGAGCAACGGCCTCGGTGCCGCTGTCAAGCGTCGTGAAGACACTCACAAGATGGCTGAAGCGAACAAGGCCTTCGCTCACTACCGCTGGTAGTTAGATCCATCGAGCTTTCCTGATCACCAAGCAGGCGCGTGCACGTTTTGCGCGCGCCTGCTCACTGGTAAGCGGATGCTTACGGCCCTGTTCCGCACTCCCCACCCCTACCCTTCCGGAGGACCCCCGTGGCACTTGACGTGCTCACCGACCTGAGTAAGGTCCGCAATATCGGCATCATGGCTCACATTGATGCTGGCAAGACCACCACGACTGAGCGCATCCTGTTCTACACGGGTGTCAACCACAAGATCGGCGAGACCCACGACGGCGCCTCGACGATGGACTGGATGGCGCAGGAGCAGGAACGTGGCATCACGATCACCTCCGCTGCGACGACGTGTTTCTGGGACAACAACCAGATCAACATCATCGACACCCCCGGACACGTGGACTTCACCGTGGAGGTGGAGCGTTCGCTCCGCGTCCTCGACGGTGCCGTTGCCGTGTTCGACGGCAAGGAGGGCGTTGAGCCCCAGTCCGAAACCGTGTGGCGTCAGGCTGACAAGTACGACGTGCCCCGCATTTGCTTCGTCAACAAGATGGACAAGCTCGGCGCCGACTTCTACTTCACGGTCGACACCATCATCAAGCGCCTCGGCGCGAAGCCGCTGGTCATCCAGCTGCCGATCGGTGCAGAGTCTGAATTCGAGGGTGTCGTTGACCTCGTTCAGATGCGTGCGCTGACCTGGCGCGGCGACTCCAAGGGTGACGTGGAGATGGGTGCGAAGTACGCCATCGAAGAGATCCCCGCTGACCTCGTCGAGAAGGCTGCCGAGTACCGCAAGCTCCTGCTCGAGACCGTCGCCGAAACCGACGACGACCTCATGGAGCGCTACTTCGCCGGTGAAGAGCTGAGCGTTGCCGAGATCAAGGGCGCCATCCGCAAGCTCACCATCAACAGTGAGATCTACCCGGTTCTCTGTGGTTCTGCGTTCAAGAACCGTGGCGTTCAGCCGATGCTCGACGCTGTCGTTGACTACCTTCCGACTCCGCTCGACGTGGCAGCCATTGAGGCGCACGACGTTCGCGACGAAGAAAAGATCATCATGCGTCACCCCGACGCCGAGGAGCCGTTCACGGCTCTCGCGTTCAAGGTTGCGGTGCACCCGTTCTTCGGTCGCCTCACCTACGTGCGCGTGTACTCGGGCCGTCTCGACTCCGGAGCCCAGGTCATCAACTCGACCAAGGGCAAGAAAGAGCGCATCGGCAAGATCTTCCAGATGCACGCCAACAAGGAGAACCCGGTGGCCTTCGTGACCGCCGGTCACATCTACGCGGTCATCGGCCTCAAGGACACCACCACGGGCGACACCCTGTGCGACCCGAACAACCAGGTCGTACTCGAGTCCATGACATTCCCTGACCCGGTTATCGAGGTCGCCATCGAGCCCAAGACCAAGCAGGACCAGGAAAAGCTGGGCCTTGCCATTCAGAAGCTCGCCGAAGAAGACCCCACGTTCCGTACCGAGCAGAACCAGGAAACTGGCCAGACGGTAATCAAGGGAATGGGTGAACTTCACCTGGACATCCTGGTCGACCGCATGAAGCGTGAATTCAACGTTGAGGCGAACGTCGGCAAGCCCCAGGTGGCCTACCGCGAAACGATCCGCAAGGCCGTTGAGCGTCACGACTACACGCACAAGAAGCAGACCGGTGGATCCGGCCAGTTCGCGAAGATTCAGATCGCGATCGAGCCGATGGAAATCACTGCTGAGAAGTCGTACGAGTTCCTCAACAAGGTCACCGGTGGCCGTATCCCGCGCGAGTACATCCCCTCGGTGGATGCTGGAATTCAGGATGCGCTCCGCGTAGGCATCCTGGCCGGCTACCCGATGGTGGGCGTTCGAGCCAGCCTGCTTGACGGCGCTGCGCACGACGTCGACTCTTCGGAGATGGCCTTCAAGATTGCCGGCTCGATGGGCTTCAAGGAAGCCGTTCGTAAGGCGAACCCCGTTCTGCTCGAGCCGCTGATGGCGGTCGAAGTTCGTACCCCTGAGGAATACATGGGTGACGTAATCGGAGACCTCAACTCGCGTCGTGGGCAGATCCAGACCATGGAGGATGCGCAGGGCGTGAAGGTAATTCGCGCTCACGTTCCACTGTCGGAAATGTTCGGCTACATCGGTGACCTGCGGTCGAAGACCTCAGGCCGTGCGGTGTACTCGATGACGTTCGAGAGCTATGCGGAGGTCCCGAAGGCTGTTGCCGACGAGATCATCAACAAAAACAAGGGCGAATAACCCCTAAGGTGGCCTTCGGGCCCGAAATCGCTTAGGCCACCTGGCCCGAGTAACATAAGTAGACACATCCAGCGCATACCGGCCGCTCATAACGGCGGCCGTGAATTTGCACGCGAGTCCTGAGGAGGACCCACAGTGGCCAAGGCCAAGTTCGAGCGGACAAAGCCGCACGTAAACATCGGAACGATCGGTCACGTTGACCACGGAAAGACCACGCTGACTGCAGCGATCTCCAAGGTTCTTGCCGATAAGTTCCCGTCCAAGATCAACGTTCAGCGCGACTTCGCGTCGATTGACTCGGCTCCGGAAGAACGCCAGCGCGGCATTACGATCAACATTTCGCATGTTGAGTACGAGACCGACAAGCGTCACTATGCGCACGTCGATGCTCCGGGCCACGCTGACTACATCAAGAACATGATCACCGGTGCTGCTCAGATGGACGGCGCAATCCTCGTGGTTGCCGCTACTGACGGCCCGATGGCTCAGACCCGTGAGCACGTTCTTCTCGCCAAGCAGGTCGGCGTTCCGACCCTGCTCGTCGCGTTGAACAAGGCCGACATGGTTGATGACGAAGAGATCATGGAGCTCGTCGAGCTCGAAGTTCGTGAACTTCTCTCCAGCCAGGGCTTCGATGGCGACAACGCCCCCGTCGTTGCGGTTTCCGCACTCAAGGCGCTTGAGGGCGACGAGAAGTGGACCGCCAACATCCTTGAGCTCATGAAGGCCGTTGACGAGTTCATTCCTGACCCGATTCGCGACAAGGACAAGCCGTTCTTGATGCCGATCGAGGACGTCTTCACGATCACCGGCCGTGGCACCGTTGTTACGGGCCGCGCCGAGCGTGGAACCCTCAAGATCAACTCCGAGATCGAGATCGTCGGCATCCGCCCGACGCAGAAGACCACGGTTACCGGTATTGAGATGTTCCACAAGCAGCTCGACGAGGCTTGGGCCGGCGAGAACTGTGGACTTCTTCTTCGTGGCACCAAGCGCGAAGACGTTGAGCGCGGCCAGGTCGTCGTCAAGCCGGGTTCGGTTACGCCGCACACCGACTTCGAGGGCACCGCGTACATCCTCAGCAAGAACGAGGGTGGCCGTCACAACCCGTTCTACGCGAACTACCGCCCGCAGTTCTACTTCCGCACTACGGACGTCACCGGCGTCATCACGCTGCCCGAGGGCACCGAGATGGTCATGCCTGGCGACACCACCGACCTGACTGTCGCGCTGATTCAGCCGATCGCCATGGAAGAGGGCCTCGGCTTCGCTATCCGTGAAGGTGGCCGCACCGTCGGCGCCGGCACGGTGACCAAGATCATCAAGTAGTCTTCTTCTACTTCGATCTCTGAAAAGGGGGTCGGGCCCTCGGGCCCGGCCCCCTTTTTTGCACCCTGCGTACGTTGCCGCACATTTCAAGCGGATGACGATTGCTCGCTTACCCGGGGCGCGAATCGCGATATCCGGTTATGGTCTGCGCATGCAGATATCGAAACTGGAAATGCGCATCCTGATGCTGATCGCCGTCGTTGTGATTGGTATCCTCGCCGTGGTGATCGTGCCGCGCCTGGCCGGATCCGCTCCCGCTGCCCAATCTGCTGTCACCGAGGTGACGCCGACCCCGATCCCGACCGCGATCACCACACCGACCCCGTCGCCCACCGCGCAGACCGAGCAGCAGATTCTCGACAACATCGTGGCCAGCACCGTCAGCGTCTACAGCGTGTTGGTCTGCGACAGCCTGAAGGAATACGCCACCCTCAGCATTCCCGAGATCATCACCAAGGTGCTCGCCGAATACCCGACCACCGGTTTGTCAGACCAATCCCGCCAGATTATGGCCCAGCGCGTGCTCACCGAATCCACCGTGAAGAGCTGCCCAGACCAGAGCCCACGCGTGGCCGCCGGGATCACCCAGGGCTAGCCGCGACAATCGTACGAAAGCGGATGCCCGCGGCGGGCCGGCCGCAGGCATCCGCTCGTATATCGTGCGACACGCCGAGCGCGACACGCCCGGGTTGCATGTAATGGCAACTGTGTGGCAGACTCTTCTAGTTCAACACTTTCGGCGTGCGCTACGCGTCGCCGAAATCACTGCCAGGCAGTGCATAGTCGCGTCACACTCTTTCGAAGAACACTTGTCGAGAAGTGCTGATTGCAGGCTAGGCCGCGGGGAGCAGAGCGCAGCATAAATCAACGATCTGGTCGGCGTGGGTAAAACCGTGCCGTCCCCCAGAGTCTGCTTCCGGGAGTCGACGTTGACGATGAGCGTCGGTTATTCGGCGCGAAATCGAAATTGACATATGAACAGTGGTGCTAATAGCAGCAGTGCTACTACGGCGTCCAATGCAACCTCGGCAAATCGTGCCGTTGTCTGTAAGACGCCTCGACAGAGAGAGAGTTCGACATGGCGGGACAAAAGATCCGCATTCGACTTAAGTCGTATGACCACGAGGTCATCGACATTTCGGCGCGCAAGATCGTCGACACAGTGACCCGTGCGGGCGCTACAGTCGTCGGCCCGGTGCCGCTTCCGACCGAGAAGAACGTGGTGTGTGTCATCCGTTCCCCTCACAAGTACAAGGACAGCCGGGAGCACTTTGAAATGCGCACCCACAAGCGTCTGATCGACATCATTGACCCGACCCCGAAGGCTGTCGACTCGCTCATGCGCCTCGACCTTCCGGCCGACGTCAACATCGAGATCAAGCTCTAGGGCCCGCGATGTCTTACTCCGATACCAAGACCACCAAGGGTCTCCTCGGCAAGAAGCTCGGCATGACCCAGGTGTGGGACGAGAACAACAAGCTTGTTCCCGTTACCGTCATCGAGATCGCGCCGAACGTTGTCACGCAGATTCGCACCAAGGCCGTCGACGGCTACAACGGCGTTCAGATCGCCGCTGGTCCCATCGACCCGCGCAAGGTCAACAAGCCCCTTGCCGGTCACTTCGACAAGGCTGGCGTCACGCCGCGTCGCCACATCACCGAGCTCCGCACCGCGGATGCCGCTGACTACAACCTGGGCCAGGAGCTCACCGTTGACGGTGTCTTCGCTGCCGGCACCAAGGTTGATGTCATGGGCACCAGCAAGGGTAAGGGTTTCGCCGGTGTTATGAAGCGTCACAACTTCAAGGGCGTCTCCTCCTCTCACGGTTCGCACCGCAACCACCGCAAGCCCGGTTCCATCGGTGCTTCCTCGACCCCGAGCCGTGTCTTCAAGGGCATGCGCATGGCCGGTCGTATGGGTGGCGAGCGCGTTACCGTGCTGAACCTCAAGGTGCACGCTATTGACGCCGACAAGGGCCTCATGCTCGTCAAGGGTGCCGTTCCCGGTGCTCGTGGCCGCCTCGTATTCGTTCGCAACGCAGTGAAGGGAGCCTAGTCATAATGGCTACAGCACTCGACATCATTGACGCCAAGGGCAAGAAGGCAGGCTCTGCCGAGCTTCCCGACGAGCTCTTCGACGTTCCCGCCAACATTCCCCTCATCCACCAGGTCGTTGTCGCGCAGCTCGCTGCCGCACGCCAGGGAACGAGCAAGGTCAAGCGCCGTGGAGAAGTTTCCGGTGCCGGCCGCAAGCCGTTCAAGCAGAAAGGAACCGGTCGCGCTCGTCAGGGCTCGATTCGCGCTCCCCAGATGACCGGTGGTGGAATCGTCCACGGACCGACCCCGCGCAGCTACGACCAGCGCACCCCGAAAAAGATGATCGCCGCAGCCCTCAAGGGTGCACTGAGCGACCGCGCCCGCGGTGGCCGCCTGCACATCGTCGAGGCACTGTTCACGGCGGAGACCCCCAACACGAAGGTTGCCCTGGAGCTGCTCACGCAGATCGCCACGAGCAAGCACGTGCTGGTCGTTCTCGAGCGTACCGACGAGACCACGTTGCGCAGCATTCGCAACATCCCGACGGTGCACATCCTCTCGTGGGATCAGCTCAACGCCTACGACGTGCTCGTCAGCGATGACATCGTCTTCACCACCGGCGCGTTCAACGCGTTCGTGGAGAGCAAGACCAAGAAGGAAGAGGTGGCCGCATAATGACTATCGCGACCAACAAGGACCCCCGCGACATCATCATCTCTCCGGTTGTCTCTGAGAAGAGCTACGGCCTGATTGACGAGGGCAAGTACACCTTCATCGTTGACCCCCGTTCGAACAAGACGGAGATCAAGCTCGCGATCGAATCGATCTTCAAGGTGCAGGTCGCTTCGATCAACACCCTGAATCGTGTGGGCAAGACGCGCCGCACCAAGTTCGGCATGGGCAAGCGCAAGGACACCAAGCGTGCCATTGTCACGCTCAAGTCTGGCTCCATCGACATCTTCACGGCCGTCGGCTAAGCGACAGGCAGAGGGATAACTAATGGCTATTCGTAAGTACAAGCCCACGACCCCGGGTCGACGCGGATCATCCGTTGCCGACTTCGCGGAAATCACGCGTTCCACCCCGGAGAAGTCGCTTCTGCGCCCGCTCTCCAAGACCGGTGGACGTAACAACCAGGGCCGCATCACGACCCGTCACATCGGTGGTGGCCACAAGCGCCAGTACCGTGTGATCGACTTCAAGCGCAACGACAAGGACGGCGTCAACGCCCGCGTCGCTGAAATTGAATACGACCCGAACCGCACGGCGCGCATCGCGCTCTTGCACTTCATCGACGGCACGAAGCGTTACATCATCGCGCCGAACAAGCTGAGCCAGGGCGACATCATCGAGTCGGGAGCCGGGGCTGACATCAAGCCCGGTAACAACCTGCCGTTGAAGAACATCCCCACCGGTACCATCATTCACGCGATCGAGCTGCGTCCGGGTGGTGGCGCCAAGATGGCCCGCTCCGCCGGTTCGTCGGTTCGCCTCGTTGCGAAGGAGGGCGTCTACGCCCAGCTTCGTCTGCCGTCTGGTGAAATCCGCAACGTGGATGCTCGCTGCCGCGCGACGATCGGCGAGGTCGGTAACGCCGAGCAGTCGAACATCAACTGGGGCAAGGCCGGACGTATGCGCTGGAAAGGCGTTCGCCCGACCGTTCGTGGTGTTGCCATGAACCCGGTCGATCACCCGCACGGTGGTGGTGAGGGTAAGACGTCCGGTGGACGTCACCCCGTCAGCCCCTGGGGCCAGAAGGAAGGGCGCACCCGCCACCCGAATAAGGAAAGCGACAAGCTCATCGTTCGTCGCCGTACCGTCGGCAAGAAGCGTAAGTAGGAGTAGACGATGCCAAGAAGTCTTAAGAAGGGCCCTTTCGTTGACGACCACCTGCTTCGCAAGGTGTTCACGGCGAACGAAGCCAAGAGCAAGAACGTAATCAAGACCTGGTCGCGCCGCTCGATGATCATCCCCGACATGCTCGGACACACCATCGCAGTGCACGACGGCCGCAAGCACATCCCGGTGTTCGTCACCGAGAGCATGGTCGGTCACAAGCTCGGCGAGTTTGCGCCTACCCGCACCTTCCGTGGACACGTGAAGGACGACAAGAAGGGCCGTCGCCGCTAACGCGGGGACGTGAAGGAGGAGAAGAAATGGTGGAGTCGATCGCACGCGTGCGTCACATCCGCGTTACCCCCCAGAAGGCTCGTCGCGTTGTCAACATGATCCGCGGCAAGCAGGCGCAGGAAGCGCTGGGAATTCTGAAGTTTGCGCCCCAGGGCGCAAGCGATCCCGTGTACAAGCTGGTGGCTTCGGCCATCGCCAACGCCCGGGTCAAGGCAGATGCAGCCAACACATATCTGGACGAGCAGGACCTGTTCATTAGCCGGGCATTCGTTGATGAGGGTACGACCCTCAAGCGTTTCCAGGCTCGTGCCCAGGGTCGCGCTTTCGAAATCAAGAAGCGCACCAGCCACATCACGGTTGTGCTCACCACTCCTGAGGAGGGTACGAAGTAATGGGTCAGAAAGTAAATCCCTATGGCTTCCGTCTGGGAATCACCACCGATCACGTGTCGCGTTGGTTCTCTGACTCGACCAAGCCGGGTCAGCGTTACGCTGATTTTGTTGCAGAAGACGTCAAGATCCGTCGCCTGCTGAGCACCAGCCTCGACCGCGCCGGCGTCAGCCGCATCGAGATCGAGCGCACCCGTGACCGCGTTCGCGTTGACATTCACACCGCCCGTCCGGGCATTGTGATTGGTCGTCGCGGCGCCGAGGCAGAGCGCATCCGCTCTGACCTTGAGAAGCTCACCGCCAAGCAGATCCAGCTGAACATCCTCGAGGTCAAGAACCCCGAGCAGGATGCCCAGCTCGTCGCGCAGGGTATTGCCGAGCAGCTCTCCGCTCGTGTGGCTTTCCGCCGCGCGATGCGTAAGGGCCTGCAGGGTGCACAGCGCGCCGGAGCGAAGGGTGTTCGCATCCAGGTCTCCGGTCGTCTGGGTGGCGCCGAAATGAGCCGCAGCGAGTTCTACCGCGAAGGCCGCGTGCCACTGCACACCCTTCGCGCGAACATCGACTACGGCTTCTACGAAGCCAAGACCACCTTCGGCCGTATCGGCGTGAAGGTCTGGATCTACAAGGGCGACATCACCAACAAGGAACTCGCTCGCGAGCAGGCCAACGCTAAGTCGTCCCGCCCCGAGCGTCGTGACGATCGACCACGCCGTGCACCGCGGGCAGATGCCCCGGTTGCAGCGGCAGCGGCTCCGGTCGCAGCAGTCGCGGAGGCTAAATAATGTTGATTCCACGTAGAGTCAAGCACCGTAAGCAGCACCACCCGGGTCGTACCGGTCACGCTACCGGTGGCACCACGGTGTCCTTCGGTGAGTACGGTATTCAGGCGATGACCCCCGCTTATGTGACCAACCGTCAGATCGAGTCCGCTCGTATCGCCATGACGCGTCACATTAAGCGTGGCGGAAAGGTGTGGATTAACATCTACCCCGACCGCCCGCTGACCAAGAAGCCGGCCGAAACCCGCATGGGTTCCGGTAAGGGTTCGGTCGAGTGGTGGGTTGCCAACGTCAAGCCGGGTCGCGTTCTGTTCGAGCTCAGCGGTGTCACCGACGCCGTTGCGAAAGAGGCGCTGACCCGCGCTATTCACAAGCTGCCCCTCAAGGCACGCATCATCAAGCGCGAGGAGGGCGACGCATAATGGCGATCGGAACCAAGGAGCTCGCCCCAGTCGAGCTCGACACTTTTGACAATGAAAAGCTGTTCGAAGAGCTGAAGAAGGCCAAGGAAGAGCTGTTCAACCTGCGCTTTCAGTCGGCCACCGGTCAGCTTGAGAGCCACGGCCGCCTCCGTGCGGTCAAGCGCGACATCGCTCGCATCTACACGGTTCTCCGTGAGCGCGAGCTGGGCATTCGTGCCACCCCGGTTGCAGCCCCGGCTCCGGCCAAGGCTGAGAAGGCCGAAAAGAAGACCAAGAAGGCCAAGGCCGTAGTGGAGTCCACCGACGACGCTGCAGCTGAGACCGTCGAGACGAAGGAGGCCTAGTCATGGCGAAGACTGACGAAACGGTCGTCGCGGGCGAAGCCACCGAGCTCGTACGCGGTTACCGCAAGACTCTGCGTGGTTATGTGACCAGCGACAAGATGGATAAGACCATCATTGTTGTGGTCGAAGACCGCGTGAAGCACCCGCTGTACGGCAAGGTCATCCGCCGTACGTCCAAGCTGAAGGCGCACGATGAGCTGAACGCAGCCGGCATTGGCGACCTCGTCCTGATCAGCGAGACTCGGCCGCTCAGCGCTTCCAAGCGCTGGCGCCTGGTCGAGATCCTTGAGAAGGCCAAGTAAGCCTCGCGCTTACTTGTCCATAGGGAGATAAGAAATGCTTCAGCAAGAATCACGAGTCAGGGTCGCTGATAACAGCGGCGCCAAGGAACTCCTGACCATCCGCGTTCTCGGTGGCTCCGGCCGCCGCTACGCGGGCCTCGGCGACGTCATCGTCGCCACGGTCAAGGACGCCATTCCGGGCGGAAACGTCAAGAAGGGTGACATCGTCAAAGCTGTCATCGTTCGTACCAAGAAAGAGACCCGTCGTTCAGACGGTTCCTACATCAAGTTCGATGAGAACGCTGCAGTGATCTTGAAGGCAGACGGTGACCCCCGCGGCACCCGAATCTTCGGACCGGTCGGTCGCGAGCTTCGCGACAAGAAGTTCATGAAGATCATCTCGCTGGCACCGGAGGTTATTTAATCATGGCCAGAATCAAAAAGGGTGACCTCGTTCAGGTCATCAGCGGCCGCAGCCAGGCTCGCGGCGGAGACCGTGGCAAGCAGGGCAAGATCATCTCCGTCGACGTCGAGAAGAACCGTGTCCTCGTTGAGGGCATCAACTTCGTGACCAAGCACGTTCGCGTCGGCCAGACCCAGCGCGGCACCAAGACGGGTGGCATCGAGACCTTCGAAGCCGCCATCCACGTGTCCAACGTTGCGATCGTCGATCCGGAGACCAAGAAGCCGACCCGCGTCGGCTTCCGCCAGGAAGAGGTAACGAAGGACGGCGTCACCAAGACGGTCCGCATTCGTTACGCCAAGAAGTCAGGGAAGGACCTCTAATGGCTGATACCGCAGTTGTTGAAGGCGCTGTGGGCACCGAGCCCGTCAAAGCCCTGCCGCGTCTGAAGCAGAAGTACCGCGATGAGATCAGTGCCAAGCTCTCCGAGGAACTCGGCTTCACCAACGTGCACCGCATCCCCACCCTGACGAAGATCGTTGTCAACATGGGTGTCGGCGAAGCAGCACGCGACGGCAAGGTGATGGACGGTGCGGTTTCTGACCTCACCAAGATCACCGGCCAGAAGCCGCAGGTCACCAAGGCCCGCAAGTCCATCGCGCAGTTCAAACTGCGTGAGGGACAGCCCATCGGCGCCCACGTCACACTTCGTGGCGACCGCATGTGGGAGTTCCTGGACCGGCTGCTCAGCCTGGCCCTTCCTCGTATCCGTGACTTCCGCGGTCTGTCCGACAAGCAGTTCGATGGTGCGGGCAACTACACCTTCGGCCTGACCGAGCAGGTCATGTTCCACGAGATCGACCAGGACCGCATCGACCGCGTACGCGGTATGGACATCACGGTCGTCACGACCGCGAAGACCAATGATGAGGGTCGCGCGCTGCTCAAGGCGCTCGGCTTCCCGTTCAAGTCGGACGACGTCAAGAAGTAGTTCCTCACTACGCAGGAACATTTTCAACTAGAGTTGGGAGCTTGCGCTTGCAGGCTCCCAACCGCGGTTGGACTCGCTCGTAGAAAAATCGCGGGCGCACACAGATTTTCACCCCGGAAGCTGATCAACCGATCGGTTTCCTCACCACCACAGGTCGTCATTCGTGTAACGGATGGGCGAAACCAGGCGAGAAAGGCACCACAAAATGACAATGACAGATCCGGTCGCAGACATGCTGACCAGACTGCGCAACGCGAACTCGGCGTACCACGACACCGTGTCGATGCCGCATAGCAAATTGAAAGCGCACATCGCTGACATCCTCAAGGCTCAGGGTTACATCTCCGCCTGGACCGTCAAGGATGCAACAGTAGGCAAGACCCTCACGCTGGACCTCAAGTTCGGTCCGAACCGTGAGCGTTCCATCGTAGGCATCAAGCGGGTTTCCAAGCCCGGCCTTCGCGTGTACGCAAAGTCGACCGAGATCCCCACGGTTCTCGGCGGCCTCGGCGTTGCCATCCTGTCCACCTCCAGCGGTCTGCTTACCGACCGCCAGGCTGAGAAGAAGGGCGTAGGCGGAGAAGTTCTCGCCTACGTGTGGTAACTGAGAATGTCACGTATTGGAAGACTCCCCATCCCGATCCCCGCAGGGGTCACGGTTGTGGCTGACGGCCAGGCCGTCTCCGTCAAGGGCCCGAAGGGCGAGCTCTCGCTCGTCGTTTCCAACCCCATCTCGGTGTCGATCGAGGACGGTCACGTTCTCGTCACCCGTCCGAACGACGAACGCCAGTCGCGTTCGCTGCACGGTCTGACCCGCACCCTGATCAACAACCAGATCATCGGCGTAACTGTTGGTTACTCCAAGGGTCTTGAAATCGTCGGTACCGGTTACCGCGCGGCGCAGAAGGGCACCTCCGTTGAGTTCGCCCTCGGCTTCTCGCACCCGGTCGTCGTCGAGCCGCCCGTCGGCATCGTCCTGACCGTGGAGAGCGTCAACAAGCTCACGGTCAGCGGAATCGACAAGCAGGCCGTCGGCGAGGTTGCCGCCAACATCCGTAAGATTCGCAAGCCAGAGCCCTATAAGGGCAAGGGTGTGCGTTACGCCGGCGAGATTGTTCGCCGCAAGGCCGGAAAGAGCGGTAAGTAACCATGGGACTCGGAACTAGAGGCAAGAGCAAGGCCGCAGCCCGCGGACGTCGACACACACGTCTTCGCAAGAAGATTGAGGGAACGGCGCTTCGCCCGCGCCTCGTTGTCACGCGTTCGGCTCGCCACGTATTCGTGCAGGTCGTCGACGACAGCAAGGGTTTCACCCTTGCGTCGGCATCCACGCTCGAAACGGATTTGCGCACCTTCGATGGTGACAAGACCGCCAAGGCCCGCAAGGTCGGTGAGCTTGTTGCTGAGCGTGCGAAAGCCGCCGGCATCGAAGCCGTTGTATTTGACCGTGGTGGCAGCAAGTACGCAGGACGCGTCGCAGCCATCGCCGAGGGAGCTCGAGAGGGTGGATTGAACCTGTGAGCACTGAAAAGATCGAAACCACAGCACCTGTTGCTGCCGTTGCCGAGGCGCCGGTTGAAACCGCTGCCTCCACGACCCCGCCGCAGAACGAGCCCCGCGAGGCTCGTCGTGGTGGACGTGAGCGCAATCCGAACAAGGACCGCGGAAGCCGCGATGCCGACAAGAGCCAGTTCCTGGAGCGCGTCGT
The DNA here is from genome assembly GCF_030063455.1 of Cryobacterium sp. PH31-O1. Classification (GTDB taxonomy): domain Bacteria; phylum Actinomycetota; class Actinomycetes; order Actinomycetales; family Microbacteriaceae; genus Cryobacterium. Next base: position 228,730 of record NZ_JASITB010000002.1, on the reverse strand, counting down.
CACCATCAACCGCGTGTCGAAGGTCGTCAAGGGTGGTCGTCGCTTTAGCTTCACCGCTCTCGTCGTCGTCGGCGACGGAAACGGCCTGGTCGGCGTTGGATACGGTAAGGCCCGCGAGGTCCCGACCGCTATCTCCAAGGGCGTCGAAGAGGCGAAGAAGAACTTCTTCCGCGTTCCTCGCGTCGGCCTGACCATCCCGCACCCCGTACAGGGTGAGGCCGCAGCCGGCGTCGTTCTGCTTCGTCCGGCAGCAGCAGGTACCGGCGTTATCGCCGGTGGCCCGGTGCGCGCCGTACTCGAATGCGCTGGTATCCACGACGTGCTGAGCAAGTCGCTCGGTTCGTCGAACACCATCAACATCGTGCACGCCACGGTCGAGGCCCTGCACCAGCTCGAAGAGCCCCGTGCGGTTGCGGCTCGCCGTGGCCTCGCCTATGAAGACGTGGCTCCGGCCCGTTTTCTTCGTGCCGACGCTGCTGCAGCTGCAGCGGCCGCAACCACGAAGGCAGGTGCCTGATGGCCCAGCTGAAGATCACACAGATCAAGTCCAAAATTAGTGAGAAGCAGAACCAGCGCGACACTCTTCGCAGCCTGGGTCTGCGACGCATTGGCGCCGTCACGATCCGCGAGGACAACTCGCAGAACCGTGGCTACGTCAACACCGTCGCTCACCTCGTAAAGGTCGAGGAGATAGATTAATGGCTGAGGAGAAGGAAGCTACCCGCGTAGTGGACCAGCCTGGTGCCGACAAGCCCGCCACGAAGAAGGCCGCTGCCCCCAAAAAGGCCGCAGCTCCCAAAAAGGCCGCTGTTGCAGCAGAGCCCACTGAGCCCCGTGAGCACGTGCTGAAGGTACACCACCTTCGCCCGGCCCCCGGAGCGAAGAAGGCCCGCCAGCGCGTTGGCCGTGGTGAAGGATCCAAGGGTAAGACCGCGGGTCGAGGCACCAAGGGCACGAAGGCACGCTACACCGTGCGCGTCGGCTTCGAGGGTGGGCAGATGCCCCTGCACATGCGCACCCCGAAACTGCGTGGATTCAAGAACCCGTTCCGCGTCGAGTACCAGGTTGTCAACCTGGAAAAACTCGAACTGCTCTACCCGAACGGCGGCGATGTCACCATTGCCGGCCTGATCGCCAAGGGTGCAGTTCGTGACAACGAAAAAGTCAAGGTTCTTGGAACCGGTGAAATTACCGTTAAGCTGAACGTGACGGTCGACAAGGTCTCTGCTTCAGCTGAGCAGAAAATTGTCGCCGCGGGTGGATCTGTAAAGTAAGTCCGTAGACGCTCAATCGAGCTTGTCGAATCCGTCAACGAGTAAATCGTTTGGTGTGATTCGACAAGCTCGATCGCTTTAAGACGACCTGTGCGGGTCGATCTGCGTAAAAATCTGGAGGCCTTTTTGTTTAGCGCCATTGCGCGGATCTTCCGCACGCCCGACCTTCGCAAGAAGATCGGCTTCACCCTGGGCATCATTGCTCTGTTCCGTCTGGGCTCGTTCATTCCGGCACCGTTCGTGGACTTCGGCAACGTGCAACTGTGTCTGGCAGCCAATCAGGGCACGAGCGGACTCTACGAGCTCGTCAACCTGTTCAGCGGTGGCGCACTGCTCCAGCTCAGCGTCTTCGCGCTCGGCATCATGCCGTACATCACGGCCTCGATCATCGTGCAGCTGCTGCGCGTGGTCATTCCTCACTTCGACACCCTCTACAAGGAGGGTGCGTCCGGTCAGAGCACTCTGACCCAGTACACGCGGTACCTCACCATCGCCCTCGGCATCCTCCAGTCGACCACCCTGATCACGGTGGCTCGCAGCGGCGCCCTGTTCGGCACCTCCGCCAGTACCGAGTGCACCCAGCTGATCACCAACGACGCCTGGTACGCGATCATGCTCATGGTCATCACCATGACCGCCGGCACCGGCGTCATCATGTGGATGGGTGAGCTCGTCACGGAACGCGGCGTCGGCAACGGCATGTCCCTCATGATCTTCGTCTCGATCGCCGCGCTCTTCCCCGGTTCGCTGACCGCGATCGGCCAGCAGCAGGGCTTCGACACCCTCATCATTGTGCTGATCGTGGGAGTACTGGTGGTCGCCGGCGTCGTCTTCGTCGAACAATCCCAGCGACGAATCCCGGTGCAATACGCCAAACGCATGGTTGGGCGGCGTACCTATGGCGGCAACAACACCTACATTCCGATCAAGGTCAACATGGCGGGCGTCATCCCCGTGATCTTCGCCTCCTCGCTGCTCTACCTGCCGGCCCTGCTCGCGCAGTTCAACCAGCCGGCCGCCGGATCCGAAGCCCCGGCCTGGGTGGTCTGGATCTCTCAGAACCTCACCGGTGGCGATCAGCCGCTGTACATGGCCATGTACTTCCTGCTCATCATCGGCTTCACCTACTTCTACGTGGCCATCACGTTCAACCCCGAAGAAGTCGCCGACAACATGAAGAAGTACGGCGGCTTCATTCCCGGCATCCGTGCGGGCCGCCCGACCGCCGAGTACCTCGACTTCGTGCTGACCCGCATCACCTTGCCGGGCTCGATCTACCTGGGCCTGATCGCGCTCATACCGCTGATCGCCTTCTCGGTCATTGGCGCCGACCAGAACTTCCCGTTCGGCGGCGCGAGCATTCTCATCGTCGTCGGGGTGGGGCTCGAGACGGTCAAGCAGATCGACTCGCAACTGCAACAGCGACACTATGAGGGGCTTCTTAAATGACGCGCTTACTACTGATCGGCCCGCCCGGCGCGGGCAAGGGTACTCAGGCCGAGCGCCTCGCGCTCGCCTTCGACGTTCCGGCTATTTCCACCGGTGACATCTTTCGTTACAACGTGACCAACAACACCCCGCTGGGGCTCGAGGTCAAGTCGTTCATGGACGCCGGGGCCTACGTGCCAGACAGCCTCACCAACGCGATCGTCGCCGACCGGTTGAATGAAGCGGATGCCGCCAGCGGCTTTCTGCTCGACGGCTACCCACGCACGACCGATCAGGTGGCCGAGCTCGACCGTATTCTCGTCGCGGAGGGCACCCAGCTCGACGTGGTCGTGCTGATCACCGCCGACACCGATGAGGTCGTCGCCCGACTGCTCAAGCGGGCCGCCGAGCAGGGCCGCGCGGACGACACGGCCGACGTCATCCGTCACCGTCTCGATGTCTACGCAGAGCAGACTGCTCCGCTTATCGATGTGTACAGCGCCCGCGGCCTCGTCGTCACCATCGACGGCCTCGGCGCCGTTGAAGTGGTCACCGACCGTATTCTCGCCGCGCTGGCCGAACGCGGCCTCCTGGCCAGTTCCAAGGCGCAGTAGCACCACAACGCTCTAAAACTGCTTCACCCGTTCGGGCCGGGCCGGGCCTCGCGGCTCGGCCCATCACCATGTGAACAATCATAAAAATATCGCTCCCCTGTTCGGAGCTAGTTTGTAGGCAATCAGTGAGTCTTCGACGTTCCATCTACAAGAACCCGGCCCAGTTGCGCCTCATGGTGGCACCGGGCCTGGCCACCGCGGCATCGCTCGTGGCTGCCCGCGCGGCCATGGTCATCGGCGCGACGACCCTCGACCTTGACGCTGCGGCTGAGGCCGCCATCGTCGCGCTCGGTGGAAAGCCGAACTTTAAGCTTGAAGAGGGCTACCACCACACCGTGTGCGCGTCGGTCAACGACGACGTCGTGCACGGCATACCCTCCGCTCGCCGCCTCGGTGCCGGAGACATCGTCTCGATCGACAGCGGTGCGATTATCGAGGGCTGGAACGGCGACGCCGCCTTCAGCTATGTGATCCCCGACCCGAGCCGGCCCGAGCTCGTGGCCGAACGCCAGAAACTGTCCGACGTGACCGAGCAGTCACTCTGGCACGGCATCGCCCGGCTGCACACCGCCCGCCACCTCAATGAGGTCGGTGAAGCCATCGAAGATTACATCGAATCGCAGGGCACCTACGGAATTCTTACCGACTATGTCGGCCACGGCATCGGTCGCTCCATGCACGAGGCCCCGCCGGTGTTCAACTACCGTGTGCGCCAGAAGGGCCCCGACGTGAAGCCCGGCCTGGTTGTCGCCATCGAGCCGATGGTCGTGCTCGGATCGATCGACACTTACACCCGCGACGACGACTGGACTGTCGCCACGAGCGACGGTAAGGCCGCCGCGCACTGGGAACACAGTATTGCGGTACACAAAGACGGTATCTGGGTGCTCACCGCCGAAGACGGCGGAGCCGCAGGGCTCGCCCAGTTCGGCATCATCCCCGTTCCCATCCCCTAACGCCCCAAGCTGCCGGCGAGGGCGCCCGCGCAGCGTTTGGGTGCGACTACTGGTCCATCAGATGCACGAGTTGGTCGATAAAGCTCGCGAAATCGCCCGAGCGTTGCACCAGCCGGTGCACATCGGCCCGGTCGGCGAACACCTCGACGAACTGGTCGAACACCACCTGGAATGACGAGCGCCCGGCGGCGCTGAACGCGATCATCGCGACGACCGTGACCCGGCTTTCGCCCCAGTCCATCGGTATGTCGTTCAGCACGATGGCGATGGACGTTCGCAGGGCGGTCATCTCCATGGCGTGCGGCACCGCGAGGTTGTCGGTGAACGCGGTCGATGACATCCGTTCGCGGTCGAGGGCGCCGTCGACGTAGGCCTGGGTGATGATGCCGCGTTTGCGCATCCGCTCGCCGAGGGCGCGAATCATGGCCGCGGCGTCGGCGGGGTAGAAGTTGCGCAGAAACAGGTCTTCGTCGAAGAAGCGCAGCAACTCGTCTTTGATCAGGGCGCGGCGTCCGCTGCGGCGCACCCGGCTGACGAACTGGCGAATGTTGCTCACATCGACCTCGGTCAGGAACGGATGGATCACGAGGGCCCCGTCGACCGGCCGAGGCGGCTCGATCGTGGTCAGCACGAGCGGGGCATCGATCCGGTCCCAGTCCACGTCGGCGCGCGTGATGACGCCGACGACGTCGAGGTCGGCGCCGAGCGCGCCCTCAATACGCTCGCGCAGCACCGCCTGCAGGTCGTAGTAATTCGGGCAGACCAGCACCGTGCGCACCCGCTGCTCCTGCCGTTGCTGCTGCTCGAGGTGGGCGCCGACATGCATGGCGATATAGGCGATCTCGTCGTCGTTGATCACGATTCGCTCGTGGCGCTGCAGTTCGCTCGCGATGTAGACGGCAAGTTCATAGGTCATCGGGTAGGACGTCTTCAGCGAGCGCGTGAGGGGGTTGCGTGAGAAGGAACTCTGCCCGGCCCGATCGATGAGGTTGCGAACGTGCAGGGTGAGGCGGGCGATGAAGTCCTCGTCGGTCAGGTCGACGAGGTACTCAGCGCTGGCCTGGGCCACGATGCGGCGCACGACCGCGAGATCCTGCGGTCGGGCGAAAGCGGATGCCGCCGCTTGCGCCGGCAGGTCGTGTCCCGGCGCGAGCACCCGGGTGCGCAGCAATACCGCGAGGTAGTCGAGTTCGGCCGGGTCGAGCACGAGGTCGAAGTGCGTGACGACGAGGTCGGCGAGGGTGCTGGCCAGTTCCGGCGGGGGATCGGTCGGCGTGGGACCGTCCGGTGGGGGATCGTTTAGCGGGGTCAGGGGTGCTGCTGGCGCCCGTTTGCGCGCGCGATCGACGGCGATGGCGAGGTGCAGCAGCACGCCGTCAGTGCCGAACTCGTTGATGAAATAGCCCGAAACGTCGAGGGCGGCGAGAAGGTCGGTCTTGAACGCGCCCAGTTGGTGGGAATCGAACTCGCGCGAGATGGCGGCAAGCTCCAGGAACCCACGCTTGCTCTCGTCCCGGAACATGCGCCCGAGCAGCCGGCGACGTTCGGTCTCCGAGCCGGCCAGCCCCACGATGTTGCCGCGCCGGGTCAGTTCCAGTTCCGAACCCTGGAGCAGCGCGCGCAAGCGCACAAGGTCGGCCTCAATGGTTGAGTCGCTCACGAACAGGTCTTCGGCGAGGGTATACAAATCGAGCCCGCCGGCGCCTTCGAAACCCACGCTGTCGGTGAGTCGCCGCACGAGCTGGTACACCCGGTTTTGCGGTGAATCCGTCGTCTCCGAAGGCGGTGTCTGCACGAATGTGGCGTAGGCGGTGCGGTTCAGACGGTACCCCAACGGTCCAGACTCGATCACGGCGAGCGGATGCGCCGCCGCCTTCAGGTTGGTGACGTAACTGCGCACACTGCGCGGCGTGACCCCGAGCGCATCGGCGAGTTCGCCGGCCGTGACCCAGGCAGGCGTGCGCACGAGGTAATCCAGCATCCTCGTCTGCTTGTCGGCCATGATCGAACCCCGGTTCGTCGTTTCTGCGACCATTGTGCCCACCTTTTGGGCCCCGGGGGCCCTTTCCGGGGGTGCGGAAATTGTGATCTTGGATTAATGCTCAGCATTTTGACAGGATCGCAAGCGTCGGAAGGGCGAATCGATGAAGATTCTGGTGGTGTGCGGCGCGGGCGCGTCGAGCACGTTCGTGGCGCTCCGCCTGCGACGCAGCGCCACCCTGCGCGGTCTCACCGTCTCGGTGACCGCCATCACCGAAACCGACCTGCTCGTGCGACTCAGCGCCGCCGTCGCCCGCTCCCCGGTCGACGTCGTACTGATCGGCCCGCACCTCGCGCCCGCGTTTGTGGCTATGGCGCAGCAGTGCGCTGACCATGGGGCGCAGGCTCGACTGCTGCCCACCTCGATCTTCACTGACCGAGACGGCGAAGCCGCGCTCGACCTCGCCCTGAACGCGATGGGGGCGCATCCGTGACCCGGCTCGCGGTCGGCGGCGGGGCATCCGTTTTATTCACCACGGCACACCAAACCAAACAAGAGAGGTCCTGAAATGACGACGACGTCAGTCGACCCGAAACGCCCAGGCACGCGCGTGCACGTGCAGCGCTTCGGCACATTTTTGAGCGGCATGGTCATGCCGAACATTCCCGCGTTCATCGCCTGGGGACTCATCACCGCCCTGTTCATTCCCACCGGCTGGGCGCCCAACGGCATTCTCGGCGGGTTCGGCGACATGAACGCCGTCGGCTGGCAGGGTGCCGCGACATCGCTCGGCACCGCAGAAGACGGCACCACGTTTCCGCAATATGTCGGCCTCGTCGGCCCAATGATCACCTACCTGCTGCCCCTGCTGATCGCCAACATGGGTGGCCGCATGATCTATGACACCCGCGGCGGTGTGATCGCAACGATCGCCACGATGGGTGTCATCGTCGGCAGCACCATCCCGATGTTCATCGGCGCCATGATTATGGGCCCGCTCTCGGCCTGGCTGCTCAAGAAGGTCGACGCCATCTGGGACGGCAAGATCAAAGCCGGTTTCGAGATGCTGGTCAACAACTTCTCGGCCGGAATCCTCGGCGCCATACTCGCCATCGCTGCGTTCTTTGGCATCGCCCCGGTCGTGACCGGCATCAGCAGCGTGCTCGAGACCGCCGTCGACTGGCTCGTCGCAAACAACCTGCTGCCGCTGGCGAGCATTCTGATCGAACCCGGCAAGGTGCTGTTTTTGAACAACGCCATCAACCACGGCGTACTCACCCCTCTCGGCGTTCAGCAGGTCGAGCAAAACGGCAAATCGCTGCTGTTTTTGCTCGAGGCCAACCCCGGCCCTGGCCTGGGTATTCTGCTCGCCTACTCCTTCTTCGGGCTCGGCATCGCGAAGGCGAGCGCCCCCGGTGCCATCATCATCCAGTTCCTCGGCGGCATCCACGAGATCTACTTCCCCTACGTGCTGATGAAGCCGATCATCATCCTCGCCGCGATCGGCGGCGGCATGACCGGTGTCGCGATCAACGTGGCGTTCCAGACCGGGCTGCGTGCTCCAGCTTCGCCGGGCAGTATCTTCGCCGTGTTGTTCCAAACCGCGCCCGACAGTTACGTCGGGGTCATCCTCTCGGTGATCGGCGCGGCCGGTGTGTCGTTCCTGATCGCCGCGGTCATTCTGCGCGCGAGCCGCAAGGGCGACCTGGCCGCCGGCAGCACCGGTGACCTTGGCGCTGCGGTTGCGCAGACGGAGGCCTATAAGGGCAAGTCCAGTTCGGTGCTCGGCGGCCTCGCCGGCCAAACGGATGCCGCCGGCGTCGGCGCTGGTCGACCGCTGCGCAACATCGTGTTCGCCTGCGATGCCGGCATGGGGTCGAGCGCCATGGGCGCCTCTGTACTGCGCAACAAGATCAAGAAGGCCGGAATCGAGGGAGTCACGGTTGTGAACAAGGCCATCGCGAACCTCGACGGAACCGCCGACCTCGTTATTACCCACCAGGACCTCACCGATCGGGCGCGCACCAAGTCGCCGAACTCGGTGCACATTTCGGTGGAGAACTTCATGAACAGCCCCAAGTACGACGAGGTCGTCGAGCTGATCATGTTGAACGACAACGAGGTGACCCGGTGACGCAGAACATCCTCGCCCGCACCAACGTGGTGGCCGAGGGCACGGCCACCACCCGGGACGAAGCCATTCGCGAAGCCGGAGCCCTGCTCGTGGACTCAGGCGCGGTGCGCCCCGACTACATCGACTCGATGTTCGAGCGGGAAGCTTCGGTCAGCACCTATATGGGCAATTTTCTGGCCATACCGCACGGCACGAACGAGGCTAAGGAATCGATCCTGCGTTCCTCGCTTTCGCTCGTGCGCTACCCGCAGCCAATCGACTGGAACGGCAAACCGGTGCGTTTCGCCGTTGGCATCGCCGGCCTCAACAACGAACACCTAGAGATTCTGTCCAAGGTCGCCATCGTGTTCTCCGACACCGACGAGGTGCAGAAACTCCTCGATGCCGGGTCGGCCGACGAGATCTTTCAACTGCTCGAGGAGGTCAACGAAGCATGAAAGCCGTTCACTTCGGCGCGGGCAACATCGGGCGCGGATTCGTCGGACTGCTGCTGCACGAGGCCGGCTACGAGGTTGTTTTCGCCGACGTGAATGCGGCGTTGATCGACGCGCTGCACGCGGCTCCGAGCTACCGGGTGTTCGAGGTCGGCGGTGAATCGAGCGTGCACGTCGTTGACAACTTTCGGGCGATCAACAGCGACACGCAGTCCGAGGAGCTTGTCGCCGAGATCGCTACGGCCGACATCGTCACCACGGCGGTCGGCCCGAACATTCTCAAGTTCGTTGCCCCGGTGATCGCGGCCGGGCTCGTGCGACGGCGGGCGACCCTGCCGCCGTTGCCGGTGATCGCCTGCGAGAACGCCATAAACGCGACCGACCGGCTGGCCGAACACGTGCTCTCCCACGTGCTTTCGGCCGATCGGGCAGCCGTCACCGCTCGGGTCGTCTTCGCCAACACCGCCGTCGATCGCATCGTGCCGGGGCAGTCTGCGGATGCCGGCATCGATGTGACCGTGGAGACCTTCGCCGAGTGGGTGATCGAGCGCGGCGGCTTTGCGGGCGCGGTACCCGACATCGCCGGAGTGACCTTCGTCGACAACCTCGAGCCATTCATCGAGCGCAAGCTCTTCACGGTGAACACCGGGCACGCGACCATCGCGTACTTCGGTCATCTGGCCGGGGCGGCAACAATCAGCGAGGCGCTCGAGCTGTCGGTCGTGCGGGATGCCGCGCGTCGGGTGCTCGAGGAGACCTCGGGGCTGCTCGTGGCTAAGCACGGTCTGGACGAGGTCGCCCAGCGCGCCTATCGGGAGAAGATCCTGGCCCGATTCGAGAACCCGGCTTTGCAGGACGCCGTCGTACGGGTTGGGCGGGAACCGATGCGCAAACTCAGCCGCTTTGAACGGTTCATCGGGCCGGCGGCGGAGCTCGCCGAGGGCGGAGCCAATCCGGTCGCTCTGCTGGAAGCCATTCGCGCAGCGTTCCGGTTCGACGTACCGGAGGATGCGCAGAGTGTGGAACTTCAGCTGCTGCTGGCCGGGGAAGCCGCGCCGCGGATCGCTGAGGTCGTCTGCGGGCTGGTGCCGGAGCATCCGCTCTTCGAATTGGTCAGCCGCGAAATCATCGCCGCCCAGCGGGTGAGCCGCTGAGCAAACGCCCCAGCCGCTTTATCGGCGCCCCCAACTCCTGCGGTCAAGCCCGCCGCTGGCGAGTCGGGGGCGCTTGCGGTGGCGATTATAGGACTGAATTGCTAAAAGGCAATCTCATACCATAAGATTGATCCTTGGTGTCTGGTGTCGTCTTTTGTGGCGTGTCTGGCATCAATCCCGCATGACCAGCAATCAATACAGAGCGACAGTGAGGGTATGGCCAAAAAAGACGGTGTCATCGAAATCGAGGGCGCAGTAGTCGAAGCTCTGCCCAACGCGATGTTTCGCGTTGAGCTGTCAAACGGCCACCGAGTTCTTGCCCACATCTCGGGCAAGATGCGTCAGCACTACATCCGCATCCTCCCGGAGGACCGCGTGATCGTTGAGTTGAGTCCTTACGATCTGACCCGAGGCCGGATCGTCTACCGCTACAAGTAACGGCTGCTGTAAGTAACGGCCCTCGGCATCCCGAGGGTACGAAGACAGCGAAAACAAGGAATCACCATGAAGGTCAAGCCCAGCGTCAAAAAGATCTGTGACAAGTGCAAGGTCATCCGCCGTAACGGCAACGTGATGGTCATCTGCGAGAACCCGCGTCACAAGCAGCGCCAGGGTTAAATCCGTTGCGATTCGTCGCCTCGAGATTTACCTGAATAACTGAATATTGAAATAGCAGTTCCGGGAGCCCGTCACGGGTGACACCATCGGTTGGAGGCCGGTGTACAGGAGCTGTTACAGACCTCCATCACTAACAGGAGACACAATGGCACGTCTAGCCGGCGTCGACATCCCGCGCGATAAGCGCGTGGAAGTTGCATTGACTTACATTTACGGTGTTGGCCGTACGAGGGCCCTCAAGACCCTCGCCGACACTGGAATCGACGGAAACATCCGCGTCAAGGATTTGAGCGACGACCAGCTCGTCCTTCTCCGCGACTACGTCGAAGGAACCTTCAAGGTTGAGGGTGACCTCCGCCGTGAGGTTGCCGCTGACATCCGCCGCAAGGTTGAAATTGGCAGCTACGAGGGCATTCGCCACCGCAAGGGCCTGCCCGTTCGCGGTCAGCGCACCAAGACCAACGCTCGCACCCGCAAGGGTCCGAAGCGCACCGTAGCCGGCAAGAAGAAGGCGCGCTAGGCCCCCGGCCTAGCCCGCTAACGCCTTTAGGATTCAGGAGAAATTCATGGCACAACCCAAGTCGGCCGTACGGAAGCCGCGTAAGAAAGAAAAGAAGAACGTTGCTGTGGGCCAGGCCCACATCAAGAGCACCTTCAACAACACGATCGTGTCGATCACTGACACGACAGGAGCTGTCATCAGCTGGGCCTCGTCGGGCCAGGTTGGTTTCAAGGGTTCGCGCAAGTCGACCCCCTTCGCCGCACAGCTGGCCGCCGAGTCGGCCGCCCGCCAGGCGCAGGAACACGGAATGAAGAAGGTTGACGTCTTCGTCAAGGGACCCGGCTCAGGCCGCGAGACCGCGATCCGTTCACTGCAGGCCGCCGGCCTCGAGGTCGGTTCGATCAACGACGTGACGCCCCAGGCCCACAACGGATGCCGTCCGCCGAAGCGCCGCCGCGTCTAAAGCACTCGCTGTCAACTCCACGGGCTCGGCACTGCATTGTTGCCGAAGCCCGTGGGGACTCTTTTCTTTCAACTTTTCACTCTCTCGTCATTGCAAGTGTCATATAGCGGACACTTAGCCGAAAGGAATCAACAGTGCTTATTGCACAGCGTCCAACGCTCACCGAAGAGAACATCTCGGAGTTTCGTTCACGGTTTATCATCGAGCCGCTCGAACCTGGCTTCGGCTACACCCTCGGCAACTCACTTCGCCGTACCCTGCTCTCCTCGATCCCGGGCGCTGCTGTAACCAGCATCCGTATCGATGGCGTGCTGCACGAGTTCAGCACCGTCCCCGGGGTGAAGGAAGATGTCACCGAGATCATCCTGAACATCAAGGGCCTCGTCGTCTCGAGCGAGCACGACGAGCCCATCACCGCGTACCTGCGTAAGCAGGGTTCCGGTCAGGTTACCGCAGCTGACATTTCGGCCCCGGCCGGCGTCGAGGTGCACAACCCGGAACTGGTCATCGCAACCCTCAACGACAAGGCGAAGTTCGAACTCGAACTGACCATTGAGCGTGGCCGTGGTTACGTCTCCAGCACCCAGAACCGCAATGAGTTCTCCGAGGCCGGCCAGATTCCGGTCGACTCGATCTACTCGCCCGTGCTCAAGGTGACCTACCGCGTCGAGGCAACTCGTGCCGGTGAGCGCACCGACTTCGACCGCCTCGTCGTTGACGTGGAGACCAAGTCGGCTATCTCGCCTCGCGACGCCATCGCATCCTCTGGTCGCACCCTGACCGAGCTGTTCGGTCTGGCCCGCGAGCTCAACACCGCCGCTGAGGGCATCGAGATCGGCCCCGCGCCGGTTGACGCTGTGCTCTCGACCGAGCTTTCGATTCCGATCGAAGACCTCGACCTGTCGGTGCGCTCGTACAACTGCCTCAAGCGCGAAGGCATCAACAACGTCAGCGAACTGGTCGCCCTCTCGGAGACCCAGCTGATGAACATCCGCAACTTCGGGCAGAAGTCGGTTGACGAAGTGAAGGACAAGCTCGTTGAGCTCGGCCTGTCCCTGAAGGATTCGGTTCCCGGATTCGACGGCGCGCACTTCTACAGCGGCTACGAAGAAGAGACCATCTAAGGCTCGCGCTTCAACGCTGCCTTTCGATTTTTTGATACTGGAGATTACCAATGCCTAAGCCCACAAAGGGCCCCCGTCTCGGGGGCGGCCCGGCGCACGAGCGCCTCATGCTTGCGAACCTGGCCGCGGCCCTGTTCACCCACAAGTCGATCAAGACGACCGAGACGCGTGCCAAGCGCCTGCGTCCGCTCGCCGAGCGCATGGTGCAGTTCGCCAAGCGCGGCGACCTGCACGCCCGTCGTCGCGTTCTCGCGACGATCACCGACAAGACCGTCGTGCACGAGCTGTTCACGGTCATCGCCCCGCAGGTCAACGAGCGTCAGGGCGGTTACACCCGCATCACGAAGCTCGGTTTTCGCAAGGGTGACAACGCGTCCATGGTGCAGATGGAGCTCGTTCTCGAGCCCCTGACCCCCAAGGTCAAGCGCTCCAAGACCGCGACCGTCGCCGCGACCCCGGTCGGTTCTGAGAACGTTGTCGTTGACGAGGTCGTAGCTGACGACGTTGTTGTCGAAGACTCCGAAGCTGTCGTCGAAGCGGATGCTGACGCACCCGTCGCCGAGGAAGCCAAGTAGAAACTGTTTTCGCTTGAAGGGGCCCGACTTCGGTCGGGTCCCCTTTTTTGTGCCCGCCAACGGTGGGTCGTTAGGGTTGAAGCATGATTTCAGTGCTGCGGCCCCTCAATGAACGCGTGACCGCCCCCGCTCAGCTCGATTTGCCAGTGCATCCTGACGTCGCGCTCTGGCGGCCTGCGACGATCGACGATATCGACGGTATCTGGCAGCTTCGGCAGGTCATGGGCCGGGTAGACCACCCTAACTTTCTGACCGCCCGTGGCGCGATCACCGCCGACTTCGGCTACTCACACTTTCATGCTGAGTTCGATTCGCTCGTAGGGCTCGACGCCGCCGGGCAGGTGGTTGCGGTCGGCATGGTCATGTTTCCGCCGCGTCAGGTGAGTCTCGTGCGTTCGATGACGATCGGCGGGGTGCATCCGTCGATTCGAGCCCGCGGCGTTGGTCGTCAACTGCTTGCCTGGCAGCTGGGTCGGGCGAAGCAGCAGCTCGCCTCTTCGCCGAAGACCCTGCCCGGCTGGATCGTCAGCTATTCCGACGAACGTTCCCCACAGAACGCCGCGCTGTTCGAACGCGCCGGCCTGAGCCTCACACGCTACTTTCTCACCCTCGAACGACCCCTGGATGCCCCGGTGCCGGTGATCACCGCGGCCGCCGGCATCCGCATTGCCGCGTTTACTGCCGCGGCCTCGGCCGAGGTGCACGCCACCCGTGACGACGCTTTTATGGACCACTGGGGCAGCCAGCCGATGAGCGACGAGAACTGGAACGCGTTCGTGGGCGGCAAATGGTTTCGCCCCGACCTCTCGTTCGTGGCCTACGGTACAGACGCATCCGGCACCGAGCGCGTTGTCGGCTTCGTGCTGTCGACCGCGAACGAGAACGTCTGGGCCACCCAGGGTTTCACCGGCAGCTACATCGACCTGGTCGGCGTGTTGAGCGGATGGCGCGGCCGCCACATCGCCCAGTCCCTGCTGGCTGCCCAGCTCGGGGCAGGCCGTGCCTTGGGCCACGAGCGGGTGACCCTCGCCGTCGACTCGGACAGCCCGACCGGAGCCCTCGGCCTCTACACCGGTATGGGCTTTGTGCCCACTCACCGCAAGATGGCGTACACCCTGCAGTTCTAGCCCGAACCGCGGGTGCGTGGGTAGGGTTAAGCATGACCGATGTCACGACCCCGCTCTCAGCGCGCGTGAACGCGCCCGCACAGCTGCCGGTTCCCGAGCACCCCGATATCGCGCTGTGGCGGCCAGCCAGCAGAGCCGATATCGACGCCATCTGGCAGCTCGAGAAGGAGATCGGCCGGGCCGACCATCCCAATTATGTTCTCGAGCGGGAGGATGTTGGCGAGGCCTTCGACTTCTCCTTTGTCGATGTTGCCACGGACACTCTGGTCGGCTTCGACAGCCAGAATCGTCTGGTCGCGCACGGGCTCGTCGTGCTCCAGCAGGGGCAAGAGACCTTAGTGAAATCCAACCTGGGTGGGGGAGTGCTCCCCGAGATGCGCGGAAGAGGCATTGGACGTCAACTTCTGAATTGGCAGGTCGCTCGTGCCAAGCAGCAATTGGTGACCTCGAACAAATTGCTGCCCGGTTGGATCGTCGCGTCGTGTGACGAGCGAGCGCCGCAGACCTCGCGCCTTTACGAACGGGTAGGTCTGGCCTGCACGCGATACTTTCTGTCGCTTGACCGCATGCTTTCCGACCCGATACGCGAAGTTGAATTGTCCGACGGCATCCGTTTGGTTGGGTACATTCCCGAGCTGTCGGCCGCCGTGCACGCCGCGCGCGACGCCGCCTTTATGGACCACTGGTCGAGTCAGCCCATCCCCGACGAGAGTTGGAATTCCTACGTGAGCGGCCCGTCGTTTGTCGACGCGCTCTCGTTTGTCGCGATCGCAACGGAGCCGGGCGGCAGCGAGCGGGTCGTTGGCTTCATCATGTCGACCGTGAACGAAGAGGATTGGGCGGCAGCCGGTTACCGCAACAGCTACATTGGCCTGGTCGGCGTGCTGAGCGGATGGCGCGGCCGCCACATCGCGCAGGCACTGTTGGCCGCGCAGCTGGCTGCCAGCCGTGCCGCCGGACACGAGCGCGCCACCCTCGACGTGGACTCGGCGAGCCCGACCGGCGCGCTAGATCTATACACCGGCATGGGCTTTTTCGCGACCAACCGGGAACTCGCCTACGTGCTCGAGTTCTGATTCTTCAGCGAAACGGCGGCGGACGGGGCGCGTCGGGGGAGCGCAGCAGCCAGCTGGAGTCGGACAGTGGCGGCACCGCCGCGAGACGATCCGCCGCGGCGCGTACC
Organism: Cryobacterium sp. PH31-O1; assembly: GCF_030063455.1. Lineage (GTDB taxonomy): Bacteria > Actinomycetota > Actinomycetes > Actinomycetales > Microbacteriaceae > Cryobacterium. Next base: position 213,163 of record NZ_JASITB010000002.1, on the reverse strand, counting down.
TCGTCCGCGTACAGCTGGCCGCCTATCGGACCTGGGTGCACGTGATCGCCCGCCAAAAGATCGAGGCGGCCGGCAATCGTGTCATGCCAGTTCGCCAGTTCGACGCGACGGTTGCCCGCAGCGAACTCGGAGAGCGTCGCGTTGACGCCGTCGGTCCAATCGCGCTCGGCATAGGCGTTGACGAGCACGAGCTGCCGATCCGGTCCGAGTATGCGCAAAATGTTGGTCAGTTCGTCGCCGGTGATCGGGCCGTTGGTGCCGAGCCCGATCACGACGAGCGGCTGGAGCTGACCTGCTGCCTTCAGTGCCAGCAATATATCGTCCGCAGAATACATGCCGCGTGAGACCGAGGCGTCCACGGTCATGCCCGCAAAGGTGGCCTGCAATTCCGGAGCTGAAGCCAGCATGACCGAGTCGCCGATGGCCGTGATTGGGCCGTCCGCGAGCACCGGTGTCGCAGCGGCCTGGGCGGCCGCCTCCGCAGCGGCTGCAGCGTGTGTCGCGGCGCGTGCCGCAGCATCCATTGCCCGCTGGCCGCGCTCGATGCGTAGCTGGGCCGAGGTCTGTGCGGGCGCCGCGACCACGGCGGCAGTCGTGCCGCCGACCAGAAGCAGAGACAGAGCGGCGGCCGCGGCAACCAGGCGCCGGCGCCGGGTGGTGCCGGTCCAGAGACGGCCAATGTGACGGATGCTGCCGCGTACGCCGACCCGCCGGATCGGTACTTCGAGCCAGCGATACGACACGACCGCCAGAACGAGGGTGATAGTGGCGGCGAGCAGTCCGATCGGCAGCAGGCTGCCCGACCGCGAGGCAGCCGGCCAGAGCAGCTGCAGTAATACGAGCACCGGCCAGTGCCACAGGTAGATGCCGTAGGAGCGTTCACCGAGGTAACGCAATGGCGTGCTGTCCAGCAGCCGTCCAAACCTGCCGCCGCGCACGCCAGCCCAGATAGCGACCGCGGTGGCCAGACTCACCGCGACGAGCCCTCCGCGAAAGGTCGCGGTGCCGTCTTCGGGCAACCAGAGCGCGAAGGCAGCAATCGCCAGCACGGCAGCGCCGCCGAGCCACGGGCGCAGACGTGGCAACTCATTGCGGTGCCCACTCGGACGGCGCAGCAGCAGGGCCAGGGCAGCACCGGCGAACAGTCCGAAGCTGTGCGTGTCTGAACCGTAGTACACGCGGGTGGGGTCGGCGCCGGGCTGGTACAGCAGGCCCATCCAGAAGGCCGAGGCGATGAACAGGGCGGTAACGACGGCCAGACGCACCGGCGGGCGGCGAAGCAGCAGCACGGCCAGCAGCAGCAGCGGCCAAACCAGGTAGAACTGCTCTTCCACGGCAAGTGACCACAGATTGCGCAGCAGCTCTGGCTCGTTGACGCTGAAGTAGCTGGCGTCATTGGCGATCGACACCCAGTTGTAGCCGAAGGTCGTGGCACCGAGCAGCTGGGCGCCGAGCCCGACCAGCACGTCGCCGCCGATCAAGAATGCGATGCTGCAGCTGATCAGAATCACCGGGATGAGTGGGGGAACGAGGCGGCGGGCGCGGCGTTGCCAGAAACGGCGCAGCGAGATGCGCCCGGTTCGGGTGTGTTCGGAGACGAGCAGCCCGGTGATCAGAAATCCGCTGATCACGAAGAAAACGTCGACTCCGATGAACCCGCCCGGCAGCAGAGCCGGAAAAAAATGGTAGACCACGACGGCAATGACGGCGAGGGCGCGCAGACCGTCGAGCCCGGCCAAGCGGCCGCTGCGCTGCACATTCTTCGGCCCCAGCACTGGTGCGTTCTCTGGCCCGAATACCGCCGCCGTTGACCGAGTCCTCCCGGTGAGCGGGAACGAGCGCGGGGAGCGAGTCATGGGCAAGACGAGGTTTCTTTGGCACTCAGAATGGGGGTGGACCGGGGCCGGTTTCAACGATAACCCGCCCGCGCCACCTAGGCTTACCCTCGTGAATCTTTTTGTGCCCCGCGCCGCGAATGCAGCGCTGGGCTCCACGCGCATCCGCCTCGACCTCGCCTACGACGGCACCGATTTCACCGGCTGGGCCCGCCAGCCGGGGTTTCGCACCGTGCAGGCCGACATCGAAAACGGGCTCGCCGGCATTTTGCAGAGCTTCCCCCCTCACCCCACCCTGATCGTCGCGGGCCGAACGGATGCCGGGGTGCATGCCCGCGGTCAGGTCGCCCATTTCGACCTCACCGCCGAACAGGCGCACTCGCTCGTGCGCATTCAGCGCGGCACCGGAAATCGCCCTCCGGTTGATCTCGGCACCGCGGTGCTGCGCCGCCTCGGCGGCATCCTGGTGACCAAGCCCGACATCGTGCTGCGCCGGGCCACGGTCGTTCCTGGTGGGTTCGATGCCCGGTTCTCGGCCCTGTGGCGTCGCTACGAATACCGCATCGCTGACCCGCTCGCCCTGCACGACCCGCAGCAGCGGCTGCGCACCACGTGGCATCCGTTCAAACTCGATCTCACCGTCATGGACGCCGCAGCAGCCACGCTGGTGGGCCTGCACGACTTCGCTGCCTACTGCAAGCCGCGCCCGGGAGCGACGACCATCCGCACCGTGCAGGACTTTCGCTGGCACCGCGACGACGACGGCCTCATCATTGCCGCCATTAAAGCGGATGCCTTCTGCCACAGCATGGTGCGCGCCATGGTCGGCGCCTGCGTGGCTGTGGGGGAGGGGCGCCTCGACGGCAGCACCCTCGCCCACCTGCACTTCGACAAGCACCGCATCAGCGAGTTCAAGGTGATGCAGGCGCACGGTCTCACCCTGATCGACGTCGGCTACCCCGACGACGCTTCCCTGGCCCAGCGCGCCGCGGACACCCGCAACCGGCGCTCGCTGCCGGTCGCTGCCCAGGTTGCGTCCGCGGCCGCCTCCGACTAGTGTTGACCCTTGGTGTCTGTGCGTTGCAGCACGGCATCCGAACGTGAGCCCTCCATCGACAGTGTTCTCTTTACGAAAACATGCCCGGAGCGGGATTCACGAACACCTCCGTTCGAAAAAGAAGAAAGCAGCACACTAGTGACGCGCACTTACACCCCCAAGGCAAGCGAACTCCAGCACGACTGGGTTGTCATCGATGCCACCGATATCGTTCTCGGACGTCTGGCCAGCCACGCGGCAATCCTGCTGCGCGGCAAGCACAAGGCCACCTTCTCCCCGCACATGGATGGTGGTGACTTCGTCATCATCGTCAACGCCGAGAAGGTTGCCCTCACCGGCAAGAAGCTCGACCTGAAGATCGCGTACCGCCACTCCGGTTACCCGGGCGGACTCACGGCGACCAACTACTCCGAGATGCTCGAGAAGCACCCGACCCGTGCGGTCGAAAAAGCGATCCGCGGCATGCTGCCGAAGAACTCGCTCGGTCGCGCCCAGCTCACCAAGCTGAAGGTGTACGCCGGCCCTGAGCACCCGCACTCCGCTCAGCAGCCCAAGCCGTACACGCTCAGCCAGGTCGCGCAGTAGCGCCGGCACCCAGACTTCTCGACTCTTAGATAAAAAGGATTCCCATCATCGTGGCGAAGATCGCAGACCAGATTGACCAGGCTCCGGAGAGCTACTCCACCGAGACTCCGGCCGAAACCGTAACCAAGGTGCCCCGCGCCGTTCTCAACGTTCCCGGCGCAGCCGTCGGCCGTCGCAAGCAGGCCATCGCCCGCGTGCGCATCGTCCCCGGCTCCGGCACGATCGTTGTCAACGGCCGCGAGTTTGCCGACTACTTTCCGAACAAGCTGCACCAGCAGCTCATCAACGACCCGTTCAAGGTCCTCGACCTGCTCGGCTCGTACGATGTCATCGCCCGCATCACCGGTGGTGGCCCGTCCGGCCAGGCTGGCGCGCTGCGCCTCGGCATCGCACGCTGCCTGAACCTGATCGACGAAGAGAACAACCGCGCCATCCTCAAGAAGAACGGCTTCCTCAGCCGCGACGCTCGAGTCAAGGAGCGTAAGAAGGCCGGACTCAAGAAGGCCCGTAAGGCACCTCAGTTCAGCAAGCGCTAACCCGATAGCCGACGACGAAATGACTCGTCTGTTCGGCACGGACGGCGTTCGGGGCTTGGCCAACCGTGATCTCACGGCTGGCCTGGCCCTGAGCCTTGCCCAGGCCAGCGCCGCGGTGCTGACCAAGGGACGTCGTGCCCAAGCACGTCTTGCCGAGGGTCGGCGGCCCGTCGCCGTGGTCGCTCGCGACCCGCGAATCTCCGGTGAATTCCTCACCGCTGCCGTTTCGGCCGGCCTGGCCTCCAGCGGTGTTGACGTCCTCGACGCCGGCGTCATCCCCACCCCCGCTGCAGCCTTTTTGATCAACGATATCGGTGCCGACTTCGGTGTGATGATTTCTGCCTCACACAACGCTGCGCCCGACAACGGCATTAAGATCTTCGCCTTTGGCGGAACCAAACTTCCCGACGACGTCGAGGACCGCATCGAGTCCTACATCGGTCGTGACACGCTGATGCCGATCGCCGGCGACGTCGGACGCATCCGTCGCTTTGCCGACGCCGAAGACCGTTACGTTGTGCACCTGCTCACGACCCTGCCTCACCGCCTCGACGGCATCCACGTCGTGCTCGACTGCGCCCACGGTGCCGCTGCCGGTGTCTCACCGCAGGTGTTCACGGATGCCGGTGCTCGCCTCACCGTGATTGGCGCCGACCCCGACGGTCTCAACATCAACGACGGCGTGGGTTCGACCCACCTCGACAACCTCGCCAAAGCCGTGCTTGAGCACGGCGCCGACATCGGCATCGCCCACGACGGCGATGCCGACCGCTGTCTCGCGGTGGACGGCGACGGCAACATCGTTGACGGCGACCAGATCATGGCCATTCTGGCCGTGTCGATGGCCGAACGCGGTGTTCTCAAGGACCGCACGCTCGTGGCGACCGTCATGAGCAACCTCGGCTTGCGCAAGGCCATGGCGGCCAACGACATCACCATGGTGCAGACCAAGGTCGGCGACCGTTACGTGCTCGAAGAGCTCAACGCCCACGGGTATTCCCTCGGCGGCGAGCAGAGCGGCCACGTGATCATGACCAAGTTCGCCACGACCGGCGACGGCATCCTCACCGGGTTGCATCTCGTCGCCGAAATGGCGCGCACGGGTAAGACGCTCGCCGAACTGGCATCCGTTATGACGGTGTATCCGCAGATTCTCGTGAACGTGCGGGGCGTTGACCACAAGGCGCTCGGTGCCGACGCGGTCATCGCCGAGGCTGTTATCGCCGCAGAAACCGAACTTGGTGACACCGGCCGGGTGCTGCTGCGCCCTTCCGGCACCGAGCCGATGGTGCGGGTGATGGTGGAAGCCGCCGACCAGCCCACTGCCGACCGGCTGGCGCACTCCCTGGCCGACGTAGTGCGTGCCCGCCTAACCCGCTAGCCTCCCCGGCTGCCCCCTCCCCGACTGCCCCCTGCCCGGCTGCCCCCTACCGGACGGGGCCCGGGCCCCGTCCGTGGGCCCAGTTTATAAACTGGGCCCGGGGTCCGGGCCCGGGCCCCGTCCGCAGAGTGCGTACGTGCGCGGGGGTCAGACCTTGCGCAGCAGCACCGTCGAGACGGCGTGCGTGGGGTTTTTGCGCAGCACGAGGGTCGCGCGCGACCGGGTGGGACGAATGTTCTGCAGCAGGTTGGGCTGATTGATGCTGGTCCAGATGGTGCGCGCCTTGGCGCGGGCCTCATCCTCGGTCAACGCGGCGTAACGGTGAAAGAACGAGTTGGGATTGGCAAAGGCCCCCCGTTGCAGCTTGAGAAAGCGTTCTTCATACCAGCGGGCGATGTCCTGGGTGCGGGCATCGACATAGATGGTGAAGTCGAACAGATCACTGACCGAGAGTCCATGGCCAGGGCCGGGCGGCTGCAGCACGTTGAGACCCTCGACGATGAGAATGTCGGGTTGCCGTACCACGATCTGCGCGTCAGGCACGATGTCGTAGCTCAAGTGCGAGTAGAACGGTGACCGTACCTCGGGGGCGCCGCTCTTAACCGCACTGACGAATCGCAGCAGGGCGCGCCGGTCGTACGACTCGGGAAATCCCTTGCGTTCCATCAGACCGCGACGGTTCAGCTCGGCATTGGGAAACAGAAAACCATCGGTCGTGACGAGTTCGACCCGGGGAGTGTCCTCCCAGCGGGCAAGCATCTCGCGCAGCAGCCGGGCGGTGGTCGATTTGCCGACCGCGACCGAGCCGGCCACACCGATTACAAAGGGGGTGGGGCGGGCGCGTTCACCCAGAAAACTACTCGTCGCACGGTGCAGGGTGCGGGCGTTCGCCGCGTAGAGGTTGAGCAGCCGACTGAGCGGAAGGTAGACATCCTTCACCTCGTTGATGTCGAGCGGCTCGCCGAGGCCGCGCAACTGCACGATCTCGGTCTCTTTGAGCGGCAGCAGGGTGGTCGGTGCAAGCGCCGCCCAGTCGGCTCGATCGAGCTCAACAAAAGGGGTGCGGTGACCGTTCATTACAGGGGTCAGCACCGGTTCGGACATTCCCCCAAGCTTAGTCCGACTAAAATCGACTTCCATGTGCGGAATCGTAGGTTATGTCGGAAGCAACAAGACTGTTGACGTTCTCATGGGAGGGCTCAGACGGCTGGAATATCGCGGGTATGATTCCGCGGGAATCGCCATCATCGACTCGTCGGGCGTACTCAACACCGCCAAGAAGGCCGGCAAGCTCTCGGCGTTGACCGCTGAGTTGAAGGCGCATCCGATCAACGACGGCCAGACCGGCATCGGCCACACCCGCTGGGCCACCCACGGCGCACCTACCGACGGCAATGCCCACCCGCACCTCGGCGACAACGACAAGCTCGCCCTCATTCACAACGGCATCATCGAGAACTTCGCCCCGCTGCGAGACGAACTGCTCGCCGAGGGCTTCACCTTCGAAAGCGAAACCGACACCGAGGTCGCCGCCGTGCTGCTCGGCCGCGAATACCAGCGCGTCGGCGACCTGGCCGAAGCGTTCCGCAGCATCGTGGCCCGGCTCGACGGTGCGTTCACACTGCTCGCCGTGCACCAGGACCAGCCCGGGGTCGTCGTCGGTGCCCGCCGCAACTCCCCGCTCGTCATCGGCCTCGGCGACGGCGAGAACTTTCTCGGCTCCGACGTCGCCGCGTTCGTCGAATACACCCGCCGAGCCGTCGCCATCGGCCAGGACCAAATCGTCACCATCACAGCGGATGCCGTCACCGTCACCGACTTCGACGGTCACCCGGTTGAGACCGAAGAATTCGACATCGCCTGGGACGCCTCCGCCAGTGAAAAGGGCGGCTGGTCCAGCTTCATGGCCAAGGAAGTGTCCGAGCAGCCCGACGCCGTCGCCAACACCCTGCGCGGCCGCATCACCGACGGGCAGGTGGTCGTGCCGGAACTGACCGAATTCGGTGATGACGTGCTCGCGGGCATCCGTCGTATCGTCATCGTCGCCTGCGGCACCGCCGCGTATGCCGGTCAGACCGCCAAGTACGCCATCGAGAAGTGGGCGCAGGTGCCGGTGGACGTCGAACTCAGCCATGAGTTCCGCTACCGCGACCCGGTGCTCACCGCGGACACGCTGGTGATCTCGATCAGCCAGTCCGGGGAAACCATGGATACGCTCATGGCCGTCAAGTACGCCATGGCGCTCGGTGCCAGGGCTATCTCCATCTGCAACACGCAGGGCGCGACCATCCCGCGCGAGAGTGACGCCGTGATCTACACCCACGCCGGCCCCGAGGTCGCTGTAGCGTCGACCAAGGCCTTCGTTGCCCAGATCACCGCGCTGTACCTGTTCGCCCTGCACCTCGCCCGGGTGCGCGGCAGTCTTACCGAGGCCGAGCAGGCCGCGCAGGTGGCAGAACTGCAGGCCATTCCGGAGAAGATCCAGGCCGTTCTCGGCGTCGAAGACGAGGTGCGCCAACTGGCCCGCTGGATGAGCGACACCCGCGCTGTGCTGTTCCTCGGCCGCCACGTCGGCTTTCCGATCGCGCTCGAGGGTGCACTCAAGCTCAAGGAACTCGCCTACATCCACGCTGAAGGCTTCGCTGCCGGTGAGCTCAAGCACGGCCCGATCGCGCTGATCGAACCCGGCCAGCCGGTGTTCGTCGTCGTGCCGAGCCCGCGCGGCTCAGCCCACCTGCACCCGAAGGTCGTCTCCAATATCCAGGAGATCCGCGCTCGCGGCGCCCGCATTATCGCCATCGCCGAGGTCGGCGACGCCGCGGTGCTGCCGTTCGCCGAGACTGTCATTCACATTCCGCTCGCGGCGCCGCTGTTCGAACCGCTGCTCGCGGTCGTGCCTTTGCAGATGTTCGCCATGGAACTCGCGATCGCCAAGGGCCTCGACGTCGACCAGCCGCGCAACCTCGCAAAGTCAGTCACGGTCGAGTAGGAACGGCCGAAAAGTTCCATGATCAAGGGCATCGGGGTGGACGTTGTCGACCTGGCGCGGTTCACCCGGCAGGTCGAGCGCACACCGCGTCTGGTTTCGCGCTTGTTCACCGAAAGCGAGCGGGGTCTCCCGGTGCATTCCCTTGCGGCGCGCTTTGCGGCGAAAGAAGCCTTGATCAAGGCCCTCGGCGACAGTGCGGGGGCCACCTGGCAAGAAATGGAAATCGTGAACGACCCGCACGGCAATCCCGAATTCAAACTCAGCGGGACTGCCCTCCTGGCGCTCACCGCTCGTGGCATCAGCCGGGTTCACGTCACAATGACCCACGATGCCGGGGTGGCTTGCGCCTTCGTCGTCGCCGAGGGGGAGCTGTGAGCGGGTTTCGCGAAGCCGTGATCGACCTCGCCGCGATCCGCCATAACATGGCCCACTTGCGCCAACTCGTCGGCACTCCGCACGCGATGGCGGTGATCAAGGCCAACGCCTACGGTCACGGCGCGGTCCCGGTGGCGCGCGCTGCCCTCGCCGGCGGGGCCGACTGGCTGGGCGTTGCCGACATCGATGAGGCCCTCGCCCTGCGGGACGCCGGCATCGACGCGCCCATCCTGGCCTGGCTGCACGATCCCGATGCCGATTTCAGCGCCGCCATCGACGATGACGTCACCCTCGGGCTCTCCTCAGCCCGCCAGGTGCAGCAGGTAGCGGATGCTGCGGCGGAACTCGGCCAGACGGCATCCGTTCACCTGAAACTCGAAACCGGTCTCAGCCGCAACGGCGTGCACGAGAACGACTGGGCCGAGGTGTTTGCGCTCGCCGTTGAACTCGAACGGGACGGTCTGCTGCGGGTCGACGGTGTCATGAGCCACCTCGCCAACGCCTCAGCGTTCGACGACCAGCAGGCCCTCGAATGCTTCGAACGAGGAGTCGCCGCCGCGCGCATCGCCGGACTGACCCCCACGCTCGTGCACCTCGCGTCGTCCGCTGCAGCGCTGCGGCTGCCGGCCGCCCGGTTCACCATGGTGCGGTTCGGTATCACCGTGTATGGGCTGTCTCCCTTCGACGATGCGACCAGCACCGACCTCGGTCTAATTCCGGCCATGACCCTGCGCGGCCGGGTAGCGCTCGTCCGTCGGGTGAACGCTGGGGCCGGCGTCTCGTACGACTACCTGTGGCGGGCGCCGCACGATTCGACGCTCGTGCTCGTGCCGCTCGGCTATGCCGACGGCATTCCGCGGCAGGCTTCTGGCGCGGCACGTGTGCACATTCACGGTGAGAACTATCCCCTGGTCGGCCGGGTGGCGATGGACCAGTTCGTGGTCAATCTCGGCTTCGACAGCCCCGCGGTAACCGTCGGCGATGCGGTCGTGCTGTTCGGTGACCCGAGCACCGGAGCGCCGAGCGCCACCGACTGGGCCAACGCCGCCGGCACCATTAACTATGAGATCGTCACCCGCATCGGGCACAGGGTGCCCCGGCGGCACATCAATGGCTGAGGTACGCCGCACGATTGCCGATGCAGCGGCGATGCACCGATTCGGCGTCAACCTCGCTCGCCTCCTGCAGGCCGGTGATCTGATCGTGCTGACCGGCCCGCTCGGCGCCGGCAAGACCACCCTCACGCGCGGCCTCGGCGAGGGCCTCCAAGTGCGCGGCGCCGTCACGAGCCCGACCTTCGTGCTCGCGCGCACCCATCCGAGCCTGGTCGGGGGGCCGCCGTTCGTGCACGTTGACGCCTATCGTCTCGGCAGCGCCATGGAACTCGACGACCTCGACATCGATTTCGACCGATCCATCGTGGTGGTGGAGTGGGGCCGCGGCCTGCTCGACGGCGTGACCGAGTGTTGGCTCGACATCGAGATCGAGCGGCCGCAGGGCCGGTCGCTCGCAGCAGGCGAAGCGGATGCCGCGAAATTCGTTCTCGATCTTGACCACGATTTCGACGAGCCACGAACCCTGACAATCAGCGGCCATGGGCAGCGCTGGAGTGGTCTGACGGAGTTGCTGCCAACGGAACCCGCCTAGGCTGAAGCCATGCCCGTATCCCGCTGCCCGCTTCGTGCGCTCCCGTGACACCTGATTCCGGCCTGCCCTCAGCGGGCGTTCGGTACTGGTTTGTCCTTGCCCTGATCGGCATGATCGGCGGTTTCCTCTCGGGCATGTTCGGTGTCGGTGGCGGCATCGTGATGGTGCCCCTGCTCGTGGGGCTGGCCCAGATGGACCAGCGCCGCGCCGCCGCCACCTCGCTCGTGGCCATTGTGCCGGCTTCAGCGGTCGGCGCCACCACCTACTTTCTCAACGGACATGTCGACCTCGTTGCCGCGGGCTTCATCGTCATCGGCGCCGTCGTCGGTGCGATCATCGGCACCAGGCTGCTGCGCCGCATCCCGCTGGTCTGGCTGCGCTGGATGTTCATCGGCCTGCTCGTGGTGGTGGCCGCTCGCCTGTTGCTGGTCGCCCCGGTTCGCGGAGAAGCCGTCGACCTCACCTGGTATGTCGTCGTCGGCTACATTGTCCTGGGCCTGTTCATGGGCATCGCGTCGGGTCTGTTCGGGATCGGTGGCGGTGTCATCGCCGTGCCCGGCCTGATCGCCCTCTTCGGCGCGAGCGACCTGATCGCCAAGGGCACGTCGCTGCTCGTGATGCTGCCGACCGGCATCGTCGGTACCGTCTCGAACATTCGTGGCCGCCGGGTCGACGTGCGCGCCGGTCTCGTGGTCGGAGTCGCCGCAACCCTCGTCTCCGCCCCCGGCGTGGCGCTTGCGCTCATCATTCCGCCACGGCTCTCTGGCATCCTCTTTGCCGGGCTGCTGATCCTGGCCGTGGTGCAACTGAGCATCAAGGCCGTGCGTGCCCAGCGCGCGCCGAAGCCCGCTGCGAGCTGACCCAGGCGCCGCCGCGCGAAGCGCTGGCCCCACTAAAGCTAGGCTGAACGGGTGCTACTCGCCATCGATACCTCCGCCGGCACGAGCGTCGCCGTCGTCGACCGAGGCCGTGGGGTCATCGCCGAACGCGGCGAAGCCGACACCATGCGTCACGCCGAGATCGTCGGCCCCTTCATCCTGGACTGCCTGCGCGAAGCCAAGATCGTTCCGGCGGACCTTTCCGGCGTGGTCGGCGGCATGGGCCCCGGCCCGTTCACCGGGCTGCGTGTCGGTATCGCTGCGGCCCGCGTCTTCGCCCTCGGTGCCGGCAAACGGCTCGTTCCGGTGATCAGCCACGACGCCATCGCCTACGGTCACTATCGCCGCGGCCACGTGGGCCCGCTCGTGGTTGTCACCGACGCCCGCCGCCGCGAAATCTATTGGAGCGCCTATTCGCAAGCGGATGCCGTCGGCCTGCCCGTGCGCGTCGGCCCGCCCGGCTTGGCCAAACCGGCCGACCTCGACGCCCCGACCTGGCTGCACGCGCGCTGGCCTCGGCTCGACGCCGCCACTGTCTCGGCTGGCGAACTCGGTCTGGTCGCCGAACTGAGCCACGCCCACGATCGCCCGTTCGCGGCCAATGAGCCGCTTTATTTGCGGTCGCCCGATGTCACGCTCTCGAACGGGCCCAAGCGGGTCAGCCGATGACCTGGCAGCTGCGCCGCGCGCACGAGGCCGACCTTTCGGCCATCATGGCGCTGGAGACCAGCATCTTCGAGAACGATGCCTGGTCGGCGTCGATGATGATGCGCGACCTCGGCGACCCCGCCTGTTACTACCTCGTGGCGTTCCCACCCGACGATCCGGCCAGAATAGAGGCCTACGCCGGGCTGCTCGCCCCCCAGAGAAGCCTCGAGGGCGATATTCAGACCATCGCCGTCGCCGCAGCGGCGCGCGGCCACGGGCTGGGGCGCACGATCATGCAGGCCCTCATCAGCGAGGCTCGCAAACGCGGTGCCCGGCTCGTCTTCCTCGAGGTTCGGGCCGATAACCCGGGCGCCCAGCGCCTCTACGAGCGCCTCGGATTCATCGACATCGGGGTGCGCCGAGGGTACTACCAGCCCGACAACGTCGACGCGATCGTCATGCGCCTAAATATTCCCGAACTGGAATCTATGCTCGTGACCCCCATAGAATCGGTGCCCTCATGAACCGCACCGCTATGAATCGATCAGACCCTCTCGTGCTCGGCATTGAGACCTCGTGCGATGAGACCGGGATCGGCATCGTGCGCGGCACCGCGCTGCTCTCGAACACCATCGCCAGCTCCATGGACGAGCACGCCCGCTACGGCGGCGTCGTGCCCGAGATCGCGGCCAGGGCCCACCTCGACGAACTCGTGCCGGCCATTAACGCGGCCGTCGCCGAGGCGGGCATCCGGTTAAGCGATCTCGACGCCATAGCCGTCACCAGCGGACCGGGACTCTCCGGTGCCCTCATGGTCGGGGTTGGCGCCGCGAAGGCGCTCGCCGTCGCGCTCGACAAGCCGATCTACGCTGTCAACCACCTGGTCGGCCACGTCGGCGCCGACCTGCTGCACAGCAGGGGCGACGTCAGCGACTCCGAACCGCTGGAATATCCCACCATAGCCCTGCTCGTCTCCGGTGGACACACCTCGCTGCTACTCGTGCGCGACCTGGTCAGCGATGTGGAACTTCTCGGCGAGACCATTGACGACGCTGCCGGCGAGGCCTTCGACAAGGTCGCCCGCCTGCTGTCCCTGCCCTACCCCGGCGGGCCGCAGATCGACCGGGTCGCTGCCTCCGGCAACCCGAAAGCGATTCGCTTTCCGCGCGGACTCAGCAAGCCCAAGGACATGGCCGCGCACCGCTACGATTTCTCCTTTTCGGGACTGAAGACCTCGGTCGCCCGTTTCGTCGAACAGCGCCAGGACGCGGGCGAGCCCGTGCCGATCAGCGATGTCGCGGCCAGTTTTCGTGAGGCCGTCGTGGACATCCTGCTGACCAAAGCCCTCGCGGCGTGCGCCGACTACAACGTGCCGCGGCTGTTGCTCGGCGGCGGGGTCATTGCCAATGCTCGGTTGCGTCAGGTCGCGACCGAGAGAACGGATGCCGCCGGCGTGGTTTTGCGCATCCCGCCGCTCTCCCTGTGCACCGATAACGGCGCCATGATCGCCGCCCTCGGCGCACAGCTGATCATGGCCGGGCACGAGCCCTCGACGCTCGAATTCGGCGCCGATTCCACCCTGCCGGTCGACCAGATCCAGGTCTCGAACGCGGCCCAGTCGCTCGGCGCGCCGTAACACGATAATCTGGCCGAGCGACCACCGAACGAAATCATGAAGGAGACCGCCGATGTCTGATCCCACCCAGCCCCCCGTCGACCCGACGAACAGCGACCCGATAAGCTCGCAGCCTGCCGGCCCGAGCGTACCGCCGGTGAATGGAGTGCCCGCAGCCCCGGCCTACCCCAGCTACCCGGCACCGGGCACCCCGGCAGCGCCCGCCTACGGCCAGCCGCCCGCGTACGGCCAGAACCCATACGGGCAGCAGAACCCCCAGGACAAGTACAACGTTCTGGCGATCATCTCGCTCGTGAGCGCATTCTTCATCTCGCTAGTGGCGGTCATCACCGGACACATGGCGATGAGCCAGATCAAGAAGACCGGTGAAAAGGGCTACGGTCTGGCCCTGTGGGGTTTGATCCTGGGCTACCTCGGTATCGTCATCAGCATCATCGGCGTGTTCATTTTGATCGCGATTATCGTTAGTGGGGCTGCCACCACCGGTTCCACCTACTAACCAGAACTCGATCCAGCCCGGTCCGACTCGACCGGCCGGGCTGAGCGACTGCGGCTGCGGCTGCGACTGCGACTTCAGGCCAGAGGACAGCCATGACCACACCCCACCAGCACGAAGACGCCTCGGCGCAGCTGGATTACACGCGCGCCCCGGCGCCGCCCGGCAGTCAGCTGGACTGGGCATCGACGGTAACCGCTCCGACCGAGTTCGTGCCCTATTCCTACACCGAGGCTGAGGTCGCGCGCGTCACCGGCCGCCGTCGGCTCTCGCTCGCCTCCGTGGTCTGTGGGCTGGTCGGGCTCGCCCTCGGCGTGATCGGTGTGTTCGGACTGCCGATCGCACTGGGCGCGATCACCCTCGCTCTGATAGCACGCAGCACAGAGAACCGGGCGCGCACCCTCTGGTTGAGCGGGCTCCTGAGCGGCCTCGTCGGGGTTCTGCTCGCGGCCGGCTGGATTGTCTACATCAGCCAGATCGTACTGCCGTTGCTCTAGCCGTTCAGTCAGCGCACGCGCTCCACGAGCAGCGCCACCCGATGCCCGTTCGTGCGCGTCAGAATCAGCGTCGCCGACTCCGGCCCCTTGAGCTTCAGCCGGGTGCGCAGCGTCGCCGGATCCACGTCGACGCCGCGCTTCTTGATCTCGAGCGTGCCGATGTGGCGCTCAAGCAGCGCCAGCCGCAGCTTTTTCTCATCGAAGGGCAGGGTTTCCAGCACCCGGAACGCACTCGCGAACGGCGTCGGCGTGAGGGTGTCGTTGGTCAGGTAGGCGATTGACTCGCTCAGCATGCGGGCATCGAGCGAGCGGGCCAGGTCGCCGATCAGGCGCGCCCGAATCACCGCGCCGTCTGGCTCGTACACGTAGCTGCCGAGGGCGCCCACCACGGCGTCGTCGCTGTCGGCGCCAGCTGTAAGTTCGTGCACGCCCCCCGCGGTCAGGAGCAGTGCCGCCCGACGAATGCCCGGGCGAGCGAGGGCGCCAAACCACAGTCCCATCTCCACCAGCTGGCCATCCACCGAGACCCATTGGGCCTCGGCGTCGACCGGAATCTGATCGCGGTCGTGGCCGGGCCCGAGCTTCATGCCGAGCGGCAGGCGAGTGGCCAGCAGATAGGCGAAGTCCAACGAGGGCGAATAGTCCTCGGAGCGAGTCAGCCGCGTGGTGTTGCTGTGCCCGCTCGTGCGGCGAGCCGGGTCGAGCCAAACCGCATCGAAATCAGTCAGATCTACGGTCTCCGCATCGGCTTGGAGCGCAGACGCATTGGGGAACGGCGCGAGGTTGAAACTCGCCACGGTTGCCGTGACCTCGTCGGCGTCGACGGCGACGACCGGCAGATCCATCGCCGCGAGGGCCATCGCGTCGCCGCCGATGCCGCAGCCGAGGTCGGCTACCCGCGGCGCTCGATGGAGGGTGGCACCGAGTCCGGCGAACCGGCCAGCGTGCAGTGCGGCCACCCGCAACCGGGTCGCCTGCTCCAGGCCGGCCTCGGTGAACAGCATCCGCTCGGCGAATTCACCGAACTTGGCCGAGGCCTTCGCCCGTAGCCTGGACTGGCTGAGCACGGCCGACACAAGGCCGGCCGTGTGCCCGGCCTTGCGCAGATCGCTCACGAGTTTCAGCACGTCACCGTTGCTGTCATAGGGCGGCAGGGAGTCCAGCAGCCGCAAACTCGCGGGGGACAGCAGCTCAACGAGTTCGGTTCGATCCATGCTGCAACGCTACCAAAATGACCCCGTTCTGGCACTCACGTTGCGTGAGTGCCAGAAGCCCCCTAAACTTCACTTGGCACTCTCGCTGTGAGTCTGCTAACCCAAATCTTAGAAAGAGGTCAACCGTGTCGGTCTCCATTAAGCCGCTCGAAGATCGCATCGTCATCAAGCAGGTCGACGCCGAGCAGACCACCGCATCAGGTCTGGTCATTCCTGACACCGCGAAGGAAAAGCCCCAGGAGGGCGAAGTTGTTGCCGTCGGCCCCGGCCGTATCGACGACAACGGCAACCGCGTTCCCCTCGACATCGCCGTCGGCGACAAGGTCATCTACTCCAAATACGGCGGAACCGAGGTCAAGTTCGGTGGCGATGACCTTCTGGTTCTCTCCGCTCGCGACGTGCTCGCCGTGGTCGTACGCTAAGTAGGTTCTTCACTTCGTTATCTAGAGCCTGAAACTAGTCTCTAGACTGAAACTCCCGGATGGCCTTGCCATCCGGGAGTTTTTTGTTTGCCCATTTCGTGTAGCGCAGGAGATAACTCATGACGGATGCCGCCGCCCCAGCCGAGATGGCGGCTCGTTCCACCCACCGCGCCGGCCTCGGTTTCGGCGGCCTCGCCTACGCCCTCTGGGGTGTGCTGCCGCTCTACTTTCTGCTCCTCGCCCCCTCAGGTGCCTTTGAAATCGTGGCCTGGCGGGTGCTGTTCTCGCTGGTCTTCTGCGCCCTGATCATCACCCTCACCCGCACCTGGGGCGTGCTCGGGCGGGCCCTCAAACAGCCACGCCTGGTCTGGACCATGGGGCTGGCCGGGGTGTTCATCTTCATCAACTGGCAGACCTACGTGATTGCCGCGACCACCGGGCACGTCGTCGAGGCCGCCCTCGGCTACTTCATCAACCCCATCGTCACCGTGCTGCTGGGCGTTTTTGTGCTGCGCGAACACCTGCGCCGCCTGCAATGGGTGGCCATTGGAATCAGTTTTCTCGCGGTGGTGGTACTCGCCGTCGGCTACGGAACACTGCCCTGGATCTCGCTGATCCTCGCATTCTCGTTCGGGTTCTACGGCCTGATCAAGAAGCGCGTCGGCCCAAACGTCGACGCTGTGACCGGCCTCACCCTTGAAACGGCCTGGCTAGCCCCGGTCGCTGTTGTGCAGCTGCTGGTCGTGGCGACCGTGTCCGGCCTCACTTTCGGTACGGTCTCACCGGTGCACACCATGGGCCTGCTCGCTGCCGGTGTCATTACCGCGGTTCCGCTGCTGTTGTTCGCTGCCGCTGCGCGTCGGCTGCCGCTGACGGTGCTCGGGCTTATCCAGTTCGTCGCGCCCGTCATTCAGTTTCTCGTCGGCGTGTTCATCCTGAACGAGGCGATGCCGGTCGAACGCTGGGTCGGCTTCGGCCTGGTCTGGGTGGCCCTGATCATTTTGACCATCGACATGATCGCCTCCGGTCGTGCACCGCGCCGCAGCGCCCTCGAACCAGCCTGAGCATCGATACCCTGAAACTACTTGCCCTCGCACCAAAGGATCCAGATGCCCCGTCGCCCGCTCATCGTCGCCGTACTGTTTGGCGCCCTCGCCCTCACCGGTTGCACGAGCACCCCGGCCGCCTCACCGAGTCCCACCCCGACGACGGCCGCGACAGCAGCACCCTCCGGCGACGGAACGCTTCTTATCGGAACGCTCTTTCCCATGACCGGAGACAACGCCGCGAGCGGCGCCGCCCAGGTGGCCGGCACCGAACTGGCGGTGCGTGACATCCTCGCCGAGCAAACCACGCCGACCCAGCCCGTGCAGCTCATCCATCGAAACTCGGCCGGCGACCTCGCTGCCGCCTACGCCGACCTGGTGGCACGCGGAGTCGACCTGGTGCTGTGGGACGCGACGACAGCATTACCAGCGGATGCTGACAGCACCGTCGGCAACGCCACTATGGTGGCCCTCGGCGACTTCGCCAACGGCGGCACACCGCTCGCCGCCGATAAGGCATTCACCGCCCGGCTGAAGACCGCCGACCCCGGCCTGGCCGGCACCGACGGCGGCGCGGAAGCCTACGACGGGGTGGTCACTGCAGCTCTGGCCGCCCTCATCACCGGCGATGACGGCGGTGCATCGCTCGCAGCGGGCTGGCCGCAGGTGATTTCGGGAAGCGCGGTGTGCGCCTCTTGGGGAGAGTGTGTGTTCGCCCTGGCTGAAAAGCAGATCATTGACTATCAGGGGATCACCGGCGTTCGTTCGTAACGATTTGGTCGCTTTACACGGTTGTAACACGCACAGGTAGGTTTCGGAGCTCTCGATTGCCTACTCTGACACCACGGCAGTCAATCGGCTGACCAGAGTTACCTCTCTTCAACTATCAAGGAGCAAAATGAGCGTATTCGCGAAGGCCTCGGCCTCCCGCTCAGTTCGTACCCTCGTTACCGGTATCGCACTGGTCGGAGTGAGCGCACTCGTGCTCACCGGCTGCAGCAACGGCGCCGCTACGGCGCCCAGCGATTCGGCGGCACCGTCGGCGGATGCCGCAGACTTTCAGCCGGTGGAGGCCGGTGACCGCGATCTGTCCCTTAAGATCGGCACCATCCTCCCGCAGAGTGGTGGACTGGCCTTCCTCGGCCCGCCCGAAGAAGCCGGCGTTCAGCTCGCCGTCAACGACATCAACGCGGCCGGCCTCGGTATCGACGTTGAAGCCATCTTCCGCGACTCTGGCGACACCACGACCGACACCGCCACCGTCTCCGTGACCGACCTGCTGTCGCAGGATGTCTCGGCCATCATCGGTGCGGCCTCCTCTGGTGTCTCCAAGACCGTGATCGACCAGATCACCGGCGCCGGCGTCGTGCAGTTCTCCCCGGCCAACACCTCGGACGCCTTCACGACCTACGACGATAATGGCCTGTACTGGCGTACGGCTCCGTCTGACGTTCTGCAGGGCGAAGTGCTCGGCACCCAGATCGCTGACGACGGCAACGCCACCCTCGGTCTGATCGTGCTCAACGATGCGTACGGCACCGGCCTGGCCAAGTACACCAGCGATGCCTTCGAGGCCGCTGGCGGCACAGTCGTTGCGACCTCGCTGTTCAACGAGGGCGATTCCAACTTTGCCTCGCAGATCGCCGAAGTCACCGCGGCAGCCCCCGACGCGATCGCGCTCGTCACGTTCGACCAGGCCAAGGTCATCACCCCAGCCCTGGTCGGTTCCGGTTTCCCCGGCGACAAGCTGTATTTCGTCGACGGTAACGTCTCCGACTACAGTGCCGACTTCGCGGCTGGCCTCATCGAGGGCTCCAAGGGCACGCTGCCCGGCCTCGACACCACCACTCTCGGTGACTTCACCACCCGCCTCCTCGAGGTCGACCCGACGCTGACTGACTACAGCTACGCTGCCGAGTCGTACGACGCCGTGATCCTGATCGCCCTGGCTGCCTACGCAGCCAACGACACTTCAGGAGAATCGATCGCGAGCTACCTCCGCCAGGTCTCCGGCGGCAGTGGAGAAGGCGCTACGGTCACTGACTTCGCTGAGGCCGCTGCGGCGTTGAAGGCTGGCGACCAGGTGGACTACGACGGCTTCTCCGGTCCGATCACGTTCGATGAGAACGGCGACCCCACCGAAGCAACCATCGGCGTCTACGAGTTCGGTGCCGACAACAAGTACACCCGCATCAACTAGCTTCACCGCTTTACTGAGTTGAAGGGCCCCGGCTTCGGCCGGGGCCCTTCTGCGTACCAGGTCCCCTGGAGGCGCCAGCTATGGACGTCTGTCACCGACACAAAGAGAAGCGGCGTCCGAGAACATCTCAGACGCCGCCACAGGCTGGTACAGCAAATTTCGGGTGTTAGTCCTGCCCGAGGGTGCCGAGGTACAGGCCGATCACCTTGGGGTCGTTCAAAAGCTCACGTCCGGTTCCGGTGTAGGCATCACGGCCCTGGTCGAGCACATAGCCGCGGTCGCAGATTTGCAAGCAGCGACGGGCGTTCTGTTCGACCATGATCGTGGTCACGCCGGCCTTGTTGATTTCCTTCACCCGCAGAAAGGCTTCGTCCTGACGCACGGGGGAGAGGCCGGCGCTCGGCTCGTCGAGCAGCAGCACGTGTGGGCCCATCATGAGCGCGCGGCTCATGGCAACCATCTGCCGTTCGCCGCCGGAGAGCGACCCAGCGCGCTGTGACATCCGCTTGCTCAGCTCGGGGAAAATCTCGGTGACAAACTCGAGCCTCTCGATGAGTCCCTTGGGTTTCTGGAAGATGCCCATCTCGAGGTTCTCGCGAATGGTCAGGGTGGGGAAGACGTTGTTGTTCTGAGGAACGAAGCCCACCCCCTGCGCGACCAGCTTGTTGGCCTTGAGGTTGGTGATGTTCTTGCCGCGCAGCAGAATCACGCCGTCGCGAACCTTCACCTGGCCGAAGATCGACTTGAGCAGCGTCGACTTGCCGGCACCGTTCGGGCCGATGATGCCGATCAGCTCGCCCGCGTAAGCGGTCAGCGAGCAGGAGTTGAGAATGTTGACGCCGGTGACGTAGCCGGCCGTCACGTTTTTGACTTCGACGACCGCTTCCCGGGTCTCGGTCGGAGCCGGCGCGGTCATAGGATTAGCGTTCGTCATCGAGCAACTCCTTTATGGCTGACACGTTCTCGGTCTCGGTACCCGGGTCTTCGCCGATATCTTCGTCGTGGTGCTGGCCCAAATAGGCGTCGATCACGGCCGGGTTCTTCATCACCTCGTGCGGATCGCCCTCGGCGACCACCTTGCCCTCGGCCATCACTATCACCCAGTCCGCAATGTGGCGCACCATGTGCATGTCGTGCTCCACGAACAAAACGGTCATGCCCTGGGACTTGAGGTTGAGAATGTGGTCGAGCAGCGACTGGGTCAGCGCCGGGTTAACCCCGGCCATCGGCTCATCGAGCATCACCAGGGTTGGGTCGCTCATGAGCGCCCGCGCCATTTCGAGCAGCTTGCGCTGCCCGCCGGAAAGGCTCGCCGCGTAGTCATCTTTCTTGGTGTCGAGCTTGAACCGGGTGAGCAGGTCGAGCGCTTTGGCCCGATTCTCCTCCTCTTGGTTGCGCCAGAGAAACGGCATCAGCGCGCGGAACATGTTCTCGCCGGTCTGGCCCTTGGCACCGAGCAGCATGTTGTCCATTACGGTCAGTAACCCAAGCGCCTTGGTGAGCTGAAAGGTGCGAATTTGGCCCATGCGGGCGACCTTGTAAGCGGGAACGCCGGCGAGGGAACGCCCGTCAAAGGTCCACTTGCCGTCGTCGGGCTTGTCGAAACCGGTCAGCAGATTGAACAGGGTCGTCTTGCCGGCACCGTTCGGGCCGATCAGGGCGGTAATTGCGCCGCGCGGAACTTCTACGTGGTCGACATCAACGGCGGTCAGACCGCCGAAGGTTCGCCGCACGTTGTCAACGACGAGAATCGGGTCGACCTTGCGGCAGCCTGGCTCGGCCTCGCCGATGTGCAGGCCGGTCGTCTTGATCGGCTTTTGAGTGGGAACGGGCGGCTCGAGGGGAGCCGCCGAATCGAGACCAGCGCTAGCGGACAAAAGCCAACTCCTTCTTGTTGCCGAAGATGCCTTGCGGTCTAAAGATGACTATCAACATGATCGCCACTCCCACCAGGATGAAGCGCAACTGCCCGCCCTGGATCGCCGTCATGAACGGCAGCCAGCCGGCCTCAACGGCCCGGGCGATGAAGCCGGAGAAAAACGAAAGCAGCACCCAGAAGATCATCGAACCGATGATCGGGCCGAGCACCGTCGCTGCCCCGCCGAGCAGCAAAATGGCGTAGATGAAAAAGGTCAGGGTCGTCTGGTAGTTCGACGGCACGACCGCTCGCGGTAGGGCGAAGATCATGCCGGCGATGGTGCCGAGCACTCCACCGAAAATGAGCGACTGCATCTTGTAGGCGTAGACGTTTTTGCCGAGCGCACGCACGGCGTCTTCGTCCTCGCGGATGCCCTTGATGACGCGTCCCCAGGGGCTGCGCATGACCTGCCAGACCAGCAGGGCCGCGAGAATAACGATCGACCAGGCCACGATACGCAGCCAGGTGTCGTAGGCGTTGTTCGTGAACGGGCCGAATCCGTAGCTGCCGTCCGCGAGCGGGTTGAGCGCGGCGAATTCGTTCTTGTAGCCGCTCAGGCCGTTGGCCGAACCGGTGACCGCGGCGAAGGTATTCGTCGTGAACAACAGCCGTACGATCTCAGCGGCGGCGATTGTGACGATCGCGAGGTAGTCAGCACGCAGCCGCAGTGTGGGAATACCCAAAATCAGCGCGAAAACAACGGATGCCCCCACGCCGACCAGGAAGGCGCCCCAGACCGGAAACCCGAAGGTCAGAATCGAAATGGCGTAGCCGTAAGCTCCGAGGGCCATGAACCCGGCCTGGCCGAAGTTCAGCAGGCCGGTGTAACCGAAGTGCACGGCCAGTCCGAGGGCGGCGAGTGCGTAGGCGGCCGTGGTCGGGCTGACCAGCTCGACGGCGGCGTTGTTGAAGATTGCTCCCCAGTCCATGAGAACCCCTAACCAATTCTTTCTTTGCGACCCAGAATGCCCTGCGGTCGAAACAGCAGCACCAGGATCAAGATCACGAGGGCGCCGACAATTTTCATGTCGGACGGAAGCCAGAGCGTCGACAGCTCAACGAAGAGCCCGACGATGAGAGAGCCGACGAGGGCGCCGAACGCCGTGCCGAGACCGCCGAGGGTCACGGCGGCGAAGACCAGCAACAGCATCTGAAAGCCCATATCCCAGCTGACACCCGGGCGGAAGTAGGCCCAGAGTACGCCGCTGAGCCCGGCCAGGGCCGCACCGACCACCCAGACGATGCGAATGACGTTGTCGACGTCGATGCCGCTCGCCGAGGCCAGACTGGGATTGTCGGACACGGCGCGGGTGGCTTTGCCGATGCGGGTGCGCAGCAGAAAGTAGGCCACGGCGAGCAATACTACGATGCTGATGCCCATGCTCGCGAGGTCGATGGGGGAGAGCGAGATCGGACCGAACTTGAGATCGGCCATGCCTGCACCCGGAAGCTGGCTCGTGCTGCCGCCGAAGAAGTACTGGTACAGGTAGCGCAGGGCGAGCGACAGGCCGATGCTCACGATCATGAGGGGGATCACCGCCACGCCCTTACGGCGCAGCGGTTTCCAGAGCACCGCATCAAGGCTGTACCCGAGCGCGCCGCTGAGAAGGATGGCGATCAGAATGGCGAGCCAGATCGGCAACCCCAGATTGACAGAGAACACCAGCGTCATCAGCGCACCAAAGGTGATCAGCTCGGCGTGGGCGAAGTTGCTCAGCCCGGTGGTACCGAAGATCAGCGACACGCCGATCGCCGCGAGGGCGAGCAGCAGGCCGAAGTTCAAGCCGTTGAAGAATCGGTTCACGAACTGGTCGAAGAAGCTCACAGTGTTACGGGTGCCTTCGCCGAGGAAGAAGTTCACCGAGCGGCGGTCGGTCAGTCCGAACTCGGTATCGATGACGTTGCCGCCCTTGGCCACGATGACACCCTCCGGCAGGGTGTCTTCGTCGAGGGTGACCTCGTAACTACCCTTCTCGGGAACTCCGATAGACCATTTACCCTCGGCATCCGTCACGGTGTCGGCCTTGTAGCCATTACCGTCGACGGCAACGGCGACACCGTCGAGGGCCTCACCGTCGAACTGCACATTGCCGGAGATGGTGAAATCGAACTCGGTGCCGACCTCGTCGGCGTGCGCGCTGCTCACCGAAAAGGTGGCCATGGTCAGGGCTGCGAGAAGCGTCACGAACAGGATAGCCAGCATCCTGGGAATGTATCTCTGAGCCGTAAGAGTGGACTTCACGGGACCTCCATGTGGGTGCCGACCGGTGGGTAACCGGGCGGACGCCGGGCAAGTACTTCCAACGTCGTTGTTGAGAGTACGTGCCGATTATGTCCTATATGTTTCGAAACTCCGCAACCTGCGGTAATTGTGTGCGGAATGTGATGACCCCAAACACGCTTAACATTGAAGGACCGGTTAATTCGGATCACGTCCCGTGGGGTGGTCACGCGTTTTGCCGGACAATTTTCTGTTTTTCGCTACAGGTAAGGGGTTTCATGGATCAGCCAGATCCGTTCGGATTCACCGGGCTCACCTACGACGACGTGCTGCTCCTACCGGGGCACACCGACGTCATTCCGAGTGAGGCGGTCACCAAATCCCGCCTGACCCGGCGCATCGACGTGTCACTGCCGCTGCTCTCCAGCGCCATGGACACCGTCACGGAGACCCGCATGGCCATCGCCATGGCCCGCGAGGGCGGCCTCGGCATTCTGCACCGCAACCTATCCATCGGCGACCAGGCTGAGCAGGTTGACCTGGTCAAGCGCAGCGAATCCGGCATGATCACCAACCCGGTGACCACGTCGCCAGACGCTACCGTGGCCGAGGTCGACGCCCTCTGCGGCCAGTTCCGCGTGAGCGGGCTGCCCGTCATCGACGGCGAAGGCATCCTCGTGGGAATTATCACCAACCGGGACATGCGTTTCGTGCCGCACGCCAAGAAGGCACTCACCCGGGTGAGTGAGGTTATGACGAGGTCCCCGCTGATCACCGGCAAGGTCGGAATGGCCCCCGAAGACGCGCTCGCGATCTTCGCGAAGCACAAGATCGAAAAGCTCCCCCTGATCGACGCCAACGGCAAGCTCACCGGCCTGATCACCGTGAAAGACTTCGACAAAAGCGAGGAATACCCCCTTGCGACCAAGGACGACGCCGGACGCCTGCGCGTGGGTGCGGCCATCGGCTTCTTCGGTGACGCCTGGCAGCGCGCGAGCGCCCTGCTCGACTCGGGGGTGGACGTGCTCGTGGTCGACACCGCCAACGGCGACAGCGCCGGCGTGCTCGACATCATCCGTCGGCTGAAATCAGACAAAGCCTTCGCCGACGTCGACGTGATCGGTGGAAACGTGGCCACCCGCTCCGGCGCCCAGGCGCTCGTCGACGCCGGTGCCGATGCCATCAAGGTGGGCGTGGGCCCGGGCTCGATCTGCACCACCCGCATCGTGGCCGGTGTGGGTGTTCCCCAGATTACCGCCGTCTACCAGGCCTCCCTCGCCGCGCGCGAAACCGGTATTCCGGTGATCGCCGACGGCGGACTGCAGTATTCCGGTGACATCGCCAAGGCGCTCGTGGCGGGTGCCGACACCGTCATGCTCGGCTCCCTGCTCGCCGGTTGCACCGAAAGCCCCGGCGAACTTGTGTTCGTCAACGGCAAGCAATTTAAGACCTATCGCGGCATGGGTTCGCTCGGCGCGCTCCAGACCCGTGGTTCGAAAACGTCGTACTCGAAAGACCGCTACTTTCAGAGTGACGTTCCGAGCGACGAGAAGCTCATCCCCGAGGGCATCGAGGGCCAGGTCCCGTTCCGCGGTCCGCTGGCCGCCGTGGCGTACCAGCTCATCGGTGGCCTGCGCCAGTCCATGTTCTATGTGGGCGCCCGCACCATCGCCGAGCTCAAGCAGAAGGGCAAGTTCGTGCGTATTACGCCGGCCGGGCTCAAGGAGTCGCACCCGCACGACGTGCAGATCGTGGTTGAGGCTCCGAACTACCGCCGCTAGCTTCGCCGGTTCGCTTCGCCCGGAGTCCGCCAGGGTGGCTGGCACCGGGAGAGTGGCGGGCGGGCGCATCCGCTGAAAAATGGATGTCGGTGGTGGTCGTCTAAACTGAAGTCATGGAAATCGAGATCGGCCGTTCTAAGCGTGCTCGCCGCGTATACGCCTTCGACGACATCGCGGTGGTGCCCAGTCGGCGCACCCGAGACCCGGAGGACGTGTCGGTCGGCTGGACCATCGACGCCTATCAGTTCGCCATTCCGGTGCTCGCTGCCCCCATGGACTCCGTCGTCTCGCCCACCACGGCCATCATGATGGGCCAGCTGGGCGGCGTCGGCGTGCTCGACCTCGAAGGCCTGTGGACCCGGCACGAGAACCCCGAGCCGTTGCTCGCCGAAATTCGCAGCCTGCCCGCCGATAAAGCCACCGCGCGCATGCAGGACATGTACTCAGCGCCGATCCAGCCGGCGCTGGTCACCGCCCGTCTCGCCGAGATCCGCGCGGGCGGGGTGACGGTGGCCGGGGCTCTCTCGCCCCAGCGCACGCAGGAACTCTACGAGACCGTCGTAGCTGCCGGCGTTGACCTGTTCGTTATTCGCGGCACGACCGTGTCGGCCGAGCATGTGTCGCAGAACCAGGAACCGCTCAACCTCAAGAAGTTCATCTACGAACTCGATGTCCCCGTTATCGTCGGCGGTGCGGCCACCTACACGGCAGCGTTGCACCTCATGCGCACCGGCGCGGCCGGTGTTCTGGTCGGTTTCGGCGGAGGAGCCGCGTCGACCACCCGCGCTACCCTCGGCATCCACGCCCCGATGGCCACGGCCGTAGCGGATGTCGCCGGCGCGCGTCGCGACTATATGGATGAGTCCGGCGGTCGTTACGTACACGTCATCGCCGACGGCGGCCTCGGCACCTCGGGTGACATCGTCAAGGCCGTCGCCTGCGGCGCCGACGCCGTTATGCTCGGTACCGCCCTGGCCCGGGCAACGGATGCCCCCGGCGGCGGATTCCACTGGGGCGCCGAGGCGCACCACCCGCAGCTTCCGCGCGGCAAGCGGGTCGAGGTCGGCACCGTGGCCCCGCTCGAAGAGATTCTCTACGGCCCGGCACCCGTCGCCGACGGAACGGCCAACCTGATCGGCGCGCTGCGCCGGTCGATGGCGACCACGGGATACTCCGATCTCAAAGAATTTCAACGGGTTGAAGTGGTTGTCGCGCCGTACCGAGTGAACTAGCGTCGAAGACAGACGTTCTTTTCAGCATTACCCGCAACAATGATGTCGCAGTTGTTCGTCGCACTTCCCCTGACCGCTCGTCTTGAACACTGAGTCTGAACAGGAGCAGCAATGGCCTCCCACAATTTGGTTACTGGTAATTCAGTCACGAGGTCCACAAAGTTGGGGCCTGAGGAGAGGGTCGCCGCTCTCGCCAAGCTCAAAGACAAAGAACTCGATATCCTCGTCGTCGGCGGCGGCATCGTCGGGGCCGGTGCAGCCCTCGATGCCGTCACCCGGGGCCTGAGCGTCGGCATCCTTGAAGCGCGGGACTGGGCGTCTGGCACCTCGAGCCGGTCGTCCAAACTCGTGCACGGCGGCATCCGCTATCTGGAACAACTCGACTTTCGCCTGGTGCGTGAGGCCCTCACGGAGCGGGGGCTGCTGCTGCAGCGCATCGCGCCGCACCTGGTGAAGCCGGTACGGTTTCTGTATCCGCTCAAGAAACGGTTCACCGAACGGCTCTATATCGGTGCAGGCATGCTGCTCTACGATATTTTCTCCTATACCGGTGGCCGCCCGCCTGGAGTGCCGCACCACCGCCACCTGTCTAAGAGTCAGGTGCAGAAGCTCATTCCGAGCCTGGCCAACAACGCCCTGGTCGGCGGCATCACCTACTACGATGCCCAGGTCGACGACGCCCGGTATGTGTCGTCGCTTGTGCGCACGGCCTCGTTCTACGGAGCCCACGCGGCCAGCCGGGTGCGCGTCGAGGGCTTCATTAAGGTGGGGGAACGCGTCGTCGGCGTACGCGCCCACGACCTGCAGACCGACGAACACTTCGACGTGCGGGCCAAGCAGGTCGTCAACGCGACCGGCGTCTGGACCGACGACACCCAGCGCATGGTCGGCGAACGCGGCACCTTCAAGGTGCGCGCGTCGAAGGGCGTTCACCTCGTGGTGCCGCGTGATCGGTTCCAGAGTGCGATGGGGCTGCTGCTGCGCACCGAGAAGAGCGTTCTGTTCGTCATTCCGTGGGGCCGCCACTGGCTCATCGGCACGACCGACACCGACTGGTACCTCGACAAGGCGCATCCAGCCGCGACGGCAGCCGACATCGACTACATCCTCGAGCACATCAACTCGGTACTGAGTGTTCCGCTCACCCGGGAAGACGTCGAGGGGGTCTACGCCGGGCTGCGCCCGCTGCTGGCCGGCGAGAGCGACCAGACCTCCAAGCTGTCCCGCGAACACCTCGTCGGGCATTCTGTACCCGGCCTTGTCGTGATCGCCGGCGGCAAGTGGACCACGTACCGCATCATGGCCAAAGACGCCGTGGACGCCGCGGTGTCAGCCCTCGACGGCCGCATTCCCGCGTCGGCAACCCAGGACATCCCCTTGTTGGGAGCTGAGGGATATCAGGCTGCGTGGAACAAACGCGGCAAGATCGCCAGGGCGTTTGGGCTGCACACCGTGCGGGTGGAACACCTGCTCAACCGCTACGGCACCCTCACCGATGAGCTGCTCGACCTCATTCGCGCCAACCCGGCGCTGGCCGACCCGTTGCCCGGTGCCGACGACTACATTGGTGCTGAGGTCGTCTATGCGGCCTCGCACGAGGGTGCGCTGCACCTGGAAGACGTGCTCGCTCGCCGCACCCGCATCTCGATCGAAGCGTGGGATCGCGGGGTTTCGGCCGCCCCGGTCGCCGCAGCGCTCATGGCGGGTGTGCTGGGCTGGGATCAGGAGCGCGTCGACCGCGAGGTGGGCTTCTACCTCACCCGGGTCGCCGCCGAGCGGGCCTCGCAGGAGGAACCCAACGACGAATCAGCCGACCGGGTGCGCCTCGAGGCCCCCGACATCGTGGTCACCAACTAGCCGCTGTCGCACGCCCCCGCCCGCGCGTCTCTGGGATGACCGCGCCCGGTTTGGGTGCGCGCTACGGTAATCGGCGTAGCGCCTACCGAAACGGGGCGCGGCCATGATGCGCGGCCTATCGCGCACGGGGGATTCCGTGGCTGCTCAGGAACTTGCCGAAGACGGCCAGGTCGCGGGCGATCGTCCAGTCCCACCGGGCAAATGTCGGACCGAGCGCCCGCACGCGGTCCTCGCGGTCCTTCTCCGCCATCACGACCTGTGCCGTTGTGAGGCCGCGCGTGTACTCCTCCTTGAGGTACTTGCCGAGGCCGTCGAACTCGCCGACCTTGCTGATCGAGCGCCAGAAGAAGTCGACGAAGGCGATGAACCCTGCGGCGTCGTCGAAACGCACCTGCAATTCTGGAGCCTCGAATCCGAGCAGATGGATGTTGGCCCGGCTGATCGATTCGCCGCCCGACCCTGATTGCGTGCACGCGAACTCAGCCGCCCGCAGCGCACCACCCCGTCCCTTCAGCCGAACCGGACCGGCAAGGGCCGCGAGCGACCGATCCAGGTCCTCGCGAGTCGTCAAGCTGACGCCCCGCCGGGGAATATGGATGGCACGATCCATCATCGCGACGGCGTCTGCAAACGGCAGAACGCGGGCCATCTCGACCGCGGTGTCAGCGACCGTTGTCACCCGGAGCCCGTCGCGTTCGACGACCAGTGGCGGCGGTCCAGCAGTGTGCCGAACTACCCCGGGTCGCGAACGGCCGCCGGATGCCTCGGGGACGCTGATATGGACATCCGTCGGCCAGGCGGCGGGCCGCGGTAACCCCCAGATCGCCGCCGCGGAATGGTGCGAGAACACCGGCGGTTCGGCACTGATCGCCGCGAAGGCGCGAATGCGGCACAGATAGCGGCCATTCGGGCCGAGCTTCGACCACACACTTGTGCCCACATAGGCCCCGTAACGGATGCGCACGAGCTGCCCTTGCGAGAATCCGCGGCGCAATTCCTGCTCGAGGCCGACCGCTGCCGCGTCGCAGCGCAACAGGAGGCCATCCGTTCGAGTGATGGCCAAGAGGGTGCTGGGGGGATCAACGGATGCGACTGTCATGACGTGAGAGTGCCACGCGAGGTGCTTTGGTCGGCCGCCCTGGCCCATTCTGTGCATAACTCGTCGGCCGATCGCCATGACCGCGCCCGGTTTGGGTGAGCGCTACGGTAATCGGCGTAGCGGCTACCGAAATGGGGCGCGGTCATCCGCTTGGCGCTGCGGACCCGGGGCATCCGTTGGCCGCGGCGGACGCGGGCGACCGGCGGGGGCGAAAGCGGCACCGGCACCGGTACGGGCGCGCGGGGGCAAAAGCGGCTCCGATACAATAGGGGAACTGCCCCTAAACCTCAGGAGTCATGACAATGGTTGATGTTCGGCGGGTCAAACTTCCCGGCGTGGGTGTGCTGCACACCTTCATCACGGATGACGGCGGCAAGGTCGGCGTCATCGCCCACCGTTCCGGCCACAGCGACCTCATCACCTTCGCCGACGATGAGGGAGGCCCCGACGCGAGCAAAGTCTCGCTGCGGCTCAATGAAGACGAAGCGCATACCCTCGCCGAGCTGCTCGGCGGAACCCAGATCACCGAGTCGCTCAGCGCCCTCGACCAGATTCCCGGCCTCAGCATCGACTGGTTCACCGTGGACTATGAAGACCACATCGCCGGGCAGGCGCTCGGCAACCCCGCCGACCGCGGTATCGCCGGGCTCACCGTCGTCGCCGTCGTGCGCGGCGAATCCGCCAACCCGGCCCCCGCCGCCGACTTCAAGGTCTTCCCCGGTGACACCCTCGTCGTCGCAGGCTCACCCGAAAAGGTCGTCAAGGCCTTCGCCTTCTTCCGCACCGGTGAAGTGAAGGCGAAGACCGTCGACGCTCCGCCAGGGGGATAAGCGATGCATGTGGGCGAAGACCTCCTCGTTCTTGGCATCCTGCTCGTCGTTGCCTACGTTCTCGGACGTCTGGGTAAGTTGATCGGGCTCCCCACCATCCCGATCTACATGATCGTCGGTGTTCTTGCGAGCCCGAACAGCGACTTCTTCCCCCTCGACTTTCAATCCGGCGACATTGAACTCATCGCCGTGTTCGGCCTGATCCTGCTGCTGTTCAGCCTTGGCCTCGAGTTCGATCAGGAAGAATTCTTCGGCAATGCCAAGACCCTGATCATCTCCGGCGGATCCTGGATTCTCATCAACATGGGCGCCGGCTTCATCTTCGGACTGCTCGTGGGCTGGGGCCCGCGCGAAGCGCTCGTCATCGCCGGCATGACCGGCACCTCCTCGAGCGCGATCATCACCAAACTGCTCATCGAACTGCGCCGCCTCGCCAATAAAGAGACCCCGATGATCCTCGGCGTCACCGTCGTCGGCGACATCTTCATCGCGATCTACCTCTCGATCGTTTCCGTTGTACTCAGCGGCAAAACCGAGATCTGGCCGATCGTGCTGCAACTGTCCATCGCGTTCCTGTTTCTGGTGGCGATGTTCTCGCTCGCCCGCTGGGGCGGGCGCCTGGTATCGCGCCTCATGCGCACCAAAGATGACGAACTCTTCACCATATTGTTCTTCGGGCTCGTGGTGCTGTTCGCCGGCATCGGCGAGATCATCGGCGTAACGGATGCGATCGGCGCGTTCCTGATCGGTGTCGTGCTCGGCGCGAGCAGCTATCGCGCCAGAATCGAACGCGTCGCGGTGCCGCTTCGCGATATTTTCGCGGCATTCTTCTTTCTTAACTTCGGTCTTGCCCTTGACGTCGCCCAGTTCGGATCGGTGATCGGCGTTGTACTCATCGCCATCGTGATGACCTTTGTGCTCAGTCTGCTGTCAGGCGCCCTGTTGGCCTGGCTGCACAAAATGGGGCCGCGCGAAGCCCTCAACACCGCCGCGATCTTCGTAAACCGCGGTGAGTTCACGCTGATCCTGGCTACCCTGTCGGTGTCGGCCGGGCTCGACCCCAGGCTCCAGCCGTTCGCGGGCCTGTACGTTCTCGTCATGGCGATCCTCGGCCCGTTGTTCGCTTCGAATTCCGAGAGGATCGGGTCGGCTCTGCGCCGCCGCGTGCCGGCAGCCGGTGCCGCCAGGGCGCCGCGCAACCCCATGCTCGACGAGGAGATCGCCCTCGTCGAGGCGGCGACCGCCGCCCAGGCCGCCGACGCCGACGAGTACGCACGCCATGCCTCCAAACGCGACTCGGCCAATTCCCACCCAGCGGCCGATACTGTCAATACAGTGAAACGCTCGCATTCGACCGATCCAGGTCTGGATCCAATGGCTGATTTCGCTCTCGGCCAGCATTCCCCACAACCCGATGACACGGCCGACACACCGGCACGCAAACCCGGGCGAGAAACCCACACAGGTGACTATTCGTGATCAGAATGATGGTGCGCCCCCGCTGGGTGGCCGCACTGCTGCTTGCCCTCG
Organism: Cryobacterium sp. PH31-O1; assembly: GCF_030063455.1. Classification (GTDB taxonomy): domain Bacteria; phylum Actinomycetota; class Actinomycetes; order Actinomycetales; family Microbacteriaceae; genus Cryobacterium. The sequence goes on along the minus strand of NZ_JASITB010000002.1, from coordinate 181,253 downwards.
GCATTGCCGCAGCCTTCGCCCTGCTGGGGAACTGGCAGCTGGAACGCGCCATTGAGTCTGGTGTGGTCGTGGAGCGAACCACCGAACAGGCGCAGCCACTCGCCGAGGTGGCCCAACCTGACGGCGGAGTGATGCAGATCGCAACGGGCCAGATGGTCACCACTTTGGGCACCTGGGTGGCCGGCGACGAGACGATCATCAGCACGCGCATCAACGGCGGCACCGAAGGGTTCTGGGTGGTCAGCCACTTTCAAACGGATGCCGCCGTCAGTATTGCCGTCGCGCGCGGCTGGGCCCCCGACAAAACCACGGCGGAGACCGTCATCGCCGCGCTCCAAAGCGAACCGGAAAACACCCCAGTCTCCCTGACCGGGCGTTTTCTCACCGGCGAAGCCCCCGAGCTGCCCGACCCGGAGGGCGACTCGATGGAGCTAACCAAGGTCGCGCCATCCGCTCTGATCAATCTGTGGGCGGATTTCACCAATGAATCGGTCTATTCCGCCTATATCGTCGACGCAACGGCCCCGGCCGGCCTTGATGTGATCGATTCCCCGGTGCCCGAAGTCGACCAGTCACTGAACTGGCTGAACATCTTCTACGCGATCGAGTGGGTCGTCTTCGCTGGGTTCGCGGTCTTCCTCTGGTACCGGCTGGTGCGGGACGCGCTTGAACGCGAGCAGGAAGAAGCCGAGCTCGAATTGGCCGCTGCAAGCACTCCCAGCGCGGGCGCATAGAATTACCCCATGCCACTTGATCCCAAGCCCGCCGATATTTCCCGAATCCCCGGTGCGCTTCGGCTCTACCAGGTGTCGTCCATCATCACGGGCGTCTTTCTGCTGCTGCTCTGCGCCGAGGTCTACGCCAAGTTCGTGCTCGGCTACGAACTCGAAATGAACGGCACCGAGGGTTTCCTCGCCATGGTGCCGCGCGGAACCGTCGCCGCCATCAACCTCAGCACCATCATTTTGATCGTGCACGGCTGGTTTTATGTGCTCTATCTGTTCGCCGACTTCCGCCTGTGGAGCATCATGCGCTGGCCGTTCCCGCTCTTCGTGCTGATCGCCCTCGGCGGCATCATCCCCACACTCTCGTTCTTTCTGGAAGGCCCCATGACCCGCCGCGTCAAGAAAACCCTCGAGCAGCTCGAGGCTAAGAAGGCTGCGGCAGCTGCGACGGTGGCTTCGTGAGCACCCCCGCTAATACCGCCACAGCGGATGCCCCCCTCGCCGACTCCGGGCTCGATCGCCCCGTGCTCGTGGTCGACTTCGGGGCGCAGTACGCGCAGCTGATCGCTCGGCGCGTGCGGGAGGCATCCGTTTATTCGGAGATTGTTCCGCACACCATCACCGCCGCCGAAGTTCTGGCAAAAAACCCGCGCGGAATTATTATGAGCGGCGGCCCGTCAAGCGTCTATGCCGAGGGTGCGCCCGCATTCGACGCGGCGATCTTCGAGCTTGGCGTGCCCGTGCTTGGAATTTGCTATGGCTTCCAGGTGATGGCTACCGCCCTGGGCGGCACCGTCGCCCACACCGGAGCGCGCGAATACGGATCAACCCCGGTTACCGTGAGCAACGACGGTAACGTGCTGCTGGCCGACCAGCCGGACAGCCAAACCGTGTGGATGAGCCATGGCGACTCGGTCGCCACCGCCCCCGCCGGCTTCACCGTGCTCGCTTCGTCGGCTTCCACCCCGGTGGCCGCGTTCGCCAATGACGCAAAGCGGCTCTACGGCGTTCAGTGGCACCCCGAAGTCAAGCACTCCGAAAACGGCCAACACGTGCTGGAGAACTTTCTGCACCGTGCCGCCGGCATCGCCGCCGACTGGAACAGCGGCAACGTTATTGCCGAGCAGGTCGCCAAGATTCGCGCCCAGGTCGGCACCGGCAAGGTTATCTGTGGGCTCTCCGGCGGGGTCGACTCCGCTGTCGCCGCCGCCCTGGTACACAAGGCCATTGGTGACCAGCTGGTCTGCGTGTTCGTCGACCACGGTCTGCTGCGCGAAGACGAACGTCGTCAGGTCGAAGAGGACTACGTAAAGGCCACCGGCATCCGCTTGGTGACCGTTGATGTGCGCGAGCAGTTTCTCACCGCGCTGGAGGGCGTGAGCGACCCGGAGACCAAGCGCAAGATCATTGGCCGAGAGTTCATTCGCACCTTCGAGCAGGCCCAGGCCGAACTGATCGAAGAGGCCAAGGAAATCGACGGAGACCCGATCCGGTTTCTCGTGCAGGGCACGCTCTACCCCGACGTGGTCGAATCCGGCGGCGGAAGCGGGACCGCGAACATCAAGAGCCACCACAACGTGGGTGGCCTGCCCGACGACCTCAAGTTCGAACTGGTCGAACCGCTGCGCACTCTGTTCAAAGATGAGGTGCGCGCGATCGGCGCCGAACTCGGCCTGCCGGCCGAAATCGTACAGCGCCAGCCGTTTCCCGGGCCAGGCCTGGGCATTCGCATCGTCGGCTCGATCACGCAGGAGCGCCTCGACCTGCTGCGCAAAGCGGATGCCATCGTGCGCTTCGAGCTGACCGCCGCGGGTCTTGACCGCGAGATCTGGCAGTGCCCCGTCGTGCTTTTGGCCGATGTGCGCTCGGTGGGCGTGCAGGGCGATGGCCGCACCTACGGCCACCCCATCGTGCTGCGCCCGGTGTCGAGCGAAGACGCCATGACCGCCGACTGGACCCGCCTGCCGTACGACCTGCTCGCGAAAATTTCTAACCGCATCACCAACGAGGTCGACGGCGTGAACCGCGTCGTGCTCGACGTCACGTCGAAGCCGCCGGGAACCATCGAGTGGGAGTAGCCCCGCGCTAGCGTGGCAGCGGGGCCGGCTCAGACGAGCCGGCCCCGCTTTTCATCTGTCAAAGGGGCTGATTCAAAGGGGCTGATCCAGAGTGACCAATCCTGGGCTTGTTGCCTGGCCCTCGAGTGCGCGAGATTACCGCCGCTTCGACGTGACGGAGGTCGTGGGGCACGGCGACGCGGTGCGTCTCACGGTGCGCTCACTGACCCGGGCGGCCCCGCAGCAGCCGTGGCGAGACCTCTACCCGCTGCTAATGGTGGCACAGCTCATCGCGCGGAAGCGCTACCTGCGTTCGCTTCGTTGATCGCGAGTATTCCCGGTGTAAGCCAGCTCAGTCTTTAGGGGCTTTGAGGTACCGGCGGATGGCGAGGATAACCACCCAGGCGAGGCCGAGGAGCACGATGGCGCTGCCGATGTAACCAAACGCGGCGTTCAGGCCGTTTGCTTCGAGCGGGAGCAGCGCGTGCAGGTCAGTGAAACTCATTACTTAAGCCAACCACAGTGTGACCCACCCTGGGTACGAAAAAGCGCCCTCGTTCCGAAAGAACGAGGGCGCATTTCGAGAGCTACTCGCGGGCGAGCACGAAGATGCGCAGCATCTCGACGTAGAGCCAGACGACGGTCATGATGATGCCGAACGCGCCGGTCCAGCCGTACTTGCGCGGCAGGCGGTTGTTGACGCCCTTCTGGATGAAGTCGAAGTCGAGCACGAGCGAGTACGCGGCCAGGAGCACCGCGAGCAGGCCGATGAGGATGCCGAGCTTGATGTCGAAGCCGAGAATTTCGATGCTCGCACTGCGCATCCCGAAGGCCTGGTCGCTGCCGCCGAAAATCATCATTCCCACGTTGATGAGCGAGAACGCCGCGTAACCGATCATGGCGATCAAGAAAATCTTGGTTGCCTTCTTCGAGGCGCGGATCTTGCCGCTCTTGAACAGGGCCAGGGTGACAGCGACGACCACGAGGGTGGCGAGAACCGCCTGCATGACGACGCCCCCGTACTGCTCTTCGAAGACGCGCGAGATGCCGCCGACGAACAAGCCCTGGGCCCCGGCGAACGCGAGAATAAGCGGAGCCGACGGCTCCTTCTTGAAGGTGTTGACCAGGCCGAGCACGAAACCGACGATGGCACCGAGAATGAACAGGAACGGAAGCACCGGGGTAGCGACCCAGGAAATCATGGCGGCGACGACCAGCAGGGCAAAGCCGAGACCGGTCTTGGTGATGGTGTCTTCGTAGGTCATGCGTTCGGTGTCTTGTGCACCGGCGGCGGGCCGGTTGTACATCGACTGCAGATCGTTGTCAGAGAGGGCCTGCGACGACGCCACTGCGCCGCGAGGGCCGAACGCCTCGTTGCGGGAGAAAGCGGGGTTGGAGGATGCCATGTGTTGCTGTACTCACAATCAGCTGGAGTATTCGGTGCGCGCAGGCGAACCAGCACGCAGCGCCTGGTGCGGCACTTCTTCCACGGTACCCGAGAGCACCGGCGAATGCGCCGGGGATCAGCCGATTTGCAGCATTATCGGCGGTGTTTCGCACTCGTTTCGCTGCGAGCGGATGCCCGCCCCAGCATCCGTTCTGCTGGCGCGGTTAGCCTGAGACCATGCACCCGATCGTCATTGGCCACCGCGGTGCAAGCGGCCACCGGCCCGAGCACACCCGTTCAGCTTTCACTCTCGCCTTCGCGCTCGGAGCCGACGCCGTCGAACCCGACCTGGTCGCGACCCGGGACGGCGTGCTCGTCATCCGCCACGAAAACGAAATTTCCAGCACAACGGATGTCGCCACTCGCGCCGAATTCGCCGCTCGCCGTACCGAGAAACACGTTGACGGGCGAATGGTCACCGGCTGGTTCACCGAGGACTTCACCTGGGCAGAGCTAAGTACCCTGCGCGCCAGGGAACGGCTGCCCACCCTCCGGCAGAGCAACACGACATTCGACGACCAGCAGCCGATTCTGCGGCTGCGCGACCTGTTCGACCTCGTTGACGCCGCTGCCGAGCACTCCGACCGGGCGCTCGGAATCGTCGCCGAGATTAAGCACGGCCACTACTTCGCGAGCCTCGACCTGCCGCTGCCCGAACTGTTCGCCGCCGAGGTCTCCGCCGCCGGCTGGAACACCGACCGGCTCACCGTCGAAAGCTTTGAACCGAGCGTGCTCGCCCAGGTGCGGGCACAGGGCATACGCGGAAAGCGCATCTTTCTGCTCGAAGACCAGGGACATCCGGCCGACCAGTTGGCCGAGTACGGCGCCGGCGCCCTCAGTTACGCCGATCACCTCACCGCTGACGGTCTCGCGGCCCTGGCGGCGGGCCGCTCGGGCACGCGTCTGGCCGGCGGCTCCCGCAGCAGCATGGGCTCGAGCACTGCCACAGGTGATATCGGGGTCGACGGCATCAGCGTGCCCAAGTCGCTCATTCTCGATGCGGATGACGCTGGGGATGTGATCGGGGCATCCGCTCTGGTCGACCACGCCCACGCTGCCGGACTCGAGATCTACTGCTGGACCCTGCGCCCGGAGAACAAGTTTCTGGCGAAGACGTTTCGAAGCGGCACCCGCAAGGCGGATTTCGGCCACTGGCAGTCGGAATTTCGCCTGATTCTCGACTCGGGCGTCGACGGTGTGTTCGCCGACCACCCCGATCTGGCCGTGCACGTGCGGGACGCGCGGCGCTGACCAGTTCGTGCTGACCAGTTCTCCTGTCAGTGGCCTCGCCTACACTGGAAACCGACATGATCACACCTCTGAACGCGGAATCCGCGCCCGCTACCACCGGCCGCTCGGCCACGCCGATCATTCTCGATACAAATGGAAACGCGGCATCCGGCTACGCGGGCACCGGCAACACCCAGCACAGCCCCCTGCTCGACGGGCTCAACCCCGAGCAGAAAGAGGCCGTCGAATACCGCGGCCAGGCGCTGCTCATCATCGCCGGCGCCGGCTCGGGCAAGACCAGCGTGCTCACCCGGCGGGTCGCGAGCCTGCTCGAAACCCGCGATGCCTGGCCCAGCCAGATTCTCGCGATCACCTTCACCAATAAGGCCGCTGCCGAAATGCGCGAGCGGGTGCACGCCATCCTCGGCCAGGGGGCCGACGGAATGTGGATCAGCACCTTCCACTCTTCCTGCGTGCGCATTCTGCGCCGCGAAGCCGAAAAGATCGGCCTGGCCCGCACGTTCAGCATCTACGACTCGGCCGACACGAAGGTCACCCTCAAACGCATCATCAAGGGGCTCGACGCTGACACCTACGGGTTCACGCCTGGCTCGGCGGGCGCGAAGATCTCCAAGCTCAAGAATGAGCTCGCCGATGCCGACTCCTACGCACGCAACGCGAACATGAGCGACCCGCAGGAGGTCATGTTCGTCGAGATTTTTCGGCAGTACTCGGCCCGGCTGCGCGCCGCGAGCGCCCTCGACTTCGACGATCTCATCGGCGAGACCGTCTACCTTTTTCGTGCGTTCCCCAAGGTCGCCGCCCTGTACCGGCGTCGGTTTCGGCACCTCCTGGTCGACGAATATCAAGACACCAACCACGCCCAGTACGCCCTCGTGCACGAGCTCACCCGGCCGGTTACGGCCGAGCTCGCCCAAGAGATGGAAGAAGACGGCGTGCACGTGCGCAACCTGCGCGACGCCACCGGCGCCATCCCCGGGGCGTCACTCACCGTGGTCGGCGATTCCGACCAATCGATCTACGCCTTCCGCGGCGCCGACACCCGCAATATCAGCGGTTTCGAGCGGGACTATCCGGGCGCGAAGGTGATTCTGCTCGAGCAGAACTACCGGTCCACCCAGAACATTCTCTCGGCCGCGAACGCCGTGATCGGCCATAACTTCGACCGCACCGACAAGAAGCTGTGGAGTGCGGGCGGTGACGGCGAAAAAATCGTGGGCTTCACCGCCTACTCCGGGCACGACGAAGCCCAGTTCGTCTCCGATGAGATTCAGGTGCTGCACGCCGCAGGCATGGCTTACCGCGACATGGCGGTCTTCTATCGCACCAACGCGCAGACCCGAGCGCTCGAAGAGATTCTGGTGCGCTCGGCCACGCCCTATCGGGTGGTTGGCGGCACCAAGTTCTACGAACGGGCCGAGATAAAGGATGCCCTGGCCTATCTCATCGCCGTCGCCAACCCGGTCGATGAGCTCGCCCTGCGGCGCATTCTGAACACCCCCAAGCGCGGGATCGGCCCAGCCACCGAGACCGGCCTCTCCAGTTTTGCCGACGATAACGAGCTCACCTTTCGGCAGGCAATGCGCAATTCGGCCGCACTCGGCCTCGGTCCCAAAGTCACCGGCGCCATTTTGAAGCTCGCCGAATTGCTGGACGCTGCGGCGCTCATGCTCGTGCCCACCTCGGTCACCGATGACGGCGTGGAAGTCGGAGCATCGAATGTCTCTGAGGTGCTCGAGTTTCTGCTCAACGGCAGCGGGCTGCTCGCCGTGTTGCGCAATAGCCGTGACCCGCAAGACGAGGTACGGGCCGAGAATATTGAAGAACTCGTGGCCCAGACCAAGGACTTCAACAAGGAGAATCCCGACGGTGGTCTCGTGGACTTTCTCACCCAGGTGTCACTCGTGGCGGCGGCCGACGACCTCGACGATGCCTCTGGCACGGTCTCACTGATGACCCTGCACACCGCTAAGGGGCTCGAGTATGAGGCGGTGTTCCTGACCGGTGTTGAGGAGGGGTTGCTGCCGCACCAGATGTCAGCGAACGAGCCCGGCGGACCGGCCGAAGAACGCCGCCTGTTCTATGTGGGCATCACCCGCGCGCGCAAACGGCTTTACCTGTCGCTCGCCATGACCCGAGCGCAGTTTGGTGACATCAATGTAGCGATGCCCAGTCGCTATCTGCAGGAAATTCCGGCAGAGCTGATCGACTGGAAGCAGTCGCCGGGTATGGCCAACTCCCGCGGCGGTACCCAGCCGCGCGCGCTCAATGCCCGCCGGGATAGCGGGTTCGGAGGCTTCGGCAACTCGCTCGGCGGGTCAAGCAGCGACGGTTATGGCGGACGCAGCGGTTACGCCAACAGCGCGAAGCAGGCCGGCCTGCCGCCGGGCAAGCCAAAGACCGAGTGGGCGAACAAGATCACCGGAACGGTTCGCGACAACGGCAGCCTCAAGCTGGTCGCGGGCGACCGCATCCGTCATCACGATTTTGGCGAGGGCCGGGTCAACCAGATCACCGGCGAAGGCACCAAGCGTATTGCGCACGTGCAGTTCGACACCATGGGTGCTAAAAAACTGTTGATCAAGATTGCCCCGATCGAAAAAATTTAGCGAGCAGCCCGTGAATCACTCTGCCGAGCCGACTGGACCCGAATCACACCAGCCTGAATCCCTGAAGCAGTGGGTGCGCTCGCTGCGTTCATTTCAGTTCGAGGTCGCCTCTCGCGCCGCGGTTGCCACCGCCCTGCCCCTGACCGTTCTCGTGCTTACCGGCAAGCTCGACTGGGCCGCCTACGCGGCGTTTGGTGCAATGACGGCGCTGTTTGGCCGTAACGAGCCGTACCGGGTGCGCCTGCGCACGGTCACCGTTGCCGGTACCCTCATGGTCGCGATCATCGCGTTCGCCCTCGTCTTAGCCATTATCGAAGCGCCCCTGCTCGTGCTCACGGCCGGGCTGGTCGTGGTGATCGTGACCGGAATTCTCGTGGCAGCCACGGCAGGCCTCTTTCCGGCCACGCCGATCTTCTTCGTGTTTGGCTACGCCGTCGTCGCGCAGCTTCCCACGCCGGCGGATGAGTTCTGGCCTCGCCTGTTCGTGGCTGTCGCCTCCGCAGCGTTCGCCTGGTTGCTCACTATGTCGGGAGCTGTGCTGCGCCGCGTTGCCGGGCAGCGCGAACCAGACCTCTATAAGAATCTGTCCCGCAATCCCGATTTTCTTCCTGGAGCCATCACGGATGCGACAGTGTGGGTGTCTGTAGCGCAGAACGTCGTGGGTGCGCTCATCGCTGGTTCCGTGGCATTCGCTGTGGGCATTGGGCATCCGTATTGGGCGGTGGTCAGCGTAGTGGCTGTTCTCCCGCCACCCGGCGCGGCACACTCCGTGTCACGGTCCTTGCACCGCATGATCGGCACAACACTCGGTGTCGGCATCGCCGCGCTGGTGCTGCTGCCGGGGCCACCGGTGGCGGTGCTCATTCTTGTGATCGCCGCCGGTCAGTTCGGTGCCGAGATATTGATCGGGAAGCACTACGGGGCGGCACTGCTGTTCGTTACCCCGCTCGCCCTAACCGTGGTGCACCTCACGAGTCCGGTTGCGGTGCCGCAACTGTTACTCGATCGGGTGCTCGAAACGGTGTTGGGCAGTGTAATTGCGCTCATCATTGTGCTGTTGGCGCGCGCACACCTTCGACGGCGACGGCCGCTGCGGGCATAGCTGAATGTGCACACGCCGATGCGTCAACGATGGGTACGTCGACGCACTGACGACACACAGACTGTTCACAGGTTATCGATAGCTGTTCGATGGGCCTTCGGTCGATGCTCTACTCATGAGCCTCGACACGCGCACCACCCGGTCCGGTCCGGTGCCAACGCCCCGCACTCGCGCAGCGTTGCCCCACCCGGCCTACGGCAAGCGGATGCGCCTCGCCGACAGCCTGCAGATTCTCTGTGTCGCGTCGGTCGCCATCGTGATCGCCATCTTTCTCGCCGACGGGGGAGCCGCCCGATTCGGCACCCCGGCCGACGCCTTCACCTCGCTCGGAATCGTCGCCGGGCTGGTCGGAACTGACCTGCTGCTGGTGATGCTCGTGCTGGCCGCACGGCTGCCCCCGATCGACCGCGCCTTCGGGCACGACCAGGCTATGGCCGTGCACCAGTCGCTCGGCAAGCCGGCCCTGTACCTCATCCTTGGCCACGCGGTGCTGTTAATCACCGGCTATGCGCTCGCCGAAAACGTCAACGTGTTCGTCGAGGTCTGGAACATGTTCACGTCCCTGCCCGATATGCCGCTCGCCTTTCTCGGCCTCGCGCTCATGATCGGTGTCGTCGTGACGTCGCTCCTGGTGGTGCGTCGCAAGTTTCGCTACGAGGCGTGGCACGCTGTGCACCTGCTCGCCTACCTCTCGGTGCTCGTGGCCATTCCACACCAGTTGAGTGTGGGGGGTCTGCTCAGCGAGGGCGCGATCGCCCGCTACTACTGGCTCGCCCTGTACGCGGCCGTCGCTGCGGCGATTGTTGTTTTTCGTTTCGTGCTTCCGGTCGTTCGTTCCCTGCGGCACCAACTGCGGGTGGACAGCATCGAGCAGGTGGCGCCCGGCGTCGTCTCGATCAGCCTCGTGGGGCGTCGACTCGACCTGCTGGGGGCTTCGAGTGGCCAGTTCTTCATCTGGCGGTTTTGGTCGGCTGGGTTGTGGTGGCAGGCGCATCCGTTCTCGCTGTCAGCCGCGCCGAACGGACGCTCGCTGCGCATCACGGTACGCGGCCTCGGGGACGCCTCCGCCGAGCTGCCGCGGGTGCCGCGCGGCACCCGAGTGAGCTTCGAAGGCCCTTATGGACTCTTCACCGAAAGCGCCCGCACCTCGCCCCGCGTCGTTCTGATCGCGGCCGGTATCGGCGTCGCACCCATCCGCTCGCTGCTCGAAACGGTATCGTTCGCGCCGGGCACCGCCACCGTGCTGCTCCGCTCACACTCCCTCGGCGATACTTACCTGGTCGATGAACTCACCGACCTCTGCTGGGTGCGCGGCGCCGAGCTGCGCATCATCGCCGGCGAACGTCCCACCGGTGTGAATACCTGGTTGCCAGCGGATGCCTCCCGGGCCGGCATCACGCTGAGCAAGATCGTGCCCGACCTCCTGTACTCCGACATCTACATCTGCGGCCCACGCCCCTGGACCGACGCCGTCGTGCGCGACGCTCGCGCCGGCGGGGTCCCGAAGAAGCAGATCCACTACGAAAGGTTCGACTGGTGAGAGCACGCGCCGTAGCCTTGGCCACCCTGGCCTCGGTTTCAATCGTCGGCATCGGCTGGCAGCTCGGAACGCAGGCGATCGACGCCTCGCAGAACCTGACTGCAGCTACCGGAGGCTCCGCCGCTTCGACCGCCGCAACCGAAGCCGCAGCCCAGGCCGCAGCCACCGCGAAAGCGGCTGCCGAATCTGCGGCAGCGGCCCAGACCCAAGCCGACACCGCCAACACCGCCGCCTCTGCGAAGGTGGCAGCAGATGCGGCAGCGGCGGCCACCGCCGCTGCTGATGCGGCTTCGGCCGCCAACGCCGCGGCAGTCGCGACCGCGTCATCGCCTTCGGGGACCTTCACGGGATCGGTGGTTCAAACGCAGTTCGGCAACATGCAGGTTTCGGTGACGATCGCCAACGGCGCGATCACCGAGGTTACCCCGCTGCAGCTGACCAACCGTGGCGGCCGATCGGTCGCCATCAGCAATCAGGCTGCTCCGATCCTGCGCTCTGAGGTACTCGCCGCACAGAGCGCTAGCGTGCAGAACGTGAGCGGCGCCACCTACACGACCGACGGCTACCTGCGATCGCTGCAGTCCGCCCTCGATACGGCTGGGTTCTAGGGTGCAGACGGTGCGCAGCGACTGTGAACGGATGCCCGCGCTCACCTTCGCAACGATGGGCACGATGGTGAGCCTGCGACTCGGCGATGCCGAGCACGGCGCTACAGCCCTGACCGCTGCTGCGCAGCAGGTCGAGACGGTGTTTCGGCGGTGGGACGAGCAGTTCAGTTTGTACCGGGAGGACTCGGAGCTGAGCCGGGTCGCGCGCGGGGACATCCGTTTGACGGCGGCCAGTGAGAGTCTGCGCGACTGCTACGCCCTCGCGCTGGACTGGCGGGATCGCACCCAGGGTGTGTTCACGCCGCATCGCGGTGATGGGGTGATCGACCTCTCTGGCGTGGTCAAGGCCCTTGCCATCGCCGAGGCCGGCATCGCCCTGACCGACCGAGGCCTGCGCAACTGGTCGATCAACGCTGGCGGTGACGTTCTGGTTTGCGGCGACGCTCTGGGCCACGACTGGGTCGTCGCGATCGTCGATCCGGCCGATCGGGGCGAGTCGATTGCGAGCGTGCCGTTGCGGCATCCGCTTCGCGCGGTCGCGACGTCGGGCAGTGCGGAACGCGGCCAACACATTTGGACACCGCGAAACTTTGAGCCGTCGCCGTTTCGCCAGGTGAGTGTCTTCGCGGCCGACATCGTCACGGCCGACGTGCTCGCGACAGCGATCGTGGCGGGCGGTGAGGCTGCGCTGGGCGACCTCGCCGAGCGCTTCCCCATCGATGTGCTCGCGGTATTGCGTGACGGCCAGTTGCTCGCGACCCCGGGGCTGCGCAAGCCGCTTTCGAGAACGACGACCGCTATTGATCGTTTTTCGTCGGCGTCGAGCTCAGCTCGAGCGGATGCTCCAGCTCGTCCCGCGGCATGCGAAAGGCGAGCGTCGCGGTGATGGCCAGCACGGGCGGCACGAGCCCGGCCACGAGGAACGCGGGCGCCAGCCCGATGGCCTCGCCGACCGGACCGGCCAAAGCCATTGAGACCGGCATCAGGGCGAGTGACACGAAGAAATCCAGGCTCGACACGCGGCCGAGCAGCTCGGACGGCACCCGCCGCTGCAACAGGGTTCCCCAGATGACCCCACCGGCCTGAAAGGCGAAGCCGGTCGCAAACAGGGCGAGCATCATCACCCAGAGCTCGGTGGTAATGCCGATGATGGCCAGCGGCACGCAGCCCAGGCCCCAGAGCAGGTTCATGGTAGTGAGGTAACGCCGCGGCAGGCGCCGACTGGCCACGAGCAGCGATCCGGCGGCACCGCCGATGCCGAAGGCGGCGAGCACGAGCGCGAACCCCCCGGCGCCGCCACCAGCCTGGTCCTTGACCGCGAACGGCAGCAACACCTCGATCGGCCCCATCAGCACCAGGATCAGCAGGCAGAAATAGGAGAGGGTGCCCAGCAGCCACGGCGTCTTGACCATGTAGACAAATCCGTCCCTCGCCTCAGCGAGAACCGCCATCAGCGGATGCACCGGCTCCGGTTGCGGCGCCGCCGCGGGTCTGCGCAGGGGGGTCGGCCGCATGCGCCAGAGCATGAGCACTCCCACGAATTGGGCGGCGGCGATATAAGTGAAGGCCCACCCCGGCGAGGCTGCGCCGACGATCGCGCTCGCCGCGGCCGGGCCGGCCGCCTGCATCACCATCGGCCGCAGCACACCCTCAACACCGTTCGCCGCGAGCAGCTGGTCGGCGGGCAGGATTGCGGGCAGCAGGGCCGAATAGGCCGGGTAGAAGAAGCCCTCTGTGGCACCGAGCAGAAACGACACCACGGCGAGGTGCCAGATCTCCACGGTGCCGGCGAGGGCGAGCGACGCCGCCACGGCGATGCTCACGACCTTGGTGATCTCGATCGCGATCATGATGCGGCGGCCGGGAACCCGGTCGGCGACAACCCCGCCGACGAGCACCGCTGCGACGGCGCCGACGGCTGAGCCGGTCGCGACCACGGACAGGTCGATGGGGCTGCCGCCGAGTTCGATCACCTGCCAGACCACGGCCACGATCCACATGCCGGACCCGAACAGCGACAGGGCCATCGCCCCGACGAGTAGGCGGTACTGCCGGTCGCCAAACGGCTGGAGGGCTCGGGGCAGTCTCATTGCCGCGCTCGTCGTGTGCCGCGAACGGCAGAAGTCTCGGGGCTGCTCATCGAGGTCTTTCGCGTTGGCGGTGCGAGCATCGGAGTGTGAACATCGAGGTGCGACGCTCGATGCAGGTGGTCGGTGGGGCGGGCGCCCCGGTTCTAATCGGTGTCGGCACCCGCTGTCACCTTGCCGCCACGCCGTCGAGTGCCCGGATGGTTTCGAGCTCCAGTGCGGGAACATTCACAATGATAAATGCGCGAGAAACCGACGTCTCGGACTCTCGGCGGTGAGACTACTACCGCTCATCGGCAGCGTCTACCGCAGGTGCCTGCCGCAGGTGCCGACCGCAGGTGCCTGCAGCAGATGCCGGGCGCACGTGCCCGGCGCAGGGCCAGCGCGCGTCGTCGTCTGTGGCTCGGACCGGCGATAGGGGCCTCTGCGCGATGCCCCGGTGGGGCCGCGAGCGCTTCATGCGGCACGTCCTGCGGCGCTTGCGGCCGAACCCGGTCCGAGGCGGGTGGCGGGGTGGGAGAGTTCCCGCACGGTGATCGCCCGCGTCTGCAGCTGGTTCACGGTCGACATCGGTGAGGGCTTCGGCCCAGGCCTCGTCGGGCGGGGATAGGACGTTGTCGACGATGACCTTAACGTGCCGGTAACTGATCGACCCGTTGGCGAGCTTGGCGAGCTTGGCGCGGGTGGCGGGCCGGGAATGCTGCAACAGTTTGCTCACGCAGAGCAGGTTGCGGGCGGTAGTGTCATGCCTAAATTATCTCATGCATCGAACAGAAAATCGAGACTAGCTCAGATTTTATCCTGTGATCTAACTCTGAGTATCGAATGTAGATACGATAAAAGTGCGGCGGAATGAGTCGACTAGACGGCGGCAGGCATCCGCTTGCGCGCGGTGCGGCGCAGGAGCGCGTCGATGGCGCGCCAGCCGAGCAGGAACACTCCGAGCACGATGGTCGTGACGATAGCGAAACTCAGTTGAACTCCCTGGCCGCTGGCCACGCGCAGCAGAAGGCCGCCGGCCACGGTCACGATCCAGATTGCGAGGCCGGTCCAGACGGTGTCGCGTGGGTGACGCCAGGCACGCACCAGCAGCCAGCCGATGATCAACCCACCGAGGAAGGGCCAGTAGGTAACGCCGACACCGGCCAGGCTCTCGCCGTGGCTCAATCGACCGATGATGGCGAACGCGAGCACGAGAACCGCGTCGAACACGCCCGCCGTAATGATTGATGATCGAGAAATGGGGCCAGCTCCAATGTGCAGTGATGCCATATTTTCAGCCTAGCCACGCGGTGGGGGCGTAACCCGGTGTTAGCTGTGAGCCCGGCTCGACTAGACGCTGCCGCCGATGAGGGCCCCGATTACATAGGTAACGGCGAGGGCGAGGATGCCGCCGATGACGATGCGCGCGATGGCCCGCGGCTTGGGGCTGCTGCCGAGATGGGCGCTGAGCCAGCCGGTGACGACGAGCGCGATCAATACCGCGACGAACGTGGCACCGATCCGGTACTCCGCTGGCGGCAGCAGCACGGCAAGCAGGGGGAGCGCAGCGCCGACGGTGAAAGCGATAGCGGATGCGTAGGCCGCGTGCCACGGGTTCGACACATCCTGCTCGGTGATGTGCAGTTCAACTTCGAGGTGGGCGGCCAGGGCATCATGCTGGGTCAGCTCGATCGCCACCTGCTGGGCCGTCGTGCTGGAGAGCCCCTTGGCCTCGTAGAATCCGGCCAGTTCGGCGAGTTCCTCCTCGGGCTCGTTCTCGAGTTCCCAGGTTTCCTTGGCGATCAGGGCACGTTCGGAGTCGCGCTGGCTGCTCACCGAGACGTATTCGCCGAGGGCCATCGAGATGGCGCCAGCGAGCAGGCTCGCCACACCGGCGATGAGAATGACGTGAGAGTCCGTCGTGGCGGCGGCAACACCCACGACGAGCGCGGCAACGGAGACGATGCCGTCATTCGCGCCCAGAACACCGGCGCGTAGCCAGTTCAGCCGGGAGGCAAGGCCGGCGGCATGCGGTTCCACCGCTTGGGCAAGAGCAGTCATAGCCCTACGATAAACAATCGGCGCCGCTGTCGTCCAGCAAGGTGTGGCTAGCCTTCGGCGTAGCTGACTGACGGTCGCGGGGTGCGCCGAGACGTTCGATTCAGGCGATAGAGTTTCTATGGGCCGGTATGTCTTGATGTCGAGCTAATTTACGACAACGACTGCTGTTACCAACAACCTCATATATCTTCACCGGCGGTGTGATCGCCAAGACGCGGATTGGAAGAGCAGCGTGGATCTTTACGAGTACCAAGCGAGAGACCTCTTTGAGGAATATGGTGTGCCGGTTCTGCCGGGCATCATCGCGGACACCCCCGCCGAAGTACGTGCAGCGGCCGAGAAGCTCGGTGGCGTTGTCGTGGTCAAGGCGCAGGTCAAGGTCGGCGGCCGTGGCAAGGCCGGCGGCGTCAAGGTAGCCAAGACCCCCGATGACGCCGAGGCCGCTGGCCGCGACATCCTGGGCCTGGACATCAAGGGTCACACCGTTCACCGCGTCATGGTGGCAGGCGGAGCCCGCATCAAGGCGGAGTTCTACTTCTCCGTGCTGCTGGACCGGTCCAACCGGTCTTACCTGTCGCTCGCCAGCTACGAGGGTGGCGTGGAGATCGAAGTTCTCGCCGTCGAGAAGCCCGAAGCCCTCGCCTACACGGCAGTCGATCCCTCCGTCGGCATCGACCTCGCCGTGGCGAAGCAGATCGCCATCGACGCCAAGTTCCCGGCCGAGCTCGTCGACAAGGTCGCCCCGGTATTCGTCAAGCTGTACAACGTATTCAAGGGTGAAGACGCGACCCTGGTCGAGGTCAACCCGCTCGTGCTCACCGAAGAGGGCGACATCATCGCCCTCGACGGCAAGGTCACGATCGACGAGAACGCCGACTTCCGTCACCCCAAGCACGCCCTCCTTGAGGACGCAGCCGCCGCTGACCCGCTCGAAGCCAAGGCCAAGGCTGCCGGCCTCAACTACGTCAAGCTCGACGGTGAAGTCGGCATCATCGGCAACGGCGCCGGGCTCGTCATGAGCACCCTCGACGTCGTCGCCTACGCCGGCGAGAACTTCGGCAGCGTCAAACCGGCCAACTTCCTCGACATCGGGGGCGGAGCATCCGCTGAGGTCATGGCCGCTGGCCTCGACGTCATTCTGGGTGACCCTCAGGTCAAGAGCGTCTTCGTCAACGTCTTCGGTGGCATCACCGCGTGTGACGCCGTCGCCAAGGGCATCGTGGGCGCACTCGCTGAGCTCGGTTCGAGTGCCAACAAGCCGCTCGTCGTTCGCCTCGACGGCAACAACGTCGAGGAGGGTCGTCGCATCCTCGCCGAGGCGAACCACCCGCTCGTAACACTGGCCGCCACCATGGACGAGGGCGCCGCCAAGGCCGCCGAGCTCGCCCACGCAGCGAAGTAAGGACAACCAAGCATGTCAATCTTCCTCAACAAAGACTCCAAGGTCATCGTTCAGGGCATCACCGGCGGTGAGGGCACCAAGCACACCGCCCTCATGCTCAAGGCTGGTACCCAGGTCGTCGGCGGCGTCAACGCCCGCAAGGCCGGCACCACTGTCGTGCACGGCAGCGTCGAGCTGCCCGTGTTCGGAACGGTCGCCGAGGCGGTCGCGAAGACCGGCGCCGACGTGTCGATCATCTTCGTGCCGCCGGTGTTCACCAAGGACGCCGTCATCGAAGCGATCGACGCCGAGATTCCGCTGCTCGTCATCATCACCGAGGGTGTTCCCGTGCAGGACTCGGCTGAGTTCTGGGCCTACGCCAAGGCCAAGGGCAACAAGACCCGCATTATCGGCCCGAACTGCCCCGGCATCATCACGCCCGGTGAAGCGCTCGTCGGCATCACCCCGGCGAACATCACCGTCAAGGGGCCGGTCGGGCTCGTCTCCAAGAGCGGCACCCTGACCTATCAGATGATGTACGAACTGCGGGACCTCGGCTTCTCCACCGCGATCGGTATCGGTGGTGACCCCATCATCGGCACCACGCACATCGATGCGCTCGAGGCGTTCGAGAACGACCCGGAGACCAAGGCCATCGTCATGATCGGCGAAATCGGCGGCGACGCTGAAGAGAAGGCCGCCGAGTACATTAAGGCGCACGTCACGAAGCCGGTCATCGGCTACGTGGCCGGCTTCACCGCCCCCGAAGGTAAGACCATGGGCCACGCTGGCGCCATCGTCTCCGATGGAGCCGGAACCGCCCAGGGCAAGAAGGAGGCCCTCGAGGCCGCCGGAGTCAAGGTCGGCAAGACGCCGAGTGAGGCTGCCACCCTGTTGCGCGAGGCGCTCGCAGCGCTGTAATTCGTTTCATTGAAGGGGCTCGCCGGATTGTCGGCGGGCCCCTTTTGCGCGGGTCGGCGCTGGTGAGCGTTCATATCTGCGGAGATTGTCAGCGGGTGCCCGGGACGGGCCGCGTGAAGATGCGCAGGTTCGCGCGCGGCCGCGCCGCACGCCCGAGATCTCCGCAGTTATGAACGGGGGGCCGGTGTAGGAGTCCGGCATTGGCGTGTGTGGCGAGCATTGTCGGCCCGGCGATATAGGCTCGCAACGGATGAACCGCATAACGACCGCCCTGCTCGCCGCTCTCGAGGCATTACTTGTCGTCGCCATTGGTATCGGCATTGCCATGGTGCCGCTCACCGTACTCTGGGCCGCCCACTTCGGTCTGTCGGTGGAATGGTTTGTGTTCTGGCGCGCTGCGGCCGACATCTGGCTGCTCGGAAACGGCGTCGATCTCACGGTGCACCTCGGCCCGGACGTGGCCGCGGCGCTGGGCCTGGCCGGCGCAGACACCCCGTTTCTGATCTCGGTGGTACCGCTCGGGTTTGCGATGCTCTCGGTTCTCATGGGCGTGCATACCGGTCGGCGTGCCGCAGAAACCCCGCACCGCTGGACCGGCGCCGGCGTTGCCGTGGGCACCTACGCCATTCTCACCACGCTGGTGACCCTGTCCGCCGTGTCGCAAACGGTCGTGCCCAATGCGCTGCAGGGGCTTGTGCTGCCAACGCTCATCTATGCCGCCGGAGTTCTGGTGGGGGCGGAACTGGGGCGGCGCAAGACTGCGGGGGCCGTTGACGCTGTGGACCGGGTGAGTCGCAGCATCCGCTCGTGGTACCAGCGCATGCCGCACACCATTCGCACCGTCATCGAGGGCGCTCTGCGCGGCGGAACAGCGGCTGCCGCCGGGGTGCTGATCGTGTCGGCCGTGGCCGTGGCCGTGCTCATCGCGGTCAACTACGCAACCATCATCGGGCTGTATGAGGCGGTGCAGGCCGGTGTTTTCGGCGGCGCCACCATCACCCTCGCCCAGCTCGCCCTCATTCCCAACCTGGTCATCTGGGCCGCCGCCTGGTTCGTCGGGCCGGGCATCGCGCTCGGCGTTGGCACGAGCGTCTCGCCGATCGGCACCGTCGTCGGTACCCTGCCCGGCCTGCCCCTATTCGGCGCGCTGCCGCAGGGCACCCCGGCCTACGGTTTTGTCGGCCTGCTCGTGCCGGTGCTGATTGGCTTTATTCTCGCGGTCGTGACCCGGCAGTTTTTGGACCGCCCGGGAGTACCCAAGCGCACCACGCTCGAGCATGTGCTCACCGGCCTGGGCATGGGGGTTGTCGGCGGCGCGCTGCTCGGCCTGCTCGCCTGGTGGTCGGCCGGCGCGATGGGGCCGGGCCGTCTCGTGGAGGTCGGGCCGAATCCGCTGCTGGTGGGGGCGCTGGCCGCCGCCGAAATCGGTGTCGCTGCTGCCCTCGGCATGCTGGCCGGCCGGGTGCGACTCCCGTCGGTGCGCCGCGTCAAACGGTAGGCTCAGACCGTGCTGTCTATTGTCGTGCTGATCTCCGGCGGAGGATCCAATCTGCGAGCCCTGCTGGAGGCGTCAGAAGACGCCGAGTTTCCGGCCAGAGTCGTCGCGATCGGGGCGGACCGCGATGCCGATGGACTTGAGCTCGGGTTCGAATTCGGCATCCCGGCTTTTTCCGTCCCATTCTCTTCCTTCGCCGACCGCGCTGCCTGGGGCGACGAGCTGCTCGCGCAGATTCAGCAGTGGCAGCCCGACCTGGTCGTGCTCAGCGGAATGATGCGCTTGCTCCCGCCGCGCGTGGTCGCCGCACTGTCGCCGAATCTGATCAACACCCATCCGGCCTACCTGCCCGAGTTCCCCGGGGCGCACGCCGTGCGCGACGCCCTCGCCGCCGGTGCTGTGCAGACCGGTGCGAGCATCATCGTGGTCGACAACGGTGTCGACGAGGGCCCCATCCTGGTGCAGGAGCGCGTCGCCGTTCTGCCGGGTGACACCGAAACTTCCCTTCAGAATCGCATCAAGATCGTCGAACGCCGCCTGCTGATCCAGACCGTGCTCGACATCGCCAACGGACACATGAACCTCAAGGAGAACTCCAACGCATGACCGCTCACACCAGCGCGCCCAGCTTGTACCGTAACCGAGACCAGATCCGTATCGAGCGCGCACTCATCTCTGTGAGCGACAAGGCCGGCCTGCTCGAACTCGCCGCAGCGCTGAAGGCGGATGGCGTCGAAATCGTCTCCACGGGATCCACGGCGGCCACCATCCGCGCCGCCGGGTTCGACGTGACGGATGTCTCGACCGTCACCGGCTTTCCGGAGTCCCTCGACGGCCGGGTCAAGACCCTGCACCCCGGCGTGCACGCCGGAATCCTCGCCGACCTCCGCCTGGAATCCCACGAAGCGCAGCTGACCGAGCTCGGTATCAGGGCATTCCAGCTCGTCGTGGTCAACCTGTACCCGTTCGTTGAAACCGTCGAGAGCGGTGCCGAACCGGCCGACGTGATCGAGCAGATCGATATCGGCGGACCGGCGCTGGTGCGGGCATCCGCTAAGAACCATGCCAACGTGGCCATCGCCGTCGACCCGGCCAACTATGGCGAGATCATCGAAGCCATCACCGCCGGCGGTTCGACCCTCAAGCTGCGTCAGAAATTCGCTTCGCTCGCCTTTGAGCACACCGCCGACTACGACCTGAGCGTGTCGGCCTGGTTCACCGAGAACGTCTACGACCAGTGGCAGGACGACACCGAGGCGCTCGACGAAGACGTCACCTTCGAAGCCGACGACGAGGAGGACGACGACGAGTCACCGTTCCCCGAGGGACTCGGCATCGAGGTCACCCGTGAGGCGATCCTGCGCTACGGCGAAAACTCGCACCAGGCTGCCGCGCTCTACGTGGGCGAAGGCGGCCGCGGCATCGCCCAGGCCCGGCAGCTGCACGGCAAGGACATGTCGTACAACAACTACGTCGATGCGGATGCCGCGGTGCGCGCCGCCTTCGACTTCAATGAGCCGGCCGTCGCCATCGTCAAGCACGCCAACCCCTGCGGTATCGCCCTTGCCAAGCCCAACGCACCGGATGCCATCGCATCCGCGCACCTGCGCGCTCACGCCTGCGACCCGATCTCCGCGTTCGGCGGAGTGATCGCCGCGAACCGCGTCGTCACGTTCAACATGGCCCAAACCATCAGTGAGATCTTCACCGAGGTGCTCGTAGCCCCCGGCTTCGAACCGGCCGCCGTTGAACTGCTGACCAAGAAGAAGAACATTCGACTGCTGGAGCTGCCCGCCGACTACGAGCGTTCCTCGCTTGAACTGCACCAGATCTCTGGTGGCCTGCTCGTGCAGGAGACCGACAGCTTCGAAGGCTTCAGCTCGGACGGCTGGACCCTCGTGGCCGGCCCCGAAGTGGATGCCGCTACCCGCGCCGACCTCGAATTCGCGTGGAAGTCGTGCCGTTCCGTGAAGTCGAACGCTATTCTGCTCGCGCACGCCGGAGCATCCGTTGGTGTGGGCATGGGCCAGGTCAACCGGGTCGACTCCTGCCACCTCGCCGTGAGCCGCGCCGGCGAACGGGCCGAGGGCTCGGTCGCCGCGTCGGACGCGTTCTTCCCTTTCGCTGACGGCCTCGAGGTGCTGCTCGAAGGCGGAATCGCAGCCGTCGTGCAGCCCGGCGGTTCGGTACGCGACCCCGAGGTCATCGCCGCGGCGACTGCGGCCGGTGTTTCGATGTACTTCACGGGAGAGCGCCACTTCTTCCACTAGCACGAACGCGACAAGCACCCTCGATATTCGATCGGGGGTGCTTTTTGCGTAGCTACTCCGGTTATCCTGTTCGAGGCGGTGCCACACACCGGCGCCGCCGCATCCGGCCCACAAGGCCCGAAACAACGGAGTTTCCATGACCCTCACGCACCCAGCCGCAGCCCTCGATTCTCTCGCGCAGATCGCGCTGTCGCACGAGAAAGTGCTGATCACGACCGGTGTACGCTCGGGACTGATAATTGCGGTGGCCGTCCATTCCACCCGTCTCGGCCAGGCCCTCGGCGGCGCCCGCCTCTGGCAATACGCGAGCTGGACCGACGCGGTCGCCGACGCGCTGCGCCTCTCGGCCGCCATGACCCTCAAGAACGCGGCCGCCGGCCTGAGCCGCGGCGGCGGCAAATCGGTGATCTACCTGCCGCTGGGCACCGTGCTGACCGATGCTGAGAAGCGCCTGGCGATGCTCGACCTCGGCGACGCCATCGAGAGCCTGAACGGCGCCTACATGACGGCCGAAGACGTCGGCACGAGCGCCGAACTCATGGCCATCGTCGCCGAACGAACGCGTCACGTCTGCGGGCTGCCCGCCGCGACCGGCGGCGTCGGCGAGCCAGCGGAAGCGACCGCGGCCGGCGTGTATGCGAGCATCGAATCGACCTTGGAGGCACTGTTCGGAAGCCGCGAGGTGCGCGGGCGTCATCTGGTGATCTCCGGCCTCGGCCAGGTCGGCGGACGCCTCGCCACCGCACTCGCCGCCGCCGGCGCCACCCTCACCGTCACCGACATCAACCCGGACAAACGCGCGCTGGCCGACGCGCTCGGCGCCGGCTGGGTGTCGGTCGAAGGCGCGCACCGGGTGCACGCCGACCTGTTCGTGCCGTGTGGCCTCGGCGGGGTGCTGACCTCAGCCGTAATAGCGGAGCTCAACGTGCTCGGCGTGTGCGGCGCTGCCAACAACCAGCTCGCCAACCCCACCGGGGCGGCCCTCCTCGACGCGCGGGGCATTCTCTGGGCGCCGGACTTTGTCGTCAACGCCGGCGGTGTCGTCTACCTCGACCTGGCGAGCGAGCCGAACGCCGACCTCGACCTGATCACCGAACGCGTCGCGGCGATCGGCTGCGTTCTCACCCAGATCTTCACGGATGCCCGCGCGAACGAGATCACGACACTCGCGGCCGCCGAGCGACTCGCCGCGACCCGCCTGAACGCCGCCCGGTAGCCCGATCAGGTCAGGCGCGGCCGCGGGGCGGCTGGGCCCGCTGGCGGGTGAAAGCGGGCTAGTCGCGCAGGTCGGCCGGAATCGTCGGCTTAACGCGGGCGGCCGCCCGGCGCTCCTTGAGCGTCGTGCCGGCGGCCTTGCCCAGCTCGGTGAGAATCGGAATTCCGGAGAGCAGAATAATGCCGATGATGAAGAATTCGGAGTATTTGGCGACGAACGCGAACTGGCCGAGGAAGAACCCGACCAGGGTGAGGCCGACGCCCCAGGCGAAAGCACCGATCGCGTTGTAGGTCACGAAGCTGCGATAGCGCATCTTGCCGACGCCGGCGGCGACCGGCACGAAGGCGCGAAAAATAGGCAGGAACCGGGCCAGAATGATGGACTTGCCGCCGTGCTTGGCAAAGAAGGCGTTGGTGCGTTCGACGTTCTTCGGGTTGAAGAACCGGTTCTTCTCCCGGGAGAACACAGCCGGGCCCGCTTTACGGCCGATGACGTAGGCGAGCTGATCGCCGGCGAAGGCGGCGATGAACACGACCAGGCAGGTCACCCAGATCGGCAGGGGAACGACGCCGGTCGCGGTGAGCAGCCCCACCGTGAACAACAGCGAATCCCCGGGCATGAACGACAGCACGATGAACCCGGTCTCGATGAACACGACCGCGGCGACGCCCAATAGTACGAACGATCCAAACGAGTGGATCAGCCAGTCAGAGTCTAGAAAATCGATTCCGAACAGGGTGGGCAGCATGACGAATCCTTCCAACAGGGCGAGCGCGCGGGGCATGGCGATGCCGACAGAGGCGCAGAACCCAGACTACGGGACTGAATGCTGGGAAGGGCCGGGGCATGGCGTGGCTTTGCACGGGGGTGCAGTCGCGGGCAGTGCGCACCCCAGCGCAGAAAATACTTGTGTTCTGCCCCCGTTTCGCCATAGTCTGGAAGGCTGCCTGATCCGGGGGGCAATTGATAGATATTTTTGAGGCGCCCAGGAGGCAGACATGACAAAGACAGCACCGATCACGCTCGCACCGGGTGCGAGCGA
Organism: Cryobacterium sp. PH31-O1; assembly: GCF_030063455.1. Taxonomy (GTDB): domain Bacteria; phylum Actinomycetota; class Actinomycetes; order Actinomycetales; family Microbacteriaceae; genus Cryobacterium. The sequence goes on along the minus strand of NZ_JASITB010000002.1, from coordinate 157,459 downwards.
CGGAGCACACTTTGGCGCCTTTGCCCCGGTGTCAGCCAGCCAAGCTCGCGTCGCCTAACCTCGTGGTTCCCCTCACGCAGGCTCGCGGACATCGATCCGTCGGCGCGACCGTGGGGTGGGACTAACTCGCCACCTGTCGGAACATTATCCCGGCACGCACTCACGGGCTGATCGTCCCCGGTATTCGGGTCATCAGTTGCACATTTCGTCGCCCGTTCCCTCGGCGACCACAGACATCCGCTGCACCACTGCGAAGCGCAGACGCCGCCGCGCCACAATCAGGACTGGAACCATGACCACGACTGCCCCACCGAAACCTCACCCTCCCAGCGACAGCGCGACGGCACGCCGCAATACCTTCCGCAGCCTGCAACGGCTCTACCCCTATGCCCAACCGGCCCTGCCGCGCCTATACCTGGGCATGGTTGCCGCGCTGCTCGCCGGGCTGGTAGCCCTCGCGATTCCGCAAGTACTGGCCTGGCTGGTCGACGGACCGCTCAGCAAAGCGGGCGGCGACAGCGCCTCGCAAATCTGGCCGGCCGTGTGGGTCGTGCTGGCCCTCGGCGTGGTCGAAGCGATCATGATCGCGCTGCGCCGCTGGTTCGTGCTCACCCCAGGCACCCACATTGAAGCGCGCATGCGCAACCACCTCTACGCCCGTTTGCAGGATTTGCCGGTCAGTTTTCACGACCGCTGGCCGAGCGGCCAACTGCTCTCCCGCGCCGTCAGCGACCTCAACCTCATTCGACGCTGGGTCTCGTTCGGTCTCGTGCTGCTCGTCGTCAACTTTCTCACCATCGTCGTGGGCGTGGTCATTCTGCTCTGGATGCACTGGCTGCTCGGCGTGATCTTCGTGGTTTGCTCGATTCCGATCTGGATATACGGCTATGTCTTCGAGGAGAAGTACTCGGTGATCGCCCGGCGCAGCCAGGACCAGGCCGGCGACCTCGCGACCGCCGTCGAAGAGTCGGTGCACGGTATTCGCGTGCTCAAAGCCTTCGGCCGCGGCTCGTTCGCGCTCAAGAACTTTGCCTCGCAGGCGGAAAGCCTGCGCGGCACCGAGATTGAGAAGGCGCGTGCCATCGCCGGTATCTGGCTGTGGTTGCTGCTCGTTCCCGACGTTGCCTTCGCACTCTGCCTCGTGGTTGGCGTCTGGCTCACCAGCCAGGGCGACTTGAGCGGTGGCGAGTTGCTGGCATTCTTCGCAACGGCGACCGTGTTGCGGTTTCCGGTGGAGTCGATCGGATTCCTGCTGTCAATGACTTTCGACGCGCGCACCGCCACCGATCGATTCTTTGACATTCTCGACACCCCGAACGAGATCACCGATCCCGCCCACCCGGCCACGCTGGCCGCGCCGCTCGGCCGGCTCGCATTCGACAATGTGCACTTTCGCTACCCGGACTCGCCAGTGCACTTTCCCGACCTGCTCGACGGCATCGACCTCGTGCTCGAACCAGGCGAGACCATGGCGCTGGTGGGCCTCACCGGCTCGGGTAAATCCACTCTGACAGCGCTCACCACCCGCCTCTATGACGTGACCGCTGGTGCGGTGACCCTCGACGGCGTTGACGTGCGCGCGCTCAGTCGCGAGGAACTGCGCCGCCACCTCGCGATGGCGTTCGAGGATGCAACGCTGTTCTCGGCATCCGTTCGCGACAACGTTCTGCTCGGCCGCGCCGATTTAACTGAAGCAAGCCCAGAAGCGGATGCCGCGCTCGCGCAGGCCCTGCAGATCGCGCAGGCCGGCTTCGTGCACGACCTTCCCCTGGGCGTGGATACCCTCGTCGGCGAGGAGGGGATGAGTCTCTCCGGCGGCCAACGGCAGCGTCTCGCGCTTGCCCGCGCGGTCGCGGCGCGGCCATCCGTTCTCATTTTGGACGACCCGCTTTCGGCGCTCGATGTGAACACCGAATCGCTCGTGGAGAACGCGCTGCGCGAGGTGCTCATCGATACCACCGCCCTCATCGTGGCGCACCGCCCGTCAACGGTCATGCTTGCCGACCGGGTGGCGCTGCTTCAGAACGGCCGCATCACCGCCGTCGGCACCCATTCCGAGTTGCTGCGCACCAGCCCGCACTACACCTTCGTCATCTCCAGCCTGGAAGATGAAGAACGCCGAGAGTCGAACCGAGCGGAGGAAGCACTGTGAGTGTCACCGGTGTCGAGGGCGAAGAACGTCACGACTTCACCAAGGCCGAAAGCAAGCAGATTCGGGCCCGATCGCTGCGGCTGCTCGGCTCGCTTCTGCTGCCGGTGCGCGGCAAGGTTGTGCTGGCCATGCTCGTAGTGGTCGTTTCGACCGCCGCGCAGGTGGCCGGCCCGGCGCTGATCGCCTTCGGCATCGACCGCGGCCTGCCCGCGCTGCTTCAACAAGACTGGATGCCGCTGGCCGCGACCGGCGCCGTCTACCTCGTTGCCGGGGTGTCGGGTGCGCTCCTGATTGCCTGGTACACGGTGCTGAGCGCCCGGGTGAGCCAGGCTGTGCTGATCGACCTGCGCAAACGGGTGTTCCTACACACGCAGAAGCTGAGCCTCGAATTTCACGAGTCGTACACCTCTGGTCGCATCATCTCCCGCCAGACCAGCGACCTCGACGCTATTAGGGAACTGCTCGACTCGGGTATCAACCAGCTGGTGCAGGGCATCCTCTATATGTCGTTCACCGCGGTTGCCCTCGTACTTCTCGATGGCACCAGTGGTCTCGTTTTGCTCGGTGCCCTGCTGCCGCTTGCGATTTTGACCCGGTGGTTTCAGGTGCGCTCGCAGAGCCTGTTCCGGCAGTCGCGGGTAGCGTCGGCGAGCCTCATCGTGCGCTTCGTGGAAACGATGACCGGCATTCGCGCCGTCAAGGCGTTTCGCACCGAGAAGAACAACGAGACGGTGTTCGGTGCGCTCGTCGAAAGTTACCGACGGGTCAACGCCCGCGTGATCCAGCTGTTCGGGGTGTTCGACCCCGGACTCGTGCTGATCGGAAACGTCACGGTCGCTGCCGTGCTGCTGGTGGGTGGTTTTCGGGTGGCCGACGGTCAGCTCGCCATCGGCGCGCTGCTCGCGACGCTGCTCTACACCCGCCGGTTCTTTGACCCGATGGAGGAGATGGCGATGTTCTACAACTCCTACCAGTCGGCCGCGGCGGCGCTCGAGAAGATCTCGGGCGTGCTCGAAGAACAGCCGGGGGTGCCTGATCCGGTTACCCCGGTCGACCTCTGGGAGGCCCGCGGGCGGGTGCGCTTCGACAACGTGCAGTTCGCCTACCAGGCCGATCGGGAGATTCTGCCGCACTTCGACCTCGACATTCCGGCCGGGCAGACCATCGCACTGGTCGGGTCGACCGGGGCCGGAAAATCCACCCTCGCCAAGCTCATGAGCCGGTTCTACGATCCGACGGATGGCCGGGTGAGGCTCGACGAGGTGGACCTTCGCGATCTGCACCCCAAGGACCTGCGCCGGGCGATCGTCATGGTCACCCAGGAGGCGTACCTGTTCAGTGGCTCGGTCGCCGAGAACATCGCCATCGGCAAACCGGATGCCTCGGCGCACGAAATCCGCGCCGCAGCGGCCGCCGTCGGTGCCCACGAGTTCATCGAGAGCCTGCCGAACGGGTACGACACCGACGTGAACAAGCGGGGCGGGCGGGTATCGGCCGGACAGCGCCAGCTGATCTCATTTGCGCGGGCGTTTCTCGCCAACCCGGCGGTACTCATCCTCGATGAGGCCACGTCATCGCTTGATATTCCGAGCGAACGGCTCGTGCAGGAGGCGCTGCAGACCCTGCTGGCCGACCGCACGGCCGTGATCATCGCCCACCGCCTATCGACCGTCGCGATCGCCGACCGGGTGCTCGTGATGGAACACGGCCGCATCGTCGAGGACGGCACCCCGAACGACCTCATCTCGGCAACGGGGCGGTTCGCCACCATGCACGCCGCCTGGCGCGACTCCCTGGTGTAGTTGTTAGTCGGGGAGGGGACCGAGGGGGGCGGTCCCACCCGGGGGGAGCGGGACGGGCGCCGGTTCCTTGAGCTCCACGAAGATGGTGTGCGTGGCCGTCTGGCCGATGTTGAACCCGGAATGCTCCTGTGCGGGGAGCCAGCGGGCCACTCCCTCCGGCAGCTCGACGTCGACGAATCGGCCGCCGGCGGCTGGGCCGCCGGAGAGTCGCCGCTGAAACGCGGTGAGAGTGAACATGACGCTGTCGGGGTGGCGATGCGGCACGGTTTCGTCGCCGGGCCGGTCGAGGTATTCGAGCACTCTCACCCGCGCGTTCTCGAAGATCACCCGGTAGAACTGCGGGTTGGTCACGACCGGATCGCTCTGCATGCCAGCACGGTAGCACCGCGCCGCTTGCCTGCACAGGAGGTGGTGGCTGGTCAGGCGTGCGGCCGAGGCATCCTCACGACGAAACGGGTCTTTCGTCACTAGTGCGATCGCCAGAGGTGCGGGAGGCTAATAGCGCAACTTTGGACCATCGGCATGCACCGCACGAGAAAGGCTGCCAGACGATGAGCAGTATCACGCCCTCCCCGCAGACGCCACCAACGGCAATCCCGCCGACCTCCCCGCCGCGTGCGCGGTCGGGGGCCAGGCCTGGACCGATCATCATGCTCATTCTGGGCACCGTGCTGGGTCTGGTCGGTGCCGGCATGCTCTCGGGCGGAACGGCGCTCGCCGTCGCCACCGCCGCTCAGGGGAATGACGGCTATTTCACGTCGCAGGACGAGACCTTCACGGTTGATTCCTCGGCGATCACGTCGCCGAACCTGGACGTCGGCAAGGACTTCGGGGTACCGACCGGGGTCGGGTTCGACATCGCCACGCTGCGCCTACAGGCCAGCAGTGTGGCGACCGACCAGGACATCTTCATCGGCATCGCACCGCGCGCCGACGTCGATACCTACCTCGCCGACGTGAACCACAGCGAGCTGCGCGAGGTGCAGACGTCTCCGTTCCGGGTCGACTACCTCGACGTTCCCGGCACCCAAACAGCGGCCGTTCCCACCGACCAGACCTTCTGGACCGAATCGGCCGCCGGCGCCGGCACCCAGGAAATGATCTGGAAGCCCGCCGCGGGCGACTGGTCCGTCGTCGTGATGAACGCTGACGGCAGCCCCGGAGTCGCGGTGAACCTCTCCGCTGGCGTGCACACGGATCTGCTCGGGCCGATCGCTGTGGGGCTCCTGGTCGGGGGCGGCATCCTCTTTCTGATCGGTGTGCTCCTCGTGGTGGCCGGCGCCATCGGTCTCGGTCGCCAGCTCACACCGAACCCGCGTGAGCCCGGTGACACGGGCGCGTCACCGGTGCCGCCCGCTTATGGCCGAGTGGATGCGACGGGCCCGATCACCCCGCCGCGGGGCGCCGCGTCGCTAAGCGCGCCACCGGCATCCGTTTCGATTGCGGGCGACTCGGTGAAGCCGGTGTATCCGGCAGTGCTGACCGGTCATCTCGATCCCGTGCTCGCGCGCGGCCTGTGGCTGATCAAGTGGCTGCTGGCCATTCCGCACTTCGTGCTGCTCGCCTGCCTGTGGTTCGCTTTTCTGGTCACGACGGTCGTGGCGGCGTTCGCGATTCTGTTCACCGGTCGGTACCCGCGCTCGATCTTCCACTTCAACGTGGGCGTGCTGCGCTGGAGCTGGCGCGTGTCGTTCTACGCCTATTCCGCCCTCGGCACCGACCGGTACCCGCCATTCACGCTCGCGCGCACCGACTATCCGGCCGACTTCGACGTCGAGTATCCCGAACACCTGTCCCGCGGGCTCGTGCTCGTGAAGAGTTGGCTGCTCGCCATCCCGCACCTCGTACTGCTCACGGTGCTCGTCGGTGGCGCGTCGACCTGGGCCTACCCGTGGCGCGGTGACGGGGGAATCGGTGGGACCGCCGACGGGGTATCGCTGCTGAGCGTGCTCGTTGTGATCGCCGGAGTGATTCTGCTCTTCACCGGCCGGTACCAGCGGCCGCTGTTCAACGTCATCATGGGCGTCAACCGCTGGGTCTTTCGCGTTATCACCTACACGGCGCTGCTGCGCGACGACTACCCGCCGTTCCGGCTGGACCAGGGCCCAACCGAGCCGGCTCCTGAGCGGGTTGGACTGAACCAGGGCTGACCCGCGCCGGGGCAGGGTCAGAACGATGCGTCGGTGCCGGGCCGGGTTGGCCCGGCACCGTTACGCGGGCGGCGACCAGCGGGCGGCTGCGTAATCGACGCGGTAGGTGTCATCCGCTGTCGCGGACGGGTTTTTCGACAGGAGCAACGGCGTCTTCTCCGCGCGATAGTGCGGCAGCGCCTGGGCGTCATGCCCGATCGGCGGATACCCGCCGGCGCGAATGACCCGCCACCAGGCCACCTCGGAGCCGTAGCGCGCCATCACCTGACCGACCGCGCGGGCCGCCCGGGAGCCGAGCTGCGCGGCCACGCCGCCGTAGGTCATCACGCGCCCCGGCGGGATGGAATTCACCACCCCGAGCACCCGCGACACGAAGTCGTCGGGCTCACTCACCGCAACGATTAGAGTTTCAGGGAGCCGATGACCTCGCCGTACTGGGTTTCGCCGACATCGACGAAACCGAGCCGGTGGAAAAAGGCCTCAGGGCCGTCGGCGCCGGGCTCCCAGATGACGTTGACGTGGCTGAAACCGCGGTCGCGGGCTTCAGCGGCCAGTGCCTCGGCGGCGAACTTGCCGACACCCTGCCCCTGTGTTTCCGCGTTGACGTTGATGCGCCAGATGCAGGCCCGAAACTCTTCGTGTTCGGAGTTGGGGTCGAAGTTACCGTGGATAAAACCAGCGACGACACCGTCGAGAAGCACCACGCGCTGCCACGAGGTGGCCGGGTTGATCACCGACGCGGCGACCGAATACGAGACCGGTGCAATGAATTGCTCCTGGCCCGGCTTCAAACTCAGGTTGTTGGCCGCAACGATGTTACGTGCGGATAATTCTTCCAGCGTCAGCTCACCCATGTGTTCAGGCTAACGTGCACCCGGGGTAGCCGGTAGTCGAGCAACGCTTGGACACCCGCAATTCACTCGCGAATTCAATTCACTACTGAATTCAATTCACAACGTAATTTATCTCGATGTCAAGATAGTTGTGCTCTTCTAGTAAGCTTGTCGATGGCTGCGCCGGCCACACTGAACAAAGAGGAGAAATTTTTGTCGAAGATCAAGGTTGAGGGAACAGTTGTCGAGCTCGATGGCGACGAGATGACCCGCATCATCTGGCACGCCATCAAGGAAACGCTCATTCACCCGTACCTCGATATTGACCTCGAGTACTACGACCTCTCGATTCAGAAGCGCGACGAAACCAACGACCAGGTCACCATCGACGCCGCCCACGCCATTCAGAAGCACGGCGTCGGCGTGAAGTGCGCGACCATCACGCCCGACGAGGCTCGGGTGGAAGAGTTCGGCCTCAAGAAGATGTGGCTCTCGCCCAACGGCACCATCCGCAACATTCTCGGCGGCACCATCTTTCGCGAGCCGATCGTCATCTCCAACATTCCCCGCCTGGTTCCGGGTTGGAACAAGCCGATCATCATCAGCCGCCACGCCTACGGCGACCAGTACAAGGCCACCAACTTTCGTTTCAAGGGCAAGGGCACGCTCAGCATGACCTTCACGCCGCAGGACGGTAGCGAGCCGTCGACGTTCGAGGTGTTCGAGGCTCCCGGAGACGGCGTCGCCATGGGCATGTACAACCTCGACTCGTCGATCACCGACTTCGCTCGCGCCACCCTGGCCTACGGCCTCGAGCGCAACGTGCCGGTCTTCCTCTCGACCAAAAACACCATCCTCAAGGCCTACGACGGTCGCTTCAAGGACATCTTCCAAGACATCTTTGACGCGGAGTTCAGGACCGCTTACGAAGCGGCCGGCCTCACCTACGAGCACCGCCTCATCGACGACATGGTCGCTTCGGCCATGAAGTGGGAGGGTGGCTACCTCTGGGCCTGCAAGAACTACGACGGCGACGTTCAGTCCGACACCGTCGCCCAGGGCTTCGGCTCGCTCGGCCTCATGACCAGCGTGCTCTCCACCCCCGACGGCAAGATCGTCGAAGCTGAGGCTGCACACGGCACCGTGACGCGTCACTACCGCCAGCACCAGCTTGGCAAGCCCACCTCGACCAACCCGATCGCGTCGATTTACGCCTGGACTCGCGGTCTGTCGCACCGCGCGAAGCTCGACAACAACCCGGCCCTCGCCGAGTTCGCGCTGACCCTCGAAGACGTCGTCATCAAGACCGTCGAAAGCGGCAAGATGACCAAGGACCTCGCGCTGCTGGTCGGCCCCGACCAGGGCTACCAGACCACTGAAGAGTTCCTCGCCTCGCTCGCTACGAACCTGCAGACCCGCCTGGCGTAGTCAGCATCAGCGTCTCGGAAGGCCTCGACCGTTCACCGGTCGGGGCCTTCCTCTGTCGCAGGCGAGCCTCACCCGGTGGTGCCCGGCCCCGCCGCGCGGGAGAATACACACATGCCCCGCCTCCCCGCCCTCGTGCGTCGTTACCCGCTCGTCGCCGCCACCGTGCTCGTTGGCCTGCTCGGGCTTGTGCTCACCGCGCTCGGGGAAGCGGATGCCGTGCGCTGGCTGTTCAGCGGATTCGGTGTGGTTGCGGCCCTGGTGGCATCCGTCGGGATGGTCAGGCAGCTGTTCCGCGGCTCCTTTGGTGTCGACCTGCTCGCGATCATCGCGATCATCGCGACGATCCTCGTCGGCGAATATGTGGCGACGCTGCTCATCGTGCTCATGTTGTCGGGTGGCGCAGCCCTCGAGGACTACGCCGCCGGACGCGCCGCCCGCGAGCTCGACGCACTGCTCAAGCGTGCCCCGCAGATCGCCCATCGGCTCTCCGACTCGGGCGAAGCCACCGACGTGCCCGCCACCGACGTACGCGTCGGGGACCTGCTGCTCGTGCGTCCCGCTGAGATCGTGCCCGTCGACGGGCAGTTGCGGAGTGAGAACGCCGCGTTCGACGAGTCCTCGCTCACCGGCGAGAGCCTGCCGGTCGAACGCACGGCGGGCGACGCGGTACTCAGCGGGTCAATCAACGGACAGGCGGCGGCCACCATCGTCGCCACGGCGACCGCCGCGAACAGCCAGTACCAGCAGATCATCGCCCTGGTCGAGGAGGCGTCGACCAGTAAGGCCCCCGTGGTACGGCTCGCCGACCGGTACGCCGTGCCGTTCACCGCGGGCTCGCTTGCACTCGCCGGTCTCGCCTGGGCGCTCTCCGGTGACCCGGTGCGGTTCGCCGAGGTGCTCGTGGTGGCGACACCGTGCCCGCTGCTTCTGGCCGCTCCGGTAGCGTTCATGGGCGGCATGAGTCGCGCCGCCCGCAACGGCATCATCGTGAAGGGCGCGGGGGTGCTGGAAGCGCTTTCCCGCGCCAAAACCGTTGTCTTCGACAAGACCGGAACCCTCACCTACGGCACACCGGCGATCACCGAGGTGCGCCCAGAAGCCGGCTTCACCGCCGACGAGCTGCTGACCCTCGCGGCGTCGGCCGAGCAGTATTCCAGTCACGTGCTGGCGGCATCCGTTATTGCGGCCGCCCACGAGCGGGGCCTGACGCTGCACACGGCGGACTCGGCGAACGAGGCCGCGACCTTCGGCGTCGAGGCTCGATTCGGAGCCGGCACGGTGCGGGTCGGCAAGCTCACATTCATCACCGACGGGGCAGCGGATGCGACGGCCACCCACCTCGCCGGCGGCGAGCTGGCCATGTATGTCGCCGTGGACGGGCGGTTCGCCGGCAGTATCGTGGCGAGCGACCGGGTGCGCGACAACGCCAGCCAGAGCGTTGCCGACCTCGCCCGCCTCGGCGTGCGGGAGAATCTCATGCTCACGGGAGACGCGCGCGCCACAGCCCAGCACGTGGCCGGCCAGGTGGGCATCGTGCACGTACGGGCGGATTGCCTGCCGAGCGACAAGGTCGAGGCGGTGCGGGCGCTCACCCGACGGCCGGTGATCATGGTCGGCGACGGTGTCAATGACGCTCCCGTGCTGGCCGTCGCCGACGTGGGCATCGCGATGGGGGCGAAGGGAGCGACGGCCGCGAGCGAATCGGCCGACGCGGTCATTCTGCTCGACGATATCTCGCGCGTGGTCAGTGCCGTGCGAATCGGGAAAGACACCGTGCGGGTGGCCCTGCAGAGCATTTGGCTGGGCATTGCTCTGAGTGTCGTGCTGATGGTCGTGGCGGCGTTCGGGCTGATTCCGGCAACCGCGGGGGCCATCAGCCAGGAGGTCGTGGACCTCGTGACGATTCTGAATGCACTGCGGGCGATCGGGGGCCGGCGAGACCGGGCGGCGGCGCGGCGGGCTCCGGTGGACTCGGCGTCGGCGCCTGCTGAATCTGCGGCGGCGATCGCCCGCTGACCGTGCGGTCGGGGCCGCCAGGGAGCCGGGCGGCGCGATAGCAGGCTGGGGGTTGGCGCGCGCGTGCGCCGAAACGGGAAGAATGCCCCTATCCGGGGGGCGGCGAGCGCGCTACCGTCACGAGCGAACTGTCCCGCGCATCGGGACAGCGAAGCGTTCCTGTTGTGGAACGAGACCACCTCGCACCCTTATCGGATTGGACACCCACGTGAGTTCTTTCTTCAGGCGCACGATGTCTGCGCCGGGTTCAGCGCTGAACCCGGCGCGGACACCCCGTTCGCGCCGCCGCGCCACAATCGCGGCCACCGTCACCCTCGCCCTGGTGGGCGCTTCTGTACTCGTTGGCGGAACCCTTCCCGCCGGCGCTGCCCCCGCCGCTACCGGTCTGGCGGGCGGCATCACTGCCCCTGGCGGAACCCGAATGGATTTCACTGCCGGACGTTACATCGTGACCCTCAGTGACGAGGCTGTTGCGCTGTACCAGGGCGGTGTCAACGGTTTTGCAGCCACCATGCCCGACGCGGGGGCCAAGCTCAACGCCCAGAGCCGCTCGGCCGAAAGCTATACGGACTACCTCACCCAAATCCAGCGTGAGGTGGCGGCATCCGTTGATGCCACAGTGGGGTATTCCTACACGCTCGCGGTCAACGGATTTGCAGCCGAGCTGACCGGCAAGCAGGCAGCGGCATTGGCCATGAAACGAAATGTCGTTTCTGTCGTGCCTGACGCGCTGCGGCACGTGACCGCAGAGTCGTCGACCGATTTTTTGCGGCTGAGCGGGCCCAACGGGCTCTGGTCCGACCTCGGTGGGGCGAGTAAAGCCGGAAAAGGCGTGGTTATCGGAGTGCTCGATACCGGAATCGCACCGGAAAACCCCTCGTTTGCCGGCGCAGCGCTTGGGACAACGCCCGGAAATGAGCCGTGGCTCGACGGTGACACGATCACCATGAATAAGGCAGACGGAACCACCTTTACCGGCACCTGCCAGACGGGCGAACAGTTCGGTGCGAGCGACTGCAGCACCAAGGTCATCGGAGCCCGGTACTTTCTCGACGGTTTCGGCGCCGACCAGATCGGCACGTCAGCGACCGGAGAATATGTGTCACCGCGTGACGGCGACGGCCACGGTTCGCACACTGCCAGCACGGCTGGCGGAAATATTGACGTGCCGACCGCGATCAACGGCGTCGACTTCGGTGCCATTTCGGGTGTCGCCCCGGCGGCCAAGATTGCCGCGTACAAGGTGTGCTGGTCGGGCCCAGACCCCACGGTCACTACCGACGATGGCTGCACCGACACCGATATTTTGAAGGCCATCGACCAGGCCGTCTCTGACGGTGTCGACGTGATCAACTATTCGATCGGCGGCGGCCCGGCCCAGACCACGTTCTCGCCAACCGACGAGGCCTTTCTGGGCGCAGCGGCAGCGGGAATCTTTGTGGCGGCTTCGGCCGGCAACGATGGCCCCGATGCTTCCACCGTCGAAAACGCTTCACCGTGGATCACCACGGTGGCCGCGAGCACCATTCCCTCCTACGAAGCCACCGCCACCCTCGGCGACGGCTCGAAGTATGCCGGCGCGTCTATCACCGTTGACCGCACGCCCGGGGCGACTGCGCTCTCGGGCGCTCTCGTGCGGGGCGACCTCGTGGCGGTAGACGGCTTCGATCCGGCCGACGCGCTGCTCTGCGCACCGGGCGCCCTCGATCCGGCCAAGGTGGCCGGCGGTGTCGTTTTCTGCCAGCGCGGCGTCTACGACCGGGTCGCCAAATCGGCCGAGGTCTTGCGCGCGGGCGGCAGCGGCATGCTCCTGGTGAACCGCACACCGGCCGACGTGGACAACGATGAGCACTCGGTGCCGAGCATCCACTTAGACGCCCCCGCCTTCGATCCGGTCTACGCTTACGCGGCGACGGATGGTGCAACGGTGACGTTCACGCCCGACAACACCACGGATATGGCGACCCAGGTGCCCCAGGTTGCCGGTTTCTCCTCCCGAGGCCCGGTGACCGCCGATGGCGGAGACCTGCTCAAGCCCGATATTGCCGCTCCCGGAGTGGGTATTTTGGCCGACGGTCCCAATGCTGAAGGGGCTGACCCGACGTTCGAGTTCTTGTCGGGTACCTCGATGGCCAGCCCGCACATTGCGGGATTAGCCGCGCTGGTGCTCGGTTTCAGGCCACTCGCTACCCCGGCCGAGATCAAGTCGGTCATGATGACAACGGCGAAGGACACCGTTGACGCCAACGGTGATCGGGTCACCGACCCGTTTGCGCAGGGCGCGGGGCAGGTCAACCCCTCCTCGTTCAGCTACCCGGGTCTGGTCTACCAGAGCGGACCCGCCGACTGGCTGGCCTACCTGCAGGGCCTCGGTTACAGTGCCGGAGTCGAGCCCATCGATGCCAGCAACCTCAACCTGCCCTCGATCCAGGTTGGCGCGCTGACCGCACCTGAAACCATCACCCGCACGGTTACTGCCGTACGGGTAGGTACCTACACCGCCATCCCCATAGAGATTCCCGGCATTACTGCGGTGGTCTCCCCGGCCACCATGACCTTCGGTGCCGTCGGTGAAAAGCAGAGCTACACGGTCACCTTCACGCGAACGGATGCTCCGCTCGATGAATACGCGACCGGTTCGCTCGACTGGGGCTTCGGAAACGGCGGTTCGGGCGATCCTGGGGACTTCTACGACTGGGTGCACAGCCCGATCGCTGTGCGACCGGTCACCGTTGTTGCCCCGACCGAGGTGGCCGCTGCTGGCCTGACCGGATCAGCGGAGGTGACGGTGGCCCCGGGAGGGTCTGAGCCGGTGGCGCTGAACCTCAGCGGTTTGGCCAGCGGGGTACACCAGAACAATGCCGACGACCCGCTCGACCCGCACACCGGTGCCGGCACGACCGGCGATCAGTTCGCCTACGAGGTGGAGATTCAGGAGGGCCGGCTGGCCCGGTTCGATCTGAACGCCGTCGATGATTCAACCGACCTCGACCTGTTCGTGTTCCTGCTCGACGGCCCCGGTGGTAACCCGGTTGCCGGCTGGCAGTCGGCCACCGGTTCGGCCGACGAGCAGGTGGACCTCTCCGACCCGGAGGCCGGTTTCTACCAGGTCGTCGCGGACGTGTTCACCGGTTCGACCGCCTTCGATGTGAACACCTTCTCTGTCGCATCGGGCGAGCCCACGAGTGGGTTCACGGCAACCCCGCCGGCGATTCAGGGACCGCAGGGCGTTCCGATCACCTACACCCTGAGCTGGGCCGGCCTGACACCGAACACGCCGTACCTCGGTGTGGTCGACTACGGTGACAGTGCAGCGTCGACGATTCTCGCCATTGCGGCCAGCGAAGGCGGCGAAACGGATGCCCCGGTGAACACGGTTGCGCCCAGCATCTCGGGCACCCCGGAGATCGGTTCGATTCTGACGGCTGATCCCGGCCAGTGGAACACCGAGGGCCTCGCCTTCGGCTACCAGTGGCAGAGCGACGGCGCCGACATTGCCGGTGCAACCGCGGCACAATTCACGCCGACCAAGGCGCTCGCCGGAACCACGCTGTCGGTGGTGGTGACCGCCTCGGTCTCCGGCGGGCCGAGTGCCACGGCCATGTCGAACGGGGTCGTGGTTAGATACCCCGCCAAGGTGGCGGTGAGCCTCAACCACCGAGTCGTTTTCTCCTCCAGCCGGGTCACCGTGTCGATCACGGTGACCAGCAAGGGTGAAGTCGGCGACACGGCTACGGTAACCGTCGACAAGCGCAGCTTCAGGGTGGCGCTCGACGCGAACGGGCACGGCAGCGTCACGCTGCCCAAACTCGGTCGTGGCCTGTACAAGGTCGTCGGGCACTACGCCGGAACCGACGCGGTCGCAGCCGCGAACAGTTCGGCGCGCAACCTGCTCATCGTGCGGTAGCCCGCGCCGTCCCGGGCCCCGGTCTTCTGTGCCCGGGCCCCGTAGCTATCCGGACGGGGCCCGGGCCCCGTCCCTGGGCCCAGTTTAGAAACTGGGCCCGTGTTCGTAAGGTGGGCCCGGGTGGCCCGGGGTGGGCGAGGGTGGGCGACCAACCGGCGCGGCAGCTTAGGCTGGGGAGATGCGATTCGTGGGATGGATGCGGGGGCGACCCCGGGCATCCGCTGTACCCGGGGCCCGCATAGGCGCTGCGGGCGCGACCGGCGGGAGCCCGAAGCCGCGACTCAATCGTGACGTGATCGTGCTCGGCGTCATCGCGTTCTTCGTGATGGTCGGGTTCGGTGTCGTTGTTCCGGTGCTTCCGGTGTACGTGCAGAGCTTCGGGGTGGGCAACCTCGAAGTTGGGGCCGTCGTCTCGGCCTTCGCGCTCATGCGTTTCGTGTTCAGCCCTGCCTGCGGACGCCTGATCGACTGGGCCGGAGAACGCACCGTGCTTGCCGTCGGCATCGGCATCGTGGCGCTCTCCAGCGGATTGGTCGGCGCCGCCGACAGCTACCTGCAACTGCTGCTGCTGCGCGGCGCGGGCGGCATCGGTTCGGCCATGTTTTCGGTGTCGGCGATGACGCTGCTGCTGCGCACGGCCGAGCCGGGCCGCCGGGCACGCGCGATCGGCTTCTACCAGGGCGGGTTTCTGATCGGCGGTATGGCCGGCCCGGCTATTGGCAGCCTGCTCGCCACCATCTCACTGACCGCTCCGTTCTTCTTCTATGCCGGCACCCTGACCGTGGCCGGCCTGGTCGGGCTGTTCCTGTTGCGCTCGGGCGGGCGGGGCAGCGCGCTGGCCGGCGCTGACGCATCCGCTGTGCGCACGCCGTTTCGCACCGTACTGCGCGACGAGCGCTTTCGGGCGGCCTGCATCGCCAACTTCGCGCAGGGTTGGACCTCGCTCGGGGTGCGCACCACGCTCATTCCGCTGTTCGTGGTCGTGGTGCTCGGCGGCACGAGCTCGTGGACCGGCATCGCGCTCGCTGCCGCGGCGGTGGCGCAGGCGCTCGCGCTCGCGCCGGCCGCCCGGTTCGTCGACACCGTCGGGCGTAAACCGGCCATCATCGGGGCTTTCGCCGTGGCTGGCCTGACCATTGTGGCCATCGCGTTCGCGCCGAACATCTGGGTGCTCGGTGCGCTGCTCTGCGTCTACGGGGTCGCAGCCGCGTTCATGGGCACCGCACCGGCAGCCGCGGTTGGCGATGCCGCCGGCGCCCGCGGGGGCCGCCCGGTGTCGGTGTTCTCGATGTGCGCGGATGCCGGTGCCATCGTCGGTCCGCTCGTTGCCGGCCTGCTCGTTGACACGTTCTCGTTCTCGGCCGGATTTGTCGTCGGCGGGATGTTCCTGCTCATCGCGGCCGCCTACGCGCTGCGGATGCCGGCGGAGCGTCGCGTCGTCGCGTGAGGGCCCGGGCCTGTCCGCCCCGGCGCGTGGCTAATTCAGGAAATGCGGGCGGTCAGCCCTCGGCTTCCGCGCTGGTTCACGGCGATTGATGGACCTGGGTGGCGCATTTGCTGAATTCGCCACCGAAACCGAGCCACGACACGGTTGAAGCGGGAATACTCGGACATCTACATGCGTTTGCATGAATATTGAGCGATCAATTGCCGAGGAGAAGATCTCATGACCGTCCAGACCAGCGGACTGCACCACGTGACCGCGATTGCGGGTGCCCCCCAGCGTAATATCGACTTCTACGTGACCGGGCTCGGTCTGCGCCTCGTCAAGAGAACCGTCAATTTCGACGACCCGGGCACCTATCACCTCTATTACGGCGACGATTCAGGTCGCCCAGGATCGCTCCTCACCTTCTTTCCGTGGACCGGAATCCGCACCGGACGCAGCGGCGCCGGCCAGTCGACGATCACCGCGTTCTCCGTTCCGGCCGGCAGCCTCGGCTGGTGGAAGGACCACTTCGCGCGAATCGGTGTGGACTCCGCGATCACGGGCCGCTCCTCGCACGAGGAACGCCTCTCGCTGCGTGACCCCGACGGGCTCCAGATCGACCTCGTGGCGTCGTCGACGGTGGATCCGCGCAATCCCTGGGATTCCGCATCCGTTCCCGCCGAGTTCGCGGTGCGCGGGCAGCATTCCTCGGTGCTCTCCGTGGTCGACCCGGCGAAGACCGTGCAGGCGCTCACCGCCGACCTCGGCATGCATGTCATTTTCGAAACTGACGGTCGCATTCGCGTCGGTGCCGGCGATGGTGCGGCCGGAAACCTCGTCGACGTGCTCGCCGACTCTACCGGCGAGCACGGACTGACCGCTGGCGGCTCCGTGCACCACGTGGCCTTCCGGGTGCCAGACCGGGCCACCCAACACGTGTGGCGTGAGCAGCTCGTTGACCGCGGCTACGGCGTGACGGCAATTCTCGACCGTGACTACTTCACCTCGATCTATTTTCGCGAACCCGGCGGCGTTCTGTTCGAAATTGCCACCGACACTCCCGGATTCGACATTGATGAGCCGCTGCTCGAGCTCGGCCGGTCGCTCAAGCTTCCGCCGTGGCTCGAGCCCAGCCGCGAGGCGATCGAGAACGCGGTCGTGCCGCTGAGCGTGC
The DNA here is from genome assembly GCF_030063455.1 of Cryobacterium sp. PH31-O1. Classification (GTDB taxonomy): domain Bacteria; phylum Actinomycetota; class Actinomycetes; order Actinomycetales; family Microbacteriaceae; genus Cryobacterium. Next base: position 140,568 of record NZ_JASITB010000002.1, on the reverse strand, counting down.
CCGCCGAGAACAACCCCGGCATCGCCGAAACGGATGCTGCCGCCGCGGTGACCTGGTTGGCCTAGCTCCCGGCGCGTTCTAGCGGAGCTCTTTGCGCCCCGAGATGACGCCGCTCACGGTGGCGACAATAGCGAAGATCACGGTGATGATGGGAAAGCCCAGGTCCCACCAGGCGATCGCGGCCGCGCCAAAAATGGCGATCTCGATGAAGGCCTTGCCGAAGGGGTCGAGGCGAAAAACGGCCTTCGGCGAGCGGAACAATGCCCAGACCAGGATGGCGAAGGCGGGAGTGGCGACACCGAACAGCACGCCGGGCCAGGGGAGCGGCCAGGCGACGAAGCCCCAGATTGCCAGGCTGATGAAGGCGAAGAGTTCTAGCACGAACCGGAGCATGTCGTTGGGGCCGATTTTCGGCAGGTCGCGCGTAACTGTCACTCGTCAATCTTAGCGATGCGCCGCACCCCTGCATCCCGCACCCGGACGGCGGTCGGGGCCCGGGCCCCGTCCCTGGGCCAAGTTTATAACCTGGGCCTGCGGACGGGGCCTGGGCCCCGTCCGCTACTTGAAGATGATCGTTCGGGCCCCGTCGAGCAGCACCCGGTTCTCGGCGAACCACTTCACAGCCTGGGTGAGTGTGCGGCTCTCCTCGTCCTGCCCGATCGACACGAGTTCGGCCGGGGTGCGCGAGTGGTCGACCCGCACCACGTTCTGCTCGATGATGGGCCCCTCGTCGAGGTTGCTGGTCACGAAGTGCGCCGTCGCCCCGATCAGCTTCACGCCGCGCGCGTGCGCCTGGCGGTATGGGTTGGCGCCCTTGAACCCCGGCAGGAACGAGTGATGGATGTTGATCGCCCGCCCGCTGAGTCTCGCGCACAGTTCCGGCGAGAGAATCTGCATATAGCGGGCGAGCACGACCAGTTCAATGTCGAGTTCGTCGACCGCCTCAAGCACGCGGGCCTCGAAGTCGGCTTTGCTGGCGGCATCCGTTATGGGCAGCGACTCGAACGGCACCCCGTAGAACCCGACCAGGTCGCGCAGCGTGCCGTGATTGCTCAGCACTAGCGGAATCTCGACCGGGATCTGCCCGCCGCGCTGGCGAAAAAGAAGGTCGTTCACGCAGTGTCCGGCCGACGATGCGAGCACGAGCGTGCGCAGCGGACGCCCGACGACGTCGATGATCGACGCCATCGCGTAGCGCTCGATCACCGGCGCGAGTGCCAGTTCGAGCTCGGGCCGGGTCGCCGGCGACTGTACCTGCAGTCGCATGAAGAAACGGCCGGTGTCATCGCTGGAGAACTGCTGGCTCTCTGAGATGTTGCCGTGCGCCTGCACGATCGCGCCGCTGACGGCGTGCACGATGCCGGGCTGGTCGGCACAGACCAGCGTGATTACCCAATGATGCGGGGTCGAAGAAGTCATTCGCTCAGAATACCCGGCACGAGAGCGGATGCCGCGGCCCGCTCACCTTGCCGCGCCACCCAGTTTGGGTAGACTACGTGTTGGTCGCACTGAACAAGTCGGCCCCGGGCGCGCACGTCGGCGCGTAGTCGAGTGGCTTCGATCTCGGTGTGAATGATCCCACCGGTCGACCCCGACTTGCCAGCTCGAATGCAGCCATGACAAACACCGCCAATATTTTTCTGCCCACCAGGTCGATTCCCGTCGCGTCCCCCCGCTCTGATCGGGTCGACCCCCCGTTCCCATGGGTCGGGCTGATCACCCTCTCCGCGGCCGTTTTTCTTTCGGTCACGAGCGAAATGCTGCCAACCGGGCTGCTCCCCGAAATGAGCCGCAGCCTCGATGTCACCCCGTCGCAGATCGGCCTGCTCGTCTCCTGGTTCGCGTTTACGGTCGTGCTCACGAGCGCGCCGGTGGCCATCTGGACCCGCCGTTTTCCGCGGCACGGCCTCATCATCGTCGTGCTCATCATCTTCGCGGTGAGCAATATTCTCACCGCCATCGCACCGACCTATGAATTCGTCGTCGCCGCGCGAGTGCTCGGCGGAGTCGCGCACGGCCTGTTCTGGTCGGTGGTCGGCGCCTACGCCGGGCACCTCGTGCCCAAAGCCCAGATCGGTCGCGCCGTCTCCATTACGGTGGCGGGCGGCACGCTCGCCTTTGTCTTCGGGGTTCCGCTCGGCACCGCGGGTGGCCACCTGCTCGGCTGGCGGCTCTCCTTTGTCGTGCTGGCCGCCCTGATGCTCGTCGGCGCGGTACTGGTCTATAAATTTCTACCACCGGTGGCGCGGTATTCGACCGGGGCTCCGGCATCCGCTGCGAAGTCGGTGACGAAAACCGCGCGCGACGCGACCGTTCCGGCAGTGGTGCTGATCTGTATCATCACCGGCATCACCATGATCGGTCACTACAGCTTTTACACCTACATTGCCCCCTTTCTGCTCGACGGCCTCGGTGTCGACCTGGGTCTTATCGCCCCGCTGCTCTTCGCCTACGGCGTGGCCGGTGCGGTCGGCCTGGTGTTCGTCGGCACGGTCTTCGGCCCACGCCCCAGCCTCGGCTTGATCCTCGGCCTGGCGGTCACCGCCCTCAGCGTGACGCTGCTCGCCACGTTCACAGCCACCCTGCCGGTCGCGATCGCCGCGTTCGTGCTCTGGGGGATGGCATTCGGCATGCTCCCCCCGCTCATGCAGACCCGGATGCTGCACGCCGCGTCCCCGCAAATCCGCGACACCGCGAGCGCCTTCTACACCACCGCGTTCAACGCCGGAATTGGCGGCGGCGCCCTGCTCGGGGCGGTGCTGATCGACAGTGTCGGCCTTGAGATGGTGCCGATCGTCTACGTGGGACTGCTGATCGTGGCACTCGCGCTGGTGATCGTCACCGACCTAATAGCCCAGCGCCGCGCCCGCGCCTGAACCGCGAAACGCGGTGGCTAGTCGCGGGGGCGGTCGGAGAGGGGGCGGTTGGCGACGACCGGCACGTGGCCGGTGAAACCGTCGCGGGCGGCCGCGATTTCGATAATCCGACCGCGGCAGGCATACCAGCCGAGCATGAGCCCCGGAATGATGAGCACGAGAGAGCTGATGGTGAGCGTACCGACCGGCCAGTCGAACACCATGAGCACGAGCACACCGACCAGGAACACGAGCGTCAGGTAGCCCGAGTATGGAGCCCACGGCATGCGGAACACCGGGCGCACCAGAATTCCCCGCTTGGCCCAGGCCTGCAGCCTCAGCTGGCACAGAACGATCATGCCCCACGCACTGACGATGCCGATGGCCGCCATATTGAGCACGATTTCAAAAGCCTGATCGGGCACGATGGCGTTGAGGCCGACTCCGAGCAACGTCACAACCCCGGTCAGCAGGATTCCGCCGAACGGCACCCCGTTGCGACTGATCTTGCCCGCGAAGCGTGGCGCTGACCCGGCCAGTGACATCGACCGAAGTATGCGCCCCGTGGAATATAGTCCCGCGTTGAGCGAGGACAATGCCGCAGTGAGCACGACCAGGTTCATGATCACGTCGACCCCGTCGACTCCAATCGTGCCAAAGAAGGTCACGAACGGGCTCTCGCCAGCCTTGTAGGCCGTGTATGGCAGCAGGAGCGAGAGCAGCAGGATCGATCCGACGTAGAACACCGCGATGCGAATGATGACCGTATTGATCGCCTTCGGCATGACCTTCTCGGGGTTCTGGGTTTCTCCGGCGGTCGTGCCGACGAGCTCGATGGACGCATACGCGAACACCACGCCCTGCACGACGAGAACGGATGCGATCAGGCCGTTGGGCAGCCAGCCCCCGTTCTCGCCGATCAGGGCAAACCCGGCGGTGGCTCCATCGAGCGGAGTGCCGAAAATTACCATCCAGGTGCCGACGATCAGGAAGGCGACGATGGCGAGCACCTTGATGAGCGCGAACCAGAACTCCATCTCACCGAAGACTTTAACCGAGAGCAGATTGAGCGACAGGACCAGGCTCAGCGCGCCGAGGGCATACAGCCACTGCGGAACCGAGCCGAACGGAGCCCAATAGGTCGCGAAAAAATTCATGTACAGAGCCACCGCCGTCACGTCGACGATCGCCGTCATTGCCCAGTTGAGCCAATAGAGCCAGCCGGTCACAAACGCCGTCTTCTCGCCGAAGAATTCACGCGCGTAAGACACAAAGGAGCCAGAGCTGGGGCGGTGCAGCACCAGTTCGCCGAGCGCCCGCAGAATGAGAAAAGCAAAGAAACCGCAGAGCGCGTACACAAATACCAGTGCGGGACCAGCGCTGGCGAGGCGTCCGCCTGCGCCGAGGAACAGGCCGGTACCGATCGCGCCGCCGATCGCGATCATCTGCACGTGGCGAGACTTGAGCCCCTTGTGCAGGGCATCATCCTCGTGCACGCTCAGGGCGTCTTCGATGTGCTCGAACGGCGTCTCCTCTGGCGGGTTCGCGTGGTCGTGGTGACCGTGCGGCTCCCCGGACTGGCCGCCTGGTAGAGAGGTGGAGGAGGGCTGCTGGCCGCGGTTAGGGGTCAAAACGGTACTCGATTTCGCTAGCCGACCCCTTCGCGAATCGTTTCTCCGTTACGAACAACGGGTTTGCCCAGAACATGACGTGTGCAAAGAAACAGCTCGAAAGCGGGTTGGGAAGTGGCCGGAAACTGCACACACGCGCGCTTCTGGCGGCGGGCGGCGTCGGTCGGGGGATAGCGCAACCCTACTCCGCGAACCCCCGCCGCTGTCGCCGTCGCGTGCCTGACGTTGTACCCGGCCTAAAACGCCCAGGGTGCCGCACGTCGATGGGTACACTAGACCTTCACGCCCCGACCTGACAAGCCTGGAGGACGCATGGTTCCGTTTCTCCTCGCGTTCGTCATGCTGTCAGTGCTCACACCGTGGCTCACCCGCTATCTCGGCACCCGCGTGTTCTATCTGATCGCCCTGCTGCCGGCCGCTGCCTTCGCGTACACTCTGACCCAGACCGCCACGGTCACCGCCGGCGGAGCCGTGAAGCAGTCGATCCCGTGGATTCCTCAGCTCGGCATCAGTCTCTCCTTTCGGGTCGACACTTTGGCCTGGCTGCTCGCCCTCGTGGTCACGGGCATCGGCGCCCTGGTTCTGGTCTACTGCGCCCGCTATTTCACCGACGACGAGCCCAGCCTCGGCCGGTTCGCGGCCCTGCTGCTCGCCTTCGCCGGCACCATGTACGGCCTCGTCACCGCCGACGACCTGGTGATCATGTTCATGTTCTGGGAGATCACGAGCGTGCTCTCCTACCTGCTGATCGGTCATTACACCCACAAACGGGAGAGCCGCGGCGCCGCCCTGCAGGCCCTGATCGTGACGACGTTCGGCGGCCTCGTCATGCTCGTGGGCGTCGTGATGATCTCGGTCGCGTCCGGCACGACGAGCCTCGCCTACATCGTGGCTAACCCGGTGACCGACACCATGGGAACCTGGGCGGTGCTGCTCATTCTGGTCGGCGCGCTGTCGAAGTCGGCGCTCGTGCCGTTCCATTTCTGGCTGCCCGCCGCGATGGCCGCGCCGACTCCGGTCAGCGCCTATCTACACGCCGCCGCCATGGTCAAGGCCGGCATCTACATCGTCGCGCGCCTCGCCCCGGGCTATGCCGACAGCGACGGCTGGCTGCCGGTGCTGGTCACCCTCGGAGTCTGGACCATGGTCGTCGGCGCCTGGCGGGCGCTGCGCCAGTACGACCTCAAACTGCTGCTCGCCTACGGCACCGTCAGCCAGCTTGGCTTTCTCATGATCGCGATCGGGTTCAACACCCGCGACACCGCCCTCGCCGGCGCCGCCTTGCTGCTCGCGCACGCCCTCTACAAGGCCACACTCTTCCTCGTGGTCGGAGTTATCGACCACCGGGCCGGCACGCGTGACTGGCGCAAGCTCAGCGGCATCGGCCGCAACGCCCCGGCGCTCGCCGTAATCGCGCTCGTCGCGGTCGCCTCGATGGCCGGCCTGCCGCCCCTGTTCGGTTTCGTCGCCAAGGAAGCCGTGTTCACCTCGCTGCTCGACGCCGGCGTCGGGGGATCCGGTTGGGGCTACGTGGCGCTCATCGGCACGGCCGTGGGATCCGTGCTCACGGTGGCGTACAGCATCCGCTTCTTCTGGGGAGCTTTTGGAACCCGCAAGGAACAGCCGGCCACCGTGCTGCACGCGAGCCCATGGGACACGCTGTTCGCTCCCGGTGTGCTGACCGTGGCGACCATCGGCCTCGGGCTGTTCGCCTCGGTGCTCGACCCGCTGCTCGCGCCGTACGCCGACACCGTGCCGGGCATCGGCACCCTCACCGAACCGCCGTACCACCTCGCGCTCTGGCACGGGCTCGAACCGGCGCTGTACCTCAGCGCGGTCGTGCTGCTGCTCGGGGCGATGCTGTTTCGGGCTCGCCGCGGGGTGTCGAAGCTGCAAGCCAGGGTGCCCGACTACATCGACGCCGGTCGGGGCTACGGCAAAGCCATCCGCAGCGTCGACCGCGTCGCCGCCCGGGTCACCCACTTCGCCCAGCGTGGCGGACTGCCGCAGTACCTTGGAACCATTCTCAGCGTGTTCGTGGTGGCCCTCGGCTTCGCGGCTTTCGTTAACCGCACCTGGCCCGACTCGATCGTGCTCTGGGATTACCCCGGCCAGGTGCTGATTGCCCTGATCATGGCCATCTGCGCGGTGATGGCGGCCCGGGTTGGGCAGCGTATGACCGCGGTGATCCTGGCCGGTGTCACCGGTTATGGTCTCGTCACCCTGTTCGCCTTTCACGGCGCTCCCGACCTCGCCCTCACCCAGGCGCTCGTCGAATCCATCACCCTGGTGATCTTCGTGCTCGTACTGCGACGGCTGCCCGCGAACATCGCCCAGCACAATAAGCCGGTGCGCCGCAAACGCCGCCTGCTCATCGGCAGCCTCGTGGGGCTGGTCATGGGCACAATCGGTTTCATCGCGCTCGGTGCGCGCGACTTCGAGAGCATCGCGGGCGCCTTGCCCCGGCTGTCGGTCGACGACGGTCACGGCGACAACATCGTCAACGTGATGCTCGTCGACATTCGGGCCTGGGACACCATGGGTGAGGTGTCGGTGCTCATCGTTGTGGCGACCGGCGTTGCGAGCCTGCTCTTCGTTTCGGGCCGCAACGCGGTCGTGCCGCGCCTGAAGGAATCCCGCAGCCTGCGCTCGGGCGCCAACCGGCGCCGCGTTGTCGCTGACCCCGAACTCTCCAGCGAGGGCCACGCCGTCACCCGGCAGGCTTTTCTGCTCGCCGGGCGCAAAAACGACCCAAGCAGCCGGTCCATTCTCATTGAAGTGCTCGTGCGATTGTTGTTCCACCCGGCGATGATCGTGTCGATCTACCTGCTCTTCGCCGGTCACAACCTTCCCGGCGGCGGCTTTGCCGGCGGACTGCTGGCCGGCCTGGCCCTCGTGGCCCGGTACCTTGCCGGCGGACGATACGAGCTCAGCGAAGCGGCCCCGATCGACCCGGGCAAGATCCTCGGACTCGGCGTCATCCTCGCCGTCGGCATGGCAGTGCTCTCGCTGTTCTTCGACGGCATCCCGCTGGAATCGGCGTACTTCACGGCGACCGTGCCCGTGCTCGGCGACTTGTCGTTCGGAACCTCGACCATCTTCGACATCGGTGTCTACCTCGTCGTCATCGGCCTGACCTACGACATTCTGCGCAGCCTCGGCAGTGAGATCGACCGGCAGAGTGAGGCCGACGGGATAGGTCAGCGGCCCGAACCGGATGCCGAGGCTCCGGCTGACAGCAACGAACCCCCCGCCGATACGGCCGTAGGAGTGCGCATCGACCCCCAAACCGAGACTTCGACCGGAGGAGGGTCCCAGTGAGCGCCTCCCTTACCCTCGTCATCCTGATGGCCGTCATGTACGCGGCCGGGGTCTACGTGATGCTCGAGCGCAGCCTCACCCGGGTGTTGATCGGCTTTCTGCTCGTCGGCAATGCCACCAACCTGCTCATCTTCATCATGAGCGGCCGCCCCGGCAGCTCGCCGATCGTCACCGGAACGAGCGTCGACGACATGGTCGACCCGATTCCGCAGGTGCTCATGCTCACCGCCATCGTGATCAACTTCGGCATCACCGCGCTGCTGCTGGCGCTGATCTACCGGTCCTGGTGGCTGGCTCAGCTCGGCGACGAGGGCGACACCCTCACCGACGAGCACGCCGCCGAGAGCGCCGACCAGGCCGACAACGCGTTCCGCTCATCCTCCGACGATGACGACGCGGTCGCCGAGTCGATCGATGAGTTCGAGCGTGGCGACGGCGCTACGAGTGACGAAGACACCGACACCCAGAAAACGGATGCTGCCGGCCGCGCCGCCGCATCCACTTCAGCTGCGTCTTTCGGTGAGGAGGACCCGCGATGACCGCTCTCGTGCCCCTCATCGTCTGCCTGCCGCTGCTCGGTGCGGCGATCGCGCTGATGCTCGGCCAGCGTCGTCGCCTGCAGGTGCTGGTGAGCGTGCTCAGCCTCACCGCGGCGACCGTGCTGAGCGCCGTGCTGCTCGTGCAGGTGGACCGGTTCGGCCCGGCCGTGGTGCAGATCGGCAACTGGGAGGCCCCGTGGGGCATCGTGCTCGTCGTCGACCGGCTGTCGGCGATCATGCTGCTCATCTCGGCGCTGATGCTGCTTGGCGTGCTGCTGTTCGCCGTGGGCCAAGGAATCGTCGACGGCGACACCGAAGCGCCCGTCTCGATCTTTCACCCGACCTATCTGGTACTCGCCGCCGGACTGTTCAACGCTTTTGTCGCCGGTGACCTATTCTCCATGTACGTCGGATTTGAGATGCTGCTCTCGGCGAGTTACGTGCTGCTCACCCTCGGCGGCACCGGCGCCCGCATCCGGGTAGGCATCACCTACATCATCGTGAGTCTGGTCTCTTCGCTGCTGTTTCTCAGCGCGATCGCCCTCATCTACGGCGCCACCGGCACGGTCACTCTCGCTCTCATCGCCGAGCGGATGCCCGACCTCCCCGCCGACATCCAGCTGATCCTCGGGCTGTTGCTGCTGATCGCCTTCGGGGTCAAAGCCGCCGTGTTCCCCATGTCGTTCTGGCTGCCGGACTCCTACCCGACCGCGCCCGCGCCGGTCACGGCGGTGTTCGCCGGGCTGCTCACCAAGGTCGGCGTGTATGCCATTCTGCGCACGCAGACGCTGTTCTTTCCCGACAACCAGTTCTCGATGCCGCTCATGATCGTGGCCGGGCTGACCCTGCTCGTTGGCATTCTGGGAGCCCTCGCCCAGGCCGACATCAAACGGCTGCTCTCGTTCACCCTGGTCAGTCATATCGGTTACATGCTCTTCGGCATCGCGATCGGCACCCCGCTCGCCATCGCCGCGACCATCTTCTACGTCGTGCACCACATCACCGTGCAAACGACCCTGTTCCTGGCCGCTGGCCTCATCGACCGGGTCGGTGGCACCACCTCGCTGTCTCGCCTCGGCGGACTGCTGGGGTCGGCCCCGCTCGTGGCTATTCTGTTCTTTCTCGGGGCGCTCAACCTGGGCGGCATCCCGCCGTTCTCGGGCTTTCTCGGCAAGATCGCCCTGTTCCAAGCCGGCACCATCGTGGGCGACCCGATCATCTATGTGCTGATCGGCGTCGGCGCACTCACCTCGCTGCTGACGCTGTACGCCCTGGCCCGGGCCTGGAACATGGCCTTCTGGCGGCCGAAGAAACAGATCAAGAACTACAGCTCGACGATGTCCGCCTCGCTCGTGGAGGATCCGCAGGACGAGGGAATCGTGCTGAAGAAGACCATCTCCCCGCTCATGGTCGGTGCGACCACCGCCATGCTGGTGCTGACTCTCGGCCTGACCGTGTTCGCCGGACCGATCTTCGACCTGACCACCCGGGCCGCCGGCAACATCAGCTCGCCGTCGACCTATATCGACGCTGTGTTCCCGAACGGCACCGGGTCGATCGGGCAGCGCAACGTAGGCACCAACTTTGAGGGTGGTTCGAAATGACCACGCCCCGCGAACGGCTCGAAGCCGTCGGCAATCAGATTCCGCCGCTGATCGCCCTGACCGTGCTCTGGATGTTGCTCTGGGGCAAATTCTCCTGGCTGAACCTGCTCGTCGGGCTCGGCGTGGGCATTGTGGTGACCGTGGCGTTCTATCTGGTGCCGGTGCAGCAGAGCGGGCGGGTGCATCCGCTGCACGCCGTGCTGTTCTTCGTGCGGTTGATTGTGGATATCGTGCGGGCGTCGATCGACGTGTCGTGGCTGGCGGTGAAGCCCCGACTGGTCACCTCGAACGCGATTCTGGAGATTCGTCTGCGCACTCGCAGTGACCTCATTCTCACCTGGACCGGCGTGGCCACGTCGATCGTGCCCGGCTCGATCGTGGTTGACATCGACCGGGAATCGTCTATTTTGTACCTTCACGTGCTCAACATGAACAGCGCGGGCGAGATCGAGCGTTTTCGGCGCCGGGTGCTCGACACCGAGCGTCGCATCGTGCGCGGATTCGGCTCGCGCGAAGACGTCGAGCGGATGCGCGGCGTGCGACCGGAGAACCGCCGCTCCGAGCGCCGCCGCCGCGCCGAAGGAACAACGGGAAAGGGACAATCATAATGATGCAGAGTGTGGCCGTGGTCGCGTCGATCATGTTCGCCGCCGGGGCGCTTCTCGCGGTATACCGCATCGTGGTGGGCCCGAGCCTGCTCGACCGGGTCATCGCCTCCGATGTGCTCGTTGCGACCATCATCTGCGCCCTGGGCGCCGAGATGGCCCTGAACCGGCACACGGACACCCTGCCCGTGCTGCTCGTGCTGGCACTGTTCGCGGTGCTCGGATCGCTCAGCGTCGCCCGTTTTCTGCCCGCTCGGGACAGCGCATGAGCGCCGCTCTGCTGGGGTCCCGCTTGGCAGTGACCGCATGAGCGCCGTTCTTATCGACGTGCTCACGGCGATCCTCGTGCTCGCCGGTGCCACCATGTGTCTCGCTGCCGGAATCGGGCTCAATCGCTTTCCCGATGTTCTCTCACGCCTGCATGCCGCGACCAAACCGCAGATCTTGGGACTGATGGCGGTGACAGCGGATGTCGCCATCAACAATTTCTCTGTCGGTACCGTCACCCTGTCGATCGCCATCGTCGTCTTTCAGGCACTGACCGCGCCCATGGCGGCGCACCTCGTGGGCCGTGCCGCGTATGCGACAGAGCACCTGCGGCCCGACCTGCTCATCGTCGACGAGCTGAAAGACCGTCGCGCCGCCCGCTGACCCGACCCACCGCGCAGCACGGGGCCCGGGCCCGGAACGCGGGCCCATGATACAAACTGGGCCCGTATGCATATGGTGGGCCCTGGGCATCCGTTGGCTGCGGGGCCGGCAGCGCCGGTGTGAGGCGGTATCGACTGATATGATAATCGAGTCGCAACTGGCGTAGCACGAAGATGGGTCACCATCGGGGAGCGACTGACACGGTTAGTGGCCGCACGCCTGGGCCGCAACATCCATATATAAGGAGAACTCCGTGCCTGATTCCGCCACCGTCCTCAAGTCGACCTTCAACGAACCGCTCTCGGTCGTTGACCCCGAGATCGCCGCCGTGCTCGAGCAGGAGCTCGGCCGCCAGCGCGACTACCTCGAAATGATCGCCAGCGAGAACTTCGTTCCGCGCGCCGTACTGCAGTCGCAGGGCTCCGTGCTCACCAACAAGTACGCCGAGGGCTACCCTGGACGCCGCTACTACGGCGGCTGCGAGTATGTCGACGTAGCCGAGCAGCTCGCCATCGACCGCGCCAAATCTCTGTTCGGCGCCGCCTACGCGAACGTGCAGCCGCATTCCGGTGCCACCGCCAACGCTGCGGTGCTCTCTGCCATTGCCACGCCCGGCGACACCATCCTCGGCCTCGAGCTGGCCCACGGCGGCCACCTCACCCACGGCATGAAACTCAATTTCTCGGGCAAGCTGTACAACCCGGTCGCCTACGGCGTCGACCCGGAGACCTTCCGCGTCGACATGGATGTCGTGCGCGACAAGGCCATCGAGAGCAAGCCGAAGGTCATCATCGCCGGCTGGTCGGCTTACCCTCGCCACCTCGACTTCGAGGCTTTCCGCGCCATCGCCGACGAGGTCGGCGCACTGCTCTGGGTTGATATGGCCCACTTCGCTGGACTCGTCGCCGCGGGCCTGCACCCCTCGCCCGTGCCCTACGCCGATGTCGTGTCGAGCACGGTGCACAAGACCCTCGCCGGGCCGCGCTCGGGCTTCATTCTCTCGCGCGACATGGCCCTGGCCAAGAAGCTCAACAGCAATGTGTTCCCCGGCCAGCAGGGCGGGCCGCTCATGCATGTGATCGCCGCCAAGGCCACCGCGTTCAAGCTCGCAGCCGAGCCTGAGTTCAAGGAACGTCAGGAGCGTACCCTGCGTGGTGCGAGCATCCTCGCCCACCGTCTCACCGCCGACGACTCACGTGCCCACGGCATCGACGTGCTCACCGGCGGCACCGACGTGCACCTCGTGCTCGCCGACCTGCGTCACTCCGAGATCAACGGCCAAGAGGCCGAAGACGCCCTGCACGAAGTGGGCATCACCGTGAACCGCAACTCGGTACCGTTCGACCCGCGCCCGCCGATGGTGACCTCCGGCCTGCGCATCGGTACGCCGGCCCTGGCCACCCGCGGATTCGGCGACGCCGAGTTCACCGAGGTCGCCGACGTCATCGCCGAGGCCCTCAAGCCCGGTGCCGACCGTGCCGCGCTCCGCGCCCGCGTTGGCGTGCTAACGCAGGCTTTCCCGCTGTACGACGGCCTGCAGCAGTAACCCTTTAGCCGGCGGATGCCGCTGGCCGGCTCGGCCAGCGGCATCCGCTCGATCGTGGCCCGCGCGCTGCATTCCAGCCGCAACCTTGGACGGGGCCCGGGCCCCGTCCCTGGGCCCAGGTTATAACCTGGGCCCGCGTTCCGGGCCCGGGCCCCGTCCGAGTGAACTGAACCGCACGACAACAGTAGGGATCCAGGATGACGGCAATCACACTCGACGGGGTCAAGACCGCGTCCGACATCAAGGCCGAGCTGCGCGACCGTATCGCCGCTCTGCGTTCGCACGGTGTCGTTCCCGGCTTGGCCACGCTGCTCGTCGGGAACGACCCGGGATCTGAGCTCTACGTCGCGGGAAAGCACCGCGACTGTGCCGAGGTCGGCATCGAGTCGCTGCGGATCGACCTGCCCGGCTCGGCGACCAGCGCCGACGTGCGCGCCGCCATCAACGACCTCAACAACAGCCGTGAGGTGACCGGCTACATCATCCAGCTGCCGCTGCCGGTCGGCCACAACGAGAACGCCATGCTCGAGCTGATCGACCCATCGAAGGACGCCGACGGGCTGCACCCGACCAACCTTGGGCGTTTGGTACTCGGCATCGAGGGCGAGCTGCGCTCACCGCTGCCGTGCACCCCGGCCGGAATCGTCGAGCTGTTGCGCCGCTACGATGTGCCGATCGTCGGTAGGAACGTCGTCGTCGTCGGCCGTGGCCTCACTGTCGGGCGCCCGCTCGGGCTGCTGTTCACCCGCAAAGGCCTCGACGCGACGGTCACCCTGACCCACTCGCGCACGGTCGACCTGGCCGGTGAGGTGCGCCGAGCCGACATCGTCGTGGCCGCCGTCGGGGTGCCGCACCTGATCCAGGCCGACTGGATCAAGCCGGGCGCCGCCGTGCTCGACGTGGGAATCACCCGCGTGCACAATGAGGAGACCGGGAAGGGCCGTCTGATCGGCGACGTGCACCCCGACGTCGCAACGGTCGCCGGTCACCTCTCGCCGAACCCCCGCGGCGTCGGCCCGATGACCCGAGCCATGCTGCTCTCAAACGTGGTCAAGGCCGCTGAGCAGACCCTGCTGGGCTGACAGCCGGGGGTGCTACCTGAGTGGGTGGCCGCAACTGCGGAGATTGCACAAATAATCGTGTGAATGCAGGCGTTTCGCCCGCTCGAATCGGAAATCTCCGCAGTTGTGAACGACACCACCGGTACCGGGGTGACTTTCAGCCCGGAATCGGCACAACAGACGCGGTTTCTGTTCCTTATTCAGGGAATCGACCCTGCGGGCGCGAGTCTGCCTGCACCAATTCGGGTGCCGGAAGCAATCGCGCGATCAAACTCCGGAATTGGGCACCAGAACGACCACACGGCGGGGTTCCGGCCGGCGCGGCACCTGCTCGCCAAGCAGCCAAGCAGCCAAGCAGCCAAGCAGCCAAGCAGCCAGGCAGCCAGGCAGCTAGGCGAGGGCGGCGCGGTGCAGCTCGGTGTGCTCGAGGTAGTTCTCGGCGTTGTGCCGGATGCTGGCTATCTCGTCGTCGGTGAGCGGGCGGCGAACCTTGGCGGGAACACCGGCCACGAGCGAGCCCGGCGGCACGACCGTTCCGCCGAGCACGACGGCTCCGGCAGCCACGAGTGATCCGGTGCCGATGACGGCACCGTTCAGAATGGTCGCGGCCATGCCGACGAGCACGTTGTCCTCGATCGTGCAGCCGTGCAGCACCGCACCGTGCCCAACCGAGACCCCGGTGCCGAGGGTGAGCGGAAAGTCGGTGTCAACGTGGCAGGAGACGTTGTCCTGCAGGTTTGAGCCAGCGCCAATGATGATCGGCTCGAGTTCGGCGCGCAGCACGCTGTTGTACCAAACGCTGGCCTGGTCGGCGAGGGTGACGTTGCCCACGATCACCGCGCCGGGAGCGACGAACGCGCTCTCGGCAATGCTCGGAGCCGGCGTGTTCGGCAGGACGATGATTCGGGCGGCGCTGTCAGCAGTCATACGCGTCAGCCTACTGCCGACGGATGCTGCCGCTCGGCTCCAGACGCCCGCACGGTTTCGCAGGGCCGCGCCCAGCAGTGCCCGAGCCTCGAGCCTCGAGCCCGAGTTTGCACGGCGCGCGCTGCCCGCCGTGGTCACACGGTGAGCTGAGCCGGCGCTGGCCCGATCTGGCTAGACGGTGACCGGCCACGGCTAAAGGCTGACCGCCCCGACTAATTGGTGACCGGCGCAACCCCCGACCCGGCTACGCGGTGACCGGCCCCGACTAGACGGTGACCGGCCACGGCTAAACGCTGACCGCCCCGACTAAACGGTGACCGGCGCATCCCCGACCCGGCCACACGGTGACCGGCCCGGCTTCAGCGAGTCTGGCGCATCCCCGACCCGGCCACACGGTGATCCCGCCATACACTGGGCGGATGCACGTACCCACCGGAACCCAGCACGAACTGACTCTCCCGACGCCGAGTGGCCTGGCCCGGGTGGTCGTGACCCAGGTCGCGGCCGGCCTGCGGTTATATTCCCTGAATGGCATAGATCTGGTGGAGACCTTCGATGAACTGGTTCAACCGCCGATGGCGGCAGGAATCGTGCTCGTGCCCTGGCCCAATCGCATTCGCGACGGCCAGTGGACCCAAAACGGCGTGACCCGTCAGCTTGCTCTGACCGAGCCGGGCAAGCACAACGCCAGCCACGGGCTTCTGCGCTTCGCGCCCTATCGGGCGGTGGGTCAAACCAGCGACACGGTGACGCTCGGCGCGACGGTGTTTCCGCAGTCCGGCTATCCCTTTCACCTCGAAACCGAGGTGACCTACGCCCTCACGGCCACGGGGCTCGACGTCACACACCGGGTACGCAATGTGGGAGGCGAGGCGGCGCCGGTCGCGGTGGGGGCGCATCCGTTTCTGAAAATCGGGGACGTGCCCACCGGCGACCTGGTGCTGCGCGTGAATGCCGCGACCCACATCGAGGTCGACGAGCGGCTCAACCCGACGGGCGAGACCGCCGTGGACGGCACCCGGTTCGATCTGCGCGGGGGAGTCAAAGTCGGTGACCTCGACCTCGATGACGGCTTCGGTGGTGTCGCCGGCGAGCACACCCTCACCGCCTCGGACGGCCGGAGCGTCACGCTCTGGGGCGACGAGACCATGCGCTACGTGCAGGTATTCACTCCGCGCATCTTTCCCGTCACGCAGGCTGCAACGGAGCCCGTGCGTGGCCTCGCCATCGCAATCGAGCCGATGACGGCCCCCGCCAACGCGTTCAACTCCGGCGCCGGTCTGCACTGGGCGCAACCGGGGGAGCAGTGGGTGGTGCGATGGGGCATCCGTCACGCCGGTTTCTCGCGTTCATCCAGGCGTTCACGGCATTGAATCGTCCGAATCGGCGCGAAACTCACGGCTCGAATGAAACTCACCGCTCGGCGCACGGCCAGACAACCGGTCAATCAACACCAGTGCGGCGCGGCCCGAAGGCTGCGCCGCACCCGCTGGGCTTCGAAAATCTACGACAGCACGTCCCGCACGAGGTTCTCGTTCTCGTGGTTCTGCAGCCGGGACCAGACGTAGCCGCCGATCAGCAGCACGAACGGCAGGGCCACGAGCACCCAGCCGATCGTGCTGAGGCCCCACGAGGTGGTGGTCGGGTCGACACCGTCGGCCACGGTGCCGGCCAGCAACCCGAAGTGGCTCATGAGTAGGTATTCGCCGAGCAGCAGGCCGATCGTGGCCAGCACCGGAGCGATCACGGTTTGAAAGATGTTCTCGGCACCCTTATTGCGGCGGAAGTAGGCAATGATCGCCACGCTCACCAGAATTTCAATGAGCACGATCGCGATCACCGAGAGGCCGCTGAACCAGTAGAACAGGTTGAGCACCGGGTCGAGCTGGAACACGGCGAACACGACGAGCACGACGCCGGTGATGACGGAGGTAACAAGCGAAGCCGTGCTCGGCGCGCCGCGGCCGTTGACCTTGCGAAGGGGCTTTGGCAGCGCACCGCCGCGACCGAGTGCAAACAGGTAGCGGCTGGCCGCGTTCTGAAAGGCCAGGAGCCCGGCGAACAGGCTCGACAGCACGAGGATGCTCATGACCGTCGCCATCCACGGGCCGATGTACTGGGTGGCCAGCGCGAACAGCACAGCAGCCGGGTCGGCCAGCGGAACGCCAGCGACCGTCGACAGCTCGACGGTCTTCTCGACCACGGTCGATGCTCCCATGCCGGTCACCATCGCGAATGCGGTCAGGCCGAACAGAACGGTGATGACGACGACGGCGAGGTAGGTAGCGCGCGGCACGACGGTCTTCGGGTCCTTGGATTCCTCGCCGTAGATGGCGGTGGCCTCAAAGCCGATGAAGGAGGCGAAGGCGAACGCAAAGGCGATGCCGGCCGAGCCGGCCAGGCCCCCGGCGACGATGGCGGCGGGGTCGAACGAGGCCCAGAAGTTGACGCCCTCAGGCCCGCCGTCGATCAAAATGGCGACCGCGGTGACCACGAGCGCGGTCAGTTCAAGCAGCATGAGCACGCCGAGTACCTTGGCGCCCACGTCGACGCTGAGCAGGGAAAGCAGGGTCACGACGCCCCAGGAGAGGAGAGACCAGGCCCACCAGGGGAGCACGCCGACCTGACCGGCCATCAGCGCACCGAAGAACCCGTAGATGGCCAGCTGAATGGCCAGGTAGGCGAGGATCGACACGAACGCCGATGCCGTGCCGAGGTGGCGCCCGAGGCCGCGGCCGATGTACGCGAAGAAGGCGCCCGCGTTGGTGACCCGCTGGCTCATCGCCGCGTAGCCGACGCTGAAAACGAGCAGAGTAAGCCCGACGACCACGTAGGCGCCGGGGGCCGCTGCTCCGTTTCCGAGCACGATCGCCACCGGCACCGCGCCGGTCATTCCCACGAGGGGGGCCGCGGCCGCGACGACGAAGAAGACGATTCCGACAACGCCGAGCCGTCCCTTGTGCAGGGCGGTTTCCGGTGCTGTCGTCGAATCGGGTTTGGTTTGGGTCATGGCTACTCCTCGTTGAGTAAGAGGTCGGGTGCAGGTGTGGCTGTGTCGGCGAGCGGATGCCGCGGCATCCGTTTCAGCTGTGTTTGGTGCGTGTATCTCACAGCGTGGCAATCTCCGGGCCGAACGGGTTGCCATTTGCGGCACCGGAGTTGTTTAACGGCGCAGTGTCGAATGGCGCACTGCCTGCGGTGACGAACGCGTTCAGGCGCGGCGGTAGGTGCTCGGCGTCTCGCCGAAGGCCGTGCGAAAAATGCGGCTGAAGTGCGCGGCGTCGACGAAGCCCCAGCGGGCGGCGATCGTGCCGACCGAGCGATCAGTCAGAATGGGGTCGCGCAGGTCGCGGCGGCAGTGCTCGAGACGTCGAGAGCGGATCCAGCTCGCCACGGTGCTGTCGGCCTCATGGAACACGTTGTGCAGGTGCCTGGTTGAGATGAAGTGGGCGGCCGCGATGCTCGCCGGGCAGAGTTCCGGGTCGCCGAGATGCGCATCCACATACGAGCGGATGCGCCCCAGCAGGTCGCCGTGCGCGCCTTTGTCGCGGCGCAGATTCAGTTCACTTTCGAACATGGTCGCCACGAGGTCGACAGCGTTGTAGGCGAGGCGGTGTCCGCTCGCGCCGGAGAGTACGTCGAGGTTTTCGGCGAGCTGCACCATGAACGGGCTGATCAGGCGACCGAGTCCGGCGTCGCCGGGCAGGCGCACGGCGGTGAGCTGGCCGACCGAATCGGCCGGCAGATCGAGCACATCGTGCGGGAACATGAGCACGAGGGTGCGAAAATCCCTCTCGAACTCGAGCGTGTACGGCCGGTTCGTATCGTAGACGGCCAGGTCGCCTGGACGCAGGGTGGCCTCGCGGTTGTCCTGCACGAGCAGGCCGGTGCCGGACAGCTGCAGATTCAGCTTGAAATACTGGCGAGTGGATGCCGCAATCAGCGTTGGTGTGCGCACCACCTGGTGCCCGTTGGCGCTGACCTCGACGATCGAGAGCTCGTCGAGCACGCGTGAGCGCAGGGTTCCGTGAAAGGTTCGAGAGGCGTTGCGCACCTCGAGCGGAACGAACGACTGCGAAACGAGCGTGCGCCACTGCGTGAACGAATCGGCGACCGCGCAACGAACGCCGTCGGCCGTCACGGGAGCGGCTTCCGTCACCGAGTTCACAACCGTCATCGTCACGAGCAGCTCCTTCGCTGGTTTACTGCGTCTCTACTGCGTTTCTACTGCGTTTCTACTGCGTCGACCAGATCTCATCCCATCGGGGTTGAACAATCATCGTCTGCAGCCAATGTAGTCCTCAGCGCGCTCCATGTCATTCTTTTTTCAACACTCGGCGAAAATAGATGGCCGTAGTGCGGCTGATCAGCGGTTGCCGCGGCTATTTGGTGCCGGCGCGGCTGGCCTGCCGGGCGCGGGTGCAGCATCCGCTCGCGTGCGCGGCCCGTCCAGCCCGTCCTTCCCGGGGCTAGTCCCCGGTCGACAGGAGTCGCAGGTAGCCGTCAAGCTGCGCTACGAGCTGCTCCGGGGCGTGCTCGTCGGGGGAGAGTGCTGCGGTGATCTGCGCGCCAAGTACGACGTTCATGAGGTGACCGACGACATCCGTGTCGGTAGTAGTGGTGTGCACCTCGCCGGAGGCTCGAGCCTCGGAAAGGTGCCCGAGCAGGGCGCGCCGCCACTGCTGCATGGATTCGTCGTGCAGTTGCGCCTTCGCGGCGTTGCTGAGCGCTTTCTGCCAGAACGGAATCACGATGCGCGCCTCGCTCACCCGGGTTTCATCGAGCGGCAGAATCTCGTGGCAATAGGCGCGCACGGCGGCAAGTCCGGTCAGGCCGGTGGTCGAGCGCTCCATGCGTCGGTTGGTCTGGCTGAAAACATGCCCGAAGGCAAAGGTCAGCAGGTCGTCCTTGGTGCCGAAGTAGGGTTTGAGCGCGCCGTTGGCGAACCCGGCCTCGGTGGCGATCTCGCGCATGGTCGCGCCCTCGATGCCGTGCCTGGCGATGATGCGCCAGGTGGCATTGACCAACTCGACGCGACGCTGGTCGTGATCGACGACTTTCGGCATGGGCCCTCCTGGTGGCGAATCATCAGCTTGTCAGAAAGTTTCTCAAAACGCTTGCCAGCACCGGCGTGATGGCTTTATATTCTACAACCATAGGAAAAAACTTTCGGGGTCACACTGACGTATCCCGGGCCGATTCAGGAAAAGAGAAGCAATGCTCACCGCCGAGACCGCTGACACCGCCGATACTCTGACCGCTTTTGCGCTGCCGACCGCGGAAGAACTGCAGAGAGTGCGCACGATTCTGGCCGACGCCGGCCTGTTCGGCGACACCATTCGCGTCGCCTACCTCGGCCTGCTCGACCCGCCACGAAACGCCACAGACCTCGACCGACGCTTCCGCGCCTTTTTACACGACGTGTCTGGCGCCGCCCCGACCGACGTGATCGTGTCGGCCACCCACAACACCGTCGAGTCCAGGGTGACTCTCGACACGGCCCTCACCGGAGAACTTCCCGTGCTCGAAGAAGAGTTCGGCGCCGTCGAAGAACTCCTCACAACGGATGCCCGCTGGCTCGCCGCCCTCGCCGCCCGCGACCTCGACGTGGCCCAAGTGCGTGTCGCGCCGCTCTCGGCCGGAGTCTTCGAGTACCCGAATGAGAAGGGTCACCGCATTCTGCGCGGGCTCGCTTTCGTGCAGAACTTTCCAGAGGACAGCGCCTGGGCACACCCCATTGATGGCCTTGTTGCCTATGTCGACATCGTCGCCAAGACCGTCGACCAGGTGCTCGACTTCGGCGTCGTGCCCATTCCGGCCGAGCACGGCAACTACACCGACCCCACCCTCACCGGGCCGATGCGCGAAACGCTCAAACCAATCAGCATCACCCAGCCAGAGGGTGTGAGCTTCACCGTCACCGGCGGCAACCACATCGAGTGGGAGAAGTGGAGCCTCGATGTGGGCTTCGACGTGCGCGAGGGCGTCGTGCTGCACAACATCGGCTTTCGCGACGGCGAAAAGACGCGGTCCATCATCCGTCGCGCATCCATCGCCGAGATGGTCGTGCCCTACGGCGACCCCGCCCCGGTGCGCTCGTGGCAGAACTACTTCGACACCGGCGAATACCTCGTCGGCCAGTACGCCAACTCGCTCGAACTCGGCTGCGACTGCCTCGGCGAGATCACTTACGTCAGCCCGGTCATCACCGACGGTTTCGGCAACCCGCGCGAAATTCGCAACGGAATCTGCATGCACGAAGAAGACTGGAGCATCCTCGCCAAGCACAGCGACCTCTGGAGCGGCATCGAATACACCCGCCGCAACCGCCGCTTCGTCATCTCGTTCTTCACCACCGTCGGCAACTACGACTACGGCTTCTACTGGTACCTCTACCTCGACGGCACCATCGAGTTCGAGGCGAAGGCCACCGGCGTCGTCTTCACGAGCGCCTACGCCGGCAAGGGCTACCCCTACGCCTCCGAAATCGCCCCCGGACTCGGCGCCCCCTTTCACCAGCACCTGTTCAGCGCCCGCCTCGACATGGCCCTCGACGGTGACACCAACCGGGTCGAAGAAGAAGACGTCGTGCGCGTGCCGATGGGGCCGGGCAATGAGCGCGGCAATGCCTTCACCCGCCAGCGCACCGTGCTCGCGACGGAATTAGAGGGCGTCAGGCAAGCGGATGCCGCCATCGGCCGCACCTGGCACGTCTCCAACCCCAATTCCCTCAACCGGCTCGGCGAACCGGTGGCCTACAAACTGCACCCGAATGGTCTACCCGTGCTGCTGGCGGACCCCGAATCGTCGGTTGCCCAGCGCGCCGCATTCGCAACCAAGGGCCTCTGGGTCACGCGCTTCGCCGAGGACGAGCGGTATCCCACCGGCGACTTCGTCAACCAGCACTCCGGCGGCGCCGGACTGCCGGCCTATATCGCGGCCGACCGCGCGATCGACGGCGAGGACATCGTGCTCTGGCACACGTTCGGCCTGACCCACTTTCCGCGGGTTGAGGACTGGCCAATCATGCCGGTGGACACCGTGGGCTTCAAGCTGCGTCCCGACGGCTTCTTCGACCGCAGCCCCGTGCTCGACGTGCCAGCGAACAAGCCGGCATCCGGTGGTCACTGCCACTGACCGCGCGCCAGTGCTTCCCCTGCGGACGGGGCCCGGGCCCCGTCCACGGGCCCAGTTTATAAACTGGGCCCGTGGCCCGGGCCCAGGCCCCGACCGGTAGGTGCCGCGGCTGCGAGCTCGGGTCAGCCGCGCAGCGCGGTCTCGAACAGGGCAAGCAGGTGCGTGTAAAACGCGGAGCTCGGCATTGTCGTGATCGGAACGACCTCGTCACCCGGCACGGACTCTGGCGCCCCGACGTTGAGCAGCCCGGCCGATGGAGTGTTGATCGCGCGCATCGACGAAAGCACCGAACGCACCCGCAGTTCGGTCCACTCCTGGTTCCAGAACCGCACGAACGCGTCGTTGGCGTCAGCCGGCGGTGCCGGCAGCGTCAGAGCATCCGCTGCCAGGCGTTCCTGCAACACACGGACCGACACCTGCTCGGGCTCCATCGCCCGCGACCACATCGGCCCGATGCCCAGAAAGCGCAGGATGAGGTCGACGGTCTGCCCGACGGGACGCAGCTCGATGGCGAAACCGCCGGCATCCGCTTCGTTCTGGGGTGCCGCCGAGTAGGCGAACAGGGTGGACTCGCCTCGCGTCCAGCTGCGGAGGCTCTGGGTGATCCCGCCGCGGGTCGTGCTGGCCTCGAGCTGGATGACGCCGGCGTCCCAGTGGGCGACGACCTGCAGGGCGAAGGGGCTCAGCCGGCGGCTGTTGCCCTCGAGCAGGCCGCGCTCCCGCAGCTCCCGCTGGGCGGGGGAGCGCCAGGCCAGGGCACCGGTCGTGCGGGCGGCGAGCAGCGCGCCCTGCGCCGCCGCGGAGATGTCGAGCCCCGGCGGCGTATACATCTGAAACGAGGGCACGCGCTCGAGCCGTTCGAGCGGCCCACCGGCTGCGGCGGTGGCGGCGAGGTCGAGCTTCGGGGCGACGTTCGCATTCAGCTGGGTGGCGCTCATCTCCCCGGTCAGTTCGAGTGCCGTCGCAGCATGCGAGAGCGTCGGCTGGCAGGCGAGAAACTGATGCGTCGCAACGGATGCCGTGAGGTGGACGTGTCGCAGACCGGTCGCCCAGATCCAGCGCAGGATGACGATCTGCAGGTCGCCGGCCGGGTAGCTCGCCGTGATCATGCGCCCGTCGACTGCCTGCTCGGCCCACAGGTCGACAGCGATGATCTGGGCGCCGGGATGGTCGGTGAGGATTGCCGCGATCGAGACGCTGGAGGCGGCCTCGATCGGTGCGTCCGACGGCGTCGACGTGAGCACGATATTGGGCCGAAATGCACCGGAGGGCGTGTCCGTCAGGGCGAGCACGAGTTCGGCGCCCTCGTGTGACAGGCTTTCCCAGCCGCCGAGCTCGGGCAGCGTGGCGCTCGCGAAAGTCATCTGAGTCCCTTCAGGGTTTTGAACCAGCCTGGCAGCAGAACCAGAGGCATCCAGAACAGGGAGACGGCGAACGCGAGCATGCTCAGAACGCCGATGGTGCCCAGAACGACGGCGAGAACTCTCGCCTCGTCAGCCAGCGCGGCGCTGGTCGCCGAGAGGATGATCGCGGCGAAGCCCATGAACACGAATCCGAAACCAACGCTGTAGCCATAATGCCCGGGGGTGACGGGGACTATCCAGTTGCTCCAGATGCGGCGGTAGGCGAGCGTGCCGAGGGTCAACGCAAGCAGCCCGATGCCGAGCAGAATCCAACTCATCCGAACAATCCGTTCCAGGTGTCTTTGATGCCCTTGCCGATTTCGGCGCCACCCCAGCCGCCGGCGACACCGCCGATCACGCCGCCGACGATGCCGCCGATAACCGTTCCCGGGCCGGGAAAAATGCTGCCGATGGCTGCTCCCGCCAGTGCACCGGCCCACGCGCCACCTGCGCCGCCGGCCGCGCTCGCCCCACCGACGATGACGGCGTTCTGGGTCGCACTGGCGACGCGGTCACCGTCGTCCCACTCCGGGTGCGCCTGGAGGTCTGAGTTGTATTGGTCGGAATACTGGCCCCACACGGTCAGACCCAC
Organism: Cryobacterium sp. PH31-O1; assembly: GCF_030063455.1. Taxonomy (GTDB): domain Bacteria; phylum Actinomycetota; class Actinomycetes; order Actinomycetales; family Microbacteriaceae; genus Cryobacterium. The sequence continues at coordinate 116,696 of NZ_JASITB010000002.1, read as the reverse complement.
GCCCGCGACGCCGAGAACCTTGCCGCCGGTCCGCACCCAGGTCGGCGGCGCCACGGCGTCGGGAACCGCTGCCAGGAAGGGCTTCGATTTCCAGCCCTCCGGCAGTGCGATCGAGGTGGGTAGGGGGGAGGTGGTGGTTCCCACCTTGACCAGGAGGCCACTCGGCAGACGCGTGTACCCGACCCCCTTGATGATCTCGTCGGGCACGATGGCGTCGATACGGGGAATCAGCGGAAGCACGGCGCCCGGGGTGGGCACAGAAAAGGTGCGGTAGCGTGCCATGAGCTCGGCCGCGAGGCCCTGGGCCGTACCGCCGGCCAGGCTGTTGGCCGCGCCGAAACCGCTCGTTCCCCACAGCGGCTGGTACTGCATCAGGGCGCCGAGTGCTGAGGCGCACTCTTCGTCGGCGGCGATGGCATTGGCGTTGAACCGGGCGACGTCGGCCCGCAGGGTCGACCGAATCTGGCCGAAATCGATGGTGACCTCGGCGTCGAGACCTCCGAAGGCGGTGATCTCCTGCAGGAGGTTGTTGCGTTGCGTTTTCAAGGTGGAAAGCGTTGCGCTGTAGTTGTCGAGCGCCGTTTGGGCACTTCGAGTGGTCTGGCCGATCTCATCGACGATGGAGCGTGGTGTCGTCAGGGCCGAATACACCGTTGCGCTTTCGGGAGCGTGGTACGCCGCCGACATGCCACCCCACTGGCTCTCCGCGCGGGTCATCGATTCGGCGAGCGTGTCTGCAGACTTGACGAGAGCGGAGCCGTGCCCTTCCAGCACGGCTCCGTCCGGCAGTGTTTCGAGCACGAAAGTGGTCATCGGGCTACCTCGTCGAGTTTCCCCTGATTGTCTTGGGCCATTTGCAGGTCGCCGCGTTCGTAGGCATCCACTGCCTCAGCAGTGTGAAAGGTCGCCGACTCGAGGTGGCTCTTGGCTGATGCGACGCTGACCATCAGTTGGGATTCGGCGAGCTCGAGCAGTGCCGTCGCAGTCCTCGATCCGGGTGCAGCTGCCGAGGCTTCGGCCAGCTCGCTGGTCAGCGCAGTCGCTGCGGTGTCGAACTCCGCGGACTCTGTCGCGACAGCACCAATAATGCGTCGAGTTTCGGGTAAATCAATCGACCACGACTGCGACATGATTCCCCTGTTCCGGTGCTGTTGCGCCAATCGACGTGTTCCCCGCGCAAATCGACCTTATCCGACGACGGTGGGCTTTTCTGTTTGGGGGCCTGATCCGATCGATTCAGCCCGCGCGCACACTCGATTCGGGACGAAGATCGAGGCGGCGCAGCAGCTGAGCGTTGAGGGCGACGACCACGGTGGACACCGACATGAGCAGCGCCCCGATCTCCATCGGCAGAATGAACCCAATCGGCGCGAGAACGCCGGCAGCGAGCGGAACCGACAACAGGTTGTAACCGGCCGCCCACCACAGGTTCTGCTTCATCTTGCGGTAGCTGGCCCGCGACAGCTCGATCACCGAGAGCACTGAACGTGGGTCGTCACTGGCGAGAATGACCCCGGCCGAGGCGATCGCCACGTCGGTCCCGGCACCAATTGCGATGCCGACATCGGCCTGCGCGAGCGCGGGCGCGTCGTTGACGCCGTCGCCCACCATGGCCACCCGGCGTCCCTCCTGCTGAAGCTCGGCCACCTTGCGCGCCTTATCCTCCGGGTGTACCCCGGCGAACACCCGGTCGATGCCGAGCTCCGCAGCCACCGACTGCGCCACTGCCTCGGCATCACCGGTGATCATGACGACCTCGATACCGCGGCGGTGCAGGGCATCCACGGCCTGCCGCGACTCCTCGCGAATCTCATCGGCGAGGCCGATGGCGCCGATCACGTCGCCGTCGCGCAGCACGTGCAGAATGATCGCGCCCTGGCTCTGCCACGCCACGGTTTCGGCGAGCGGCTGCGCCGCGTGTTCGTCGAGCAGGCTCGGCCCGCCGACGCCGATGCGGTGGCCATCGACCAGGCCGGTGACACCGACCGCCGCGGCGGTCTGGAATTCGCTTGCCCGCGGAACGGTCAGCCCACGGCTATGCGCGGCCGTCACGATGGCGCGAGCAAGCGGATGCTCACTGTCGCCTTCCACGGCCGCCGCCCAGGTGAGTACGTCGTCGGCGGTGACCGGCGCGCCGGCGCGCTCCGAATCATCCGCTTGGCGACCAGCACCAGCACTGCCGGCGACAGCAACGTGACTCACCGTCGGTTCGCCCTTGGTGAGCGTGCCGGTTTTGTCGAAGAGTACCGAGGTGACCTGGCGCATGCTCTCGAGGGCGAGCCGATCCTTGATGAGCACGCCGCCCTTCGCCGCGCGCTCGGTGGCGATCGAGACGACGAGCGGAATCGCGAGCCCGAGCGCGTGCGGGCAGGCGATCACAAGCACGGTGATCGTGCGAACGACGGCATCCTGCGGCTGACCGAGCAGGGTCCAGACGATCGCGGTGATCACTCCGGAACCGAGCGCGAACCAGAACAGCCAGCCGGCCGCCCGGTCGGCGATGCGCTGCGCCCGCGACGAGGAACTCTGCGCCTCGCTGACCAGCCGCTGGATGCCGGCCAGCGCGGTGTCATCGCCGATCGCCGTCACCCGCACGCGCAGGGCGGAGTCCGTAGCGACCGTGCCCGCAACGACCTGGTCGCCCATCGAGCGCTGCACCGGCCGTGATTCGCCGGTGATCATCGACTCGTCGACGTCGGCCGTGCCCTCGACGACCTGCCCGTCGGCCGGCACACGCCCGCCGGGGCGCACCACGACGAGGTCGCCGAGCACCAGATCGCTCGGCGAGACGACGACAATCGCATCGCCCTCAACCCGTTCGGCTTCATCGGGAAGCAGCGCTGCGAGCGACTCCAACGCAGTGGATGTCTGTGCCAGCGACCGCATTTCAATCCAGTGGCCGAGCAGCATGATCACGATCAGCAGGGCGAGTTCCCACCAAAAGTCGAGCTCGGCGTCGATGAAGCCGAGGCTCGCGCCCCACGACGCGAGGAATGCGACCGTGATCGCCAGGGCGATGAGCAACATCATGCCGGGCTTGCGAGCCTTCAGCTCGGAGACGGCCCCGGTCAGAAACGGACGGCCGCCCCAGACGTACATGACGGTACCGAGCACGGGGGAGACCCACGTGACGCCCACGACGTCGGGCAGGGAATAGCCCACGAGCATCGAGAACATGTGGCTGAACCCCACCACCGGCAGGGCGATGACGAGCATGGTCCAGAACAGGCGCCGAAACTGCCCGACGTGATCGCCGTGGCCGGCGTGGTTCATAGCGCCGTGGTTCATGGCGCCGTGTTCCATGGCCTTGTGCTCCATGGCCCCGTGTTCCGTGGTCATTTGGCGCTCGTCAGAAGGTCGTTCATCACGGCGATCTCGCCGGTCTGCGAAGTCACGATCGCCTCGGCCAGGGCGAGCGCGTCGGCGTTTTCGCCGTCGGTCAGCTCGTCTTCGGCCATCGCGATCGCGCCCTCATGGTGCATGATCATCTGGGTCAGGTACAGCGCTCCAGCATCCGCTCCCGACGCGTCTTGCAGTTGCATCATGTCGTCGTCGCTCATCATGCCGCCCATGCCGTTGTCCATGTCGGCCATCCCGTTCTCGGCGGCATCCCAGTCGCGCAGCCACTCCTGCATCGTGCTGATCTCGGGCGCCTGCGCGGCCTTGATCTGCGTCGCGAGATCAACGATGGCGGGGTCGATGTCGGTTTTGGCCAACAGGTCATCGCTCATCTCGACGGCCTGTTCGTGGTGCGGAATCATCAGCTGGGCGAACGTGACATCGTCACTGTTGAAAGCGGATGCCGCGGGCGAACTACTCGAGTCCGCCGCCGGTGAGGCGCCCGCACAGGCGCTCAGGGTGAGGACCGTGGCCAGGGCGGCAACGGCCAGAAAAGGTGCACGTGCTGTAATCATCGTTCAGTCCATTCAATTCGAGTCAGAGAAAATCGGCGTCACAGTGCGCCCGAGAGCGCGCGGCTTCTAGATGCGACTTATGCACAGACCGGTGAGACTCGGGCGAGGAATCCGCGAACCCACGACGAAAACGGCTTGCCGAATTCGCAAGGCGGCGCAGCGCGTACGCTCGATGCAGCGCGCACGCAACGACAGGAGAAGGGTCGCGAGTACGAGCAGCATCACGCAACCCATCACCATGAGGGCGCAGTCGACCATGCCGTCGTGACTTGCGGCCGTGATCAGGGTTGCGGTCGTCGTCAGGGTCATGGCGACCATCGCGGTGTCGATCACCGGCGCGGGTGCGGTGGCGGCCGGCTGGGCGTCGGCCGCCACCGCGTGTGCGGTAGCAGCCAATCTCCCGGTGTTCAGAGTGGCTTGGGCGCTGCTCGCAAAATGTTCCGCAGGGTTCATTCCGGTGTGAGCGGTGCTCGCGGCGGCCAGCGCGTGCTCCGCTGCGTGCGACGATGAAACCGGCAATGGAATGCCCATGACGTGCGCGCTCGCCGCCGAGTGCATGGCCAGAACGCTCAGCATGAGGGCGCCGAGGGCCAGAAGCGCAAACAGCGCGGTGCGCAGGTTCAGCGGTGCACCCTTCGATGCGAAAGCGGATGCGGCCGTGACCGTTGTCGGGCTCATGTCACCTCCGTCCGCGCGTGCGTGGCGGCGCGAGTACGCCGCATACCCCCCTAGAGTATCTGATCGAGCCCTCTTCGTGCAAAGTGCGAGGACACACAACGTGCGCCGAGCCGGGAGTTTTCACCCGTGGCGTTGGCCGAGTCGTGAGTTTCAGGTCGCTGAATCGAACAAATAGCGCCAAGCCTCACGGGTCGGCGCCCGAAACTCACGGGTCGGCGAAGGAGATGTGCAACCCGCTGGCCCACCACGCCCAAATGTGCACGCGCGCAGCACCAGGATCGGGCAGGCTTGAACCATGGCGCTAAGAGAAGCCCCCCAACCCGAAACGGCGAGCACCACGACATCAGGCGAAGCCCGACCCGTCGAGTCCCCGAACGATCAAGCACGCCGCACCGCATTGAAACGAATGAAGCGGCTCGCAGCCGGCCTGCTCGTCGTCATGGCCGTCATCTTCACCGTGTCGTTCGCCCTGCAGGAGCGCTATCCCTGGCTCGAATACGTGCGCGCCGCGGCCGAGGGCGGCATGGTCGGCGCGATCGCCGACTGGTTCGCCGTGACCGCCCTGTTTCGGTACCCGCTGGGTCTGCGCATCCCGCACACCAATATCATCGCCAATCGCAAGGATGAGATCGGCGCGAGCCTCGGCGAATTCGTCGAGACCAACTTTCTTTCCGAGGCGGTCATCCGCGGCAAGCTCGAATCGATGAAACCGGCCCGCCGCCTCGGAGCCTGGCTCAGCGACGACACCAACGCCGAGAGACTCACCGACGAACTCGCTGTCGCCGGCCGGGGCCTGCTCAACCTGCTCGGCGACGACGCCATCAAGAACCTCATCGAATCCGTCGCCCGCGAACACCTGATCAAGCCCGAGTGGGGCCCGAGCCTCGGCCGGGTCGGTCAGCGCCTCGTTACCAGCGGACAGCAGCACGCCGCCGTCGACCTGCTGCTCGACCGCGCCGACGGCTGGCTGCGCGACCACCCCGAAGCGTTCGGCCGGGTCGTATCGCAGCGGCTACCCACCTGGCTGCCCGGATTCGTCGACAAACTCGTCGACGATAAGGCCTACCGCGAGGTGCTCGTCTTCGTGGCGTCCGCCCGGCAAAACCGGCAGCATCCGGTGCGCAAAGCCCTCGACGACTACCTCAACGAGGTCATGCATGACCTGCAATATGAGTCGGCCATGATCGACAGGGTCGAGAACCTCAAAGCCGAGGTGCTCGACAACGCCAAACTGCGTGAGTTCGCCGGTGACACCTGGGAAGCCATCAAGGCGTCCCTCACCCAGGCCCTCGGCGAGCCGGCGAGCGCGCTGCGGGTCGGCATCCGCTCGACGCTCGAAGACGTTGGCAACCGCCTCACAACGGATACCGCGCTGGGCTCCCGTATCGACCGCTGGCTCGCCGACACGGCCAGCTACATCGTCGCCAACTATCGCCACGAGATCGCCGGGGTCATCACCGAGACGGTCGAACGCTGGCCCGCGGCCGAAACCGCCGCGAAGATCGAACTTCAGGTGGGCCGCGATCTGCAGTTCATCCGCATCAACGGAACCGTGGTCGGCTCCCTCGCCGGCCTGGCCATTTTCACGCTCGCACACGCCGTGGCCGCACTCTTTTAAGGCAAAATATTTCAACCGTGCGCAGAGTGCGCCCCGATTCGGGGGAGAATTGTCAGAACTGCTGTACCTGAAAGGTTCCCATGCACGACCTGACCCGATGGGCGCTGCGCCCACTGATGCGCGTGTGGACGGCATCTGCTGAAAGGCAGGACCGACACCTGCCCCGCCCGAGCGACGCCCCCCAAGCCCACGCCGCCGGGATTGACAGCGACCGCGTGCTCATTCTCGGGTGCGGGCCGGCCGTCGGCTGGGGCGTGCTCAGCCACCAGGTTGCCCTGCCAGGCTCGCTGGCCCGCGAACTAGCCGCGCGCACCGGTCGCGGCGCTGACATCGACCTCGTGGCCAGCCGCACCATGACCGGCGCGAATGCTCTCCTGGCGCTGAACGGCACCCGGCTCGGCCGGTTTGACGCCGTCGTCGTCATTCTGGGCCTCAACGAAGCACTCGACCTGACCAGCGTCAGCGAGTGGCGCGACCGGTTGACGGCCCTGCTCGCCGTGCTGGAGCAGGAGACCTCGCGCAGTACCCACATCTTCGTGCTCGGCATACCCCCCATTCGCAGTATTGAAATTTTCCGGCGCCCGCTGGTCTCCATCGCCGAGTGGTCGGCCACCGACCTCAACACGGTCAGCGCCCAATTGGCCGACGAGGTGCCGCGCACGACGTTTGTGCCATTCTCGCCGACGGCAACCATCGATCTCGATCGCCATCGCAGCGCCGGGGACTATCGCGGCTGGGCCGTGCTCCTGGCCAATGCCATGTCCGACAGCCTCGACTTGGCGCGCCTTGGTATCACCGGCCTCGAATCGGCACGCCAAACGGATGTTGTTTGCCGGGAAGGCGCCCGGCAGAAGGCCGTCGATGGTCTCGCCATCGTCGACACCCCGGCGGAGGCCAGGTTCGACCGGCTGGTACTGCTCGCGCAGCGTCTGTTCGACACGGAAGTGGCACTGATCACCATCATCGATCGTGACCGGCAGTGGCACAAAGCCCGGGTCGGGCTGGAGGCGACCGAAATGCCCCGCTCTGACTCGTTTTGCGCGGTCACGATTGCCGACGATGGCCCGCTCATCATCGAGGATGCCCGCAGTGACGCCCGATTCAGCGAGAACCCGCTAGTGCTGGGCGATCCGCGCATTCGCTTCTACGCCGGGTTTCCCATCGAATCACCGTCGGGGGAGCGCATCGGTGCCCTGTGCGTGTTCGACCCGAAACCCCGTTCCGCCGCCGACGTCGACCAGGTGCTGCTGCGGGAGCTCGCACTGCTGGTACAGCAAGAACTGCGGCTGCCGCCGAGTGCGCAGTAGCTGTCCTTTCCACGACGTGCTTCTGGTGCGGCGGAGCTCGGTGCCTCCCGGGGAGGCTCGCGGCGTCGACGTCGGAGCCTGGCAGTTCGCGAGCACCAGCGGAACCCGCACGTGGCCATGACTTGTACCGGGCCACTCGGGAGGCAGGTAAGCGTGAGCGCGGTCGTAACTCCTGCAATTTGCAGCGCGCACAGTGTCGATGCCAGTAAAACACTGGGCGCGCACCTGGCGCTCTCGCAAATTGCAGGAGTTATGCGCGGCCAGACTCCATCGGCCTGGCTGAAAAACAAAAATGCGCACCGAATCCTATGGATTCAGTGCGCATCTGCCGCGCCACGTGCGCGATTATTGTGGGCCCCGTCGGGCTCGAACCGACGACCCAAGGATTAGAGTTAGTCGGTTACCGGGGGTTAGTTCGGGATGCCGTATGTTGCCTATTGCTAGGCAAACACTCATTATTCGCCCCTAGGCCTTATCGGGTGTTGCCGGTGAATGTTCGGGATAGATTCGGGGTTTAGGCGTAGTCCTTATGCGTAGTAATGCCCCCGGGCTTCACGTTCCCGGGGGCATTACCTTTGTTACTCAGGTCGTCGTCTACGCGGCCTTGCGGCGGTAGCTGTCGAGCACTTGCCGTTCAATCAGGGAGAACCCCTCGAACACGGTGCGGCGTGTCTGGTAATCGTCGACAGAGACGGTGATGGTGCCGTCGGGGTTGTTCGACAGTCGGGCAGTTGCGGATACGATCACGGCGGCAAGCGCGGTGTTCGGCTCGCTGTACTCGTCGAAGCCTTTGCCCCGGGTGTACGCCTTGACCATCTCCGACACGACGACGACGTGACGCCCGGCCAGGGTAACGAAGTCGAATTCGTCACCCCGGCCCAGGTATTCGGCAACGTCGGTGCCGGTCACGGTGGCCATGGTTAGACCGTGATGCCGGTGAGCTTGACGATCGACTCGACGTTCAGCGGGGCGGCGTCGTAGCGGGCGGTCACGCGGATTGCCTGCTGGTCGTAGTCTCCGAACGTCTGGTCGAGGATCTTGACCGTGGGTGCCTGATCGCGGGCAACTGCAATCTGGGAGAAGTCGGCCAGGACTGCCTGCGTGGTCTTGGTCGTGGTGCCAACTACGGGAATCCGGTTGGTGATGATGACCGGGGAGCCGAACAGACGGAACACGCCGTCGGTGGTCGGGTCAGGGGTGAGAACGTACTGGTTCGATCCGGTGGCCTGCTTGATCTTGCGGAGCGCGACGAACGTTTCAGGGCGAAGCATCCACTTGAGAGACGCCATGTTCACGCCGCCGGCCAGTGCCTTACCCCAGGCGTCGATCAGAGCGTCGAGGGTGACGGTGCCGACGGCGGCGACTTCCTGCGTGCCGACGTAGTTGAGGATACCCAGCGGGGTCGTGCCGGCGTCTCCGGTGCCGGCAATGAACGCGGTGTCGAGCTTGGTGGCAACGTCACGCACAAGGCGGTCTTTGATTGCGGCCTCGAGGGACACGACCGACTGCCGGGCCAGCTCGTTGCTGAAGCGGGTAAGGGTCTTTACCGACTTGATCGTCGAGGGCAGAAGCGTAATCTCGTCGAACGACACGTCGGCGTCGGTGATGAGCTCATTCTCACCCTTCCAGTCGGGGCTGGTGGCACCACCGAGTTTCGGGACGCGGACGGGGCTGCCGTCGGTGTCGAAGATGCGCGGGCCAGCGGCGAGGAACACGGATGCGTGCTCGAGCGGCTGAACCAGAATGCTCTGGACCTGTTCGGCGGTGAGTTCTGCGGCGTTGGCGGTGGATACGGCCATGATGTTTTCCTAACGTGAGGGTGAGGGTCACGTCGGAAGCCAGTTCCGCAACGCATAAGGGGCAGGTCATCAAGACCTGCCCCTATCATACCCCCTTGGGGTATCTATATCTAGCGAACGAAGACGTAATTTTCAGGTTTCGGCTTGCGCTCCACCGCGACAGGGATAGACGGTCCCCTCGCAATGGTCAGCCACCGTCCTTCACCTAAATGCAGCTCGAGCGTGCCTGCGGTTACTCCGTCCCAGTAGGTGACGGCATCGTAGGCGTCTTCGGTGATATCGAACTCTTTGCCCGCGTAGTGCAGCGTGTAGATGTCACTTGCCATTAGTTCATCCCCCCTATTTCGCGCCGGACCTGAGTAGCCCGGACAAGCTGAACGTATCAGTGACTCCTGACGCCCCCTGCCCGATATCGCCGGTGGGCTTGCGGTTGGCCAGGTGAGGCTTGGCGGTGAGGAGCGCGTCGATTGCCTCGATCATTTTAGGTGAGTCCCTAAGATGGTCTTCGTCGAACACGAGGTCGGTGGGGTCTTGGAGTCGGCCCGTTGCCGTGACCAGTGCGGTGTGAAGTCGTGCGGCGAGGTCGTCGGCCTGCTGCGCGCGGGTGCGGTATTTGCCGTTCTCTTTGCGTAGGTCTTCGACGTATTCGCGGGGGAAGGTCTCGGGGTCTTCGGTGGTGTCGGTGGCGGGTGCGAGCGGTTCGCTAGGCGACTCGGTTAGCACTTCGCTAGCGGGTGCTACGTCGGCGGTGGTGTTCGTGGTGTCGGTCATGAGTTGACTCTTTCGATGGAGTAGCGGCGGGCGGTGGAGTAGGTCTGTTCGTGTGTTCCCTCGATGCGGAACGTCTTGCCGACGAGGGCAACGTCGAGGGGGTTGGCGGTAATGGTCAGGGTGTCGTCGGGGGTCACGTTGGCGGTCCCGGCGCGGTTGACGGGGAGCGAGAGGATCGACTGCTGAATGGTGAGGAGCTGCGCGGCGGCATCCACCTGTTTGACACTCACGCCGGCCAGGCGAACCTTGCACTTCCCGGCGTAGATCGTTGCGGGCTCGGGGGTGTCGTATTCGCCAGTGCCCTCGTTGAAGACGGGCGCGCCACCACCGCGGGTGATTGTGCAGGTTGTGAGCATGAGCTTTTCCGCTTCACGCTGGCCTGCCTTGATGTCGCTCTGAATGGTCATCGTGCTACCGCCTTTACTTTGTCAACCGTGACGACGCGGTGCGTACAGGCGCACCCTTTGTGGTGCGGCATCCGGTGGTCTTTCGGCCAGATGCGGCCTTCCCTCCACCAGTAGCGGCAGAGCTGGCAGGGGTCAGAGTCCATTTGTCGGACGTACCCCTCGACGGCGGTGGATTGTTTCACCCCTTCGGAGTAAGCATCCGTGGCGGCACCCAGCGGGGCATTGCTGGCAAAGCGGGTGAGGCGGGCGTCGATATCTTCCCCGGCCTCGAAGTCCACCAGCAACGTCTCAACGCCCCGCTGAAGCCTCGGCTGGTCGTACCCGCGCGGCAGTACCCCGAGCGGTGCGAACGTCTCCCCAGTGAGCCGGTACAGCTCGGCAGACAGGGACAGGTCGGCCAGTGCCACGGCCTTACCGTTGGCCTGCAAGATTAGGGCGGCGGCGAGCTGCACGAACTGGGGTTTCGTGATCCTGCCCAGCCCGTACACGCGCCACGCCTCGAGCACTTGCACGTTGGTCGTGTCGCGGAGCTTGGACAAGCTCGACTGGTAACTCACTCAGACACCAGGAACGCGGACAGGTCGGCTCCCGACGCGGTGAGGGCTTCGGCGCGCTTACCCTGCATGATCGTCGTGATCTGAGACGGGCTATAACCCATCGGGTCGGCCAGCACGGCGACCAGGGGAACACCGATACCGGCGAGCTTGGCGGCGGCATCAGCTACCTGTGCCGGGGTGCGAGTGTCGGGGGCTTTCCATAGCGTCTCGAAGTCGCGGGTGTTCTGCCCGTCGCGGACCTTCATTACCAGGTCGGCCACTTTCGCCCAGCGGCGACCCAGCGCGCGGTGCTTGCCAAAGATCGCGGCCACCAGCGACGCCTCGGCGCTACTGATCGCGTCGGCGCTCGGCGGCTGGTCACCGTTCAATCCCAGGTAGTGCGGCGGCAGGCCACTAATTGCACCGATCTGCTGTGTGAGGATTGCCACGATATCGCCGTACCCGTCGAGCCGTGCGCCGTCGAACTGCCCGAACTTGGTTTCGGCGTCTTCGGACTGCCAGACCCGGTTAGCTTCGGAGCTGAACGGGTTCACGGCGTTTCCGTCGTCGTCTTCCACGATCTCCATGCCGGTGACCCAGCGGCGCGGGCGGGCGAAGTATTCGCTACTCACCAGCGCGTCGGACATGATCTTGTTGAGCCCGTCGGTGAGGTCGAGAATGTCGGCCATTTCGGAGACACCCTCGAAGTCGAGCAGTCGGCCACTGTTCACCAGCGGCACGACGGGCACTTCACCCAGCGGGTTCGGGAGCACTTCGACGACCTGCAACGCGTTCTCCTTCCCGGCGTAGCGGGTGATCTTGTCGGCCTCGAGAACGACGGCGTGGTGTGTTGTGCCAGACAACCACTTCTTCAGTACGGCGGTTACTTCACCGGATGCTGGGTCAAAGATCGCGGTTACCTGTTTGGCAGACTCCACCGTGACGCGCGGGCCGTTCGGGCCTGCCCAGACGAACACAAAGGATCGACCGTAGACCAGCGCGTCGAGGTGTGCCAGATGAGACTGTGCCTCGAGGTCGTTGGCCTGCCAGATGCGCCACAGGTCAGTGTCGGCGTTGTCGTCCCCGATCGCCCTGAAGCCGGTGACCTGAAGCCGTTCAGCGATAGACCGAACGGTGAGCTTCGGAAAGTTGACCGACAGGACGCGGAGCTTGTTTCCCAGGGCCTCGGCAGACTTCGGAGACAGGAACGCGGCGGGCTGCGTGCCGGCGTAGTAGCTATCGAGCTTGGCAAGTCCTGACTGGGACTCGTCGAGCTTTGCGGACAGGACTTCCAGTAGTTCGCTCAAAACGAAACCACCCTTCTTTTCTTGGTGTTGTTGTGCCAGGCGGCACGGTCCCACGCGACGATTGCAGCTACGGCGGCGTCAATCTTGCGGGGTGAATTGCGCTTGTCCTTGGACACGATCGCGCCGATAGCGGTTTGGACGGCCACCGTCTGCGAGACGTGCAGGGACAAAGTTTTATTGCCGTCGTGAGTCATCGTGTGATCCATGACGGCGGCATAAAGTCGATCTGTTGCCGGACCCATACGGTTACGGAATCCGGTGTTGTACTCCACGACGCGGCGTTCACCGTGACGCTTGGACCAGTCTTCAATCTCACTGCGCCACCCCCAGGGGTCACAGGCCAGCTCCACCACGTCGAACGTGTTGAACGCGTCGGTGACGGCCTGCGTAACCTCGGCGCGCGGTACACGCCAGCCCACAGACTCGGGCTTGTTCCACACGTTGATTGGGCTAATGAATCCGTCCATCGTGCAGGCGACCAGCGCGGTCGAGTCGCCAGAGGCAGATCCGTCGAAACCTAAGACGATTCGTTCGCCAGGCTGCAAGGTGCGGTCATCCTTGCGGGTGTCCCACATACCGAACGGAAGCCACGAGTCCTGAGACCCTGCCCACTGCCCCAGCCGGTACCGACGGAATGCCGCTTCCCGGGTCGTGGCCTGAGTCGCGCGGAGAGCATCAATCGAGAGGAAGTCACCCAAAGCCGGGTTAGCAATCTGCCACGCTGCCTCGTCGTCGACAGCGCACCCTTCCGGCGCTGCCCACTCCCGAAACACAAACGCGGGGTCGGCCTGTTTGCGCCCGTACTTCACCAGGTCCCACATGACGGATTCTTGCGAGTCCGACGGGGTACTGATCGCCAGCGTCAACGACTCGGCACGCTTGCCAGATGCCGACGTGACAGCCTCCCAAATGTCACGGTCGACGACGTGCAATTCGTCGACGATCATCAACGTCGGGTCCCAGCCCTGAAGCGCGGCCACGGTAGCCGGCAAAGCGTAGAACTCTCCACCGTTCAACGGCGTCACGATCCGGTCCTTGTAGACGTGTGCCCGGTCCTGCAGCTCGGGGTTCAACTCGATCATTCGGCGCGCGGCCTTGTAGACGTGCTGCGCGGTCTGCTCACTCGAAGCCACCACCAGAACCTGCGGGGCGTCGATCTCATCAGCGAACAGACCGTAGAGCGCCAGCAGCGCGGCCAGCCCCGTCTTGCCGTTACCTCGAGGGAGACTCAGAAGTGCCTGCCGGGGTCGCGGGCGGTCCATCGGATACAGCGCGGCCACCGTCTCGAGCTGCCACGGCCTGAGCACGAACGGCGACCCGCTGCCCTCACCCTTCGGCACCTTCAGAAACGACTTGGCGAAGGCGTCGATACGGTCCACACCACGAGCCGGAAAGGCATCCCATACCAGCGGATCGACCGTAATGGCCGACTTCGCCCCGGGCCTCAAAATACCCCCTCCGGTACAGTGAGGAAGTTTGCCATTCCCCGGGGGACTTTAGTGGATTCGTTCTGCCCCCTCCCCGCTGGTCCTGTGTCGTCCGGTGCGCCCTTTGCACCATTGCAGGCACGGCATAGCACGTCCACGTCTGCCAACGTCTTAGCGGGCCACCTGAGGTGATCGCCTGTCAGGTCGTCTTTGGTGCCACACGTAGAGCACCACGGCTGAAGCTTGCGGGCACGACGACTCAGGCGAAACCACGATGACGTGTACCCGCGTTCGGTTGCCGACAGCTTGCCCGGTTGCTGCCGACGATGAAGGATGCACCGATACTCACCCGGTTCACCGCACACGACGCAGAGGGTCAAGGTCAAGGGGTGATCCTTTCAACGTGCAACGCCTCGGGGCCTTGCGTGAGGTCGCAACTCGGGCAGGTATCGAAGCCACCGACCTCGGCGGCGGGGTGGATAGGGAATAGGCAGATGCGGCACTCGGTCCACGAGTCAGGGTCAGCACCCAAAGACGACCGCCAGGCCGACACGCACGAGTCACAAATACCCAGACCATTGGTGCGCTCACGATGCTGCACGCATGTCGGCGCGGGTCGTTCAGACTCGAGGTTCAGAAGCCACCGATAGGGTCGGCCAGGTTCAACCGTCGGCCACTCGAGCAGGACGCCCATTAGGCAACCCTCCTACGTTTGCGCGTGCCGTTCTCGATGTACGACTCGAAGTGACCAGCCGGTGCAGGTACAGGCTCGGAGACTTCCCCGGTCCGCTGGTTGACAGTCTCGACTTCCTCACTTGCTGAACTCACTACGTCCTTAGCTGTCTCTGTCTCTGTCTTGTCCTGTCCTACGTGGCCCGTAACGTAACCGGTTACGTCATCTGTAACGTCAACGGACGGTGTGGGAGTGAAAGAAGGCGAGGTCTTCCCGGCCTTCTTGCTCTGCTCGTCTCGCCACTTCTGCTGTTTGATACGGTTCATCTCCTTGTTGTGCTCGACAGTGTCGGCGGTTGACTGGCCCAGGAGTTTGACCCACTCGATGAGCTGGTAGCCGGTCGCGGTCTTGATCCACAAGCCGGCCACCTCGAGCTGCCGGAATGCTTCGGGCTGCTCGCCGTCGGGGTGCAGCATCCGAAGGTATCGGGCAGGGATAATCCCGTCTGTCCCGCGCCCGTTCGACCACATGAGCGCCCCGGTGAGAACGCGCCATGCTGCGTCCGACAGGTCGTCGAACTCCGGGTTGTTCAGCCAGTGCGATTGAAGCCGTGCATCTGCCATGATTTGATCCCTACGGCCATTCATCGGTGACGTGTGGCTGCTCGATCTGCTGCGCGGCCTCGATCAGCTTTCGGGCCAGGATTCGGGCCTGATTAGGTGTCAACGGAATGGTGGCGTCCCACTCCTCGGACAGGATCACGACGGTAGCCTCGGCATCCGGCCCGATACCGCGGGTGCCATTGACGACATAGGTCATGGTCAGCGCACCACCGTGACGAAGTAGTCGGCGCGGTTGAGGCTGCCACCAACGGCGTGCTGGTCACCGTTGCAGAGGGTGAGCATGTCGAGGTCGTTGGGACGAATGCTGCGCCCGGTGGGGCTGGTGACGGTGTGACCGTTCCAGTCTTTTGCAGTGGGCGGTACGCTTGATAGTGTCTTCATGATCGTTTCTCCTTGGAAGGTGTTTCGGTCGTTGCGTCCGGTTGAGTTACAGCTCATACCGGGCGCTTTTTGTTTGGTCGCGGTCATTTAGACCGCCTCGGCAATCTGCGCGTCGATCCAGTCGTCGACGGCCTTCTGTGTCCAACGCACACGGCCCCCGACTTTGAACGCCTTGGGCATGTCGGTGCCGTCGCTGCGCCAGCGGTAGATCGTGGCGACGCTCATGCCGAGTTGCTCGGCTACGTCGTTGACGTCGAGGTTGCGGCGCTGCCGGCTCGAGACGTCAGGCGTGATGAGTGTTTTCATTCCTGCCTCCATTCGTTTTTCTCACTTTCAGTAGGTGTGCTGATCGCTTATCTCAGACATTAGCGGAGGTTGTCACCGGATGCAAGTTTCTACCGAAGAGTGTTGCTAGTATTCGATTTATGAAGTCGGATACCAGAAAGTTCTCCCTTGACAACCTGCCCGGGGATGACTGGGAAGTGCGGTTCACCAAAGGGATTGTTCGGACGATCGCCCACTATCGCGACTTGCGCGGGTTGACGACAGAGCAACTAGCGGCGAAGTGCAGCGAAGCCCTTGGTGAGCCGGGCAAGATCAAGGGCAATACCTTGAACGGGCTGTTCGCCGGCAAGCGAAAGAGCATAGGCATGGCCGAGATGTTGGTCTTTGCGCGCGCACTGGATGTCCCCCCGATCTTCCTCATGCTCCCAATGGCTACCGGGGATGACGTCGAGATCGGGCCGGGGGAGAGTATCCACGCCTACGCCGCGTACTGCTATGTGACGGCTGTCCCTCGTCAGCCATTGGAGTACAAACTGGAGACGCGCACCTATCGCGAATTGGGACCTTGGGATAACTCAACCGTCATTCTGGACACGCTCGCACGGCATGAGACTGCCATCAATCAGCTCAGGATGGCTACCGAGGAATGGTTGGGAAGTCGGCTGGTGATTGAAGAGACAAAAGGAAAGGTCAGATACGCTCCAAAGTGGGACGAGGAGCACGAAGCCCTCTGCCGTGACCGCCTACAGACCATAGCGGATGCACGATTCAAGTTGAGAGCAAAGGGAGTCACGCCGCCGCCGATTCCCCCGGCAATCGCCTTCGTCGACGAAGACCCGGTGCCCGCGGTCGAGTTGCCTCTTATGGGTTTCGTCGAGGAATCAGGCGTGCTCAGTGCTCGCGCGTACCAAGTCAAACAGATCATGAAGTAATGTCCCGCCCACGTAACCCCGTCGGCACTCACGGCGTCGTGAACGTTCAGGAGACGACGCCGGGCAAGTGGCGCGCGCGGACGCTGTACCGCTTCCAGGACGGGAAGCGGCGGCAGGTCGAGCGGTTCGGCTCGTCGTCGTCGAAGGCGTCGCACGCGCTAAAGGTGGCGCTAACGACGATCGAGACGCCTTCACACCTTGCGATTACGAAGCGGACGAAGCTGTTCGATCTGGCAGACGCCTACCTGTTGCTGAAGGAAGAGACAGGCCGGGCACCGCGCACTATCTCGACTTACCGGCACAATGCCGACACGATAATTAAGCCGGGGATAGGTCAACTCACGGTCGGTGAGGCGACGACAATGCGCCTACAGCGTTTTATAACCGACACGGCGACAAAGCACGGCCACGGCTCGGCAAAGGGATGCCGGTCTGTGTTGTCGGGAATGCTTGCGCTTGCCGTGCGGAACGATGCGATAGTGACTAACCCCGTCGTCGGGATCGCGGGGATCGAGCGCAAAGCCACCAGGGCGGCGACCGCACTGCCACTCGATCAGGTCCCGGCATTCTTGGCGACCATCCGAAGTGATACCGAGATGCAGCGGCTTGATCTGGTCGAGCTCTGGGAGTTCATGGCGCGGACCGGATGCCGCATTGGTGAGGCGTTGGCGCTGCGCCGTGACTTTGTGAACCTCGACGCGGCCACGGTGACGCTCGGCGCGAGCGTGTCGCGGGTGAAGGGTCAGGGGCTGATCTTGCGGGAGGCAGGCAAGACGGCGACGTCGGAGCGCACGATCGTCGTGCCGGCTGAAGTCGTGGTCATGCTGCGGGCCCGGTACGCGGTGCAGCCAGGCAACGATCTAGACCTCGTGTTTCCGTCGATGCTCGGCAAGCTGCGCGACACGTCAAACACAGAGTCGGACTGGCGAGACAATCGGGAGCGGCTTGGTTATCCGGGGTTCACCTCCCACGGCTTCCGCAAGACTGTTGCCACGGCCCTCGACGCGGCGGGATTGTCAGCGCGGGACATTGCCGACTATCTAGGGCACAAGCACCCATCTATGACGCAGGACGTCTACATGGCCCGAAACACTCAGAGCGTGAAAGCGGCGGCGGCACTCTCGGCATTGTTCGGGGTAAGTTCGGGGACACGAACCATCTAACTCTGTTCGTGCCCCGACTTCCGCGTCTTTACGCGGGTTTTGTGGGCCCCGTCGGGCTCGAACCGACGACCCAAGGATTAAAAGTCCTTTGCTCTACCAACTGAGCTAGAGGCCCGTGTGTTCTAATCTACCGTGGATTCGCGCTCAGCTTTTCTGGGTAGCGTGGAGGGCAGCAAAAACCAGCCGATAAAACCCGAAGGAGAACCCGCCGTGGCCGAGAATTTTCACAAGCCCACCCTGTTCTCCGCGAACAAATTCGAGGCCTTCCAGGGCGGCGACGATCCGGCTTCCATCAGCCGCGTCGCGCACGAGACCGCGCAGGCCGTGCTCAACCGGGTGCGCAACGACCCCGACCCGGAGACGGTCGAGCGCCTGGTCGCCTACACCGACGAAAACGGCATCGACGCGGTCGCCGAGCTGTGGTCGCGGGCCGCGCCACGCAGCCTGCCGGGCGCGCTCTGGCGCATCTACCTCATCCGCATGCTGATTCGGCAGGATCCCGAGGGGTGCGCCTACCTCTACCAACGGGGAACGGATGCTGCCGCCACGATCGACCCGCTCGTCGCGGGCGCCGCGGTGCCCACCGGTCCGGCCGAGATCATGGTGCTGGCCGATGAAATTCTGCGCGGCTTGTTCATTGGGGATTTTGCCGTCGCGCTGGATCGTGGCGCGGCCTACTGCCGGGTCACCGCGGTCGGTGCGGCGAGCATCGCAGACGACCTTGAACTGACCGAACCGCATCGTTCCTCCGAGTTGACCACCCGGGCGTTGCGGTTCTCGACGACCGCAGCCGAATTCACCGCCTGCGCGCGCCTCTGGCGCCGGGACTCCCTGGAGTAGCCCCGCACTGGTTGCTGTTCCGAGCGGCCGTCAACCGTCCGGGCGGGTCACCCGGCGTTCGCCAGAACGATCCGCGGCGGCCGGGCAGCGCCGCTGGTTATGGCGGAATCCGCTCGACGCATTTCTCATGGTCCGTTCAGAGCCGCTCCGATAAGCTGGGCGCGCGGTTGTAGTTCACATCCGCCCCCGTACCGAGGAGCTTGTTCGTATGACTTTGATCGAGGAATTCCTCATGCCCGGCGGCGGCACGAGCATCAACACCCTGCCCAAGGTTTCGCTGCACGACCACCTCGACGGCGGCCTGCGCCCGCAGTCCATCATCGAACTGGCCGACTCCATCGGTTTCGTGCTTCCCACAACGGATGCCGACGCGCTCGGCGAATGGTTCGCCGACCAGGCCAATGCGGGCTCGCTCGTGGAATACCTCAAGACCTTCGACGTTACGACCGCCGTGATGCAGACCCGCGAGGGCCTGAGCCGGGTCGCCCGCGAATTCGTCGAGGACTTAGCCGCGGACGGCGTCATCTACGGCGAGATTCGTTGGGCTCCCGAACAGCACCTCGCCCGCGGACTCACCCTCAACGAGGTCGTCGAAGCCGTGCAGGACGGCATCGAAGCCGGCATCGAGAACGTCGAAGAGTCCGGCCGCAGCATTCGCATCGGTCAGCTCATCACCGCCATGCGCCACGCCAACCGCTCACTCGAAATCGCCGAACTTGCCGTGCGCTACCGCTTTGACGGCGTCGTCGGGTTCGACATCGCCGGCGCCGAGGCCGGATTCCCGGCCGGCAACCATCGCGCCGCCTTCGACCTGCTGGCCCGTGAATTCATGCCGGCAACCGTGCACGCCGGCGAGGCTGATGGTCTCGACAGCATCCGCGGCGCCCTGTTCGACGGTCGCGCGCAGCGCCTCGGCCACGGTGTGCGGCTCGCCGAAGACGTCACCATTGAACGCCAGGACGACGACAATACTTTCGTCACCCTCGGCCCGGTGGCCCAGTGGGTGCGCGACCGCGAGATCACCCTCGAACTGAGTCCGTCCTCGAACCTGCAGACCGGAGCGGTCGCCGCGTGGGGCCAGGAGCTGTTCGACCACCCGTTCGACCTGCTCTACCAGCTCGGTTTCAAGGTCACCGTCAACACCGACAACCGCCTGATGAGCGACACGACCCTCACCCAGGAACTCGCCCTGCTCTCCGACGCGTTCGGCTACGACCTGGGCGATCTGGAGACCTTCCAGCTGAACGCCGCCCACGCGGCGTTCCTGCCCCTGGAAGACCGCGAAGAACTGGTCGAAACCATTGAAGCCGGCTTCGGCGACGCCTGACGCCGGCCTGGCTCGCCCCTGAATAATTGAAAGAAAAAATGCCACTGCCGCATCTTCCCCTCGACGCCATCACGATCGGCGCGCACGCTGCCGACTGGCCGGCCGCCATCACGGCGGCCGGTGACGCCCTCGTGCGTTCCGGCGCGACGACATCCGCTTACACCGATCGCATGATCAAGGTGATTCGTGAATTCGGTGCCTACATCGTGATCGCGCCCGGCCTGGCGCTTGCGCATGCCCGCCCGGGAGCGGATGTTCTCACCGACGGACTCTGCGTCGTCACCCTCGCCGAGCCGGTCGCCTTCGGACACCCGCACAACGACCCGGTCAGCGTGGTTGTCGGCCTGGCCGTGACCGGCGCTGACAACCACCTGCAATTTGTCGCCGAACTCGCCAACGTGTTCAACGACCCGAAGGTGATCCCGGCTCTCGCCGGCGCGACAACCGCGGATTTCGTGCAGAGCGTGTTCGAGCAGACCGAAGCACCCTCATGACCGCGCTGACGGTACGCGCATGAAGATCGTCGTAATGTGCGGCATCGGGCTCGGTACCTCGGCCATTCTCAAGGTCAACGCCGAGCGCGCCCTCGACCGTCTCGGCATTGAGGCGAGCGTGCAGGCCACGGATGTCGCCGGCGTGCGTGCCGCCGCTGCCGACGCGCAGGTCATTCTGACCTCATCCGAGCTCGTCGATGCCATCGGTAAGACCAACGCCGACGTGATCGTCATCAACAACTACTTCGACGTCGACGAACTCGTTGCCAAGCTCGAAGTCGCGCTAGGTTCCTAGCGCCCGTCAGTCGAGCCCCCCTCTTTGCGGACGGGGCCCGGGCCCCGTCCCCCGGCCCAGTTTATAAACTGGGCCCAGGGTCGTACGGTGGGCCCGGCGAATGGATGCCGCCAACACCAGGTCAGTCCACCTACGAGATCAGCGCGTGCATGCCTCGCTCGAGTTCGTCCAGCGCGGCCTGAGCGGCCGACCGTCGCTCCACCAGGGTGCCGACCGTGCTGCGCGTGTCGATGTACACCTTGAGCTTCGGTTCGGTACCACTCGGGCGCACCATCACGCGTGACCCATCGGTCAAACGGATGCGCAACACGTCACTCGGCGGCAGGTCGCCGAACCCCCACCGAAAATCGTCGATCTCGTCGACGCGAATGCGGCCGATGTGGGTCGGCGGGGACTCCCGCAGCCGCGTCATCACGAGTGCAATGGTCGACAGCTCGCTGACCCGCACCGAGATCTGGCCCGAGGCGAAGTGTCCGAATTTCTCACTGAAGCGGTCGAGATAGCCGGCGAGGGTGGTGCCCTCCGCCTTGAGGTCGCTCACGAGCGAGAGCAGCGCGACGGCGGCCGAGATGCCGTCCTTGTCGCGCACGGTCTCCGGGTTCACCAGGTAGCCCAGGGCCTCTTCGAAGCCGTAAACCAGCCCCGGCACCCGGGATACCCATTTGAAGCCGGTGAGGGTCTCGACGAATCGCAGGCCGTAGGCATCCGCTACCGCGTGCAGCGCCGGTGTTGACACGATCGAGCAGGCGAGCGCGCCGGTGTCAGCGGTGGGACCGGCATCGAGATCGGGCGAGGCGGCGAGTGCGGCGGCCCGCCAGCCGAGAATGGCGCCGACCTCGTTGCCGCTCAACCGCCGAAAACCGTTCGCGCTGGACACGTCGGGGATGGCCACGGCAAGGCGGTCAGCATCCGGATCGTTGGCGATGATGAGTTCGGCGCTCACCTCCCGCGCGGTCTCGTAGGCGAGATCCATCGCGCCGGGCTCCTCCGGGTTCGGAAAGGCCACGGTCGGAAAAGCGGCGTCGGGGGCGATCTGCGCGTCGACGAGGGTCGGCAGGTCGAAACCGGCCTTCTCGAGCACCCGGCGGGTGGTGTCCCAGCCAACGCCGTGCATGGCGGTGTACACGGCGTTCACCTGCGCGCGCGGCTGGTGGGCGATGCCGGCTGTTGCAGCGATGTAGGCGAGCACAACGTCTTCTTCGGCGGTCTCGTAGACGCCGCGCGGCAGGTGCGGCACGTGTTCGTCGGCGGCGACGCGCAGAATCTCGTCTGAGATGGCCTTGTCGTCGGGGGCGACGATTTGCGCGCCGTTGTTCACGCCGCCCAGGTAGACCTTATAACCGTTATCATTTGGCGGGTTGTGCGAGGCGGTCACCATCACACCGCAACTCGCGTCGAGGTGTCGCACCGCGAAGGCCAGCACGGGCGTTGGCAGCAACCGCGGCAAGAGGATGGCGCGCACCCCCGCGCCCGCCATGATCGCCGCCGTGTCGGTCGCGAAAACGTGGGAATTCTTGCGTCCGTCATAGCCGATGACGACCGACGGTGTCACGCCGGGGGCGGCACGCCGCCGCAGGTAGGTGGCGAGGCCAGCCGCGGCCTGCGAGACGAGCACCCGGTTCATGCGGTTCGGGCCGGCGGAGATTTCGCCGCGCAGCCCGGCCGTGCCGAAAGCCAGTCGGGTGTCGAAGCGGGAGTGCAGGTTCGACAAAGCTACGGTGTCGCCGTCGTCGACGGCGTTGATCAGCGCGCGCAGCTGCGCCTGAGTCTCCGGGTCGGGATCCTGGTTGAGCCAGGCCCTGGCCGCTTGCAACAGCGCCGTGGTGCGGTCGGTCGAGGCCAGCGGGGTCTCCTGGGCGACCGGAGCGGTGGCGACGTCGTCGTCCCCGGCGCTGTCCGAAGTGATCGTCGCAATGGCGACCGTCGGTTCGAAGTTGTCGTCATCGCTGTTCTGCGCGATGGTTTGACCGGCATCCGAGGCGGCATCGTCGTGGTCGGAAACGATCGGCAAGGCGCGGGTTGGAGTCTGGGCCTCATCGGCAGCATCGGCGTCGGTGACGCGCGGCACGGCATCCGCTGCCGTAGCGGGCGCAGCAGCGGGCACGGCATCCCCTGCGGCAGCGGGCGGGCCGGAGTGGCGGCCGCCGGTGCGCTCGGCCGGGAGCTCATCTTTCGACCCGCGCTCGCCCTGGCCGGTCACAGTGCGGCCACGATCCGCGCGAGGAGGGCGCTGATCACCGGTTCAGCGAGCGCACCGGCCTCGATCACTTCGCCGTGGCTGAGCGGAGTCTTCGAAATGCCGGCCGCGAGGTTCGTGATGAGTGAGAGACCCAGCACCTCCATACCGGCCTGACGGGCCGCGATGGCCTCGAGCGCGGTCGACATCCCCACGATGTGGCCGCCGATGGTCTTGGCCATCTGCACCTCGGCCGGTGTCTCATAGTGCGGGCCGCGAAATTGGCAGTACACACCCTCATCGAGGGTCGGGTCGATTCCGCGTGCCAGGTCGCGCAGCCGCTGCGAGTACAGGTCGGTCAGGTCAACGAAGGTCGCGCCCTCGAGGGGTGAATCAAAGGTCAGGTTGATGTGGTCGCTGATCAAAACCGGGGTTCCCGGCGTCCACGATTCACGGATGCCGCCGGCCCCGTTGGTCAATATCATCGTCGTCGCTCCGGTCGCCGCCGCCGTGCGCACACTGTGCACGACCCGGCGTACACCGTGGCCCTCGTAGTAGTGGGTGCGGGCGCCGATCACGAGCGCGCGTTTGCCGCCGGGCAACAAAATGGAGCGCAGCGTGCCGGCGTGACCGGCCAGCGCGGGGGCGCTGAAGCCGGTGATGTCCGCGGCGGCCACGGTGTGCGTGGTCTCGCCGATCAGGTCGGCGGCTTTGGCCCAGCCGCTGCCGAGCGTGAGAGCGATGTCGTGCCGTGGCACGCCCGTGATACCGGCAATCTCCGCGGCGGCTGACCGTGCCGCCTCGAACGGATCTGTTTCGGGCAGGTCTAACGGGTTGATCTCGTTCGTGAACATTTCACTACTCTAGAACCCCCGGTGCGGGCGTGGAGATTCTGCGCGAATTCTGCTCATCGGCGCGCCGAACGGGCGCGGAGACGCCCAATCGGTGCGTTTTCGCCCTTTTCGGGGGACAAACCGCGCGGTGCGGGCGGGCAGACGGTTTTGTGCGGAGTGCGCGGGCCGCGAGAATGGACTACATGGCCTATGAGTTCGAACGCAAGCAGCGCATCGCGGTACTGGGCGGTGGGCCCGGCGGATACGAAGCGGCCATCGCCGGAGCACAGCAGGGTGCCGACGTCACCCTGATTGAAAGCGTCGGTGTCGGCGGTTCGGCCGTGATCACGGATGTCGTTCCCTCAAAATCCCTCATCGCCACGGCCGAGGCCTCGAACTCGATCGGCGAGGCCACCGACCTCGGTGTGCAGTTCTTTGTGCGCGGCGAAACCGGCAAACCGCTGCGCCCTGAAGTGGCCATCAACCTGGCAGCCGTGAACAAGCGCCTGCTCGCTCTGGCCCGCCAGCAGTCCGAAGACATGAAGGCCACGCTCATTCGCGCCGGAGTGCGCTACGTGCAGGGCCACGGACGTCTCGACGGCACCACCGGCATCATCGTCGCCACCTCGGGCGACTCGACAGCCACCGACTTCGACCGCATCGATGCCGACACCCTCGTCGTCTCTGTGGGAGCCAGCCCCCGAGTGCTGGCATCTGCCATGCCCGACGGTGAGCGCATCCTCACCTGGACCCAGCTCTACAACCTCAGGGCCATTCCCGAGCATCTCATCGTGGTCGGCTCCGGAGTGACCGGCGCCGAGTTTGCCTCGGCCTACCGCGCCCTCGGCGCGAAGGTCACCCTCATCTCCAGCCGCGACCAGGTTCTGCCCGGTGAAGACGCCGACGCCGCCAACGTGATCGAGAACGTCTTCAAGCGCAACGGCATGATCGTGCTCTCCAAGTCGCGGGCCTCCTCGGTGGAACGCACCAAGACCGGCGTGGTCGCCACGCTCGCAGACGGACGCACGGTCGAGGGCAGCCACTGCCTCATCGCCGTCGGCTCCATTCCGAACACCGCCAACATTGGCCTCGAGCAGGCCGGTGTGCAGATCACCGACTCCGGACACATCCAGGTCAACCGGGTCGCCCGCACCTCGATTCCGAACATCTACGCGGCCGGCGACTGCACGACCGAGATCCCGCTCGCCTCCGTGGCATCCATGATGGGCCGCACCGCGGTGTTCCACGCCATGGGCGACACCGTCAACCCGATCGAGATTCGCAACGTGGCCGCGAACATCTTCACCCAGCCCGAGATCGCCACCGTCGGCTACACCCAGAAGCAGATCGAAGACGGACTCGCCCAGGGTGAGATCTACAAGCTGCCCCTGTCGCAAAACCCGCGGGCCAAGATGATGGGAATCAAGGACGGCTTCGTCAAGCTCTTCGCCCGCACCGGCAGCGGCACCGTCATCGGCGGCGTCATCGTAGCGCCCAAGGCCAGCGAGCTCATCTTTCCGCTCGCCCTCGCCGTCGAACACCGGCTCACCGTCGACGAGGTCGCCCGCACCTTCCCGGTTTACCCCTCGCTCACCGGTTCCATAACGGATGCCGCTCGCGCGATGCACGTCGTTCTCTAACGTCGAGACAGTTTTCGAGGGCGCCGCGGGTGCCGGAGCAACTAGGCGGCGGTGTCGGTGACCGTGAGCAGGACAGCGCCGGAGGAGACGGTTTCTCCCACGACAGCAGCCACGATGGCGACCGTGCCGTCGCGGTGCGCCACGAGTGGCTGCTCCATTTTCATGGCTTCGAGCACGAGCAGCAGGTCGCCCTTGACGACGGTGTCCCCATCGGCCACAAGCAGCTTCACGATAGTGGCCTGCATGGGGGCCTTGATCGCGTCGCCGGTGGCGGTGTCGACGGAGTGCAGGCCGCCGCGCCGCTTGGGCGCCGGACCGACCGAGCGGGCGCTCGCGCCGCCGGGCAGCAGCCGGGTGGGCAGGGTCACCTCGATGCGGCGTCCCTCCACCTCCACGACGATGCTGTGGCGTTTCTGCGGGCCGGCGGCGTCTTCCATGCTGCCGCTCCACGGTTCGATGTCGTTTTCGAACTCAGTCTCGATCCAACGGGTGAAGACGGTGAAGGGCTTTTCGTCGCTCGGTGCGAAGGCGGGGTCGCGTACGACCTTGCGGTGAAAGGGCAGCACGGTCGGCAGGCCGGCCACCTCGAACTCGTCGAGGGCCCGGCGTGAACGCTCCAGAGCCTCTTCGCGGGTCGCGCCGGTGACGATGAGCTTGGCGATGAGCGAGTCGAACGATCCGCTGATCACATCGCCGGACTGCACACCGGTGTCGACGCGCACGCCGGGGCCGCCCGCGGGCTTGAACACGTGTACCGGGCCGGGCGCTGGCAGAAAGCCGCGGCCGGCATCCTCTCCGTTGATGCGAAATTCAAACGAGTGCGCCTTCGGGGCGGGGTCACCGTAGGTCAGCTCGCCACCCTCGGCCAGACGGAACTGTTCGCGCACCAGGTCGATGCCGGTGACCTCTTCGGAGACGGTGTGCTCGACCTGCAGGCGGGTGTTGACCTCGAGAAACGACACCGTACCGTCCTGGCCGATGAGAAACTCGCAGGTGCCGGCACCGAGGTAGCCGACCTCCTTCAGAATGGCCTTGGATGCCCGATACATTTCGGTGGTCTGCGCCTCGGTGAGAAAGGGTGCTGGCGCTTCTTCGACGAGCTTCTGGTGCCGGCGCTGCAGCGAGCAGTCGCGGGTCGACACGACAACGACGTTGCCGTACATATCGGCCAAACACTGGGTCTCAACGTGGCGGGGGGAGTCGAGGTATTTCTCCACGAAGCATTCGCCGCGACCGAAGGCCGTGATGGCCTCCCGGGTGGCGGAGTCGAACATTTCGGCAACTTCGTCGCGGGTGCGCGCTACTTTGAGGCCACGCCCACCGCCACCGAAGGCGGCCTTGATCGCAACGGGCAGTCCGTGCACGTCGACGAAGGCGAGCACCTCGGCCGCGTCGATGCAGGGATTCAGGGTGCCTGGCGCCATCGGCGCGTTGACCTTTTCGGCGATGTGACGCGCCGAGACCTTGTCGCCGAGCTGCTCAATGGCTTCGGGCGACGGCCCGATCCAGATCAGCCCTGCGCCGATAACGGCGCGGGCGAAGTCGGCGTTCTCAGCCAGAAAGCCGTAGCCGGGGTGCACGGCGTCAGCGCCGCTGCGCCTCGCAATCGACAAAATCTTGTCGATGACGAGGTAGGTTTCGGCGCCGCTGGTGCCGTCGAGTCCGTATGCCTCGTCAGCGAGACGGGCGTGCAGGGAGTCGCGATCCTGGTCGGCGTAAACGGCGACAGAGAGAATTCCACTGTCTTTCGCGGCACGGATGACCCGAACGGCGATCTCGCCTCGGTTGGCGATGAGGACCTTCGTTATGAGTGACACAATCACATAGCCTATTGCCCACCGCCACATCCCTTTTGGTTCTCTCCCACAAAAAGAATCGGCGGATTCTTGCGGATGCCTACAATTACAGCGCTCCGGGCCGATTCCACAGGGTCGGCCACTCGTGTCCGAGGGCCCGCACCAGCCTCCGCAGGGTGGGCAGTGACAGCCCCACCACGGTGGAGGGGTCGCCGACGATGCTCGTGATAAACGGTGCGCCGAGGCTGTCGATGGTGAACGCCCCCGCCACGAATAGGGGCTCACCGGTCGCGATATAAGCGTCGAGCTCGGCATCGTCGAGGTCGTCGGCAAAGGTCACTTCGGCGACCGCGACCGCGCCGATTGCCCGGCCGGCCACGCCGTCGACGATCTCGATCAGCCAGTGCCCGGAGTACAGCGTGCCGGTGCGTCCGCGCTGGCGTTCCCAGCGCTCGCGCGCGGCATCCGCGGTGTGCGGCTTGCCGTAGATCACGCCGTCCAGCACGAACACCGAGTCACCGCCGAGCAACAGCCCGTCGAGCGGTTCGGCCAGCGGAGCGGATGTCGCCGCCTCCGCTTTCGCGCGCGCCAGCAGCTCCACGAGCACCCGCGGCTCGAGGGCAGCGCCGCGGGCCGCCTCGGTCTCGGCGACGACCCGCGCCTCGTCGACCTCGGGGTTGATTCGCACCGGTTCGATGCCGGCTGCGCGCAGCAGGGCCAGCCGGGCCGGAGACGTGGAAGCCAAATAGAGACGCATGCGGTCCTTTCAACGGGAGGGGGAGTATCCATTCAAGCAGGCGCACTGTGCTAATCAGGTGCGCAGCAACGACCGGCGAGGGGGTGTGGGATCATCGTTAGATGAGCAACACGAGGCACCAGCCCGCTACCCCCGCCCCGACTTCGTCTGTGACGGTCGGCGACGAGCTTGAGCTCGACATCACCAACATCGCCCACGGCGGAATCTTCGTCGCCAGGCACGAGGGCCGCGTCATCTTCGTCAGCGACACCCTGCCGGGGGAGCGAGTGCGCGCCCGCCTCACCGAGGCCAACCACAAGAGCTTCTGGCGCGCCGAAACCGTCGCCGTCATCGACGCCGCAACCGAACGTCAGCCGCATATCTGGAGTGCGGCATCCGTTGAACGCGCCCCAGAAACCCGCGCCGGCGGGGCCGAATTCGGTCACATCGAACTGGGCTTTCAACGCGAACTCAAGCGTCAGGTACTCGCCGACGCGCTGCAGCGCATGGCGGGGATTCACCCGGATGTCGTGGTTGAGCCCGTCGCGGTCAGCGCGAAAGCCAGCCCCGGCGACGCGATGGACGGCACCGGATGGCGCACCAGGGTGAGCCTGCACGTGGCAGAGGACGGAACCATCGGCCCGTATGCCGCGCGCAGCCACCGGGTCATTGCCGTCGACGACCTGCCGCTCGCCGAGCACGAACTCGAACTGCGCGCCCCGCTCGACACGCTCTTTCACAACGCGGCGAAAATCGATCTGGTCGCGCCGAGCAAGGGCGACGTGCAGGTGCTCGTCTCGGCCAAGGACGCCAACGGCAAGCCCAAGCGGGTTCCCCACGGCCTGATCCATGAGATCGTCGCCGACCGCGAGTTCGAACTCGACCGCTCCGGATTCTGGCAGGTGCACTCGATGGCCGCCGACACCCTGTACCACGCCGTGCAGAACATCATCGATCCGCAGACGTTCGACCCGCGCGCCTCCAACCTCGACCTCTACGGCGGCGTCGGCCTGCTCGCCGCGGCCGTCGGCGACAGATTCGGTTCGACGACCCGCATCACCTCGGTGGAAAGTGACCCGGAAGCGGTTGCCTTCGCCGCCCGCAATCTCAAGGACTGGGCCGGCGCCACCGCGATCGCCGACCGTGTCGACCGTTTTCTGCAGCGACTGCTGCGCGAAGCGGATGCCGCCGAGCGCGCCCGCCTCGCCGCCGCCACCGTTGTGCTCGACCCGCCGCGCTCCGGCGCCGGCAAGGTCGTTGTCGATCAGCTCGTCGCCCTCGCACCGCAGCAGATCGTGTATGTGGCCTGCGACCCGGTGGCGCTCGCCCGCGACGTTGCATTGTTTGCGAAGCAGGGTTACCAGCTGAAGACCCTGCGCGCCTTCGACCTGTTCCCCAATACCCACCACGTCGAAGCCGTCGCACTGCTCTGCAAATAGCTATCGTTGACACTAGACAACCTGAAGGCAGCCCTACCGTGAGCCACACAGCAACTGATCCCGCACCATCCCCTCCCGCCGATACGCCCGTGCGCGTCGGAATTGTCGACGACCATGAGTCGGTGCGACTGGGCTTGCAGGCCGCCTGCGAGAACGCCGGCTACGAAGTGTTGTTCGCTGCGGCGACGGCGCAAGCCCTCGTCGACGGCCTCGCCGGTCGAAAATGCGACGTGATCGTGCTCGACCTTTCGCTCGGCGATGGGTCCCTCGTTACCGACAACGTGCACCTGGTGCAGTCCACCGGCTCCGCCGTTTTGGTGCACAGCATCGCCGACCGGGTTGCCTCCGTGCGGGAAGCCCTCGCCGCCGGAGCGGCCGGGGTCATTCCCAAATCGTCCCCAACCACCACGGTCATGGCCGCCGTCGCCTCGGTCGCCCGCGGCGACGTGCTCAACAACCTCGAGTGGGCCACCGCCATCGACGCCGACCGGGATTTTGCCAAGGCGCAGCTGGGCCGCCGGGAACGCGACGTGCTGCACCTCTACGCGTCTGGCCTGCCCCTCAAGATGGTCGCCATGCAGCTGGGCATCGCGCACTCCACCGCCCGGGAATACCTCGACCGTATTCGGGTGAAGTACGTCGAGGTCGGGCGCCCCGCGCCGACCAAGGTCGACCTGCTGCGGCGTGCCGTCGAAGACGGAATCCTGCCAGGGCTCGACGTGACCGAAGCTGACCGCGGTGTCTAAACGGGCCGCCCGCCTGGGCGACCACAACAACACCAGCACCCTGGTATCCACCGCCACCGGGCCCTTCGCGGGCGTCGACGGCGAAGGGAACAACGCTGACGGTAGCCTGTTCAGCCGTTCCCGGCAGCCGCGCAACCCGATCAGTCACGCGCAGATCGAAATCGTGCTGTCACGCTCGGTGGCCGGTGTCGCGGTGATCTTCGCCGTGCAGACGCTGCCCCTCATGCTCGATCAGCTCTCGAGCCGCAAAACCGAGGCGGCCATTCTGCTCGCCGGCCTGCTCGGCCTGTCGATCCTGATGTTTGTCGTTGCGACACTTCTCCGGCGCGGCATTCGCAGTTCCGCGGCCGCGGTGAGTGGAATCTACCTGATAGCGCTCCTCATCTGGCCTTTGGTTATGATCGATCCCACCCTGGTGATTGCGAGCAAGCCGTGGCTGTGGTACCTGTGCACCGTCGCCACCTCCTGTGCGGCCATCGCCCTGCCCCTGTTCTGGGCCGCCACGTACACCGTGGTCGCCCCGATCGCCTACGGAGTGGTGCGGGTGCTGCCCTCCGGTGGTCAGGCCGAGGTCCCGCTCGCCGTGCTCGACACCTGCTACGCCATGATGCTCGGCGGCGTGGTGCTCATCATCATCTACGTGCTGCGGGAGGCCACGGCCAAGGTCGACATCGCCCAAGCCAACGCGCTGTCCAAATATTCCGTGGCGGTGCGCCATCACGCCACCGAGGTGGAACGGGTCGAGGTCGACTCGATCGTGCACGACAGCGTGCTCGCCACCCTGCTGTCCGCCGCGGGCGTGCACAACGCCAAGAGCGCGGAACTGGCGGCGGCGATGGCTCGCAGCGCCATCATCCGCTTGCAGGAAGCCAACGGTGAACGTCACCTCGACGCTGCGTCGGTTGCCGTGAGCACGCTGGCCGCTCGCCTGCGCACGGCGGCGACCGAGGCTGGAGTGTTCACCGTGACCGAGTTGAGCATCGATGGCCGCAGCATTCCCGAACACGCCGCCGAGGCGCTCTACTCGGCCAGCGTGCAGGCCATGGTGAACAGCGTGCAGCACGCCGGACCCACCCGTTCACGCCGCGTCACGATCGACGGCAACGACCAGAACGGATGCACCATCTGCGTCAGCGACACCGGCCGCGGTTTCGACGTTGCCAGGGTCGACAGCGCTCGTCTGGGCTTGCGGGTTTCAATCCAGGATCGGGTCGCAACCGCCGGGGGCGTGGCCGAGCTGCGCACCAGCCCCGGCCACGGCACGACGATAACCCTTATCTGGCCGCGCCCCGACGACCAGGACGCCGACGGGATCGCAACGGGCTCGCCCGACGGGGGCGCCCGATGACCGGCGTCGTGGTTGTCCCTCGTGCTCTCACCCTGATCGTGGCGGCCGGCTTCTCGGGCTATCACGTGGTGCTTGGCCTGTATTCGATCAACGAACCGGCCTCCTCGGTGCCGATCCTGGTAGCCATGGGCCTGTATCTGGTGGCGACGGTCGCGAGCCTCTGGCCCGACAGCCCCCTGCGCATGTCGTTGCCGCTGGCCCTCTTCAATGTGGCCATCTCGATTGCGATCCCGCTGATCGTGGGCAGCCAGCTCGACGGTTCGTCGGGCACATTGGGATACGCCACCTGGTACGTTGCTGCCGTCGGTACCCTGATGACGATCACGGCCACCCGCAAGAGGCCGCAGCTGGCCTTGCTGGGTGTTGGCGCGCTCGTGGTGCACACCGTGCTCTGGGCCGGCGTCGGCGAGCTGGGACATATGGGCGTCATCGGCAGCGTGGTCTGGGTGGTGGCCGCCGGGCTGCTGTCACGGGCGCTCGTGAAGGCGAGCCGCGATGCCCGCCAGTATGGGCGAGCCGAGCGGGAGGCGAGCGGATGGCACGCGGCCCAGGAGGCCCATCTCTACGAACGTCAGGTGCGGCTGACTCAGACCATGCGCCTTGCCATGCCTATGCTGCGTCGGATCAACGAGAGCAACGGCGATCTCAGTGAGGCGGACCGCCAGGAGTGCCGTTTGCTCGAAGCGGCCATTCGCGATGAGATTCGCGGGCGACGTCTGCTCAACCACGCGGTGCGTGAGCAGGTCATGGCGGCCAGACGACGCGGTGCCAGTGTGACCCTGCTCGACGAGGGCGGCATTGATGACCTCAGCGGTGCCGACCTGGAGATCGTGCTCAACAGCCTCGCGACGGCCATCGGTCGCACGAATGCCGACAAGATTATCGCTCGCACGTCGGCTGACAGTGCCACCATCGCGGTGACCGTCGTGGGCCTGAGCAGTCCCGATCCGGCGGTCAGCGCCCTGGGGCCGGATTCCTCCAACGAAGAAGTCGACCTGTGGATGGAAATTCCCCGGCAGGTCGTGCCCGCCGTCTCTGCGTAAAAGTGCGTGTGCACCAACGCGAAAGGGGACCAGCCGAAGCTGATCCCCTAACGACTATTCGAGAAAGGACGACAACCCGAATGCCATCCGTTCTCGCCCCCAACACATTCGCTCGCTTACCCTAGTCAGCGAATGATTGGTGGTGAAACTCTAGGAGCGTCACCGAGCACTTCTAGTCTCTATCAGTGTTCCGGCTTGCACAGTCGGCATTTAGGAGGACAGACATACCGGTGGTTGCGCCCGCCCCCACCGCGGACGGGGCCCGGGCCCCGTCCCCCGGCCCAGTTTATAAACTGGGCCCACGGACGGGGCCCGGGCCCCGTCCGAAAGAGGGCAACGGAGGCCGAGTGAAACCGGGCAGCTAGCCCGTGAAGCCGCGCCAGCGGCCGGCGCCGGGGTGCACCGGCCCCCGAAGCGGGCGCTGGTTCTGCTGCCAGGCGCTCTGCCCGGGTTCCGGCGCAGCCCGGCGCTCGTCGGATTCCTCCCGCAACAGACCACGGATGACGGCACTCACCGCCGACACCTCGGTGTCACTGATGTGAGTGGTCACGAAAACCAGTTCCGACGGATCAAACTCTGAGGGCTTCGGCATTAGAGCGGGATGTTCCCGTGCTTCTTGGCGGGCAGCGAAGCCCGCTTGGTGCGCAGGGCCCGCAGCGCCTTGACGACCGATACGCGCGTGGCGGCCGGTTCGATGATGCCGTCGAGCTCGCCGCGTTCCGCAGCCAGAAAGGGGCTCGCCACGTTGTAGGTGTATTCGTTGGCCAGACGGGTGCGCACAGCGGCGACATCTTCGCCGGCCTGCTCGGCCGCCTTGATCTCGGCACGGTAAAGAATGTTCACGGCGCCCTGACCACCCATCACGGCGATCTCTGCGGTCGGCCAGGCCAGGTTGGTGTCGGCGCCGAGCTGCTTGGAGCCCATCACAATGTACGCGCCGCCGTAGGCCTTCCGCAGAATGACCGTGACGAGCGGCACGGTGGCCTCCGCATAGGCGTAGAGCAGCTTGGCCCCACGACGGATGATCCCGGTCCACTCCTGGTCGGTGCCGGGCAGAAAGCCGGGCACGTCGACGAGGGTGAGGATGGGAATCGAGAACGCATCGCAGAACCGCACGAAGCGGGAGGCCTTCTCGCCGGCCTCGATGTTGAGCGTGCCGGCCATAGCGTTGGGCTGGTTGGCGACGATCCCGATCGAGCGGCCCTCGACCCGGGCGAACCCGACGACGATGTTGGGCGCGTAGAGCGGCTGCGTCTCTAGAAACTCTCCGTTGTCGACGATGTGCTCGATGACCGTTTTGACGTCGTAGGGCTGGTTGGGCGAATCGGGGATGATCGTGTTGAGGCGACGGTCGGCATCCGTTGTTTCGAGCTCTACTTCGCTGTCGAAGACGGGCAGCTCGGCCAGGTTGTTGTCTGGCAGGTAGCTCAGCAGGGCGCGGGCGAAGTCGAGCGCGTCGGGCTCGTCGCTCGCGAGGTAGTGCGAGACACCCGAGATCTTATTGTGGGTGAGGGCGCCGCCGAGCTCTTCCATGCCCACGTCTTCGCCGGTGACGGTCTTGATCACGTCGGGACCGGTGACGAACATCTGGCTGGTCTTGTCGACCATGATCACGAAGTCGGTCAGCGCGGGGGAGTAGACCGCGCCGCCAGCGGCCGGACCACAAATGATCGAGATCTGCGGAATGACACCGGATGCTGCCGTGTTGCGGCGAAAGATTTCGCCGTACTTGCCGAGAGCCACGACGCCTTCCTGAATACGCGCTCCGCCGGAGTCGAGAATGCCGATGATTGGCACCCCGGTCTTGAGGGCGAGGTCCATCACCTTGATGATCTTCTCGCCGGCGACCTCGCCGAGCGAACCGCCGAAGATGGTGAAGTCCTGCGAATACACGGCCACCTGGCGGCCGTGGATGGTGCCGGTTCCGGTGACGACGGCGTCGCCGTACGGCCGTTTCTTTTCCATGCCAAATGCCACGGTGCGGTGCCGCACGAATTCGTCGAGTTCCACGAAGGAACCCTGGTCGAGCAGCAGGTCAACGCGTTCGCGGGCGGTCATCTTGCCCTTAGCGTGCTGCTTCTCGATGGCGGTGGCCCCGCTGGCAGTCACGGCTTCGTGATAGCGCAACTTGAGGTCGGCGAGTTTTCCCGCCGTCGTATACAGGTCGGGTGCCGCGGCGGGCGTCTTGTCAGTCACCGTTTCACTCTACCGGCACGCCCCGACCGCTCCCCGTTGACGATGCTCCACAACTTTGCAGCGCAACACTGGTCGTTTCCCCCTGCATTACCTCCTTCCCCGTTCATAACTGCGGAGATCGTGGCCGAAATGGCACGGAATAACACATTCGGGGTCAGATTCGGGAGAATTACCGCAGTTACGTTTGGGAGAGAGAGTAGCCATGCAATTTTCGCTCAGCCGCGCCGAGGTGAGCCGGTTCGAATACCGGTCGGAGGCCCCCTCGACCAACGATGTGCTCAAAGAACTCGCCACAGCGGATGCCGCAGCCTGGCCCGACCTCTCGGTGGTCGTCACCGACAACCAGACTCAGGGGCGTGGCCGGCTCGGCCGCGTCTGGCTGGCCCCGACCGGCAAAGCCCTGGCCATCTCGGTGCTCGTGCGCCCGCGCACAAAAGCCGGGGACCAGTTACCGTCGCACGCCCTCGGCTGGTTGCCGTTGCTGGCCGGCGCCGCCATGACCAGGGCCGTCAGAAAAACCGTTGAGGCCAGCATGCAGCCGGTCGAAGACGTCAAAGAGGCCGAGGAGCCCCGTCACGACGTGACCCTCAAATGGCCCAACGATGTGCTCATCGACGGGTACAAGGTGTGTGGAATCCTGTGCGAACTCCTGCCCGACGGCGAGGGCATCATCATCGGTGCCGGCCTCAATGTCTCGCTCGATGAACACGACCTACCCACCCTTACCTCCACCTCGCTGCTGCTGGTCACCCGCACTTCGCCCGACCCCGATGCGGTACTCGCCGCCTACCTGCACGAACTCGTCACGCTCTATGAAGCCTTCGTGCACGCCGACGGCGACGCAGAACAGAGCCTGCACGCCGACGTCACCGCCCTCTGTGGCACCCTCGGCAGCGTCGTGCGGGTTGAGCTGCCGGGCGGAACCGACCTGGTCGGCACCGCCACGGGCATCGACACCGAGGGCCGGTTGCAAGTCGTCAGCCAGGCCGATGGCGAAGAACGGTCTGTCGCCGCTGGCGATGTCACCCACCTGAGGTATTAATAGAAGTAATGAAACCGAAGAAGACAGAGACGAACGAGACCGAACCCTCCGGCTACGCCCGCGAGAGTCGGCCAGAGAAGGTTGTCGCCCGCCTGCGCCCGCACGCCAGGGTGCTTGCCTGGCCCACCGTGCTGCTGTTCGTGCTGGCCGGCGCCACCGGGTACTTTTTCGGCAACCTGCCCGAGCCCTGGCAGAACGCGGCCCTTCTGGCCGGCTCTATCGTGCTCGCCGTTCTCGGCTGGCTGCTGCCGCTCGCCGCCTGGCTCACCAAGCGCTATACGATCACGACGCGCCGCATCATCTTTCGGCACGGATTCTTTGTGCGCACCCGGCAAGAACTGCTGCACAGCCGCGGCTACGACGTGAGCGTGCGGCAGAACTGGGTGCAGGCCGGGTTCCACTCGGGTACGGTGCTGATCAATTCGGGGCTGGAGCATCCGCTCGTGTTAAAAGATGTTCCCAACGTCGACCTCGTGCAGAGCACCCTGCACGACCTCATGGAGAAGGCGAGCACCGTCATGGGATCCCGCCGGCAGGAGCAGTCGGCCCTCGCCGCCGAGTCAGCTTTCTGGGGTCGTAGCTAGCCGAATCGCCCCGGTGCGCGTGCTGACAGAGGCGATACCAGCGGATGCCGCGCCCAGAGCGGGAGCGCCGCTCCGGCTCGGCGCGAACACCCAGTAACGGTACAGCGTAAAGCGGAACACCGCGCCGAGCAGCAGCCCGACCACGTTGCCGGCGATGTTGTCGGCGAGAACACTGGTGTAGCCGAGCACGTAGTGGCTGAACCAGAGGCAGGCGATGCCGATGCCCATACCCACCAGGCTGACCGCCAGAAATTCCAGTCCCTCGCGCATGGTGTGGTTCTGCCGGTTCTTGCTGAATGTCCAGTAGCGGTTGCCGAGCCAGTTCACCAGAATGGCCAACACGGTTGAGATGACCTTGGCGTAGATGGGACCGGCGTGTACCTCGGCGGAATCCAGCACGGTGGTGCGCAGCAGGTTGAACACCGTGAAATCCACCACGAAGCCGAGCGCACCGACGGCGCCGAACTTGAGGCCCTGACTCAGAAAACTGAGCAGGCGCTGCTTCAGGGTGATCGACATGCGTCCGTCCGGAGGTTCTGTAAAGTAGAAAAGCACTGAAGTCTCGCAGTCTACGGCGGTTTAAAACCCCCGGGCTGGGTATCCACGCGCGTTTAGCTGAACGCTGGCATAGAAAATGGTGAACAGATGGCCTTGACCGTCGGTGTGATTGGCGCAGGCCAGCTGGCCCGCATGATGATTCCCGCGGCGGTGAACCTCGGCATCGAGCTGAAGGTTCTCGCCGAAGCCGACGGTATGTCTGCGGCGCTCGCCGCTGTCAGCGTCGGTGACTACCGCGACCTGTCCACGGTGCTCGCCTTCGCGAAGACCGTCGACGTGATCACCTTCGACCACGAACACGTGCCGCAGGAGATTCTGCGCGAGCTCGTGCGTGAGGGCGTCACCGTGCATCCCGGCCCCGACGCCCTGCTCTACGCCCAAGACAAGCTGCTCATGCGCGAAAAGCTCGCCGAACTCGGGCTGCCCGTGCCGGATTGGGCGCGCATCGTCGATGTCGCCGGCCTCGCCGACTTTCTGAACAACCACGGCGGCCACGCCGTTGTGAAGACCGCCCGCGGCGGTTACGACGGCAAGGGCGTGCGCGTGGTCAGCCACGAACACGACGTCGACGACTGGTTTCAGGCGCTCGCCGAAGACGGCAACGACGGCGCCCTACTGGTCGAGGAGCTGGTGCACTTCAGCCGCGAGCTGGCCCAGGTGGTGGCCCGCCGCCCCAGCGGAGAGATCGCGGTCTGGCCGGTCGTCGAGACCGTGCAGAAGGGCGGCGTCTGCGCGGAGGTCATCGCGCCGGCCCCCCAGTCCATGGGGCGCCTGGCCGATGTCGCCACCGACATCGCCGTGACCGTGGCCGAGGGCATCGGCGTCACCGGGGTGCTCGCCGTCGAACTGTTTCAGACAACGGATGAGCGCCTCCTCGTTAACGAGTTGGCGATGCGCCCGCATAACAGCGGTCACTGGTCCATCGACGGGTCCACGACGAGCCAGTTCGAGCAACATCTGAGGGCGGTGCTTGACCTGCCGCTCGGTGCCACCGGGGCCAGGGACCCGTGGACGGTCATGGTGAACATCTTCGGCGGACCGGCGTCAGGCTCGCTGGGCGACCGCTACGAGGTGGCGCTGGCGCAGCATCCGCTCGTGAAAGTGCACAACTATGGCAAGGCCTCACGGCCCGGCCGCAAGGTGGGCCACGTCACCGCGGGCGGCGACGATCTCGACGAAGTTGCCTACCAGGCGCGTGCCACTGCACAAATCTTTCAGGACTGAGCAATAAGATCATGGGCGTGCCAGACAACATCGAGCGATCCAGCGTGCCCGAGAGTTCCAGCGCGCCGCTGGTCGGCTTGGTCATGGGCAGCGACTCCGACTTCACCGTTATGAGCGCCGCAGCGCAAACCCTGAAGGACTTCGGGGTGGCGCACGAAGTGCAGGTGGTCTCGGCGCACCGCACCCCCGAAAAGATGCTCGATTACGGTCGCAGCGCTCAGGCCCGCGGCCTCAAGGTGATCATCGCCGGAGCCGGGGGAGCCGCGCACCTGCCCGGCATGCTCGCCGCGATGACCACCCTGCCGGTGGTGGGAGTACCCGTTCCGCTCGGGCTGCTCGACGGCCTCGACTCGCTGTTATCGATCGTGCAGATGCCGGCCGGCGTGCCCGTCGCGACAGTGTCGATCGGCGGGGCGAAGAACGCCGCGCTCATCGCCATCAAGATTCTCGCCACGAGTGACGACGCGCTGCGCCTGAAGCTCGAAGACTATTCCGTGCAGCTCGCAGACTTGGTCGAGCAGAAGAACCGGGACCTCCAAGAGCGATTATGAGTAGTGTTTCCGACCCGATCCGGCACCCGAATTCCGGCTCCACGCGCATCATGACAACGCGTGCGTGGTGGCTGGTCGTACTCAATTTCGTACTGCCCGGTTCGGCGCAGGTGCTCGCCGGCAACCGCAGGCTTGGCCGGTTCGGCCTTCGCGCAACGCTCACGCTGGTCATCATCGCGATCATCGCCGGCGCGGTCTACCTGCTCTGGCCCGAGGTTATGCTCACCGTGTTCACGAGCACCATTGGCCTGTGGGCGGCGGCCGCGGTACTCGCGTTCTACGCTCTCACCTGGCTCATACTCACCCTCAACACCCTCGGCCTGATCAACCTGGTCAAGGCCGCGCCCGGCGCCCGCCCGATCATTGCTGCGTTCTCGGCGGCGCTCATGATCGTGGTCTCCGGCAGTGCCGGTTATGGCGCCTTCGTCGCCACCTCGGCGAGCGGGTTTCTCTCCTCCGTCTTCGTCGCCGGACCGAGCGAACCCCCGGTCGACGGCCGGTACAACATTCTGCTGCTTGGTGGTGACGCCGGCGCCGACCGAGACGGCCTGCGCCCCGACAGCCTCTCGGTAGTCAGCATCGACGCCACGACCGGCCAGGCCACGACCATCAGCCTGCCGCGCAACCTCGAGAACGTGCCGTTCTCAGCCGGTTCCTCGCTCGGAGCGCTCTACCCTGAGGGTTACGGTTCCATCGACGGATGCGACGTGTCGGCCTGCATGCTCAACTCCGTCTTCACCGAGGCCGAGTTGAAACGCCCGGAGTACTATCCCGACGCGGTGGCCGAGGGCAGCTCCCCGGGTATTCAGGCCACGCTCGAGGCGGCGCAGGGCATCACCGGACTGAGCATTCAGTATTTTGTGCTCATCGACATGCAGGGCTTCTCCGACCTCATCGACGCGCTCGGCGGCGTCGACATTGACGTGCAGAACCGAGTGCCGGTGCACACCGACGAGAGCTTCACCAAGGTGCTGTTCTGGTTTGAACCGGGCATGCAACACATGGACGGCTACCACGCCCTGTGGTTTGCCCGCTCGCGGCACGGCACGAGTGACTACGACCGCATGCAGCGCCAGACCCAGATGCAGGAGGCTCTGCTCGCGCAGGCCAGCCCGGCGAACGTGCTCTCCAAGTTCCAGGGAGTGGCCGCCGCCGGCACCCGCGTCGTGAAGACCGACGTGCCGCAGGGAATGCTCGGCTACTTCGTGAACCTCGCCTCCAAGACCAAGCAACTTCCGGTCGTGTCGGTGCCGCTGATTCCGGAGAACGGCGTCGACCCCGAAGACCCCGACTACGCCGCCATTCAGGCCATGGTCGCGGCGGCCCTGGCCCCCGCGCCCACCGGCACCCCCACGCCGTAGGCCGACGCGTGCCGGCCCCGGCACCAACGCGTCGGTGTCGGCGGAACCCTACTACCTCCGCAGGTCGAGCCCGTCGAGACAGCAATCCCGGCACCGCGACCCGCCTAATTCAGGCGCACTGCGAGAAGTATGACGCCAACGTAAGCGCTAGACCACAATCACTTCGGGGCCGCCCAGGTCTGACAACACCTGAAAATCGGTGTCCTGAGTGTAGACGGGCAAGGAATGCGCGAGTGCCGTGGATGCGATCCACAGGTCGTTGACGTTGAGCCGGCGCCCGTTGTCACGCAGGTTCTGGCGCAGTCGCGCCCAAATGGCAGCGACTTCAGCGTCAACTGGAAGAACGGCAATTGCAGACAGCATGTCGAGAGTCTTCATCCGCATCGCTCTGCTGTCAGCGTTAACCGCAGCATGCACGCCCGCAGACAGTTCGCCCAGAGTGATCGCACTGACAACCTGTTCCAAGGGAAGCAGGTCGACGCGGAGTGGGCGATTGGACTCCCGTGCAACGAAAACACTCGTATCGAGGAGGCCCCGGGTGGTCGTCACTGAATCGGACCGAGGTCGTCCGTAGTTTCGTCGTCTTCCTCGTCGTCGTAGTAGTCGGCAACGGGGTCCTTCGGCTGCCGAGTCAAACGGATAAATTCGTCTTTCGTGAGAAATGGCCGTTTGGTCGCACTGATCGGCACGAGGGTTGCAATCGCCACTCCGTTGGACGTGATCGTGACTTCTTCACCCTGACGCGCGCGTTCAATGACATCAGCGGTGTGATTGCGCAATTCTCGAACAGGAACCAAGCTCATGCGCTGAGTGTAGCCGTGAGTAGCACGCTGTAGCAAGCATCATTACAGCACGCCAGCGGATGCATATGCCTCGGTCAGCTGGTTCTCTCGCTCCGCCGGAACGAGAACTTCTTGTGCCCAAAGAAGCTCAGCAGGGTCGTTATCAAGAGAATTATCAGCTGGGCGAGTAGTGGCGGCACCAAGAGAACCTCAACCAGCAGCGGCAACGCGGCCACATTGATGCCGATAGCCACGAGGTACACGCTCACGAACCGAATGAAGTCGCGCACCACGTGGCCGTGCACCACGAACACGAATCGCCGGTACAGCACGAACGCCAGGGTGATGCCGACCACGTAGGAGAGCGCGAGGCTGAGCAGGTAGCCGAGGTAGACATCCGTGAATACCCACAGGGTGAAGGCCGAGAAGACCAGATACCCCACGAGCGTGTTCGTGGCACCGACCGCGAGAAACCGCACCCGCTGGTCTCGCAGTAGGCGCACGAGAACTACAGGTCCGCGTGCAGCTGCCAGACCCGCTCGGCGGAGTCCCGCCAGCTGAAGGCCCGCGACCGGTCGCCGCCGAAGATGCTCATGCGGTTGCGCAGTACGCTGTCGCCGAGCACCCGGTTCACCGCGTCAGCGAGCTTTGCGGGGTATTCCTTCGGGTCTGAGCGCTCGACCGCAACGCCGGCGTCACCGGCGGCTTCGAGCAGGGCTGGGGCGTCGGAGTGCACGACCGGCGTGCCCAGGTGGAACGCTTCGATGATCGGCAGCGCGAAGCCTTCCTCCAGGCTCGGGTAGACGAACACGCTGGCCCGGGCGATCACGACGGCCAGATCGGAGTCGCTCAGCCCCGACAGGGCACGCACGCGCCCCGGTGCCAGCCCGGCTTCATCGGCGACCGAGGCGAGGTCGAGTTCGCCCCAGGTGTCTGGTCCCAGCACGATCAGCGGCAGGTCGGGGGCTCCCGGCAGCCCGAGCGCTGTGATCAGCGCGATCACGGCCTTGCGCGGGTCGAGCGAGCCCGAGGTCAGCAGATACTGCGACGGCAGCCCCAGCGCCTGCAGACGCTCTTCTACCAGCGGAATGGCCGGCAGCACGAGGCCCCGCCCCACCGCGCCGCCAATCACGCGCACCCGGTCGCCGAGGTCCATGATCTCGGTCAGCTGCCGTGCCACGGCGTGGCTCGGCACGACGATCGCGTCGGCGTGCTTGCGGGCGCGCTTGAGCATGCTCTTGGTCCAGGCCACGGTTGCCGGGGTCAGCGACGACGGATGCGTCCAGGCGAGCACGTCGTGCAGCGTCACCGCAATCTGGGTGTGGTCTTCGGCACGGTTGTGGCGGCGCAGGGGGGCGAGCAGTCCCGGCGCATGAATCAGGCCGGTTCCCAACGACGCGGTCACGCCGAGCGCCCAGGCCGCCGCGAGCTCGCGCCTTGCCAGAGCGGTCTTGTGCAGGCTGCCCAGGCCGGGCAGTGCTGCCTCGATGCGTTCGTACTCTGCGGGGGTCGACGACGAGACGATGCCCTCAACGTTGCACTCCGCCGGTGCGGTCGCGATTAGGGCGCGAGTGAGTTCCTCGGTGTAACGCCCGACGCCGCCCGGCACCGGGGCGACCATCTGGTCAACGACTACCCGCAGGGTGATCATGCTGTCTCGAAAACCCCGGCAGCGAATGCTTCGGCCTGGGCCGACTGCCAGCTGCGCATCGGTTCCAGACCGGCCGCAGCCCAGTTAGCGTGGCCGAGCACCGAATAGGCCGGCCGTGGCGCAGGAAGTACAAAAGCCGAGCTGTCGGTGGGCTTAATGCGTTCCGGGTCGAGCCCGGCGAGGGCGAACACGTCACGAGC
The DNA here is from genome assembly GCF_030063455.1 of Cryobacterium sp. PH31-O1. GTDB lineage: Bacteria > Actinomycetota > Actinomycetes > Actinomycetales > Microbacteriaceae > Cryobacterium. The sequence goes on along the minus strand of NZ_JASITB010000002.1, from coordinate 74,013 downwards.
CTGGTCGAACTTCGACGCAATACCCGAGTTCGTGCCGTGGTAGATGCCGGCGGGCGCGTCGTTGTCGAGCAGCAGCACAATTTGGGCGGCCAGGTCGACCGTCCACGTGGGCTGGCCCACCTGGTCGGTGACCACGCTGAGGGTGTCGCGGGTGGCGGCGGCCTTCAGCATGGTCTTGGCAAAGTTCGGGCCGTTCTTGCCGTACAGCCAGGCGGTGCGCACGATATAGCTGCGCGAACCGTTCTCGACCTGCACGAACTCTTCACCGGCAGCCTTGGTACGGCCATAGGCCGAAATCGGGCTGTGCACGGTGTTCTCGGCATACGGCGTGGTGGCGCTACCGTCAAAGACGTAGTCCGTCGAAATTTGCACAAGCTTCGCCCGCAAAGCGGATGCCGCCACCGCCAAATTGTACGGCCCCACCGCGTTCACCGCGAAGGCCTCGTCCTCATTCGTCTCCGCGTCGTCGACCTTGGTGTACGCGGCGCAGTTGATGATCACGTCGTGCCCGGCGACGGCGGTTTTCACCGCGCCCTGGTCGGTCACGTCGAGGTCGCTGCGGCCGAGAGCGGTCACGTCGCGTCCGGCCAAAGCCGTCTGCAGGTCACGGCCGAGCATGCCGGTGGCGCCGGTGATCAGATAACGAGTCATGCTAGTTCAACGCCGCACGGGCCTTGAGCGGTTCCCACCACTGACGGTTGTCGCGATACCACTGCACCACGTCGGCGAGGCCCTGTTCGAACGGAACCTCGGGGGCATAGCCGAGTTCGGCCTGAATTTTGCTGATGTCCACCGAGTACCGCAGGTCGTGGCCGAGGCGGTCGGCGACGCGGTCGACGTAGGACCAGTCCTTGCCGGTCGAATCGAGCAGCAGCTGGGTGAGCTCCTTGTTGGTGAGCTCGGTGCCGCCGCCAATGTTGTAGATCTCGCCGGCGCGGCCGCCGACCAGCACCATGGCAATGGCGCGGGTGTGGTCGTCAACGTGCAGCCAGTCGCGAATGTTGTTGCCCTCGCCGTAGAGGGGAACGTGCAGGTCGTCGATCAGGTTGCTGACGAACAGCGGAATGACCTTTTCGGGAAAGTGGTAGGGGCCGTAGTTGTTGCTGCAGCGCGTGATCGACACGTTGAGGCCGTGGGTGCGGTGGTAGCTGCGGGCCAGCAGGTCGCTGCCAGCCTTCGAGGCGCTGTAGGGGGAGTTGGGCTCAAGGGCCCGCTCTTCGTTCCAGGAGCCTTCGGCGATGGAGCCGTAGACCTCGTCGGTGGAGACGTGCACGAACCGGGCGAGCTTGTGGCGCAGGGCCGCGTCGAGCAGCTGCTGGGTGCCGAGCACGTTGGTCTCCACGAAAATCGTCGAGTCCATCACTGAGCGGTCCACGTGCGACTCTGCGGCGAAGTGCACTACCGCGTCGAGGCCCGGAAAGAGGGTGTCGAGCAGCTTGCCGTCGCGAATGTCGCCGTGCACAAAGGAGTAGCGCGGGGAGTCGGCGATCGGGGCGAGGTTTTCGAGGTTGCCCGAGTAGGTCAGGGCGTCGAGCACGACAACCTCGGCGCCTTCAAGGCCCGGGTACTTGTCTTCAATCGTGCGTCGAACAAAGTTGGAGCCGATAAAACCGGCGCCGCCGGTGACGAGGATCTTCATATAGGAGTAACCGTTCCGTTCGCTTGCATGGCCTCCGCGATTCTACCGGACGCCCATTGGTAGACTGCCAACCGTGCAGATTCGAGAGCTTTCTATCCCCGATTCCTACGAAATCACCCCCAAGCAGTTTGGTGACGACCGGGGAGTCTTCCTCGAGTGGTACCGCTTCGACAAGCTCGAAGAGAAAGTTGGGCACAAGCTCGACCTTGCCCAGGCCAACACGTCAGTCTCGAAACGCGGTTCGGTGCGCGGCATTCATTTCGCCGACGTGCCGCCAAGTCAGGCCAAGTACGTCACTGCCGTTCACGGCGCCGTTCTCGACTACATCATCGACATTCGCGTCGGCTCGCCGACCTACGGTCAGTGGGACAGCGTGCTCCTCGATGACACCGACCGGCGCGCGGTCTACATTGCCGAGGGCCTCGGCCACTGCTTCGTCGCGCTCACCGACAACGCCACCGTGAGCTATCTAGTGAACAGCACCTTCAGCCCGGGCCGCGAACACGGCATTAGCCCGCTCGATCAAGAGGTTGGCCTCGTGTTCCCGCCGGAAGCCGGGGAACTGCTCCTTTCGCCCAAGGACACGGATGCCCCCACTCTCGCGGTTGCAGCTGCCTCCGGTCTGCTCCCCACGTGGGCCGCAGCTCGCGCCTACTACGCCACTTTGAACGACAGGAACTAACGCTCATGCGCGGAATCATTCTCGCCGGCGGCTCAGGCACACGCCTGTGGCCGATCACCAAGGGCATCTCGAAGCAGCTCATGCCCATCTGGGACAAGCCGATGATCTACTACCCCTTGTCGACGCTGATGATGGCGGACATCAAAGAGATCCTCATTATTACGACTCCGGAGTACAACGAACAATTCCGAGCACTGCTCGGGGACGGCTCCGATCTAGGCATCCGCATTGAATATGCTATTCAGCCATCACCGGACGGCCTCGCCCAGGCCTTCATCATCGGGGAGGACTTTATCGGCGACCAAAGCGTGGCCCTCGTTCTCGGCGACAACATCTTCCACGGAGCTGGCCTCGGATCGGCGTTGCGGGGTAACGCCGCGATCGAAGGCGCGCGCATCTTCGCGTATCACGTGAGTAATCCCACGTCCTACGGTGTCGTCGAATTTGACGAGACCGGCACCGCGATCTCCATTGAAGAGAAGCCCACAAAGCCGAAGAGCAACTACGCGGTTCCTGGTCTGTACTTCTACGACAATTCCGTCGTCGAGATCGCCAAGACCATTGAACCCAGCGCGCGCGGCGAGCTGGAGATCAGCACGGTCAACGAACGCTACCTGGAACAAGGCACCCTGCACGTGCAGGTGCTCGACCGGGGCACTGCTTGGCTCGACACAGGCACCTTCGAATCCATGATGCAGGCCTCGGAATACGTGCGCGTCATCGAGGACCGCCAGGGTTTCAAGGTCGGTTGCATCGAGGAGATCGCCTGGCGTGCGGGCTGGATTACGGATGATGCGCTCGCGGCACTCGCCAAGCCGCTGCACAAGAGCGGGTATGGTCGCTATCTCAGCAGTCTCCTCCTTTCCAGGTAGGCCAGAGACTTTTCCACCTGATTGGCCCGATCTGGTGCGAGGCTACGACCAGCCACGGCGCATCAGCGAGAGGAAAATGTAGCCAATTGTCACAAGCGAAACGGCGCCGTGAGGTGCTCCTCATCGGCGCCTACGAACGGGACAACTTCGGTGACCTTCTCTTTCATCAACTCACCAAGAGTTACCTCACGGAGCATCGTGTTGTGGCGGGTTCAATCATCGGAGCAGACATGGCCGCCTTGATTGGTGACCCGGTTCTTCCCTACAACGACCTGCTGGCTGCGCGATCGTGGGACGCAGTCTGGGTCGTGGGAGGCGAGATTGGTGGTGTGGACACCGGCAACGCGCTGACGATGTCCCTGAACGACCATGACGGTCGAGTTTTCGATAGAGCGACTCCTCAAGGTCGTGCTGCTATTGCGCAGTATCTTTCAGACTCGTCGACGACTGCGCCCGCGTACATTCCAGAACTCGGCCGCTTCCCGTTGAACAGTGCGACACCCCTGATTGTCAACTCTGTGGGCTTGGACGCGCTTCGAATCTCGGGGAGTTCGACTGGTGCTGAAGCGGCGATTACTGCACTTCGTCGTGCCAATTCGCTGGTCGTTCGAGACAGTCCCTCTCGCGAATTTGCCGAAAGCAATGGAATCAACGCTGCAGTGTCGCCCGACATGGTGCACGCCATCTCTCTTCGATATCCCGAAATGGGAAGAACTTCCGAATCTGATTCGGAACCCTTTTTCTTATTTCAGGCCAACGGATACATCATCGAAAAATACGGCTCGGAGAAAATTGCCTTTGCCCTGGCGCAAGTTGCGCACTCGACAGGGTGGCGACCCGTGCTTTTTCTGGCCGGCACAGCACGGCATCACGATCGGCTTGACCAATACGACAAGGTTCTCGGCTCGCTGCGCGCCATCGCCCCGACCCTTCAGCCCACCGTCTTACAGACCCGAATGCCACTGGAACTCGCTGACTGGATCGCTAAATCGCGCCTTTGGATAGGTTCGTCCTTGCACGGGCGGATTATCTCAGGTTCGTTTGGGCGTCCCCGCGTGAGTCTAGAGAACGCAAAGGTCTCGACCTACGCGGCTACCTGGGATTCAGAATTCCCGGTGAACATCGACTTTGACGGTCTTCTCGATGCTGTGAGTGCGGCAATTCTGATTGCTGCAACGACGTCGTCACGAGATGCATCACTTGAACTCGCACAATCAGCGGACGCGAAAACGACGCAACTTGTAAAGGAGTACTTGTGAGCCCGGTAAATGACGATCCTCTCGCTCGAAGCAACCGGCAGCGGTCGGTCTTCTTTGACACCGTCGCGATGTATGAAATCCTCCTCGAGGAAGCCCGCGCAGAAATTGCACACCTCACCGCCGCAGCTGAGGCTCAGCGGGTCTTGATAATTGAAAAAGAAGACGAGATTCAATCGAATCACATCGTCATTTCGGAACTACGCGCTCGCCAATCCGCGCTTCTCGCCAGCACCTCTTGGCGAGTGACGAAGCCGTTGCGAATAGTCGCCGATAAATTGCGCGGAGCAGCACGCAGTTAGGGCTTCTGCTGGCGTGCCGCGATTCGAGCGCGAACGGCGAGGCCAGTTCCCAGCGCAGCACGAAGCGGCCACAGGAGTGGGCCAGAGTACTTTTTTGAAAGGAACCTCATGGCACTCTCATGATGGGCTTGGATCATGCGAACCGCGTTACCCTGCGTGGAGTGCGCGCCTGTATGGACCACGGTCGCGGCAGGCTCATAGACGTTTCTTAGTCCGAGTTGCCCAATGCGGTAGCCCAGGTCAACATCCTCAAAATACATGAAGTACGACTCATCGAATCCATTGAGTTCGTCGAAGACGGAACGGCGCACCATGAGGCATGCTCCTGAAAGCCAGCCTGCGTCGCGACGTGCGGGGACGATGTCATCATCTCGGCGATACAAGCGGCTCCACGGATTTTGTGGCCATAAGTTGGCGAGTAGCGCATGCCCAACACCAGAGCGCAAGGACGGGATCTTCCGGGCAGATGGGTAAATCTCGCCGTTGGCCGACAGAATTCGTGGTCCAATGGCAGCGATCGATGCCGCCTGGCCGGCAGATTTGAGCAATACGTCAATTGACTCGGGCGCCAATATCACGTCTGGATTACTGACAACGATCCATTCAATGTCAGCGGGCAGGGACCGCACTGCCGCATTGATGGCGTGACCGTAGCCGCGGTTGCTGGGCAATGGCAGGTAGTCTGCGCCCGCAGCCATGGTCATGCGGGGGATCAGGCCGAACGGATCGCCTGGCTTATTGTCCGCAACGACGACGCGCAACGCATGTGTCGACGCGGCCGGAACTGACGCTAGAAAAGCCTCGAGGACATCGTCCGAGCCGTAGCTCACCGTTACGATTGCGATTCCTTTGGTGCCTGCCGGGGAGCTGGGCGCTGCGTCCATTCGATCCTTCATTGTCTGTCTAGGTTAGATGAATTTTAACCTGGTCTGTCGGCGGCCATGACAAGCTGGGCGTTTTCATCGCCACCAGCGGGCATTTTCCGTGTCCGCCAGTGGGCAGTTCTTCATGGCCCTTGACACTGGCCCCTTGCGTAGCTTTTCCGGGACGCGAATGAGCCTCCTCGCGGTACCGGAGTGTCCCCAATCTTCGCTTGCTAGACTCGCGAAGTCATGTACTTTTTCAGAGATTCAATTCAGCGTAAAGAAGCCGAGGAATACTTTTGAGCATCCTTCAGAGAAGTATTCGCATCGTCCGTGAGAGCGGAGTGCGCGGATTGGTCGGCAAGGCCCTTCGTGTGCTGCTGCGTGCAGCGCGAGTTTTTCACGCTGTCGGGCCGCGCATATTCTTCACTCGAAGTCTCAGAAAAGCCAGCGCAATTCTCGTTCGTCACCAGCCGATCATGTTGGTTGCGAACGATGACGCCGCGCGATTGGACTGGACTCAGCCCGCACCGTGGCGGGACGCGATGGTGACCGTGAGTGACGGACCCCTCGACATCGCCTGGATAATGTCTCCCCCAGGGCTTGAGAGCGGCGGGCATCAAAATCTTTTTCGTTTTATTGACATCGCGGAAAAAGCCGGACATCGGTGCTCGATTTACCTCTATACGACCGGGTCGCAGAACGTCAGCATCGCCGACATTCGTTCCATGCTGAAGTCTTCCTCGGCGTACCCCGAAGTCACCGCCAGCATTGCCATGTATGACAGTGCCGCCGGGGTAAGCCCCTCAACCCAGGCACTCTTCGCGACGGGCTGGGAGACGGCGTACCCCGCATATCTCGACAAATCGAAGGCACGTCGCTTCTATTTCGTGCAGGACTATGAGGCGAGCTTCTACCCGTTGGGTAGCGAATCGCTTCTGGCTGGGAATACTTACCGTTTCGGCTTCCACGGGATCACGGCGGGAGGGTGGCTTTCGCACAAACTTTCTACCGAATACGGGATGCGAACCGACCATTTTGATTTCGCAGTAGACAAAGCCCATTACAGTGTCACAAACCTCGAACGCCGTAACGAGGTCTTCTTCTACGCCCGACCGGTCACGCCGCGCCGCGCATTCGAATTCGGTCTCTTGGCCCTCGAAGAATTCGCCAAGATCAAGCCAGACGTCAAGATCAACCTGGCTGGCTGGGACGTCTCAAACTGGGTTATTCCGTTTGAACACACGAACTTGTCCAGCCTCGATATCTCTGAACTGAATGGCGTCTACAACCGGTGCGCGGCCGGGCTCGTAATGTCGTTGTCAAATATGTCGTTGCTGCCGCTTGAGCTGCTATCGAGTGGCGTAACGCCCGTGGTCAATGATGGCCCCAACAATCGCCTCGTCTCCGACAACCCGTACATTGAGTATGTCCCCGCTTCCCCGCAGGCGATTGCTCGCAAAATGGCCGAGGTCTTTGATCATCCTGACGCAGTTGCGCGCTCGATAGCGATGTCCGAGTCCGTCGCTAATGTGAACTGGTCGGAATCGGGCGAGCAGTTTCTCAAGGCGCTGCAGGGGGCCATGCGTGGCTAAAGTAGTTGTCATCGGCGCGAACGGTTTCATAGGATCGCATCTGGTCGACTCGCTCGCCTCTGCAGGACACACGGTCACAGCTTTCGATCGGTTTAGCTCGCGGTCCCCAACATTTACTCCCCAAGGAGTCAACCTGCTTCAGGGAGAATTTCTTAGCCGCGCTGATCTGGAGGAAGCAGTGCGGGGACAGGACCATGTCTTTCACTTTCTGTCAACGACGACGCCCGCAACAGCGGAAGCCGATCCGACTCTGGATATTCGCACGAACGTGGCCCAAACCGTCGAACTTCTTGAGGCCTGCGTGAGCGCCGGAACGCAGCACGTATTTTTTGCATCGACGGGTGGGGCGATCTATGGACCGCAGGACAAGGCGGAGTATGCCGAAACGGATCGTGCCCTGCCAATTTCGCCATATGGCATTGGCAAGTTGACGATCGAGCACTATCTGCACTATTTCCAAAAGACTCATGGCCTGAGTTCGACCGCGTTGCGCATTTCGAATCCGTACGGCACTCGTCAGAAACCCAACAAGAAACAGGGTCTCATACCCATCGCCTTGCGGCAGATCGCCTTGGGGCGCCCCGTAGTTCGTTTGGGAAGCGGATCCATGGTACGCGATTATGTCTACGTCGAGGACCTCGTCAGGATGATCACGCCGCTCGTTGGTCAGGCGACGGAACACAACCTATATAACTTAGGAAGCGGCGCGGGACATTCTGTTTCCGAGATAATTGAGTCACTCCGTCGAGTTACGGATACAGACTTTGAGGTGCGAGAGTTGCCCACACCGCCGACATTTGTCGATCGAGTTGTGCTGAACACCGCCCGGTATCGCGCCGAATTCGGTACTACGCCTCTCACAGCCCTGGACGATGGAGTGCGCTTAACCTATGAAGAAATCCGAGAGGACACGAATGCCTGACACACCCCTCGTAACGGTTGCGATTCTTACCTACAACGGTGAGGCCTACCTGGAACGCATCCTGGTCGAAGTGCTGGGCCAGGACGTGGCAGGTGAAGTCGAAGTGCTTGTCATTGACTCTGGTTCGACGGATGCCACCCTTGAGATTGTTAAGCGCTACCCTGCTGTGCAATTGCATGAGATTCCAAACTCGGACTTTGGTCATGGCAGGACCCGAAATTTGGCAGCTCGTCTTTCCCGGGGTACCTTCATCGCTTTCCTGACGCATGATGCTATTCCCGTCTCCCGGCAGTGGCTGCGAGAACTGCTGGCACCGTTTTCTCTGGACGAGAAGATCGTTGCAGTAATGGGCAAGCAGATCCCACGTCGGGGATGCTTTCCACTGCTCAAGTACGAAATCCAAGGTGTGTTCGCAGGCTTTGGCCCAGATTTCGGGACAACCATTTTTTACAACGACACCTTCGTGCAGAGTGAGGGTGTGCTCAACGCGATCAGCTTCTACTCGGACGTAAACTCGGCGGCCCGCCGAGAATTTTTGACTGACGTGATTCCGTACCGAGACGTGCGCTACGCGGAAGACCAGCTCTTTGGCAAAGATTTAATCGAGGCTGGCTATCGCAAGGCCTATGCCGGACGTGCTGCCGTCGAACATTCCAATGATCTCACCCGCGATGAGTACCGTAGACGAATATTTGACGAGACTGTGGGGCTGCGTCAGATCGGATTTCCTATACCTGTCCTGACTCCGAAGGGACAGCTACGTTTGACTTTCCGCGGAATCGTCGGGGACAGCCTCCGAATCCTGCGAGATGGCGACTTCGGGTGGAAGCGCAAGCTGTTTTGGTTGCTCGTGAATCCTTCATATCAGGTCGCCAAATGGACGAGCTACCGCGCTTCGACTCTCGTCGATCCGTCCGACGATGACGCTGTGCGCGCTGGATCCCTAGAGCACAGCCGCAACAAAGCAGCCTAGAGGCGAGGCCTTAGACGTCGATTGCACCAAGGCCATCACACCGGGCTGGCTACCGAGGGGTCGATCTTCCAAGTCGGGCGAATGCGAAGTAGACCCGTGGAATGTTGATCGTCCGGCATGTCGAAAGAGGCCGCGTTGGGGCGACGGTCGACCGTCTCTTTAGTCGCGAGTGCTAGGCCCACACTGACCAGGTACTTTCCTGACCCGAGACGAATGTCAGGAAGTGTTATTTGCACCACGTGGCGCCCAATGGTCGTAGGGAGTTGCCGTTTCAGCGAGAACGTGTCGCTGGAGTAGATGCGCATGCCTAACGTCGTTTCTATTGCGATACCCATCCCCCAGCCGGGCATGGACTCTTCAACGTCCACAATGACTTGCACGACGACGTCAGTGCCGTCTGGGCCGACTACGGTGTGCGCGGATACTGTTTCGATTGCAAGGCGGGAAGGAACCGGTTCGGACTCGTGCGCCGCCTGAAGATCACTGATGCGCACGGCCTCGTAGCCGTCACGCAGAACCCGAATTCCTTGCGCTGGGTCTCCGTCGTGAATCATGTTGCCCGACTCCAGCACGACGACACGGTCGCAGAGCCGCCCTACCTGATCCGAGGAATGACTGACTAAGACAATCGTGCGGCCATCGGCCTGAAACTCGGCAATTTTGTCCATACACTTTCGCTGGAACGGTTCGTCGCCAACAGCGAGAACTTCATCAACGAGAAGCAGATCGGGATCGACATGCACAGCGACGGCGAATGCGAGTCGTACGTACATGCCCGAACTGTAGAACTTCACCTGAGTATCAATGAAGTCTTCGATGCCAGAGAACTCAACAATGGCGTCGAAGTGTCGATCCGTCTCGTTGTGGCTGAGCCCCAGTATCGCGGCGTTCAGATAGACATTTTCTCGCCCGGACAGGTCCGGATGGAATCCGGCTCCAAGTTCAAGGAGCGCGGCCATGCGCCCGCGACGCACAACCGAACCGCTCGTCGGCTGGATAATGCCGCCGACGACCTTCAGCAGTGTGGACTTGCCGGAACCGTTATGGCCCACCAGCCCCACGGTCGAGCCGGCGACAATATCAAGTGAAATATCGCGTAGGGCCCAAAAATCCTCCACTTGCTTGCGGGCGCGTCCCATGAACATGATGCGTTCTTTGAGAGACTTGTCCTTGTGGAGCAGAAAGCGTTTGGACACGTTCTGAACTTGGACGATCGAGGGCATGTTGTTCATATGACTCATAGCTCCTGTGCGAAGTTGCCCTGAAGGCGCGAAAATATGCGTTGCGCGATCCACAAAAGAGCGATGCTTATGAAGAGCGAAATCCACAGTCGCAGGGCGAGGTCAGGCGGAAAATTCACTTGATTGGACTCGGTTGAGCCAGCCAGCCAAAGGGCCTTTTGCATTCCGAGGACGCTGAGTGTCACGGGGTTCGCCAAGTACAGCTGCTCTAGCCATGTTCCTGCAATTGCGGCGTGCACGAAACTGAAGGAATACACGACTGGAGAGGCCCAGAACAGCACCGTCAGAACGACTTCAATCAGGTGCTGCAAATCGCGCAAGTACACGGTCACCGCGGCCAATAGCATGCCCATGGCAGATGCGAAAATGATCACGTTGATGAGGGCCAGAGGCGCTAAAGCCAGATCGGGAGTCAGCGGGACCTGTCCTCCGATGATCGTGGCCGCAATCAGGATGATGAGTTGCACACCAAAGTTAAAGAGGCCGCCGCCCACGGCGGCAAGCGGGAAGATTTCGCGGGGAAGATAGACCTTCTTCACTAGCCCGGCGTTGTTCACGATGGACATCGTTCCGCTTGAGACGATTTCGGTGAACAGTCCCCAAACGATGAGGCCCACGAAGACAAAAATGGCGAAGCTGGGGATACTTCGGGCCACCCCCAAGATCTGTCCGATCGCGAAGTAATACACCAGGAGTTGGGCAAGAGGCTTTGCCAGGCTCCACACGAGTCCCAGTGAACTGTCCTTATATCGGGCCTTGATCTCCCGGCGCACGAGCAGCCCGAGAAGCTCTCGGTGTGCCAACACTTCCTTGATGGACGACCAAGTACCGGTAATGAAGCCCGTCGACTGACCGACTGGAAGGAGGGGTTCCTGGGCGATCCGCAGAGAACGCTCTTCGGCACTTGCGCTGGACATAACTTACTTTCGTTCGTGAGCGAGGGACATGTGGAGTCTAGGTGCAAAGACTGAGAGCACCTTTTCTTGACCACGGCGCGGGGAGAAAGGATAGTCTAAGAATCCGTATGGATAATGAACGGTGCCACAGCAAGTGAACCAACCCAGAATCAGAGCGCGTCACGCGGGCTCAGCGATCCTCGCAATTTGCATCATCGGATGCATAAGTGCTTGCGCGTACGGCGGAAACGGCGAGCTGGGTGCGGTGGGGACATCTTCAACACCCCTTGCTAGCGCGGAACCGGAGAAACCCTCGGATTCCTCCGCGCCGATCGTTCCCAGTGAGGCCGTCATTTCCGTCGCAGGAGTGGACGTCGACGGGCAACATGTGTCAGCGTCCGGCTATGTGTCGGGCATCGTCGAAGACGGCGGGCAGTGCACCTTTACCCTTACTGGTTTTGAAAGTGAACACACAGCGACCAGTACGGCGATCGCCAACGTTTCAACCACCTCGTGTGGTTTTGTGCAGGTACCAATGGCTGACCTCTTCAAAGGCAGCTGGCAGATTGTCCTCACCTATACATCTGAGTCTTTGACCGTATCATCGCCGCCCCTAAGCCTGGAGATCCCATGAGAATCAGAAAAATCATAGGGTTGATGGTGACGATTCTGCTCTCAACAACGGTTCTCGTTGCAGTTACCCCGATGTCCTCGGCACAGGCTGCCAATGGGGCACTGTTTGATCCGGGCAACATCATCAGCGACGCGGCCTTCTTTGACGGTCAGGCAATGAGTGCGAGCTCGGTGCAGACCTTTCTAACCAATCAGGTAGCCACCTGTCGATCCGGTTACACCTGTCTGAAGGACTACCGCCAGGATACGCCGACCAAGGCCGCTGTTTCCGGGCGCTGCGCCGCTTACGACGGTCGCTCCAATGAGAGTGCGGCCGACATAATCACCAGGGTAGGCGCGGCCTGCGGCATCAGCCAGAAGGCGATTATCGTTCTCTTGGAGAAGGAGCAGGGTCTCGTATCGGACAGCTGGCCGACGGCGCGCCAGTACCGAAGTGCTACGGGATACGGCTGCCCCGATACCGCTGATTGCGATACTACATACTACGGATTCTTCAATCAGGTGTACGCGGCGGCCCTCCAATTCCAGTACTACGCTGCGAACCCGACTCGGTGGAATCACGTACCAGGCCGTGTCAATGCGGTGCGATTCAATCCCAACGCGAACTGCGGATCGAGCTCAGTATTCATCCAGAACCAAGCGACGGCGGGACTGTACAACTACACTCCATATCAACCAAATGCCAGTGCGATCGCTAATCTTTACGGATCTGGCGACGCCTGCGGTTCGTATGGCAACCGAAACTTTTGGCGAATGTATACGGATTGGTTCGGATCCCCAACGACGGGGACCAGCTTGCTCCGCAGCAACGAAAACGCCACTGTATTTCTGGTGTCAGGCACCAAAAAGTATCCGGTGACGAGTTTGGGTATTCTTAGCTCACTCAGCCCGCTCGGCGCCGTTGGTTACGTCTCCCAGGCCTACTTGAACAAATTCACGACCGCCCACCCAGTTGGCCGCTCCATTCGCAGTAAAGACGGCACTATTTACTTCTACGACTCCGGAATGAAACTCCCGTTCTCGTCTTGCGGGCAGGCCGAGGACTACGCCGCTTCTTGTGATGCAGATGGTTACGTGCAGCTCACCGACCAACAGAGCAATTCTTTCCAGACTGGCCCGATGCTGACCTCGGTATTGGGAACCGTCGAGGGAAGTCGATACTACATTCAGGGCGGTCAGAAGGCTGAGATTCTGGACGCGCAATCTCAGGCGTTAGCCGGCATCACCAGCCAAATGAATGTCTTGAGCGAAAATGCCGTCGCCGCGCTCACATTGGCGGCACCCATCGTCCGCGAGGGTTCATTCGCAAGATCGCGATCAACGGGGAGTTCCTTTCTCCTCGCGGGCGGTAAACGCTACGCGATCAACCAGGGTTCCGAAACCGTGTTGGGTGTGACGCCCCGCACGGGTGGTACGTTGATTTCGGCCAGCCTGCTCATGATTCCCGCTTCAGCGAACGGTTTCACCGGTTTGGTCAGCGCAGCCGGGACGGGCCCATCCACAGTGCTGAATGTCGACGGTCGCCGCGAAATTTCTGGCGGTGGTAACACTGCCCACCCAGTCCCGGTGTCCCAAGCGCTCATCGACAGTTACCCATCAAGGGTCGGGATTGCCCCCGGTTCCTTCATAAAGTCGCCAACCGACGCAAGCGTCTACGTGGTCATGCCGACTGACATCCGTCCGATAAGCGGTTGGGATGCGCTTTTGGCCCTAACGCCAACGGGCGACCCGGTCATTACGACGGTCTCGTCAGAACTCATTTCCACATTCACCGTGGGCCCTGTGGCTCTACGTGCTGGTACCCTCGTGCGCTCGCCCGAAGAAGCCACCGTCTTTTTCGTGAACGGAGTGACCAGCAGGATCGCTCTTTCAAGCTTCGATTTTCCTCGTGAAGCCGGATTCGGAGACTTCAGCTATTCAACGAAAGAACGCATTCAGGCCTACCCGCTGGGGGCAACGAACATGACATTCGGCTTGTCGTGCGGAACGGACGCGTTCGTCGCTGCAGGCGGTTCCGTGCACGCGGTAGCACCAGACTTGCTGGGTTTGTACCCCTTCGACTTCGTCGCAATGGATCAATTTACCTGCGCGTTGATGACGAGTGGTGCTGAAGCCTCCGATTTGATCCGCACTCCGGACGGATCGATCTATCACCTGGTCGCTGGTGAGAAGAGGCCGATCACATCGGCCGCCCGGCTGCAAGAACTAAGGTCAGGCGACAATTGGTTGAACGTGTTGCCTCTGTTCGCTGCGGCCATTCCCACTGGCCCTGCGGCCTAGTTCTCGGCCGTCGCGAGTCTGAAGGCCGTAACCACCGGCATCGAAGTCGGACATGGTTGGGTGTTGAGCACATTAATGCATGTCGTTGCGACCCCGGAGTCGCTGGTCGATGGCGAGCACCAGGCGTCGATGTCGGTGCGATCGAGCTCGGAATCGGACCGACGGAAAGGGCGGGATCTGACGGTCCGGCGTTAACACTCTGACCTGCACACCCTGGCAGCAGCATGCCGAATGCAGCAATTGCAGCGGCAGTGACCGGCAAACGTCTGGCCCTGAAAACGCTCTTAGACATGTTCTGTCCCCCAATACGATCTTGAATAATGCTTTGCCACCCTGTCAAGGGCCATGAGGAACGGGGCGTATTCCAGCCATCGTCGCATCACCGGAGTTTCAGGAGTAGCGATGTCAGACAATTCAAGAACCCGCAAAAAGGGCACCGGCGCGCTGCCGATGACCGAGACCCGCGCTGAATATGCTCGGTTGATGCAGCAAGGAATCAGCAACGCTGAGGCGTGCCGAATGTTGAAGATCAACCGCCGAACGGGGATGCGATGGAGGCACGGCCGGACCGTGAAAAAGGCGCACGGCCGCGAGACCACTTACGCCCCAATCTCCCGAATCGCTGCCACCGTCATCTCGCCGCGGTATCTCTCCGCTGACGAGCGTGTCCGGATCGCCGACGCCCTTCACGCCGGGTCGTCGCTGCGAATGATCGCCGCAGCACTCGGGCGAAGCCCCTCCACCATCAGCCGAGAGGTGCGGCGCAATCTGACCCTGCGCTCCAAGCGTTACGCTCCCCGAGCTGCCCAGGTGGTCGCCGACGCTTCCCGGAAACGTCCTCGACAGAGCAAGATCGCTGCAAGCACTACCTTGCGCGATGCGGTCCAGAAGCTGCTGAAAGAACAGTGGAGCCCGCGCCAGATCAGCTACCAGCTGAGCGTGTTAACGCCGACCGAAAATAGGGCCAGTATCGCCGATTGAAAACAGGGCCACCCGCCACTATGGAGGGTGTAGGGCCCGGACACATCGCTGACAGGTTGTACGCGGGACATCCCTGACACTCTTTTTGAATGAGAGTGATGAGTGTGAACGAGCGTTGGCTTGAAATCCTGTTGACCCCGCAACGCGACGGCATCAGCGTCGCTGCGGCTTGTCGCCGGTATGGCATATCCCGGCAGTCGTTTTACGAATACCGACGGCGACTCTGGTCCGAGGGAGTCCCTGCACTGCAACCGCGGTCGACGCGGCCGACAACCTCGCCGTCGAGAACGGCGTCCGAGATCGAATCGTTGATCGTCAAACTGCGTGTCGATAATCCGCGGTGGGGCGCGCGGACCCTGCACACGAAACTGGTGCAGGCCGGTCTGGCCCGCCCGCCGGTCGTGTCCACGATCCACCGGGTGTTGCAACGGCACGGTCTCGTCGTGGCTCAGGAACACCGTGCGCCGAAGGAATGGAAGCGGTTCGAACGTCATGCCCCGAACGATCTGTGGCAGATCGATGGCACTATGGTTGCTTTGGCCGACGGCTCGAAAGCGTGGATCGTCGACCTGCTCGACGACCATGCCCGCTATGCGATCGGCGCAACCGCCGTCCGGCGCTTCACGGTGCATGCAGCGTGGAAGGCGATGGACACCGCGATCACCGAGCACGGCGTGCCACGGCAGCTGATTAGTGACAACGGGCTGCAATTCAAATCCCGCAAAGGCCAGAAGCCCGTATTCTTCCAGGAGCGCCTGGCCGCGCTGAACATCCACCTCCCGACCCCGACACCCGCAGACCTGCGGGAAGCTCGAGCGCTACCACCGCACCTTCAAAGAGTTCTATGCCGACAACGGCCCCGCCGCCACGATCGAGGAATTGCAAGCACTGTGCGACCGATTCCGCTGGTACTACAACCACGAACGACCACACCGCGCCCTCAACCAACAGACGCCCGCAGTCGTCTACGACGCATCGCGGAAGATGACCCCCAGCGACGTGCGCCGCGGAGGAAACACCGGACCACGCGTCCTGATTGTCTCCGCCAGCGGTTCGATCAAATACCGCAGGCGGCGGATCAACGTCGGGATGCCGCTGTCGGGTCAGAAAGTCCGCGTCACCGAAGCGAAAAACTTCGTCACCGTGCACCTCGTCCAAGACGGACGACTACTCCGTGAGATCGTCGACCTCGGCCCCGTCGGCACCTACCACGGCAACGGCAACAAACGCGGCCGACCCCGGAAGGTCCCGCAGCCCCCAGTTGAAACACCCGAAGTATAAACTGTCAGGCATGTCCTGACCACGAAGTGTCAGGGAAGTCCCCGGGCCTTACAGTAGAAAACACAGATAGTGGTCCTGTTTTCAAACGGCACTATTGGCCCTATTTTGGCCCGGCGTTAACAGAGCGTCGACTACCCCGGCCAGCCCGCGATGAACGTCGTGCATGAGAGTATCTACCAGGCCCTGTATTCGCCGCAGAACCACGGTCTGACCCGGGAGATGACCCGTCACCTGCGCACGGGCCGGCGCGGACGACTACCGCGACGCAGCAGCACCGCAAGGCGCTCGAGATTTTCCGGCCCGCTCCTAGACGAGCGGCCCGCCGAGGTCGACGACCGGGTCGTTCCTGGGCATTGGGAATCTCAATGAAGCTTCTATATCTCGTCAACCCCCAATTTTGTGGCTGACGCGGTGTTGAGGTGCCGGTAGATGCTTCTGGCCAGGTAGCGTTTGAGGATGCGGCGGATCTCTCGGTCGGTCTTTCCCTCAGCGCGTCGGCGTTCGACGTAGTTGTGTGTTCCCGGGTCGTGGACCATTCGGACCATCGCGATGATATTCAAGGCACGGTTGAGTTGGCGGTCTCCGCCACGGTTTAGTCGATGCCGTGTGGTGTTGCCTGATGATGCGGGAATTGGATTCACGCCGGCGATCGCGGCGAAAGCGGCTTCGCTTTTGACCCGGCCCGGGTGGGACCACGCGACGAGTGTTCTGGCTGCGGTGACGGGACCGATACCAGTTTTTTCCAGCAGCTCGGCTGCAGGGCTCGCTGCGACGAGGTCACTAATACGCGTCATGTTTTGGCCGAGCTCCGCGTCGGGCTCGAGGATGCGTTTGGCTAGACGTATTGCTTCTGTGCGCGCGGTGGTCGCGGCGAGGGCTTCTTCTCGTGTGCGCCAGCGCGCGACCTCGGCGATCTTGCGTGCTCCGAGGGGACGTCGGGCGTCGATGCCGAGGTCGATAATCCGAAGTAATGCGGTGAGTGCGTTCACCGCGCGGGTGCGCTCAGCGGCGAGTCCATCGCGGGCAGTCAGGAGGATTTGCGCTGCTGCCCTCACGCCCTCATCCTGCCGCGGGGTGCGGAGTTGATTGACCGGTAGGGCCAGCACAGCGGCGGCGATCCGACGTGCGTCGAGGGGGTCGGACTTCCCAATGCCGCGCCGGCCCGTCCGGCCCATGCGTGCGGCCTCAACAACACGGTAGCCGGTGTCTGCTACGTTGCGGGCCAGCTGGGCGCCGTAGCTCCCGGCTCCCTCGATCACCCAGAGCGCATCGGTGACGCCGCCAGAGCGACGCCCGGCCCAGTTGATTGCGCGGGATCGACCAGCGCCGGTATTGGGGAACGTTTCGGTTCCGAGGTGCTGACCTGCCGCCGTGAGGACAGCGTAGGTGTGGGTTCTGGCGTGCGTGTCCACGCCGATAACGAACGGATGAGTGTGCGCAACTATGGTGTCCATAGTGTCCGGGTTCCTTTCTTTGAGATGGGCGATGATCCAGTCGCTGACGACCGGCGCCGATCCGGAGAGGAATCACTTCGGGGCAGAACTGTGATGAGCCACGATCCGCACGGATCGGGCATGCTTCTTATTAAGCCACTGAGGTGGGCCGGGCCGGCGTCGGTCACCCACCACGGCCGGACAGTTCATAGGCAAGGCACCCGCGAGGGGCCAGTTTTGTCATGAGTCACGACCACGGCGGAGCGACCAACACCAACTCTGCCAGCCAGTCCCGGACCAGCCACCCCAAGACTCACAGTCTTTGTCAAGCGATTTTGAGCATCGGGATGTCGGCTGGTTCCTGGTAGAGGGTGTGGTCGCGCAGCATTGCCCAGAGGACGTTGATGCGTCGCCGGGCGAGAGCGAGCAGCGCCTGTTTGTGGTTTTTCCCTTCGCGGCGCTTTCGGTCGTAGTAAGCCCTGGAGGCGGGGCTGTTCTTCAAGCTTGATAGTGCTGCGAGATAGCAAGTGCGTAACAGCCGCCGGTTGAATCGGCGGGGCCGGTGGTGGTTGCCGCTGATGCGACCGGAGTCTCTGGGGGCTGGTGCGACGCCTGCCACGCTGGCAAGTCGATCGGCGTTCTCAAAATTACGGAGGTCTCCACCGATGTTTGCGAGGAAGGTTGCGGCGAGTATGGGGCCGAAGCCGGGCACGCTTTCCAGGATCTCGGCGTTCTCGTGCTCGTTGAACCGGGCGGTGATGGTCGCGTCGAGTTCCCCCAGCTCCGCGTCGATCGCGGTGATCACGGCGGTCAGGCGCGACACAAGGGTGGCGGCGACAATCTCGGTGCGCAACGTCGTTTCTTGCTCACGCGCGGCGTCGATTGCTTTCTGGGCGACGGTGGCGCTGTTGCGCCAGCCGCGGGCTTTCAACCATGCCGCCAGACGCGTCACTCCCATCCGGCGAAGCGCTCCGGGCCTCTGGTAGGTCGATAAGAGCGTGAGAGCGGCTTTGCTTTTGGAGTAGTCGAACGCGCGCTCCAGCGCGGGGAAGTACTCCAGCATGGTCGCGCGGAGCCGATTGATTGCGCGCACCCGGTCGTGGATGATGTCCAGGCGTCGAGCGGTCAGGAGTTTGAGGTCAACGCTGATCTGATCACCCTCGCGAACGGGTTGGAGGTCGGTGCGCATCCGTGCCTGATCGGCGATGATTCGGGCATCTTTCGCGTCTGTCTTGCCCTCACCGCGGTAGGTCGCAGCCGCATGGTGAATGATTCTGCCCGGGATATAGAGCAGCTGCTGGCCGTGATCGGCCAGCAGGGAAATGAGGAGAGCTGCGCCGCCTGAGTTCAAATCCGTCGCCCATACGACCTCGTGCCCATCGGCGATCTCGGTGACCGTGGCGATGATTTCGAGCAGCACGGTCTCGTCGTTATCTATCCGTTGGGAGAGAAGTGTCTTCCCGGTCTGGTCGATCACGACGCAGTGATGCGCCCGCTTTCCTGCATCAATTCCCGCCCATACTGCTGGCATCTGAAGGTTCCTTCCGTCTCGTTGATAGCAGTTTCCCTGTCGATAACCACGCCGGCACGTCCTTACCTAGCGATCAATGTCGCAATTCTCAATCAGCGGTCTAGTCATCTGCGGGCAGCGGGCGGCCATTCCCAGTGAGCCGTTTATGCGGCAAGGCGATCTCAGCCATACCCGCCACCCGAGGGTGATCGACACACTACGACAGTCCCGAAATCACCCACCACAACAACGTAAGGAAGGCGACCTCGTCTGCGGAGCGTTCAACCGATCGGCGATCGCCACACTCGTGGAACGCACCACCGGTTTCCTTATACTCGTGCACCTCGGAGACAAACACGATGCCGTCACGGTCCGTAAACGGGTCGGAGCAGCGATGTCCGCCCTGCCAGCCCACCTCCGGAAAACATTGACTTGGGACCAAGGATCGGAGATGTCCGAATACCACCAATTCAAAGAAAACACGACGATCCCCGTCTACTTCTGCGACCCACACTCACCATGGCAACGAGGCTCCAACGAGAACACCAACGGACTCGTTCGGCAGTACTTCCCCAAGGGCACCAACCTCAACCTCCACAGCCCCGAACGCCTGGCTGAAGTCGCCGCCAAGATCAACGCCCGACCCCGCGAATCGCGCAATTGGGAGCCATCCCAAACGCACTTCGATAGGCTCAAAGAACTAGCCCACATTTGATCAAGTGTTGCGACGATGGCTAGATAACGCCCAGCTTCTCATGTCCGCCGACAGTCACCCTAATTATTGGGCCTTGAGCCAGGTCGCTACCCTTGTTGCCGAGACAGCGTTCAAAGCCTTTTCTTCGCGACGGGCCATCCTGGGTAGATGATCAACGCTGTGCCACAAAGGATCACAGCGTAAAGAGCCACCCACGCAATCCAACCAAACGGAGGCTGCCATTGTGGGTTTCTCACCATGTCGATCCAAAATTGGTCGGCACGAATACCTGTAACGTACCTGCGGAGAGGCCATAGGAACGCTGCGAGATGACCGAATATAGCTACGGATAGTCCCACAACCAGTACACGATTCATGGTCGGAATCCACTGTCTTCCGAGGGTGCGGTCGAGCGCTCTCCCTGCAGTGAGCATGAGAAGGATATACAGCGCCAAGTTGTATCGCCCTTGCCAGATGTATCCGCTTTCCGTGACGATGAGCGCTTGGAAGAGGGGGGGCAGCAACAGCAGCGCCAAGGCCGCGAGAATTGCGGCACTCAGCGCCCTGCCACGACCCAGCGCGAGGACCCCTAGCAAAAGCGAGCCGATGAGCGTGGCCCAAACCCAAAGCACAACGCCTGGCGCTGGCGCGTCTAGCCACCCAAAATAGCCGATAAGCCCGGTTGTGTATTCGAAGGTCTTGTCCATTGTGACCTCGAAACCCTGCCTAAAGGTTGATCCTGCGCCGCCGAAGGGCGTCGTAGAAAGCGCGTCGACCGTTGCGATCCACCAAAGGGCAAATGCGGTCGAAACAGCGATGATAGTTGCACCGATCCAGGTAATGGGATGTCGAAGTACCGCGAGGAATCGACTGAAACGATAGGACATCACCGCCAGGACGACGGCTGCGAGCAAGAAAACGAGCGACAGCCCGCGCGCGTTGGCTAGGAGTGCTGCCGCGGCAGTGAACCAGACTGTGGTGGTAACCGATTGGCGAGCGCGCCCGCTCTGTTCCAGCAGGAGAGCCAGGTTCGCGAATACGGCGCCGGTGGCCGCGATTTCGAGTGAATTTGGGTTCACGGCGGCATTTAGGTAAAGGACCATGGGGGTGACCGCGACGGCAGCAGCGATAGCGGTCCACCGGCGGCTGGTCATGAGGGCAAGAGCTTGAAACATGCTTGCGAGCAAGAGGCAGCTCAACGCCGCGCTAACCAACCGCATGGCGTAGAAACCAACCTTGCCGTCTAGAAAGAGAGATGGAAGTCCGGTGATCGCGTAATAAACGGGATTGTAATATGCAGCGCTCGTTGAAACAGACGTCTCTTGGGTGACATCAACCAGATTTATTGCTGCGCAACTCGGTGCCACATCGGCCTGAAATGCGAAGCAGGTTAACTCGTGACTAAGGGCAACCCATTTTGGAACGATGACTTCCGGGAAGGGGCTTTCGGCTGTGACTGTGCCCGTGAGTTCGCCGCGAACGACCGCGGCGGCTTTGATAGCGTGCGAAGGCTCATCCGGGACACTCATTAGCGGGGATGCCGCAGCCCAGCAGCCGCTTAGTGCTAGTAAGGCAAAAAACGCGACTAGGAAAGTGTGCCACGCCCTAGGGTAGCTTGCCGACGTCGCGGGAGGCATTCGTTTTGCTTTCGACAGGGCACGGTGCGGGAGGACACTGGACATGGAGGGCCTTTCGAATGCTGGATGTGTGCTTGGGTGGGCTCCTGATGACGTTCTCGTCATTCAAGAACGCTCGGTGGTACTGGCCCCAGCGAAAACCCAGTAGCGGAAGATGAAGTAGTTCCATCCCGTGGTGATGATCGTGGCCGCTATTTTGCCTACGCTCCAACCAAAAGCAGATAGATCCACAACCCAAACAATGCCGATTGTGGCCAACGTGTTCGCCCCGAGAAGCACAAGGTATCTGAGCAGAGTACGTCCATGGCCGGCATCCGAACCGAAGGAGAAGGCCCGCTGAAGCGAGTAGTTGAAGACGAAAGTCAGTAGGAAAGCCGATCCGGTCGCCAACCACAGCTGCCAGCCGAACACTTGGTAAAAAAGGGCTAGTAAGCCAATGTCTATCAGGAAGCTCATGCCTCCAATGATCAGATACCGCACCACGCTGTGGCGAAATAGAACAGCAATCGTGTTTCTGACCGTGACGAACGAGTGATCGCGTGTCATCGGGCTACTTGTCGCGTGCGTCTGGCTGGCTATCTAGACGCTCCGCGAGACGGCCCAGGCGCAGCTCAATTAGGGATGTGTGTTCCGCTAGGGTGCGCGTCTTCTCCTCGAGTGTGGTGAGTTCAGAACTGTGCTGCACGGTGACGAAGAACAAGATGATGATGCTTACGAAAAACGCCAGATTGCTGGGCACTTCCACCCCAACAACGGAAGAGGCCCATTCCAATGTTGCGGGGAAGACGCTCACCACGACGGATAGGAGTGCTGCCAGAAGCCACCAAAACGCATGGCGTTCTCTGAACCGTTGGCGTCGTAACATCTCAACGACCGACAGTAATGCGACGCTCGCGGCCGCGATTGCGAAGAAGTAGGAGACAGAGTTCATGGGCTGTTACCTTTTACTCGAAATGGGCGTGCGCCATAGTGCGATGATCAAGGCCATCCCGGCACGGCCAAGGTAGATGGCGCTCTTCAGCGGATTGTGCGACGGAACGCCGCCAGCGCGGGGACGCATCCCTACAGGAACCTGGGTCACCGAATAGCCTGCACGGGAAGCGAGCACGAGAGACTCAATCGTGTCCCCGAGGTACTCCGCCGGATAGTGAACGGAGAACAGCTGCACGGCCCGTGGCCCTGCTGCCTTGAAACCGCTCGTCACGTCGGTTAGGGGCGTCTTTGCGATTTTGCTGATGATCGTTGAAAGGAGCTTCATCGCCCACTTCCGGGGGCCGCTGACCTCGTAATCACCGGTGCCTGCAAACCGCGCACCGATGACGATGTCGGCAGTGTCGAGCCGCGCGACGAGTTCGGGAACGTTTCGAGGGTCGTGCTGGCCGTCTGCATCGAGCTGGACAACGTTGTCAAAACCGTTGGAGACGGCGTACAAGAATCCCAGCCGCATGGCGCCGCCGACCCCCAAATTGAACGGGAGCGTCAACACGACAGCCCCGGCCCGAGCGGCGGCTTCGGCGGTCCTGTCAGTGGAGCCGTCACTTACAACGAGGCACGCTACACCCGGAAGCGTCGTCAACACCTCGGTTACGACTGCGCCCACGACTTCTTCTTCGTTGAATGCAGGCATCACAATGAGAGTTTTTTCGAGCAACGGCATGACGCTCATTCTAGCGAGAGGTGTCGATGGGGCCAGTTCGCGGCACATATGCTGGGGCCCCAACGGAAGAAGTGCTCGGTTAGCCTATATGTGGCACGCCCAGTGCCAAAGAAATCTGGCGGGAGCCTGAACGAGTGTCACTGAATTCTCTATCGACTATGGAGGCTCCGTCCAACGAACCGCCCATCGGCCTCGGCGCACGTGGTCCACGGCGTGTTTTCTGGTCTGCCTTTCTATTTTTCGCCCTTTTGGCTACGGTTTGGTCGCTGGCCAGCCCGATCTTCTCGGTGCCAGACGAGAATGCCCACGCTACAAAGGCAATCGCCCAGGTGCGTGGTCAGGTTCTCGGATACAGCGTCCCTGGCGTCAAACACACAGTGGTTGACCTGCCGCCGGAGTATTCCTACAGCCAGAGCATGTTGTGCTATTTGTTCGCGCCAGAAACTCCAGCTGCGTGCGATTTCGCGCTCGGTGATGAAGGAGGTCTTGACTGGTTTCCGACATGGGTGAGCGCATATAACCCCCTGTACTACTACGCCGTTGGATGGCCAACGTTGATGCTCGACGGCTCCGCGGGAATCTACGCCATGCGCATCATTAGTGGGCTGCTGTGCGCTGCCTTCGCGGGTCTGGCTTTTCAGATCGCGATGTCGGCGCGGCGATCTCGATGGATGCCTCTCGGCCTTGCTTTCGTTTTCACGCCAATGATCACGTACTTATGCGGTTCGGTAAATCCGAACGGGCTTGAAATCGCCGCATCCGCAGCGTTGTGGGTTTCACTTCTTCGCCTGTTGCAACACTTCAACGGACACAATGACGGTACTGTTTCGGTGCTTTCCCGTCGGTATCTGTGGTTTGCCGTAGCCATTTCGTCGATTGTGCTCGTCACCACACGATCGTTAGGACCATTGTGGCTTGTGGTTATTGTGCTGATGTGCTTTCTGGCGTGCGGTTGGAGTCCTGTTAAACGCCTTTTCACGACTGGCTCGAGCTATGTAGCGTTGGCCTTCATCGCGGCTGGCGGCATCTTCTCGATTGCGTGGACATTTTTTGGCGGAAGCCTATCGGGGCAGGCGGAGGCATCTGATGCTCCTCTTGTCGGCGCATCGTTTGTTGAGGGCTTCACTCATACGCTGCGAGCGACGCCGGATTACGTGTTGCAAGCACTCGGGTTCTTCGGTTGGCTTGACACACCGCTTCCTGAGCACGTCTATTGGCTGTTTGTGGCCGCGTTCTCACTTCTCGTAATTCTGGCTTTCGCTGTCGCCGCAAGACGGAGCCTGCTGACGATGACCGTCATTTTGGCCGCAGCCCTCTTCGTCCCTCCACTGGTGCAGGGATACAGCGTGAGCCAGACGGGAATCATCTGGCAGGGTCGCTACGGGCTTTTCCTCTATGTCGGTGTTGCCATCGTCGCTGCGTGGATACTGTCTGGTAGGGACGGGGCTCGAGTAGCAAATCTTGCTCCAAGGGTTTCTTTGATGGCCGGCATCCTTCTGGCCTCATATTCTGTCGTTGCTTTCATGATTGTGATGAAACGCTACGTGGTGGGCAAGGGGCACCCTGTAAGCATTATGCTCACTGATCCGGCATGGCAACCGCCGCTCGGCTGGATAACACTCCTGACCGTGTTCGCCTTGACGTCCATCGGTTTTGCCATCTGGTGCAGTTGGTTGGCTATACGCCAACCAGATGTCATCTTGAGTTCGGCGAGCAACGAAAGCGTGCTCGAGGACAACTTGCCGACCAACCCCCGCGGGACCGGCCACTCTTGAACGTGCTTGAGCCACGCGTAGCGATCGCCTACGACTGCTTCTTTCCGATCAACTCGGGCGGCGGCGAGCGAGTGTATCGACGGATGGCCGAGATGCTCACCGATCGAGGGAGCGAGGTCGACTATGTAACGCGGGGTCAGTGGGATGGCCCGGCCCCGGAGGCGACCTTTTCGGTCGTGCCGGTGTGGCACGGGGCGATCTACAACAGCGCGGGCACGCGAACGCCGGTGAGCGCCGTGAAGTTTGCATTGGCGCTTTTTCGCCATTTTCGAGCGCGCCGCGACAACTACGACGTGGTCATCGTCAGCGCGCTGCCTGTGCTCAACGTCTTTGCGGTGCAACTGGCGTTGGCCGGAAGCAAGACCTTCGTCGTGTCCGACTGGCTCGAGGTGTGGGGCTGGCGCCAGTGGCGCGCCTACTCGGGGGCGCTGATGGGCACCGTCGCCTCGCTGCTTCAGTTTGTCGCCATTCGCCTTGGCAACCTTCACACCGTGAACAGTCACTTCACCGGCTCACGTATTCGGAGCTATCGCCGGGGAGCAGCTCCGGTCACATTGGGGCTGATCGACCTCGTCGGTGCCGCACCCGACGCGACGGCCAAACGCGGCGACGAGCCGTACCTGATTTTCGTCGGCCGGCACATCGCCGACAAGCGACTCATCGACTTGCTGCCCGCCCTGCGGGAGGCGCGCACACAGATTCACGATCTACGCCTGCTGATCGTGGGGTCCGGGCCCGAAACGGCCGCCGTCGCCACGCGCATCACCGAGCTGGGTCTCGACGACGCTGTCACGCTCGCCGGTCGGGTCAGCGATGAGGAACTACACACCCTGCTGGCCGGCGCCCGGGCACTGGTCAACCCGTCACGCCGTGAGGGATTTGGGCTGGTTGTCGCCGAGGCGGCCGCGGTGGCTACCCCGAGCGTAGTCGTGGCCGGCCCCGACAATGCGGCTGCCGAGCTGGTTCACAACGGTGTCAACGGCTCCGTGGCACCGTCAGTGAAACCCGACGATCTTGCCGCGGCCATTGTGGCGGTCGTGGCCGCCGGCGAGCCCCTGCGGCGATCCACGCACAATTGGTTCGAGCAGCAACGCACGGCGGGCGGTCTCAGCCACTCGATCGACCAGATCTTGCAGGCCTACCGTTCTTTCAGGACCCGCTGAAACGATTCGAGCGTTTGCTGCGCGGTGCGATCCCAGGTGAACTCTTTGGCCCGAGCCAGCCCAGTCGTCGCAAGACGCGCCAACTTGGTGGGCGACGACAAGAGCTCGCCGATACTGTCGGCGAGCCGGGCGGCGTCGTGAGCGTCGACGTACCCGGCCGCGTCACCGGCGACCTCACGCAGCACTGGAATGTCGGAGCACAGTACCGGGCAACCATGCGCCATCGCTTCGAGAACCGGTAGCCCGAAGCCCTCGAAGAATGTCGGAAATACAAACAGGGTTGACTCGGCGTACAGCGTGTCCAGCTCTTCGGGGGTGAGCCAGCCACGCAACGACACCCACTTCTGAAGTCCGAGGTCACGAACGAGCGGGGTGAGCGGGTCGTCACCGTGACTGCCAGAAATCACCAGGTGTGGTCGCGTCTGTTCCGGCAGCAGCGCGAGCGCCGCGAGCAGCGTCGAGAAGTTTTTGTGCGGCATCCGGTTGCCGACGGCTAGTAGTTGGTCGGTGCGCCGCGCGACTGTGGGGGTCGCTGTGCCCCGCGTCTCGCCGGCCAGTGGGATCACGTCGACCGGGGTGCGTTTGATGTGCAGGTAGCGGCGGATGTCGGTGCGGGAGGCTGCGCTGATTGTGAGAACTCGGCGGGCGGTGCGCGCACCCAATCGAATGAGGATGCGCAGGATGAGCGAGTAGGCGCCGGGGACATACTCCGGATGCCGAAAGGGCAGCAGGTCGTGGATCGTCATGACGACCGGAACACGTGAATGGAGCGGACCCAGGTTGGCCGGGCAATGGATGAGCGAGGCGCGGCGGCGGTGCGCGAACCCGGCAACGCTGAACAACTCGCCGCGCGCCCACGCCACCCGGTTTTCGCCGCTGATGCCGGAATCGATCACGTCGCCGGGAAACCAAGAGGTGTCGCCCGCGGCGAGTTCGCTCGAGGCGAGGGCTATGAATCGAACACCTGCATCTTCACTCGGCAGGCGGCTGTATACCTCGCAAACATATGACTCCATGCCGCCCTTCTTGCCCGTGAAGAACAGCAGGTCGACCAAAATTAGCGGTAGCGGCATTGAATTAGTCCTTGGTCACCAGCGCGGTTTGGGAGCGGCGGGCACCTTCGTAGATCACCGCGGAAATCAGTTCGGCCACGAGCATTCCAGTGAAAACCCAGACGATGTTCTGGGTTACGAGCCCCAGCCCGGCAAGAGCAAATGTGATGGCGGCGACGATCGCACGCAGTCCGGTCAGCAGGCGTACCGCGCCCATGCGCCTCAGGGCAGCAAAGGGGATTGTCGTCAGTAGCGACGTGGCTCGCCACGCGCAGGCGACGGCGAGCGGCAGCGCAGTGTCTGAGAGAGACCAGGCCGAACCGAAGATGAAACCGAACGTGCCGGTCGCTTCGAGAATGCCCAGTGCAACGATGGCCCCCAACAAGGCGAGCCCGGACACCCCGATATCGAGTCGGGAGTGCTCCTTGAGGAGCCGAAGTCGCAAGAAGTTGAGCGGAATCGCCAGCAACCCTGACACCGTTGAGATGGCGGTGAAAATGATGGCCTGAGCCGGACCGATGAACGCCAGAATCATCACGTTCAGAAGTGGATAGATGACACCGGTAATAGAAGTGTCTGCAACCACCCAACCCATGACGGCCGGGTCGGGCCGGCTGGGCTGATGCGCTACCGGCAGGGATCGCACACAGGTGGCGAGGGCGATTCCGACGACCAGGGGAATCATTCCCCAGGTCTGGGCGGTGAATGCCACGAGCACTCCAGCCAGTGCTCCAGAGCCGACCAGAACGGATGCCCAGATCTCACGAGTGTCGA
The DNA here is from genome assembly GCF_030063455.1 of Cryobacterium sp. PH31-O1. Lineage (GTDB taxonomy): Bacteria > Actinomycetota > Actinomycetes > Actinomycetales > Microbacteriaceae > Cryobacterium. The sequence goes on along the minus strand of NZ_JASITB010000002.1, from coordinate 45,902 downwards.
GACGCTCGGCAACGGACACCCCACGGCCGACCTCGAGCGAGGCCAGCAGCACCGGAAGGGCAACGCACAGCACGACCGCACTACTGGAGTTGAAGCCCACGATGATCGCAGTCAACACCGACAGCGCGGCGAGCCAGAGCGGAAACGTTACCCGTCGGGCCGTTGCGGCCGAGCTGAGTCGTGATTCGATCACGACCGCGAAGGTCACCTGACCGGCGAAGGTGGCAAGCATCACAGCAACGGCGATGGCGCCCTGTTCTTCCAAAGTGAATTGGCGAGCTGAGATGGCGACTGTCGCGGCCGGAATGACGGCCAAGGAGACGCCCCCGAGCAGGGTGATGAGCGACATTGCCGCGCCGCGGAGCCGAATTTGCGGTGGCAGGGACAGGCTCATCGATCGACCGCCGTCGTCGTGTTCTTGCCGACGCAGCGGCCGGTGAGGCCTTCGAATCGGCCCACGAAAACCCACCAGCCATCCGCTATGTGAAACGATGACCGATTTCGCGCGCCGAAAAGCAGCCCCCCGGCGAGCGCGGCTGCTCGCCAGTACAGCGGGTACTCCCAGACGCTGAGCAGGCGACCGAACCCGCGGGCATAGGTGCGCAACTTGCGTCGACGCTGGCTGTTGGATAGCCCATGCGGGTCGGAGATGCCGCCGATTGCGATGTCGGCCGGCAACCACACAAAAGAATCGGCCTGGCCGGCGTGCATAAGACGCAGCAGAAGATCGGTGGCCTCGCCCGACTGCCACGGCGTCAAGGCTCCGGTGCCGATCGACTCCGTGAAACCGCCTAGTGAGGTGAACACGCTGCGGCGCATGACCAGGCCCATCTCGATGACGGTCCAGATGTTCCAGCGGTCTAGAGGCGTTCCCGCAGCGGGTAGGTGAAATTTCGGGCCATTCTCGTCCGTGACGGTGAGTGCGCCGGCGCTTGCCGCACTCGGCGTGGACCGTATACCGGCGATTGTGCCGGGAGGAAACCAGGTTGTGTCGTTTGGAAAGTGCAGGAGGTAGTCCTCACCGGCCGGGAGAGCCTCGGCACCGGCATTGCGCCCCCGCGAGGCGCCCAGCGCTGACGTGGTCACGACGATGTCGCAACCGATGGTGGCGAAATCCCTGACGAGAGTTTCGACCGCTTTTAGATTGCGCTGCGCGACGATTACGATGGCGTCTTCGGCGACGACTTGGCCCTCGAGTGACTGGAGGAGTCGGCGCAACCCCTGCTCGCGGCCGAGGGTGGTGATGACGAGGCCAATGTTCATAGTGCACTAAGTCTGTACGATTGGGGACGCACCGCAGAACATAGACAGGACCTACACGCACATGCAACAAACTTCGACGATCGAACTGACGATCCTCATGCCCTGTCTGAACGAAGCTGAGACCCTGGCGGTCTGCGTCAACAAGGCCCTCGGATATCTCGAGCGCAGCGGGGTGGTCGGCGAAGTTTTAATCGCCGATAACGGCAGTACCGATGGATCACAGCAGATCGCCGAGTCACTTGGAGCTCGCGTCGTCGCTATTGCAGAGAAGGGCTACGGAAGCGCCCTCAACGGTGGCATCGAGCATGCCCGCGGCACGTATGTGATCATGGGCGACGCCGACGACAGCTACGACTTCAGCAGCCTGGACGGCTTTGTTGAGCGCCTGCGCGCGGGCGACGAACTTGTCATGGGCAACCGCTTTCGTGGCGGTATCGAGCCCGGAGCCATGCCGCCGTTGCACAAGTACCTCGGTAACCCGGTGCTGTCCTGGATCGGGCGCATGCTGTTTCGCTCGCCCATCAAAGACTTTCACTGCGGCCTGCGCGGGTTCAATCGTCAGTCGATGCTCGACCTGCACTTGCAGACCACCGGAATGGAATTCGCCAGCGAAATGGTCGTCAAGTCGACCCTCGGCGGCTCTCGCGTCAGTGAGGTGCCGACCACGCTCGCGAAAGACGGTCGCAGTCGCCCGCCGCACCTGCGGAGTTGGCGCGACGGCTGGCGCCACCTGCGCTTTCTGCTCATCTTCAGCCCGCGCTGGCTGTTCCTGATCCCCGGGACCGCTGCGTTCGTGCTGGGGTTCGTGGGGGTAATGCTGCTGGGCTTTGGTCCGGTGGTGTTCGGCCGCATTGGGTTTACCTACTCTTCTCAGCTGTATCTCGCCGCGCTCACCGTGGTTGGCTATCAATCCGTGTTGTTTGCCATTCTCACCAAGATCTATGCGCAGCGCGAAGGATTTCGCATTCCGCGCAGCCGCAACTTCGACCGCCTGGAAAAGCGCATCAGCCTCGAGAGCGGGGCATTGGTCGGATTGCTTCTCTTCATCATCGGTCTCGGTATTGCGGTCGGCCAGCTTGTCGGCTGGGCGTCGAACGACTTTGGTCCCCTTGAAGCAGGCGCCACCCTACGCGCGGCCATCCCGGCCGCGCTGCTCATGATGCTGGGCTCCCAGACGATCATGGCTGGCATGTTTCTCGGTGTGCTGTCGGTCGGCGTGAAACGCCGCTAACTATGAGTGTGTCTGTCGCCCTGTGCACCTACAACGGTGCGGCCTATCTCGCTGAGCAACTGGACAGCATCCTCAACCAAACGGTGCTGCCGGGGCAGATCGTTGTCTCTGATGATGGGTCGACGGATGCCTCGCTCGCCATCGCTCGGCGCGTCGTTTCAGACTGGCTTCGCGAGAACCCGAGTTCAGCGCTCGACCTGATCGTGCTGCAGAACGCGAAGGCGCTCGGGGTGACGGCGAACTTTGAGCAGGCGCTCGCCGCGTGCACCGGCGACCTCATTGCGCTCTGCGATCAGGACGACGTCTGGCTGCCCCAACGCCTTGAGCGCATGACCGCCGAATTCGATCGTCGGCCCGGCCTGTTGCTGCTGCACGCCGAGGCTCGTCTCGTCGACGCGGTCGGGAACCCGCTCGGGCTGACCCTGTTGCAGACGCTCGGAGTGTCAGATGCCGACCGCGCTGGCGTGCACGAGGGGCATGCCTTTGACGCCCTGCTCCGGCGCAACATCGTCACAGGCGCGACCATGATGGTGCGGCGCGAGCTCGTAGCGGCCGCGACGCCGTTTCCTGCTGCCTGGGTGCACGATGAGTGGCTGGCCATGGTTGCTGCTGCCACCGGAATGGTGGACCTGCTCGACGAGCCGCTCACCGACTACCGGCAGCACGGTAACAATCAGATCGGTGTGACCACGCTCGACGCCTCCGGCAAGCTCGGGCGGCTGCGGGCACCGCGCACCGCGCGGAACGCTCGCCTGTTAGCCCGGTCCGAAGCGCTGCAGCACCGGGCGTCGGGGTTCGAGCCGGCGGCATCCGCTGCGGTATTGGCGCTGATCGATGCGAAACTGACGCACGAGCGCATGCGCAGCGCGCTTTCGCAGCACCGCCTGCTTCGGGTTGCGCCGATTGTGCGGGGCTGGCGCCGAGGCGACTACACCCGGTTCGGCCTGGGGCTGCAAGACGTGCTGCGCGATTTGGTGCAGCCGGTCTGAGCCCTCGCCCGGCGAGTCTGGCTGCCGGCATCCGCTTTCTGGTGGCGCGCGCTCCTCGATGGGTTGCGGCATTCGCTGCTGAAGGGCGAAAAGTTGAACGGATGCATCTCACTGAGGCTCAGCTAGCTCCGTCCGGGGGGTATATACGCGCAGACCGACGGCCTCGGCTGCCGCCTGCTGGCGAGCATCGTACGTGATGAACTCGTTTGCCGAGGCTTGGAGCGCTGCGGCGATGTGGAGGGCGTCCAGACTCCGCAGGCTGGTGCCAGTGAGGAGCCCGGCTTCGCGGAAGACGCTGCGGTCCATGTCCATCAAGGCCAGTCGTGAGAGCACGTCAGTGACCGCGGTTTGTGGTATTCCTGTTCGCGTGGCCAGGCGCCGCAACTCGGTTTCCAGCAGACATGCCGAGACGAGGTCGGCGTGCCCGGCCGCGACCCTGTCGTCTAGGTGCGCCCGGAGCGCTTGGCTCTCTGGTTCGTCCGCGAGCAGCTTGGCGACGGCAGAGGTATCCAGGTAGGTGATCAACGCTCGGCGCGCAGGTCGTGCAGGGCAGACTCGGTGCTCTCCGCAGCAGTGAAGAGTGGTAGGTCTGAAAACCCTCCGCGGGTTAGGGGCGGTTGGTGCCGAATGCCGCCGAGCGGTGCGGCGGGCGGTGGGGACAGTACGGCGACAACCTCGCCGTGATTGGTGATCTGGAGAGTCTCGCCATCCCGAACGGCGCGGAGCACCTCAGCGCTGTTGTTGCGTAGGTCACGATGAGCGATTGTTCTCATACCGTGAGTGTAGCAGGCGTAGCAGTTAGGGTGCCAAGGGGCTGGCCCACTTTCCATTTGGCGCCGCTCCTCCACGGATTTCAGTTCGATTTGTTATCCACAGATTATGAGCTTTTCTCGGTAATTCACGTGTGGAGTGAGAGAATGGGGGTATGAACAACCTCGCTGATGAGCTTCGCCGGGCGGCCGATCAGGTCGCTTCTCTGGGCGATTGCAGCGCGGCTTTCGACGCCCTGTCAGAGGTTGAGGTGCTGGCCGGTCAGCAGTTGTTGGCCGAGGCGCGGCGGCTTCTCGATGTGTTTGCGGCGTGGATGGCCGGTACCGTCGCCCGCCGCTCGCGGCCGGAGCTGGGCCGGGCGGGTTTGGCGGCACGGCAGGGGTTCGCCACTCCTGAGGCGATGATTCAGCACGTGAACGGTTCCAGCCGCGGGGAGGCGGTGAAGCTTGTCATGTCGGGCATTCTGATCGGCGAAACGGATGCTGCAGAAAAGCTGGCGGCCGACCAAGCGGCCAAGCGAGCAGCGGAATTGCTGCTGAACCCTCCGAATAATCGTGACCTCTGCGAAGTGCAATCTGAGATCGTGGAGCTGCCGTGGCAGGCACCGATCGTGCACGCCGTCGCTGCCGGAAACCTCACGGTCGACCAGGCCGACGCACTGCGACGCGGCCTCGGTGAGATCGACCTGGCCGTATCGGCCCAGATTCTTCGGGACGCGCTCACGGCACTGGTGCCGGAGGTCACCGGGCTCAACGTGGAGTCGGTGTACCGGCGGGCTCGCCGCTTACGGGACCAGCTCGACGAAGCCGGCATCCGGGCCAGGGAGAAGCAGGCCCGCGACGACACCAGCTTCAAACTGTTTCGCCGCCAGGACGGCATGGTCGTGCTCAGCGGGCTGCTCGCACCGGAGCAGGGCGAGTACTGGCTGAGCGCTTACGACTGCCTCACCAGCCCGCGCCGTCGCGGCGGCGTGCGCTTCGTCGACCCCGAGCAGGAAGCGTGGGCCGACCGGGTGCGCAACGACCCCCGCACCGTCGACCAGATCGCCGCCGATTGCTTCACAGCGCTGCTCAAGACCGGCTCTGACGCCGACCCCACCAAGGTGTACGGCGGACGCCAGCCGGCAGTGCGCATCATCGTCACCCAGGCCGACCTTCAACGGGCCGGGCTGGCCGTACCGCGTGGGGTGAAGGTGACTGGCGCTGACGCGAACAGCCCGAAGCCGGACGCCTCAGACCGCACCGGAAGCGAAGCACGGGGTAACGCTCGACCGGGCGCGGGAGCCGCCGCCGCGACGCCGAGAGCCGGCTCGCCGGCTCTGACCGAATCAATTGCTTCACAACCAACTCCACCAGCATCGGTTCCTCCCCAATCACCAAAACGCGTCGGGCACGGTTTTCTCGAGGGAAACCTGGCCCCGATTTCACTCGAAACGGTGCAGAAATACCTGTGTGACACCGGCCAGTTGCGGCTGCTGGTAGACGAGGCGGGGCATCCGCTGAAATTGGGCCGCACCGCACGCACCTTCAGCGAGGCGCAACGCGTGGCCATGGGTGTGCGCGATGGCGGTTGCATGTTTCCGGGCTGCGACATGCCACCCTCCCGAACGGAGGCGCACCACGCCGACCAGTGGGTGCGTGACAACGGCGCGACCGACATCGAACGTGGACTGTTGTTCTGCGGGCCCTGCCACCGCCGTCTTCACCAGGAAGGCTGGCGAGTGATTGGCGAGCCTGGCGAGTTCTGGCTGCAACCACCCGCGACCATCGACCCGACGCAGACGCTGATTGCGCTCGCCAGCAAAAGCCCGCTCATGCTCGAATTCAAACGGCAGCGAAATGCGGAAGCCTGCTGACGCACTCGTCTGCAGGCACGGGATAGGCAAGACCCACACCGTTGGTCGTCTGGCGGTGACGGTGGGCTCGACCCGCGGGGTGCGGAGTTTCGAAAAGAGGCCGGAGTCGAGCAGTGGGCAAAGACTACGAACCGACGGGGTCGGGCTTGTGAGGCAGGGCGCTTCGCCAGCTCAAGCTCTGCGCGGCCTTCACCGAACAGATCACCAGCAGCAGCCAGCCGAACTCGAACAGAATCGTGCTCTCCGCCGCGCTCGTCACCAGCAGGGTCACCAGAATGAGCGGCGCCCAGACGTAGACCAGCGAGCGCTTGTTCGAAGCGAGCAGCCAGGACCGCACGAGGGCCAGCAGCACGAGGGCGAGAAAGGCGAGAAAGCCGATCAGTCCAACCTGAAAGTACACGTCGAGGTAGGCGTTGAGACCGGTGGCGTGAGCGCGCCCGGTGGTGAACTCAAGCCAGCCGTAGGGGGTCACGTCCTGCGGCCAGAATCCGGCCCAGCCCCACCCCTCGAGCGGATGCAGCTTCACCAGCCGCCACATCTCGCTCCAGAGGGAATAGCGGGCTTCGAACTCGCTTCCGGCGTTCAGGGCGCCGATGATGGTGGTGCGGCCGAGCCAGGCCGCGCCGGCCGCGACGAGAGCTGCCGCCACCAGGCCGAGCTGGGCTCGCCAGCGACTGTCAACGGGCGCACGGCGCAAGCGATAGAGGGCCAGCCCGGCGACGATCACGCAGAGGGCGACGACCACGATGACCGGCGAGCGGGTGAGCACGAGGCAGATGCCGGCCAGCCACATCGAGCCGAGGCCCAGGCCGCGCGGAATAGACCTCGCACGCAGTTCGACGTAAAAGGTGACAGCGGCGATCAGGGCGATGAGCCCGAAGACGTTGCGCGAGCCGAACACGCCCTGGATGGGGCCGAGCTGATCGATATCGCCGACCACACCGAGAAAAGCGATGGGCAGGTCGAGCAGCAGCCCCGAGAGCACTTCGAGCACGATGGAGAGGCCGAGCAACACCCGCAGCACGTCGCCGATGGCGCGCACCACCTGGAAGGTGTCGCGTACCAGGGCAACGTAGATGGCAAGGAACCCCACGGTGATCTGGTAGCTGACGCCGATGATGGTCTCGGTGACGTAACCGCTCCACACGCCGGACAGCGCGCACCAGGCCACGAACGCGATGATCGAGATGGGCAGCAGGCCGTGCCATTCCACAATCGGGCGGCGGGCCAGCAGCGAGAGTACGGCGAGCACGACGAGGCCGCCGAGAATGCCGATGAGGCCGGGCCAGCCCATGACGCTGCGCAGCAGGTGGGTGCTGAAGGCGGTGGCCAGAATGGCGAGCGTGAGCGCTGACGCGAATTTTGGCGACGCGAGCACGCGGCGAAGGGCGTCGTGCAGGGAGGGCATCCTCTAATTTACCGCGCCGCAACTCACGGCATCGGCCGGGGCGCGTGTTGCTGACGTTTCGTGACGACGGCGAGCACGATGAGAATCACCCAGCCACTCTCGATCAGCAGGCGGCTTTCGGCCACGCTCTGTGCGATCAGCGCGGCGAGCAGCAGCAGCGGCAGCAGCGCCGAGACGGCGAACGGTTCGGTGTCTTTCACGCCGAGCCGCGGGCGGTCCACGGCGAGAAACCAGGCCCGCCACAGGGTGGAGAACACCAGCGCCGCGAACAAAATAACGCCGACGATGCCCAGCTGCAGCCACACATCCAGCCAGGCATTGTGCGCCTGCAGGTAGGTGACGCCCTTACGTACGGCCAGATCGTTGAACGGTTCCACCCACGGCACCCAGTAGCTCACCCAGCCCCAGCCGAACACCGGGCGTTCCAAGGCCAGCTGGGTGACGCTGGCCCAAATGTCGAAGCGACCGGTGAGGTCGTCGCTGCGGCCGAGCAGCCCGAACAGTTGCGACGAAAACAGCGCGAGGGCTGCCGCAACTGCCAAAACGGATGCCCCCGCCACGACATACAACGGCCGCCGGTGCTCATCGTGCACTCTGCGCGCCCAGAGCGCAAAGAGCAGGGCGGCGACGACGGCGACGAGCGAGACGGTGACAGTAGCGGAGCGGGTGAGCAGCAGCATCCCGACGGCGAGGCCGAGCCAGACCAGGCCGGCGTTGCGCCTGACGGTGTGCGCTTTCAACTGCACGATGAAGACGATGATGGCTATTGACGCGACGAATCCGAGCAGGTTGCGGTTGGCGACGATGCCCTCGATCGGGCCGCCGTCAAGCAGCAGGCCGCGCGACCAGTAGAAGGCATTTGGAACCTTGCTCGTGCCGTAGTCCACGAAGAAGGGCAACACGGGGTTCTGGATGACGACGGCCACGAACAGTTCGAACACGAGGCTGAGCGCGAGCACCCAGCGCAGGGCGCCGGCCAAAGTGCGCAGCAGCTCCGGCCAGGTGAGGGTCACGGCCAGAAACAGGGCGGCAAGGGTGGTGATGAGCTGCAGGGTGATTCCCAGAGCGGATGCCCCCGGGTAATACGACCACGCGATCGACAGGGTGGCCAGCAGCAGGAACGCGGTGATGGTCTTCGGAAATTTGCGCCAGTTCAGGGGTGGGGCGAGGGCTGCCTGGTAGGTGCGGCCGCGGGCGATGTCGCGATCGGTGGGGGTATCGTCGGGTGTTTGCACGGGGCCAGAGCCCGCTGCGACCAGGGCGAGAGCGGTGGCCCGGTTGCGGGCGTTGGTGCGCTGGGTGTTCAGGCCGATGATGCTGCCGACGACCACGATCACCGCGATGGCGCCGAAGCCCCACCAACCGCCGAGGTTGCGCCAGAACTGGCCGGCCAAAACGGTGAACCAGACGAAGGTCGCGAAGAGTCGAATGACGAGGCGGCTCTGCACGGCGGACATACTCCTCAGATTACCGGTGTTGTCGAGCGTGCCGGTGTCAGTCGAGGGCGGGTAAATGGTTGCTTCGGGGTAGCTGGCGCAGCGCGGTGCCCGCTTTCGTGAACCCGGCTAGGTGGCGTTGCCCTCGGCCAAATAGGCCAACCGGCGCAGGGTTTCGGCGTTGCGGCAGCCGATGGCCAGATCGCTCAGGGGAGTGGGAATCAGGCGGGCGGGGCCGGCTACGACGTCTTCGGTGATGCGCACGAGGCATCCGCTGTCGCGATCTTGAATGTCGATCGACACGTGCGCCTCACCGATCGGCCAGCCGCGGGCCTTGAGCATGGCGTGGCGGGGTGCCTGCCATTCAAGCACGAACGTGGTGTCGTCGAGCAGGGCCGGCCAGATTCCCACCGAGTGGTGGATGCGGCTGCCGACAGCGGGCCAGCTGTCGTCGACATCGCGCATGCGGCTCGCGCCGACCACCCAGGTGGGGTAGAGCCATCCGTTGTCGAGCACCGCGAAGACCTGTTCGGCGGTGCAGGCGAATGCTCGATAGTTCACGGCCATGGAAACTCCTTGGGATGCGGTTTCAGCGAGCGGATGCGGTTTCAGCGAGCGTTGCGGTGGGCCGGCTGCTCGACTTCGGGCCGGCCCGTGCGCGTAATCTCGGAGTACTTCGCGACATACCGCTCAAAGCAGCGCGAAATCACGGCGTGTTGCGAAAAACTCCGAGGCAACGTACCACTCGCTTGCGCACGGCGCCGCGTTTGCGCCCCGAACGAGAGCTAGAGCTTCGGGGGAGAAAGATCCGGGGGTGTCTCGATGTGAAATTCGTGGGCCAGGGCGCTGAGCGCAGCGCGATAGCCGCACATGCCGTGCACACCGGGGCCGGGCGAGGTTGACGACGAGCACAGGTAGACGCCCTTGAGCGGCGTGCGCCAGGGATCGCCGGAGAGCACCGGGCGCCGGGCGAGTTGCAGCAGGCTGATGGCACCGGCCGCGATATCCCCGCCGATGTGGTTGGGGTTGTTCTGCTGCATCTGCGCAGCGGTCTGGCTGGCCGAGGCGAGGATCGTGTCGCGAAAGCCCGGAGCGAAGCGTTCAATCTGCCGGGTGATCTGCTCGGTCTGATCACGGCTCGACCCGGCGGGAACGTGCGTATACGCCCAGAGAACGTGCTGGCCTTCGGGGGCGCGGGTTTCATCGAGAATGCTCGGCTGGGCGGCGAGTACGTAGGGGGAGTCGGAGTGCCGCCCGTGGGCGACCGCGTTTTCGGCACGAGCCTGGTCGGCGCGGGTGCCTCCCACGTGCAGGGTCGGCGCTCGCCGCAGATCTTTCGCCGTCCACGGCACCGGTTCGGAGAGTGCGAAGTCCACCTTGGCGACAGCATTGCCGTAGCGAAACCGCCCCAGCGCTGTCGCGTAGCGAGCGGGAAGCGCGCCCTCGGCCAGTTCGAGCAGGGCCCGCGGCGTCACGTCGAGCAGCACGATGCTGGCGAGCGGCAGCTGCGTGAGGCTGGTGATGTCGGCATCCGTTACGATTTCTCCACCGTGTGCGAGCAGGTCGTCAGCGAGGGCCGCCGCGATGGCGCCGCTTCCCCCGACCGGAATGGGCCAGCCGCCGGCGTGCGCGTGCGCGGCGAGGGTGAGTCCGGCACCGGCCGTCGACGGGCTCGGCAGCCTGCCGATCGAGTGGGCGAACGTGCCGGTCAGCAGCGCCGGTGCTATTTCGCCGGTAAATCGCCAGTTCCAGGCGGGGCTGCCCTGCTCGAGGGTGCGCAGCCCGAACCGGGTCAGCGTGAGCGGATGCTGCGGCACCCGCAGCAGCGCATCCCCGGTGAGTTCGGCCACGTCTGTGATGTTGTCAACGAGCGGCGCGAGTAACCGCAGCCACGCCGGACCATCCCTGCCGAGGCCGGCGGCGGTGCGCTCAATGTCGTGCCAGGCCACGCCGGCGCGGCCGCCGGGCAGCGGATGCCCATAGGAGATCTCGGGCACTTTCAGTTCGATGCGGTCTTTGAGGCCGAATTTTTGAAAGAACTCGGAGGCGAGCGCGAGCGGATGCACGGCGGATCCCACGTCGTGGTGAAACCCGGGCAGGGTCAGCTCGGCGGTCGCCGCTCCGCCGCCGATGACCGGGTTGCGCTCGTAGACCCGCACCCTCAGGCCGGCCCGGGCGAGAGTGACGGCGGCGGCGAGCCCGTTCGGGCCGGATCCGACGACGACGGCGTCGAGCCCCTGATCGGTCGTCACTCGGTGACCGGGCTTCGCTGGTGTGATCTCATTCCGACACCGTAGCCCGGCGTGGGGCGGTCGCACAGTCCGCGGGCGGTTTGGGGCGGCGGTATTTCGGGGGCGTGGGCATCCGCTTTTGCAGCTCTACTCGAGGTGGCGTTCAAAACTGCGGAGATACTCCCGAGAATGCGTGAAATTTCGCTGGAGTGACCCGGTGTGTGCGAAATCTCCGCACTTGTGAACGGCACTACGGGTAAAGACTGCGCGAGCGGCGGCGCGGGTAACCGTTTGGGCACCTCAATGTGCGGCACGCCGCCGCAGATGCCCCAAACGACGTGTCGCAAATCTCACCGGCATCTCCTGCAGCCCCGGCCCGAGCTGCGGCCGGCCACGGGTTAGACGAAGGCGGCCTGGCCGGTGATCGTGCGGCCCACGATGAGGGTGTTCATCTCCTGGGTGCCCTCGTAGGAATAGATGGCCTCGGCATCGGCGAAATGCCGGGCCACGTTGTATTCGAGCGTGACGCCGTTGCCGCCGAACATTTCGCGGCACCAGGCCACGCTCTCGCGCATGCGGCTGGTCGTGTAGGCCTTGGTCAGCGCGGAATGCTCGTCGCGTTGCACGCCCTCATCTTGCAGCTGCGACACCCGCACGACCATGCCGAGGCTCGCGGTGATGTTGCCGAGGCTTTTCACCAGCAGGTCCTGCACCAGCTGGTGCCCGCCGATGGCTTTGCCGAACTGCTCGCGCTGCTTCGAATAGGCCACGGCCGCATCGTAGGCACCGATGGCGTTGCCGACCGCCGCCCACGACACTTCGGCACGGGTGGCCCGCAGCACCTTGGCGGTGTCCTTGAACGAGTTGGCGTTCTGCAGGCGCAGGCTTTCGGGCACCACCACGTCGGTCAGCGTGATGTCGGCGTTCTGCACCGTGCGCAGGCTGATCTTGCCCTCGATCTTGGTGGCGCTGTAGCCGGCGGTGTCGGTGGGAACGATGAAGCCCTTCACCTGGTTGTCGGCGGTGTCCTTGGCCCAAATGATGGTCACGTCGCTGAAGGTGGCGTTGCCGATCCAGCGCTTTGCGCCGTTCAGGGTCCAGCTGTCGCCGCTGCGGGTGGCAGTCGTGCGCAGGCCCTGCGCGGCGTCGGAGCCGCTCAACGGCTCGGTGAGCCCGAAGGCTCCCACGATCTCGCCCGAAGCGAGCCGCGGAATCCATTCGGCGCGCTGCTCGGCGGAGCCGCAGGCCGCGATCGAACCGGCCGACAGCCCGTTCTGCACACCGACGAACGTGGCAACGGATGCGTCCACGCGCGCCAGTTCCAGCGCCACGAATCCGCGGAACACGGCCGAATTCGCGAACGGTTTGGTCTCGTCCCAGCCGAAGGAGTACATGCCGAGCTCCGCGAGCGGCTTGATGATCTGGGCGGGAAATTCGGCGCGGTCCCAGCATCCGTTCGCGATGGGCCGCACCTCGGCCTCGAGGTAGGCGCGCAGCTTCAGGATGGCCGTTTGCTCGGGCGGGGTGAGCAGGTTTTCGTAGCCGAAGAAGTCGCTGCCGAGTAGTTCAAAGGTCATGGATGCTCCGTTGCAAGAAGGTCAGGGATGGCGGCCAGCCTAGGGTCGTCGGCGGAGCACCCGAATTCGGTTGGTAGTTTGGTCTAAACACTTTGACTAGGAGCCGAAAATGTTTGTGGGCATCGCCAACACGCCGCGCAATTATGCCTGGGGGTCGACGCATGCCATTGCCGACCTGCTCGGACGCACGCCGTCGGGCGGACCCGAAGCCGAACTGTGGCTGGGCGCCCACGCCGGGTCGCCGTCGGTGATCGAGGATCCGTCGCTGGTGGGCGGGTTTTCGACCCTCGCCGAGTGGATTGCGGCGGCACCCGAGGCGGCGCTCGGTGCCGACTGGGCGACCCGAGAAGCGGATGCCGGTGGCGCAGCCCCACGCCTGCCGTTTCTACTCAAACTCCTGGCCGCCGGCCGCCCGCTGTCGCTGCAGGCGCACCCGACGACCGAGCAGGCCCGCGCCGGATTCGAGCTCGAAAACGAGGCCGGCATCGCCGTCGACGCCGGCAACCGCAACTACCGCGACCCGTTCCACAAGCCCGAACTGATCTTTGCGCTGAGCGATACCTTCGAAGCGCTCTGCGGGTTCCGCCCGCTGGGCGAGGTGCGCGGAATCATCGCCGAGTTGCGGCTGCTCGATCTCGCGACCGAAAAACCGCAGGCTGCCGTGCTCGACCTGTTTGAGAACCACCTCGCCCGCGGGCTGCCCGACACCGTCGACTGGCTGCTGCGCGACGGTCGCGGGGGCGACTCCGGCGAGGTGGAATGGTTGGTGGAACGGGTCGTGGCGCTCGCCGACCACGCCGAGTTTCTGGCCGAGGGAGGAGCCGCCATCGGGTATGCCCGCGAGCTCGAGACGGTTCGCGCCCTGGCCGCCGAATACCCTGGTGATCCGGGAATCGTGCTGGCCCTGCTGTTGAACCGCATCTCCCTCAAGCGCGGCGAGGCGAAGTATCTGCCGGCCGGCAACATCCACGCGTATCTGTCGGGGCTCGGTGTTGAACTCATGGCCGCCTCCGACAACGTGGTGCGCGGAGGGCTGACGCCCAAGCACGTCGACATCGACGAACTGCTCGCCGTGCTCGACTTCACTCCGCAACACGCACCGTACCTCGCGCCGGTCGTGGGTGCGCCCGGGGTGTCGCTGTATCGACCGGGGGTGACCGAGTTCGAGCTCGTTCACATCGAAGCGGATGCCGACGCGGCGCCCGAGATGCCCGTCACGATGCGACAGATCACCCTCACCGGCCCGGCCATCGCCATCTGCACGGCCGGCGGGTTTCTCGTGGCCGGGGCGACCTCGTCGCGGGCTTTGAAGCGCGGGCAGTCGGTCTACGTCACGCCCGATGAGGGCACGCTGACCTTCGCGGGCACCGGTGAGGTTTTTCTCGCGACGACGGGCGCGTAGCGCGGGGCTTGCCGCTTGGATTTGCCTCTTCCGTTGGTCGAGCTTGTCGAGACCTCCATCGGTGCGGCGCGAGCGATTGTGGGGACGTGGGGCGGCTAGCTGGCCTTGCGGGGGCCGAACGCCCGGCGGTACGCGGTCGGCGTGGTCTGCAGCACCTGCAGAAAGTGGTGCCGCATCACGGCGGCCCCACCGAAACCGGTGTCAGCGGCGATCTCCTCGAGGCTGCGCGAGGAGTCCTCGAGCAGTTCCTGCGCGCGCAGCAGCCGCTGCCGATTGAGCCAGCGGGTGGGCGTGGTGCCGAGCTCGGCGCGAAACCGGCGGGCGAAGGTGCGCGGCGACATCAGCGACTTGCGGGCGAGCAGGTCGACCGGCAGCTCCTGGTCGAGGTGGCGCAGCATCCATTCGGTGACGGCGGCAAAGGATTCGTCCTGGCAATCCACGACCGGGGCCTCGATGTACTGCGACTGGCCGCCGTCGCGCTGCGGCGGCACGACCATGCGGCGGGCGATCACATTGGCGGCGGTGACGCCGAGCTCGGTGCGCACGATGTGCAGCGCGGCGTCGATGCCGGCAGCGGTGCCGGCCCCGGTGACGACGTGGTTGTCATCGACGAACAGAACGTCGGGGTCGACGGTCGTGTTCGGAAACAACCGGGCCAGGGTGTCGGTGTACATCCAGTGGGTGGTGCTGCGGCGACCGTCGAGGATGCCGGCGTGGGCGAGCACGAACGCGCCGCTGCAGACGCTCAGTACCCAGGCGCCGCGGGCCTCAGCGTCGCGCACGACCTGCAGCACGCGCGGGTCGATCGGCTCACCGGACTCGTAGCCGGGAATGGCGATGAGGTCGGCGTCGGCGGCGGCCGACAGGTCGTCGTGCACGACGATATCGAAGCCGATCTTGGTGCGGATCGGGCCGGGATTGGCGGCGACGACGTGAAAGTCGAAGGCCGGCCCGCCCTGGGCGCTGCGGTCGATGCCGAACACCTCGCAGATGACGCCGAATTCGAACGGCGCCAGACCGGGGAGGGTGACACAGACGATTTTCTGAAGCACGGGCATCCTCTTTTCAACCTTGGCAGGAATCTGTCGAACGGTGTCAATTCTGCCACTCGCGGCAGAAAAGCACAATACATAGAGTTTCTGCCATGTTCATCTTTATGTTTCTTCTCACAGTCCTCGCGGTCGCCGGTATTGTTGCCTCGATCCGCTCCACCCGACGCGACGGTTACCGCCGTCAGCCCACCAGTGTCACGCACGACTATGACGCCCTGATCCGCTGGCGCTAGCCTGTAGCGGTGGCACACCGAGTGCCGCGTGAACGAGCGGGGCGTTATGGCGTGGTTGGTTACCGGCGGAGCGGGCTATATCGGCTCCCATGTGGTGCGGGCCTTTCAGGCCGAGGGCCTCGACGTGGTCGTGCTCGATGACCTCTCGAGCGGCCACGAGTCGTTCGTGCCGGCCGACGTTCCCTTCATTCGGGCGAACGTACTCGACGGCGGCACGCTGCTGCACGCGTTCCACGAGCATGACGTGCACGGCGTCGTGCACGTGGCGGGCTTCAAATATGCCGGCGTCTCGGTGCAACGCCCGCTGCACACCTACGAGCAGAACGTGACCGCCACGGCCACCCTGCTCGCCGCCATGAACTCCGCCGCGATCGACCGCATCGTCTTCTCGTCGAGCGCCGCCGTCTACGGCACACCGCGCACCGACCTCGTCACCGAAGAGACGCCGAAGAGCCCGGAGTCGCCCTACGGAGAATCCAAGCTGATCGGCGAATGGCTGCTGCGTGACCAGGGCGTCGCGACCGGGTTGCGCCACACGTCTCTGCGCTACTTCAACGTCGTCGGCTCCGGCGACCTGGCCCTGAGCGACACGAGCCCGCACAACCTCTTTCCGCTCGTGTTCGCCGCGCTGCTGGACGGTCGCACGCCGCGCATTAATGGCGACGACTATGCCACCCCCGACGGCACCTGCGTGCGCGACTACGTTCACGTCGCCGACCTGGCGCTCTCGCACGTCGCCGCGGCCCGCCGCCTCGACGCCGCCGAGCCGATCGAAGCGGTCTATAACCTCGGCAGCGGCGACGGCGTCTCGGTGGGCGAGATCATGGCCACCGTGCGCCGGGTCACCGGTATCGATTTCACCCCCGAGATCGGGCCGCGCCGCGCCGGTGACCCGGATCGCATCGTGGCTTCGGGGGCGCTCGCGGCCCGCGATCTGCGCTGGAGCATGCGCCACACCCTCGAGCAGATGGTGCAGAGCGCCTGGAATTCCTCCCGCGCCGCCGCAAACTGAGCGCGCGACACGCCGTCGCCAGCGACGATCGTGCTACGTTCGCAATGTTGCCACGCACACCGCGTACCCCCCAAATGCCCGATTTGGATGCCGTCGGCGAGTCGCAACCCTCCAGCCCCTATTGAGGGTTTACGATCTGCGACTTGACGTTAGCGAATTACACCGGTGTAATTAGGTACAGCACCATTCGGTGCGTGAGCGAGCGCTGGGAGACGATATGGCTACACCTGACTATCGTTCCGGAGTACCAGAGGACTGGTTCGTAGACCCCGTCACCCTCGGTGTTCCGGGAGTACGACAAGATCTTGGCGACGAAAACCTTCTCGCCTGGCAAGCCGACTCGCTCTGCGCGCAGACCGACCCCGAGGCATTCTTCCCCGAAAAGGGCGGCTCCACTCGCGACGCCAAGAAGATTTGCTCCGGCTGCGAGGTGCGCAGTCAGTGCCTCGAATACGCGCTCGGCAACGACGAGCGGTTCGGCATCTGGGGCGGCCTCTCCGAGCGCGAGCGCCGCAAACTGCGTAAGCGCGCCTAACTGCGGGCGCGGGCGTGAGCGCAGGCTGCGTCTGCGCTCGATGCCCTTGGGCCCGTCCATCGCGGAGCTCCTCTAAGCGGATGCCTGTTACAGCCACGCTTTACCCGGGGCTGCCTCGCGAGCGGGTGCCACGGCATCCGCTTATTGCCGGGCCAATATTGGGGGCGCGCCCTCGCAGTTCAGGGCCCCCGGCCGATACCGACCTAGGCTGGTGCTGTTATGCAACCGAGAGTCACCGCCATCCTTGTCGCCCGAAACGGCGCGAAACACCTTGAGCGAACTCTCAAGGCGCTGTCGCTGCAGACCCGTAAACCCGACATTGTCATCACCGTGGACTGCGGCTCGAGCGATGCGACCGCCAAGATGCTCGCCGCATTCGGGCCGACGCAGTTCATCGCCGCCGACGCCGACCTGAATTTCGGGCAGGCGATCACCGCCGCCGTGCGCGTGACCACACCGCCCACGCACGATCGCGAGCTGCTCTGGCTGCTCGCTCAGGACAGCGCGCCGGAGCCGAACGCCCTGGAGGCCCTCCTCGACGCACTCGAGATCGCGCCCTCGGTCGCCGTCGCCGGGCCGAAGGTGATGGAGTGGATCGCCGGCGAATACATCCACGACTTCGGTGAATCGATGACGCCGAGCGGCACCACCGTCACCCTGGTCGAAAGTGAACTCGACCAGGGCCAGCACGACGGCCTGAGCGACGTGCTCGCCGTCGGCGCCGGCGGCATGCTCGTGCGCCACACCGTCTGGGAACAGCTCGGCGGGTTCGACCCGGCCTTGCCGACCGTCGACGATTCCCTCGACTTCTGCGTGCGCGTACGCCTGGCCGGCTATCGCGTGTCGGTGGTTCCGGCCGCCCGCGTCGCTTCGGCCGGTGACGGTGTCGCCGGACCGAACCAGTCGTCCCGGGGGCGGCTGCGTCGCCGGCGGGTGCGCGCCGAACGTTCAGCGCAACTGCACCGCCGCCTGGTCTACGCGCCGGCCGGCGCCCTGGTCTTCCACTGGCTGTCGCTGCTGCCGCTCGCCTTTGTGCGCTCGATCGGCCAGCTGCTGCGCAAGGAACCCGGCGCCATCGTCGGCGAATTCTCGGCCGCGTTCGGCGCAGCCTTCAACGGCATGCGCGTCGGCAACGCCCGCCGCTCGCTCGCCAAGACCCGCACGCTTGGTTGGGATGCCATCTCCACCCTGCGGGTTCCCTCGGCGGAAGTGCGCCGACGCCATTCGCTCAAACGGGAGGCGAGCCTGTTCGGCCTGCACGGCGAACGCTCCGAGATTCGTTTTTTCTCCGGCGGCGGTGCCTGGACCATGCTCGCCGCGGCCGTCGTGGGCGTAATCATGATGGTGCCGCTGCTCGGCGCCGACACCCTCACCGGCGGCGGGCTGCTGCCGCTGTCGCCGAGCCTGCCCGATTTGTGGGCGAACGTCGGCTACGGCTGGCGCGATCTGGGACTCGGCTTCGTCGGCGCTGCCGATCCCTTCGCCGCGGTCGTCGCCGTACTCGGCTCGATCGCGTTCTGGTCGCCGTCGTTCGCGCTCGTGCTGGTCTACGCGCTCGCCTTCCCGCTCGCCGCCGTCGGCGCATGGATGGCGGCGACCCGCCTGACCGACCGCGGCAGCCTGCGCGCCCTGGCCGCTGCGCTCTGGGTGCTCGCCCCGACCTTTCTGATCGCCCTCGCCGACGGACGCCCGGCCGCAATTATGGTGCACCTGCTGCTGCCGTGGCTGTTCTTCGCCTGGTTCGCGGCCGCCCGCACCTGGTCAGCGTCGGCATCCGCTGCCCTGCTGTTCGCGGCGGTCGTCGCCTGCGCGCCGTCGCTGGCCCCCGCCCTGCTCCTGGTCTGGGCGCTCAGCGTGGCCCTGGCCGGCCGCCGCGTGATGCGTTTCGTCGGCATTCCGCTGCCGGCGTTCGCTCTCGCGCTGCCGCTCATCGTCGACCAGGGGCTGCGCGGCAGCTGGCTGAACCTCGTCGCCGACCCGGGCCTGCCCGTGCCGAGCGGCCAGGCGCCCACCCTGCAACTGCTGCTCGGGCTGCCAGGCACCGACGGTTGGGCCGCTGTGCTCGACCGATTCGGGGCCTCTGGCCTCGACCCGCAGCTGTTCGTGCCTCTTCTGCTCGCGCCGCTCGCCGCGCTCGCCCTGCTGGCGCTGCTGCTGCCCGGGGCGCGCCTGGCCAGCGGCGCCTGGCTCGTCGCGCTGCTCGGCTTCGGCACCGCTCTCGCTGCCAACCAGCTCGTACTCGCCTCGATCGGCGCCGAACCGGTGCGCGTCTGGACCGGCAGCGGTCTCAGCCTGTATTGGCTCGGCCTGGTCGGCGCCCTCGTCATTGGCCTGCGTTCCCTGCACCGCTTCGCGTCGACGCCCGGCGTGGTCGCCGCCCTCGCCCTCGCCGTGGTTGTGCTGCCGCTCGTCGCTTCGCTGCACCTCGGCACCGCAGCCGTGCGGGAGGGCACCGGGCAGACCCAGCCGGCTTTCGTCGCCGCCGAGGCGCAGATTGACCCCCGGGTCGGCACGCTGCAACTCGTTCCACAGGCCGACGGTGGCCTGCTGGCCACGATCGAGCGCGGCGTGGGCGCCACCCTGAATCAGCAGTCCACCCTCGACAGCACTGACCAGACTCTCAGCGCCCGCGAGAAGGCGCTCGCAAAGCTCGCCGGCAACCTGGCCTCACGCAGCGGGCTGGACACCAGCGCGGATCTGGCCGAGTTCGGCATCCGCTTTATCGTGCTGCAGCCCGCCGGCGCCAGCGTCGACGCCGCCGACACGGCGCTGCGCACCGAGACCGCCCTCGACGGCAATGCCGCGCTCGCCCCGGTTGGCGACACCGAGTTTGGCCGGCTGTGGCAGTTCGGCGAAACGGATGCTGCCGCCTCCACCCCGATACCGGCTCGCGCCGGCGGCGCCTTCGGTTTTGTGACCCTGCTGATGGCCCTCGCCGTGGTGGGCAGCGCCGTGCTGCTGTCGCTGCCGATCGGTGCCGGACGCGAAGCCGTGCGTCAGGCCAACCGCGACGCGATTCGCCGGGCGGCCCGGGCCAACGCCAAGCAGAAGCCGAAGCGTGCGCGGCGGGTGAAGGTTGTTTCCGACCTCGATGCCGACCTGGAGGTGCCGCTCGGCACCGACCTCGAAGCCGACCTCGCCATCGACCGGGAGACCGGCGTTGGCACCGGGCTGGAATCGGACGACGGCTTTGATGATGCCGCCGATCCAGTGGAGGACGACAATGCCCGATAAAAGTCAACTCGCCCGCATTGGCGGCCGGGCCGGTCGCGGGGTGCTCGGCCTCGTCGGCATCGCCGTCGTCATCGCAACGCTCGGTGCGGCCACCCTGGTGACGCTGCCGACCCTGGAACGCGACCCGCAATCGAGTGAGATCGAGCCGCTGCCGAGCGAGCAGCAGCGGGTCTGCCCCGGGCCCCTGCTGACCCTGGCCGAGGACTCGACCCAGGCGCAGGCCGCGTCGAGCGTGGGGGCGGCATCCGCTGTGTATGGCGCGGTCTCGGGCAGCTCACTCGAGCAGATTCGGCCTCAGGTGACCGAGATAACGGCGGTCGACGATTCGAACAGCCGGCAGCCGCCGCTGCTGCTGACCGTGCCCGTGCAGGAGGGCTCGGTGCTGCCGCCGCTCGTGGCTGGCAGCCAGTCGCAGGTCGCCGCGACCGACACCATCGGCGGACTCGCCGTCGCCGCTTGCGCCGAAGCGGTCAGCGACAGCTGGATCGTCGGCGGCTCCACCGACATTGGGCGCACGAGCCTGCTGTTGCTGAGCAACCCGACCACCGTGCTGGCGACGGTGAACGTGACGGTCTCCGGCGAGAGCGGTCTCGTCGACGCACCGGGCGCCACCGGCATCCTGGTGCAGCCGGGGGAGCAGCGGGTCATCTCGCTCGCCGGGCTCGCCCCGAACGTGAAATCGCCCGTGCTGCACGTTCAGTCGCGCGGCGGGCAGGTGGCGGCGTCGCTCGAGCAGAGCAGTATTCGCGGCATCGAACCGGGCGGGGTCGAGATCGTCGGCACCACGGCGATCCCCGCCACCAACCAGATCATTGCCGGGGTGCGCGTCATGACGGCCGTCTCGGAGGGGACGGAGACCACGGGCGAGGGCTTCAACGCCGACACCCCGTCGGTTCGGGTTTTCGTGCCGGGGTCGGTCGCGGCGACCGTGCAGATCGGCGTGACGAGCGCCGATGGAACCGCCGAGGGCACCTCAACGCAGGTGGAGGTGGAGCCCGGGATCGCCACGGAAATTCCGCTGGCGCCGCTAGTCGTGGGTAGTTACTCGGTGCAGCTGCGCTCCGACGAGCCGATCGTCGCGGCCGCCCGCACGGCCACCGACAGCGCCGGCGGCAAGGACTTCGGCTGGTTCTCGGCCTCGGCGCCGCTCGAAGGATCGTTTGCGGTCGCCGTGGCCGCCGGCCCGTCACCGACCCTGCACCTCCGCAATAGCGGGGCAGCGGATGCCTCCCTCACCCTCACGCCCTCCGCCGGAACACCGATCGACCTCGAGGTGGATGCGGGGGCCAGCGCCACGGTGCCGCTCGCTAATGGAGCGGTTTACGTTGTCAGCGGTGGTTCAGAACTCTGGGCGCTCGTGGACTACTCCGGGGACGGGGTACTGTCGTCGTTCGCGCTGAACCCGCCCGGCCCGCTGGCTTCGTCGATCCGGGTCTACACGCACTAGCTCCCCCTCAACCCCGGACGGGGCCCGGGCCCCGTCCGGGGGCCCAGTTTATAACCTGGGCCCGGGGACGGGGCCTGGGCCCCGTCCAAGTGGGGGCGGTGCGGCGGGGGCATCCGGTCGCCGGCGTCCGCGGGTACGCAGGTTTCGATGGCACACTGAATACTCGACCTGTAACGTGCTGGGAGCCGCTTGTGACGCTTGACCCGACTGCCTCGACGGTTGACCCCGTCGCTAATGCCTTGGTCGACCCGACCGCACGGGCTGACATCGCCGTGATCGGCGGATCCGGCCTCTACGAACTCATCGATCCTTCCGGAGCGGTGACGCACCAGGTTCCGACCCCCTACGGGACGGCCCCGGTCACGATCGGCCTGCGCGCCGGTCGCCGCGTCGCGTTCCTACCCCGCCACGGCAGCGGCCACAGCGTTGCCCCGCACCTGATCAACTACCGCGCCAATATCTGGGCGCTCGCCTCGATCGGCGTGCGCGCGATCATCTCCTCGTCGGCCGTCGGGGGAGTGACGCCGGAGTATCCGCCGGGCCTGCTCGTGGTCACCGACCAGTTCATCGACCGCACAAGCGGCCGCCCCGACACCTTCTACGACCGCGAGTCGGTTCAGCACCTTTCCGCCGCCGACCCGTTCGATCCGCTCCTGCGCGCTTACGCCGTGCGCGCCCTCGCCGATCTCGGAGAGAACTTTGCGCCAACCGGAACCGTCGTCGTCATTCAGGGGCCCAGGTTTTCGACCAGGGCCGAGTCGGTCTGGTTCCAGTCGATCGGTGCGCACATCGTCAATATGACCGCTTATCCCGAAATCGTGCTGGCCGGCGAGCTCAACATGGGCACCGTCAACCTCTCGTTCGTGACCGACGCCGACGCCGGGCTGGCGCCGCAACCGGGCGAGGCAACGCGCGAAACGGATGCCGTCACCGCGTCAGCCGTGTTCCGTCGCCTCCGCGACGCCCAGCCGCGCATCCTGGCCGCGATCGACGGGATCCTGCGTGCCCTCCCGACGGACTTCGCCCCGCGCGACCTCATCGACCCGGCCCAGGTCGACTCCGTGCTCGGGCGTCCCGTGTGTTCTGACCCGATCGAGGAGTCGGCGTGATGACCGGTCACACGTTCCCCCGCCCCGGAAACCTGACGATTGCCGGGAAACTGCCGGCTGCTCCTGTCGAGGGCGCAGGCCGCGCCGGCAACTTTGAGCGGAACCTGTTATGACCGGCGAACTCCTCTTGGTCACCGGGGGCGCCGGTTTCATCGGATCCGCCATCGTCGATGCCGCCCTCGCCCGCGGCTACCGCGTGCGCGTGCTCGACTCGCTGCGCGCCGACGTGCACGGCACCGCGCCGGAGCCCGAAGCCGGGTCCGGGCCAGGGGCCAAACCGGTTCCGGGCGTGAGCCCGGGAACCGGGCCCACGCTCCGGGCCCGGAACGTGCTGCCGGCGGGCCTCGACTCGCGCGTGGACTTCGTGCACGGCGATGTCACCGACCCGGCCACGGTCGCTCGCGCGCTGGAAGGCATCGACGTGGTGTGCCACCAGGCCGCCAAGGTGGGACTGGGTGTCGACTTCGCCGACGCCCCCGACTACGTGCACAGCAACGAGGTGGGAACCGCGGTGCTGCTGGCCGCGATGGCCGAGCGGGGCATCCGGCGCCTGGTTTTGGCGTCATCCATGGTTGTCTACGGTGAGGGCAGCTACCGCGGCCCGAACGGATTCACCCGGCCCGGCCCGCGCCTTGCGAGCGACCTCGACGCGGGACGCTTCGACCCCCTCGACCCCGTCACCGGGCGGCCGCTCGAACCCGTTCTGGTGAGCGAAACCGATCCACTCGACCCACGCAACGTCTACGCGAGCAGCAAGCTCGGTCAGGAATATCTCGCCACCGCCTGGGCCCGCTCGACCGGCGGGCGCGTCGCCGCCCTGCGCTACCACAACGTGTACGGCCCCGGCATGCCGCAGAACACCCCGTATGCGGGAGTCGCGTCACTGTTTCGATCGGCGATTGAACGCGGCGAAGCCCCGCGCGTCTACGAAGACGGCCGACAGCGCCGCGATTTCGTGCACGTACGCGACGTGGCCGCGGCCAATATCGCCGCGCTGGAATTCACCGCGTTCGACTGGGTCTCGCCATCGGCCACCGCACCCGTCGAAACGGATGCTACTCCCGCCACCGCTGCAGCGGTCCCTCCCGAGCCCGTTGGCGCGGCCCCGTCAATGCCGCAAAGCGTTCATTCCGATTCTGGAATATTCCGTCCGTTCAACGTCGGCAGCGGAATCGTGCACAGCATCGGCGACATGGCGACGGCCCTCGCTGCAGCGGGCGGCCTGGCTCCGATCGTGACCGGGCAGTATCGCCTCGGCGACGTGCGGCACATCACCGCGTCCTCGGAGCGTCTGCGCCGCGAACTCGGCTGGTGCGCCCAGGTCACGTTTGACGACGGGATGCGCGAGTTCGCCACCTCGCCCCTACGGGCCGCGGTGCGTCCCTGACTCGTCCCGGTCCTGTCCCGGTCATTTTCGGTGGCGCAGTCAGGAAATTCGGGTGGACTTCAGGGGGCGGCCGGGTGTATCCGGACTTGCGGGGGGCTCCCGCACGAGGATTTGCTGAACGCGCCACGGCGGAGGGCCGAGCCCGCCACCCATCATCCCAGCGGATGCTGCGGCAGCAGCAACTCAAACCGGCATCCGTCCCCCACATTGGTCACGGTCACCTGCCCAGCGTGAGCCCGCACAATTCCGTCGACGATCGCGAGTCCCAACCCGGCGCCGCCGCTCTGACCCGCGCCGGACGCGGTGCGCGGCTCGCTCGCCCGCCATCCGGCCTCGAACACCCGGCCAAGGTCCTGCTCGGGAATGCCCCCGGCCGCATCGACGACCGAGATCACGGCGCGGCCATCGTCGTGCCGGGTGACCGAGACCACGATGGCGCTCCCGGCCGGGGAATGCTGAATGGCGTTCATGACGAGGTTGCCGACCGCGCGGGCGAGTTCGCGGGCATCCGCTTGAAGGGTGAGGCCGCGTTCACCCTCGAAGCGCAGGTCGAGCGATTTGGCGAGCGCCACTGGCGCGAGGTCGGCGACGGTATCGCTGATCAGGTCGTAGAGGGCTACCCGTTCGAAGTTGAGTTGCAGCGCACCCGCGTGAATCTTGGACAGCTCGAACAGGTCATCGACCATGCCGCTGAGCCGGTCGACCTGCCCGCGAATCTGCACGTGGTACCGTTTCGGGTCGGGCGCCATGCCATCTTCGAGAGCCTCGGCCATGGCCCGAATACCGGCCAGGGGCGTGCGCAGGTCGTGTGAGATCCACGCCACGATTTCGCGTCGCGCTGTGTCGATGCGTTCCTCCCTCTCACGGGATTCTGTCAGCCGGTCGGCCGTCGCGGCCAGTTCCCCGGCCAGCGAAGCGAACTCCGTGCTGGTATGCCGCTCCGGGGAGATCACCGATTCGCCGCGACCGATGCTCGCCGCCGCGGCCCGAAAATAGCGGTTGTCACGCACCAGGGATCGTCCCAGCACCGACGCCATCACGAGCGAGACGATTCCGGCGACGACGGCGACCGAATAGAACACGGTCAGGTCGTGCGCCGACAGGTACATGAGCGACGCCACCGCCGCGGTACCGCTGACCACCGACGCCACGGTAGCGAAAGCGACGACGATGAGCTGTGTCACGAGCGATCCCCGAGACAGCAGGCGCAGCGCGAGCAATCCCAGCGCGCCCACGACGAGCGCGCAGCCGAGGGCGATGCCGGCCACGGTCGCGAAGACGCCCGCGGTCATCGTGCGTCACCCCGTGTCAAACGGATGCCGCCCCGCGCGCCAGCCCAGCCCGCGCGCGGTCTGGTCGGAGGTGTGATGGACTGTGGCGAACTGTCCGGGGGCCCCGCCAGAATGCGAGCGGCGCTGATGCCGCGCGCACTCATGCCGCGCGCACTCATGCCGCGCCACTCGATGCTGGCCCGAGCGGCACCGGATCGAAGCGGTAGCCGACCCCCCAGACAGTGTTCACGAGCAACGGATGCGCCGGGTCGATCTCGATTTTCTCCCGCAAACGCCGCACGTGCACCGTCACTGTAGAGAGATCGCCGAATTCCCAACCCCAGACCGAGCGGAGCAGTTCTTCGCGGGTGAGCACCTTCGACGGCCGCCAGATCAGGAAGGCGAGCAGGTCGAACTCCCGACTCGTCAGCACAAGCGGCTTGCCGCGCAGCCGAATTTCATGCGCGGCGAGGTTGAGCGAGAACTCGCCGGCGTCAAGGATTCCCTCGGGAATCGATTCGGTGCTGCTGCGCCGCAGCACCGACTGCACCCGCAACACGAGTTCCCGCGGCGAGAACGGTTTCACCAGATAGTCGTCGGCGCCCGCCTCGAGCCCTTCGATGCGGTGCTCCTCCTCGCCGAGGGCGGTCAGCATGATCACCGGCAGCGCGCCCCAGTTCACGCGAATGCGCCGGCAGACCTCGATGCCATCCAGTAGCGGAAGCATACAGTCGAGTACCACGAGGTCGGGCTGCACCGTTTCGGCCTGGCGCAGACCGGCGAGCCCGTCGACGGCTTCATCGACGACGAATCCGGCGGCGCGCAGGTACTGCCCAACCACCTCGGACACCATGGGGTCGTCCTCGATTACGAGAACGCGGCGGCTGGCGAGGGCATCCGCTCGGGGCGGCGCAAAATATTGGGAGGGGGACACCCCCTCAGACTAGGCGGGCGGCCTTGGTTCCGCGCGGAAGTGCGCACCGTTCTGCCGTGAGCACAGGTCCCTCATCGGCAAAATACTTCCGGGCACGGCCGGAAGGTGGGCCCATGATCAAAACTGGCCCCGCTTCCCGAAGCCGGGGCCGGTGGTGGGTAAGCTCTCTCACACCAAAGACCCAGAAGACTTCAGCGGTTCGTAAGCTCTTTCGTCTCGAAGGCCCAGACCCCCCGCTTAGGCTCGGATCATGATGAACATTCGGGTCGACGTGGTGTTGCCCTGCCTGAACGAGGCGCAGGCACTGCCGTGGATTCTCGAACGCCTGCCCGCCGGCTATGGTGCGATCGTGGTCGACAACGGGTCGACCGACGGATCCGCCGACGTCGCGCGCATGCTCGGCGCGCAGGTCGTGCACGAAAGCCGGCGCGGGTTCGGCGCCGCAGCCCACGCCGGGCTCCTCGCCGCGACCGCCCCGATCGTGGCGTTCTGCGACGCCGATGCCTCGATGGACCCCCGCGATCTGCCTCTGGTGGTCGACCCGATCAGTGCCGATGAGGCCGATCTCGTGCTCGGACGTCGCCGCCCGACCACCCCCAACGCGTGGCCACCGCATGCCCGCTTAGCAAATACCTATCTTTCTTGGCAACTGCGCCGAATAACAGGTGTGAACATTCATGATCTCGGTCCCATGCGAGCGGCCCGCCGCGACCACCTTCTCGCCCTCGATCTGCACGACCGCCGCAGCGGGTATCCGCTCGAGATGTTTCTCGGAGCGGCCGCGGCCGACTGGCGCATCCTCGAAGTCGATACCGGCTACGCGCCGCGGGTCGGTCGCAGCAAGGTAACCGGAACCGTGCGCGGCACCCTCACCGCGATCAAGGACATGTCCACGCTGCTCGCTGCCAACCCGCGGGGAGACCGCTCATGACCGCGATCGTCGTCATCGCCAAGGAGTGCCTGCCCGGCAAAGTCAAGACCCGCCTGCACCCGCCGCTCTCGCTCGAGCAGGCAGCCGAGCTCGCCGCTGCCAGCCTCGCCGACACCCTCACGGTCGCGTCACGGCTGCCCGCCACCCGCCACATCCTGGCGTTCGACGGCGTGACGCCACCACCCGAGGCCTCCGGTTGGGAGATTCTGCCGCAGACCGGCGGCGCACTCGACGAACGCCTCGCCGCCATCTTCGACCACCTCAATGAGCCGACCCTGCTGCTCGGTATGGACACCCCGCAGGTCAGCGCGGAGTTGCTCGCGCCCGTCTTCTCCGGCTGGGGTGACGAAACGGATGCCTGGTTCGGCCCCGCAAACGACGGCGGTTTCTGGGCCCTCGGCCTGAAAAACCCGACCGGTGCCCTGCTTCGCGGCATCCCGATGAGCCGCCCCGACACCGGAGCGCACCAGCTGCGACGCCTCGAGCGGGCCGGCCTCACCGTCGGTCTGCTGCCCTCGCTCACCGACATCGACACCATAACGGATGCCCACGCTGTCGCCTCGATCGCTCCCGACTCGCGCTTCGGCCGTGCTTTCGAGGCGGTGCAGGCATCCGCTCGGCGCGGCGACGTCGACCTGCACCCGGTCGACCTGCACGCTGTTCACCCGCGCGCTGCCGACCTGGACGCTGTTCACCCGCGCGCTGCCGACCTGGACGCTGTTCACCCGCGCGCTGCCGACTTGAGCAGCGCTGACCTTCTCGCCCTGATCGGGGAACGCTCGTGACCCTGGTCTCGCCGATCCTGCGTGCGCAGGGGGCGGACTGGACGGCCGGCGACGAAACCGCCGACGCTGACCGATTCACGCCAGCGCTCATCGGCCAGCCGGCCGACTGGGTGACCGATGACGCTATCGAAGGTGTCGACGGCACGACCGCAGAGCTGTTTAGGCGCCCGACCACGTTCGGCGCCGGCGGATCCGAACCCTACGCGCAGGCGTTGCAGAGCGACGATAACGTGCTGTACCTGCACGGCAATCGCGCCGATGCCGATCCAGGCACCCCCGCACGCGTGTCGACCATGCACGCCGCACGCTGGAGTGCCGGTGCCGATGCGACTGATCGGTCCTTGCTGACCGGCGTCGCCGGACCCGTGCTCGACATTGGCTGCGGACCGGGTCGCATGATCCAGGCCGCGATCGACGTAGGACTCGACGCCCTCGGCGTCGACGTCTCGCCGACCGCTGTGCGGATCGCGGTCGCGGCCGGACTCGCGGTGCTGCACCGCTCGGTGTTCGACTACATTCCGCATGTGGGCTCCTGGGCGACCCTGTTGCTCGTCGATGGCAACATCGGCATCGGCGGCGATCCCGACGCCCTGCTCGATCGCTGCGCGGAGCTGCTCGCCGCCGACGGTGTGCTCGTTGTCGAGGTGCATCGCGACCCAGAGCACGACCTCGCCTACGAGGGCACCCTGCACGACGCCGCCGGACACACGAGCGACGCCTTTCCCTGGGCGGAGATCGGGGTTAGCGCCCTGCGCCGCCGAGCAGCCCGGTTCGGACTCTTTCAGGACGCCGAATGGACCCGTGGCGGCCGCTCCTTCGCCCGTCTAGCCCGCGCCTGACTCCTTGCCCGCACCGCTCCGCTCGCGCCGGCACTGCTCCCGCCTGCACTGCTCCCGCTTGCACTGCCGGACGGGGCCCGGGCCCCGTCCATGGGCCCAGTCTATAAACTGGGCCCGAGGCCACAAGGTGGGCCCGGAGCCCCGAAAGTTACCGACCGGAATCATCCGGTAGTGCCGGGACCGGCTGCCGCCAGCGCAGGAATGCCCCGACCGACAGCCCCACAGTGACCAGAGCCAGAACGAGCCAGAAAATACCCAAATTCAGTGCGTAGTCCAGCGGTAACACCGTCGGATTGGCCGGTGCGAAGTTCTTCGCCACGATCGTCGGCACCGCTACGAGCGACACGATCGACCCCACAACGATGCCGCTTTGCACGATCGCAATGACCGTTCCGGTCGCCCGGCGACCCACCCGCCGCAGCGCGAAACCCAGCGCGAACACGATCGGAGCCAGAATCGCATCGTGCAACACGATCGCCGCCCCGACCCACAGCGCGACCCCGGGAATGCGGGTCAGCCGCACCGAATCGAACATCACAAACGCGCCCCAGGCGAGCAGCAGCACACCGATAGCTACCAGCACCAGGCGGATGCTGCGCATCCGTCGGCTGGTCGATGCCGTTATTCCGGCCGGCGGTGGGTTCAGCCCGGAAATTCCAACGCCACTGGCCCTGGCGCCGGTCGTGTTCGCATCCGCTCGCGTCATTGGATCGCCTCGATTCGGCTCAGCCATTTGGTTTGGAGCACGCCGGGTCGTCCGGGCGCGATCATGCGCGCCGGATACCCGTGCTCAAGGTCGAGGGTTTCGCCGTTGAGTTCGAGCGCTACCAGGGTGAGCGGATCGCGCACGTATTCGCGGCCCATCTGGGTTTTACTGAAGCTGCCGCGTTCCTCGAGACTGATTAGGCGAAACGAGGTCTCCGGGTCGGCGTTCATCAGGTCGGCGAGGTCCCGCAGCCGTACCCCGCGCCAGGAAGCCATCTGGCTCCAGCCCTCCACGCAGGCGATCGGCAACCGCACCTCGGTTTGCGGCAGCGCGAGCAGCTCGGCCCGGGTGAATGAACGTTCGGTGCCGGCGACCGCGAGGGTGAGGGTCCAGGCCGACGCCATCGCGGCATCCGCTACCTGTGCCTGCTCGCTCGTGCGGTTCACCGGAACGCCCTGCTGTCCGACCCCCTTCTTGCGCGGACCGAACAGGTTGACCGCGTTCAGCGGCGTGAAGGTCTGCCCGGCGGTTAGGCCAACGACCGCTGTAGTCGCCACGCCAACCGTCGTGAGAAAGCCGCGGCGACTGACGCTGCTGGCAACTCGCGGCGTCGCATCGATGTAGTCGAGCACGCGCCCGGTCACCCCGCCCGGCCGCGTCGTACCCCAGAGCCGCACGGCTTCGGCGTTGGAAGCCCGGTCGTTCGACACGGCGTCGACGAGGTGGTCATCGTCTGAAGAAGACGATTTGTTCCAGTGCCGTGTGATCGCGGGCAGCTTCACCCCGATGTGGATGACGAGTAGCCCGATCAGTACCCAGCCGAGCGCGAAGTGCACCTGCCGAAAGGGAAACGGCCACGGATACCACTGATAGGTGTTGAGCAGTCCGATCGTTATCTGCACGAGGGAGGCACCCACAAAGAGGGCGATCGAGGCACGCTCGAGAAAATGAACCAGTCCGCGCACTGGCGGATACGCGAACAGGTTGGGAAAAACGATGTACAGCTTGGCCAGCAGCAGCGGAAAACAGGCGATGCCGGCCACGATATGCGTGCCTTGGGTGACCTGGTAGAGAAACTCGGGCCGGGTCGCGAAGCGCATCCAGTCCAGTGGTTCCTGCAGAAAATGGCTGTACAGGCCGGTGCCAAAGCAGATCAAAAAGGCGGCGCCGAGCAGCCGACCGATCACGGTCGCCATCCGCGGATTGCGCACCGGCGACGCCAGCGCTCGCTGGGCTTCGTACATCAATCGCCGCATACGTCTATTGCACCATCTGAACGCCCGCCGTGACCCCGCTGAATCCTTACGATGTGCACACGGCCCGCCTCGTTTTCGCAGAAGATTTCGGGGCCGCGCCTTCTTCGTCGGGCTGTCGTCACCTGGTCGTGACCGGAGCCACAGGAATGTCGGTGGGTGCCGCTAGCGTGATGGGTATCTACTCACTGAGACTCGTGCCGAGACCAAGGAGAAGAACGATGAAGGTTTTGGTCGCGACGGAGATAATCCAGAGCAAACAGAGTAAAGCGGCACGACGGGCCAGCGAGGGCGAGTCCCACCCGTGCATCGCGGGCGAACTGGTGTGGATGATCGATCCCTGCCCAGCCAGCCAACGCAACCCCAACGGGGCGTGCGATTGTGGGCGCACATTCACCGGAATGAGTTCAGACGGCCGCACACCGACGGCGATCGTGACTGACATCGTGGGAATGTCAAGAGACGACTACATCGACGCCATGCGTGCAAGTTTTGACGCGAACGGCTGGTGCCCCTGTTGCATCTCACGGCCCCTCGAAACGGTGATCGACGAGTTGATCGGCTTCGGCGACTGCATACCCACTGGCACACTCGTGGGCCGCTGCCTCGATTCGCTGATACTGCTTACCGAACCGAGAGGGTGGGTCTGAGTTGCTTGAGTTGCTTGAGCTGTCGAGGCGCATGGTCATGGTCTGCTCTCCCGCCCGGGGGCCACCGCCAGTAACCCGGGAGTCTTACGGTCTGCAGGTTTCTCAAGCCGCAGGTGCAGAAAGGGGCGCTGCTGGGCACAAGTAGGTGAGGATGGACTGGTGCGACTCATTCTTATCTCGGGACTTCTCGTACTCAGCGCTGCCCTCACCGCGTTCAGCGTCACCGCCCTCGACCTGTTCAAACCCGACCGCGACCAGGTGCAGCTCGTGCTGGTCACGAGCGCCCTCTGGGCGCTCTTCGGCCTCGCGTACTGGTTGCTGCGCCGTGTCAACGCAAAAGCCGTCGTCGCGCTGATCCTCGCCGGCTCCGCCCTGATCGGCGGCGCGGCCATGGTCGGCCCGCCCAACACCAGCACCGACTCCGCCCGCTACGCCTGGGACGGCATCGTGCAAACCAATGGCATCAGTCCTTACTCCTTCACCCCCGCGGATGCCCGCCTCGATTCTCTGAGACCCGACTGGCTCTTTCCCGCCCCGCAGACCAACGCTGCGGGCAAGGAGATCTGCGTCGGCGAGCGCATCGCCCGCGCCCACACCACTGACGGCGACCTGCTCTGTTCGGCGCTCAACCGCACAGCCGTGCCCACGATCTACCCGCCGGCCAGCGAGATCTTCTTCGCCGGCGTGCGATTTCTCACCGGACCCGGGCCTGAATACTGGCCGTTACAGCTCGCCGGACTCCTGCTCAGCCTCGGTACGACCGCCATGCTTCTGATCGGTATGCGGCGCCGCGGCCTCGACCCGCGCAATGCGGCGCTCTGGGCGTGGTGCCCGCTCGTGGCGACCGAGGCGATCACCAATTCGCACGTGGACATGCTCGGTGTCATCTTCGTCGTAGCGGCCGTGTTCCTGGTCTCGAGCAAGAAAGTCTGGCGCGGCGGCATCATGCTCGGAATCGCGATCGGCACCAAGCTCATCCCGGTGCTGGCCGCGCCCGCCCTACTCAAGCGGGGCGGGTGGCGCATGGTGGCGGCATCCGTTCTGAGTTTCGCCCTGCTCTACGTGCCCTATGTGCTCGCCACCGGCATCGAGGTGCTCGGCTACCTGCCCGGTTACCTCAGCGAGGAGGGCTACCAGGACGGCAGCCGGTTCGCGTTGGTGTCCCTGGTCGCGCCGGGGGCCTCCGCTGTGATCGTCGCCGGTCTCATCCTGGCCGTGGTGGCCGTGCTGGTGATTCTCACAACCGACCAGAACCGGCCGTGGGTCGGCCAGCTCGTCATGATCGGAGCGACCCTGCTCGTGCTCAGCCCCCGCTACCCGTGGTACGCGCTGCTGTTGCTGCCGTTCGTGGCGCTCAGCGGCCGCTGGGAATGGCTGCTCGTGCCGATGGCGCTTACCCTGCGGTTACTCGTGCCGAGCGTGCCGCTCACCCAGGCGTCGATCTCCATCGCGGTCGTGGTCATCGTCGCCGTCTCCCTGCACCGCGCCGGACCCGGCGGCCTCAAGCGGATGCTGCACCCCCTGCGTTCCCGGCCCGCCTGAGTTGGTCGCGCCCTGTGTTAACACAGAGTTCATGCACCTGACGGCTGCGCACCGGATGCCGGCTACCTCCCCTTCTTAACGTGGGCAGATGCGCGCCTTTCGGCGTGCTGCGAACCACGAAAGAGTGCCACCATGCGCAAGATTCTGATCATCGCGGCGGCCGCCGCCCTCAGCACGGTGCTCGCCGGCGGCGCGGCGGCGGCCGTGCAGGGGGAGTCTGCGCTCGCCGAACCGGCTCAGGCTGCCGTGCCCCTCGACGAGGCCGTCGCGTTCGACCTGCAATCCCACCGCGGCGGCCGCGGCGAACACACGGAGGAGAGCCTGGCCGCCTTCGCCGCCTCGCTTGAACTCGGCGTCAGCACCCTCGAACTCGACACCCACCTCACCCGCGATGCCGCGGTCGTGGTCTGGCACGATGATGTGCTCACCGAGAGCAAATGCCGCGACACGGCTGCCGCCTTCCGCAACGACCCGGCGTTCCCCTACGCCGGCAGCCGGGTGCGTGAACTGACCCTCGCCCAGATTCAGACGCTCGATTGCGGCTACCAGCAGCTGCCCGGCTATCCAGAGCAACAGAACGTGCCCGGCAATACCATCGTCGAACTCGCCGACGTATTCGCTCTGGTCGAGGCTCACCGCGCGGACACGGTGCAGCTCAACATCGAAACCAAGATCGAGACCCCGAGCGATCACGACGAAATGGCCGCGCTCACCCGAGCCGTCGTATCAGAAATCGGGGCGTCGGCCAGCGCCGATTGGGTCACGGTGCAGAGCTTCGACTGGGCCTCGCTCAATCTGGTGCGGCAGATCGCGCCCGATCTGCGACTCGTTGCCCTCGCCCAGGACGACGATTGGCTCGAAGTGGGCCAGCCCGGCGCGAGCGTGCACCTCGGCGGCATCGACATCGACGACTACGACGGGTCGGTCGCTCGCGCTGCCGCCTCAGCCGGCTACGACGCGCTCTCGCCGGTCTTCGAGACCGTCACGCCCGAGCTGATCGCTGAAGCGCACGCGGCCGGGCTCCCCGTGATCCCGTGGACGGTGAGTGAGACCGCGCTCATGCACACCCTCATCGACCTGGGTGTCGACGGCATCATCACCGACTACCCCACCCGGTTGCGCGCCGTGCTCGCCGAGCGCGGGCTGAGCCAGCCGACCGCATACCCGGCGCCGTGACCGTGCGCACCGACCCGCCGGTCCAGCTGCCCGGCCGCCCAAACGCCACAGAACCCGCCGTCACCCGCACAGTGCTCGCCCGGCTCGTCGCAGTCTTGTGCCGCGCGGGGGCGGGCGCGGGCCGCCGCCGTGCGTGGCTGGCCGGTCGCATCCGTCGGGCCTGTAACTACGAAGTGCACGCCTACTGGCGCACCCGGGCGATCAATCCGAACGCCGTGCTGTACGAAGCGTTCAACGGATCCGGACTGCTCTGCAACCCCGAAGCCTTGTTTCGGCAGCTGCGCGAGACGCCCGACCAGGCTCGGTTGAAGCACATCTGGGCGCTGAAGAATCCGCGCGCCGCCCGCCACGAATTTCGCGGCGACCGCTCGGTTCGTTTCGTGAAGAGCGGATCGCCTGCCTACTACCGGGCGCTCGCCACGAGCCGGTACCTGATCAGCAACGCCACCTTTCCGCCGCAATTCTCCAAGCGTCCCGCACAGATCTACCTCAATACCTGGCACGGCACCCCGCTCAAACACATGGGTTACGACATGGTCGACGGAGCGTACGGCACCGCCAATATCGTGCGCAATTTCGTGAGCGCCGACTACCTGCTCGCCGCCAACCCATTCATGGCACGCCAAATGTATGAGCGCGCCTACAAGCTCGACGGCATTTTTCGGGGACGGATGCTTCTGGCCGGCTACCCCCGGATCGATCGGCAGACCCTGAGCCCGGAGCAGTCGCGCGCCGCCCGTACTCGGCTCGCCGGGTTGGATCTCGGCGACCGAGAGATCGTTCTCTACGCTCCCACATGGAAGGGTGCCTCGTTTGCCCACCCCGACGACGACCTCGACGCGCTGCTCGACCGGGTGCAGCAGATCGAAAAAGGCATCGATACCAGTCGCTATGTCGTGCTGCTGAAAACCCATCAGGCTGTGCACGCGCTCGCTTCCGGCCGCGCCGACCTCGCGCGGGTGCTCGTACCGAACATTCTCCCGACCAACGTCGTGCTCGGGCTCACGAGCATTCTGGTCACCGACTACTCAAGCATCTTTTTCGACTTTCTCGCCACCGGCCGTCCGATTGTGTTCTTCACCCCCGACCTCGCCGACTTCGAGCAGGCCCGCGGGCTATACCTGGCGCCGACCGAGCTGCCCGGCCCGGTTTGTCGCACCACCACGGCGGTCGCCGCGGTCATCGGCCAGGTGGCCGACCACGGACGGCTGCCGGACTTCACCGAGCGCTATCGGGCGGCCCAACACGACTACGTCGGCCAGGATGACGGTGCCGCGAGTGCCCGCGTGATCGACATCGTCTTTCGCGGCGCCGACCCGGCTCTGGCCCTGCACGAGTCGCCCGGGCCCGCGCGCACTTCCGTGCTGGTCTACCTCGGCGGTATGAAACCCAACGGCATCACCTCCGCCGCAATCAACCTGCTCGGCACCGTCGACCATGACCGGTTCGACGTCTCGGTTGCGTTCGCGAAGAGCAATGCGCCGGCCCGCCGCGCCAACCAGCGGCTGATCGACCCGCGCGTTCGCCAGTTCGCTCGGATTGGCGGCATGAACGGCGGGTTCCGGCAGCGCCTCACCCGCCGGCGCCGGAGCGCCCCCGCCACCGCTTTCACCGCCGAATTCACCCGCTGCTTCGGCGACAGCCGCTTCGACCACGTCGTGGACTTCAGCGGCTACGGCCCGTTCTGGGCCGAACTGCTGCTGCACTCGCCGCCGGCCGTGCGCTCGATCTGGCTGCACAACGACCTCGCAGCCGACGCCCACCGCAGTGTCGGGGGAGCCAAACGGATGCTGCGCGGCCTCACCGAAACCTTTGCCCGCTATGAGCGGTACGACAGCCTGGTCTCGGTGTCGCCAGCCCTCGCCGAAATTAACGCCGAGGCCCTCGCCGTCTACGCGCCGCGCTCGAAGTTCACCGTCGCGCACAACACCGTCGACGTGCAGCGCATCCTGCGCGGCGCGGCCGCCGCAGATCCCGTCGCTGCCCCCACCGTGCAACCGGTCGCTGCCCTCCGTGCCGACCAGCGGAATTCCGCCGATGTCACCACCTTCGTCACCATCGGACGCCTCTCGCCCGAAAAGAATCAGGCCCGACTGATTCGATCCTTCGCGCTCGTGCACTCCCGGCATCCGCTGACCCGGCTTGTCATCGTCGGCGGCGGGCCGCTCAAAGCCGAGCTCACCGGTCTGATTCACGACCTGAACCTGAGCACTGCGGTCACCCTGACCGGGGCGCTCAGCAACCCGTTCCCGGTGTTGGCCGCCGCCGACTGCTTCGTGTTGTCGAGCGACTACGAGGGCGCACCGATGGTGCTCCTGGAGGCGCTGGTACTGGGGCGTGCGGTCGTGACGGTGGCTTTCGCATCCGTTCACGATGCGCTGCCGGATGCCGCCGGTCTCGTCGTTCCGCAGACCGATGCCGGTCTCGCGGCCGGCCTCACCGCCTTTCTGCGTGGCGAGGTCGTGGCCAGCGCGTTCGACCACGAGGCCTACGCCCGTCGGGCGGTCGCCGAGTTCTATCGGGCCATTGGAGTTGTCGAGGCCGATAATCTCGAGGCCAGCAATCTTGATGCCAGCGATCTCGATGCCGAACTCGCCCAACTCGCACCGGTCGAGCGTCTCTCCCAGCGCTAAGCGAGCGCCAAGGACGGGGAGTCTGAGTCCCCGTTCGCCGACCCGTGAGTTCGGGCCCCAAATTGCGTGAAAATGCCGCGAAACTCACGGCTCACATCCACGCCCCAGCTCCGCAAACATCCCCGCCCACACAAGAACGGGCCCGCCATCCCGGCGAGCCCGTTCCAGATCAACCCAGAAGCTACAGGTACGGGCTCACGTTCTGGTCGAACGAGGTCGCGATCGCCGTGCTGGCAACCGCGAAGGCCTCGGCCGGGTCGGTCTGCTGCAGCATGATCTTCTCTAGCGCGGTCGTGAGCTCCTTGTCCGCGTTTGGCACGAAGACGCGGCCCCAATCCTGTGAACGCGTGGTCTCGAGCTGGTCGACCGCCGTTCGAAACTGCGGGAACTCGGCGTAGACCCTGGTCATGGTGTCGCCGTCGCGGGCCGAGGTGCGTACCGGCATGTAGCCGGTGTTCGAGGAGAAATAGGCGGTGTTCTCCGAGTTGGTCAGAAACTTCAGGAACATACCCGCGGCCAGCTGCTGCTCCGGGGCACGGTCGGCTGCGATGGCCACTCCCGTTCCGCCGGTCGGGCACGCTTGGCCCTCCGGCCCTTCCGGCAGAAAACCGGTACCAACCTCGAAGGTTGCGGCCTTGAGAATGCCGGTGAGTGACCCGGTCGAACCCATGATGCAGCCGGTCAGGCCGGCGCCGAAGTCAGCGACCTGGTCGACGGCAGCCACAGTGGCGACCTTCGTCTCGTAGATCAGGGACTGCAGGTAATCCGCGGCGGCGATCGCTTCGGGGGTGTCGAGGGTCATCGTCCACTCGTCGGAGTACGCGCCGCCCTGGCCCCACAGCATGTTGCAGAACCACCAGGCCGCCCAGGATGCGCCCTTGCCCAGCCCGAGCGGGGTCACGCCGCCATCGGCCGCAATCTTCGGAGCCCACTCGTCGAACTCGGCCCAGGACTTCGGCGCGCGGTCCGGTAGCCCGGCCTTGGCCCAGACGGCCTTGTTGTAATAAAACAGAGGGGTCGACCGGGCGTAGGGAATGGCCCAGTGGTTGCCGGTGAAGGTGTAGTCGTCGTACAGGGTCTTGTTGAAGTCGTCGGTGTCGAACTCGAGGTGCTTGGCGAGGTCGTCCAGCGGAAGCACCTGGCCGTTGATCATGTAGCGAAACCACCACACATCGCTCGCCAGCACGAGGTCCGGCACGCTGTTGGTGCCAGACGCCGCCTGGAACTTCTGCGCGATCTCGTCATAGTTGGCGCCGGCCGTGACCAGGGTCACGGTGATCTCTGGGTTCTCGGCCTGAAAACGCTTGATTATCTCTTCCTCGATCAGCTTCGAAGTGCCCGGGTGGTTGCTCCACCAGGTGATCTCCTTCGCCGGCACGATCCCGGTCCAGTCGGTCACCGCGACCTCAGCGGCGCCGGCGCCGGCTCCGAGGGAGGGCCCGCTGCACGCGGCGAGGGTGGCGGTGGCACCGAACACCGCGGCGAGCTTTAGAATTTGTCGGCGGTTGATGGTGAAGGTGGGTGAGGCGGTCATAGATCTCTCCTTGAAGGGGCTACACACGATGAGCAGAAAAGAATTGGGGCGGCATCCGCTTGACTGCTACGGATGCACGAGCGTCAGCCGGTGACGCCACCGGCGGTCAGCCCGGCAATGATGCGTTTCTGCAGCACGAAGAAGGCGAGGAGCACGGGCACGGTGACCAGCACGGTGCCGGCCATGAGCACGCCCCAGTTGGTGACGCCGTCATTGTTCTGCAGCAGCATGAGCCCCACGGGCAGCGTCATCATGTCGGAACGGTCGACGACGAGCAACGGCCAAAGATACTCGTTCCACTCGGACACGATCGAGACCAGGGCGACGGCGGCGATGGTCGGCGCTGAGATCGGCACGATGAAACGCCACAGACGGGTCCAGTGGCTGGCACCGTCCAACGCGGCGGCTTCGAGGATGGAGATCGGCAGGGTGAGAAAGTGCTGGCGAAAAAGAAAGGTGCCAAACGCGCTGGCCAGGCCCGGAACGATGATGCCCTGGTAGGTGTTGATCCAGCCGAGCGATGCCACGAGGGTGAAGTTGGGAATCATCACGATCTGCTGCGGCACGAGCAGGGCGAAGATCACCAAACCGAAGACGAACTTCTTGAACGGAAACTCCAGAAACACGACCGCGTAGGCGGTGGTCAGGCCGAGCAGTAGCTTGAGTCCGGCGCCGATCACGGTGATGATGGTGCTGTTGAGAAAAAAGCTGCCGAACGGCACGGCGGCTAGCGCGGCGGCGTAGTTTGACAGGTCGTAGGTCTCGGGGAACCACTGAATCGGTACCGTGTAGATCTCGTCGCGTTCCTTAAACCCAGCCAAAAACATCCACAGCAGCGGCAGAATCATGATGGCGATGGCCACCGCCAGTCCGAGGTAGCCGCCGAGCTGCAGCGGCTTGCGGCGACGCGTGGCTGTCGTGATCTGCTGGGCCATCAGTAGTGCACTCGTTTCTCGACGTACTTCATTTGAATCAGCGTGACCACGAGCAGCACGGCGAACAGAATGGTCGCAACAGCGGAGGAATACCCGGCCCGACCGGCTTGAAAGCCTTCCTCGTAGATCTGGTACATCATCGTGGTGGTGCCCTCGAGCGGCCCGCCGCGGGTCATGGCCTGAATGATGTCGAATGACTGCAGGGAGCTGAGCAGCGTCGTGATCGACAGAAAGAAGGTCGTCGGGCCGAGCAGCGGCAGCACGATATTGCGAAACGCGCGCACCGGGGAGGCGCCGTCGAGCGATGCGGCTTCGAGCACGTCTCGTGGCACCGACTGCAGCGCGGCCAGGTAGATAAGGGCGACGTAACCCACGTTCTTCCACAGGTAGACAATGATGACCATGACCAAAGCCCAGTGCGGATCGTTGTACCACGGCGGCGAGGCCACGCCGATCGCGTCGAGCAGCGCCGCGGTGATGCCGAAGTTCGGGTCAAACACGAACAGCCAGAGCAGGCCGACCGCAACACCCGAGAGCACGTAGGGCGCCACGACGATGGTGCGCGCTGCGCCGCGACCGTGCAGTTTGCGGTTGAGAAGCACCGCGAACAGCAGGCCGATGACCATACCGCCGCCGACGGTCGCGACCGTGAAAATCAGGGTGACCGTGACGACGCGCGCCGTGCCCGGGTCGGTGAACCAGGCGACGTAGTTGCCGAGACCCACCGGAATCGCCGAGGCTGACCCGAGATTCCACTGCAGCGTCGAATAGTACAGCGACTGCAGCAACGGCTTGTAGGTGAAGACGATCAGCAGGGCCACGTTCGGGCCGGCGAACAGCAGAAAAAGCAGCCACGACTTCCATGGCTTCTTCTTCTTGCGCGCGTTGAACGTACGAGGCGGCGCGGGTGTCGCGACGCTCGTCGGGGCCGCGACCGCCACCGCTGAATCGGTGTCGCGCTGCAGGTCCTCGATGGTGGGCATCCGCGCAAATCTTCCTGAAAGTGTTGTCGGCCAAGCGGCAGACTCTGTCAGGTTAGGCAGCGCGCTGGTCGCTGTTCGGCCAATTTGCGCGTATATGCCCAGTTGTCGCGAGGCGTTCGCCTGCATCGCGCCGAAACTTCAGCGGGTGTTCACTCGACCGGGCCGTCGGCGTCATGCGGCGCCGTTACGGTGTGCAGATGCCCCCACTCCTTATCGGTCATCGCGGAGCCAGCGGCTACCGCCCCGAACACACCGCGTCAGCTTATGAGCTCGCGTTCGAGCTCGGCGCCGACGCCGTCGAACCCGATATCGTCGCCACCCGCGACGGCATTCTGGTGCTGCGCCACGA
The DNA here is from genome assembly GCF_030063455.1 of Cryobacterium sp. PH31-O1. Lineage (GTDB taxonomy): Bacteria > Actinomycetota > Actinomycetes > Actinomycetales > Microbacteriaceae > Cryobacterium. The sequence goes on along the minus strand of NZ_JASITB010000002.1, from coordinate 5,209 downwards.
GAACGACATCTCCGCCACAACGGATGTTGCCTCCCGCGCCGAGTTCGCCGGCCGCCGCACCACTAAGGAGTTTCTCGGCCACACCGTCACCGGCTGGTTCACCGAGGACTTCACCTGGGCGGAACTGTCAACGCTGCGCGCCCGGGAGCGCCTCGCCCACTTGCGACCAAAAAGCGCCCGGCACGACGGCCAGTACCCGATTCTGCGACTGAGCGACCTGTTCGACCTGGTCGACGCGGCGTCGAACACCTTTCGTCGCACCCTCGGCATGGTCGCCGAAATCAAGAGCGCCGCCTATTTCGCCTCGATCGGCCTGCCGCTCGACGAGTTGTTCGCCGCTGAGGTGCAAGCGGCCGGTTGGAACGGCAGCGACGGGCGCCTCATCATCGAAAGTTTCGAACCGACCGTGCTCGATCAGATTCGTGCGCGCGGCATTATCGCCCGAAACGTGTTCCTGATCGCTCCGGCCGGCCAGCCGATCGATAAAGTCGTCGAAGTCGGTGCCGCCGCGCCCTATTACGCCGACCACCTGACCGAACCCGGCCTCGCCGCCCTCGGCGACAGTGGCACGGTGGTCGGCATCAGCGTTGACAAGTCGGCGATCATCGAAGTGGATACCGACGGCGAGCTCGTGACGTCGACCCTCGTCGCCGACGCCCACGCGGTCGGGCTGCAGATTTTCTGCTGGACCCTACGGCCCGAGAACGCGTTCCTCACGGCACCGTGCCGACGGGGAGATTTAGCCGCGAACTTCGGACACTGGCGGGGCGAGTTCGCCGCCGTCATGGGGAGCGGCGTCGACGGGGTCTTCGTCGACCATCCCGACCTCGCTGTTACCGTGCGCGACGACCTGCGCAGCCGGGTGGCGGCATCCGTTTGACGCTTTGAGCGGATGCTCGCGGCCCAATCCCGGCGCTCTATCCCGTCGCTCTGTCCCGGCGCTCTATCCCGTCGCGATACTCGCCAGAGTTCGCGGCACTCCTAACAACGAACGCGGCGTCGCCAACGTGTGCCGTGTCGCCAACGAACGCGGCGTCGCCAACGAGTGCCACGAGCCGCGAGCGGTCTACGGGCACGCAAAAATCGGGGCCCGCCGTGTGGCGAGCCCCGATTCGTGCTGTGAAGCTGACTCTGTGAAGAGCCGACTGACTACTTGGTCGCGGCGGTGATGGTCGCGATGCCGACGAGCAGCTGGTCAGCGACGGCGTCGGTGTTGAACGTGGAGTTCAGCAGGCCGGCGGCGACGGAGGAGATGTGAACCGTGGTGCCGGTGAGGATGGCGTTGTCGCCCTCCATCTTGAGCGGCTCAAGGGTTCCGCCGTAGAGGTTGAACAGCAGGGCCTGGGTTGCGGCGGACTCACCGTTGACCGAAACGTCACCGAAAAGCTCCGAGGTACCCGGGTCGATGGTGAAGTTGGTCAGCTCAACGACGGTGTCGCCGGCGGTCAGCGAGAAGCCGGATCCCTCGTGCTCAATGGAACCCTGAACGAAGGGGCGGTAGCTTTCTGCCGGGTCGTAGTAGTCCACGTTTCCGCCGGTGATCGGAAAGTGCAGGCTGCCCTCTTCGAGGGTGGCCGTTCCGACGGTACCGGCGGCGAGGCCAAGGCTTGTGAGGGCTGCAGCGAAGTCTGCGTCGAGGAGCACGGCCGTGTCGACACCCGACAGGCTGGGGATCGAGGCGAGGGGCGTCGGGTCGGCGGAGGCCGAGCTCGACGAGCTGGCGGCTGGTGCCGGGGTCGAGGTCGTGGCGGCTGTGGAGCATCCGGCGAGGCCGGCGATGAGAATTCCAGCGGAGGCGAAACCGATGGTGGCCTTGGTGAATGTGCGCATGGGATGAATCCTTTTCTGTAGATCGAGCAGGTGGTGTTGGGGTCTGCATGGTGTTCGGCTCCACCCCCGAAATGGTTTGGAATTGCCCCATTCCGTTACCGATCCGTTACTCAATTCAGCAAACGTCCAGACAAGTGGGCGCGTCAAACGACCCGTCCAACAGGCTCCGATCCCAGTCACAGCAAGGAATTAGTCGGCATTAAGAAGCGGATGCCCGACTCGCCGGCCTTCTGCTCGCGGCTGGAGTTGAGCGAGTTGGCACTAGTTTGATCACCTGCCACGAGCCTGAACGAGTACCGCGGCGCCCGCGCGGCGCGCGCTTAGAAGTGGCGGAAGCGATCCGGCGCGAGATCCCAGGGATCTTTGCCGAGCAATTCGGCGACGCCGCGAAACACGCAGGTCTCGATCATCATGCGCTGGTGCATCTCATCGTTTTCGTGCAGGCGCGACAGGCGCTGGATCGGCAGGCGGTAGAACACCACGCGGTTCGTCTCCGGCGTCACCATCCAGCGTTCCACCCCGACCCCCGGAATCACCGAGGTCGGCCCTGAGGCCACTTCAAACACCGACTTGCCCAGTTCTTCCGGCCAGACGCCGCGCAGGTATTCGATCGTCGAGGCGATCGTCATATCGAACAGGTCGATCCGGGTTCGCAACGGCGGCAGAAACGGGCCGGTCGCCGAGCTGCGGATGCCGCGGCCGTGCCGATCGCGCCCGCGGCCGCGCACGGTCGGTTCGGGCGCTGCGGAACGACGGGATCGGGACATGCTGCCATCCTACGGTGGGCCGGCAGCCGGTATCCTTGAGGCAATGACATTCCGACCGTGCTCTCGTGTTGCCTGCCTCGAACCCTCGGTGGCCACGCTCACCTTCGACTATGGGGAATCGTTGGCCGTGCTCGGTCCGCTCTCCGGCCGTAAAGAACCGCACAGCTTTGACCTGTGTTCGCGGCACGCGGAGCGCACGAGCGCTCCCCAGGGCTGGCAGCTGATGCGCCACCGCCTCATCGCCGACGACCCGGGCGCCGCCAACTAACCCGCGCTACCCCGCGATGGCGCGCGCCGCAGCGACCGCGCGGAGCCGGCCGGGGCATCCGCTCTGGTGAACGTGCCGCCTGGGCGAAACAATGTCGAGGTCGTTCAGACAGAAATGGCAAGATAGCACCATGACTGTCGCCGCACCCACCGCGCTCCCCACCTTTACCTACAAGATCGCCGATCTCTCGCTCGCCGAAGCCGGCCGCCACCAGCTGCGCCTGGCCGAGAACGAGATGCCAGGGTTGATGGCCCTACGCACCGAATTCGGTGAGTCGAAGCCGCTCGCCGGCGCCCGCATCGCCGGATCGCTGCACATGACAGTGCAGACCGCCGTGCTGATCGAGACCCTCGTGGACCTCGGCGCCCAGGTGCGCTGGGCCAGTTGCAACATCTTTTCCACGCAGGACGACGCGGCCGCCGCGATCGCGGTCGGTCCCACTGGCACAGCGGACGCCCCCGCCGGCGTTCCCGTGTTCGCCTGGAAGGGCGAGACCCTCGAAGACTATTGGTGGTGCACCACGCAGATCTTCGACTGGAGCGCCGAGGCCGCTGCCGCCGGAGCCACCTGGACCGGCCCCAACATGATCCTCGACGATGGCGGCGACGCCACGATGCTCGTGCACAAGGGCCGCGAGTTCGAAATGGCCGGCGCCGTACCAGCGGATGCTGCCGGTGACAGCCACGAATACGGCGTCATTCTCGCCGCCCTCCGTCGCTCGCTGGCCGAGTCGACCGACCGCTGGACCCTGGTCGCGGCCGACCTTATGGGCGTCACGGAGGAGACCACCACGGGAGTGCACCGGCTCTACGAGCTCGCTGCGAGTAAGCAACTGCTCTTCCCGGCGATCAACGTCAACGACTCGGTCACCAAGAGCAAGTTCGACAACAAGTACGGCATTCGCCACTCGCTGCCTGACGGACTCAACCGGGCGACGGACGTGTTGATCGGCGGCAAGGTCGTCTTCGTCGCCGGCTACGGCGATGTCGGCAAGGGTGCCGCGGAAGCGATGCGCGGCCAGGGCGCTCGCGTGATCGTCAGTGAGGTCGACCCGATCAACGCGTTGCAGGCCGCGATGGACGGATTCCAAGTCGCCCGCCTCGATTCCGTCGTCGAACAGGTCGACATCTTCGTCAGCGGCACCGGTAACTTCAACGTCATCGGTGTCGACCACATGCTGCGCATGAAACACCTCGCCATCGTCGCCAACGTCGGTCACTTCGACAACGAGATCGACATGGCCGCGCTCGAGTCCCTCGCGGGCGCCGTCAAGGTGCAGATCAAGCCGCAGGTCGACGAGTGGCGTCTGCCGAGCGGACGCAGTGTGCTCGTGCTGTCGGAGGGACGCCTGATGAACCTCGGCAATGCCACCGGGCACCCCTCGTTCGTGATGAGTAACTCCTTCACTAACCAGGTGCTCGCGCAGATCGAGCTGTATGTCTCGCCCGAGAAGTATCCGATCGGCGTATACGTGTTGCCGAAGCTGCTCGACGAGAAGGTGGCGCGCTTGCACCTCGACGCCCTCGGAGTAGAACTGACCGTCCTGACCCCCGAGCAGTCCGCGTACCTTGGTATTCCCGCCGAGGGCCCCTACAAGGTAGAGCACTACCGCTACTAGCCCCTGCCCGTATTGCGGACGGGGCCCAGGCCCCGTCCGCGGGCCCAGTTTATAGGCTGGGCCCATGTTCATAAGGTGGGCCCGGTGGTCGGGCTGGGCGCAGTTAAGCGGATTCCGCCTCGTCCGTTTTCCTCCCCGGTGTGTTGCACGCTTTATGGGACGGGGCCCGGGCCCCGTCCGTGGGCCCAGTTTATAGACTGGGCCGGTGTTCATAAGGTGGGCCCGGTGGGGAGCGAGTGCACGCCGGTGCGACACGCCCGGGTGGGGGGCGTTTTGACGGGTGGGTGTGGTGGCCGTAATGTATCTATACGTACCCCAAAGGTGCGGAAAGCCGCAGTGCTTTTCGGCCTCACGTGGGACCGTCTTCTAGCCACATTGATGCTGGGTGCTTGTTTCAAGTGCTGGTGTGTTGGGCTAGGATAGTAAGTCTCCCATCGAGTGTGTGTCACTGGTTGAGTCGTGTTTTTCCGAGTGTTTCGGTGTGCTTTGGCATGCCGGAAACTGCCCGGTTGGGCGGATTTGACAGCGACTGGCTGGGTGGGTAAGTTAGACAAGTTGCCCCGGAGCGACAGCCTAGTATAGGGCCTGAAGCCGGGTGTGTCCGATCCTTGAGAACTCAACAGCGTGCACAATGTCAAATGCCAAAAACCTCGTGGTTGTGGCTCGTTTCTAGCGGGTTGCAGTTTATGAGATTCCTTTGGAAATAATATTGAAAAAGTCCTGGTC
>NZ_JASITB010000001.1 GCF_030063455.1 Cryobacterium sp. PH31-O1 | reverse complement strand
CGCCTCACGGGTGGGCTCATTTTTCGTCTTCTTCGTCACAGCATCAAGTGTCGTCATCACGGCACCTTTCCCGCCAGACCCACGTCCAGCGCGTCAGGCCGGAAACACCGTTTAAGAGACAGTCCCCAACCGGGCGGCTGGATCAGTTTCTCAAGAGGCAGACAAGATCTCCTATGCGCATGCCCGGCACAGTCGCGTGGTGCTCAACCTCATGTTCAACTATGCGCTGAGACAGGACGCGCTGCACCATAATCTGGTGCGTGGCACGAGCCGCCTCAAGCCACCGACGAGCAAGCCGGTCGCGCTCAATCTCGATCATTTGCACGAGGTGCGGCAGGCGGTGTCGTCGTGGCGGAGCGGGCCTGCCGTCAGCGGACCGCGGCCCGATAGTCAGGTCAAGGACGTGATCGAGGTGATGCTCGGCACCAGCGACCGCATTGGAGAGGCGCTCGCCCTGCGCAAACGAGACATCGACGACACGGTGGTTCCCATGCAGGTGACCGTCGCGGGCACCCGGGTGGTTATCAAGGGAAAATCGGTCTACCGCCAAGACCACCCAAAAACATCATCATCGACTCGAACACTGCAGGTGCCAGATTTCACGGCCGACGTATTGCGACCTCGACTCGCCCTCCTTGAGGACGAGCACGACGACCACCTGGTCTTCTTCACTCGGGTCGGGACACCGCTGTCGCCCTACAACGTGCGGCGAACTTTGCGCAAAATGCTCGCCGACGCCGGGCTCTCTGATTTGAAAGTCACGCCGCATACTTTCAGGCGTACCGCCGGCACTGTGATTGCCCGTGCGACCGGCGCGGAGACCGCTGCCGAGGTTCTCGGGAACAGCCCCAAGATCGCGAAGAAACACTACATCGAACCGGAGGAGCCGGCGCCGATTGCTACGCCCGCGCTGCACCTGCAGGTTTTGGCGCCTCGGAGCGCGCCCGCGAACGCGGCACAAGACTGATTTCGTCAGGTGCTGATCGCGAGTGAGACATCTTGTATCCCCAGGGTTGTCCGACAGTCAGAGCTCCCAAGGGTGGTCCCGTATGACGCTTATAAGCGGGATTTCCTTACGGGCAAGGTAAGCGCCACAAGTGTGCTCAGGCTGGCGGCACATTCCAATCTCCACGGGGACGTTTCCGCTGGTGGTCCGGCTTACGAGCGGATGATCAGGGCCCAAAACTTCCCTCGACCACACCTTCGGAGGCGCCTCAATTGCCGCTTGCCGGTCGTCGCGGGCCTGGTCGTGAATATATCCGTAAATCGCATTTACGGGAGAGTTTTTCACCTTGGTCGAATTGTCCCGCCTGGAGCAACGACATTCAATGAGCTAAACGGTAATGTTCATAAACTACGCTTTTGATACCGTGACCTGCAGCGGTGGGACGAGGCGTCGCGGCCCTACTCAGATTGGCTAACCACAGTGAAGCAACTTCCCGGTCTATTGCGCCTGGCGGCCGGGGTCGCGATTGTCATCGCGGTCATTGGCCAGTTCGTCTACAGCGCCGCGCGGGGTCCGATCAATTTTTTCAACTTCTTCGGATACTTCACAACTCAAAGCAACATCATCCTGATGGTCGCTTTCTTCGCCTCGGCTTACTTCATCCTCAGACGTAAAACACAACCATCCTGGGTCGTCTTCCTGCGGGCGGCTGCGACCACGGTCATTGTTCTGGTTGGGCTGGTCTACAACACCCTGCTATCTGGCGCCTCGCTTGCAGGCTCATTCGACCTTCGCTGGTCGAGTAACATCCTGCACGTGATCATCCCGATCTATGCCCTGCTGGACTGGATACTCTTCGCCGATCGCAAGAAGCTGCCATACAGCAAGCTCTGGTTGGTGTTGATCTACCCGATTATCTGGATAGTGGTGATCCTGATCCGCGGAGCCACTGACGGCTGGGTGCCCTACCCCTTCCTCGACCCCGCCACCGGCTACGGATCGGTGGCCGTTTACTGCGTTGCCATCTCGGTCACGACCATAGTCTTTGGCTTCGGGGTGTACGCACTCAGCCGAGTGAAGATAATGAAACTAGACGTCTTGGCGACTACCGCGTCTTAGTACAAAAGAGCAGGCCGGCCAGGCAGGCGACGGCCGCAGCGCCGCGGCGCCGCCAAACGGCAGCCGTCCCGGAGCAGTGCAAAGTTCATCAGCACCGGACGGCTCGCCCGCGCTTTCGCCGCGGCAGGAATGTGGCCGACGCGCACATCGGAAAACGTCGAATACTCGAGGCCACGCTGCCGAGCGAACGTTCCATCCCAATCCTCGACTATCTGCGGTCGCGATCGTGCTCCTGGCTTCCTGGGACCCGAGCGCGCCACCGACCCGCGGTGTCGAGTTGGGACTGCCATGTTGTGGGGGCTCAGCGGGCGAACGCTGCCCGGTTCTCCACCAGGTACTCCCGGACACTTCTCGCCGGGGTTCCGGTCAGGACGTGCACTGTGTCCGTGATGAGGTCCCCGAAGTCATGTCCTTTGCGGACGACGTCGATGAACTGGTGCACCAAACCCCGGGCGGTCCAGGAGTCCAGTCCGCCCGCTCTCAATGCGAGGAAAAACAGCGGTCCTGGCAGGTGAAGGTGTCGAACCGGATAGTTCAACACAGCCGTCAGGTGCGACGCGACATCTGACATTGTCAACAATTCGGGACCGGTTAGGTAATACTCCTTACCCTCGTGTCCCTCGTTGGTCAGCACCGTCGCCGCTACACGGGCAATGTCTTCCGTGTCGATCCACGCCAATACCCCCCGCCCGGCGGTCTGCGGAAACACACCCTTCTTGATCGGTACCGCTGACTGCACCAGATTTTGCATGAACGCACTCGGGCGCAGAATCGTCCATGAACCGGAACGCTGCTTCAACACGGCATCCGTATGGGCCGGAGCGTTGGCCCAGGGGATGGGCGAGTTCGGGTTCGCGTCACCGGTCGATAAGTGCACGACATGTCGAATACCCGCCGCTTGCGCCGCCTCAACACCATGGCGGCCATGCTCCTGCTGCGCTCTCCCTGCAACAGTTAGAAGAAACATTCGGTCGCATGCCTGCAAGGCTTTAGCGATACTGGCTGGTTTCTCTAGATCTCCGAATACCGCTTCAATGCCGTGCTGCTCGAAATCAGCGATCTGTTCTGGTTTGCGGCACATCGCGACGACGGGGTGCCCGTCTCGGGAAAGCTGGGCAACCAACCGACGTCCGATATCGCCGGTCGACCCCGTGACGAGGATCTTCTGGCCTACAGGATGGGACATAATTCTCGATTCTTTGAGAAACAGATAACTGTTTCTCACAATACGCGCCCTACGATGATGGAGTGACCGACCGTATCCAGATCAGCCAAAACGACATCGACAGCGTCTTGATGTGGAGTCTCATCCGAGCTGCCCGACGTGCCGGCCACATCATGACTGAAGCTCTCGAAGGTCATTCCCTCAATCCGGTGCAGTTCGGTGTGTTGGCGCAGCTCGCTGCCGGGGGCACGATGACCCAGGCAGAACTTGCCCGAGCCACCCTCGTCAGGCCACAGAGCATGGCCCCGCTTCTTCAAGGGATGGAGGACATGGGACTGATCAGGCGAAGTCCGCTGCGAGAGCGCGGTCGACCAAATCCCGTGGAGCTCACCAGCGTCGGCGATAAGCGCGTGCACGAGGCTTGGCAATCAGCCCTTGACACCAACGACCTCGGACAAGCAGGAATCGCACCCACCTCTAGCCAGTCCTTGAACTCTCTACTCCTCCAAATCGTCAACAGTATTTAGCCAGGCCTCGGCCCAACACCACTACGCGTGCCCTCACAGAGGCAATGACTGGGACATAAGCCCGCTGAGCGTTGGGTGAGTTCTTGCGAGCGCGAGCACGATCGCGGGCGGCCGTTGGCTAAGCTGACGGTATGCCAGCAGCCTTTTGGATCTGCGCCTCTCTGACACTCATCAGCTCGTTAGTGAGCGGCGGGTACGCTGTGTCCGGCTTGCGCGCCGCAATCCGAGAGTCTCGCCTTCCGTCAATGTATGCGCTGGCAAGAAGCGTGGCTCTTATCGTCGTCGCTGTGGTTGGCCTATTAAGTTCATCGATCGCCTTCGAGGCCGCCGCGGCCCTGGCCGTGGTTCTGGTCCAGGGGTTTGATGCCGTGATCGGTGGCGTGATCTCCGATCGCGTCAAGACCCTAGGGCCTGCGATCACGGCTTTGGTCAACGCCGCCGCGCTCATCTGGATGCTCACGTCCTGACTCATAGCACTCGGCTTGGAGAAGCCCGTTTGAAGGCAATGGGCATCGTTAAATTAGACTCCGCAGACCCTAATCGTGCCCGATGACGGTTCCCCTTACGGGCAGGGGTGGCAGGTTGCAGGGCAAACTGGGCGTCAACCTCCTTGGAGGAGTCGACTCCAGGCGACCTCGTGTTGGAGCTGTCCGGTTTCAGAAAAGAGCCGCACCTGATGCGTTGATGCGAGTGCTAACGCTAGCTCGTTGCTGTCTGCGGAAACGAATCCGACTTTCTGCCAGAAAGGGCCGGAACGTCGGCTGAAGAGCCAGGCTCGATCGGCTCCCGCGTCGGCCGCTCGATCGAGGGCAAAGCGTGCTAATTCGAGGCCCATGCCGTGACCTCGAAGGGCCGGGTCGACGGCCACGCTGCGGATGAGAACGTGGTGGTTGTCGTCGCTGCGCTCGTAGCCCGTGCTGGCCACGATGCGACTGCTTTCCGCGTCGCGTGCGGTCCAAAGTTCCACGGAGGGAGAGTCAAGCCCGCTGAGAGTGAGGTCAGCTGCGCTAAGAAACGCGGTCACGTCCTTCAGATCCGAGGGAGTCGTGGGGGTCAGGTGAAGCATCTTCCCACGATATCGGTCGAGAACACGCGAGCAGATCCCACCTCGCGGATAGTCGTCTTTCGGCTACACGCCAGGGTTGACGATGCGCTCCATCCACGTCTCTGGGGCGCCCAAAGGGGTAAACCCGAGATTGGAATACAGGCCGTGTGCATCGTTGGTCGAGAGGGCGATGCGCCTTAGTTCCAGGGGATCGCACTCCTCGAGAATGCCCGCGATGAGGGCCTTGCCGATGCCGTGAGCGCGAACCGCAGGGTCGACGAAGACATCGCAGAGCCAGGCAAACGTGACGCCGTCGGTGATGACGCGCGCGTAGGCGACCTGTCTGTTGGACACGCTGTCATAGACGCCGTAATTGCGTGATCCGTCGATCGCTGCGTCTTGCCGTGAGCGTGATCGTTCGGGCGCCCAGTAGGTCTGCTCGCTGATCCAACGGTGCACCTGGTCACGGTCGATCTCGGCAACGTCGGATGAGAACCGATAATTTGCATTCATCACCCCATCTAATCGTGTTGACACGAGCCGTGCTGAGTCCGGCCACTTTGGACCGACCGTCAAGCCAATAGTGATTGAATCGGACCGTGCTGGACGAGGTTCCCGGGGGTTCGACATTCGAGCCGTCGTGTGGCCGATATGGTTGCGGAATCATCTCTGTCGGAACTGCTGCTCGAACGTTTTGGTCACCGTTCGGGATTGTTCGTGCGAGGAGCCGACACCGATTGCCACGCCGGCGCTTCACCTGCAGGTTCTGGCGCCGCGCGGGGCGCTTACGCGTGGAGCCCATCCCCAATTGCGACAGCGCCGGCCAGCCGGTTCGCCGCGTTGCGATGCGAGAACATGGGATGATCACGGATGTGAACTAGTACTGCACCGGTAGATACCGCAGCGTTGATCCTGTGCGCCCTTCTCCGAAAGCAGTACTTCTTTAATACTCCGAGTATCGGCCGTGGCCGTGACCGGGCAAACCGGGTGGAGCTACAAGCCGCAAGCGTGTCGAGACGACACGCGGCGTTACCTGCAGAGAAGATCTCGTCGGTGGATCTGTCTGAGGTGGAATGATGCAATTCAATTGTCGTGCCGTGCTGGCGGTGGTGACGGCCGGGGTCGTGGTGTTTGTGGTGTCGGGATGTGGCATGTCGGAGTCCCGGAAGGTGGAAGTGGTGGCGCTTCGGGAGGTTCAGCGACCAAGGTCGGGTGCCGTAGCGTTGTCGTCATGAGCAATGACGCGACCATTTCCATCGACGCCGAGCTGGCCGATGCGCGAGCAGCCACCACGTTTGTGGCCGACCTGCTCGACACGCTCTCTGACGCCGATCTCGACGGCGATTCGCTGCTCCCGGACTGGACTCGGCGCCACGTCGTGGCGCACCTGGCCCAGAATGCTCTCGCCGTCGGGCGCCTGGTGAACTGGGCGGCGACCGGAGTCGAGAACCCCATGTATGAGTCGCGTGAGGTGCGTGACCGTGAAATCGCCGAGACCGCGCTCGTGGCCCCGAAGGTGCTGCGGGCGCTGTTCCACACCGAAGCGGCCGCGCTCACCAGCGCCTGGCTGGCTCTGCCCACGGCTAGCTGGTCGGCGGAGGTGCGTGGCGGGCAGGGTCGCGTGGTGCCGGCATCCGCTACGCTCTGGATGCGCACCCGCGAACTCTGGGTGCACGGCGTCGACCTGAATGTCGGTGCGGGGTTCGACGCCCTGCCAGAACGGATGCTGCGGCGCACGCTGGGCGACGTGGCCGGGTCCTGGCCGGCGAGCAGCATCCGCATGAACGTTGCTGCGCCCTACGCGACGAGCATCGGTGATGACGATGCTGCGAGCGTTGTCTCCGGGAGTCTCGCCGACCTCACAGGCTGGGCGACGGGACGCACGACGTGGGGCATTTCTTCAGAGGAGTCACTGATTCCGTCGGCGCCGCGCTGGCTCTAAATGGCTAATGCTCGACGCTGGTGACGTCGCACGAAAAGGTCTCAGGCACCGAGGCGGGCGACCGCGGCGACGGCGCCCTGAACGGATGCTGCGGCCTCGGCCGCCTCCGCCGCGCTCGTGCCAGCGCCCAGCGTGAACCGCACCGCCGTCTGAGCCACCTCGGCCGACAGGCCCATGGCGGTGAGCACGTGCGAGGGGTCGCTGCTGCCGGCCGCGCAGGCGGACCCACTCGAACAGACAATGCCGCGCTGCTCGAGCTCGAGCAACACAGCCTCGCCGCTCGTGCCGGGGAACACAAACGACGCCGTGCCGGGCAGGCGTTCTGCGGGGTGCCCGGTGAGCCGTGCCGAGGGAGTGTCGCGCAGCACGGTGGTGATGAACTCGTCGCGAAGACTGCTGGTGCGGGCGGCGGCGAGTGCGCGTTCCTCACCGGCCAGGCGCAGGGCGACGGCCAGCGCGACCGCTCCGGCGACGTTCTCGGTTCCGCTGCGTTTGCCGCGCTCCTGGCCGCCGCCGTGCAGCAGCGGTTCAATCGGTAGGCGCCCGCGCAGAAACACGGCGCCGATGCCGGGGGGAGCGCCGAGTTTATGGCCGGAGAGACTCAGTGCGTCGACGCCGAGCGTCGTCACGTTGAGGTCGAGCCAGCCACCGGCCTGCACCGCGTCGGTGTGGAACGGCACACCAGCGGAGCGGGCCACGGTGGCCAGTTCAGCGATCGGTTGCACGGTGCCGACCTCGTTGTTGGCGTAGTTCACCGAGACCAGGGTCGTGTCGGGGCGGAGTGCGCTGGCGAGGTCGGCGGGGTCGACGCGGCCGGCGGCATCCACTGGCAGCAGGGTGATCTCGAAACCGTGTAACCGTCGCAGGTAGTCGCACGATTCCAGTACCGCCTCGTGCTCGATCGGAGTCGTGACGACGTGGCGGCCGCGAGGGTTGCCGAGGGCAACGCCCTTGATCGCGAGATTGTCGCTTTCGGTGCCGCCGCTCGTGAACGTCACTTCGCCGGGCCGGCAGCCGAGCGAGCGGGCGACGCTGCGGCGCGCCTCCAACAGCGCGGCGGCAGCCGCCTCACCGACCTGATGGTGGCTCGATGGATTGCCGAAGCCGCTCGTGAGATGCGGCCACATCGCCGCGAGGGCTTCGCGGCGCACCGGGGTGGTCGCGGCGTTGTCCAGATAAATCATGGGTCAGAGAGCAAACCCTGCCGGCGTGTTCACCCGAATGGCCACGTCAAGGCCGAGGTCGAGCGAGTGCACGCTGTGCGTGAGCGCCCCGACCGAGATGACATCGACACCGGATGCCGCAATCTCGCGCACCGTCGCCAGCGACACGCCGCCACTAGCCTCGACGATCGCGCGCCCGGCGACCAGCGTGACGCCGGTACGAAGGTCTTCCGGGCTGAAATTGTCGAGCATGATCGTGTCGATGCCCGCCGCGAGCACGTCTTCGATCTGGTCGATGCGGTCGACCTCCACCTCGAAATGCGTGGTGTGCGAGAGCTTCGCACGTACCGCGCGCAGCGCCTCGGTGAGGCCGAGCGGGCCGGCGGCGAGCACGGCGAGATGGTTGTCTTTGGCCATCACGGTGTCGGAGAGGCTGAATCGGTGGTTGTGGCCGCCGCCATCGCGCACGGCCTGGCGCTCCAGGGCTCGCAGGCCGGGGGTGGTCTTGCGAGTGTCGACGATGCGGGCCCTGGTGCCAGCCGTCTCGGCGACGTACCGGGCGGTCAGGGTGGCGATTCCGCTCATCCGCTGCACGAAGTTCAGGCCGATACGCTCCGCCTGCAGGATGCCGCGGGCCGGGCCCGTCACCTCCGCCAGGGTGGCGCCGGCGTCGAACGGGTCACCGTCGGCGAAGAATTGGTGCACTTCGATGCGGGGGTCGGTGAGGGCGAAGGCTGCGGCGAACACGGCGCTGCCGCTGAATACGCCGGGTTCGCGTGCTTCAAGCTTGGCCGTCGCGACGGCGTCGGCGGGAATGAGCACGGCCGACGTGAGATCGCCCCAGGGGGCGTCCTCGTCGAGGGCTGCCTGCACAACAACGGTGATGGAGTGGTCGGTCAGCATGCGATGGCCTCCTGGGTCGGAACGAGTTCGAGGGATGGTGAGTGTGCCTGCGAGACTGAGCGGGCCAGTTCGGGCCGGGGGTGGGGAAAGTCCGAACGGTAGTGGGCGCCCCTGGACTCTTCGCGTGCCAACGCTGCGGCAACCAGCAGCCGGCCGAGGCCCAGCAGGTTGCGATCTTCGAGGGCCGCGACCGAAACGCTCGTCGCCGACGGCGCGGTCCACTCCGCGAGGGCGGCGGCGGCGTGGGCCAGCCCGGCGCCGGAGCGGTGCACGCCGACGAAGTCCCAGAGCAGCTGCCGCAACGTGGAGCGGTCGATCGGCGTGCCGGGATCGCCCGACGGTAACCCGATGGCGGTCTCGCTGGGCAAGCCGTGCATCGAGCTGGTCGAGATTTCGACCAGGGGATGAAGGCGATTGGCCCAGTGGGTCTCGTTGTCGGCCTGGGGGTCCATGGGAGGAAGGAACGCGCCGGTCGGCCAGGGCTGCCCGAGCGCGCGCACGGCGCGGTCGGCGAACACGGCCGCCTCGAGCAGCGAGTTGGAGGCGAGTCGATTGGCGCCGTGTGCCCCGGTGCGAGCAACCTCGCCGACGGCGAACAGGCCGGGCAGGGTGGTGCGAGCCCAGGCATCCGTTTCGACGCCGCCCATCGAGTAGTGCGCGGCCGGCGCTACCGGAATGGCTTGGACGGCCCAGTCAAGTTTGGCTGCCCGACAGGCGGCAGTGATGGTGGGGAATCGGGTTTCGAGCAGCTCGCGGCCGAGCGCGGTCGCGTCGAGCAGCACCGGGGCGCCGCCCTGCCGTTCCATCTGGCGGGCGATCGCCCGGGCCACGACGTCGCGCGGGGCGAGTTCGGCGTCGGGGTGCTCAGCCAGCATGAAGCGCTCGCCGAGCTGGTTTCTGAGGACGGCGCCTTCGCCGCGCACCGCCTCCGAGACCAGGGGTGTGCCGGGCACAGCGAGGGCGGTCGGGTGGAACTGGTAAAACTCCAGATCGGCAACGGATGCCCCGGCCCGCCACGCCGCCGCCACCCCATCCCCGGTGGCGACCGAAGGATTGGTGGTGTGCGTGAAGAGGGCGCCGGCGCCGCCGGTGGCGAGAATCACGGCGTCGGCTTCGAGTGAGCGCTGCACGCCGTCGGGGCCGAGTACCCGGGCGCCGCTCACCGCGCCGTCGTCGTCGACCAGCAGGTCGACCAGCATGGTGTGCTCCTGCACGTCGATGGCGGCTCGGCGTCGCACGGTCGCCACGAGCGCAGCTTCGACCGCAGCCCCGGTGGCGTCGCCGCCGGCGTGCACGACCCGCGAGCGGGAGTGGGCGGCTTCCAGCCCGCGGGCCACGCCGGATTCGTCGCGGTCGAAGTCCACGCCAAAGCGGATGAGATCGCGCACTCGCGCCGGTCCCTCCTCGCAGAGCACCCGAACGGCGGCCGGATCGCACAGGCCCGCGCCGGCGCGCAGGGTATCGAGCTCGTGCGCGTCGACGGAGTCATCACGGAACAGGGCAGCGGCAATGCCGCCCTGCGCATAGCGGGTATTGCTCTCTGGCAGCACCGACTTGGTGACGAGCACGACGCGGTGGCCGGCATCCGCTGCCCGCACCGCGGCGAGCAGACCGCCGAGACCGCTGCCGATGACGAGGATCGCGGCCATGTCAGGCGCCGACCAGCACCGGTGGCCGGGCCGCCAGCATCCGCTCGAGGGCAACCCGGGCATGCCCAGCGACATCGGCCGACACGGTGATCTGGTTGAGCACCTGGGACGGTGCTTCACCGCCGCCGACGAGGGCTTCGAGCACCCAGGCCAGGTAGCCGGCGTGGATGCGGTACATGGTCGAGCAGGGGCAGATCACCGGATCGAGGCAGAAGATCTCGTGCTCGGGGTGCTGGGCGGCGAGGCGGTTCACGAGGTTGATCTCGGTGCCGATGGCGAAGGTCGTGCCGGCCGGAGCGGCCGCGATCGCCTTGGCGATGAAGTCCGTCGACCCGGCCGAGTCGGCAGCGTCGACGACCTCCATCGGGCATTCCGGGTGCACCAAGACCCGCACGCCCGGGTATTCGGCACGAGCGGTGTCGATCTGCGGCACGGTGAAGCGGCGGTGCACGCTGCAGAACCCGTGCCAGAGCACGACCCGGGCGGCATCGAGTTGCTGCGCTGAATTGCCGCCGAGCGGCTTGGTCGGGTTCCACATCGGCATGGCTTCGAGCGGAACGCCCATGGCCTTGGCCGTGTTCCGACCGAGGTGCTGGTCGGGAAAGAACAGCACCCGCTGACCGCGTTCGAACGCCCACTCCAGCACGGCCCTCGCGTTAGAAGAGGTGCAGACGATGCCGCCATGCTCGCCGCAGAAGCCCTTGAGCGCGGCGGAGGAATTCATGTAGGTGACCGGAATCACCGGAACCCGGCCGGAGGCATCCGCTTGGGTACCGTACAGCGCTTCGAGCTGTTCCCAGCATTCGGTGACCGAGTCGATGTCGGCCATGTCGGCCATCGAGCAGCCGGCGGCCAGGTTGGGCAGGATGACGGCCTGCTCGGGCCCGGAGAGCAGGTCTGCGGTTTCGGCCATGAAGTGCACGCCGCAGAACACGATCGCGGCAGCGTCGGGGCGGCTCTGGGTGGCCTGGGCGAGTTGAAAGCTGTCGCCCACGAAATCCGCGTGCCGCAGCACTTCGTCGCGCTGGTAGAAGTGCCCGAGTATGACCACCGAGTCACCGAGCACGTTCTTGGCCTCGACGATGCGGGCGCTGAGCTCCTCCGGCGAGGCGGTGCGGTAGCGCTCCGGGAGCGCGCCCTGACGGGGCGACCCGGCCGGAATCACGTCGCCCATCGACGAACCCGGGCCGTAGCCGGGGGTGCCGGCGTCGAATTCCCACGGCGCGGTCGCCAGATCGGGACTGCACGTGCTGCCGGCGGCTTTGCCGGTACCGATGAGACGGATGGTGGTCTCGACCGAGGGAATCGTCATGGCCGTGCTCCTTGAGAGAGATGGTGAGAAGGAAGAAAGTGGGTTAGAGCGTCGGCCAGGGCGGGTCGTGCTCGCTGGCCCGATCGTCATACCGATAGAGCCGCGCCGGCCGATGCCGGGCCCCTGCCACGTGCTGATCGGTGCTGATCACGCTGCCAGACGCCTCGATCGACCGGCGAAAATTGGCCGGGTCGAGGGCTTTCTGAAGCACGGCCTCGTGCACCTCGCGCAGTTGGGCGAGCGTGAACGTGTCACCGAGAAAGGCGTGCGCGATGCGGGCATACTCCACCTTGGTGCGCAGCCGCCAGAGGGCGTATTCCACGACGCGGTTGTGGTCGAAGGCGAGCGGCGGCAGCGCGTCGGCCGCGAACCAGCGCACGTTCTCACCTACGGATGCTCGCTCTGCGACCTCCGAACGCACCAGCGCCCAGTACACCACCGAGACCACGCGCGCGCCGGGGGAGCGATCGATGCCGCCGAAGGTGTAGAGCTGCTCGAGGTAGCGCGGGGAGAGGTCGGTCGTTTCCCGCAGGGTGCGCGCGGCGGCTGATGCGAGTTCCTCGTCGGCCGGCAACCAGCCGCCTGGCAGGGCCCAGAGACCGAGAAAAGGGTTGCGGGTGCGGCGCACCAGCGGCAGCCAGAGAGTCTTGAGCAGCGACGCGTCGTCGGGGCGCAGGGCGAAGATCACGGTCGAAACGGCCAGGGTCGTCTGAGCGCTGCCGCGTTCGAGCGGGCTCTGCTCGGTCAGGTGGTGGTCCAGCACGGGAATCCAGTCGTAAAGGTCGAGGTGACTTTAACTGCTGGATCCATCATATAGTCAAAATGACTCAAACACCGATTATGACGAAAACCGTTTATGCCTCGCGCGCAGCGGCCGCACGGGCGCCAGCCCGGCTGATGCCCATTCCTGTGACACCCCACAGCGTCACTCGAGCCATCGCTTCGACCGCGATGCGGGGACTCATCTTGGACGACCCGCGTACCCGCTCGACGAAGGTGATCGGTACCTCGACGACGCGCAGATCAGCGCGCACGGCGTGCAGCAGCATCTCAATTTGAAAGCAGTAGCCGAGGCTGTCCACGCTTGAGAGGTCCATGCGCTCGAGCGCGTGGGCCGAGTAGACCCGGTAGCCGCCGGTGGCGTCCCGTTGCGGCAGCCGCAGCAGCAGGCGGGAATACAGCGATCCGCCGCGGGACAGCGCGCGGCGATGCCAGGGCCAATTCTCAATGGCCCCGCCCGGCACCCAGCGAGACCCCATCACCACGTCGGCCGTGGCGGCAGCCGCCAGCAGGCTCGCGAGTTGCTCCGGCAGGTGCGAGCCGTCAGCGTCGAGTTGCACCAGCTGGGTGTAACCCCGACTCAGGCCCCAGCCGAATCCGTCGAGATAGGCCGCGCCGAGGCCGGTTTTCTCGCTGCGGTGCAGCACGTGAACGCTCGAATCCTGTGCCGCGATGGCATCGGCGAGAGGGCCCGTACCGTCGGGGGAGGCGTCGTCGACGACCAGAATGTGTACCGCGGGCACACTGGAGCGCAGCCGCTTCACGATCGATGCGATGTTTTCGGACTCGTTGTAAGTCGGTACCAGTACCAAGGTGGTTGGCGCGGGAATGGGCATGGGGTTACCTCGTCATTTCAATGATGCGGGTGCGATTGACCAGTGTCGCCTCGGCGACGTGGAATCCCTGGAGCGTGAGCGTCTGGACATCCGTTTCACGGCGCGATTCTCCACTGCCTGAGTATTGCAGCAGCCAGATTCGGTCGAGCCCGGCGACCGCTGGCAGCACGTCACTCAGCGGGGCGACGTCGTCCCAGAGCCACCCCGTCTCGGCGTACGACCGGGTCAGTGTCACGTCCTGCAGGCCGACGAACGCGTCGGGGTACACGTGCATGGCCAGCCGCGGCACCCGCGAGGGGCGCACGCTCTGGTCGAACACGACACCGTCACCGGGCGTTGCTCTGGCCGCGATGACGTTGGCGACCTGCCGCCAGTCGCTTCCCTCGTTCTTGCCGAAGTCACCGCGCTGCACCAAGTAAGCCGGCATGATCACCACCACGAGCGCCGCAACCGCGAGGGTGCGCAGCCAATTCGTGGCGAGCGCGGCCACGCCAACGGCCATCACGATGCCCACCGCCGGCGCGCACAGGGAGAGGTAACGCAGGGAGTACATCGGGGTGACCACCTGGGTGCCGATCAGCAGAATGGCGCTCGGTACCACCAGCCAGGAAAGAAAAAACGTCAGTGCGGCGCGACCGGGCAAGCCGACGCGATGCGTGCCGGGGCGTCGCAGGAACACGACGAGAACGGCCACAATAATGAGCGACCAGGCCATGATCGCCACCGGAATGGTGTCAAACCATTGCATCACTGCTGCCTCGGTCACCGTGACCGTCGGGCGCCGTCCGATGAACGCGATCTGTTCGCGCTGCGACGATCCGACCAGAATGATCGGGGTGGACAGCAGCAGCCCGAGGGCGCTAGCCCCCAGCCAGGCGGAGACGCTGCGCCACAGCGGATGCCGGCGTGCTGCCAGCAAGACCACCACCGCGTGCACCGGAAGCAGCAGTGCCAGGAACAGGAAGACATAGATTCCGATGGCGAGCAGAACGGAATAGCCCAGCCACAGCCCGATCTGTCGGCGGCGAGAGGCGGCGCCGCTCCGCAGCGTGTTCACGAGCAGCACGGTGAGCCAGACCCCGATGGCCGTCGCGATGGCGGTGGATCGCGCCTCGGCGCCCATGTAGGTGACCCGGGGAATCAGGGCGAAGATCAGTCCGCCGCCAATAGCCACCCGCGTTCCCATGAAGAACCGCGCCAGAACGACGGTCCCGGACGCGGCGATGCCGATCGCGATCGCGCTCGGCAGGCGGGTGGCGACTTCGGAGGCACCGAACAGGCCGATCCAGCCGTGCAGAAACAGGTAGTACAAGCCGTGGACGGCATCGACGTTCTCGAGCAGGCCGAACAGTGAGGGGAATGATCGCTCGGCCGACATGATGCTCGCAGCCTCATCGCCCCAGAAGGACGGCTGCCAGGACCACGCGAAGGAGACCAGGAAGGCCACAAGGCCGACCATCCCGGCCGACCGCCCCGGTGTCAGGCCCCACGAACTGCGTCGCCGCTGCGCGACGGGGGCGGCGAAGCGCGAAGCGAGAACGGAGGTCACAGTTCAAACCTACCCAGCATTGGTTAACGCGAGCCTTCGAAACCCCCGGAGTTGCCTGCAAACACCAATCCGGTCGCCGATCGGCTCCGGCATCGGGCGGCCAGTTAGGCTTTCGTCATGACTCCCGTCGTTGACCCGCACCGCACAGACGAAGTCGGCGTGGCCGTCGCCCAGTTTGCCCCGAGCATTGACCGGGCGCACAATCGCGCCGTAATGCGACAGCTGGCTACCACGGCCGTCGCTCGCGGGGCCCGGCTCGTGGTCTTCCCCGAGTATTCTGCGTTCTTCGAACCGAAACTCGGGCCGGCGTTTGTCGCCGCAGCCGAAGGGCTCGATGGAGAGTTCGTGACGGCGCTCGCCGAACTCGCCGCGGAGCTCGGAGTGCACATCGTGGCCGGCATGCTCGAAACGTGCGAAGATCCGACTCGGTTCTCGAACACCATCGTCGCCGTCGATCCGGCCGGTCAGCTCGTGGCGACCTATCGCAAACTGCACCTTTACGACGCGTTCGGCGACCGCGAATCGGAGTGGGTGCTGCCCGGCTCGGTGACCGACCCCGAAACCTTCGCCGTCGGCGGCCTCCGGGTGGGGCTGCAGACCTGCTACGACATCCGCTTTCCCGAAGTCACCCGCCGGCTCGTCGATGCCGGAGCCACCCTCGTGCTTGTGCCGTCCGAATGGGTGCGTGGCCCACTTAAGGAACAGCACTGGCGCACACTGCTGACCGCCCGGGCCCTGGAAAACACCGTATTCGTGGCCGCGGCCGATCACACCCCGCCGATCGGCGTCGGTAGCAGCCTTATCATCGACCCGATGGGGGTTGCTGTGGCCAGCCTCGGCGAGACAGCGGATGTCGCGGTAGCGTTCCTGGCGCCGGCTCGCGTCGCCGCGGTGCGCGCGATCAACCCGGCCCTCGCGCTTCGGCGGTTCGCCGTCGTTCCACGCTGATCCGGCCAGAGCTCGAACCGGTAGTACCTCGAACCGGCTAGCGCTCGGTGACGCTCGCCTTGGTCGCGCGCGTCTGTGCGGCCGATCGGATACCGATGGCCGGTTCCACTTTGGGCGGCAGATTCGCGTCGAACGAGGCGCTCTCCTCGGCGGTGACGACGAGCCCCTGAGAGCTGTTGGCGGAGCGGGTGAGCTGGGCGACCCAGTTCGCATTGATGGTCGGCGCGTGGCCGCCAGCGAACTTGAAATACAGCGGAATGGCCGGGTGCAGCCACGCTGAGCTTCGGCCATCGCCGACCACGGCGGCGTCGCGCCAAGAAAGCAGAAAGCTCTCGCCGCGACGCAGCTTTTGAATGATGACGAGTTGCAGGTGGGCCAGCATTCGGTCTTCAAATTCCACGACGACGCGGTCGTACGTGAGAGAACCCATGATTGCCACTTCCATTTCATTGCGAACGGTTGCGCTGAGCGAAAACACTGAGTCCGGAACGAATGAAAGCGAAGGGTGCACTTTTGCGTGGAACCGGGTACTGCTACCCACTGTCCTCCGTTCGGGGGACAAATACAAGGATTTTAGCAAGTACCCAGCACGTGCTCGGCGCAAGTATTCGGCAGGGGAGCGGCGAATTCAAGCCGGATCAGCACTTCCAACGGGCGTTCGATCTGACTGAAGTGACCCGCCCCTGGAATGGTACTGATTCGACAGGTCGAGATCGCCGCGAGCATCCGCTCGTCGTCGGCGGCGGTGACGAACACGTCCTGGTCCCCGTGCACCGAACGCACCGGGCAGCGGATCTGAGCCCAGGTGGTCGCCGCGTCGTAGCTGCCGGCACGGTCAGCTGCCAGGACGAAGCCGACCGGGCGCACCTCGGTGCCGAGCGCGGCGACCACGGTGGCGTCGATGGCGCTCGGCCGGCTGAACAGAGGACTGACCAGCCGGCGCAGCAGACCGAGACCCGCGACGGCCCGCACCAGACCGCGGCCGATCGGGCCGGCGACGCGCAAAATGCGCATAGTCAGCAGCAGCGCCGTGAATGCGGGCAGTACCGCGAACCGGCGGATCGGATGACGAACGCTGTCGATGATCGAGAACGACGTGGCCGAGACCAGCCCGACGGATGCCGTGGCGCGCGTTTCGCTCGCCGCCAGCTGCAGCGCGATGAACCCGCCCATCGAATGACCCACCACGTTCCAGCGCTCGTAGCCGAGCGAGCGGGCCAGATCGGCAACCAGCTCGGCCATCGATTCGACGCCGAGTTTCGACGCGTCAGCCGGCGCGGGCGAATCGCCCCAGCCCGGCAGGTCGGGAATGATGAGATCGGTCAGCTCGCGGGCGGTCGCATCGCCGGCCTGCAGGAGGGGAGTCCATGTCGTCCAGGACCCGGCGGCGCCGTGCAACAATATGGTCGCGGTCGAGCTGTCGCTGCGGCGGCCGTGGCGCACCAGCACCGTTCCACCCTTCAGGCGCATGGTACTCGTGGTCAGCCCAAACTGACGGGCGTCAACATCGATGGGAAACGGACTGTAGCCCAGCACGGTCGCGGGCGGGGCGGGCTTCGGCCGGGGAGGGGTTGGAACCGGCTTCGGAGAGTCCGGTGCGCCGATGGACGTCACAGCCCTGCTTGAGGAACTGTCCTGGGTCGAGCGGTTTCGGATCGCTGGTCGGGTCATCAGAATGCTCATGTCTGTAGTTCGGTGCCGCCGCCGCAGCGGATTGCTCGCCGACCCGCTCGAAGGGGATTCGGACGCGGCGACAAACGCGCAGCCGATTGGCAGGCAGGAATATCGCACGACTCCTGTCCGTTGCCGCCTGTGGAAGCGCAGAAATCTGTTGCCTCCCACGCGAACGTGTTTGGTCTGACTGACCGACTGATTTTTGAGAAAGAAGTGCCCGTGAAACTGTTTTCCCCGCTGCACCTGGGCGATCTCGAACTCCCCAACCGTCTCGTTATGGCGCCGCTGACTCGCATCCGCTCTGGCCAGTCCGGTGTTCCCGGTGAACTCGTGGCCCTGCACTATACGCAGCGCGCCTCGCTCGGCCTGATCGTCAGCGAAGGCACCTACCCGAGCCACGCCGGCCAGGGGTTTCCCGGCCAGCCCGGACTCGTCGAGCCCGAACAGCTGGCGGGCTGGAAGGCCGTGACCGACTCGGTGCACGCCGCCGGGGGTCGCATCGTCGCCCAGATCATGCACGCCGGTCGCGTCACCCACGAGGCCACCACCGGTGGCTTCCCGGTCGTCGCACCGAGCGCCATCGCCATCAGCGGAACTACCCGCACCTACGACGGCAAGCAGGACTATCCGGTGCCGCACGCGCTGCGCGAAGACGAACTGCCCGGCATTATCGCCGAGTTCGTGCTCGCATCCCAGAACGCCATCGCCGCCGGATTCGACGGCGTCGAGCTGCACGGAGCCAACGGCTACCTGCTGCACGAGTTCCTGTCTCCTGCCTCGAACGTCCGGGAGGACGCGTGGGGCGGTTCGCCCGCCAACCGTGCCCGGTTCGTCATCGACGTGGCGACCGCCGTTACCCAGGCGATCGGCGCTGACAAGGTGGGGCTGCGCATCTCACCAGAGCACAATATCCAGGACGCGCTCGAAGCGGATGCCGCCGACCTCGCTGCAACCTATGGCGCCCTCGTGGACGGGCTGGCCTCGCTCGGACTGGCCTACCTGAGCGTGCTGCACGCCGACCCGCGCGGCGACTTCGTGCAAAATCTGCGCACCCGGTTCGGTGGGGTCTTCCTGGTCAACAGCGGATTCGCTGCCATCACCGCGCGCGACGAGGCCCTGGACCTCGTGCGGGACGACGTCGCCGACGCCGTGGTCGTCGGTCGGGCCGCCATCGCCAACCCCGACCTGGTGCGTCGCTGGCGCGAAAATCTGCCGGTGAACGAGCCCAACCCGCTCACCTACTACGGCGACGGTGCCCGGGGCTACACCGACTATCCCGCTCTGGCGTCGTAACCGGCTCTACCCACCTCACCGGGGTGCCTAACTCCTGCAATTCGTAGGCCTTCGGCGAAAATTCCGCGTAATTACGGGGTTGAGAACGCTTTGACGCAGAAATTGCAGGAGTTACGCATCGACCCTGCCTGTGAGAATGCGGTCAGCGGTGGGACAGAGCCGCCAGCTGGGCCGAGGCCTGTTCCAGGAGGCTTTCCTTCTTGCAGTAGGCGAACCGCACCAACGGTGCGTATTCCAAACGGTGGGTGGGGGAGCAGAACGCGGTGACGGGCACCGCGACCACGCCCGCCAGCTCCGGCAGCCGACGACAGAGGTCCGCGCCGTCCGAATAGCCGAGTGGGGTCGCATCCGCCACGATGAAGTACGAGCCCTGCGGCAAGCTGATGTCGAAGCCCGCTGCCTGCAGCCCGGTCGCGAGCACGTTGCGTTTGTGCTGCATCTCCGCGGCGATTTTGGCAAAGTATGCGTCGGGCAGGTCGAGCCCCACGGCGATGGCCGGCTGAAAAGGGGCAGCGTTCACATAGGTGAGAAACTGTTTAACCGCGAGAATCGCCGTGACGATGGCGGCGGGTGCGCTCAGCCAGCCGACCTTCCAGCCGGTGAGGCTGAACGTCTTTCCGCCCGAGGAGATGGTAACGGTGCGCTCCCTCGCTCCCGGCAGCGTCGCGATGGGAATGTGCGGCGCCCCGAAGGTGAGGTGTTCGTACACCTCGTCGGTGACGATGATCGCGTCGTGCCGGTGGGCGAGCTCCACGATCAGCTCGAGGGTGGCCAAGGGAAAAACTGCGCCTGTGGGATTGTGGGGATCGTTCACGATGATCAGCCGGGTGCGGTCGGTGACGGCGGCACGCAGCGCGTCGAGGTCGGGCTGAAAGTCCGGGGCCTGCAGCGGCACGGTGCGATGAATGCCGCCGCCCAGGCCGATCAGTCCGCCGTAGGCATCGTAGAACGGTTCGAAGGTGACGACCTCGTCGCCCGGTTCTAACAACGCCAGAATCGTGGCCGCGAGGGCCTCCGTTGCGCCGGCAGTGACCAGGATTTCGCTGCCCGGATCAACGGTCAGGCCGTAGAAACGTTGCTGGTGCCGGGAGATCGCGTCGAGTAATACCGGTTGGCCGCGCCCGGGCGGGTACTGGTTCATCCCATTGCTGATCGCCTGGCGGGCCGCTTCGAGCACCAGGGCCGGTCCGTCTTCGTCCGGAAAGCCCTGGCCGAGGTTGATTGCACTGGTACGCAGGGCGAGCGCGCTCATCTCCGCGAAGATGCTCGCCGCGACGCTGCCATCCTCGGCGAGCAGCCCTGCTCCGCGCGCGGTGCGTCGCCAGGCGCCGGAAATGGTGCGTGTCTGTTCTGCCTGTGATGAGTCCTGCATGGGTTCCAAACTATCGCCTCGGCAAGGTCTCGGCTCGATCATTGAATGCTCTCAGGGCGTACATACTGAACGTTCAGGTTCGGGCGCAAAGCTAACAACGCTTGGAAGGAGCACCCGATGACCGATAACACCAAGGATTCCAGCACCACCCCCGATCCGGCTGATGATGCCGCCGCTTTCGCCGTGGACGAGTCCGGCGAGGCAACCCCACCCACGTCGCCGGCCACCCCGCCGGCCGCACCAACCGCACCGATCGCTCCGCCGGCATCGCCCGCACACAGCGTCGATGCACACAGCGTCGATGCCCACAGCGTCGATGAACTAAACGTCGATGCACAGCCCGTCGATGCACCGCCCGTCGACGCCGTACCGGTCGTGAACGCACCGGCCATGCCAACCTCATCAGCGGCAGACCAGGCGCAGACCGCCGCCTACCCGACGGATGCCTTCGGTCGCCCGATCGAGACCCCCACAGCATCGACGTCCGCCCACGCACCGAGTGTCGCGCCGCAGACCTACGCCACTGCGAACACGTACCCCCCTTACCCAACGGATGCCCACCCCGGGCAGCCCTTCGCCGCCACCAAGACCAGGGAACCCGGTCGACGAAAGGGCAGCGTGGCACTGATCGCCGCGCTCGCCATCGGCGCCCTCGTCGGCGGATCGTCCGGAGCTGGCATCACCGCCCTCATGATGAGCAACCAGAACAACGGCGTACCGGTCAGCCAGGCTGACGGCCCCAGCAACGTCGTGGTCAACGACAGCACGAGCGTCAACCAGATCACCGCCGTCGCCGCCAAGGCCTCGCCGAGCGTTGTGACCATTGACGTCGCCAACGGTTCAGCCGGCGGTACCGGTTCCGGTGTCATCCTCACCGAGGACGGTTACGTTCTCACCAACACGCACGTCGTCACCCTCGACGGTGCAGCGTCGGACGTGAAAATCGAGGTCAAAAGTGATGACGGCAAGCTGTACACCGCCACGCTCGTGGGAACCGACCCCATCTCCGACCTCGCCGTAATTAAACTGACCGACGCCAGCGGCCTCACCCCGATCAACTGGGGGGACTCTTCCGAGCTTAACGTCGGCGACAGTGCTATCGCCATCGGTGCCCCCCTCGGTCTCTCCGGCACGGTCACCGACGGCATCGTCAGCGCCCTCAACCGCAGCATTACAGTGGCGAGCTCGGCCGCCCCGACCTCGCCAGACGAAACGGTGCCCAACGAGGGGGAGGGTCAGAACCCGTTCTTCTTCGACTTCCCCAACCAGAAGGGTGAAAAATCCCAGGGTTCCCAGTCGGCCACCGCCAGCATTGCGCTCCCCGTCATCCAAACGGATGCCGCCATCAACCCGGGTAACTCCGGTGGCGCCCTGCTCAACGGCCAGGGCGAGTTGATCGGCATCAATGTCGCCATTGCGAGCGCGGGCACCACCACGGCATCCTCGGCGGCGGGCAGCATCGGTGTCGGCTTCTCCATCCCGTCGAACTTCGCCAAACGCATCTCCGATGAGATCATCGCCAACGGAACGGCCACCCACGGCCTGCTCGGGGCGAGCGTCAAAGACGCCTCGAGCTCCACCAGCAGCACGGTGGGCGCCCTCATCGCCGAGGCCACCTCGGGTGGGGCTGCCGAGAAGGCCGGTCTGGCCGAGGGAGACGTGGTCACCAACTTCAACGGCGTCCCGATCACCGATGCGATCGACCTCACCGCGCAGGTGCGGGTACTTCCCGCTGGCGGTACCGCCGAGCTCACCTACGTGCGGGACGGCAAGTCGATCACCGTCTCGGTCACGGTTGGCGAGCTCTCCAGCTAACCGCGCGCTCCTTCCTGCTTTATTCCAGCACGATCGCGCAATACGCGCCGCCGGCAAGCCGGCGGCGCGTATTGCGCGTGTGGCCCCGGGCCTACACCCATTTGCCGGGCTGGTAGGCTCGGTCGTCCTACCCAATAACCGGAAGGCTGGCCAGCCAGGTGCACCAACGTGGTACAGGACTTTCTCCCGGAGTGTCGTATGTGATGCCCGTACTCAACGAGGCGACGCACGTCAGAGCCGCCGTGGAGAGCCTCTTGGCTCAGGACTACGAGGGACCGTTCGAGGTCACCCTCGCGCTCGGACCGAGCATTGACGGCACGACCGAACTGGTCGAAGAAATGGCCGCCGTCGACGCGCGCATCCGCGTGGTGCCCAACGAGGTCGGCTCGACCCCGGCCGGCCTGAACATCGCCATCCGCGCCTCCCGGTATACGGTCGTCATTCGCGTGGACGCCCACTCCGTGCTGCCCCCGGACTATGCGCGCATCGCGGTGGCGACCCTTGAGCGCACCGGCGCCGACAATGTCGGCGGCATCATGGATGCCCGCGGCATCAGCGCTTTCGAGCGGGCCGTGGCCCGCGCCTACGGCACCCGCATCGGCCTCGGCGGTACGCCGCACCATGTCGGTGGCGCGGAAGGTGCCGCCGAAACCGTGTACCTGGGCTGTTTCCGCACCGAGAGCATCCTGCGCGTCGGACTGTTCGACGAGGGCGTCAAACGCGGCCAGGACTGGGATTTGAACCGTCGACTCCGAGAAGCCGGCGGCCAGGTTTGGTTCACCCCGCGCTTGCGCGTGCTCTATCGCCCCAGGCCGACCCTGGCCCAATTGGCACGGCAGATGCTCTCCACCGGGCTCTGGCGCGGCGAGCTGGCGCGGCGGTATCCGGCGGCCAACGGCATCCGCTATTTCGTGCCGCCCGCCATGGTGCTCGGTGTCGCTGTCGGACTGCTGGTGGGGATCGGCGGGCTCGTGCAGGCCGCGCTGGGTGTTGCGCCGTGGCTGCTGCTCGGCCTGGTCGTTCCCGCCGGGTACCTGTTCATCGTCATCGCCGCGACAATTGCGGTGGCCCGTCCGGACGGATTTCGTGCGTCCCTGCACTTTCTCGTAGTCTTGCCCTGCATTCACTTTTGCTGGGGAATCGGATTCGTACTCGGATATCTCAAGCTCACCACTAACATCACGGCACACACTGGAAGGTGAGCAGATGACCAGTTCGCCCCAGATCTCGCCCGACCGGCCGGCCCGACCGGAGTCGATCGCCCAGCTGCGCGCGGTCGCGCAGCCTCCAGAGGTGCGCCTGCGCGCCAACGCCGAGCACTGGACGGCGAGCCTGTACCTGCGTGACCTGTCGCCGTTCCTCACTTGGATGCTGCTGAAGACCCGTATCTCGGCCAATGGTGTGACCGCGCTCATGATCCTGGCTGGTTGGTCGACCGCCGCCGCACTGTTGATCCCTGGAATTTGGGGCGCCCTGCTGGCGCTCGCGCTGAGCCAGGTACAGATGCTCATCGACTGCAGCGACGGTGAAGTGGCGCGCTGGCGCGGCACCTCCTCGCCGGCCGGGGTGTTCCTCGACAAGGTCGGTCACTACTCCACCGAATCCCTCATCCCCATCGCGCTGGGCTTTCGCGCGGCCGCCTACCCATTTGAATCGCCCGACGATTTTCTGTGGACCAGCCTGGCGCTGCTGCTCGCCCTCATCATCGTGCTGAACAAAGCCCTCAACGATATGGTGCACGTTGCGCGGGCCAACGCCGGCTTGACGAAGCTCGCCGACACCCACGGCGAGAAGACACCGACCTCGAGCATGATCGCCCGGGTGCGCCGACTCGCCCGTTTCGTGCCCTTCCATCGGCTGTACCATTCGGTCGAACTGACCATGGTCATCTTCGTCGCGGCCGTGATCGGACTGTTCCTCGGGCAGCCGCTCGTCGACCGGGCCGTGCTCATCGTTCTGGTACCGCTCGCATTTCTGTCACTCATCGGACATTTCGTGGCCATCATGGCGTCCAAGCGTGTCCGTTCCTAAAGCTGACGCCGACCCGCCCACCGTCGGAGTCGTGGTTCTCACCCAGGGCACCCGGCCGGCGGATCTTGATCGGGGCATCCGCTCGGTGCTGGCCCAGCAGGAGGTGACCCTCGACGTGGTCTGTGTCGGCAACGGCTGGCAGCCGGCCGATCTGCCCGGCGGCGTGCAGACGCTTGCCCTGCCGACCAACCTCGGCATACCGGCCGGCCGCAACCGCGGGGTGCCCCGGGTTACCGGAGACTACCTGTTCTTTCTCGACGACGACGCGAGCATCCCCGACCCACACTTTCTCCGCGACGCGATCGCGCAACTGCGCGCCGACCCGACCATCGGGCTGCTCCAGCCGCGGGTCGAAGACCCGACGGGGGTTTCGTCGCCGCGGCGGTGGATTCCCCGCATCCGTAAGGGTGAGGCCACCACTCCCGGACCGGTGTTCTCGGTCTGGGAGGGTGCCGTGCTACTGCCGCGCAGCGTCTTCGACGCGACCGGCGGCTGGGCCGAACCGTTCTTCTACGCCCACGAAGGCATTGAGTTGGCCTGGCGGGTCTGGGATCAGGGTCGGGTCGCCTGGTATGCCGGCGACCTGGTCGCCAACCATCCGGTCATTCTGCCGACCCGGCACGCCGACTACTACCGGCTGAACGCCCGCAACCGGGTCTGGCTGGCCCGCCGCAACCTCCCGGCCCTGTTCGTGCCGCTGTACGTCGGCTCCTGGACGGCCATCCAGGTGCTCCGCTGGGGGCCAGGCAATCGGCCGGCCCTGCGCGCCTGGTTCGGCGGCTGGCGCGAAGGGTGGCGAAGCGACCCGGGACCGAGGCATCCGCTGCGAGCGCGCACGGTCTGGCGCATGACGCGCGCGGGGCGACCGCCGATCATCTAACGAAAGGTAGTCTTATTCGGTGGTAATTCGCAAAGACATCAGGCGTGGAGTCAAACTGGTCAGGGATGTTGTGGCTTCCCGCAAGGCCCAGCACAGGCTCCGCGGCCCGCTGAAACTGCGGGAGCTGCGCGCAGACAACCACTTCAAGATCGCCGTGTACTTTGCCGACGGACCAGTCAACATGTACCAGATGCGGCAGTGGTACCAGCCGCTGGCCACACTCGCCAAAACCTGGCCGGTACTCGTGCTCAGCCGCACCGGCGGCGGCACCCTCAAGCTCATGGACGAATCACCGATCCCGGTCGCCTACGCGCGCACGGTACCCCAGTTGGAACAGATCGTCGCTGAGCAGGACATCCGCATCGTGTTCTACGTCAACCAAAACCCGCGCAATTTCCAGATGATGCGTTACGGGCGTTGCTGGCACGTTTTCATCAACCACGGTGAGAGCGACAAGATGTACATGATTACCAACCAGTTCAAGGCCTACGACTATTCATTCGTCGCCGGGGACGCCGCGTTGGCCCGACTCGACCGGGTGCTTTGGGACTACGACTTCGACAAGCGCGCCATCAAGATCGGGCGCCCCCAGGCCGACTATTTCAGCGGTGAGCTGCCCTACCGTCCCGATGAACGCCAGGTCGTGCTCTATGCACCCACCTGGGAGGGTGACCGCGCCGCCGCCGCGTACGGCTCTGTCGCGACCCACGGGGTCGCGCTTGTCACGGCTCTGCTGGCCACAGGCGCGCACCGCGTCATCTACCGACCGCACCCGCGCAGCGGCGTCGTCGACCACCTCTACGGTGCGGCCAACAAGGCCATCATCGCTGCCATCGCCGCGGCGAACGCCCGCGATGTGACCGCGCAGCACGTTTACGACTCCGGCCCCGACCTCGGCTGGCAGCTCGCCGCAGCGGATGTCGCCATCGTCGACATCTCCGCCATGGTCTACGACCGCCTCGCCACCGGAAAGCCACTCATCATCACCCGACCGGTGAACCCGACGGCCGTGATCGATACCAGCGGGTACCTCTCCGACTGCGAGTGGCTGCCAGCCGAGCAGGCCGCCGATATCGTGGCACAAGTCGACCGCCTCAGCCACGATGACGCGGCGGTGGAACGGCTGCAGGGCTGGGTGCAGCGCTATTTCGGCGACACCGCCCCCGGCGTCGCGACGGAACGGCTGCATGCGGCAGTGCAACACCTGATGGACGAGTGGGACAGGTTCGCGGCGGTGCACGACCACGATGTGGCGATCCTTCCCGGTCCCACCTTGATTCCGGGCGACGAGAAGTAACGTCGGCGCGACCACATGCTGCTCGCGCGCCTAGCGGGTCGGCAGCACGAGCAGCCCGCGCGCGGGCGAGCAGCAATCAACCGCCTGACGCGTTAGCGCTCTGTAGGTTCCGTCGACGGTGAAGCCGATGCCGGCGGCTCGGCCAATACGGCCCGTACCAATTTGCCCCCGCGCTTTTCGCGAACCGAGATCTCCCGCACGCGCGGGTCTAGATCCGGCTGGAATCCGGCTGGTGCCGGACCGAAGGCAAGCCGTGACGCATGCATGACCTTATTGCCCAGAATGTGGTTTCCGGCACCGCCGATCACCGCTCCGATGCCGAACGGCAGGGCCTTGCCGAGCAGGCTGGCGCTGCCCCGGGTGGCGAATTGCCGCAGAAAAGCACTCTTCAACCGGTCGGTGAGGGGGCCGAGAATGGCCCGGGGCAAACTGTTGGTGATCAGCTCACCCCAGTACGTGGTTCGTGCCGTTCCCGAGCCGGTCACCTGCCCGGCGAGCTGGCGGACCAGGTCGCTGCCTTCCCGGCCCAGCATCATGGTCATGACGAGGGCGCGGGCACGGTCGGGGTCGTCAACGGCGATGCCGTGTACCTCGCTCACCGACTGGGTGAACAGGGCCGTCGCTTCGAGAAAACCCGCGGTCTCCACGCCGGAGAGCGCGAGGGTGATTCCGGTACCGACGCCGGGAATTACCGCGGTGGCGCCGACGGCGGCACCGCCGGTCGTGACCGCTGCGACGTAGCGCTTTTCCAGGATGCGCACGATTTGCTCGGGGGAAGCGTAAGGATTGCGACGTCGGATGCTGCGGATGTGCGCGAGCACGACGGGCCGGTGGATGGCCAGGACTCGATCGAAACCCTTGACGAATCCGGTCGGTAGTGCGCCGCCCTGCGGAGTGCCGCCCGTCGACGACAACATCGGTGTACTCTTCCTGGCCATTCGTCGCCTTTCTCGCGCCCGTCTACAAATACTACCTTTCACGAATTGTCCACCCGCTAGTCAAGACTCACCTGTGCCGCTACAAATGAGGAATGCTTGCGCCTAAGTCAGAAGCGTCCCGACTGCTCGGACTCCGCCTACGGGAGCGCCGCCTGGCGCTCGCGCTCAATCAGCAGGACGTTGCCCTGCGGGCCGGACTCAACGTGTCCAATTACGCCCGAATCGACCGGGGCTGCGGCAATCCCACGATGTACACGCTCATTCGAGTTGCGGCCGTGCTGCAACTCGAATTCAGTGAGCTCGTTGCCGGTCTGGCCGTCGAGCAACTGCCGCCGACCCACGACGGCTACCTCGCGATTGAATTTCGTCGATCACAGGACAACCCGGTGCATCGACGGCTCGATGAGGGTCAGGCAGGTTTGACGCCGTAGTCAGCGTTGTACCGGGCGAGCACGTCGGTGATCGGCGCGTCGAGCACCAGGTCGCCCTTGTCGAGGTAGAGCCCCCTGGTGCAAAAGCGCCGCAGGTCGCGCTCGTTGTGCGAGACGATGAACAACGTGCGACCGCCGGCCAGAAGTTCTTCGATGCGGCGGTAGCATTTCTCCCGAAAGGCCTTGTCGCCGACGGCTAGAACCTCATCGACCAGCAGGATCGGTTCCTCCAACCGGGAAATCACCGCGAAAGCGATCCGCACCTTCATCCCGCTGGACAGGTGCTTGTACGGCGTATCGATGAAATCGGCGATCTCGGCGAATTCGATGATCTCGTCAAAGCGTTCGGTGATCTGTTTGCGGGTCATGCCGTGCAGACCCGCCGTCAGGTAGACGTTGTCGCGCACGCTCAGGTCGTCGACGAACCCGCCCGTGATCTCGATCAGTGGCGCAACACCCTCGGTGACATGCACCGATCCTTCGTCGGGCAGCACGACCCCGGTGACGAGTTTGAGCAAGGTGGACTTGCCCTGACCGTTACGACCGACGACACCGATGGCCTCGCCCGGTTGCACGGTAAAGGTCACGTGCTGCAGGGCCCAGAACTCGCCGGGCCGGCTGCGCCTTCTGCTCGTACCGAACAGGTCCTTGAAATTGCGACGCCCCCGCCGATTTCGGCGAAAGCGGATGCCGACATCCCGCAGCGAGATCACCGGTGCGACTATCGGCGGCGACGTCACCTGCGTCATTAGATCTCCTTCAACACGGCGCGTTCGGTGCGACGGAAGACCAGCAATCCGAGCCCGAGGAAGACGAGGGACATGACCACACTGATGCTGACGGCAAACCAGTCCAGTTGTTCGGGAAAGAAGGCTGCCCGATAGAGACTGAAAATGCCGCTGAGCGGATTGAACGCTGCCCAGAAATGCAACTCGGGCGGTAAGTCGGTGGTGCCATAGATAATGGGAGAGGCGTAGAACAGAAAACGCAGGATGAGCTTGACGGCCCGTTCCAGGTCGCGGAAGAACACCACGAGCGGGGCGACCAGCAGTCCGACGCCCGCGGTCAACATTGCCTGGATCACAATGGCGAGGGGAAAGAACACGGCGTCGATGTTGAGTTCGGCACCGTACAAAATAGCGAACAGCACCAGCACCGGGATGGACGCCAGAAACTCTATGCCCTTGGACAGCACCAGGCGGTTCACCCAGATGGTGCGGGGTATCCGCGTCGAGCGGATGAGCTTTGCCTCGCGCAGAAAAGCCCGGGTACAGTCCGAGACCGCACCGTTGAACCACATCCAGGGCAGCAGGGCCGCCAGCAGGAACACAATGTACGGTTCGTTACCGACGCTGCGTTCGAAGACCTGGGTGAATACGAACCAGTAGATGCCGGCCATCACGAGCGGGTCGAGGATGGACCAGAAGTAGCCCAGCACCGACGTGGAATAGCGCACCCGCAGGTCGCGCTGCGTCAGCAACCACAACGAATGCCGATACCGGGCGATCGGCGTGCGCTGTTCGGGGCGCACCAGGGCGTAACTACTCACGCGGTCTATCGTATGGGAGCGCGGGGAGCGTTCCGCGCCAGCGGGGCCGATGACGAAACCCCCACGCCGTGGCGCAGGGGTTTCGGATGGTGCAGGACTGTCGGTCAGACGAACAGGTTGGCGCGCTCGAGGTCTTCGGCAAAGTCCACCTCGACGGCGTAGAAGTCGGAGATATTGACCGGCTCCACCAGCATGCGGTTCTGTTCGATCGCGAGCTCAATGCCACGCTCGAAGTAATCCTGGTCGGCCACCTTGCTCAGCTGGCGGATGAGGGTGGCTTTATCGGCACCTGACACGTAGTTGATGCCGACAGCTTCGCCGAGACCGCCCTTGACGGTCTTCGAGAGCTCCTTGATGTAACCCTCGGCACTCGTCGTGTATTTGACCTCCTCATCGGACACCTTGTCGGTGTTCACGGTAACGAAGGACTGATCGCGAGCCATCATTGCCGCAGCGCGGTCGAGAATAGCGGGGTCGAAAACCACGTCGCCGTTCATCCAGAGCACCCCGCCGGGTTTCGAGGCCTGCAGGGCACGCAGCAGGCTCTTCGAGGTGTTGGTCTGGTCGTATTCTTCGTTGTAGACGAAGGATGCCTGCGGGAACGCTTCGATGATGTGCTCGAGCTTGTATCCGACGACGATCGTGACCTTGGCGGCTGTGCCGAAGGCGTGTGCGATGTTGTCGAACTGCTGCTGCATGATCGTGCGGCCGTCGTTCAGCTCGGTGAGCGGCTTCGGCAGTGAGCGCCCGAGACGGCTACCCATGCCGGCCGCGAGAATGACCACCTGCGTCTTCGCTGCCCGTGCTTTGACTGCGTGCGTCGTCACGATTATCTCCTCAAGAATGGTTGGGGCTAGGCCTGAAAACCCCATCAGTATTGAAGAGTTTGCCTAGGATTCACCCACATGTTCACGTCAAGACACACCGTTATGTCAATCTCACCATAACCTGTCGGGCCGTTCCGAGGGAAGAAACGGCTCAGCACGTGTCCCTTTCGTGACCCGGCGTAGAGCGTACTCACAGGTTGAAACCGGTGCTGCCGGCCCATCCGCGCCCCCCGGTCAGCGGTCCTTGGTAGGTTAGCGAAGTGACTTTTGTGCCGCCCCACTCCGAACCCGTCGACGACTCCGTCGCGGACCGCGCTGCCGAATCGAAAGCTCAGCCCACCGCCAAGCCAGCGGTCAGCACGCCGCCCGCCGCCAAGCCAGCGGTGCGCAAGCCGGCGGTCCGCAAACCGACCGTACGTACAACGACCGCGGCCAAGCCCACGGCGGCGAAGCCTGCTGCGGCCAAGTCAACGGTGGCGAAGCCGACCGCAGCCAAGCCGACCGCAGCCAAGCCGACCGCAGCCAAGCCGACGGCGGCGAAGCCTGCTGCGGCAAAGCCCTCCGCCGAAGCCGGAATTGCCAAGCCGGCCGTGCGTAAGCCGGCCGTGCGTAAGCCGGCCGTTAGCAAGCCGGCCGTTAGCAAGCCGGCCGTGCGTAAGCCAGCGGCGCGGAAGCCCGCCGCGGGCAAGTCGGCCGCATCTGAATCGACGTCGACGACTAGCTCAGCGAAACCAGCACCCTCTGTTGCTGCCAAGGCCACAGCCAAAGTGCTCGCCGAGAATGCAACCGACGAGACGACGCGACCCTACGCGACCCGTGACGCACTGGTGACGACCCCGCCGAACGTGTTGGTCGCTCCTTCGCTGCAACCTGTCGACAAGCCGTCAGCCACGCCAAAGATCGGCTCCACGGCAGCAGCGAGGCCCCTGCCGGAGCCGACAGCGGATGCGGCCCCGGCTGTGCACACGCCGGTTGCGGTCGCCCCGATTGTGCACACGCCGGTTGTGGTCATGCCGGTTGTGCTCGTGCCGATTGTCATCGAAGCTCGCGGCCTGGTCAAACGCTTCGGCCACAACGTTGCGGTGTCGGATCTGGACCTGACCGTTCGGGCCGGATCGTTCTACGGCATCGTCGGACCCAACGGTGCCGGAAAAACCACGACCCTGTCGATGATCACCGGGCTGCTGCGTCCGACTGCCGGAACCGCCCTGGTACACGGCATCGATGTCTGGGCCAAGCCCAACGAGGCCAAGCGGGTGATCGGTGTTCTTCCCGACCGGCTTCGGATCTTTGATCGTCTGACCGGCGCTCAGCTTCTCTACTACGCCGGCACCCTGCGTGGGATCGACAACGACACGGTGCGCAGCCGATCTGCTGACCTTGCCGCGGCGTTCGGCCTCGAGGATGCCCTCAACCGTCTCGTCGCTGACTACTCCGCCGGCATGACCAAGAAGATCGCTCTGGCCTGCGCGATGATTCATTCCCCGCGCGTGCTGGTGCTCGATGAGCCGTTCGAGTCGGTCGACCCGGTGTCGGCGGTCAATGTCACCGAAATTTTGCAGAAATACGTGGCTGCCGGGGGGACGGTCGTGCTGTCCAGCCACGGCATGGACCTGATCCAACGGGTGTGCGATCACGTCGCCATCATCGTGCAGGGCCGGGTGCTCGCAGCCGGCACCATCGACGATGTTCGCGGCCAGAAGACGCTGGAGGAACGGTTCGTCGAGCTCGCAGGTGGGCGCAAGGTCGCGGAGGGCATGGAATGGTTGCACAATTTTTCGGACTGAAACTTCGGCTCCTCGCCAATCTGTTTCGTCGTAGTCCCTGGCAAGTCGTCGGCCTCGTTCTCGGTCTGCTCTACGGCCTCGGCGTTGCTATTGCACTTCTCATCGCCCTGATCAGTCTGAGATTTGTCGGGGACCCCGTGCTCATCCGAGATGCGCTCACCGTGGCCGGATCCATCGTGATCCTCGGCTTTCTGGTCATCCCGATCGTGGTCGGTATCGACGACACTATGGACCCACGCAAGTTCGCCTTGCTGGGTATCCCGAACCGGTCCCTGTCGCTCGGCCTGGCCGGGTCGGCGTTGATTGGAGTTCCGGCGCTCGCGCTGACGATCGTGCTTCTCGGAACCGTTGTCATGTGGTCGCGCGGCGTCGGGCAGACACTGCTCGCCCTGATATCGGCCGCGCTGATCCTCGTGACTTGCATCCTGCTGTCCCGGGTGAGCGCATCCGTCGCCGCCTTTCTCCTGTCGACCAGGCGATCGCGCGAGTTCACCGGTCTGATCGGTGTCGTCCTTCTCGTGTTGATCTCACCGGTCATCGTGGTCCTGCTCAGCACGGACTGGGGCCGTCACGGTCGCACCCTGCTCGGCACCGTGGCCGCGATTTTGGGCTGGACGCCGCTCGGCGCAGCGTGGGCCGTTCCCGGAGATGCCTCCACCGGTGCCTGGGGCGCGGCGATTCTCAAGCTGCTCATTGCCGTTGGGTCGGCCTATGCCCTCTGGCTGATCTGGCAATTCGTCGTAGCCCGCATGCTCGTCTCACCCGGGCGTGAGGCGTTGGCGAAGCAGTATTCCGGGCTGGGCTGGTTCGACCGGCTGCCGCACAGCTCCGTCGGCGCGATCGCAGCCCGCACCTTCACATACTGGGCGCGCGACTCGCGCTATTGGGTGTCGCTGATCATGATTCCGATTGTGCCGATCATCGCGATCCTGCCGCTGAGCTTCGTCGGCGTGCCGCTGCACTCCCTCGCCCTGGTGCCGGTCCCGCTCATGTGCATCTTCCTCGGCTGGACCATGCACAACGATGTCGCCTATGACAGCACCGCGATCTGGCTGCATGTGGCGTCGGGAACCGGCGGGGTGGCTGATCGTATCGGCCGCCTGATTCCCGCTCTTTTCGTCGGCATCCCGCTGATTGGAATTGGCTCTGCCGTCAGCATTTCCGTCTATGGAGACTGGTCGGTGCTTCCCTCGATGTTGGGCGTAAGTACGTGCATCTTCCTGGCGGGTCTGGGCTTCTCCAGCTACACCTCCACCCGCTTTCCCTATCCGGTGACCAAACCTGGTGACAGCCCATTCGCCCAGCCGCAGGCCTCCGATACCGCCTCGGCACTCGTACAGTCGCTCACCTTCGCTGGGTCGATCGTCGTGGCACTGCCGGCGCTCGTCTTCGCCTACCTTGGGCTCTTCGAGGACCCGGTCTGGCATCTGCGCGCGCTCGGCGCCGGCGTCGGCCTCGGCCTCGTGGCCGTCGTCGTAGGCATCTGGGTCGGCTCGCGGGCCTTCGACCGGCGTGGACCAGAAATGATCGCTTCCGCGCAACGCGCCTGACTCGACCCGGGCAGAGTGCTTAGACTGGTGCAATGACTGAATTTCGTGCGAGCATTGCAGAACCCGGCCAGCCCGGCGGCGGAACGTCCACGCTCGACCGTGAACTCGAAGAGCTTCTCAATCAGGAGCAGATCGAGCCCGGCGACCACGAACGGTTTTCGCACTACGTGCCCAAGGACAAGATTCTCGAATCGGCTATTTCTGGCAAACCGGTCAAGGCGCTGTGCGGCAAGAAATGGCTGCCGGGCCGCGACCCCGAGAAGTTTCCGGTGTGCCCGACCTGCAAGGCTATCTACGAGAAGATGAAAGCCAAATAGCCTCCCGGCACAACCGGCCTAGCGATACGTGGTCGGAATGACGGCCTCGCCGCGCCCCAACCGAAACGCTTCGATTGGCAGTTCCTGCATAACGGATGCGTTGTGCGCGCGTGCGCGCAACGTTCCGGCTTGTCCCAGATAGCGTTCATCGACGGCGCCGTCGACGATCAGCGGAACCAGCAGTGCACGTTCCAGTCCGCGGCCGGAATCGAATTGGGCGTCGGGACCGTCGCCGAGCAGCACGATCTCTTCCTGGGCGGTACCGACGGCATCCACTCGGCGCAGGGCGTTTTTGCGGCCGCCGATGGAAAGTTTCGCGGTCGATGTCTTGGCGACGGAGATCCAGTCGTCGCCGTGGCCCTTGTGCGCGACGAGCTTGTAGACCAGGCCGGCAGCGGGTTCGCCCGACCCGGTGACGACCGAGGTGCCCACGCCAAAGGCATCCACCGGGCTGGCCGACAGCGCCGCAATGGCGTACTCGTCGAGGTCGCTCGTGACGGTGATCTTCGTGTTGACCGCGCCGAGTGAATCGAGTTGCGCCCGTGCCGCAGCGACGACGGTGGGCAGATCACCGGAGTCGATGCGGATCGAGCCGAGTTCGGGCCCCGCAATTTTGACCGCCAGGGCAATTCCGGCCGGCACATCGTAGGTGTCCACGAGCAGGGTCGTGGCGGAACCGAAGGCATCCACTTGCGCCTGGAACGCGTCCTCTTCGCTGTCGTGCAGCAGAATGAAGGAGTGGGCGGCGGTTCCCATGGTGGGCAGGCCCCACTGGCGGCCGGCCTCCAGGTTGCTCGTCGAAGCGAAACCGGCAATGAATGCCGCGCGAGCGGCCGCAACGGCTGAATACTCGTTGGTGCGGCGTGATCCCATCTCAGCGATCGGACGGCCAAGGCTCACCGATACCATGCGGGCGGCGGCACTGGCGACCGAGATGTCGTAGTTGAGCACGCTGAGAATGAGGGTCTCCAGAATGACACCCTCGGCGAAGGTGCTCTCCACCAGCAGCAGGGGAGAACCGGGAAAGTACGCTTCGCCCTCCTGATAGCCCCAGACGTTACCGCTGAAGGCATAGTCGGCCAGATAGTCGAGGGTCGGGGCGCGCACGACCGAGTTCTCGGCAAGCCAGGTCAGTTCCTCGGTCTCGAAACGAAACTGGCGGATCAGTTCGAGCAGACGACCGGTACCAGCGACGATGCCGTAACGACGGCCGGTGGGCAAGCGCCGGGCGAAGGCCTCGAACATGCACTCCCGATCGGCGGTACCGCTCTGGATGGCGGCGTCCACCATGGTGAGCTCGTAGCGGTCGGTGCGAAGCGCTGGCGTGCGTGCGGCCGTGCCGCGGGGCACCGGCACAAAGAAAGCGGGGGACGGGGTCACCCGGCACAGCTTATCCGCTTGGCGGGCTAGGCTTGATATCCGTGACGGATGCACCGATTGGTATTTTTGATTCCGGAGTGGGCGGCCTGACCGTCGCCCGGGCGATCAAGGACCAGCTGCCCAACGAATCCATTCTGTACATCGGTGACACGGCCCACTCGCCGTACGGACCGAAGAAGATCGCCGACGTGCGTGGATTCGCCCTCGATGTGCTCGATGATCTCGTGGCGCAAGACGTGAAAATGCTCGTCATCGCGTGCAACACGGCGTCAGCGGCCATGTTGCGGGATGCCAGGGAACGATACAGCGTACCCGTGATCGAAGTGATCCAGCCGGCCGTGCGACGCGCTGTGTCCACCACCCGCAACCAGCGTGTGGGCGTCATCGGCACCCTCGGCACCGTCAACTCCCGTGCCTACAACGACGCCTTCGCCGCCGCGCCCCAGATTGCCCTGTTCAGCAAAGCCTGCCCACGTTTCGTCGAGTTCGTTGAGGCCGGCGTCACGACCGGCGCCGAAGTGCTCGCGGTCGCCGAAGAATACCTGGCACCGCTGCGCGCCGCCGAGGTCGACACCCTCGTTCTCGGCTGCACTCACTATCCGTTTCTGCGCGGCGCCATCTCCTATGTCATGGGAGAAGGCGTCACCCTGGTCTCCAGCGACACCGAAACCGCCAACGACGTCTACCGGGTGCTGGTAAGCCAGGGCCTGGAGCGCGCCCGTACGACACCGCCCATTTACCGTTACGAGGCCACCGGCGACAGTGCCGACGATTTTCTCGCCCTCGCCCACCGCCTGATCGGACCAGAGGTCAGCCGTGTCGACCTGATCGAGACCGGCACCCTCAACCTCAGCGCGCTCGCAACGCCCACCTTTTCCCCGCTGCACCCGAACCACTAGGAGTACACCGTGACCGAGAACCTGCGCGCCGATGGGCGCACCAACGACGAACTGCGCCCGATCACCATCGAGCGCGGCTGGAGTGACCAGGCCGAGGGCTCGGCGTTGATCTCCTACGGCCGCACCAAGGTGCTCTGCACGGCGTCGTTCACCAACGGCGTTCCGCGCTGGATGAGCGGTAAGGGCAAGGGCTGGGTCACCGCCGAATACTCGATGCTGCCGCGTTCGACCAACAGCAGAATGGACCGCGAATCGGTCAAGGGCAAGATCGGCGGCCGCACCCACGAGATCAGCCGCCTGATCGGCCGCAGCCTGCGCGCGGTCGTCGACATGAAGGCGCTCGGCGAGAACACGCTCGTGCTCGACTGCGACGTGCTGCAGGCCGACGGCGGCACCCGCACCGCGGCCATCACCGGCGCGTATGTTGCCCTCGCCGACGCCCTCGAATGGGGACGTACCAAGAAATTCATCTCGCAGAAGGCGCAGCCGCTCCTCGACAGCGTGTCGGCTGTCTCCGTCGGGATCATCGGCGGGGTTCCGATGCTCGACCTCGCCTATACCGAAGACGTACGCGCCGACACCGACATGAACGTCGTCGTCACGGGGCGCGGCAAGTTCGTGGAGGTGCAGGGCACCGCCGAAGCTGCACCGTTCGATCGCAGCGAGTTGGACACATTGCTCGACCTTGCGCTGAAGGGCGCCATCACCCTGACCGAGTTTCAGACCAGCGCTTTGGAGCGCTGAGACGTGCAGATCGTTCTTGCTACGCACAACGCCCACAAGGTCGAGGAATTGCGGCGCATCCTGGCTCCCCAACTTCCCGGTGTCGAGGTGCTCGCCTATGACGGACCCGAACCGGTCGAGGATGGCATCAGTTTCACCGAGAATGCCCTGATCAAGGCGCGCGCCGCCGCGGCCCACACCGGGCTGCCGGCGATCGCCGACGACTCGGGCATCTGCGTTGACATCCTCGGCGGGGCGCCCGGCATCTTCTCGGCGCGCTGGTCGGGCCCGGCCAAAGATGCCGGCGAGAACTTGCGCCTGCTGCTCTGGCAGCTCAGCGACGTGTCAGAGGAACACCGCGACGCCCACTTCACCTGCGTCGCGGCGCTCGCCCTGCCCGACGGCACCGAGCGGGCCGTGACCGGTGAATGGGCGGGGCAGCTTCTGTTCGAACCGGCCGGCGCCAACGGCTTCGGCTACGACCCGATCTTTCTGCCTGAGGGCTACGCGATTTCGGCAGGCGAGCTCTCGGCGCACGTCAAGAACCAGGTCAGCCATCGGGCGATCGCCTTCGAGGGCCTCGTGCCGGTGCTGCGCGAGGTGCTCGGCGCGTAGCCACCAAATGCTGAGAACGGCACTCATTCCCAACTAGCCGCTCGGCTGGCGAGTGGCTCGGCACACCCCTAACCTTAAGTCATGGGCCACGATCACGCGCACGGCACCGGATCGAACCGGAGGCGATTGTCGATCGCCATCGGCATCGTGGCAGCGGTACTGCTGCTCGAAGTGATCGGAGCCTGGCTCACCGGCTCGCTCGCCCTGCTCGCCGATGCCGGGCACATGCTGTCCGATCTGTTGGGGTTGATCGTGGCGTTGACCGCGACGATGGTGGCGGCGCGGCCGGCCACCGACCGGGCGACCTTCGGCTTTCAACGCGCCGAGGTGTTCGGTGCCCTCATTAACGGGTTGATCCTCATCGTCGTGGCCGGTGTGGTCTCGGTCGCAGCGATCACTCGACTGATCAGTCCGAGTGACACCGAGGTGCTCGGCACCCCGATGCTCGTTGTCGCCGTCATCGGTCTGGTCGCCAACCTGGCCGCGATGGTACTGCTCCGCCCCGCCGCCGCCGGGTCGATCAACATGCGCGGGGCATACCTCGAGGTGCTCGGCGACGCCTTGGGGTCGGTCGCCGTTATCGTCGCCTCCATCATCATTCTGACGACCGGCTTCGCCCAAGCGGATGCCCTCGCCTCGCTCGTCATCGCCGGCATGATCGTGCCGCGCGCCTACGTTCTGCTGCGCGACGTCGTGCGGGTGTTCGGCCAGTCCACGCCGGCCGACACCGACGTGAGTGAAATTCGGCGTCACCTGCTCGGTACCGCCGGGGTCGTCGCCGTGCACGACGTGCACGTTTGGGCCATGACGAGCGGTGCCCACGTGTTCACCGCGCACATCGTCGTCGAGCCGGCCGTGCTCGCCGCTGGCACCGACGCCCTGCTCGACGAGCTGTCCGGGTGCCTCGCCGTGCACTTCGACGTCGCGCACTCCACCTTTCAGCTGGAACCGGCTGAGCACGCGGAACACGAAGACCACCAGCACCGCTGACTAATTCGGAGGCTAATCTGCTCAGGCCTCGTGACGCCCGTCATGGTTGGTTTTGAACGTCTGCGGGTCGAGCAGGTGGCTACCCGTCGCGGTGGTCGGGAGCTGGCGCACTCGGCGAGCCCTCACGACCGACATTACGTAGTGGTACACCGTGGGAATGAGCGTGACGACGACCGCACCCAGCAAGATGAGGTCGATGTAGGTCGTGACGAAATCGGCCACCGGCGGAATATAGCCGAGGAAATATCCGGTAAAGGTCAGTCCGGCACCCCAGAGCAGGGCGCCGATCAGGTTGTACAGGGTGTACTTGCGATAGTCCATGTGGCCGACACCGGCGGCGACCGGTGCAAACGTACGCACGATCGGCACGAACCGGGCGACGATGACAGCGACACCGCCGAAGCGCACGAAGAACGCATTGGTACGGTCGACGTTCTTGATGCTGAACAAGCCGGATTCCTTGCGCTCGAAGACGCGCGGACCGAATTTATGCCCGATCAGATAGCCGGCTTCACCGCCGAGGAACGCGGCAAAACCGATCGCCAGGGCGACCCACCAGATATCGATCTGGATGACGCCGGCGGCGGGAAAGGCCAGCAGGCCGGTGATGACCAGCAGGGTGTCTCCGGGCAGAAGAAACCCCACGAGCAGACCGGTCTCGGCGAAGACGATCGCGCAGACGACAAGCAGCGCCCACGGGCCGGCCGCTTCAATGATCTGGGTCGGGTCGAGCCAGGGAATCAAGGCGGTGTGAATCACGTGGACAACTCCTGTTGGCGTGTGGGCAGACGATCGGGTTGCGCAGGCGGGTGACGAAACACAGGGTATCGCCTAATCGTGAGAAAGTGCCGGTCGTCACGCCCCCGGAGTCGGGGTGTTCAGGGGGTCGGGGAGGCGCGCGTGGTCGCAGCTCGCGGCATCCGCTCTACGCTGCGCGCGGTCGATGCGCCAGGTGCGAAACCCGACAACGATCGAGGCGGTGATAAGCACTCCCGCGATGACATAGGCCGCACTTTTGACGCCGGGGATCGTCGCCGCGAAGTAGCCGGTCAGGGTGAGCCCGACGCCCCAAGACAGTGCA
This sequence comes from Cryobacterium sp. PH31-O1, assembly GCF_030063455.1. GTDB lineage: Bacteria > Actinomycetota > Actinomycetes > Actinomycetales > Microbacteriaceae > Cryobacterium. The sequence continues at coordinate 927,631 of NZ_JASITB010000001.1, read as the reverse complement.
CCGAGCAGGTTGCTCGAAAGGAATTTGTAGTAGTTCATGCGGCCGACGCCGGCGACGACGGGAACGAACACCCGGGCCCAGGGCATGAACCGGGCGATGACCACCGACCACCAGCCGAATTTGCGATAAAACGACTCGGTTTTGATGATCGCGGCCTGGGTGCGTCGGCCGCCGTGCCGTTCCAGATAGCCACGACCGTAGTGCCGGCCGAGCAGAAAACCGACCTGATCGCCGAGGAACGCAGCGATGCCGGTGCCGATCACCAGGATTACGATATTGATGTTTCCGGTCGAGGCGGCGACGAGGCCGGAACCGAACAATAGCGAGTCGCCGGTGATGAACGGAATGAACACGCCCAGAAAGAGTGCCGTGCCGGCGAAGACCAGACCCCAAATGAGCAGGTAGAACACAACGGCGCCCGTTTGCGAGAGAACGTCGTTCAATTGACCGTCGAGTGCTGACAGAGGGACCATGTGCGGGAGAGGGGACTTGAACCCCCACGCTCGAAAGCACAGGAACCTAAATCCTGCGTGTCTGCCAATTCCACCACTCCCGCCGGTGTGGTCCTAGTCTACTTGGCTGGATCGGCCGTGGCCGAGCAGCGCTGCCGCATTCGACTCCATTTGGGCGCGCAGGGCGGCGACGAGCGCCGCCACCGCCGGCAGCCGCAACGACTCGCTGCGTACGACCATCCAATACGCCAGCCGCTCCTGGAATTCCTGGGGCAGCAGACGCACCAGATCCGCGTGCTGATCGGCCATGAAACAGGGCAGAAAACCGACTCCGGCGCCGGCCCTGGTGCCTTCCACGTGCACGAAAACGTTGGTGGAACTGAGCGACTCGCGCATCTGCGGCACCAAGCGCCGCGGGGCGTCGAGATCGTCGACCTGCAGCATGGAATCCACGAAATAGACGAGCGGATGCTCGGTCAGCTCGGCAATCGTGGTCGGCGTGCCGTGAGACTGCAGATAGTGGCGGGAGGCATACATGCCCAGGTTGTAATGGCCGAGCAGAATCGACTCTGCCCGGTGTACCTGCGGCTCACCCACGACGATTTCGATATCGAGTCCCGAACGGTGCTGCAGGGCGCGCCGGGTGACGGTAACGATTTCCACCCGCAACAGCGGATGCTGCCGCTGCAGAGCGGCCACGGCCGGGGCAGCGATGTAGGCGCTGAAGCCGTCGGTTGCCGACATTCGCACGACGCCGGAGAGCTGCTGGGCGTCGGCCTCGGAACCGCGCAGCAGGGTGACGGCGGTTTCCACTCCCTCCGCCGCGGTGCGGGCGCGATAGCCGAGTTCCGTCAGTTCCCAGCCGCCCACGGCGCGGGCCAGCAGGCGACCATCGAGGGCTTTCTCGAGGGCGGCGATGCGCCGGGACACGGTGGTGTGGTTGAGCCCCAGGCTCTGGGCCGCGGTCGTGAACCGGCCGGTGCGGGCGACGGCCAGAAAGATGAGCAGGTCATCGGGGGTGGGGGCGGTGCCAGCCGGCGAAAAGTTCATATCTGCAATTATGCACATCAGCTCTGTCGTTTTGGCTCTTGTTGCCCGCCCGTCCTGCGTGAATACTCAGTCAAGTCGTGCTTTTGTTAAGACGATCATTTTCTTCCCGCACAACCTCAGGCCAAGTACGTGTCATCGCCGACACAAAGGAGACAGACAATGAGTGTCAATCAACGCGTGGGGGCCGCCGACTCCGGTAAGGCCACGCGCACCGCCGGTAGCGAAAATGAAAAATCCGGCCTCAAGAAGATCGTCGCCGCTTCCATGGTCGGAACGGTCGTGGAGTGGTACGAATTTTTCCTTTACGCCACCGCCGCAAGCCTGGTCTTCGGCACCGTCTTCTTTCCGAACGCCGGCAGCGAACTGGACGGTATCATCGCCGCCTTCCTCACCTATGCGGTGGGGTTCATCGCCCGCCCGCTCGGTGGCATAGTGTTCGGCCAGATCGGTGACAAACTGGGCCGCAAGCACACGCTGCAGGTGACGATTATCATGGTCGGCGCCGCCACCTTCCTCATGGGCTGCCTGCCCGGCTTCGACACCATCGGCTATTGGGCGCCTGCCCTGCTCGTGGCCCTCCGCTTCATTCAGGGCTTCGCCGTCGGTGGCGAATGGGGCGGTGCCGTTCTGCTCGTCGCCGAGCACAGCCCGAACGCATCGCGCGGATTCTGGTCGAGCTGGCCGCAGGCCGCCGTTCCGGTAGGCAACCTGCTCGCCACGGTCGTTCTGCTGACCATGACCTGGATCCTTCCGCCCGAACAGTTCCTTAGCTGGGGCTGGCGGGTAGCGTTCTGGCTCTCCGCGATCATCGTCGTGATCGGCTACTACATCCGCACGCACGTCAGCGAAGCGCCGATCTTCCTCGAGGCCCGTGCGCAGGTCGAGGCCGAGAAGGCCGTCAACTACGGCGTGCTCGAGGTCGTGAAGAAGTACCCCAAGGGAATCCTCGGAGCGATGGGCCTGCGCTTCGCAGAAAATATTCTTTACTACATCATAGTGAGCTTCACGATCGTCTACCTCAAGACGGTGCACGACTACGATACCGGGCAGCTGCTGATTGCCCTGCTCATCGCCCACGTCGTGCACTTCATCGTCATTCCGCAGGTCGGCCGGCTGTCCGACCGGGTTGGTCGCAAGCCCGTCTATCTGGCCGGTGCCGTGCTCGGTGCCAGCTGGGCGTTCTTCGCCTTCCCGATGTTCGACACCCTGAACCCGGTGCTCATCATTCTGGCCGTCACGGTCGGGCTCTGCTTCCACGCCCTGATGTACGCCGGTCAGCCCGCGATCATGGCTGAGATGTTCCCGACCCGCATGCGCTACTCGGGTGTATCACTCGGCTACCAGGTCACCTCGATTCTGGCCGGATCGATGGCGCCGATCATCGCCGCCGCACTCCTGCAGCAATACAACACCTGGGTTCCCGTCGCGATCTACATCATGATCGCCTGCATCATCACCGTGGTCGCCGTTGTCACCCTCAAGGAGACTAAGGGAGTGTCACTGCGCGAGGTCGACGCCGTGGATGCTCGCAAGCACGGGCTCGAGCCCGTCGGTACCGGCAACTGACCCGGCTTCACTGACCCGGCTTCACTGACCCGGCTTCACTGACCCGGCTTCACTGACCCGGCTTCACTGACCCGGCTTCACTAAGCGGGCTTCACTTCGCCGGCTTCAGCAACCGGGTTATAGGAGGCGGGGTGCCATTGGCACCCCGCCTGTCGCCGACCCTTCCCGCAGCGATCACGCGATCAAAGGAACACCATGACTGACCCCACCGATGCCATCAACACCGATGCCATCAACACCAGCACTGTGCCTGCCAGGACGGCCGAGCAACCCCTCGCCGGGCGTCGCGCCCTCGTCACCGGTGGTGCGAGCGGTATCGGTGCCGCCGCTGTTCGGGCGCTCGCTGCCCGCGGTGCGCACGTCGTCGTCGCCGACATTGATACCGCGGGTGCGACCGTCCTGGCCGTGGAGGTCGGCGGGTCAATCTGGACCGTCAACCTGATGGAGACCGCTGCTCTTACCGACGACGTCCTCGCCACCGCGCTGCACGGTGTCGATATTCTGGTCAACAACGCCGGAATCCAGCGAATCAACCCGATCCAGGATTTCAATCCGGCCGATTTTCACAACATCCTCACCCTCATGCTCGAGGCGCCGTTCCTGCTGATCCGGGCCGCGCTGCCGCAGATGTACGCGGCGAAGTTCGGGCGCATCATCAACGTGTCTTCGGTGCACGGCATTCGCGCCTCGCCGTTCAAGAGCGCCTACGTCTCGGCCAAGCACGGGCTGGAAGGCCTGTCCAAGGTGACCGCCCTCGAGGGTGGCGCGCACGGGGTCACCAGTAACTGTGTCGCTCCCGGGTATGTGCGCACGCCGTTGGTCGAGAAGCAGATCACCGACCAGGCGCTCGTACACGGAATACCGGAGGCCGAGGTGCTCAGCAAGATCATGCTTACCGAGAGTGCGATTAAACGCTTGGTCGAGCCGGAAGAGGTCGGCTCCCTGGTGGCCTGGCTCGCCTCCGATGCCGCGGCGATGGTCACTGGATCGAGTTACACGATGGACGGCGGCTGGTCGGCCCGCTAGCCCGGGCCACGGTCAATGATTGCAACGGATGCCCGGCATCCGTTGCGATCATTTTTGCTGTTCAGGGGACCAAAAAACAAGCCCTGTGCATAGATTCCACGAAGATTCATAAAACGGGCCATCATGCGGGGATGACCGAAGCCGTTCGTATCATCACAGACCAGGTACGCCAGCGGGTGCGCCGCGAGGGCGTGGATCTCGCGGCCAACAACGCCTTGGTGGAGCAGTACGTGCGCGACGAACTGCGCCGCTACAGTGAGCGGGCACTCGGCGGTAGCGCGCCGATGATCGCCGACGAGCATCAAGCCACCCGCGAGGTCGTCGCCGCGCTCACCGGATTCGGCGTACTGCAGCCCTTTCTCGACGACCCCGAGATCGAGGAAATCTGGATCAACGGACCAGCTCGGGTGTTCGTAGCACGCGACGGGGTACCCGAACTGACCACGCTCCTGCTCGGTGAACAAGACGTTCGTGACCTGGTCGAGCGGATGCTGCAGGCATCCGGTCGGCGGGTCGACCTTTCGTCGCCCTTCGTCGACGCCTCGCTGCCAGACGGCTCCCGGCTGCACGTGGTGATCCCGGACAGTATTAGTCGTTAGCTACAGGCGAGTTCTCCCAATGAGATATGGGCCGCGCTAGGCTCGTGGCAACACAGGGGGAAGCAATTATGAGCAGTCGATCAGGTTCTTTATTTCAAGACCAAGCCGAGGCTGGCCCGAAGGTGCCGTCCAATCCGTTCTCCACCGCGTTGCTCAGTATCGGTGGTGTTGGAATTTTGATCACGGCAGTATCCTGGATGGTTGGTATATCTCAGTCGAGCCCATTCGATCTGTTAGCTGGCGCGGGCTGGATTGCAGTCGCGAGCGGCCTATTTCCGATTGCAGCTATGGCGTTCATCGCCTGGCTTGTTGTGGAAGGTATCCGCTGGGTGCAGCCAGCTACTAAGCGCTGAACCAGACACAAAAAGCCCCGCCCACTCCGAAGAGTATGCGTGGCTTTGTCGTGCTACGCGGCGACGGTTCCAGCCGCGATGTATGCGCTCACGAGGTGCGGCCGCGTGGCGGTCGAGGTTCTGCCGGCGTGAGATTATGCGTCAGTCTGGGAGAGCTTTCGCGGACCGGTCGCTGTTCTGGCAACTCTATGGGACGCGAACAGACTTGGCTTCGTCATGCCGTTCTGGACCAGTCGGTCAGACTGAGGACGCAGATCGACCGGTAAGCGCCATACTTACCCAAAGGTCAAACTGTCGATCATTACCGGTGATGTGCTTTTCCATGATCACGGTCGACTGCTCCACTTCTTCATTGCTGGAGAGCTGACGATAGTAGCCAGCACCGATTAGGGCGATTCCTCGGTTGGTTGACTGGATGCGAATCATGTTGTCTCCTGACGCCGTTGCATTTGGATTTGTGGGGTTGGGTGCGGTGTCCGTGGTTCGAGCGCGGATAAACGGCTCCGGGTCAATGGTCGCACCCGAGGCAGGGTTCGACGATGTCGACCCAATCGTGAGATGCAGATGCGGCCCGGACGTCGCAGTACCGGTGGTACCGACGTTGCCGACGATGGTTCCTCGCTGAACGGTACTGCCTTTTCCGATAGGACTCCTCGACACCATGTGGCAGTATCCGGAAAAGTATCCGTCCTGATGATCGACGAGCAATATGTTACCGAGCGCTGAATTCCACTCGTTTCTGACTACCACGCCTCCAGCGACAGAGGGAATTGGCGCGCGGTCACCGGGGGCGAAGTCGAGACCACGATGGCCATTGGGATGCCAGGCATCAACCACGCCCCATCGCGCGGTGATGGTGGACGGGGAGAACGGGAACATATATGCGCCTGCTGCCATAGCCGCGGGAGCGTGTGATGCTTCCCAGGTTCCCAGCGCCACGGCGGTGAAGACAGCAGCAGTGCCTCCTAGGGCGGTGCGCCTGGAAATACCTTGACGGGGAGCGGAATCTTCCGGAAAGTCGACCATGCCCTGAGGTTAACGCCGGTATTTCAATCGCGTCCAGTCGGCCGAAATGCTGACTTGACGCCCCATAAGCAAAGCTGGCACAGTGTTTCCTCAGTCGCTGCCGCAAACTGACGAGTTCGTCCTGCGGTGCTCCGCGCAGGACGAAGCGCAGCCCAGCACCTCTGCGGCTGGAACTGCATAATCGCGACGTCGCAGCTGTACACCGAGGTCAGCTCCGAGCAAATGCATCAGGGCGTCGCGGTGCTGCCCACCCTCGCGCTGCGGCCGCACTCCGGCCGGGTATCTCATCTACCTCAGCGTCACGCTAAGGGCGACCTGGACAAAGTCGCGGCTTGATTGTTCAAACGAGCCAGTATTATCGGGGGAATGGCCGCCGCAACCTCGCTCAGTAAAAGTCAGATCAATAGGGCTGGCGACTATCTCGCTGAAGCCGTTGGAATGGCTGACGTTGATTTCGTTGAGTGGTACGACTTCAAACGGAATCGCGAGGCTCGGAAGATTGTCAGCGACTACCGTGCCGCTCATCAACGGCCTCTTGGCAATCTCTCTCAGGGGCTTCGTCAGATTGTCCGCACTGAGACCGGGAAGGATCCATTGGTGTCGCAGCGGCTGAAGCGCGTCCCTCGCATTCTGCGCAAACTCTCACGCATGGGGCATGGTGGCTTGGCGCGGCTGGAAGACATCGGAGGTTGCCGTGCTGTTTTACCCGACGGTGATGCGCTTGATCGGGTGAAGGCTCACGTCGAGCGCACGTGGGGACCGATCATTGTGGCGCGCCGCCGCACCGTAGAGGAACCAACGCCGATGGGCTATCGCGCATGCCATCTCACCGTCCTAAAGTTCGACCGGCGGATCGAGATTCAGCTGCGAACTCAGGGCCAACAGGAGTGGGCTGACAGTATTGAAGCATCAGATTCGTACCACAATCTCACTCTGAAGGACGGCGTGAGCCCCGACAGTTTGCGTGACTACTATTGCGGAGCGAGCGACATGATCTATAGTCAAGAATACGGGCGGCCGTTGGACCCCCAATCTCGCGAGCGATTCGATCGTGCGCGCGACCTTGTCATTGACCAAGGTTATTTCCGTGGAAAGGGAGAATGATATGCCGATTCCTACCGTGCATTTTCTGCTCGTTTATAGCCACCAGAAGCAGGTACTCATCCACCAGGATGAATTTACTGACTCGACCAGAGCCACCGCAGCGTACACGGCGGCCGAGAAGAAGCATGCGAATGAGAATGACTACGAAATCGTCTTGATCGGGTCAGACAGTATCCAAACCGTCATGCGCACGCATGGCCACTATTTTGGTGCGCCGCACGAATCGGCTTTCGCTGAGTTCCTGTTGTCTGCGTAACGACAAAATAGCCCCGCCACCCAATCCGTGAGGATCGAGCGGCGGGGCTTTGTCGTGCAGGGGCTACGCGGTTGTGGTCGCTTCCTCCGCGGCCGGGACAATCGCGGCGTCGAGGTTGGATTGGTTCCCGCCGGCGGCGAGGTATTGCAGGGACAGGACGGCGACCTGTTCGGGGATCGCTGCGAGTACGGACCGGCGGTCGTACTCGGCTTGAATGGCGACGTGCTGCGTTTCGAGTTCGATGTCGGTGAGTGCGGTGAGGTCCATGCTGCTACTCGGTGCTCTTGGTGGCGTCAGTGTTCGGGAGCGCCTGCACCGAAACGGCGGTGATGATGATGGACACCAGCGCGACGTACGGCGGGATGTCGACACCGATCATGGGCGCCGCGAGGATGACGGCGGACAGGACGCCGCCAATCCATGCGGCGTAGGCCTTGACGTAGGCTGCGGGGTTCTTGATCATGGTGTCTCCTTGGTTGGGATGATGGGGTCGACTCGGCAGGGGCCGTCGACCGTCTGAGTGGTGGTTGATCCGTCAGGCTGGGCGAGAGTGAAGAGCCATGTGCCGTCGTCCTGGCAGAGGATGGACGCGACGCCAGCGCCGGTTAGGCCGATGGCGCCGGGAATGGTGGAGTCGGCGCCGGTCGCGCCCGTGTCGCCTTTTTCGCCGGGCACCGTCGAATCAGCTCCGGCCATGCCGTTAGTACCGTCAGTGCCGTCCACACCGTCACGAGGGATTAGCGCCGGTGCAACCGGGCCGACAGGGCCTGCACAATCAAGCCGGAGGGCGCAATAGCCGGCGACCGACGCGAGGATTGATTCAGCACTTGCTGGCGGGCCGTCGAATCCGCGCGGGCCCTGCCCGCCGTCCGTCCCTGGGTCACCTGTAACGGTTTCTGCAGGCGGGGCGACAGGGATCTGGCCTTGTTCCTGCACTTGCGCGAACAGCGCGTCGTTGCCGGCGGAGAGCCGGTCTATTTTCGCGTCACGTTCGGTGGTGCCCACCATGAGGAAGATCATGGCGGCGAGTAGACCGATGACGGCAAGCCCTGAAACAATGTTCGGGCCTATGCCTTTGCGCGGGTTCAAGTAAGTCCTCCTTGAGTTATGAAAATGGCGATGGCGGCGATGAAAGGGGATGCGAACAGCCCGATGAGGGTCCAGCGGTTGCGTGCCTTCTGGTCGTCGGCGCGGTTGTCGGCGGCGACCTCAGCGGTTTTGGCATCCCGGATGCCGGTTTCCAGATCGCGTAGCCGCGTGTTGACTCGGGCTTGGTCGGCGGCGTACAGGTCAATGTTGACGACTTTCCCGCCGAGCTGGTGGACGGCGTCTTCAACACGGCTGAGGCCCCGCATGAGTTCCCATGGTGTGGGCTCGGGGCCTTGCTCAGCCATCGCTCGGCCCGATCGTGTGCGTGCACGAGTCGCAGCTCATCCCGCAGGAGCAAGGTGAATCCCAGTCATGACGACATGGCATGCGCGCCCCTTTCGTGGGTGTGGGTAGGTGAATTGGGGCTCTTTGATCGGGCGTGCTGCATGATGGGGGAATGGCGAATCAACCGAAGACCCCGATTACCTCGGTGCGGATCCCGGTGGATTTGAAGGAGGCCGCACAGTCGAAGGCGGCTGAGAATGGTGAGACGTTGACGGACGTGATCCGTCGCGGCTTGACTGAGTACGTGGCTCGACCCTAAACGGGGTGTACATACACCGTGCGTTGGGTGTACATACACCCCTAGGTTGGAGCCATGAAACTCCTCCTGACCCTCACCGTTACCGTCGTTGCCACCGCACTCTTGAGCGGATGCTCGGACGAACTGATCGCCGAGCCGGTCAGCGTTCGGCAGACTCAAGGCACGAGCACGCCGGCCCCGACCGTCGACCCGGCCTCGCCCGCTGAGGTCGTGCAGTCGGTCGAGATTCCGGTTGAGGTTCCGGTCGAGCAGGTCGTGCAGGCTCCCTCGAAACGATCCGCGCCGACAGTCCAACCGCCTGCAGCTCCGGAAGTCCCTGCCGCCGTCGCGCCCGCGCCCATTGCCGCGCCTGTTGTCCCTCTTGCCGCGGTTCCCGCTATGGAGCCGGAGGCGATTGTGCCCCGTGATTCGTTCAACCCGTTCGCTGCCCTCGATGCGTGGCTTCTGGCCCCGACGTTCGAGTGCGAAGAGGGATTTGCACCCGGTTGGCTCAATGATGCCGGCATCCCGACGGGGTGCGTCGCGAACTGAGCGGCGACCAACCCTGGCGCGGGCACGATTCCTCCGTTAGACATACGTGGTGACCATGATGTTTCCCTGCCGGGCGTAGACAGAGCTGGCCGCGCTGCAAACTGCCGAAACTGTGTAAACGTGGTTGGCGTAGCTCGGTGTGTGCCGAGCTTTGAGTGTCACCGTGTCAGCTCCGTAGCTGCCGTTGTTGATCAGGGCAATGTTGTCGAGCTGGCTGCCGATCTGCACGCCGTCACAAAGGATCCTCAGCGCCACCGTTCGGTCTGCGCCGGAACCGGCATTGACGAGGGTGACGGTTGCGGTGATCTGAACTTCGCCGGCAATAGACCCGGCCCATCGGGGTTTGGTGTCCACCTCCAGACCGGCGATATTAGAGAATGCCGTGGACAGAAGCTGCTGCACCGGGCTCGGATACTCCCGGCTGACATCTCCCAGAACCCGGAGGAGACCACCGCCTGAAATCTGGCCGATGACGTTGAGGTCGCCTTGGAGATATTTCGTGGTGCTGCCAGCGAGAAGGAAGCCCGTGCTGTCAACCTGCAGGTCGACGGTCGCTTGGCCCGGGTTCGTCTTGAACGTGAGTCCGCCATTGCTGAACGAGGCGAACTTGCCCGCAGTCCCACCCCCGTAGGAGCGAACGGCCCCATCGGTCGTGACCTCCATTTTCAGGATCTCGGCGCCGTCATACCCGGTCAACCCGGTCGTATCCAACTGCACACGACGTCCGGAGGCGGCGGTGCGGATGATTGCGCCGGTGACCGTCATGCCGTCGATCGCAGTTCCCAGTAGCTGTATCGCTGTGACGGTGTCGGCGGTGATCTTCGCCCCGTCGAGGTTTGCGATCTGCGCATTCGTGATGGCGAGGTTGGCGATCGCATTCGTGCCGAGCTGCTTGGCGACCCATGCGGTGCCGGACCATGCGGCGATCGCGTTGCCGTTGTCGGTGTCGAACCACACATCGTCCACAGCGTGCCCGGTGCCGGTTGGCGCTGCGGCCTGATACCAGACGGTGTTCTTGCCGTTCGCGGTGGTCTGCGCGTTCCCAGCTGCGGTCGCTGCTGCAGTCGCGCTCGAGTAAGCGGCGTCCGCACGAGACTGCGCGGTCGCCGCATTGGTCCTCGCCGTGTTCGCCGTGCTCTGCGCCGCACCAGCAGCCGTGTTCGCCGTAGCCGCATTGGTGGTGGCCGTGTTCGCCTGGTTCTGTGCGGTAACGGCCTTGCCGTCCGCGGTCGAGGCGGCGGACGCTGCGCTGTCGGCGTCGGTCTGCGCAGCGACCGCTTTCGCGTCCGCCGTGGCAGCATCCGTCGAGGCAGAATTTGCTTTGGTCTGCGCGGTCGCTGCGGCGCTGTTCGCTGTCGCCGCGCTACTCGCCGCGTCCGTGGCCGTCTTGTCCGTGATGGCAGCCCAGGTCGTACCGCTGACCCACTTCTTGGGTGTGTTGGCGTTGCTGGTCGTATCGATCCACAGCGTGTTGGCGTTCTGATATGCGGTACCTGGCACGGTCGTCTGATAGAGCACCACGGCTTTGGTGGCGGCGAGGCCCGAGGCGGCGACAGCTTTACCGTCCGCCGTCGACGCAGCACCAACCGCAGTCGTCGCATCCGCTTGGGCAGCCGCGGCTTTCGCATCCGCGGCTGCTGCAGCAGTGGCCGCGCTCGACGCTGCACTCTGCGCGGCACTGATCGACGTGTCCTGCACGGCAACCCACGCCGTGCCTGACCACCGGTACATCTTGTTGCCATCGTCGGTGTCTACCCACAGATCGCCGAGGTCGCCAGCAGTCATGCCGGTCGGCGCCGATGTCTGCGCGAAGGTGCGTACCTTGCCGTCAGCGGTCGCCTGAGCGTCGCCTGCAGCGGTCAGAGCCTGGGCGAGCTTGGAGTCCTGAACGGTCGCCCAGGCTGATCCTGTCCACCGTTTGAGGGCATTGCCGTTGGCGGTGTCGATCCACAGGTCCCCGGCTCCGGCAGCGGTCGGAGTGGTGGCGGCGTAGAAGGTGGTGATCTTCGTCATGGCGAGAGTGCGTGCCGCCGCTGCGAGACTGTTGGCCCCGTCAGCGCTGCTCTGCGCGGCATCCGCTGCGCTCTTGGCCGTGACCGCTTTCGCGTCGGCAGCAGCTGCGTCAGCTGTGGCTGAGTTCGCCTTGGTCTGTGCAGTCGCGGCTGCAGTGCTGGCCGTTGCGGCAGCGGCAGCTGCATCGGTTGCGGTCTTGTCGGTGATGGCACCCCACGCGGATCCCGACCACTTCTTCGGGGTGTTCGCGCTGTTCGTGGTATCGATCCAGAGGGTGTTGGCGTTCTGATACGTCGAGGCTGGTGCTGTCGTCTGGTAAAGCACGACAGCCTTAGTCGAGGCCAGACCGGACGCGGCGACAGCCTTCGCATCTGCCGTGCTTGCAGCGGTGGCGGCAGAGCTGGCGGCGCTTTGCGCCGCTGCCGCTTTCCCGTCAGCGGTACTGGCCGCAGTGGCCGCGTCATCCGCTGACGTCTGCGCGGTCGTTGCGGCCATTCGTGCGGCGGTCGCGGCAGTCTGCGCAGCAGCCGCGGCATCGCCTGCGCTGGTCGCTGAGGCAAATGCAGCGTCGGCGTCGGTCTGGGCCGCGTCGGCCTTGGCATCGGCGGCGGCCGCGCTGGTCGCGGCGCTGGTCGCGGCGGACTGGGCCGTCGCAATGGTGGTGTCCCGCGCCGTGACCCAGGCGGTGCCGGAGTAGCGGTAGGGGCGGTTGCCGTCGCCGGTATCGAACCAGAGGTCACCGGCGGTGAGTGTGCCGGTCGGAGCGGTGGCCTGGTAATAGGTTCGGTTCTTGCCGTTGGCGGTCGTCTGCGCGGTGTTCGCCGCCGTCTGGGCCGCTGCTGCCTTCGTGTCAGCTTCGACGGCGGAGGCTGCTGCCGCTGTGGCTGCCGCATCAGCTACGGCTGCCGCGTCCCGGGCCGCATCCGCTGCCGACTGTGACGCTGCTGCGACCTCGGCGGCTGCGACAGCTTTCGCGTCTGCTGCTGCCGCGTCGGAGGCGGCCGCGATGGCATCGCCCTGCGCGGTCGCCGCATCCGTCAGGCCCTGGTTGGCCGTCGCGGTGGTCGTCTGCACTTGAGTGGCCAGGTTCACCAGCGAGGTTCCTGCAGGGCGTTCCAGCTCGGCGATGCGGCGCTCCTGCTTGCGCAGCCGTTCCGCGATGGGAATCATGCCATCACCTTTCGGCGTTTTGTAGTCGGACATCAGGAGGTCACTTTCTGTGCGAGTTGGATCTTGATTTCGTCGCCGGCGGAGTCGCCGCTGAGGCCGACGATGCGGTGCGCGCTCGTGCCGCCCTCGGCGAGGTAGGGGTCGCCGCGTCCAGTCATGGGGTCGTAGGGATCGAGGTGCAGGGTGGCGAAATCGCCGACCGTGTATTCGTCAATGGAGTGGCCGGCCGAGGTGCCGTCGCTGCCGATCGGGTAGGCCTTCGTGTTGAACGCCCACACCTCAGCGGGTCGGCGCCCACCGGCTACGTTGGCTGCGGCGTAGCTGTCGAGGGTGGATTGCACGGACACGCTCGAATGGCTGCTGTCGGTGATCTCCATCAGCGGGAAGCCAAGATCGACCAGGGTGGGGTCGTAAGCGCGGGAGACGAGTACGGTGTCGGCGGAGCGTCCACCGGTGGCCCAGGAGAGAGATCCCAGGTCGGAGGCGTCCTCGTCGATGGTGAGGCCGTAGCCGGCGGATTCCGGTGCGGTCAGATCCCACGACAGCACAGCGGTGGAACTGATCAGCGGCTGCGTGGTCGTCCCGGTCTGGAAGAGGACTTCGATGCCGGTGCCGTCCGTGGTGAAGCGTGCGGTGTGGCGCATCTCCGGGCCGCCCTCCACCTCGGAGAGCTGGTCGAGTGCCTCGCCGACTGGTTTGAAGTCGGCGCCGATGTAGGTGCGCGTCGATTCGAAGGTGCCGTCCGGGAGCCGGGTGGTGTTTAGCTCGTCGGCTTTGAAGACGTAGGGCAGCGATCCGCTGGTCCAGAGTTGTGCCTGCTGCACCAGGCGTTTGGCGATCGTGCCGAGCGCGAGTCCCTCGATCTTCGTGGCCAGGTCTGGGTTCGGGATCGTCTTGGTGTTGTCGGCGGGGTCGGTGATCGTCCAGCTAGTGAGGCTGATCGTCTGGGCGAGGAGGGGCAGGATGATGCGGTGGTCCCAGTAGGAGCCCCACCCTTTCGCACCGAGCGTGAGAGTGCGTTTGTCGCGGTCGTAGGTGCTGGTCCAGATCGGGCCGGATGCCATGATCGTCTTCTGCCCGAACGCGTCGTGCTCCACCACGGCGAGGTAGGCCTTGCCAGGGGTGGCAGCGTTCCGCAGGCACAGGGCCAATGTGTCGGGGTCGTTGTAGTCGACGGTGACGTCGAGGCTGTCTGCCGCGCCGAGCCGGACAGACCACGGGCCGGACAGCACCGGAAGGTTCCGTGTGCTGATCCGGCCCGTGCGCAGATCCCCGAGAATGTACTCGGTCATCGGCTACTTCGCCGCGTCGGCGAAGACGTTGCGAATGGCAACCTCGGCAGCTTCCGTCACCTGAGCCTCCGTCAGGGTCGCCCCGGTCCTAGTGAGACCGGCGAGCACAGCGGAGACCAGCAGCGGAGCGATCGCCGAGGCGACCCCGGCCGGGTTAGCTGTGCGCTGCGCCAGCTTCCGGGCGGTGATTGTGGTGAGGGTATCCCAGATCAGACCGTCCGGCATCTGCACAAAATCACCCACGAGCCCCGTGGCTCGCAGCGAATCAACCTCGGTCATGCTGCCGAGCGGGATTAGCTCGCCATCTTCGGTGACGAGTCCGATACTGCCGTCATAGTTACGAATGAGTGTTGACATGGCGGGACTCGTTTCTGCTGGGACTGCGGTGATGTTGATGGGGGTGCTGCCATTGGTCGCAGTGCTCGTCCCGACGAAATACAGCCATGGGTTGCGGCGCACGCCTGACGGGTCGAGTAGATGGCGGTGCAGATGCTGGACGACGTTGCCGCTCTTGCCGCTGTGGCCGATGCACTCTCCCTGCTCGAAGTGCTGACCGGACGTGCCTACGTAGCTCGATAGGTGGCTGAACACATCACGCCAGCCGGCGTTGTCGTCATGATGAAATTCACCCGAGTTACCCGCACTGCCGTTGTTCTTCCGCCAGTGCCACTCGCCCGATGTCGGAGCATAAATGGGCGTGCCGACCGCCGCTACAAGGTCTATGCCGCCGCGGCCGGCAGTGGCAACGTGCCGATTCCACGACTCGAAAGGGTCGCGGTGATCGAAGAGGATGACAGTTGAGGGGCCGTTGAGGATGTAGTTCCTGAGCGGCATCAGTAGGCCTCCACCATCAGGCTTCCCTGGAAAGCTTGCACGGCTGAGGCGGTGCTCGCCAGACACTGCAGCGTGTAGGTGTGAGCGCCCGCGCTGGGGGTGTGCTTGGCCGTAATGGTCACGGTGGCCCCGCCGGTGCCGTTGAGCATGATGTTGATTCCGGCGAGTTCTTCACCGATGCCGACACCGTCGCAAAACACCCGTAGCCGTGCGGTGCGGTCTGCGCCGGAGTTGGCGTTGGCGAGCATCACTGTTGCTGACACTTTCACCTCGCGTGCCGGGGTCGTGGCCACAGCCGACAGTGAGGGTATGGCTGCGTAGGTAGCTCCGAGCGTGTACGGCGAAGCTGCTGACCGGTCGGCTTCGCCGAGAATGCTGCGGGCTCCGGCGGCCCATCCGGTCCCGTTCCACCGGAGCATGCAGCCTCGTGCCACGTCATCGATGCGCTGGCCGTAGACCGGCAGCACCGGGTAGCCGGCAGATGACCGCACCATGACCACACCACCGGCTGCCGCCGTGAAGGCGTGCGTCCCGGTGATGACGACGCTGCTCGAATTCGTCGCCACCGCCGTCGACGGAACATAGACGGTGCCGAGCTCCTCAGCGCCGGCAATGAGCAGAGCGGGCTTCTGCGGATCCGCCGAGGGGTTGCCGGTGACCACGCCGATGATCGGGAGGTTGTCGGCATCCGCTTGCGACGATTCGTTCTGCTTGAAATAGATCACGTCGATCCGGGCATTCGAGGACGGCGCATAGTCCAAGAGAGGCGAAACCATCGCTCCGTCATTGGCGATGAACAACGGCCCGCCACGCACCGTGACGCCCTCAAACGGCAGCACGTTCACCCGCATGTCCGAGCGGGCCGTGATTAGCGCGCCCGTGTGTCGAGGGAACACCCCGCCACGCACCACCCCCGCACTATCGCGCACGACGAGGCCCGCGAGGTCCTTGCGGAGCGCGGTTGAATCGGCCAAGCCTGACGGGCCCGGGAAAGAGTAGTTCAGTGCCACGGTGTCTCCTACCAGTAGGCCGGCGCAGTGCGCGCCATGAGTGTGGGGGTGCCGGTGACGACACCTAAAGCTGCGATCTGCACGGTGCGGGAGTCGAAGGCCGGAACCGACCACCGCTCCTGCCGCGTCCAGTACTGCGTCACGTCCGACGGGCCATCGAGCAACGCGCGCCCGGTGCGCAGGTTCAGCACGACCGTGGACCCGACTGGCACCGGACGTACAAAGCGATTTACCCGGCCCGTCGAGATCTCCGTCAGCTCGAAACCGCCCGACATGCCGCCGGTCACCTCGAGCAGAGAGAACGTCTCCGCCGTGCCCGGGTTCATCGCGACGACCCGGCCGGGGTTGCCGGCCGCCCCGTACCCGACCGGATACGTCACCGGGTAGGCCAGACCACCGCCAGACGTCGGCAGGCCAGTGGAAACGGAGACTGCGGGGCCGTAGCGCAGTGGGTCCGGGGCGAGCATGTCGATGGCGAAAGTGAAGCTCTTCGAGAACTTGTCCTCATGGACCGGCGACGACCGCACTGACACGATCCGGGACGTTGACCCGAGTTCATCTGTGACGGTGACGGGTCCGAGTCTGCGACGCACGACGGCCCGGTTGAAGGCGTCGATCATCCGCAGCACGTCAGTCCACGTCTCGCCTTCGTACCAGCCGGTGAAGGTGAAGACCGCCGATGCTCGCCAGTCGCTCTCGATTTCGTTGGCGCCGTCCGCTTGGTCGCGCTCGTGAACGTCGGTCTTCGACTCGGCGCCGGTGTACCAGTCTCCGAGGTCGTTGAAGTAGAGCTGGCCCGGCGGCATGCCGGACTCGCCCTCGATGGCGGTCAATCCGTTGATTATGAATTGCGTCATCGTCAACCGGCCATTTCTCTGGTGAACTCGCGGGCAATCTGCTTCGCAAGAATGCGCGGATCTTCATTGGGTGGCGTAGTGACGTTGATCTCTACCTTTGGACCTGCCGCGCTTGCGCCCGGTGCGCGACCTGCAGCAGTGCGACCGCCATCAGCAAATGCCGGAGACCCTGATGGAACCAACTGGTAGCCGAATTCATTGGCTGCCGATGCGAGGATCTGCATCGATCGCGGACGTTTCGCAGGCGATGCTGGGATGTACCATTCACCGCCCGTTTCCGGCTCGGCCCAGACCCGCATTGTGCCGGCACGAGCGAACTGCGCGACATGGTTCTCGCTGCGGCCACCTCCGGCGTAGAAGTCAACCTTCCCGCCGTCGGCCTGATACAAATCTTTCTGCCACATTCCGCCAGATGAGATACCGGGACCTAAACGTGCACTCGCGGGTGCGGCGTTGTACTTGGTCAGGAAAGTATCAAGAGCGAGCTTCGTAGCCGCGATCTTCGCGTTCGCGACATCGGTATTGACCTGCATGTCCCATTCCGTTTTGGTCGGGATCTTTAGGATCTCTGTTGCGAGGTCCTCAGCAGCTTGGCCAGTAATTCCAAGGTCACCGATGCGGGTCAGGAGGGATTCACGGCTCGTCTCGAGCGACGTCCGATACTCCTCGTAGCTGCCCTTTGAATCGAGGATCGACTGCCCAGACTCCATCGCACTATCCGCGATGGCATCGAGCGCGCCCTGTAGGGCAGAGCCTTTCTCCGTAGTGATGTCGAGGTCGGTACCGGCAGCGTTGAGGTGCGCGCCGTTCTCTTCCAGCGCCGCATCGAAATCGCGGTAGGACTGCTCAAGCTGGCGGGCAGCTTCTCGACTGTCGAGGTGCTTGCCGTTGACATCGTCCAGCTCTGTGATGAGGTCGCTAATGGAAGTGATGACCCCATCGACGGACTCTTTCACATCCTCATACACAGGCACAGCCTCATCGGCGACATCTGTGGATTCACCCATGGCATCCCTGTTCTCCTGCCATGCGACCTTTGAATCTGCGAGAGATTCAGAGGTGTTGGAGATGAGGTTTTCGATGTCGGTAAATGTCTTCTCGGCCATGGAGCTAGTGAATGGGCCGCCAGCTTCGTCCTGTTTTTTGCGGTACTCGGTCAGCTTGCCGTTCACGCTTTCGATTGCATCGGCATTGCCGAGAGCCGCATTCGTTAGGTCTCCGAGGGATATCCCCATCAGCTTGGCGATCTTTGCTGCGTCCGTACCTTTGATCGAGTTGATTACCTGCTGGCGCGTGTTGTCCGTGAAAGCTCCAGTGCTCGCTTCTAGCGAATCCGTGAAGGAATCGACCTTAGCTTTGGCCTCTGCCTGGCGTGAGGCGAAGATCCCCAGCACGATAGCCGCAGCGGTGACGGCAAGACCGATAGCACCTCCGGCGACAGCTGTACCCTTCATCGTGGTATTCAGAGTCGTCAGTGCGGCACGGAATGCCACGATCTTCGGGACGGCGATCAGGAATGTCCCACCAAGCAGAAGCACGGCTGCGGTTCCAATGCCGATTGCTAGAGCGGCACCTTGCGCACCATCGTCAAGCGAGCCATACCAGTCAGTGAGGCCGATGAGGATCTGCACCATGTCGCGCAGAACCCCGTTGGCCTGACCGCCAGTCTTGATCAGAATGGAGTCGATAGAACCGCCGAGAAGCTCGATGTCGCCCATGAGGTTGTCGGTCTTCATCGCGGCCTGCTCGGCCGCGAACCCCTGGTCATCGACGTTGTCAGTCCACTCCTTGACGCCCTTCGCGCCGGACTTGTAGAGGATGCCTGCAGCGCTCGCAGCTTCCGCGCCGAAGATGGCGCCGAGTGCAGCAGACCGGGTCTGTTCGTCGAGCCCGCCGAGTCCGTCCTGCAATTCCTGGGCAGCGCCCTGCATGCCGATGAAGTTGCCCTGCGCGTCGAACACGTCGATGTTGTACTGCTTCATCACCTCAGAGCCTTTGGCAACGGGAGCGGTGAGGGATGAGATGACGCTGCGTAGTCCCGTGCCGGCCTTCTCACCCAGCAGGCCGTTTGCTGCCAGCAGTGCCAGCGTGCCAACGGTGTCTTCGAGGGGGATGTTGAGGCGGGCGAAGCTGACACCCACATAACCGAGTCCGAGAGAGAGGTCTTCGACGGAACCCTGCGCCTTGCCCGCGCCGGCGGCGAGGAGGTCAGCAACATGCCCTGCCTGGTCACCCTTCAGCCCGAACACTGTGAGCGTGGTAGCCGCAATTTCAGCGGCGCGGGCTACTTCCAGTTCACCTGCGGCGGCGAGAGCCAGAGATCCCTTCAGGCCACCAGCGAGGATGTCATTGACGGACACGCCCGCCTTGGCCAGTTCGGTCTGTGCGTCGGCGGCTTCCTTCGCTGAGTAGATCGACGCGGCACCCTGCTCGATCGCAGACTTCTTGAGGAGGTCCTGCTGCTCCCGTGTCGCCATGGTCGCGGCGGCGGTCTTGGAGCTAGCCTCATCGAACTTGGCGTAGGTGCCTATCGCGATGGTAGCCATGGCAGCGATGGCCACACCGATGCCGATAGCAGCGGTACCGATGAGGCGGCCGGCGTCGTCGGACTTCTTCTTGAGCTCGTCGATCTCTTTTGCGGTCAGCTTGACCTTGGGCGCGGCCGTGGCGTTCTCGTCGCCCATTTTCTTCGTCGCGGTACTGACCCCATCGAGCGGAGCTTTCGCAGCCTGGGCAGCCTTGCCGGTCTTATCGACCTGCTCGCCGACGGGTGCGACCTTCTTCGCCGCGGTCTCAGACGATGCGCCGAGGGCTGCTACAGCCTTGTCAGCTTCGTTCAGATCCCGTTTGAAGACCTCCGCGCCGACCGCTTGGATCAGGAACTGGATCGCTCCGGCGTTGAATGCGGACATAAGCCGTCACCTCTTTCTTGAGCCACGAGTCCGTGTCGGAATCGAGGAGGCGGTTGATCGCGGAACGGATGAAATGCCATGTGCGCGCTTCGAGCGCCAGGTCAAGATCCGGAGTGAGGGAATGCTGAATGAGGTCGAGTTCGACCTCGCCCTGTAGCTGGGGGAGGACGATCGACCAGAGCGCTACTGCGGTGAGGCTGCTGCCCTCTTGGGGTTCTGATCCCGTGACCGCTTGCTCACTGGCAGCTTGTCGACGTTCGTAGTACTCACTCCGGTAGGCGGGGTAAGTCCCGGTTTCTGGATCAGGCTCTCCAATGCCCCACTGGGCGCGGTCTGCGTTGGTGAGATCCCCAAAGTCCAGATCAGGAGCTCGAGTGCTTTTTTTGCGCCGGCGATGCCTTCACCGCCGGAGATGTAGGCGTTGACGCCATCGAGGCCTAGGACCGTCTGCCAGTACAGCGCGGGGAGCAGGATGGATTCACCCTCGCTGAGACTGAGTTCGTCCTGCACGCGCTCATATACGGCGTCTCCGACGGCATCTCGCATCATCTGGTCGGTGTTCTCGGGACTGAGATTCCCGGCAGCGATGTTGATGAAGCGGTCGGTGAGGTCTTGGCCCTTGCGCCCATTCAGCGGCGGGATGATGAAGTCTTCCTCGATGCCGTCCATGTGGATGGCGAGGTTGCGGCCTTGAAGTGTTGCGTTGATCATGATGTTCTCCCTGTCAGAAGGTGTGGGTGGTGGGTGCCCGGCGGCCCGTGACGACCGCCGGGCGATGGACTAAACCGCGCGGATGTAAGGGAACGACGTCGATGCGCCGGCGGCATTCGTCAGCACGATGGGCGCAGACCCTGCGGTGCCGGTCGGCAGTTCGATCACGACGATGTTCGGCTCGTTGGGGATTTGCGAGATCGACGTCACTGCGACACCGCCAACAGTCGCTGCGGTGATGGCGCCGACGTTGTACCCACGCACGTACACGTTGGCGCTGGCAACTGCGCCACTGGGCAGGGCCGAGTCGAGTACAGGGATGCCCGTGCCGGCGATCGGCGAGGTGATCTGCGCGACGGGGCCATCGTTCGTGAGGGTGAAGGTCCACACGAACTTGTCCTTGAATCCGGTGGTGGACTTGACCGCGGCCACCGAGTAGCTGCCTTCGAGAGCGATGAGGTTTTCATCCTTCGCGTCGAAGGTCTGCGCGCTCACCTTGTTCGCAGCGCCCGTCGATCGTGCGACGTTGAGCAGGCTGACGAGCCATGCCTGGGCGATGCGGCCGAGGTTGTCGCGGATGCCCTCCACGGTGAAGGTGATGATCTGGTTGTAGCCGATCACCGAGATGGAGTCGGTGCCCTTCAGCCCGTATGCCTCACGGGCGACGGTGATCGGGGTGGGCGTGTTGACGAGGGCGTTGATGTCGCCGGAGACGTTCTCAAAGGTTCCAGCGCGCTTGATGCGCAGGATCTCTTCGTGGGCGAGGGCGATGGTTCCCGCAGTGGGGACCTCGGCGTCAAACATGGTTGTGCTCATAATCTGTTCTCCAATTGGGGGTGGTGCCGGGCATGCCGACGAACCCCACGAGTGTGGGGAGTGTGGGGGTGGGGTTACGGGCGACGGCCCATGAAATGGAAGGTCTGCGACGTCGCGCGCCGGCCGGAGGAATCAGCAGTGAACGCGACCTCAGAGAACAGCTCTGCCCAGGCGATGTTGTGCCCGGGCGGGATGTTCTGCTTCTGGTCGATCGCACTGGTGATCAGTGCGGCCCAGTTCTCGGCGGCGATGCTGCTGCCCTTCAGCCGGGTCATGACCTGCACCCGGTAGAGCATGTTGGCGCGGCCATCAGGGATCGGGGTAAGCGAGGTGATCACGAGCGCGTTGTCCGACCCGGGAGCGGTGGGCATGTCGGGGCCGTTGGTGTAGATGCCCCGCTCGGTGGCGAGATAGTCGGTGCCGTCGTCGCGGTACACGGCGCATCCGGCATCTTCGAGGTGCTGTGCGAGGGCGCGGCGAAAGAGGAGTGCGTAGGAGGTGGGGTCAGCCACGTGAGGCCTCCGTCGCGATGATCTTGCCGAGCTCGTCGGCGTTCTTCAGGGCGGGGTCGGATAGGTAGTGCGACTTGCGGCCGTTCTGGAAGTCGGAGTTGCCGGCGTATCGGCGACCGAGAGAGTCGACGAGCGCGCCATCCTCATGCCAGCGGGTCGCGTAGGGGGCGTCGTAGACGACGGACGCATCATCGCCTGGTGTCGCGGCAGGATCGACCTGACCCGAGGCTAGAAGCGTGCCGTTGTCGTCCATGGGCACTTCGGAGGCGGACAGGGCGAGCAGCCGTTCGGCAGCCTTGTTCTGGCCCGTCACGAATCCGGCGAGGATGCCGTCCGTGATTTGGCCGAATTCGCTGGTGAAGTTGACGGAGACGCGAACGCCCATGGTGGCCTCCCGGTTTCAGAGATAAAGCTCGATGTGACTCGGTGCCCCGCGATATTCGAACAGCGCGGAGTCGATGACTTCCGACTGCCGTTCTCGTGAGGTGCCTTTCCAGACGGTGACGAGCGACGCAGGCAGCACGTCATCGATGAGCAGCAGAACGACGAACGCGGTTGAGGTGACCTCTTGCCCGGCAGTTGGCGATGACGAGCGCCGGTCAACGACGAGGCGCGATTTCTGCTCGACATACGCTGGCCGAGCGAGTTCGGGGGTGCCCCACGTCTGCCCCTCAGCGCCCTCGCCGATCAGCCGGGTGATGTCGATGCGGTGGGGTAAATGCCGGGCGCGTAGTCGGGCCATGGGGCTTCTCCTCAGTTCATGCGGCGCGAAGCCACGTCTTACGGCGAACAACCCTGCCGATGGTCGTGCGCTGCACGCCAAACTGGTCAGCCAGATCTTGCTGGGTCATGTTGCCACCTGCATAGAGAGCGCGAATCGTGACAACCTGATCTTCAGTCAGCTTGTGTAGGTGCTGGCGCTCACCAAACATGCTCCGATTTTTCGAAACCATGTCCTTCATGTTGTCGTCCTGACTTCCTACGAAAAGGTCGTCCGGGTTGATGCATGCTGGGTTGTCGCATCGGTGTAAAACCTCTTCACCGGGACCGAGTTTTCGGAAATGGTGCTCAAACATGAGGCGATGAGCAGCGTACGTCTTTCGATTCTTTCGACTGCCAGAACTTGTAGCGAGCCCGTAACCTGTGCCGCCGATCCGCAGCTTAGTTATCCAGCATCCAGCGGGAGTTACCGTCCATCCAGCCAGCAGTAGCTTGTCCATAGCCGTTACAACGGGTCGGCTTCCGATCGGTAGGTCCGGTCGAACGTCGCCAGACGTACGCCACCTGGCGTAGTGCGATGAACACCATCCGCGTCCTCGGACTGGTTGGTCACAGTCCGGAATGGAACAGGTACGATTATCCACATCAACTCCTTACCGAGTTGGTCATGCCCCCGGTCTGTTAGCGCAGATGCGGGGGTCTTGTGTATAACAATTCTACCTGATCGCTAGTGGGAGACGGTCGAGGAGCGGAGTCCTGCGGTCGTCAAGATATCGATGGCTTTGGAGCCGATGCGCTTCTGCAGCTTTTCCATGGAGGATTCACCGGCGGACGCTGCCGAACTGGCTGTGCCGAGAGACACGGATCCGATCTTGACGGCGCCCTGCGCTGCCTCTGCACCGGTGGGATCGTCGGTCTCTTGCCAGTACTCCGTGATTGCGCAGGTAGCCTCCGCGAAGGCTTCTGTCAGGTCAGCGCTGGTGGGATAGCCGTCGTCGTCGACGTCGTACACGGCCATGCGGGTGAGCTTCTCTACCTCAATGGATGCAGAGCGGAGCCGTTTGCCGAGCTTCGTGTCGTCGCCCTCGAACGGATCCTCGGCGAGCCGGGCGAAGTCGGCGGTCGTAGCGAAGACTCGCTGAGTCACTGCTGCGCCTTCCGGCGGCGAGCAGGCGAGGTCTTCTCGGTGGTGTCGCCGTCGACGTACTCAGGGAGGTCGTCGCCGGTGCCGTCGAGTTGAACAGGCAGCTTGGTGACCTCTTCGACCTCATAGCCGTGCATTCTGTAGGCGTCGGCGAGGTTCTCGTCGTGGGTCAGGTCAACCTCGGCGTACCCATCGTGGAAGATGACGCCACCGATCCGGTCAGTGAAGGTGCCGTCCTGCGGGTTGGGGTGCTTGATGCGGGTCATGTTATGCCTCTTCGGTGGTCTCGGTGACGACGGGCTGCCCGTAGGCGTGGATCTCGCGTTTGTGCTCGATGGCCTCGTAGGTCACGGCGAAGATGCCGGGCTTGCACGGGTAGAAGCCGAGCGCATCAAGGATGATCCACTCGCCTACCTCGATGTCGAGCCACGCGTCATTCGCGGCGACGTACAAGCGGGCGGGCCGCGCCGGTTGTGCCGGGCATGCCCTGCCGAGCGAGTCCGGGCCGACCGCAGGTTCCGCAGCGAGTGGCCCGCATAGGAACTCGGCGCTCACCCATTCCCACAGGTCGTTGATGTTGTCGCCGGTCCACTGCTGGGCCTCGACAATGATGGGCTTCTTGCGGTACTTGGCCACGAGTGCCTCCGATCTGGTTGGCCCACGCCGTGCCCGTGACAGGGCCAGACACGACGTGGAGATTGTGGGGTTATGCGGATGCGAGCTGTGCCGGTGCAGCTCGCGGTCGGATGCCGGCGGATGATGCGACTTGGCCGCCGTCAGCGAAGTGGAGTTGCTCGCGGTAGGAGGCTCGCTTGCGGCCGGTCGCGTCGAGGTGGTCACGAAGTTGGGCCTGTTTCGCGGCGATCTTCCGCTTGGCCCTCTGCGCGGTGACCGGATCGCCCGAGGTTGCCAATGTGCGCTTGGCCGAGCGGATCTGCACTTCGATCTCCCGTTGACGCTCACGCGCCAGGTCGGCGGCTTCGTCGTACTTGAAATCGGCCTGCGGGATCGACAGGCCCGGCAGGTAGGCAGTCGCTTTGTGTGAGCAGTTGGGGTGAAAGAGTCCGGCGTTGCGGGCGCCATCGAGCGTGCCCTCGGTCACAATTGTCACCATGCTGTCGTCGGTGGCATGAGGGAGAGTGACCGTTCCTGTCGTGCCGTCCGTGGAGAGGATCTTCCCCACCCATGGAGCGCACTTATCGCACGAGGACAGGCTGCCCTGCACGGTGACGAGGTTGACGTCCGACTGCTGCATCCGCCAGATCCCAGCGTCGTTGAAGGCGCGGGCAACTGAGGTGCGGCCGGCCATTTCCGCGTAGGTGCCGATGCGCCAGTCTCGGCCGGAGACGTCTGTGAATCCGGTGATGCCCTCGGTGAGGAACCGCTGCACGGTCGTGCGCTGGGCGAGCACCTGTGTTTGCACGCCGAGCAGCACGTTCGGGCTGGTCAGCGACACGATGCGCTGGTATGCGTCGGCGGGGTATCGGGTGATGCGCTGGTTCAGAGTTTCAAGCTTTGACTGCAGGGAGAGAGCCAGCTGCGCGGTGGCCTGCGTCGATGAACCGTTCAGCGTGGTGAAGGTCGGGATTCGGCGGGCCATGCCGAGTCGGGCGGCAGCTTCAGCCTCACCTCGGGTCGTGGCCGTGTTGATTAGGTCCTCGGCGAGGCCTTCGTCACGGATGCGGCCAGCGACCTGCAACGCCACCGCTTGCAGTTCGCGGAGCGCCTGTGCACGATGCCCGGCGAGGTTGGCCAGCGCGCGGCCCCGGTCGATCGCGTACTGATACCCGGCCCGGTCGGCGGCGGTTGCGGTGGCGAGCACCGCCTGCAGGTCAACGTCACGGTAGGCGCGGAGAGCGATCTCCCGGATCAGCTCATCCTCGGCCAGTGCGTACCGTTCGGCGATGGTGCGGCCGAGGTCGTTGATCAAATCGTCAGCGGAGAGCGCTTCGGGATCTACGGCGTATAGGGCCATGAGCTACCTCCGAGCGTTGTGACTGATCAGGGATGGCTTCCTCGATAGGCTCTGGTCATGATCTCTACAAATGCCGAAATAATCGTCCAATGCGCTTCATGCAACTCGGATTGGACGCATGTAGAAAGCGGCGTTGCGGCGACCCGTCGTGAGGAAGATGGCCAGGTCACGCATATCCGGGTGTCGCCTCGTGGGGAAATCAGCATCAACTCGCCTGACTTCGAAGTGGACAGTGTCGGCCGCCGGGACGTCTTCACGTTGCGTTTGTCATGCGAGGGCTGTGATGCAATAACAGAGGTTCGGTACAAGCAGCACAAGGGACAGACTCTTCTGACAACTCGCGTGCTCCCGCCAGTCATAGCTGACCGCTAGGCGCCGTACCCACATCGATCAGCATCTCTCCGTCGAGGGAAGGTCGGTGAGGCCGCGGCAGCAGCGATCTGCCTGCCGCGGCCCGGGTGCTACTTGGTGGCCGGTGCCTTCTTGGCAGCGGGCTTGTCAGCCACAGCAGTCGGGACATCTTCGGCGATGGCGTCCTTGATGTTCGCCAGTTCATCGGGCGTCAGCGCGTCGATCTCTTCCTGCGTCAGCGGGAGCAGACCGACACCGTCAAGCGAAGCGCCGTCGACGGGTGCAACGACAGCGGGAACGTTGCTTGCAGCGAGTTCGAGAGCGGCCTTCGCGGCCTCGTGAGCCTCAGCCTCAGCAAGACCATCGGCAACCAGCTCGGCGGCAGCCTCTGCTTCTTCCACGGGGATGCTCTCCCAGCGTGCGAGTGCTTCGAGATCTTCGCGCGGCTCGTCGGAGACGATGATCTGTGCGCCCGGTTCGAGCGACTTGTATGCGTGTGGTGCCATGATGCGGTGCTCCTGACTTGGAGGGATGTGCGGGGGAGCGGGCGGCCGCGTGAACGACCGCCCGCAGTGGTCGGTTAGACCTGGTTGGCGCCCTTGAGCAGCACGGCGCGCTTGGCGTCGAGCAGCTTCACGCCGAACAGCATGTCCGCCGAGATGACGGTCTGCTTGTACTTGATGTCCCAGCCGTACGAGATCCGGATGGACAGGCCCTTGTAGCTCACGACCGACACCTGGCCGATGTTCGCACCAGCAGGGAGCTGGAGCGGAGCGGAACCGAAGGCGAGCGCGGTCTTGTGGAACGCGAGACCAACCTCCGTGGTGGGTGCCCCAGAGGCGGGCGTTGCGGCAGGCTGGCCGACATTGCCGGTCTGGAACGCGTCGAACCCGAAGAGGCTCTTACCGATCGAGCCCGCACGCAGCGCGGCAGTGTCGCCGGACTTCTCTGCGTGCTTGATGATGTCGCTGTTCAACCAGCGCGCCTTCGTGGTCGGGCCAACGACGGCGTACCGGTCCTGCATGGGGACCGAGTTGAGGTCCAGCAGGCGCCCGGCCTCGATGAGCACCTCCGGCTTGTCCCACGTTTCACCGTTGGTCGTGGCCTCAGTGCCAAATCCAGCGACCTGCGAGACGCCGGAGCGCAGCGCGAGGATGGAGATGTCGATGTCCTGGGCGAGGGCCTCGATCATCGGGT
Source organism: Cryobacterium sp. PH31-O1 (assembly GCF_030063455.1). Classification (GTDB taxonomy): domain Bacteria; phylum Actinomycetota; class Actinomycetes; order Actinomycetales; family Microbacteriaceae; genus Cryobacterium. The sequence continues at coordinate 900,461 of NZ_JASITB010000001.1, read as the reverse complement.
TCAGCAGTTGGGCTGTGAAGTCCTTGATGTTGAGGGTCATGTCCTCGTCGGTGACGGGCACCGACACGTCGGAGATGGCGTCCAGCACGACGGGGATGCTGCCTTCGGTGGCATCCTGCAGCTCGATGCCGTTCGCGCGGTTGAAGCGCTTGGCCTGGAACACGGCCGGCACGCGAATGTCGATCGTGTTGCCCTTGGCCTTCGTGCCGAACTCGGAGGTGAGGTCGGTGTGCACGAGTCCGTGCATCGGGGTGGATTCGTACAGGGTGGCGAGCGCCTCTTCGGCGATCTCCTGCACGGTGAGGAATGCGTTAGCCATGGTGGTGGCCCTTCTGCGCTACTTAGAAGCGCGTGCTTCGCGAATCGCCTTGCGACGGTCGTCGATGGAAAGCGGTCCCGAGATGGGTGTACCGCCGGGTCGTTCTCCGCTTCCGCTGCGGGGGGCCACCGGGACCGCTCGAAGGGATGCGTCTTTCTCGATCTCGGCCTTGACCACAGCAGCCACCAGGGCTGGATAATCGGTCGCGGCAGGGTCGATGTCTTTGAGCAGTCCGTCCTCACGGAGGACTGCGGCCACAAGGCGAGAGTTGCCCTTGTGGAGGTCTGAGGCGGCGTTGATCGCGTCGCGTTCGCTGCGTGCGCTGCGCTCGGTAGCGAAGGTGTCACGCTCGGTGCGGAACCCGTCACGCTCAGCAGTCAGCGCGGCGATGATGTCGTCGGAGCTGGCCGGCTTGTCGTCCTCGATGACGCCGAGCTTCTTGCCCAGCTCAGTCGCCCACGTCTTCTGACCGGCGGCGAGGGCTGCGTCGATCTGCGCCTGAATCGCAGCCTTGTCGTCGGTGCGGTTCTTCGCGTTCTCCTTGCGGAGCTTCTCGACGTACGTGAGGTCGAAGGTCTTGCCGCCGTCGGCTGATCCCTCGATGGGTGCAGGCTCGACAGGCGGGGCTGGCTTCGGAGGCTCGACGACGGGCGGGACGACAACGGGGGCCGCGGGCGGTGGATCTCCGGCACCCCCATCGCCGGCGGGCTCAAGGGCGAATCGAATCCCCATGAGGTCGAGCTTCGTGAGTACACGGGGACCGTAGACCTTGGTGAGTGTGGACATGATGTTTCTCCTTGCGGCGCCTGGCCGTATCGGTTGACGGCCACCCCTGCGGTGGCCGGTGGTTCATTAGGTGACGACTGTTGGGTCGGCCTCGGGGGCCATGTTGTTCTCAGCGCGGATCAGGTCTGCCTCAGCGTCTGCCTCGGCTTGATCCATGTCGGGGCGGCGCATGCGGACCTTCTCGATGACCGAGATGGCCCGGGCCGCGTCAAGGAGTTGGATCGTCCGTGCCCGCTTCTCCGGGTCAACCTGCGACACCTCGGCGAAGGTAATCGTCGGCAGCTCGTCGATGACCTGGCCGCCCTTACCGGGGAACACGATCGAGTCGATGGCCAGCGCCGTGCGCGCCAGCTTGGACAGTGCAGGCCGCACGTACAGGGCCTTCTTATCGCGGGTGCGCTCCGAGTCAGTGAAGTCAGCCTCAACCTCAGTCGCGGTCTTCTGCGTGCCGGTACCCTTCACACCGAAGTGCGAGGGCGAGTACCCGGCAGAGAACGCGATCTCCCGTTTGAGAGCTTCGATCGCGTCGAGGTGCTCGGCGACACGGATATTGAACTGCGAGATCGTGATCTGGCCGCCCTTACCGTCATCGACAAGACCTCCCACAGGCGAGTACACCTGACGGCCCATGTCGAACTCAGCGCCCTTGCCGTGCCCGTTGAGCCGAAGATACGACTCCGGGACGGTGAGGCGGCCCATGCCGTTGTCGAAGTCGCGGCACAGCGAGCCCCAGATGATGTTGATGCGTTCGAACTTTGACTCCTGCCCGAAGAAGTCAGACCGGCCGAGGTTCGCCAGTGCGCCCTTCTTGTCCCACATGGGGTTGGGCAGCATATTCGGGTAGTACTCGACGGCAAGCCACGGCACACCGGTTGCGACGACGATGTCCATGGTCTCGGCCATCGGCAGCGACTCAGCATCGACGGCGGGGACGAGGCTCATGTAGTGCGCGGTGTCAGCGATGGCGTTGACGGGCATCTGCACGCCGAGGTCGCTGGCGCCGCCCTTCCATAGTGAGTAGGTGATCAGGCCGGGTGCATGGACCTCGAGTAGACGGTACGTGTCGTCGGTCTTCACGTATTCGGTCCACAGCGTCACACTTGCGAGTCGGCCGGCGCGGAATGACGGGATGGCGCAGTCGGCTCGGTAGGTGCGGAACCAGACGCTGTCGTGCAGGGCCGGGTCCCAGACGACTGCGAGGTACGCGCCACCGTGCGCGGCCGCATACTCGCCAGAGCGGAGCAGCTCGGCGTGAGCCTCATCGGACGACATGATCAGGTCTAGGCGCTTCTGTGCGTTGACACGCTCAGGGTTTGCCTTCTCCGTCGCCGTGTCTTGCGACCCGGGCAGAGTGACCGTCGGAGACTCCGCGAACAGCAGGTCAGCAGACAGCTGTGCGAGGTCGCCAGCGGTCGTCATTGTCAGCTCGGAACGGTTCTCACCAACAGGGGCACCATTGATGCTCTTCGACAGCGCACCGCGCACACCGCCGCGGTACTCGCGACCCTTGTACGTGTGAGTGGGAGCGCCCTCGGATGCGGGGAGGCTGTCGAGGTCGTTGCTGTACCAGGCGTCGTAGATTGCGAGCTGCTTGAAGGCCTCGTCGAATGGGGCGCCGGGAAAATCGGCCATGGTGACCTCCAAGGGGTTCGGGCCCCGAGCGGGGTTAGGCAGCGTCGAGTTCGTATTGCCAGTTCGAGCGAGTGGTGTAGAGGCCGTAGCGGCCGGCGTCGAGGGAGTCGTCTTCGTCCTTCACAACTTCGTCTTCGCCCTTGGCTGTGGCTTTGGGGTCCCACCGGTACTCGGTGATCTCCGCAGCCCAGCCCTTGCAGCGGTCGGTGACGAGTAGCTGGTTGTTTGACAGCAGCCGGGAGATCGTTCCGACACCCTTGAGGACGTCGTTGTGTGCGGTCTGCAGGGACATCTCGTCGAACTTGCGCAGCTCGGCGGAGAAGTGTGCGGCGGCCGGGTCAACAATGGTGTACTCGGGGGCGAACTGTGATTCGTGAGGAGAATGCTTCTCTCGAGTCCATGCCCGGTACAGCACCGCCTGGTCGGACGGGGCGAGCGTGGCGCCGTAGTGGTCGCGCGGGTCGTAGCGCCATTCATCCATCAGTACCAGCCGCGGCTTCTTCTCTGCGGTGATCCCGACGCGGAGAGCAGCGGAGGTGTGCGAGACGGCGAAGTCGATGCCGTCGGCGAGGACACGGGCGATGCGCGGCATCTTGTCGAACTCAATGACATGCCGTGTCGGGTCCCACATCGGGTACACAGCGCCGGCAGCGTTCGTCCACTGGCCGAGAATCATCCGGTCGTAGAACACCCCGGAGAACGAGCGCTTCATGCGCGCCTCGTAGCCCTCGGGCAGCTTCGGGTTGTCGGCCATCGTGAGGTGAAAGTGGATGACGTCTTTCTCGTCAGCCTTCAAGATCCACTCTTTGCGCATCCAGTGGTTCATGGATGCTGGGTTCATGGTGGCGAGGATGCGAGCGCCGTCGACGCGCAGGCGAGTGACGAGCATGTTCCAGAACGCCTCAGGCAGCAGCGTGGCCTCGTCGACCAGGGCGAGCACCACGGTTTTTCCCTGAATCTTCGCGACAGACTCTGCGTTGTTCGCACCGATGAGCAGGACCTCACGGCCGAGGATGACTGCCGACGTCGCGCCCGGCGTGTAGGCGACCTGGTTGCAGATGGCCGCGCCGAAAATGTCCCGGTCCTGTAACAGCACGAAGATGTTGGCGTAGATCGTCGCGAGGGTCTTGCCGACGACGATGATCAGGCCCTTGCGTGGTGCCATGCGAACAGCGATCAGGAACGCAATGACCTGCGCCACAGTCTTACCGGCCGACACCGCGCCAGACCACAGTGAGATCGTCCGCTTCGCACTATCCACGATGGACAGCAGCTGCTTGCGAGAGACCTGACGAAGCAGAGCGTCAAGCTCCATCGGCCGGTGTCTCGTCCTGAGCACGCAACGCCTCAGCAGCAGCAGCGAAACCAGCCGCCAAAGTGTCGAGCGTGCCCACAGCTTCGTCGAGGCCGCCGTTGTCCTTCTCAAGGATGCGCGTCGACTTATCGAAAGCGACACCGGCCATCATGAACACCGACCGCTTCACCTCGACAGGGGGCACGGCGAGAGTGTGCTCCTCGTACGTGTTGTCCTTGCCGCCGAAGTTGAACACCAGATACGGGTGAGTCAACGAGTCGACCTCAGCATGAGCAACGACCATCATCTTCTGGGTGAGCAACATCCGAGACTCAGCAAGGTCGATGGTGTGCGCGCGGGTCGCCAGATCCGTCTTGGAGCGGTCGAAGGACAGACCCTCACGCTTCGCCCACTTCGATACCGTCGACGCAGCGAACCCGAGCGCATCCGCAATGCCGCGGCACGAAAGACCAGCAGCATGGAGCGCGAGCGCCTCAGCGCGTTTGGAGACGAACGTTGCCTTGCGCACGACGATCACCTCGTTCGGATGTTGTGGATGCCGACGCCGCCTGGACGTTCGGAGTGAGGCTTATGCCTCAGGGTGTTGCGGGTACTTCTTCGACGTGGTGCTCGCGGTCGTACTCGGCGAGGTAAGACTCTTCGGTCTCAGCGTCGGATTGTGTGTTCATGGTCAGTTGCGGCGAAGGTGGCCGCGTTTGACGGCCAGCTCGATGTGGTTGGCGCGCATTACGTCGATGTTCGCCTGTTCGGAGGGGCTGATCGTGATGTCGTGAGCGCCCGGGCCGCCGCTGCCAAATGGGTGGCGGCCGTTGATGCCTGCAGGTTGACCCAGCGAGATGGAGATGTTCCCGGTCAGGTAGTTGCCGCCCATGGGACCAGCCGTGGGGCGTGACGCTGGAAGCTCCGGCCCATCCTCGCGGACTCGTGATCGAACTATGGCGATGATCTGCTCTGCCTCGTCTGAGGTGAGCGTGATCCCGCGTATGCGTTCAACGACTCTTTCGACCTTCATGGCATGTCCTTCGTTTGGGTGAGAGTTTCCGGCAGCGCGCAGGATGGCCACCCCATCGAAAGGGTCGGGGGCTTCAGGGGTCCTTTGACGTGAATGCGGGCACGACGTTCACGCGCTGCCGGAAGTTAGTTCGCCACTCGTCCGGTGTGTGAACGTGTGCAGCCTGCCGACTCCCACAACGGTGCGTGCACGTCATGGGAGTGGATCAGCCGACCTTGTTTCGAGGGGCTGACGGGTGGCGAAGATGATGGGGCGGGGTGACTTCCGCGTCTTTACGGGGTCTTGCCCCCGTTTGGGGAGGTCAAACCCCGGTAATTTTGGCACCCGGTGTGGCTAGAGCCTGCCTATGAAGTAGTCAGTATTTCGACTACACTGAATGATTATGGAGCTAAAATCTATCTCGTCAGTCGTCGGCGCCAACGTCAAGGCGCTCCGGGTCCGTAACGGCCTAACCCTCGAATCGCTTGCAAGTAAGGCGCGCAGCTATGGACTCAAGTGGACAACTGCACGAGTAGTGGAACTTGAGCATGGACGCATCCCCGTGGGACTTCCCGTGCTCCTCATCGTCACTCAGTCGCTCAGCGATCTCATCGGGACACCGTTGGCGCTTGGTGACCTGCTGCGCTCTCAATCAGGTATGACCCTTACGAATAAGGCATCCGTCTCTCCGGAGACTGTGAGCCGCATGTTCGACAGCGCAGTCCCCAGCCTGGGCAAGCATGAGGCGACGGTGGGGGCCGGGAATGTTGCGCCAGCCGGACTGGCCGAGTCGCGCGCGGCTAAAGCCCTTGGGGTATCGCTGCAGGAACTTACGACTCGTTCGCTGAAGCTATGGGGTAAAACGATTACTGAGCGGCGCGATGAGATCGCCCCAGTGGGAACACCTCAAGCGCGAGGCCATGCATCCCGCCAGTTGATATCTGAATTACGTGCGTGCGCGTAGCACGATCAGACCATTTGCGTCAAGTGGCGAATATGGTCCATGCCGGGGGTTTGACCTCACTGGCTATTGCGTGCCTCCGGAGCTAGTTGGGCGCTAGACGCGTGGGGGCCACGACCAATGGCCGGGCTTCGGCTCTTCGGAGAAGCACACGGTTCGGTTGAAGAACATCCCGGTGGGGTTCAGCACGCACAGGCCGACGACCGGGACCGGGTCGGAGCCGGGCGTGAGCTGCGCGCTTGTCACCTCGGTGATGATCGCGGCGCGCGGTTCGGGTAGGTACTCGCCGCCTGGTGTGCCGTAGCTCTGGTAGTGCACGACGCGGCCGATGCTCGGCTTCTGGATCGCGGTGCTCATTTTTGTCCCCTTAGTTGTCCGTTGGTGCTTCTCTGGTTCCAGCAGCGGGATTCGAACCCGCACCTTCCCTGCTCTCATGCAGGGGTGCTCCACCTTTGAGCTACACCGGATCCGCAGGGTGGGACTCGACCCACTCACGCCGAAGCGCTGCCACGTCAGGCATCCTGCTGCCCATTTACCAGCTGGGCCGGGCTGCTCTATGACGCCACGATGGGCGTGTTTGTTGCTCGCTCCTTTGCCGCCGCTGAGCTTGCGGTGTACGGCCCGTTCCGTGTGGGTTCGGGTGGCAAGTTAGTTCCGGCCCCGACGTTCGCCCGATGGTGCCCTCAGCGGGGCCTCGTTGGCTGCGGGGATGCGTGGCTGGAAGTATGGGGTTGTCCCACTGGGACACCTACGGGACATGCCCGGGTGTCCCAGCGGGACAGGAAAAGCCCCGGTCACTTCCGCTGGATTCGGCGGGTAAGACGGGGGCTTTGGTTGCAGTTGATTCAGCTATGCTGCTGTCATCAATCATGACACAGGTTGAAACATTCTGCACTATTTTCAAGCAGATTGGATCAGGGCGGCTCGTTTGGGCTCATTTGGGTTCCGCGTCGCCTTCATGCTTCGTCGGTTCCTCGCCGTCGAACACGGCCCGTTCTGTGGCGGTCACGTCATCGAGTCTCACGAGCACGATGCCGCGCCCCATCATCTTGCGCACGAAACCGGCCTCGATCCACCGAAAGATCGTGCGCTGACTGCGCTTCACGATCGTGGCCGCGCCGGCGACCGTGGTCCAGGCTGCCGAGGTAGTCACGCGGCCCCGCGGGATTCGATCGCAGCATCATCTGCGGCTTTCTCTGCCGCCTTGCCAGCCGCCTTGATGCGTCGCTTCTCAATTGCCCGCGCCGCCCGCGCCTCGGCCAGCTCAGCCGCTTTCGTCTCCTTGATGGCCGACGTGACCTTCTCAAGCTGCGAGGCTGCCAGAACGGCGTAGAGCGTGTCGTCGACGGTGAACCCACATTCAGGTGTCGAGCACACGATGTGGATCGGCCCGTCGAAGTCCAGCGGCGGCTTCCACACGAGATTGAGCTGCCTGCACTCGTTGCACCGGACGTTCTTCACCTTGTGCTCGACGTCGGCCATGGGGTGCTGGGCCATGGCGTTCTGCATGATGCGGAAGAATCGCACAGCAGCCTCGGCGCCGTCCTGCCTTGCAACCCACTCGTCGACGTCGATCGCGTCGAGGTAGCGCTCCGTGATCGCTTCGATCTCCCACACGACGGCATCGCTCGGGAAGCCTGGCGCCGGATGCCCGAGCAGCATGATCAGCTCGTCGGCGGTGCGCCACGTGTTCGGGATGGGGAGTATCCACGATGCTGCAGCGCGCACCCCGTTCTTGTCGAGTTGCTGAGCTCTAGAGATTGAACATAGGTGGGTGATCATATCGAGAGCGATTTTCAGCGCGTCTCGGGTCTTGGCGTAGCAGGACCAGCAGAGTATGCCGTGCTCGGCGGGTGCCGGGAGACATCCCTGGCACTCGTTCGCGGTCCGATAGGAGCATTCGGCCTCGCGGTCGTACTGCCACTCCATGTCGTCGCAGTTGCTGGCGTGCTGGCCGTTGACGACGCATGATCTGATGTCGTCTAGATCGTTCGTAATGCAGACAAGGGTCATTCGTCTTCTCCGTTCGTTTGGATGTGGATCAGGGCCCGGCCCTCGGAATCGGTGGCGCAGGCCCCGTGCTCGCCGCACTCGCTGCACGGGGTGTCCTGGTAGGTGGTCGAATCAAGGTCGATCTGCCCGGGCTCGTCGACGTAGCCTTCGGGTTCCAATCCGTTGGCCACGTCCTGCCAGAATTCGTCATCGGTGAGGCGAGCCCGCCGGTCCCGGGTCGGGCACTCAACCCCGATGATGTGCGGCGTGCTCATGTCCTGTTCCTGACTCGGATGACCCATGTCATCCGTTGCGGTTGATATTCGGCTTCCTCGAGGTCGTCGGCGTCGAGCGTTCGCCCGTCGATGATGCGCGAGGTGATCTCGTTCACCACGTCTCGGTCGCTCATGATTGCTAGGTCGGATTCCTTGATCCGGAACTCGATGTGGTTGCCGGGCTTCACGGTGAGCTTCACCATTTCCAGCGTCGAGCGAGCGTGTGCCGGCGGCCGGCCGGACTCGATCGCGTAAGTCATTTCGTCACCGCCCGGTACTCGGCAGCCGCTTCGGTCATCTCGCGATGCACGTCGCCGTAGATCTGATCGACGCTGGACGTGCCGGGTCGCTCGTTGCCGGTGTACGGGTCGAGGTTCCAGTTCAGCGGGGGCATCATCTTGTCTCGCACCTCTTCCAGCGCGGTCGCTTTCATTTCTGCGATCCACCGGTCAAACTCCTCAACACGCGCACCAGTAACCCCGGGGAACGCGCGGCGCATGGATTGGGAGTAGTCACTCATGGGGTGCCTCCGCTTCGGTCTTGCGGTAGGGGTTTGCCACTTCGAGGGATAGTCCTGGTTCATCACTCATCACTCATCATTCGCATAGCTCGACTGCCGCCTGTTCGCTTTCCTTGATCCCACGCCCCATACGCCGCCTCCCGCAGGCTTTCCGCGTGCTCCGGTGAATCGATGTACTCCACGATCAGGGCGGCATCGTGATTGGCGAGGGACTGGGCGGGGGAGGTGGTAAGGATGCCTAGGAGCACTTCACGACCCATACCGCGTCGAGTGTCACGGCCCCACTGGATACGCCACTCATTTACCGCATTGAGCTTCGCCAGTAGACAGTCACGCTCGGCCCCAAGCTCACGGACTTCATCTGCAAGCCTCCCGGCATGATCTGCCCTGATAACGAGCAGGCCCCGGGCCTCTTTCAGCTCCCGTTCCAGCCACCCGCATTCCTCCTTGGCAACTTCGAGCATTTCCGCTGCATCATTCATAATTTCTGCTCCCGTCTTGCAATTGCTCGATCAAGGTTTTCGCGGTGCGTCACGGCCTCAAGGTGGTTCGGGTTCACGCACGCCCGGTTGTTGCACAGGTGATCGAGTTCCATACCCCTGGGGATCGGACCGATGAAATGGAGGTAGCTAGCGCGGTGCGCCCGACGACCTCCGGGGTAGCTGAATATCCCGTAACCCTTTTCAGTGAGGGGTCGGTGCCATGTCCAGCACCCGGACTCAACGACATCGAATGAGGCCATGAATCGGCCAAGCGCTAAAGGTGGCATGGGGAAAACGACAGGTCGTGACCTTGTATAGTGCGCGCTGCACAATCCCAAGGCGACCGACATCGCGCCGCAGCCAGGGGAAGAGCACTCATCCTTCGGCTTCGCGGCGATCCATTCGGCTTTGTAGCAAGTCGCGCACGCGCCCTTTATGGTCGCGGGTCGCGAGCACTCATTGACTCGGCACTCGACGCGAACAATCACCTTCAGTTCATGATTGTTGTGCCCGTGCATGAATTCGCGGAACTGGCCGCGAATAATGCCTAGCTTTGCGTCCGAGCTGCGGACCTTCGATGTCGTGCCCCCGCATCCGCAAATGCAGATTCCAGTGGGGATTTCTTGGTTTCGGGTAGCATTCATTGCTAGCCCCTCCTTGGTTTCGTCAAGCGGTGGGTTAGGCCCCGGCGAGTAGTCGAATACTCGGTTTGGGGCCGCTCCAATTCTACCGCAAATTGCCATGTGACCGGGCATTTTCGATGCTCATTTCATGCCCTATTCCGTTGCCCTGAGAGCAGCACGCAACCGGTCACCCTCCAGCAGCAGCTCCCGAATGCGCGTCTGTCGGCCCTCATCCTGCGAGGACAGTCGGGTTACCTCTGCGAGCAGGGCGGGTATGTCCGTGCGGGCGTGGGCGATGAACTCGGCGTTGGCGTTGCGCACACCTACAACGTCGCCCCGGTACACCTTCGGGTGACCCCTCGGGGTGTCGTCCGGCAGCTTCTGATTGCGCGCCACCTCGAAAATCGCTAGGTCCCGCGCGGGCTCGATGAACATCTCATCTTCACGCAGGAAGCAAAGGTGGCTCTTGGGATTCTCCGTCCGCCACTGAATGTAGCCATCACGGTCGATGTAGTCGCTTGCATCGGTGGAGTCCCACTCCTTGCCCGCCGCGTCTTCTTCGATGTCCTCGGTAGATGTGCGCATGACATCGATTACGCCGTGGCCATTGCCGGGACCGCGTAGCCCCACGTCGCTATTGTTGTCGACGTTACCGCCCCACCACCACGGACCGTTAGCCGCCGCATCTGCCCGCGCCCGGATTGCAGTGAGGTCCAGACTGTCAGTTTTCGTCATTCCGTGCTCTCTTTCGGTTCGTTTCCAGCGCCCAAATACTTGAGCGCATCGGTAATAAATTCGCGTGCATCGTCTGCCGACCACGCCCACTCTTGGCCCTCGATACTGCTCAAGGTGCGGGCCAGATAGTTGCAGGTGGCCTCGTGCTTTTCGGTTAGGTCTGCGAGCCGCTGCCCGCTGCGGATCAGCCGACCCCGCTGATTCAGGTTGTCCGCTTCGAGCTTGCGGATCCTGGTCGCTGCGAGAGCGAGGACTGCGTCTGTGACGGTCACGGCTTCACCCCATCCCGCGCAGCCCAGCCAGCCTCAAACTCGGTGCGTGGATTGCATGAGCGGGCCGGGCGTGCAGCTTCGCGGGCAGCCCAGACCGCATCACGCAGATCGGTCAGGTGGGTGGGGGGTGCGAGTTCTGGCATTGGAGCCTTTCGTGTTGGGTTCAGTGATTGGTGGTCCCGCTCAAGGGCAGCCGCGAGGTACTCATAAACCCCGCCCACCGTGCGTAGCGAGCGAGACGCCTCGGTGATCTGCGGCCATGAAGGGACAGTCACGCGAGGGCCAGCGATAGAGTTCGGATATGACCGTCAGATACCGCAGCACCATCACAGTCCGAGTTCCTGCTGCCAAGTTCGATGCCTTCCGGAAGGAAGTTGATCGAGTCATTCCGTACGAATATAAATGGCGGACAGTCGATGCCATCTACGTTTCTGTGATCAGAGACAGCATCGGCCAAGGGGGGCGCGTTATCGTCGATTCTCACGGCGATGAGGGCGAGAGTGAGGCCGCCTGTGACGGTGCCCACGAGGCCGCCATTCGCGGCCTCATCAAAATCAATCAGGCCGACCTCACCAGCGAAATGCAGGTCGAAGTCATCGAGTAGCCCCATCATGCGACGACTCGTTCGAGCACGATGCCCAGCGACTCGATCACCGCGGCGCCAAGGTCACGGGCGGCTGGGGGCGTTACAGCGTTACCTGATTGACGGACTTGCTCGCGCTTAGTCCCGAGCAGAATGTAGTCAGCCGCGAAAGCCATGCCGACCTTGATCTCATCCGGGGTGAGCATCCGAAAAATGCAGTCCTGAACATCGACGGTTCCGGTACTCGTGGCGAGGGAATACCGGTCGACGGTGGTCAGCGTGCGGTGAGGGTCAGTTACCGGCGCCGGGAGGCTGGTCCCGTAGTAGGGCACGAGCAGCGATTGGTGCCCCGCCGTCGTTACCGTGCGCATGACCTCTTTGACCGGCGTCGTCATCTCAGCGCCGCCCGTGTTGTTGCGCATGAGCAGCCCGTGATGATTGCCGCCAGCGGATACGGTGTCGATAACGTCGCTCGCGCTCTTGGCCACGCCGTTGTTTCGGAGCGGCACGACGATCGCAGTTTCGTTTCGGGTCGACTGCGTGCGCATCGGATCGGAGGCCAGCGCAGCCACCTTGCCAGTGCGACCCTCGACCGGGATCAGCAGGCCCTTTGTCTGCGCGGTCGTCTGCGTCAGCATCGGGGCCGCGCCAGACTGCACGGTGCCTTCACCGCGGATGCCGTCAGTGATCAGCGGCGGGAGTGCGAGCCCCTTCGTCTCCGAGGTGTGCAGCGTTCGCAATGCCTCTTCGGTAGGCCATGCTCTGAGATAACCGGTATCGCTCCCGAACTGCTTGTGCTTCGGGTCGCACGAGTCGTACTGATTCCCGCCAGCTTCGAGCGTGATCGGATTCCAGTACCGTTCGATGCCCTTTTCGATCCGGGTCATTGTCTTCGGCGACAGCGCCGTCTTGCGGTCACCGATCCGAGTGCCCTCGATAGTCCAGTCAATCGCGCTCGACGCGGGCAACCAGTCCGGCTCAACGACCGCAGCGCACTGCCCGCAACGGTAGAGATACTGCGCCTTGTATCGTCCCCAGCGCTCGGCCTTCTTGAACACCTGCACCGCCGAAACGACACCGTGAGTCGGGCATAGCGCGTTGGGCCGCGTCCACTTCTGAATATCCGGCTTGCGGTTGCCCTTCAACCAGAACACCACGTACATGCGGTCACGAGATTGTGGCGCCGGCAACCCGCGTGCCTGAGCGTGCATGGAATTCAGCCAGACGATCTCGTGGTCATAGCCAAGCGCCTCCATCGCCATCAGCCATGCAGGGAATGGAATCCACCGGTAGGCATCGACAACGTTCTCAATGATGATCGCCTTGTAGTGGTGGTACTCCGCAAAACGGGGCACATCCCACATCGTCGCCCGGGATCGGATCGCGGCAGCGTCGGGCAGCGGCTTCTCATCGCCGAACAATGTCGCCTCGGTCGCCCGTTGACGTTTGATCCCTTTGGCCACCGAATGATTCGTGCACTCGGGGCTGGCCCAGAGGATGTCCGTCGTTGGGAATCTCGACGGTTCGACCTGGCTAATATCAGCCGAATCATGATCGGTATTCGGATGGTTCATTTGGTGGCTCTCAATGGCAAGCGCCCAATGGTTCGCAGCCATGACAACCTGCACTCCGGGGAGCGTTGATAACCCCGAGCTTGAACCGCCGGCACCGCAAAATAGGTCTGTGATTGTGATCATGCGCGGGACACGGTGAGGTTGAGGTGAATGAGTCTGAGCATGATTTCCCTCTCTGGGGTACGAGTCATGCCCGGCCGAATGGCCGAGCATGGTGGTTCAGAAACGGGGATGGTTGGAGGTCGGCGGCACCCGGTCGGTGTCGATGTCGTCCCAGCCGAGCGGCGGCACCCAGCGGCGTTCAGCCGCATATCTGATGCTGCGAGCCCACGCGATTCGGTCGCGCCATTCGTCATGCGGCGGCGCGGTGTTCCAGAGCCGGTCGTACACGGCGATCATCTTCAACGCGAACCCCGCGCTTACTGCCTGCTGCTGCATCATCGCGCCGAAATTCCCACGGTTCACTCCGACGAGCACCGCGATCTTCGACTGCGACCAGCCCCGCGTCACGAGCGCCTGCACGCGGCGATGTGTTCCCCTGGCAGGGATTGGCGCGCCGGTGGCGAGTAGGTGCAGCTCGGGGCGCACGGCGAGGATCTTCTCGGCCTTCGCCCGTGAGGTGCGCTTGAGCACTTCGCCCTTGCGCGGGTCATCCGGGCCACCCTTGCGGCCGTAGACCAGCGATGAAACTCCGGTCGAACCGACCCCGGACACAACGCCGATACGTTTCCAGCCCATGCCGTTCGCCTGCAGGTAAGCGATGTGGTCGCGCACCGGGCCAGCGTCGACAAGGCCATTGTCGTAGCGGCCGAAGACCTGCGCCTTCCGGCGTGCCTTCGCCCGGATGGTCATAGCCGCCGTGCAGGGGATGCACCGGCATTTGCCGATCACGTAGCAGGTGCCCGACAGCGCGTGTCGGTGAACGTGGTCAAGTTTGCACATCTGCGTCATGGCCGCGGTCCTTTCTGGGATAAGAAAAGGCACCGACCGAATGTCAGTTCCTTGTGAATAGGTGGGCGAATTTACGCGAAGTCGAAGTCGAATAGCGGAATGTCTACGCCCGGATCAGGGGGGAGCGCAGCGGCCGGCAGCGGTGCGAGCAGTTCTGGCGCGGCTGCAGACGCTGCAAGCGTGGTAGTTGACGCCGCGACCTCGCGCACCGCCTCCCGTGCCCGCAACCTGCCACACCAGCCGCCGAGGATATGCGCCGGCGTGTACCAGCTGTCCAGCACCTCGATGGTCAAGGTGTTGCCGTGGATCACAACGGCAGGAATGTGCAGCAGCGACAGGGCGATGTACGTCATGTGCACCGAGGTGCGCTCGAGGTCCTGCGCCGTCACGTGCAGCTGCTTCTGGTAATTGAACCCTGCTGCACGCATCCGGTCCGCGAGAGCCACGATCATGCCGCCGCTGCCACACGTCGGCTCCGAGACCGTGATGAACGCCTGAGTGGCCAGCACCTCCTCGAACCCCGTGCACGTCATCTGGGCGATCATCCGGCTGACATCGAACGGGGTGAAATACTGCCCCATGTCGTCGCTGCCGAGCTCCAAGCTCATGTACAGCTGGCCGAGCACGTCGGACAGGTCGCCGCTGAGATGCTCGGTGAGCTTCCCCAGAATCTCGCCGAACCGCAGAGCCTCCCCCGAGGAGTACTCGCCAATGATCCGGGCGTAGCGTTCCTCGCGCTCGGCATGACAGTTCAGGTCGACGGTGTTCCGAATCGCCAGGGCGGCCAACTCGCAGAAGTCACCGAACACCTGCGCGATACGCCGGCGGCCATAGGCGACATTCGCCTCGAGCAGCTTCTTCACGCGGCAACCCCGCGCGCCTTGCGCAGCGCACGCCGCTCGATCACGCTCAACCCGCCGAAAATTCCGTAATCTCGGGTGCTCTCATGCGACTCGGCAAAAGCCAAACAGTCCGCGACGACGGTGCATTCGGCGCACACTTTCGCCGGGCCCTTCATGCTCCCGCCCACCGAGGGAAAGAAAGCGTCAGGGTCGGACGTCGCGCAGTTCGCCGCCTCACGCCACGTCATGCGGCTGCCCTCGCGTCGTAGCCTCTCGTGCTGCCGTGATCAGTCATGGCGTCCTGTCTCTGTGAAGTTGTTGGCGGGGGCGACTTGTGCCGCCCCCGGGGGTTATGCGCTTAGAACGGGGTCTCACCCGAGAAGTTGCCGGGCTGATTCCAGACATCACCAGCAGCAGCCGCCGGCGCGGCAGCGGAGGTGGCAGGCCAAGGCTCATCTGCTGGGTTGCCCTGCCGTTGCGATGCGCTCTCGCCGCGCTTCGGCCTAAGCACTACGACCGCGATCGTCGGGAATGAAAGCTTCACCTTCGCGCCGGGCTCACCGTCGCGTTTCTTGTACACCTCGAGCTCGATACCGCCAGTCAGTTGCACGAGCGAGCCCTTTCGAACCTCGTTCATCACGACGTCGGCGTGCTCGTCCCAGAACGTGGCCTCGAACCAGACCGTCTTTTCCTTCTCTTCGACCCACTCACCGTTCACTTTGCGAGATGGGGTGACAGGCACCACAATCTCGACGACGCGATGCTGTCCGGCATCTCGGGGTTCGGGTTCCTTGGCCACGAATCCCTCGATGGTCAGTGTTGCTTTGCTCATGCTGTCGTGCTCTCTTTCGTCTGGATGTCGCCGCGAGCTGCGGCCTGAATCTTCGTGATTGCTGCCGTGTGCTCGGGGGGTCCTTGCACCAGGCGGGTGCCCAATTTGGGGTCGTAGTCCTTCGCCATGCTCTATTTCTCGTCTCTCAACATCGTGTTTGTGGTTCTGGTCGGAAGCGTTACGCGCCCGTCTCCGTCGATTTCCCGGCTCTGGCGTGCAGTCGGGTCGAATGTGGGCAAAACCCCGCCAGCGGCCACGGGGCGACTCGTGGCTGGCAAATCCCGCACGCTAGGGGAATGCTTAGGCGGCTGATACACCTGCGGGTGGAATCGCTTGTCGTGCCGGGCGCAAATCTTCACCGTTGCCGACTGGCCAGAGGCCACCGCCCCAAAATCCGGGCACGTCGTGCAGCCGATCGTGAAGTTGTCGCGGCCATCATTCGTTGCTTTCGCGGTCATTTCTTGGTCTCTTTCCGTTTGATATTCGTGTTCGGCGTGAGCCCCAATCGGCGCAGCCGGTCCTTCACGGCCAGATTCGTCATGTCCAGGCGGCGGGCGATCTCCGGGGCGGTCATTCCTGCCCGATGGAAGATCACGATCGACTCGGCGCCGGCCGGTGCGCCCGCCCCGCACACGGCAACAGCCGAGCGGAATAGGAAGTCGGCCAACGTCATACCGCGGCGCTCCGCGATGGTCTCGAGCTTCCACATGTCGACGGCGGTCATGGGCACAGAGACGGTCACGGTGTGGGGGTGAGCGCTCATGACGATGCCGGCGCTTTCTGGTGCCGCAGTCGGAGCCACTGCTCGGCATTCAAATCGCCGTCGAGGAGCACGTAGCTGAGTTGGTGCGCCAAGTCCGAGCTGTTCACGATCTCGGCAAGGGTTTGAGCGAACATGCCCCACTTGCGCTCAAGCGATGCGATCGACGCATCATCAGCTTTGTTCGCTGCCGACACGGCGGTCTTGACCTCTGCCAGCCGCAGTTCAGCCTTTGCTATGAACGCGATCAGCTCCCGGCGCGTCGCCGTGCGAGCCTTCACCTCGCGCAGGCGCTCCATCAGTGACGCACGCAGGATCACCAGCGCAGGTCTTGCCCGCCGGCACACGTCCGGGTCCAAGAACCCTGCCCAGATCTCGTCATCGAAGATCGCTTCGTTCAGCTCATCCGCGAACTCGTCATCCGCGAGAGCCATCAGGTCATTCATACGATCGCCTTCCCGGTCTCCGGGTCGACGCCGCGCGCAATGCGGTGCTCCCGGATCGAGGCCTGAGTCTCAGCCTCAAACTTCGCCCGGTCGAGCGTGATCATCGGTGCAGCAATCGCACCGCGCTGAATGGCCGTCACGATCCGCTCCGCGCGTTCCTGCCGGGACCGGATCAGTCGGACGTTGGCGACGATATGGCCGGCCTCGAGGTACACCCCCGGCTGCTCCTGACGATGAATGACCACAGCGGCCAAACACTCATCGAGCGGCAGGTGGCCGAGGGACTGAAACCATTCCTCGTGCAGCAGGCCGAGCTTGCCGACGTCGCGGTTGTCGCCGATCTTCACGCGGGCAATCAGCTTGCCGATGTCGTCGTAGTTCATGCGCTCAGCGCCTTCCGGTCGTGTTCGGCTTGCATTCGCCTGCCCGTTTCGATGACGTCAAGGATCTGTTGATCCTTCGGGACCTTGACTTGCTCTTGCCGTTCGATCCGCTGCCTCTCGGCATGGAGACGGATCTGGTCGTAGCCCTTCCGGAACTTCGGCATGGAGAGCACGTTGCCTCGCCAGAACGAGTCGGCCTGGCACCACCGCATCAGCCGCTCGGCGGCGTCCACGTCACGGCCGTCGGCGACGAGCATGAGCCGGGCCGCGGTGTGCCAGCTCGGGCCAATGACTGGTACCTTCGATCCGTTTGCCACGACAAGATCGCGGAGCAGGATGCACAGCCGTTCGACCTCGGGGCGAAGCTCCGAGATGGGCTCGGGAGAATCATCGACAAGAAGCTCTTTAGTACTTAATCGGCTTGGCTTGGTAGGGCTTGGCTTGGCTTGGTTTGGGTGTTGGGACACCCGTGGGACAAGTGCGTCCGTCCCGCTGTCCGTCCCGTGGGACAAAGGCGGGACATGATTTGCCTTCTGATCAGCTCTATTTTCTCGCCAAGTCTTCTTTCGCAGCCGTTCAGCCTCGCGTTTTCCCTCAACTTCCTCCCTCGTGCGCTGCCAACCCTCCCAATCGTGGAAGACGAATCCTTGAGGGGTTGTCTCCCACAATCCAGAGGCCACGAGAGCCTCTGCAGAGAGCGGATCTGCACCCCATTCGTCGAGCATGAAAGTCTGAATATGGCCGTCCGTGAGGTGCTTTGCGCACGACGCCCCGGCGATAGTCCAGAGACCCACGGCGGCCATTCGCTCACCCCTGGGGATGCTCAAAACCTTTGGGCTCGTGGGGAACCCGTCGTCAACGTTGAACCAGACCACTACGTCTTACCTCCTTCCTTGTCGTCAAAGTCGCCTCTCTCGAGTTGGAGGGCGAGGGCATCCAGTACCGCGGCTGCGGGCAGGGATGCCTGTTTGTTCGCGCGGGACTTGATGTGCTTGATCAGCGCGGCCCGGTCGATCACGCGGCGCCGTACATTCGGAGCGCTGCGTCCTCTTCGGTGATCACTGCGATCTCGCCGTCGTCGGAATACAGCACCCAGGACAGGTGCAGACGCCCGCCGTAGATCGGCATCCACCGTCGCGCCGGCCACTCGCGCGGGTCGGCGTAGCTCGGTGCGGCCCACCCCTCGGCCTGCGCGTCGAGGGGATGCTCGGTCGCCCACTTGTGGCAGTCGAGGCCGAGCACGTGGAGATTGCTCACGACGGTGCGGCCGCCTTGGGAGCGGTTCACACGGTGGTCGCGAGCGGTCGGCCCACAGTCCCGGCGGCACTTCTGGCATGTGTCCTTGTCGCGCAGGGTGGCCAGCTCGTAGGCGTCGTTCTCTTCGGCCTTCGATGGCTTCGGGACCTTGGGGAGGATCATGCTGCCCACCGCCTGGACGTGTGCGCAGCCATGAAAGCGACGCGAGCGAACGGCTGCTCGCGATGGGTCCACCATCGCTTGGAGGTCCACGGCTCGACGGCGGCAACCTCGGCGAGGCGGTACTGCTGAATGCCCCACTGAACTGCATGGCACGCCCAGAGATAGTGATACGAGTAGTCCTCGAAATCCAGCTCTCCGACATCCGTGTACGTGAAGCCTTCCACGTCGAAATCATCGAGAACGCCCGTTGCCCCTTCGATGTACTCGGTATCGAATCCCCAGTTGTCGTCGCCAAGAATGTCGCTATCGATCGCGGCGCGAATGGTCATGCGCTGCGCCGGCGTGTACTGCTCCATACGGTCAGCCCAGTCTTCGTTCACCCAAGCTTTGAACTTCTCCACGGAGTACTCTCGATACCCCTCAGGCCGTCCAATCGCTTCGAGTTTTTCGCCCCAATAGCCAGGGTTGATCCCGTAGCTCGAGCGGTCGAAGAAGTTGAACATGTCGTAGATCCGGGCGAAGACGTAGGTGCCCATGTCGCCGCGGATCGTGAGACAGCCCGGCGCCGTGATTAGGGCGAAGTGCCCAATGCCCGTGCCTGGCTTCTGGAATCGCACGTGGCGGTAAACGCCCGAATCGTGCAGCACTGTCATTCGGTGCTTCGTGACATCGTTCTTGAACCGCCGCGCGGAGTCGGCGTATGGCGACGCCCAAGCGGCGCTCACGCTCCCCACCTCACGGCTTCCATCGCCTCGAGGTTCAGCAGAGGCAACGACTCTTCAACCGGATGCCCGAGGTGGCGAGCACCCATCGCAGCGAAGATGACCGCGTCGGCTTCGTCGTTGCCTGCGGCGTCGGCCTGCGGGTAGCGCTTGAGGACGGCAGCGAGCACGATGTCTTTCTTCGCCGACGCTCCGCCGGTCGCATACTTGCAGCGCTGCGAGCTGTTCACGACCACGGGTTCCTGATCGACGTATTCGCAGATGAACTTCACGACCATCCACCAGTGCGCGTTGATCTTGTCGAGAGAACTCGACTTGCCGTGATAAATGAGACCCTCGATCACGACTAGATCGGTGCCGTGGAACTGCACGACCTCGTCGATCTGGTGGGCGATCCGTTCGGAACGGTCGATGAAGCTGCGGAGCGTGTCAGCGTCAGCCTTCGACGTCACGGTGTGCGTCTCGATGATTCCGTTGGCAATGACGGCGAGCCCGGTCGACGTCATGCTGAGGTCGATACCGATCACTCGGCGGGGCGTGATCGTTTGAAAGCTGGAAGGCATCATGCCTGTGTCGGTTCCGATCATGGTCTGGCTGAATTCATGTTGAGCATTGGTGCCTCCCGGCGGTGGTACGCCGAAGGCCGCCATGCGTGGTTGCGCGGGCGGCCTTCGGCGAGGGTGTTACGGGTGCGCTGTCATGCAGCGCGGAGGGTTATGCAGGCTTCCCGAAGAAGATCGGTGCATCCGTGCCGGTGTGGATGAGCTTTTTCTCGGTTGTCGCCTCGGCGCCGCCGACGCCGGGCACGACGATGGTCTCGTCCTTGCCGTCGCGGATCTCGTCGACGATGTCCGTGAACGCCGCGTCGAGGATGTCCTGAGGTCGCACGATCGCGAACCCCAGACGCAGGTCGCCGCCGTTGAGCCGGAAACGGAACTGAGCCGTCACGTTGTAGATCGGGCCGCCGATGTACGGGCGCAGCCGGAGCTTCAACTCGGTCGGGATCGGGATGTTCCCCTTCTGCCCAGCCTTGGCCGTGATCGTCTCGTCGAACCCAAGGTTGATCTGGCCCGACCCGGTGTTCACGGCTGACTTGAAGTCGACCTTGTTGTTCGCCTGGAACGACGTTGCGAGTTCCAGCAGCGTGGCGCTGTCGGGGGAGACGCAGTCCGTTGCGCGCTCCTGGATGAACTCGGCGAATTCCTCCTGACCGAACCAAGCGCCCCGGCCCACTGTGGTGAGGTCCCGAGCCAGCCATGCGAGCCATGGAATCGTCTTGACGAGTTCGAGCTTCACAGTATGGCCCTGCCAGCCGTTCGGCTTAGCGAAGCCGGTATTCGAATCGAGCACCGCGATCACAGTACTCGCGACCTTGTCGGCGAAGACCTCGGTCTGGTCATTCGAGTGCCGGTCGAGGTACGTCACGAACGAGTAGGCATCAGTGACGATGCGCCGGCCAGTAGCTCGCCGTGGGCCCGGGCCGTACTGGTCCGTGTCGATGAGGCGCACGCCGCCATCTTGGTCAGCGACGGTGTAGATCTGGTTGATGTCGACGCTCTGCGGTGCGAGAGCCTGTCCTGCGAGCGCAGATACTGCCTGTGCTTCGGTGGTGAAATCAGTCATCAGTCGAGGTCCTTTACTTCGCCAGTGGCGTGGTCGTATGCGGGCATATCGTGTGCATCTTCCTCGAACAGCGGCGTTGACCGCGGGTCCGAACGGCTGAGGTTGTTCGCCGAATCCGTGTAAGCGATGGAGCCTTCACGGTTGCGTTCGGGGCGCTTCGCCGTGATCTTGTCGCTGATGATCACTTCGGAGCCGCCGGGGTTGACGAGCTTCACGTCGACACGGAAAATGAGGGAGCCGGGCTTTCCGGTGTCCTTCACGGCTTCGATGACACCGCGCAGCTCATCCGCGAGTTCCACGTCACTCTTGGGACGGATGGATGCGAGAATGGCGGCGAAACTGCCAGCCTCGGTCTTGGATGTTGCGGACATGATGTTCCTTCTTTCTTGGGTCGTGCGTTCTCCTGCGCCGACGGCAGCAGGGAGTTTGTGGTGGTCATCGACGCATGCCAGAAGCGTTGTATGCCGCAGTCACGGACTTGTTTATATTCATGTAGCCGTAAAGTTTCGACTGCAGAGCATCCGCCAGCACCTCGGCGTACTTGAGCTTCTCCTTAGCAAGGTTCAGATCATGAAGCTCGCTCTTGGTCTTTGACAGAGCGACCTGCCGGGCCATCTGGGCGCCGTACTTCACGTTGGCCACGCAATGATCTGCGACAGCCCCCTGCCACTTCTCGGTAGCCCGGTGAACGTCCTCATACAGGCGGGTGATGACTCCGGCAGAGCGCTCAACCCGATCCGCGAGTATCTGAATGAGCTGCTCCACCTCCGTCGGGCCCAGCGGCAGATAATCGATCAGATCAACCGGGGTAAGCATGGCGATGACATGGTCCTCCGCGACAGAGACGAGGAGTTCGCCCGCGGGGTCCGCAATAGTGCGGTTCTCCTCATCGGACCTTCCGACAATGGCCAGGGCGTTCGGCTCACCCTCGGTCATGACGCAGCGGCGGGCGTTGCGGCAGCGAACTCAGCAGCAGTTTCGCGCTCGTACCGCTGCAGCTCCGTCTCTTCCGGTTCCAGTTCTGCGACAGCGGCGACAGGTTCGTCATCCGTGATTATCTCGGCGTCGACAATGTTCTCGTCAGGTTCAGCAGCAGTATCGGCTGATGCCTCGGATGCCTCGGATGCCTCGGCCCGGCTGAGTTCGCCGTGCTTCGTCAGGAACATCGTGCGGTTGGCCGTGTACTGTTCGGCAGCGCTGGCCCGATCCCTGATCGCCATAAGCTCAGCGGTCGTCGTCGCCGCGGCCACGAGTGCAGCCCAATCCTCGGCGGGCTCAGCATCTGTGCCTGTGGTGGACTGCAGCTCCCCAGCGTCGGTGACCAGCGCGCCCATCTCCTCTGGTGTGTAGCTCACACCCATGAGAACATCCTCGCCGCCCTCCCGGACGACTTCTCCGATGGCGCGGGCCTTGCAGAGCCCTTCACTGTAGGCCTCCCACGGGAGCGGGTTGCCGCTCTTTGACCGTGCAGTCACAACCCACTTACCGTTATTGACCTCGTACTTGCACAAACCAGCGCGGGCAGCGCGGGCAGGAGTCCAAGTTGCCGAGTACGTAAAGTCGGGATCGTCTGATCGGGTGATCGTGGCCGTGGCCGCGAAGTCGCCGCCCTCGATCGTGCCCGTCGTGTTCACGCGCAGCTTGTGGCCGGCCTTCCGCACCAGGCCCGACATGAGGCCGGGGGAGATCGTAGGCTTTCCCTCAATCACATGGATTCCACCGAGGGCGGCCATCGGGTGAATTCCGAGCATCGCGCCGGTCTCCATGACCAACAGCACCTTGCCGGGGGACGGGGCGCCGCGGTCCCAAAGCCCCTTGGGGATGAGGTCGCCAGCGGATGCGAGCGTCTGCACGTAGCGCATCTTCTCGTCCAGCCCGGCGGCTTCGTACTGAGTGACTTCCTTGCTCATGGCATGCCTCTTTCGAATTTGAGTGCGGCGGTGATCCGCGTGGATAGTTCAATGGCGATCGGCAGAAGTGCGGCCAGCACGTCTGCGACGTCGGCGGGGTAGATGCGCAGGCTCTTGGGAACCTCGGTGCGCATCTCGCCCTTGACGATCTCGGCCCAGATGAACTCGGTGTAGAGGACCTCCGGGCCGACGCAGTACTGCTGGAATGCGACCTGCCGGAATTCGCCCGGTGTGGGGCCGTAGACGATGCGGTCGTGTTTGGCCTTGACCTCGGAGAGCACGATGCCCTCAGGCTTGACCAGCAGCCCGTCAGGGGTGGCCGCGAGGCCCGGGTGGTCTGCGGAATGGATCAGCAGAGTGTTCTGTGGGATGCCTGCCCAGGCGAGCATGATCGGTTCCCACTCGTTGCCCGATTCGGTGTACCGATTGCCCGAGAAGGTCGAGGGCTTCAGCTTCGCGTTGAGGTACGTCTCGATGGACGACATCTTCACGAGCTTGGCCGCGTCGCTGGCCCCGACGATCGGCTCTCGCGCAGTGAGCCACGCGGGCCGGTCGAGTGAGTCGGCCATGACACGGGATTGCCAGGGCGGTGCGAGTACGCCCCGCTGCACGTCAATCTCAGCGGGGCCAGCAAGCGTTTCGGCGGGGGTCATGCTCGACGCCCGCAATCCATTTTGTGACCGCCGACTCGGTGGCAATCGGGGCAACTCACGAGGGATTGCATCGCCATTTCAGCCTGCTCCCTGGCCTCTGTGAATTGCTCTTCGGTGAGGTCAGGCACGTCTTCCCAGCGCTTCCCGATGTTGTCGAGCGCATCAGCCACAGTGAGGTCGACCAGTGTTCGCGCCGCCTCTTCGATATGGTCTTCCTGCTCAGCCGTCCACCCGTCTGGGGCGTCGTAGTAGATGTCTGATTGGCTCTCTCCGATGGTCACAGCGCCCACAGGCCTCTCTCGATGTCGCTGGTCATCTCGTCGCGGTCCACGGGCAGCTCGAAGAACAGCCCTCGGTCGTTGACTTCGCGTGGGGTGTGCAGCTGTTTGTAGGCGATGAGGTTGCCAATGCGTAGCTGCTCCGTCTGCGCGATGGTTGCGGCGACCTGCGCGTCTGCTGCTTCAGCGATGGCCATGGTCGCCGTCGCCTGGGCGAAGGCGAAGTGATCCGCGTCGGTGTTCAGGATGCTTTCCGGGTGGTTCAGGTAGTAGGCGATTCGGGCTTTCGCTGCGGCCTTGAAGTCGGTCATGCCGACACCGCCGGGGTCTGGATGCGGAAGCCGACACCATCAGCGTCACCGCGGTACCGCTCCATGAGAACGAAATAGCCGCGCTCGTCGGCGAGCTTCTGCACGGCCGCGAGACTGACGTCATCAAGGTCGTTGCCCGACTTCATGACCACGATCTTCAAGTCCGGGTTGCCGCTCGTGGCCAGGTCGAACGCGATCGAGTCCTGACGGGCCGTGTTCAACTGCTTGAACGTGACGTTGCCGAACATGATTGCGTCGTCGCTCACGCTGAGGCCGGCGGGGAAGTCGGCAGCGGCGAGGCCGCCAGCCTTCACCTTGTCGATGGCGGCGATGCTCGCGGTCATCGCGGCCTCTTCGGCGGTACGGTCGTCAAGCTCAGCGGCGAGGGCGGCCCGGGTGAGCTGTGCGCGCACCTTTACGTTGGTCTCGTCGATGCTGGCCAGCTGCGCGGCCACGGCACCCGGCGACTGTGGTGCAATCGAGTTGCACGCTGCGATTGCCTCGCGCTCGGTGGCCAGCATTGCGCTGCGTTCAGCCCGAACCGCGTCAAGCTCGGCAGCCAGTGCCTTCCCGCGTTCGTCAAGATCGATCCGGGCGATGCAGGCACGCTCGGCAGTGTCCTTGCGGCGGTCCACTTCCACGTTGTGCTCGCGGATCGCATCCATCTCGGCGTACAGCGACGCGGCCGACACCTCGGCATCCGGAACGCTCGCGTCGGCCGGGGCGCATCCGTCGAGCTGCGCAGCCAGGCGCTTTACCTCCCGCGTCTTGTCGGTGCGGCCGTCGAAGAATCCTTTGCGTTTCGCGTCGATCTCCGCGAGGTCGAAGGGCAGTGTCACCTTGGACAGCAGCGTTTGGCGCTGCTCCTTGTCGGACAGCTTCACGAAGTCTTTGGGATCGAACAGCAGCCCGCCGGTGATGTTGGCCACGAACTCCTTTCCGCTCGGGTACTTGGCGCCGTCGAGCGCATAGGCGGTGAGCGTGCCGGGCCCGTCCTTCGGGTAGTCGCGGACGATGCGCCCATCCGTCAGCAGGATCTCCACCTTCGCCCGAGTGGCCTTGTTGTTCACCGGGTTCGGGATCAACCGCGTGCCGGCCGGGTCGAAGCACTCCTCGACGGCGGCCATGAAGCTGGACTTTCCGGATCCGTTCGGCCCGGCGATCACCTGCAGTTGGCCGGTGGGGAACATCTCGACGGTGCCCTCGATCCCCATGAAGTCGGTCACGGTGATCTTGGTGATTTTCTGCGATGTCATTGCAATCTCATTCCCGGCCCGCAGGCCGTTGATCCATTAGTGAATAGGGCATGTTGATTCGGCGCCATTCGGACACGACAGCCTCGGCCGCCGCGATTTCGGTGAAAAGGCCGAGAAAGTGCTGCTTGCCGTTGAGCTCGGCCTTGGCCTGCCATTTTTTACTGGCCACGCTCCAGGAGACTCCGCGAACCCCGGAAGCGTTGTCAATGTCCGCGCCCTGCCTGTTCTGGTGGTTTTGGGTGTTCGTTATTGCTCGCAGATGATCTGGATTCACACATGCACGGTTCCCGCACATGTGGTCCAGAGTTAGACCGTCTGGAATGGGTCCGTTTGCCCAGATGTACGCAACGCGGTGTGCCCTGCACATCGTGCGGTCAATCGCGAACGATCCATAGCCGTGCCAATCCTTTGATGCGGTCCAAAGCCAGCAGTCGCCGGTTTTGTTGACCTTCGACCAGAACCTGTCTTCAGGTGGCACGTCGCTACGGTGTGGGGCGTCCATATCGCTGCCACGAACTTGGCGCAGGTGGTGCGCGTTGCAATAGCCGGCGCTGCAAGAGCGTCGTGCGCATCCGGGGTGCTTACAATTTGCGTTCATCGTGTGATCTCTCAATCGCGGCTAGGCAGCCGATAGCGGTGACCGGGACCATGAGGGCCACGCCGAACAGGGCGAGCAGGTTCGACAGGAACCAGGCACCCGCCAAGGTGAGTAGAGCGCCGATGACGGCAAGGATGATGAGCCAACGCGGGGCAGTCACACGAACACCCATGGGCGCCGGCGGAGCAGCACGACGCTCACCTGACGGGAGAACCACGACGCGCGCCACCAGTCCTCAGGCGGGTCGACCCGGTCGTCGTCGACGGCCTCAGCGGCGAGCCGAACAACCTCTGGATCGGAGGGCAGCAGGTACCCGGTCATGTCCCATTCATTGCGACCGCGACCGCCGATGACCATGACGTGATCGCCAGCTACTGCGACCGGACGCGGAATGAACCCCGGCGATTTCAGCACGGCTGCTCATCGTGCGGATCCGGTTGAGCGTTGATCAGGCGGGCAAGGTAAACAGGGTTCGCCTGCGTGCCCGCATCGCTCGAAGGCCACCCGTCGAGCCGAGTGATTGCCGCCGCCATGATCGCCAGCAGCGCCGGCACCGAACGTCGGAGCGCTGCCGTCAGATCGGCCGCATCACGGTGCGCAGGGATCGGGCCGCGCGCCCTGGTTGACGTCAACTCGGTCAGCGTGCGAATCGCGACCGTGAGGTCTTCGACGGCCGTCACGACAACCACCATGCGATCACTGCAGCGAATAGGAGCACGAGGACTGCGATCTGCACCCCGATCACTAGCGAGACCAGCCACCTGCGAACCTCAACCACGGTCTGGCGCTGGGCAACTCGCCGGCGGCGGTCGCTGTCGATGATCTGCGAGCCGTGGGTGGGCTCTGCGGGATACGGGGCGGGAGGCTTGGTCATGCTGCAACTGCTTTCGCGGTGAAGAATCGGTGGCGAATGGCCGGCAGCGATTCGGAACGGATGTAAAGTGTTTGCTTGACCTGCCCGTTGTGGTGACGTGGGGCGTTGTGCTGAGGCATCAGGCGAAACTTTGAGCCGTGAGCAGAAGCCGCCCGGTACTCGACTTCGGGGACGTCCTTCTGTCGCGAGTTCGACCAGCGCTTGCCGATCGTCAACCGGTAGATCCAGTTCGCGTCCAGCAGGGTCTCGCGCAGAACGCCCTCGGCCACGCCAAGTTCGGACGCGGCGGCCCGGAATAGAACGACGTCTTCGGATGCAAGGAACTCATCGACGTAAGCAACCTTTGGGGCGTCAATCGCGGCTTGAGCCTTGAGCGCCGTGGTTGACTCCACCTCCGCGACGAGCGCCTTGAGCGCGGCCAGGTAGTCGCCGGGGAGCGCGGCGGGCTCGGCAACCTCTTGGCGCCGCGTCTGCACTGCGAAGTACTGCTGCACGGCGGCGATTGCGGGCTTAGACGGGTCCGCGTTCTGGAAAAGGATGTATGCCCCGTAGCGGGTCACCTCGACATCTTCGACCTGGCGGCGACTCCCTGACCCGATCTGGACCATTTTGTTGACCCCAACAAAATGGTCGGCAGCGCTGATCCCTGTGGTGTTGACGGATACGACGGCCCGATCGATAGCCTTCGACCAGTTGCGCCATTCGGTGTACCCGGCGAACTCCATCAGATCGCGTGCGCTCCATACCTCACCATCGGTGAGCGTGATCACCTTGAGGTCGTCCAGACGCTCGGCGTAGGCCGTGGCGATGGTGGCACTCATGAGAACGCCCGCATGTTGATCACGAGCGTCAGGTGGTCCCGCAGCGACACGAGGTCGGCAGCCGTGAGGAATCCCGACGACTGCGGGAAGTTGTAGCGGAATGTCGTGACCTCGGCGCCACCGCTACCGTGGGCGTTGAGGCTGACCATGTACTTGCCGCCGGCGCTGAGCCAGTCGGGTTCGGTCGCAGCGACCTCGGCGCGGGTTCGCTGCTGCCGCAATTCGTCGATCTCCGCTTGCCGCTTCTTGATCTCGGCGTCGAAGTCTGTAGTCTGGGTGGGCATTGGATCTCGTTTCTGTGTCGTGGCCCATCCGTTCGTGCGGGTGGGCTTTTTCGTTGATAAGCGGGACGCCGGGGCTATGCGCCCGGACATCCCTATGACGGACCCGGCCATAGACTTCGGAACATGACAATGAGTGAACTCATATCGCTCGGCGCGCTGGTTATCGCCGCCGCATCTTGGGCTGACTCGATTCGTCGGATCAATTCGGCGTCCATCGCTTTCCGAATCGAACTCGACCCGGCTTTTGATGGGTGGTACCGGATCAGGAACGTGGGATCACGAACCGTTCGAGAGGTCGCAATTGATCCCGCGTCCGTCGCCGAGTACCAACTCGGCGGATCCTGGCTCTTTGGCGATATGAAGGCCGGATCGTCGCGACGATTCACCTTGAAGTCATTGAGTGGCGACCGCCCCGACGAAATAACTCTGAAATACGGCGTTCTATTGGCGAAGAAACGCGTGGTCCCGTTTCATCCAGTCGCCGTCGAGTCACCCGGCGAACCCAAACCCATTGACTGACAGCGAGCAAGATCGCGGCGGTCGAGAGAATGAAGCTCATTGATTCCCCTTTCTGTTGATGAGTGGGAACAGGGCCGGATTCGAACCGGCATATCGGGTGGGGGGACCCGCGCTCTTCCAGTTGAGCTACCCGCCCATATGCCCGGTCAGGGCTCGAAGCTGACCGGGCGTGACCTCTCCACTTCAGCGATGGGGCAGCATTCGCCCGCTGACACGCTCCCTCGGGGTGAGGCCAAATCTGTTGTGGTTCCTTGGCGCGTCAAGCGAGCTGCGCCGGTAAAGCCACATGCGACGTAGGGACCGACCTACCCGCATGCACACGACCTGAGTACTTTCCTTGGCGGGGCCTGGCCTCGAATGCCGCTCCCTCGCCGTACTGCTCGACTTCGCCTCCCCATTCGTTCTCGGGGCCCGTGTGGCGGAGTAAATATCCTTCTCAGTTCGCTGTATTCAGTTTTCAATGAGGTGCGAGCGCGCCCAGCCGTGTCGCTTTCGCGGTGGTCCCTGGGGCAAATCAGGTGATGCAGCTGGCATGCGGACACGCCGGCGGTTCGGCCGTCCAGTGGACGGCCAAGAATGTGAGGTGTTGCGGCCCTACTCAGATGAGGGCGGGGGAGCTATACGGCGCGTTCGGCCAGGATCATGCGTTCGAGGTTCTCGACGGATGGGCCGCCGGCATAGTGCGCGGCGACGGCCTGCGCGTGGGGCGTGAGCTTCCGTGATTCACGGATGCCGGCCCAGAAGAGGGAAGCGGTTTGCGAGAGGACGAGTGCCTTCTTCACGCGGCTAGACCCAGGTCTTGTAGTCGGTATCCAGAGCGGGTCCGATGCGCTTGAGCTCACCGAGGGTGAAGAGGTCGATATTCTGGATTTTGGTGCGGAGAGTGGAGCGGGGCATTCCGCATGCCGAGCCGAGGGCTTCGTCCGACATGCCTAGGGATTTCCTGACGACGTTGATTACGTCCTGGGCTTGAGGCGGTGTGTGTGACATAACTGTCACTGTAGTGACAAATATGTCACTGCACAAGTCGAGGACTAGACAGGACAGATTTGTCAATCCCCTGTTTCGCAAATCGACAAGTGACAAATATGGCCATACAGTGACAGTTATGACACGAATAGACCCTCTCGACCTCGCGGTTACAAAAGTGATCCGCAAGCTTATGTCGGCCAGGGAGATGACG
Organism: Cryobacterium sp. PH31-O1; assembly: GCF_030063455.1. GTDB lineage: Bacteria > Actinomycetota > Actinomycetes > Actinomycetales > Microbacteriaceae > Cryobacterium. The sequence continues at coordinate 870,736 of NZ_JASITB010000001.1, read as the reverse complement.
AATGAGGACCTTAGCGCTCAAACTGGAATCCACCTGCGGACCATTATTCGAATCAGGAAGGGCGAGCGCGCTGCGACAGTGGGCGAGCTTCGCGCAATAGCCAAAGCCCTCGGCACGACCGTGTCAGCCATTGCGATCGAGGCCGAAGCGATCGTCGAAGACGACTGATAACGTCACATCGCACCGACGTGCCTCGCGAATGGCCACGCTGACGGCAATGTCAGCGGGCTGTTCCGGCAGGTTGCTCGTGATGCCAGCAGTCTTGGCTGCATCAACCAGCCGGCCTCGAACAGTGTTTGCGTACGCGTGCATAATTCCCCCAAATTCTCGTTACATTCGAACATACATCCGACCGGCGACATGCACCATCTGCGCTGCACGTCGGGTCACAAAAGCGAGGGATACCCATTGACAGACACCCGCGGAGAGCGAACCATATATATGGTCGAGCCTAACCCTCGTCAGAAGTCGGCAAGCCTGCCGATAACGTCAGGGTGTGGCGAAGGGGAGAAGGATGCAACCCGGCCCCATGTCTCTGGCTGTGGCCGCCATCGTCAACGACGCCTTTCTCGAGATGTTCATTACCCAGAAGCGCCTGGGCGAATTACTGGGCGGCATTCCTCAGCAGACGATCTCTCAATACCTGCGTGGAGATCGCGCGCTGGATATGGACCTGTTCGTGAGCCTGTGCAGAGTGCTGCGCCTGGATCCGCTCGAGGTCATCACGGCTGCACTCGGCGCCACGGAGTAGTCGGCAGGGTCACGTCATGACTCAGCAGCCGCGTGCAATCCTCTACCTGCGCCAGTCGACGTTTAAGGAAGAGTCCATCAGTCTTGAGCTGCAAGAGACTGCCGGGCGGGCTCATTGCGAGAAACACGGCTATACCGTCGTCGGAGTCGAAGCCGACCCGGGAATCTCGGGACGCACATGGAAGCGCCCCGCGGTCATACGACTCATGGCGAGCGTCGAGAGCGGGGACGTTGATGTCGTCGTCCTATGGCGGTGGTCGCGGCTCTCGCGATCGCGCAAAGACTGGGCCCTGGCCGTCGACCGCATCGAGGTAGCAGGCGGACGCATCGAGTCCGCCACCGAGCCGAACGACGTGACAGCAGCCGGCCGATTCGCGCGCGGCGTAATGACTGAGCTGTCCGCGTTCGAGTCTGAGCGCATCGGCGAGCAGTGGAAAGAGGTCCATGTCAACCGAGTGAACCGCGGCTTGCCGTCTGGGCGCCTACCGTGGGGATGGGTTATCAAGGACAAGCATGCTGTACCGCACCCAGAGAACGCATCGGCCATCCCGAAACTGTATGACTTGTACCTGTCAGGCATGGGATCGCGACAGTTGGCCGACTGGTTGGAGGCGAACGGTTACCGCACGTTCTATGACAGTTCTTCATGGGAGCACTCGACCGTCACGTCCATTTTGGATAAGGCGTTTCACTCCGGGCAGATTACATACAACGGCGAGCTGTTTCCTGGCGAGCATGAGGGTCTGGTCCCGGTCGCTGTCTGGGAACAGTACCGGGCAATGCGGGCTGAACGTGCCGGCGAGCGTGCGCCGAGACACCGCTACTTACTCTCTGGCATTCTTCGGTGCGGGTGCGGCGGGACCATGTTCGGGCTCATGAACAGTCAGAGCCGAGGCAGCGTTGATCCGTACATCGGATACCGGTGCCAGTTTCAGAATGTTCATACAGTTCCGGCGCATGGGCCGGGGACGATCTCGGCGCGCATTCTTGACCCGGCGGTGCTCGGCTGGCTGGAGCAGGTGGGCCGCATGGACGATCCAGAACCTGACTATGCTGCGGCTGCGGCGAAGGTAGATGCGCAACGGTTCGCACGGGAGATTCTCGCCGTCGATGCGCAGATGTCGACACTGACTCAGAAGCTCGCGCAAGGGATTGTCCCTGAGCGCGCGTATCGGTCGGCGGTAGCCGCAATGGAAGAACGGCGGGAAGCACTCAGCGAGTCCCTGCGAGCAGTGGAGTCGTCTGTTGTCCTCGCGCCCGCCGGGCCCGCGAAGATCGCACGTGAACTCATGGAGGCGTGGCCAGGCGCATCTTTGCAGACGAAGCGTGCCGCCATTCGAAGTCTTGCCTCCGGGCTCATTGTGAACTTCGGCGAGGTCCGAACGTTGACGATCACGGCCCGGTGGGGTACCCCTGTAGCTATCGACGTATAACGGACATAACGCGCAAGTACTGGGCCGTGAATATTCGCAAGTTCACCCGGCGCATCCGTGATCTGAACCAGCTTGTCGGGCTCGGCGCCCTCACCCAGCAGGCCGCCGATTTTCTGCGAATCTGTGTGCTCGGCGGCCAGAACATTCTGGTGTCCGGCGCCACTCAGACCGGCAAGACCACGATGCTCAACGCCCTGCTCTCGTCGACGCGGCCGGGCGAACGCATCGTGACAGTGGAGGAGACTTTCGAACTGGACCTGTCGGCCCGTGACGTGGTCGCGATGCAATGCCGGCAGCCGAGCCTTGAGGGTACAGGGGAGATCACCCTTCGCCGGCTGATCAAGGAGTCACTGCGGATGCGTCCCGACCGGCTCGTGGTCGGCGAGGTGCGCGAAGCCGAGAGCCTCGACCTGCTCATCGCCCTCAACAGCGGGCTGCCTGGCATGTGTTCGATCCACGCGAACAGTGCCAGAGACGCACTCGCGAAGCTTTCCACGCTGCCGTTGCTGGCCGGTCGCAACATCGACTCGTCGTTCGTACTGCCGACCGTGGCGGGCTGCATCGACATCGTGGTGCACTGTGAGATCGACCGGCACGGCCGCCGCCGCGTCACCGAGATCATCGCACCGAGCGGCCAGCTCGCTGGCTCGACCATCGAGGCGAGCCCCCTGTTCCTCTCCCCGCACGGCCACCTTGAACCTACCGGCTCCCACCCCACCAAACTGGCCAAGTTTCGTGCGGCCGGCGTCGATCCGGCGTCGGTGTTACGACAGGGCGCCGCATGACTCTCGTGCTGGGGTGCGTGCTCGGAAGCGGGCTGGTGTTGGTCCTTGCGCCGTTCCTCTGGCCGGCCGATTCTGCAGCCAAGCGGGCCGGAGTGGGCGAACGGATGCGGATGCGCCTGGTTCAAGGCGGGCTGCCGTCGGTGCCGGTACCCGCTTTCCTGGCCCTGTCGGCGATCGTGGGGGTGGCATCCGCTGCCCTGGTCCACGGAATCTTCGCGGTACTCGCGCTCAGCGCGGTCGCCGGATTGGCCGGGCTGCTGTTGCCGTGGTTGATCGTGTCGTGGCGGGCGGCGGCGCGGCGTCGGGCCAATCGCACGGTGTGGCCCGATGTTGTCGACCACCTGGTGTCGGCGCTGCGTTCCGGGCTGGCGTTACCCGACAGCGTGAGCAGCCTCGCGCAGGCCGGGCCGACCGCGACCCGCATGGCATTCGCGCAGTTCGAGCGCGAGTACCGCGCCACCGGAAACTTCAGCTACTGCGTTGACGAACTCAAATGTTCCCTCGCCGACCCGGTTGCCGATCGCATTCTGGAGACCCTGCGCATGGCGCGCGAGGTGGGCGGCAGTGACCTCACCGTCGTGCTGCGCAGCCTCGCTGCCTGGTTGCGCCAGGATGCCGCCGTGCGGCTCGAAGTGGAAGCCCGCCAGTCCTGGGTGGTGAACGCGGCCCGGTTGGGCGTCGCCGCACCGTGGATCATTCTGATTCTGCTCGCTTCGCGCCCGGAAGCGGCCATCGCGTACAACTCGCCGGCCGGTGTCGTCGTGATCGCGAGCGGTCTCGCGCTGTCGGTCATCGCGTATCGGGTCATGATCGCCGTCGGTCGCCTGCCCGAGGAACGCCGGTGGTTCTCGTGAACGGGTGCAGCCGATGAGTGCCGCTCTGAGTTCATTCGCTTTGAATTCGTCCGCTCTGGGCTGGGCCGTGCTGTGCGGGAGCGGCCTCGGCGTGGGGCTGTGGTCGCTCGTAAGCCTGACGCCTCGCCTGACCCGGCCTCGCCTGAGCGACCGGGTGGTGCCGTACATCCTCGACATTTCCCCGGAAGCGCGCCGCATCCAAGCCCGGCGAACGGTGAACCCAATCCCTGTGCTGGGCAGCCTGTTCGCGCCGCTGTTGCGTGCGCTCACGCGAGGGCTGTCGAGTCTCCTCGGGGGCAGCGACACCATTGCGCGACGTCTGCACCAGTCGGGTTCGATGAAGACCGCCCTGGAATTTCGTTCCGTTCAGCTCGTCTGGGCGTTGCTGGCCTTCGCTGCCGGAACGGTGGTCACTGTCGTGGCGCTGCCCGATCTGCTGTTGCCCGCCCGCATTGCGCTGCCGTTCGTGGCTGCGTTCGGCGGTGCCACGCTGCGGGATTGGCTGCTCCAACGGGCGGCGGCCGCACGACTGGCACGCATGCGCAGTGAGCTGCCGACCATTCTGGAATTCCTCACCCTGTCGTTGTCGGCGGGGGAAGGCATCCTGGATTCCATCCGACGGGTGTCACGCACGAGTTCGGGGGAGTTGTCGCGGGAATTCGCCGGGGTGGTCGCCGACGTGCACACCGGGGTTCCGATCGGGGCGGCGTTGCAGACGCTGTCGCGGGGCATCCAGTTGCCGGAGGTGACCCGGTTCGTCGACCAGGTCACCGGCGCCCTCGACCGGGGCTCGCCGCTCGCCGAGGTGTTGCGGGCGCAGGCGCAGGATTCCCGCGACCAGACCAAGCGCACGCTGCTTGAACTGGCCGGCAAGAAGGAAGTGGCGATGCTCGTGCCGCTGGTCTTCCTGATTCTTCCGATGACCGTTCTGTTCGCTGTTTTTCCCGGGCTCGTTGTGCTTCAGGCCGGGTTCTGACGTTCCACAGCACCACCCACCCCTCGAGAGAAGAGAATCAGATGACCCGAATCATGCTCCGCTTCAACAACCTGCTCCGCGATGAAACAGGCGACGTGCCCGGCTGGGTGCTGATCACCCTGATGACGGCAGGCTTGGTTCTGATCATCTGGGGCCTGGCCGGCCCCGCCCTCAGCGGGGTGTTCCAGCAGGCCATGGACCGCGTCAGCAGTTTCTGACCGGGCGGCATGTACCAGCATTGCGAGCGGATGCGCCGCCGCGCCCGGCTGTGCCGTGACCGGCTCAGCGGCGAGGCGGGTTCCGTCGTGGCCGAATTCGTCATGGTGGTGTCTTTACTGACCTTCCTGACGCTTATGGTCATGCAACTCGCCCTCGCCCTGCACATTCGCAACACCGTGCTCGACGCCGCCGCCGAGGGTGCCCGCTATGCCACGCTCGCCGACAGCAGCCTGCCAGCGGGGGCCCAGCGCACGCGCGACCTGATTACGACGGCCATCGGGGCGACCTATGCCACCGATGTCGTAGCGCAGCATGGGGTGAGTGCTGGATATCCCACAGTCGAAGTGCGGGTGCGCGCACCGCTGCCGCTTATGGGACTGCTCGGTGTTCCACGCGGATTGGAGGTGGTCGCTCGTGCCGCGGTCGAAACGCTGGAATAACGGTTCTGAATCGGGCTCGGCGTCGCTCGAGTTCATCACGGCTGGCCTGATCCTGCTGGTACCTCTGGTCTACCTGGTGTTGACCCTGTCCGCGCTGCAGGGTGGTGCGCTCGCCGTGGAGGGTGCCGCCCGACAGGCCGCCCGGGTCTATGTGCAGTCTCCCGATGCGGTCACCGCCACCGCGCGGGCCCACCGTGCGGTAGCCTTCGCGCTCGAGGACTACGGCCTTGACCCGGGTGATGCCCAGGTGCAGATCGACTGTGCTGGTGGGGCCAGTCACTGCCTGAGCCGTCAGAACCTCGTGACGGTCACCGTGCGCATCGGCATCATTCTGCCGCTGGCTCCCGATCTGCTCGCCCTGAACCAGAGCGCGAGCGTTCCGATGACGGCGGCGTCGACCCAGATCGTGTCCCGGTTCGGTGGTCTCGGATGACCAGGCGTCTGCCGCACCCATCGAACCAGGACGGATCCACCCTGCTGCTCGTGATCTTCTACGGCTTTCTGGCCCTGAGCCTCGTGCTCGTGGCTCTGTCGGCGACGTCGCTGTATCTCGAACACAAACGGCTGCTGAGCCTCGCCGATGGGGCCGCGCTCGCCGGGTCCGAGGCGTTCACCCTGGGGGCGGTGCAGCTCGGCGTCGGCGGGCCACGGCCCCAACTGCGCTCGCATGACGTGTCGGCAGCGGTCGATGAGTATCTGCGCCTCGTTCCCCACGATTCGTTCGAGGCGCTGTCGGTGACGAGCGCGGCATCCACTGACCGGCAGAGCGCGTCGGTGACGCTTCAATCGTGGTGGCGCCCGCCGGTTCTCACTCTCGTGGTCCCCGACGGTGTGCCGCTCGAGGTGACGGTGGTATCCCGGGCGGTGTTCCACTAGCCGGGCTTCAGTCCCCGAAACGGGTGCGCGCAAAGTGGCACTGGTAATTTCAGGATGGAAGCGTACTATGCACAGACACGTAGTCGACATGGAAGCCTCCTACCTCGTAGGGGGCTTCACGGTTTTATAGCGAAGTCGACCCTCGTGCCAGCCCCGGTCCCCGGTTGGCAGTGCTGACGACCCTCGGTCGTCGTTCAACCGGGCTGGTCGCCGCCGGATGACGTGGCCCAGGATGGCGGCTGAGAACCACCGAGATCGGCTGTGAAATCATGAATGTACTACTGGACGATCGCGTTGTGGAGCAGCTCGACTTCGAGTCTCTTCTGCCCTGCGAGGGCGTGCATCACGATCGCGGATTGAGCGGTCACGATCCGGCCGAATCGGGCGGCTACATGGTGATTTCCCCCTGCTGTGGTCCCAAGGTGATCCAGTGCTGCTCGCGGGTTGACGCCATGCGGGTTTCCGGCGTGCTCTACTGCGGCGCCTGCCAGCACGAGCATCTCACGAGCGAATACCAGTTCGTTCCGCTGCAGCTGTAGGCGCCCTCCCGCGCCCGCATTTTTAGAGTGGATGCCGCGAGCGGTACTGTCGAGAGGTGCCCTGATGGCGCCGACAGGAGCAGTGTGCGTACGCAGCGGGAGAAACTGAGCGGCGCTGGAGCCCAACTCGCCACCGAGGTCAGCATCAATTTCGGGTCGTCACTGGCCGGGCTGCTCATTCCGGTCGTCGGCTCGCCGATCGTCGTCGCTGCCCGCCAGATCGTCATGGTTATCGTGGTGCTGCCGCTGGCCCGGCCCCGGCTGAAGAACCTGACCTGGGCCCGGATCTGGCCGCCGCTTGCACTCGGTCTCGTGCTCGCCGTCATGAACCTCAGCTTCTACCAGGCTGTCAGTATGCTCGGACTCGGCGTCGCGGCGACGATTGAATTTCTCGGTCCCTTCGCCCTCGCCCTCGTGACCAGCCGCCGCATTCTGGACTTCGTCTGCGCAGCGGCCGCCGCCGGGGGAGTGTTTTTGTTGACCTGGTCGGACGGCACGCTCGACCCGCTCGGCATTGTGCTTGCGCTCACCGCAGCGGCCGCCTGGTTCTGCTACATCGTGCTGACCCGCCGGGTGGCGACGGAGTTCGCCGGGCTTGAGGGTATCTCGATCGCGAGTGTGGTCAGCCTCGTCATCGTGGTGCCGATCGCGCTGTTCACCCTGGATCTCTCGGTCTTCACCTGGGGCGTAGTCGGGCTGCTGTTGCTTGTCGGCCTCGTCTCCTCGGCCTTTCCGTACACGCTAGACACCTATATTCTGCGTCGGATCAGCCCGCGGCTGTACGCGATCATCACGAGCTTCGGCCCGGTGATCGCGGCCGGTTTCGGCGCTCTCGTACTCGGCGAAACCTTTACCCTGCTGCAGCAGATCGCCATCGTCGTCGTCTGCGTCGCGGCCAGCGCGGCGATCGCGACCCAGCACGATCGGCCAACGTCCGACCTCGAGCTAACCGCGACCGCGATCCCCTAGAGCGGGCGGGCTGGCGGGGACGGCCGTAGGCATCCGCTTGTTCGCTGGTGCTTGTTGAGGGGGCTATTCGACGCGCAGACCGAGGTGAGCGGCGAGCAGCGGGGCGAGCAGGCTCAGTTGGGCGTCGTCGATCGTGGCGCCGCGCAACCCCTCGAGGCCGTGCACGGCCGAGAAGTCGCTTGAGCGCAGGTCGACGTCTTTGAGCTTGGCGCCTCCGACATCGAGAGTGCCGATGCGGCAGTTCTGCAGTTCGAGGCGCTGCACGGTGGCGCTGCCCAGGTCGAGCTCCTCGATGATGCAGTTGCTGATGAGTACGTCGGTGAGGGTGGCGTTGCGCAGGTTCACGAAGTCGAGCTTGGAGCCGTCGATGTGTACCGACCGCAGCGTTGCCTCGTAGGCCTCGACCGAACCGAGCCTCGCGTGTTCGATGCGCACGTCCCGCCAGCTGGAACGCGGCGCGCTAAACACCGGCGCGTGCAGATCGGTGGCCAGACACTCCGAAAAGGATGCCCCGCGCAGCCTGGTCTCGTGCAGAGAGACCCGGGTGAATTCACACTCCCCGAACGTGATGCCGGTGAGGTCACGTCCGTCGAGGTCAACGCCCGTGTACCGCTCGGCCTCACGGCCGACACCGGAGCGCAAGAAAGCGCCGTCGTCGTCTACGAGGTCGGGCAGGGTGATGCGGTCGATCGAGGCGTGACGGGGCCGGGCCCTTTGCGAGTGTTGGTCTTGGCCACGCTTAGGCGAGGGGTTCGAGCACGAAGACGGGAATTTCGCGGTCGGTTTTGTTCTGATAGGCGGCGTAGTCGGGGAAGGCTGCCACGGCGCGCTCCCACCACGCGGCCTTTTCGTCACCGGTGACCTCGCGGGCGTGCATGTCCCATTTCTGGGTGCCGTCCTGCAGCTCGACCTCGGGGTGCGCCACGACGTTCGCGTACCAGACTGGGTTTTTGGGACTGCCGCCGAGCGAGGCGACGGCGGCGTACCGGCCGTCGTGCTCGACGCGCATAAGGGGGGCCTTGCGCAGCTTGCCGCTCTTCACGCCGAGCGTGGTCAGCACGATGACGGGCATGCCGCGCAGGGTCGTGCCCTCGGTGCCGCCGGACTTTTCGATCTGGTCGACCTGGTCGCGCACCCACTGGGCTGTGCTTGGTTCGTATTCTCCGATGAGGGGCATGGTTTCCCCAACGCCCGTGCTGCAAAAAAAATTCCATCCGGCCGTCCCGCGAGAGGGGGAGGCGGCTAGAGCAGGCTGCGCGGGCGGTGCGGGGCGAAGCGGGGGATGTAGCGGCCGAGGAGAACGGCGCCGAGCAGGCCGAACACGCCGATGATGCCGCTGGCGATCGACAGTGAGGCAAGCGCGGTGATGCCGGCCACGGCGAGCGGCGCGGCGGCGCTGCCGAAGTCGGCGGTGAACCGCCAGGCTCCGAGGAACGGCGCCGGATGGCGCTGGGGAGCGAGGTCGGCACCGAGCGTCATGAGCAGGCCGCTGCCGATGCCATTGGCGAGGGAGAGGAACATCGCCACGCCGATGAACCAGCCCACGTTGCTCGGCAGGTTGTGTGTGAACGCGAGGGCGACGTGGCCGAGGCCGAGGCCGATCATCGACGGCACCGCGCTCCAGATGCGGCCGAAGCGGTCCATAATCTGGCCGCTGACGTAGAACAACAGAAAGTCGATTCCGCCGGCAATGCCGATGATCAGTGCGGTATCAGGCGCGCTCACCCCGATGCTGACCGCCCACAACGGCAGTATGACCGTGCGGCTGGCCCGCATCGCGCCGACGAGAGCGGCACCGGTGCCGAGCCGCATGAGCACGCCGCGGTGGGCGCGGATGGTCTGGAACAGCCCCTCGGCGGTGCCGGGCGCGGCGGCCGGGGGAACGGCATCCATTGGGACAGCATCCATTGGGACGGCATCCATTGGGACAGCATCGGTCGGCGCGGCGGCCTGCAAAGCGGATGCCGCCTGCTCCGCCCCGGCCTGCTTAGCTCCGGCCTGCTCCGACTCGGCCTGCTCTGCCCCTGCCTGGTCTGCTCCGGCCTGCTCCGCCCCGGCGCCATCGGGCCGAGCACCGGGACCGGCCAGTTCCCGTGTGGGATCGGGCAGAATCACCAGCATCGCGACGGCGATCACGCAACACACGATGAACACCCAGAATGTTGCCTGGGTGCTGCCGGTGAGGTGGATGAGCGCGGCGGACAGGAACGGCCCGACGAACCAGCCGGCCCTAAACACTCCACCGAGCGTCGACAGGGCGCGGGCCCGGTAGACCAGCGGCACGTAGCTCGTCATGAAGGCGTGCCGGGCGAGGGCAAAGACGGCGGTGGCGATGCCGATCAAAAAGATTCCGATTCCGAGCACGAGCGGGTTCGGCGCGACGATGCAGATGATCACAGCACCGATCGTGACCAGCGAGGCGTAGATCATCGAGTTGCGCTCGCCGATGCGCGCGACGATCCAGCCGCTCGGAATGTCGCCAACGAGTTCGCCGAACATGATCATGGCGGCGATCACCCCGGCGATGGCGAGCGTGGCGCCGAGATCGTTGGCGACCAGCGGAATGAGCGGAATGATCGCGCCCTCACCGACCGAGAACAGCAGGGTAGGCAAAAAAGCTGTCAGGGCGATGGATCGCAGGTTGAGGGGGCGCTGCGTATTGCTCATCAGAGTCGATGCTACGCCAGCCCGGTAGGCTGAACAGAACATGATTGACTTGGATTTCTCAGTACAGATCGCCGCGCTGCGGACCACGTTCGGCGACATCCGCTCGGTGATCGACATTGATCGACTGCGCGCGGACATTGACGACCTCAGCGGTGAGGCCGGAATGCCCGATTTGTGGGACGACACCGAGCACGCCCAGAAGGTGACCAGCGACCTCAGTCACCGGCAGTCGCAGCTGGCGCGTATCGAGAGCATCTCTACCAGGCTCGACGACCTCGAGACCCTCGTGGAAATGGCCAATGATGGCCAGGGCGACCAGGAACTGGCCGACGAGGCAACGGTAGAGCTCGCGAGTTTGCAGAAGCTGCTCGGCGAGCTGGAGGTGCAGACGCTGCTCAACGGCGAATTCGACGAACGCAACGCCGTCATCACCATTCGCGCCGGCGCCGGCGGAGTGGACGCCGCCGACTTCGCCGAAATGCTGCTGCGCATGTATCTGCGCTATGCCGAGCAGCACAACTGGCGCACGAGCGTGCTCGAGATCAGCTACGCCGAAGAGGCCGGCATCAAGAGCGCCACCTTCGAGGTCGACGCCTCCTACGCTTTCGGCACGCTCAGCGTCGAGGCCGGCACGCACCGCCTGGTGCGCATGAGCCCGTTCAACTCGGCCGGAAAACGCCAGACCTCCTTCGCGGCGGTTGAGGTTGTGCCCCTGATCGAGCAGACCGAATCGATTGAGGTGCCCGACGGCGACATTCGCGTCGACGTGTTTCGCTCAAGCGGCCCGGGCGGCCAGTCGGTCAACACCACCGACTCCGCCGTGCGCATCACCCACCTGCCGACGGGCACCGTGGTGAGCTGCCAGAACGAGAAGAGCCAGATTCAGAACCGGGCCGCCGCAATGCGGGTGCTGCAGTCGCGTCTGCTCGTGCTGGAACGCGAGAAGGAAGCCGCCACCAAGAAGGAACTCGCCGGCAATATCACCGCGAGCTGGGGCGACCAGATGCGCAGCTACGTGCTCGCGCCCTACCAAATGGTCAAGGACCTGCGCACCGAGTACGAGGTGAACAACCCGAGCAACGTCTTCGACGGTGACCTGGACGGCTTCATTTCGGCCGGCATCCGCTGGCGCAAGAAAGCACCCGAAGACTAAAGGCTCGCTGGGGCTTGGCCCCGGCGGGTATGTCGCTGTAGGGAAAACGCCCGCGGATGCCTAGGCTCTAAGAGCTATGATCCGTTTTGATCACATAACCAAGAAGTATCCCGGCACCACTCGGCCGGCACTGAACTCGATCGACGTCGAGATTTTGCGAGGAGAATTCGTCTTTCTGGTCGGCGCCTCCGGATCGGGCAAGTCGAGCTGCCTGCGGCTCGTGCTCAAGGAGGAGAAGCCGACCAGCGGCAGCATTCACGTGCTCGGCCAAGACCTGCGATCGATCTCCAACCGCAAGGTGCCCTACTTTCGCCGCAACATGGGCGTCGTCTTTCAGGACTTTCGCCTGCTGCCGAACAAAACCGTGTTCGACAATGTCGCGTTCAGCCTGCAGGTGATCGGCAAGAGCCGGGGCTTCATTCAGGAAGCCGTGCCAGACACCCTCAAGATGGTCGGCCTGGCCGAAAAGGCGCAGCGCCTGCCGCACGAACTCTCCGGTGGTGAGCAGCAGCGCGTGGCCATCGCCCGCGCCATCGTGAACAAGCCGCAGATTCTGCTGGCCGATGAGCCCACCGGAAACCTCGACCCCACCACGAGCGCCGAGATCATGTCGCTGCTCGCGAGCATCAACGCTGGCGGTACCACCGTGATCATGGCTACCCACGAGGCCGGCATCGTCGATAAGATGCAGCGCCGTGTGATCGAACTCGTCAACGGCGAGATCGTGCGTGACGAACGTCAGGGCGGCTACGCCACAGCCTCAATTCCCACCATTCTTCCCTCCTCCGCTACTGCTGCTACTGCCACTGCGTCAGCGGATGCGCCCAGCAGCGCCCCGTCGCCCGTCGCGCCGGTCTACGCCCGGCCGGCCGTTGCTGCCGAGCCCGAACCGGCGCTGACGCACCCCTCCGCTCCGGTTCCGGAGACCTCCGTGTCGCTGCACCAGGCCGCTGCGGCCGCGGTCGCCGCGGCGACGGGACCGGTTGCGCCGGCCCCCGAAGCTTCCGCCCCCGAGGCATCGGCCCACGAAACCGCGGCCTACGAAGCCCCGGCAACGGCATCGCTCGCCGCCCCGCCGGTTGAGGCAGCCCCGGCCACACCGGTGCCGCCGATGACGCGCCCGGTGCTGCCGGTCCCCCCGAATGATGACCCGGAACAGCTCACGCTCGCCGAGAAACTCGGCCTACGAGCGCCGGGAGAGAAACCCGACCAAACGGGCGAGCAGAACGTGGGGCCGACCCGATGAGGCTCGGTCTGGTGCTCTCCGAAGCCGCGAACGGCCTGCGGCGCAACGCCTCGATGGTCGTTTCCGTCGTGCTCGTGACCTTCATCTCGCTGACTTTTGTGGGCGCGGCCGTGCTCATGCAGATGCAGATCGGCCAGATGAAAAACTTCTGGTACGACAAGGCGCAGGTCGGCATCTACATGTGCTCCGATATTTCGCCGGGGGAGACCTGCACCGGCGGTGATGCTTCACCGGAGCAGATCGCCGCCGTTGAGGCGCAACTGAAATCGCCGACCCTCGCGTCGTTCATCGACAACTATTATTTCGAGACGCACGAGCAGGCTTTTGAGAACTTCAAGAAGCAGTTCGCCGGCAACCCGGTCGCCGACTACGTCACCGCCGATCAGCTCAACCAGACCTTCTGGGTGAACCTGAAGGATCCGGCTCAGTCCGCGGTGCTGGTCGAGAGTCTGTCGGGCGTTGCCGGAGTCGAAAACGTCGCTGACCAGCGCAAATACCTCGATCAGATTTTCTCCGTGCTCAATGTGGCCAGCTACACGGCCATTGGTATTGCCGGGTTGATGTTGATCGCGGCGGCGTTGCTGATTGCCACGACCATCCGTTTGTCGGCGTTCTCCCGGCGTCGGGAACTCGGCATCATGCGATTGGTCGGTGCGAGTAACCGATTTATTCAGACGCCGTTCATTCTGGAGGGGGTATTCGCTGCCCTGCTCGGTTCGCTCCTGGCGGGGGGTGCGATCGTGGCGCTCGTCTACTTCTTCGTGCAGGGCTATCTCGGGTCGAGGCTCACCGGCTTCGCCCTGGTCGGTATGGACGATGCGCTCGTCGTGGTGCCCATCCTGCTCGTGGTCGGCGCGGTGCTCGCCGCGTTCTCGGCAAACTTCGCGATCACCCGCTACCTCAAGGTCTAACTGAAGCGGATGCCGGCGGCCGGGTGGCGGCCGGCACCCGCTAGACTGGTGGGCTGTCTGCCGGATCGGCCGACGGCATCCGCTTGAAGTATTTGAATTGAGGTGAGCACATGCCCAGGGAACGTGGCGAAAAGGTCGTGGCGAGCAATAAGAAGGCCCGCCATGACTACCTCATCAGTGATACCTACGAGGCCGGGATGGTCCTGAGCGGCACCGAGGTCAAGTCTTTGCGGGCCGGCCGGGCTACCCTGGTCGACGGCTATGCCTTCATCGAGGGCGGTGAGGCCTGGCTGGATGCCGTACACATTCCGGAATACAGCGGTGGCTCGTGGACCAATCATCCGCCCCGTCGCAAACGCAAGCTTCTTCTGCATAAGAAGGAGATCATCAAGATCAGCCACAAGACCAAAGAGGGTGGCTACACGATCATTCCGCTGCGCATCTACTTTGCCGACGGTAAAGCCAAGGTTGAAATCGGCGTCGCCAAAGGTAAAAAAGAGTTTGACAAGCGCCAGACACTGCGGGAACGTACCGATAAGCGCGAATCGGACCGGGCGATGTCGGCGCAGCGGCACCTCGGCGACTAGGCAGCCTCCAGGTTTTGTCGTAGTATGGAGCGCTGCACTGAAAAGTGCTGCTTGGTAACTCAACAGCGTGTGACACGAACCCATCGTAAGCCTGTCGGCTTGCCGTGTGTATGGGGATGATCGGTTTCGACACTGTTTGCGCAATTGTGAGAAGCGGGTCGAGGATGCAGGGTTATCTCGTAAACGATCTCTGCAAAACAATAAGTGCCAAATCAAACCGCACTGACTTCGCTCTCGCTGCCTAAGCGATAGCACTAATGAAGTCCGCCAGACCGGGAATGCTCTCTACCCGGATCCTGACGTCATTTAGGGAGCTTGCTTTTACATTGAGCCACGGGGTGTAGAGGGACTTAAACGAAGGCTGGGCCTGTCGGAGTAGATGCCAGTGGCAAATTCCGGGGCCGAGAAAGCGATTTCACTGGATACACCCGTAGAAGGCATATGACCACAGCAGTGGACCGGGGTTCAATTCCCCGCATCTCCACCATCGGTTCTGTCACACGCTGTTGAGCTTTACTCCTGAGGCCGCCCAATTGGGCGGCCTCAGTTGTTTATGCGCACCAATTCGGCACCCTGATCGTGCCGGGACAGGCTCGATAGCGGTGGTGCCGTTCAGAACTGCGGAAATTCCTGCCCAGAGCCTTTGGTTTCGGCATTTCCAGGCCGATTTCGCGGAAATCTCCGCAGTTGCAAACGCAGGGCGTGGTGGTCAGCGCAGGCGCAGGCCGATCGCGGCGCGGATAGGGTCGCGCTGGCCCCCGGAGTGCACGATGAAGTCGCCGTCGACCGTGAGCTGGCTCGCATGGCAGCGCAGGGCCGCCACGACAGAGTCGTGTTGGGGCTCGAGGTCGAACCATTCAGCATCCGCTGTGGGGGTGTCGATGATCTCGGCGTAAGGGATCGTGAGGCTGCGGCTGGCGCGGAGGGCGGCGTCGTGCACGCGCACGTGATCGGGATGGCCGTAGCCGCCCGTGGCGTCGTAGCTGATGACGAGGCTCGGTCGCACGTGTCGGAGAACGGCGACGAGGTCAGCGGTGACCTCGGAGAGCGGTGCGCGCGCGAGGGCATCGGCTTCTGAATCGGCGGCCGGACCGGCCAGCCCGGGACGTAGCCACTCCATGCCCGAGTCGCGATAGCGGCGTGCGGGCAGCCCGGACGCGCGGGCCGGTTTCTCGCCGAGCCAAAAGCCGTCGTTGATGCCGAGGGTGAACGCGGCGCGTTCGAGTTCGCGCTTGCGCTCTTCCGCCAGGGCCGGGGTGCCCGCAAGCACCGAGAGCGGACCGGCAACGACTTCACCGCGCTCACCGCGCGTGGCGGTGACCAGGCTGATGCGGATGCTGCGGCTCGCCAGATACGCGATCAGCCCGCCGGTACCTATGGTCTCGTCGTCGGGGTGTGCGTGTACGAACAGCACCGACGTGACTGAGTCGAGAATGCTCATCGGGCACAGTCTCGGTCTGCGTCAGTCGAGAACTGCAGAGGGACAGCGGATGCCAAAGCCATCCGACGAGCCTATCGCCGCCAGCATCCGGCCGAGGTGGTGAGACGACTACTTCGGCCCCACGGACGTGCGGGCCCCTCGCGAAGGGATGGGGCTGAACGTGTCGTCTCGCGTAAAGGACGGTGCGACAAGTCGCAGCTCAAGGCTGTGGTGTTAGCTGGGCGCGCAGGACTATCTGCTCGGAGGTCACTGCGTTCGGACTCGTTGGTCACCAGCCGGCGCGGCACCGATATTGTGGGTGCCTGCGTTCGAAGGCATAGTCGGACTCGCGGATGAGGATGCGGGCGTGCGCCTGGTCGGGTCAGCCGGCGCGTTGGGATCGACGAGGTCGTCATGGTGGATAGAGTCGCCGTGGATGGCATCGACCAGGGTGGACAGCGGCTCGCCGCTGCCGCCCCACTGGAGCGAGATGATCTCAGCGGCGATTGACACGGCGGTCTCCTCGGGGGTGCGTGAGCCGAGGTCGAGGCCGATCGGACTGCGCAGTCGGGCGAGCTCCGCGTCGGTCACCCCGACAGCGCGCAGGCGCTCCAGACGGTCGGCATGGGTGCGGCGGGATCCCATCGCACCGATATAAGCCACGGGCGGGCCGTGCAGGGCCGCTTCGAGCAGGGGGACGTCGAATTTGGGATCGTGGGTGAGTACGCAGATGACCGTGCGCGGGTCGATGAGCCCGCCGGCGATCTGCTCGCGAAGATAGCGGTCGGGCCAGCTCACCACGACCTCGTCGACGCCGGGAAACCGGGCCGCGGTCGCGAAGACGCCGCGCGCGTCGCAGACCGTGACCCGGTAACCGAGGAAGGTGGCGAGCCGGGCCAGGGCGGTGGCGAAGTCAATCGCACCGAACACCAGCAGGCGCGGCCTGGGCGCGTAGCTCGCGAAGAATACCCGCATCCCCTCGCCGCGCCGCTCGCCGTCGGGGCCGTAGGTGAGGGTGGTGTTGCGTCCGGCGGCGAGTAAGCCCTGGGTGTCATCGCCGATGGCGTGGTTGGCGCGTTCCGAGCCCAGGTCGCCCTCGAATCCGTGCGGCCGAACCACGAGGTGGCGGCCGAGCCAGGCGGCATCCGGATGCTCGATCACCGTGGCCACTCCCACCGGCCGGCCGGCGTCGACGTCTCCGTGCACACCCTCGAGCAGGGCGAAGGTAGCCCGGGAAACGGGCTCGACGAAAACATCCAGAATGCCGCCGCAGGTGAGCCCGACGGCGAAGGCATCGTCGTCGCTGATGCCATAGCGCACGAGAACGGGCACGCCGTCTTCGGCCACCTGCGTGGCGAGTTCGTAGACGGCGCCCTCGACGCAGCCGCCCGAGACCGAGCCGGCAACGGTACCGTCGGCGCTGACCAGCATCGAAGCGCCGGCCGGGCGCGGCGCGGACTGGAAGGTGCGCACGACCGTGGCCAGCCCCGCCGTGGCGCCGGTCTGCCAACCGGTAATGAGGGTATCCAAAACTTCACGCATGTCGGTATCCCTTCGGTCGCGCAGGTCAGCGGCCGGACGCGCGCCGACCAATTCGGTATGCGATGAACGCTACCGTGGCCAGCAGCCCCAGAAGTTTCACCGGGTCGCCCAGCTGGTCGGTAATGACACCCTTGACCAGGCTCATCGCGTCGAGGCTCGGCGCCGCGGCTGGGGCTGATCGGTGCGGCGCGGCCCGGTGCCCGCCGACGGGTGCGACGCGGGGCGGGACCGGGCGTGGCGGCAGGTTCGAATGCGGCGGCGCATCCGCTTGCACGTTGGGGAGCGTGTCGGCGGCGGGTGCGTCCCCTGGCGGAATGTGCGACACGTCGGTGACCGCCCGTGGGGCGGCCTGGGCGAGAGTGGCCGGGTCTTCCACATGGTCGCCGACGGGGGTCGAAGTGGCCGAGCCGTCGTCGCCCTCGATGAGCGCCTGCAGGTTGCCGGCGAACAGCGCCATCATTTGCTCGGTGACGCTGCTGATGACGCCCTTGCCCATGGCCGCGGCCTTGCCCGACAGGGACAGGTCAGCACTGACCGTGCCCTGGGTCACGCCGTCGGTTTCGACCAGCACGAGCGTGACCGTGGCCTGGGCGGTTCCCTGCCCGCGGGTCTCCTGCGCCTTGCCAGAGAAGACGGCGCGGTGGGCGTCGGCGTCGCGTTCGTCGACGTTCATCTGGCCGCGATACTGCATGGTCACCGGGCCGAGTTTGACCTTCATGCCGACCTGATAGTTGTCGTCGGAGAGTTTGTTCAGAATCTGCGCACCGGGCACGCAGCCGGCGACGCGTTCGAAGTCCATCAGGGTGTTCCACACCGTGTCGACGGGGGCGATGACGGTAAAGGTGCTGTCGAGTTGCATCAGGGTGTCCTCTGCTGGATGGTTACGGATGGTCGATTGTGGGCAGAACCGCGTCGAGCGGATGCTGCAGGGCCGTATGCGACCGGGTCACCGCGAATCGCCGCCGCCACCTCGGCGAGGGCCGCGTAGCTGTGCCCGCTGACGAAGGCGTCGCAGTAGGGCAGGGCCGCGGCCATGCCGCCGACGAGCGGCCGATAGCCGGCGGCCGCCTTGCGCGGATTCACCCAGACGATGCGGTGCGCGAGCCGGCGCAGGCGCGCCATCTGGGCGTCCACGTCGGCCGGGTCGTCCTGCGCCCAGCCGTCAGAGAACACAACGATCACGGCGCCGCGCGCCAGGCCGCGCCGCCCAAAGTCATCGATGAACCGACCGATACTGGTCGCCAGCCGCGTACCGCCGGCCCAGTCGGTCGCGGTGGCGGCGGCTTGCGCGAGCGCCTGGTCAGGGTCGCGCAGGGCGAGTTGGCGGGTCAGCCGGGTGAGGTGCGTTGAAAACACGAAAGCTTCGGCTTTCGCGCCGGAGGCTGCGCCCTGCAGCAGCGTGAGAAACACCCGGGTGTACGGTTCCATCGAACCCGACACATCGCAGAGCAGCACGAGTCGGCGCGGTCTCGGGCGGCGATGGGCGTAGTGCAGGATGATCGGATCTCCGCCGGTACGTTGGGCGGCACGCACGGTGCGCGCCACATCAAGCCGGTCGTGGCTGTGCGGCGACGAATGCGTTCGGCGGCTGAGCCGCGTCGGCGTCGACAGCACGATGCGGGCGACGAGCTGCCGCAACCGGGCAAGCTCCTCCGGGTCAAGGTCAGCGAACGCCATGTCGTGCAGGTGTTCATCGCTCGAGGCCAGGGCGAGGATGGCGTCGCTCCTCGGGTCGTCGCTCTCGCCGTCGGCAGAGTCGGTGCCGGGCAGCGGGGCTGGCGGGCGATCGGGGTGTGGTTCGGGCGCGCCGACCGGTCGGTTGATCGGCGGGGCGGCCTTGGTGCGGGTCTCTGACCCGATCGCCGGGGGAGCGTTCGGGTCACCGCGACTCTCGGCCGGGTCGAGCCGGCCGTCGAACACGGCGCTGAACACCGCGTCGAATCGGGCGAGGTACTGCTGCTGCGAGACGAACACGATCCGGCAGGCCCAGTACAGCGCGGCCCGGTCGGTAGGCGGTACCAGTCGCAGTGCTTCGGCCAGCCGCGCTGCCCGGTCCGGCGATACCGGCAGGCCGGCCCGGTGCAGGGCCGTGCTGAAGCCAGCGGCGAGGGCGGCCGCGGTGATCGGTGGCTGAAGGCCGCGGTCAGCCATGCGCGGCCTCCGCCACCCAGACGCCGCCGCGGGCGGCAGCTAAATCAAGGTCGTCCCGATTCTTCAGAACTGAGCCCCAGGTCTGCTCGACCGCGCGGCCGCTGAGCTGGGCGATGCCGAGTACTGTGAGGGCGCTCACCCAGTCGATGGCCTCGGCGATGCCAGGCGGCTTCACGAGGTCGAGCGAGCGCAACCGGGTGATCGCCGCTGCGGCCTCGGTCGCCAGCGCTTCGGAACTGCTCGGCACTCGGCGGCGCACGATCTGCGCGATGCGCTCCGGCCCCGGGTAATCGATCCAGTGATACAGGCAGCGCCGGGTGAGGGCGTCGTGCAGGTCGCGGGTGCGATTGCTCGTGAGAATCACGATTGGCGGATGCGCCGCCGTGACGGTTCCGAGCTCGGGAATGGTGACCGCCGCCTCGGCGAGCAGCTCGAAGGTGAACGCTTCGAACTCGGCGTCGGCCCGGTCGATCTCGTCGAGCAGCAGCACGGCCGGCCGCGGGCCGGGATGTTCGATCGCCTGCAACAGCGGGCGGCGCAGCAGATAATCCCGTCCAAACAGCTCGGTCTCGGCCGGGGAAACCCCGCGCGCTTCAGCCAACCGGATGCCGAGCAGCTGCCGTGGGTAGTTCCACTCGTAGAGCGCCTCCCCGGCGCTGATTCCCTCGTAGCACTGCAGACGGAACAGTTCGGTGTCGAGCAGCCGGGCGAGCGCCTTGGCGATCTCGGTCTTGCCGACCCCCGGTTCGCCCTCGAGCAGCAGCGGCTGCCGCATGCGCACGGCCAGGAACACGGCGGTAGCGAGTCCCTCGTCGGCGAGATAGTCCTCGGCATCGAGGGCACGCTGCAGCGCGGCGACGGACGGCACCAGTTCGGGTATGGTCACCACCGCCGGCACCGCCGACCGCCAGCCGGGCCGCTACCGCGCGGTCGCATACTGCTCCGGATGCGCGAGAAACGCCGTGCGGCAGCCCGCCGAGCAAAAATACACTATCGAGCCGTCGTAATCGACGTGCAGCGACGTGGGCAGCGCGGCCACCGCCATGCCGCAAACCGGGTCGATCGAAGTTGCGGTACCAGCCGCCGCCGATTCAGACCCAGCTGGTTCAGACCCAGCTGGTTCAGGCCCCGCCACGACCAACGGATGCCCGCGCCCGGCCCGTTCCTGCACCAGCTGCGCGAAAATCGACACCGCAATCTCCCCGGGCGTGCGTGCCCCGAGGTCGAGGCCGGCCGGACTGAATACCCGCGCGCGCTGCTCCGGCGAGACGTCGAGGGAGGCGAGCACCGCCGCTGCCCGCTTCGGGCTCGCCACGAGCGCAACATAGGGCACCCCGGCGGCCAGGGCGGCGAGCAGGGCAGGCTCCTCGTCGCGGCCGTGTGACGCGACGATCAGGGCGGCGTCGCCGACCTGCGGGGCAGCGGAGCCGCCATCCGCGTGCACGAGGTCGAAGCCGACCAGTGGCGCGAGGGCGGCGAGTGCCTCGGCGTCGGGGGTCGAGCCGACAAGGATAAGTCGGGGCAGAGGAATGCATGGTTCAAGAAAGATCTCGATGGCTCCATTGCTGACACAGGGGTTGGACACTTCGACCGCGCCGTCCTCAACGGTGCTCGACGGCACGCCGGCAACCACCTTGAGCAGCAACGGCTGGCGGCTTTCGAGAACCTGCAGGCTGTACAGCCGAACGGATGCCTCCACACACGTTCCCCCGACGAACCCGTCGATCTCGCCGTTCGCGCGCACGAGCGCCGTGTCGCCGGCGTGCGCGCTCGTCGGGCGCTGGGCGCGCACCACCGTCGCGTGCACGAACGGTTCGCGGCGTTCGGTGAGCTCGCGCTCAAGGGTCGTGTACACGGTGGGCATGCTAGACCGGCGGTCTCGTGCGGCCCTGCATGGCCTCCCACACCCGGGCGGGCGTGCAGGGCATGTCCATGTGCACGACGCCGAACGGGGAGAGGGCGTCAACGACGGCGTTGACGACGGCCGGCGGCGAACCGACCGTCGCCGATTCGCCGACACCTTTGGCGCCGATCGGGTGATGCGGCGACGGGGTCACGGTGAAGCCGGTCTCCCAGTCCGGTACCTCCATGGCGGTAGGAATGAGGTAGTCCATGAAGGAGCCGCCGAGGCAGTTGCCCTCCGCATCGAATTCGATGAATTCCATCAGCGCCATGCCCACACCGTCGGTGAGACCGCCATGGATCTGGCCCTCGATGATCATCGGGTTGATGCGGGTACCGCAATCGTCGACGGCAATGAACCGGCGCACCTTGACGTGCCCGGTTCCCGGATCGACGTCGACCACGCAGATGTAAGCGCCAAATGGGAAGGTCAGGTTGGGTGGATCGTAGGTGACCTCGGCGTCGAGGTTGCCGTCGATACCCTCTGGCAGCGCGACCGTGCCGTGCGCACCCATCGCGATCTCCGCGATGGTTTTGCCCACGCTCGGGTCGCCCTTGACGAACCAGCGGCCCTTCTCCCACTCGAGGTCTTCCGGCCGGGTCTCGAGCATGGCCGCGGCGATGAACCGGGCCTTCTCCCGCACCTTGCGGGCAACGAGCGCCACGGCCGCGCCGCTGACCGGGGTCGATCGGCTGCCGTAGGTGCCGAGGCCGAACGGGGTTTGATCGGTGTCGCCGTGCACCACATCGATGTCTTCCGGCGGGATGCCGATCTCCTCCGCCACGATCTGCGCGAAGGTCGTTTCGTGGCCCTGCCCCTGGCTCTGCACCGAGATGCGCACAACGGCCTTGCCGGTGGGGTGGATGCGCAGTTCGGCGCCGTCCGCCATGCCGAGGCCGAGAATGTCCATGTCCTTGCGGGGTCCGGCGCCGACGGTCTCGGTGAAGAACGAGATGCCGATGCCCATCAGTTCGCCGCGTTCGCGTTTCTCCTTCTGCTCTCGGCGCAGTTCGTCGTAGCCGGCCATCTTCATCGACAGCCGCATGGTGGGTTCGTAGTCGCCCGAGTCGTACTCCCAGCCGGTCTTGTTCGGGTACGGAAACTGCTCCTTTTTAATGAAGTTCTTCAAACGCAACTCGGCTGGGTCCATCTCAAGCTTGCGGGCCAGGATGTCGACCATCCGCTCGACCAGGTAGACCGCCTCGGTTACCCGGAAGGAACACGCGTAGGCCACCCCGCCCGGGGCCTTATTGGTGTAAACGCCGGTGACGGTGCAGTGGGCTGCGGCAAGGTCGTAGCTGCCGGTGAAGATGTGAAAGAACCCGGCCGGATACTTGGTGGGTTGGGCGGTGGCGTTGAACGCACCGTGGTCGGCGAGCACGTTGGTGCGCAGCGCCAAGATCTTGCCGTCCCTGGTCGCAGCGATCTCGCCCTGCATGATGTAGTCGCGGGCGAACGAGGTGCTCATGAGGTTCTCGGAACGGTCCTCGACCCATTTCACCGGTTTGCCGGTGACGATGGAGCCGACCACGGCGAGGATATAGCCCGGGTAGATGCCAACCTTATTGCCGAAGCCGCCGCCGATATCGGGGGAGACCACCCGAATCTTGTGCTCCGGAATGCCGGAGACCATGGCAAACAGGGTGCGGTGGGCGTGCGGGGCCTGCGTCGTCTCGTACAGGGTGAGGCGGCCCTCGACGGCATCGAAGTCGGCGACAGCGCCGCAAGTTTCCATCGGCGCCGGGTGCACGCGCGGATAAACGATCTCCTGTTTCACCACTACGTCGGCGCTCGCGAAGACGGCATCCGTTTCGGCTTTGTTGCCGGCTTCCCAGTCGAAGATGTGGTTGTCGGTGCGGCCCTCGAGGTCGTCGCGAATGATCGGGGCGTCCGGGTCCATGGCCTTGCGGGCGTCAACGACCGGCGAAAGTACGTCGTACTCGACCTGGATCAGCTCGAGGGCGTCGCGGGCGGCGTAACGGTCTTCGGCGACGACGAACGCGACCTCCTGGCCCTGGAAGCGCACCTTATCGGTGACCAGCACGGCCTGAATATCCATCGAGAGGGTCGGCGCCCAAGCCAGGCCGAGCGCCTGCAGGTCGGAGCCGGTGATGACCGCGAGTACCTTGGGGTGGGCGAGCGCTTCGGTCGTGTCGATCGACACCAGTCGGGCGTGGGCGACGGGAGCGCGCAGAATGGCACCGTGCAGCATGCCGGGAAGCACGATGTCGTCGACATAATGGCCCTTGCCGCGCACGAATCGCGGGTCTTCTTTGCGCTGCATGCGGCCGTGGCCGATGGGCCGATCGTGGTCGCCGGCGGCCGGGTTCGACGGGCGGTCCTCGAGGATGGTCATGCGCGCACCTCATGCTCGGTTGATTCGCTTGGTGAAGTCTCTGCGTTTGCACCGGCGGGATGCGCCGCGGCCCACTGGATCGACCGCACGATGGTGGCATAGCCGGTGCAGCGGCAGATCTGGCCCGAGATGGCCTCGCGAATCTCGAGCGGTTCGGGGTGCGGGTTGTGGTCGAGCAGGGCGCGAGCGGTGAGCATCATGCCGGGGGTGCAGAAGCCGCACTGCAGGCCGTGCTCCTCCATGAAACCCTGCTGCACCGGGTCGAGGGTGGCGCCGTTGGCGAGTCCCTCCACGGTCGTGATCGTGTGACCGTCGGCCATGGCGGCCAGTACTGTGCAAGATTTCACCGGCTGGCCGTCCATCAGCACGACGCAGGTGCCGCAATTGGTGGTGTCGCAGCCCCAGTGCGTTCCGGTGAGCCGCAGGTCGTCGCGAATAAAATGCACGAGCAACACGCGCGGTTCGATCTCGCGGGTGACGTCGGTGCCGTTGATGGTCATACTGATCTGCATCGGGCTCAGCCTTCCTGGGTTGTCGTGTCTGAAGCGGATGCCGCGGCGCGGCGGCAGGCCGCCCGCAATACCCGGCGGGTCAGTTCGTCGGCGAGGTGCCGCTTGTAATCGACCGGGCCGCGCTGGTCGGCGAGGGGATCGCAGCTGCGTGAGGCCAACAGCCCGGCTTCGACGAAGAGTGCTTCGGTGGGGGCCTGACCGATGAGCACGGCTTCGACCTCGGTCACGTTGCGGTCGAGCCCGACCGCGGTCAGTCCCACGGCCACCTGGCTGATCGTGCCGTCGGCGGCGAGCGTCACGCTTGCGCCCGCTGCGGCGACGGCCCAGTCGCCGACTCGACGCTCCACCTTCTCGTAGGCGCTGGCGGAGCCGGTGCGAATGGGGATGCGCACCTCGATCAGCAGTTCGTTCTGGGCGACCGCCGTCTCGTACGGGCCGCGGTGAAAGTCGGCCATAGACAGCATCCGCTCACCGGCCGGCCCGCGAACGACCGCGACAGCTTCGAGGACGTGGCACACCGTGGAGAGGTCCTCGGCCGGGTCTGCCTGGCAGAGCGAGCCGCCGATGGTGCCGCGGTTGCGCACGATCGGGTCGGCGATGACCCGTTCGGCGTCGCTGATGATGGGAAACAGTCGGCGCACGTCGTCGGATTCGAGCAGGGTCGTGTGCCGGGTCATGGCGCCGATGCGCAGCACCGGGCCGTCGACCAACAGGTAATCGAGCTCGAACAGATCGTTGATGTCGATGAGCCAATCCGGCCGGGCCAGGCGTAGCTTCATCATGGGCAGCAGGCTGTGTCCGCCGGCGACCACGCGGGATTCTGGCCCATGGCGATCGAGCAGAGCCAGGGCGTTATCGACCGAACTGGCGCGAACATAATCGAACGGAGCCGGAATCTGCACGGGCTTCTCCTCACGAAAGAAGGTTCCATGGCCCCACGCATCGTCGCGCAGCACCGTTGTGCGCCACAGCCTGCTCCCAGCCTCCGAGCCTGTCAATATCGACCTAAGCGAAAGGTTATGAGCTTGCGCGCCTGATTCCGTTGCGCCTGCATCCTTCCCGACCTGCTGGCCCCTTGCTCCTTCGCCCCCGAGGCTGCCAATATCGACCTAAGCGAAAGGTTATGAGCTGTGGCAATGACGCTGAATCAGCTGAGGGCCTTTGCCTTGGTGGCTCGTCTCGGGTCGCTGCGTGCCGCTGCGGCCACGCTCGGAATCAGCGAACCCGCGGTGTCGTCGTCGCTTGCCGCACTGCGCCTTGATCTCGGCGATGCCCTGATTGTGCGGGCGGGATCTGGCATCGCCTTGACGGCCGGGGGTCGGGCACTGGCCGATCATGCCCAGGAGATCGTCGGCCTGGCCGACCAGGTGCGCTGGGAGGTCTCTCACGCCGCGGAGTCTGCGGCGAGCCTGCGCGTCGTCGCCACCGCGGGCTTCGCCGAACACGCGGCTGGCCGATTGCTCGACGCCTTCACCCGCCGGATGCCTGGCCACGCCGGCGGTATCGACGTGGTTGTCGAGCGCGCCGATGACGTGGCGTCGTTGTTACAGGATCACGCCTACGACGTGGCGCTCGGCTCCCGTCCGCCTCAGGGACCGCAGCTCGAAGTGGTGCCCTTCCTGCGCTATCAACGGGTGTTGGTCGCCGCGCCGGAGCATCCGCTTGGCCGGCAGCTGTCCGTGCCGCTCGCCGCTTTGCTGGGGGAGCCCTGGTTCACCGGCCAGGCCGGGATCGAGGAGTTCACAGCAGAAAGCAGCTGGCTCGCAGCCACATTTCTCGTCTCCGGGGTTGGCGTTCCAGAGACCGTGCCGCTCAGCAGCGAAACGGATGCGCTCGCCGCCGTTCGCGCCGGCGAGGGGATCATGCTCGCGTTCAGGCATATCGTGCGGGCCGA
Organism: Cryobacterium sp. PH31-O1; assembly: GCF_030063455.1. Lineage (GTDB taxonomy): Bacteria > Actinomycetota > Actinomycetes > Actinomycetales > Microbacteriaceae > Cryobacterium. The sequence goes on along the minus strand of NZ_JASITB010000001.1, from coordinate 844,553 downwards.
GGTGACGGCCGGGTCGCTCGTCGTGCTGTCGGTGCCGAACACGCCGATCGCCGGGTTGTGGTGCGCGAGCACCCTCGATCACGGCCGGGCGCCGGCCGCCGCGCGAACACTGCAACGCTTCGTCACGACCGCTGAGGCGACCGCGGCGATGCTCGCGCCCGGCGGCTCACGCGGTGTCGCCCGGCGCGGCTCCAAGGTGCACGTGGCCCTCTGGAGTTGATTCCGCGCCCTGGGGGACCGACTCTCGGGTGATTAGGGGCGGCATCGCCAAGCACGCCAAAAGTGTGCCTCGGCACCCGCTGCCTTCTGCTGCTCCAGGGCGTGCAGGCGGCCATAACTGAAGGTGTTCTCGCCGCGGAGGTAGGCTTCGACCCCGCCGCGGCGCAGCAGGCGGTCGCGGGCGATGACACTGTCGTGCTGGTCGCCGAGAATGGTCTGCAGTTTCTGCGCGAATCGGCTCACCCGTGCGGCACGCTTGGGGTTGAGCGGATGCGCCGTCTCGGCCGCGTAGCGCAGCCGTTTGGAGCGCTTGCGTACCTCGTGCAGGGCGAGGTCGCGCTCCGGCCCCGGCATGGTCTTGGCGGCCCGGCGCACGGCGCTGCGCAGTTTCTTCCACTCCTTCGCGACCAGGGCCGGAACGAGCACGCGGGCGTCCTGGCCGGCCGCGGCCGTGAACGGGGGCGCAGCGACCAGGGCGTCAAGGGCGTCGAGCAGCCGAAAATAGCGGTGGGTGTCGAGGGCGGCGATGAGCGTGCGACCAGCGCTGCCGGCATCCGTCGCCGAGCGGGTTTCGAGGCGTTCCCGGATTGGGCCGAGCAGCAGGGCGGGCGGCTCGTGGTCGAGCAGGCCGGCGAGGCGGCGGTGCAGCACCTCTTCATCGCGGGAGCCGCCGAGCACGGCGGCGAGCCAGCCGAGTTCGGTGCGGAGGTGCTGCACGACGGCCGGGTCGATGAGGGATTCATAGGTGGCCAGCACCGAACGCAGCCGACGGGTGGCGACCCGCATGGCGTGTACGGCTCCGGCCCGGTGTTGGCGAATCTCCGGATCCTGCATGCGAATGACGCCGATCTGCTCGCGCAGGCTGGCCAGCAGCACATTTGCGGCCGGCCTCGTGGGCGTTGGGCGGTGTTGATTCTGTGCTGGTGTCGCCGGAAACCGGTCGCCGAGGGCACGCGCCAGCTTCGAAGCGTGCTGCGACACCAGGATGCCGGCGCTCGCGAGCACGGACTGCCCCGCGTCGAGCAGGTCCTCGGGTGCGTCGACGAGTTCGAGCTCCCATTCACGCCAGGCCGCAGATGCTGGTTCGTGAACGAGCCGTTCGGCCTGCACCCGGTCGTCGCAGACCACGGCGAGGGTTTCGCCGCCCGCTCCGATCAGGCCGTGCACCACGCGGGTGGTGTTCAGGCGTGCCACGGGAACGAGCGGGGAGTCACGCACGTAGACCCGCACGAGCTGGGCAAGCGATTCGGGGACGGCATCCGCTTTATCCTGGGCATGCTTGCCCAGTGGCGAGTGGATTTCTCGGCGGCGCCCGCCGTCGAGTGGCAGTTTGAGGTGCCACCCGGCGTCGTCGCCACCGGTGCGTCGGCGCAGCGTAATGTGCGCCGCGGTGAGTACGAGGTCCTTCGTGTCGAAGTAGACAGCTGCCAGGTCATGAACCATCGGCTCGGCCATGGCCTGCACGCCCGGCAGCTCGGTCAGACGGGGTAACACCGCCAGCTCGTCGACGTCAAACTTGCGTTCTATCTCGATACCACCGTTAGCGTCCACGGTTCCAACCTAGCGCGGGCGTACCAGGCTTGAACAATGAGTGCGTCAGGCGTTGGCGAGCCACAGGTCGGGGCCGAAGATCTCATAGTGGATGCGATCGGCCGGCACGCCAGACTGCAGCGCCTGGGAGCGCAGGCTGCGCATGAACGGGAGTGGACCGCAGAGGTACACCGAGGCGTCCTCCGGGATCGTCACGTTCTCAAGGGACATGAAGCCCTCGTGGTGGCCCGCGCTCGGGATCTCGAGCCAGAGCTCGAGTTCGGCCGCCTCGAGCAGAGCGACGTCTTCGTTCATCTGGTCGCGCAGCGCCCAGCGCTCGAGGTTGCTCTCGGCGTGCAGCACGAGCACCTCACGCTTCGAGCCGCTGTCCACCAGGGAACGCAGGATGGAGGCACTGGGCGTGCAACCGATTCCGGCCGAGGCCAGGATCAGCGGGCCGGTGCCGTGGTCGAGGGTAATATCGCCGCACGGAACGGAGAGAATGAGCGTGTCGCCGACCTGCACGTCGCGGTGCAGCACGGGGGAGACCTCGCCGTCAGCGTCGAGCTTGGTGGTGAAGACGCGGGTCGTGGCCGTGCCGGCCGAGAGCGAGTACTGACGTACCTGACGGATACCGTCGGGCATGGTGGCGGTGACGCTGACGTACTGGCCCGGCAGGGCGGGCGTCACCGGAGTGTCGTCGGCCGGTTCGAGGGTGAACGTGACGGCGTCGGTTCCGGCCGCTTCCTTCTTCACCACGGTCCACGGGGCGAGCGGCTTGTCGCTGGCGAGTCCGGCGTAGAGGCCCTTCTCCATCTTGATCAGGGCGTGGGCCATCAGCCAGTAGACCTCGGTCCAGGCGGCAGCGATCTCAGCCGTGATGACGTCGCTGAGTTCGTCGGCGATGCCCTCGAACAGGTACTTGTAGACGATGTCGTACTGCTCGGGCTGAATGTCGAGGGAGACGTGCTTGTGAGCGATACGGGAGAGCATGGCCTCCGGCGTGGTGTCGGGATTCGCCACCAGGTGGGAGGCGAAGACGGCGATGCTGCCGGCGAGGGCCTGCTGCTGCGAGCCATTCTTCTGGTTGGACCGGCTGAACAGCCCGTCGAAGAGTTCGGGGTGCGCGGTGAGCATGCGGTTGTAGAAGTTTTGTGCGATCTGGGGCATCCGCTCGCCGACCAGCGGCAGGGTGGCTTCGATGAGGGGTGTGGACTGGGGCGAAAGCATGAATACTCCTTCTGTAGAACCGACACCCGTTTGTGGGGGTCTTTTATAAAAGTAGCATTTCATATACCGGTTTAGCGGATGCTTTCTACAAGTTGTAGAAATTAGGGACTTTAGTCCTACCGCACCAACCCGAGTTCGACGAGGACCGGTCCAGTCGATTTTCCGTGCGGGAGTTTCGAGATAACGAGGCCGTCGAGCTCGCGGTAGAACGCCTCTCGGGCGCGGCGCAGACTGCCGCGCAGGCCGCATCCGCTCAGCAGGGGGCAGGGGCCGTTGGGGGACTCGCAGGCGGCGAGGTCGGTGCGGGTGTCGAGCTGGCGCAGCAGGGCACCGACGGTGACGGCGCGGCCGAGCGCGCTGATGCGCACGCCGCCGCTCCGCCCCCGAATGGCCTCGATCAGGCCGAGCTCGCGCAGGCGCAACAACGCCTTGCTCACGTGGTTGTAGGGCGTGCCTACCTCGGCGGCGACCACCCGCGAGGTCAAAGTCACGCTCTCCGGGGCCGCACACAGCAGCATGACGACCCGCAGGCAGACGTCGGAAAAAGCGTTGATCCTCATGCCTCCACTGTAGGCGCGCCCATTGCACCCCAGATATAGGTGAGAATGGGGCAAGTGAACACTGATTCGGAGACGCTGTTTGAGGTAATCCGCTTCGTGGACCTGGCCGGTGTGCTCGCCAACGCCATTCTCGGTGGGGTCGCCGCCCGCACCGCCCGCCTCGACATCGTCGGCTTCGTGGTGCTCGCCATTATGAGCGGCCTCGGTGGCGGTATGATTCGCGACACCCTGCTGCAACAGGGCAGCCCCGCCGCGCTGCTCGACCCCGCCTACTTGATCTGCGCCATCCTCGGCGGGGTTATCGCCTACTTCGTCACCTTCAACGGCCGCTGGACCCGGCGTGTGCTGCTGCTCCTCGACGCGCTCGCCGTGGGCTGCTGGTCGGCGGTGGGCGCGCAAAAAGCCCTGGATGCCGGCCTCGGCTGGCTGCCCGCCATTCTGCTGGGCATGATCACCGCGGTCGGCGGCGGCATGGTGCGCGACATTATGCTGCTCAAGGTGCCCACCATCTTCGGCGGCAATACCCTTTACGCCACGAGCGCGCTGCTCGCGAGTACCGAGATGGTCATTCTGAGCCAGCTCGGGTTCGTGGCCATCGGCACCGGTGTGGCCATTCTCAGCGGTGCGGGGCTGTCGCTTCTGGCCAAACGCTACGGCTGGATTCTGCCGACCGGCTACGCGCTGCGCATTCCCAAACCGATCCTGCTGCTGAACCCGCGGGCCTGGCGACAGCGCCGCCTCGATGCGCGCAACGCCCGCAACGGCATCAATCCCGACATGCCGGGTCAGTGAACCGTCGGTCGAAACCGAACGTAAACCCGAGTGACGCCCCGGTCGTTCGCTACAGCAGAATGCTGTTGCTGATAAATTTCTCAGCGCTTTCCTGCATGGACTCGTTGTGGGAGCGTGCGTAGGCGCGCAGCAGGTTGAAGGCGTCGTTCATGTTGACCTGACTGCGCTGGGCGATGACGCCTTTGGCCTGTTCGATGAGAACCCGGCTGTTGAGAGCCCTCTGCAACTGGTCGTTCACGACCGCTTTCTCTCGTGCCGTTCGCTCGTGCAGAATGCTGATGGTCGCGACATCGGCGAGGGCCTGGCCGATTGCAGCGTCCTCCGCGGTCAAACTCCCGGTGGTGCTGCGGAACAGGTTGAGGGCGCCGATGGTGTTGGGGCGAAAGCGCATCGGAATAGCGTGCACTGACCTAAACCCCTGACCTAGAGCCGCCTGCTGAAAATCCGGATACCGAGCACCCTCCGCTGACGCGATATCGTCGATTGTCACCACGACGCCGGTATGGAAAGCGTCAACGCACGGGCCTACCCCGGCTTTGGTCTGCAGGGCCTCTACGAATTGGCTCTCTTCGCTGGTCGACACGAGAACCTGCAGAATGCCGTCCTGGTCGGCGAGGAGAAGCCCGGCTGCTTCTGCGTCGAGCAGCAGAACTGACTGCTCCACCAAGGTGTGCAGAACGTCTAAAACGTCATACTCGCCCACCAGGGCGTCCGCTAATCTGACGAAGGCTTCACTCACCAGCAAAGCCCGACTAATGGTTTTCATCCGAGGATCATAGACCCGAATCCGAGATCGTTATATCCCCATCCGTTGGGAAAGAGAAAACTCACAGCGGCACTGATTTCGAGACGCTATTTCGTTCAACGGATGCCCGGCTACGCGGGATTCACGACGGCCAGCGTCGCCGCGTGCAACAGGCCGTTTGTGGCCAGGGCGCTGCCGTGCCATGGCCCGGGCTGGCCGTCGATCGAGGTGAACACTCCGCCGGCCTCCTGCACGATGGGGGCGAGCGCCGCCATGTCGTAGGGCTGCAGATCGAATTCTCCCGCGATGTCCAAGTGGCCCTCGGCCAACAGCATGTACGACCACATATCGCCGTAGGCACGGGTGCGCCAAACCTGCCGGGAGAGATTAACCACCGCGTCGAGGTGCCCGGCCTGGTCCCACTGCTGCAAACTGCCATAGCTGATGGAGGCCTCGGCGAGCGTGTCGACGCCGGAGACAGTGAGGCGCGTCGGGGCGGCATGCGGAGTGCGCTCATCGCTCGACCAGGCGCCAGCGCCAGCGGATGCCCACCAGCGCTTGCCGAGAGCCGGCGCGCTCACCACGCCCACCACCGGAACGCCGTCGACGGCGAGGGCGATGAGGGTGGCCCAGATGGGAATGCCGCGCATGAAGCCGGCGGTACCGTCGATCGGATCGATGATCCACTGGCGCGCCGTCGATCCGGCGGTGCCGAACTCTTCGCCCAGAATTCCGTCATCGGCACGCTGTTCGGCCAGCACGGCGCGAATTGCTCGCTCGACGGCCTGGTCGGCATCCGTTACCGGGGTGCGATCGGGCTTGGTTGTCACGACGAGGTCGAGCGCAGTGAACCGCGCCCGAGAGATCGCGTCGGCCGCGTCAGCCAGCTTCAGGGCGAGATCGAGGTCGTCAGCGAGGGTGTACATTCGAGGCTCAGTCACCCTGTCAAGAATAGTAATAATGGGCATCGCGCCGCGCCACGCTCGGTTTCTCCGCTCGATTGGCGGCGAGCCCATTCAGGGTGTTAGGGTTACACGTTGCCGCGGGTTGTTTCGCGGCGAAATACGCACCTCTAGCTCAATTGGCAGAGCAACTGACTCTTAATCAGTGGGTTCCCGGTTCAAGTCCGGGGGGGTGCACCAGATCCAGCTAAAACACGGCCCGACCAGCGTAAAGACGCGGATCGGGCCGTTTTTGTACTCGCTCACGCGCTCCGCGCTCACGTGCTCCGCGCTCACGTGCTCCGCGCTCACGTGCTCCGCGCTCACGTGCTCCGCGCTCACGTGCTCCGCGCTCCGCGCTCACGTGCTCCGCGCTCCGCGCTCACGTGCTCGGAGGCCACAGCGAGACCCACCTGGGCAAGTCGTCATTGTGACCTGACCTGACCTGACCTGGGCTGAGCGCCTGGACCACCCTCGGGCTGCGACCGCAAGAGCCGGGGCAGCTTGACGCGAGCCTCAGCGCCAGGCGACAGGCACTGCGACCAATGGGCACTAGCGGTAGATCGCGCAACGCTGTTTACTGAAGTTGCTTTATCGGCTTCTCGCTATACCGGTGATTCTCGCGCGGCGCGTCAACGACGGGCACGGGAGCGGGCATCGGGGGCATCGATGGCCGAGATCCCCTCCGGCTTCTGGACCACCCGATTAAGGAGAACAACCGTGAAATCAACCCTGACCGCCGTGCTGATCGCTGTCGCAGCGCTCACCGCGGCACTGGCCCCGTCAGCGTCATACGCTGCCGGCTCTGCCACAACCTCGGCACCCGCCCTGTCGTCAGTGACCCTCAATCTGACCGACGTTGCCGGTGGTACACCGGTTACCGGCACCGTTACCCTGACCTCGGCGGCCGTTTCCGGCGGGTTGGTGGTTGCAATGTCTAGTGATAACACCGCAGCGGCGACCGTTCCCCCCAGCGTCACCGTTCCCGCCGGCGCGACCCGGGCGAGCTTTCCGGTAACGACCCTGGTCGTCACCAACCCCCAGTCCGCGCTCATTATCGGCACAGCCGGAGGTGTCACCGCCTACGCGATCGTCACCGTGCGCACTCAGTTCCAGGCGGCAAACGGCAGCATATCGATCTTGCCGGCCGGCAATGGCAGTGGCCTTATCACCTCGCAACCGGCCGGGATCAACTGCACGGTCACCCTCGGCAGTGGCGCCGGTGCGTGCTCCTCGTTCTTCCCCGCCGGCACAGTCGTCAAGCTCAACACCCAGGCCCGCCCCGGATCGAGATTCCAGGGCTGGCGAGGCACCCCGGGCTGCAGCAACCCGTCGAAAATCAAAGTTTTCGCGGGCACAAATATCACCTGTCAGGGCGGCTTCGCTCTCAAGTAGCCGTTAGCACGCCGGGTTCAGCGCCCGGGGACCGCCGCGGGATGATTCTCGTCATCCGCTGCCCGTAAGTTCGGAGATTTTTGCAACACGCCGCTTCAGCAGGCACGAAATGACGGCGTGTCGCGAGAGTCTCCGAGTTTGCGTGGGGGCGCTCCGCTTGTCGGTCGCTGCGTCTTTGGTGGAGTGCGCTAGACGATCATTGTCAGCAGCAGACGGGACTCATCGAGGGCCTCGACCGTGTGTGGTACTCCAGCCTCGAGGCGCAGCAGGGTGCCGGGCCAGGGATTGCAGGAGCAGCATGTTCGGAGCCTGATTCACCTTGAGCACGTGCCACGCTTCGAAGGTGAGCACGACCACGCGCACCCAGGCTGTGCGGCTAATTTGAGAAGTTGATGAACACGGCTATCTTTGACTAGCGGCTGAATGATTCGGCGGCGTGCTAAGGGGAGGACGTAGTCGTGGATGTGATAGCCGCGGACGGTCCAAAGGGAAGCCTTGAGCTCAGCGACAACGGTCTTCTTCACCTGCGTTGGCTACCCGGCGTCAACATTGAGGTTGACGACGCACGGGTCGCGATGGCGAAGGTCAACGAGCTCTGCCAGCAGGAACAACATCCCATGCTGGTCGATATGGAAGCGGTCGGTTCGGTTAGCCGCCAGGCCAGGGCTGTGTGGTCTATTCCCTGCAGCGCCTCACGCATTGCGCTGTTGGGCACATCGCCTGTCGACCGGGTCTTGGCGAACTTCTTCCTCGGGGTGCATGTTCCGCCGTGCCCGACTCGTTTCTTTACTTCGCGCAGCCAGGCCCTGGACTGGCTGAGCACCGGTGACTGACCTTTCCGGAAGTGCCGCTTGCCGCGATGAGGGCCAACCCACCGGCACATCGAGATGACTGGTGACCGGAGGGCTCAGCACGTGAAGACAGATCGATTCAGGTCGACACCGGCGCCGGCGCTAGTGCTTCAGCCGGGGGCACAGGACCGGATTTTCCGTCGCGGGTTGCCCGATTGAACTCCATGATCTCGGAAAACAGCGGTGAAGACCCGCGCCTCCGGCAGTTGGTGGACGGGATTGTTCGGTTGGCTGCCGGAGACCTGAGCACGCGCATGACACCGTCGGAAAATAGGGATGACATTGATGCTGTCATTGCGGGTGTCAACCTGCTCGCGGAGGAACTCGAACATATTTATTCGGATCTGGAACAGCGGGTTGCCGACCGTACCGCCATGTTGCGGCGAACACAGGCCGAGCTGGAACAGATGGCCAAGACGGATGCCCTCACCGGCCTCGCGAATAGGATTTTGCTCAACGAGCGGATCCAGGAGGCACTCCAAAACAGTACGGCCAGTGGGAAAGCCCCGGCCGTGCTGGTGCTGGACCTGGATTCTTTCAAGGCCATCAATGACACCCTGGGCCATGGCGCCGGTGACGCCGTGCTGGTCGAGGTCGCCACGCGTCTCCTGTCCGCCGTCCGGGCCACCGATACCGTGGCCCGTCTGGGCGGGGACGAATTTGCCGTCGTCATCACCGAGTCCACGCAAAACGAGATCCTGCAAATTGCGCACCGGGCCTCCGAGAAGCTGCAGGACAGCTTGCGTATCGGCTCCGAAACGGTATGGGCGATGGCCAGCATCGGGGTGTGCATTAGTGCCCCGGGAGATTCGGCCGAGTCGCTGATGCGCGATGCGGACATCGCTATGTATCAGGCGAAGGGCCAGGGTCGCAACAACGTGCAGCTTTTCCACCCCGACATGCTCCTTGCTGTCCAGGAACGCTCACGAATAACCGCCGAACTGCGCAATGCTGTTTCCGGAGGCGAACTCGCACTGCAGTACCAGCCGGTGGTCGAATTGGCCTCGGGCAGGGTCACCGGGCTCGAAGCCCTGCTGCGGTGGCATCATCCCGCACGCGGACTCATCATGCCGGACAGCTTCATCCGCATTGCTGAGGAATCCGGCCTGATCCTGGAGCTGGGACGCTGGGTGCTGCATGAAGGAGTCGCCCAGTTGAGGCGCTGGAACGAAACCGCGCCAAACCTCACGGACTTTTGTCTGCACATCAATCTCTCCGCCGCCGAACTGTTTCGCAGCGATCTGCTGGCGGACATCAGGGAAACGCTGGACCGGAACCACGTGGCTCCGCAGCGTTTGGTTTTGGAGATCACCGAGACCGTGTTGATGTCCAGGGGAACGACGGAAGAACAGGTTCTGGGCGGGCTGCGGGACCTGGGCGTGGGGCTGCAAATTGACGACTTCGGCACCGGTTATTCGTCTATCAGCTATCTTCGGTCGCTTCCCGCTGACACGGTGAAGGTTGACCAGTCTCTGATTCAGGACATCGGTTCGGACCCGCAGCAGCAGAAATTCGTTGCCGCGATTCTTCAGCTGATCTCTGCTGCGGGACTGAAGGCGATCGTGGAAGGCATCGAAACCGCCGAGCAAGCGGAGCAGTTGCAGGCGATGGGTTGCCTCTATGGGCAAGGTTACTATTACGGTCGCCCGCAACCGCCAGAGCAGGTACTGGATCGGCTCGAGAGCCTAGCGCAGCGTCGATATAGTTAGGGTATGTCAAAGCTCTGGGACCGGATGTTACTTGTTCCAACGGTAATACGTCTCGCTTCCCGGGCACCGAGGGACCCGGCGGTAGCGTGGGATGGCTACTGGCGCGGAATTCAGACCACCGGTCGTTCGGGAGATGTTCTCTGGGACTCCGGATCCCAGACCGAGTATGCGCAGTACTCCGCCGACGTGGTAGCCCACTTTGATCCCGCCCTTCCTGTGGTCGACGTCGGGTGTGGCAATGGATCTTGCACCCGCTGGCTTGCTGGTCTTTTTCCCCGGGTGCTCGGCATCGATGTTTCCGCCGGTGCGGTCGAGTTGGCGAGGAGGGAAAGTGACGGCCTCCAGAATGTCGACTACATGGTCATGGACGCTGCCGAATTGGGCGCGGGAGCGCAGCTATTGGAACGCATCGGGCCGGCCAACATTTTTGTTCGCGGAGTCTTTCACGTTCTGAAAGCCGACAAGCAGGCCAGCCTGGCCGATAACCTACGAACCGTCATTGGGAGTAGCGGGCGAGTGTTCCTCGCCGAAACGAACTTTCACGGAACCAGCCTCGCCTACATGCAGGAGCTGGGTGCCACGCGGCGAAGCGTTCCACGTCAGTTGCAAAGCGCCCTGGAAAACCTGCCTCGCCCCGGGCGTTTCGGTGCCCAGGAACGGCGCAGCACGTTTTCCGATTCAGAGTGGACGTTGATCACGGATGGACCGATAGACATCGAAGTGGTCCCGATGAACGCCGCCGGTCTGTCCCAACAGGTTCCGGGATACTTCGCAGTTCTGGCCGGCGCCTAAGCGCCTGACGCGAAACCGCCCGCTCGCGCGCACAGCTCGCGCGCACAGGTCGGGCGCACAGCCTTCCTGACCATTGGCTGGTGCTCGCCGTCGTGAACCCCGCGCTCGAATTTTCGCCGTGCTACAGGCCCAGCTCGCGGTCCAGCCGCTCGGAACGGGCCCGGAAGGCGAGAAAGGCCGCGTCGGTGTACCCAAGCAGCCGGCCCAACTCGTCGACAGCGAGGTCGTCGGTTGAACCCATATCGGTCTCACACCAGCGCTTGATCAGCTCGGCGCTGCCGCTCGCCCGAACTGCCGCGCCCATGGCGGCGTTCAGTTCGAGCCGCAGTGATTCGACAGCGGATGCCCCGGAGCTGCTCAGCAGCGGTGCGACGTAGGCATCGAGCGCCTCGGCGACCTGACCGTTGCGCAGCTTCTGCACCACGCCGCTGGCGTCGGATCGGCCGTGCGCGGCATCCGCTAAGCGGTACGGGTGAGACTCCAACAGGCCGGGGGCCAGAACGCGGATGCGGTGCATCTCGATGCGGATGGTCGCCGCAGCGCCCATCTCACCGTGCACCTCATAGGCCAGCTGCTCCGCGCTCCAGCCGCGTTGACGCGAGTTCAGCAGGACGAGAATTTCGGCTCGGCGCAGGGACAGCGCAACTCGTTGCCCGTTCGCCAGCACCACTGCCGGATGATCGCCGAATAGGTTCAGGCAGATCCCGTTGTGCAGTGTTGGTCGGGGGAGCGACGCCGTGGGGCGGTTCGGCCGGGTCAGGGGCGGCACCGCGGGTTCCGGCACCAACGCCGTGCGGCTACGCAGGAGCTCTTCGGCCAGTCGTACCCCGCACTGCACCATGCGCACACTGTCCGCGGTGACGGTGTCGAGGGGGCCAGACACGTTCAAGACCCCAAGAATTTGCCCGGTGTTGGGGTCACGGATGGGTGATGCCGTGCATGCCCACTCATGGTGGGTACGCACCAGGTGTTGGGCGGAGAACAGTTGCGCGGAACGGCCGCTCAGAACGACCTCACTGATCGCGTTCGTGCCAATACCGGCCTCGGACCAGTCGGCACCCTCTACGAATTCCAGACCGTCGGCCTGCCGCAGCGCCGCGGGGCTACCGACCCGCCAGAGCACCTCGCCGTGCGCGTTGGTGAGCACGAGCAGGTGCCGCCCCGAGGCGCTCTCGTCGGCGAGCAACTCGCTGAGGGCCGGCATCACGGCCGCGAGGCGGTGTTCGCGGCGCAGGTGCAGCATGTCCGCGACCTCGTGCAGGTGCGGCGGCAGATGCGTTTCGGGGTCGATGCCTCCAGCCAATGCGCGCTGCCAGGAAGCCCAGAGTGCCGGGTCGACGTTGGGCCGGGCTGCACCGGAGAGCGCTTGGTCATGGGCGTGGCGTAGCAGCGTGGCGTATTCCCGCGGCGACGAGAAGCGCAGGTCGGGCGGCGCGAAGCGCGAACCCACTGGCTGTCCCTGCGACATCCGCTCTCCCTAGGTTGACCCGACGAGTCAGCCGCAGTGGGTGTAACGCCCTTGTAACCCCCGCGGGTCTCTACTTGAACGTGAGGTCACGCCCGAATCAGTATCTGCACACACTAGTGCGCCGTACTGGGAAGACCTCACTCAGCGCCCACAAAGGAGTGAAAATGCCTGAATCTGCAAATGAAATCGTCGACCGGTGGCTGGCCGCGCTGGACAGCGCACTACGGGAGCGCAACATCGATACCGCCCTGGAAATCTTCGAGGAGGACTGTTACTGGCGTGACTTCGTTTCGTTCACCTGGAACCTTAAGACCCTCGAGGGAAAGGAAGACATTCGTCGCATGCTCGAGGCCCAGTTGGAGCACGTGCAACCGTGCGACTGGACCCGCGGCGAGGACGCCACCGGTGATGGCGAGGCTACCGAGGCCTGGGTGACTTTTGAAACCGCACAGGCCCGCGGTTACGCACACCTTCGGTTGCGAAACGGACGCTGCTGGACGCTGCTGACGACCATGCAGGAGCTCAAGGGCTTCGAGGAGAAGAAGGGCACAAACCGCGAGCAGGGGGTCAGCCATGAGATAAAGAAGGGCCGGCTCTCGTGGCTCGAAAAGAAGAACGCCCGTGAGGCGTCGCTCGGCTACGACGAGCAGCCGTATTGCGTCATTGTCGGGGGCGGGCAGGGCGGCATCGGCCTGGCTGCTCGCATGCGCCGGCTCGGGGTGCCCACGATCGTGATCGAGAAGAATGCCAAGCCCGGTGACTCGTGGCGCAATCGCTACAAGTCCCTGCACCTGCACGACCCGGTCTGGTATGACCACATGCCGTATCTGAAGTTTCCCGAGGACTGGCCGGTGTTCGCATCGAAAGACAAGGTCGGTGACTGGTTGGAGCACTACACGCGCATCATGGAGCTCAACTACTGGTCGAGCACGGAATGCACCAAGGCCACCTTCGACGAGGTAACCCAGGAATGGGTGGTTGAGGTTGTGCGTGAGGGCCAGAAGGTGACGTTGCGACCCAAACAGCTGATCTTCGCCCTCGGGGTCTCTGGCTACCCGAACACGCCGACCTTCGACGGCGCCGAAACATTTGCCGGGCAGCAGCACCATTCGTCCAAGCACGAGGGCGGCGGTGACTGGGCCGGCAAGAAGGCTGTCGTGATCGGCTCCAACAACTCGGCCCACGATATCTGTGCCGACCTGTGGGAGCACGGTGCCGAGGTGACGATGGTGCAGAGATCTTCTACGCACATCGCTCGCAGCGAGGCGCTCATGGACCTGGCCCTCGGCGACCTGTATTCCGAGCGGGCCCTGGCCAACGGTGTCACGACCGAAAAAGCCGACCTGCTGTTCGCGTCGCTGCCCTACCGCATTCTGCCCGCCGCCCAGATCCCTGTTTTCGAGAAGATGGCCGAACGCGACGCCGAATTCTATGCCCAGCTCACGGCGGTGGGTTTCGATCTGGATTTTGGTACCGACGGGTCCGGGCTGTTCCTCAAGTACCTGCGCCGCGGCTCCGGCTACTACATCGATGTGGGCGCGTCGCAGCTGCTCATTGACGGCCGCGTGAAGGTGAAGTCGGGCCAACTCGCCCGCATCGACCCACACTCGGTGATCATGGCTGACGGCAGCGAGCTGGAGGCCGACCTGATCGTCTACGCCACCGGCTATGGGTCCATGAACGGATGGCTGGCCGACCTGGTTTCACCCGAGGTCGCCAACCGAGTGGGCCGGTGCTGGGGCTACGGCTCAGACACGCCGAAGGATCCGGGACCGTGGGAGGGGGAGCTGCGTAACATGTGGAAGCCCACCAACGTGGATCAGCTGTGGATTCACGGCGGCAACTTGCATCAGAGCCGGCACTACTCCAACTATCTGGCTCTTCAGATCAAGGCCCGCATGGAAGGCCTCGACACCCCGGTTTTTGAACTGCAGGAGTCCTACCTCACCCGATAGGGGCGTGCCACGGTCGGACGGTCGTCGCGCATCCGCTGGTCGAGCTGATCGAGACCAGGTGCCACCCACGTGTGCACTCGATCTGCTCGACCCAGCAGGCTCTAAAGCCGGAGCTAACCTGACGCACCGTGACGGCCGGAGACTGGGAAAGCCCTGCGTCTCAGGGCGTCAAGCCCAATTCTCCTTGCACAAATACCAGAACTCTGTTTTTGTAGCTCTTGGAGGGGAGTAGTCCCCACGAGACCCATCGTCAATACGGTCGCGACATCGCGGCTCGGTGCGGTTTGGGCCCGGCAACGGGCCGACGAGACCTCCAGAGTTGAAAAGATTCTGGAGTAGTTATGAACGTTCCTGTCTGGGCTTGGTTCGCTGTCATCGGCGTGATTCTGGTTATGCTGGCGGTCGATCTGATCGCACATCGCACCGCGCATGTGATCGGCGTGCGGGAGGCGGCCGGATGGTCGATATTCTGGGTGCTGTCGGGGGTGACCTTCGGCGGAATCGTCTGGTGGCTCTACGGCGCTGAGTTCGGCCAGCAGTACTTTGCCGGCTTCGTGATCGAGAAGTCACTCGCCGTCGACAATGTGTTCATTTGGGCCATCATCTTCGCCGCGTTTGCCGTTCCGCCGCAATTCCAACATCGTGTTCTGTTTTTGGGCGTGCTCGGCGCCCTCGTCTTCCGCGGAATCTTCATCGCCGCTGGAGCCGTGTTGATCAATAACTTCAGTTGGGTGCTCTACATCTTCGGGGCATTCCTGGTGTTCACCGGAATACGCATGCTTCGTCATCGCAACGAGCATTTCAACCCCGAAAAGTCGTGGGCTTTGAAATGGTTTAGAGGCCATATCCCCATGACGGATGCCTTCTACGGCCAGAAGCTCGTCGTTCGAAAAGCGGGAGTGCTGTTGGCCACGCCCCTCCTGGCCGTGCTCGTCTTGGTCGAGGTCACCGACATTATCTTCGCTGTGGACTCGATCCCCGCAATCTTCGCCGTGACGAACGAGGCCTTTTTGGTCTTCACGGCCAACGCGTTCGCGATTCTCGGTCTGAGGGCGATGTACTTCTTGCTCGCTGACCTGATGAACCGCTTCATCTATCTCAAGATAGGCCTGGCGGTATTGCTGGTGTGGGTGGGGGTTAAGATGCTTCTACTGGACGTGTTCTATATCCCTACCACGGTGTCTCTGACGGTCATCGCCGCCATTCTCACGGTGTCGATCGGCGCCAGTTTGTGGGCGACCCGGGGTCAGTCTCGCCAGGCGGTTCACGTTGCCTCTGTCATGCCGTTTCGGATGGCTACCGAGGCGGAACTAGCCGAGGTCGATCGGCCAGGAGCGGCTCGATCGCGCGCAAACCGCTAGCTCGCTGGAGCTGATGCGCCCCAACACCACGTTCGTCGTCATCGGTCATCGCGGGCAATCGAGACTCCACCGTTGGCCGGGCTGACGCATCCGCTGCCAACGGTCTGCTCGGTATGTGACGTGCTGGTATTTTGGGCACAGCGAGGCTCCGGAAAGGAACGCGTTGGGCACGAATCTGCTGCGGCGATGGGTACCGGGGATCGACACGGCGCTCACCTACCGGCGCGCCTGGCTGCTGCCGGATCTGCGTGCGGGACTCGTGCTCACGACACTCCTTATTCCGGTGGGTATCGGCTACGCCCAGGTGGCCGGGCTCCCTCCCTCTGCCGGGCTTTACGCCACGATCATTCCGCTGCTCGCCTACGCCGCCTTCGGGCCTTCGCGCATCCTCGTTCTCGGCCCCGACTCTGCCCTGGCTCCGATCATTGCCGTAGCCATTCTGCCGCTCGCGATGGGCGACGGCACGCGGGCCGTCGCGCTCGCCGGGCTGCTCGCGATCATGGTGGGCGTGATACTTCTGCTTGGCGGTCTTCTGCGCCTTGGATTTGTGACGGACCTACTCTCAAAGCCCATTCGGGTGGGGTATCTGAACGCGCTGGCGCTGCTCGTGATCGTGTCGCAGTTGCCGGCACTTCTCGGATTCTCGGTATCGGCGGATTCCCCGTTCGGCGATGCCGTGGGCATCGTCGACGGGATCGCCCGCGGCAAAGTGGATCTGACCGCGATGCTCATCGGCGTCGGAGCGCTGGCCGTCATCGTGGTGTTGTCGTGGCGCAAGGCCCGAGTGCCGGGTGTGCTGGTCGCCGTCGTGGGATCGACGGCCGTGACGGTCATTCTGGGACTGCAGAACGACCTGCCCGTCGTGGGCGCACTGCCGCATGGGATCCCTACGCCGGCACTCGGCGGCCTGGCCTGGGGAGACGTTGTTGCCCTCATCGTCCCGGCCTTGGGAATAGCCCTCATTGCATTCGCCGATACCGCCGTGATCTCGCGCACGTTTGCCGCGCGACGCGGTGAAAGCGTTAACGGCAGCCAGGAAATGTCTGGCATCGGTGTATCCAACATTGCTGGCGGGCTGCTCGGCGGCTTCCCCATTTCAGCCTCATCCTCACGCACTCCCGTCGCCGAACAGGCCGGGGCGCGCTCCCAACTGACGAACGTGGTCGGGGCGTTGCTCATCGTGGTGTTCATGTTGCTCGCGCCGGGCGTTACGGCGTATCTCCCCTCGGCCGCCATCGCCGCTGTGGTGGTCGTTGCCGCGGCCGGGCTGATCGACGTTCGAGGATTTTTTGCACTCGTGAGAATGAACAGGGTGGATGCGGCACTTTCGCTCGCGGCCTTCATCGGCGTTCTCGCCGTCGGGGTAATCGAGGGAATCGCGGTGGCGATCATCCTGTCACTCGGCGCCTTCGTCGGGCACGCCTGGCGACCGTACCGCGCTGAGCTCGGCCGAGTGCACGGCCGGCGTGGTTACCATGATCTTTCCCGGCATCCGGAGGCCGAACGGCTGCCCGGCATCATAATTGTGCGCTTCGATGCCCCGCTCTTCTTCGCTAACGGCGGTATCTTCGACGAGTTCGTGCGGGCCACCGTCATCGCGGCCGGGGGCGACATCCACACCGTTATTCTCGCGGCTGAGCCCATCACCGAGATCGACACGACGGCGATTGATGAGCTTCTCGAGCTGGACGATTTTCTCGCCTCCCGCGGCACCACCCTCATCTTTGCGGAGATGAAAGGACCGGTGAAAGACAAGCTCCGTGAGTATGGCTTGAGCGACCGGTTTCCCCCGGCGCGGTTCACCGGAACGGTGGGGGCTGCCGTTGACCAGGTGACCGGAACGCTGCGCGGAGACCTCGACGGAACGATCTGGGACGACGAGCCGTGAACGGGAGCTGTACGCATCCTGCTGCCCACTCGGGGCGGAGCAGAAAGCGGCGGGCTAGGTGAACGCCGGAATGATCGAACCGGAGAAGCCCTTCCGCTGCACGTAAGTTCGGAGATTTTCGCAACACGCCGCCTGAGCGGGAACAAAATCACGGAGTGTCGCGAGAACCTCCGAGTTTGCGTGCGGGCGCTGTCCCTCGACGGTGTGCGCACGTTTGCCGCAAGCTGACCGTTTGGTCTGCCCGGTTGGGCGAAAGCGCGCGGCCGTAGTCCTCCGGGGGCTGGCTTCGGCCCGGCCTCGAGTCGGAGCAGCCTGATTTTTCGCAGCCCGTTCGCCGCGCCGCCCCCGCCGCGCGCTACCCGATCATGGTGAGCATCAGGCGGGACTCCTCAAGGGCCTCAACCGTGTGCGGCAGCCCGGCTTCGAGTCGCAGCAGAGCGCCCGGTGCCAGCTCGTGCACCTTGCTATCGGCCGTAATGCGCAGCCGCCCGGCCAGGGCCTGCATCAGCAAGTCTTTGGGAGCCTGATGCTCCTTGAGCACATGTCCGGCCTCGAAGGTGAGCACAACCACTCGCACGCCCGGGGCGCTGAGCACCTTGGTGTGGTGTGGCCGACCCGGCTCCACGATGGTTCCGGCCATCATGTCGGCAATGAAAGTGATTGGCCCAGTCGCAGTGTCCATGCCCACACACTAGCCCCGCCAGCGGATGCCGTGCGGTAGTGGGGACGTTGAGCACGCGCACTTTCGCATAGCCCACCTTTCGAGCCGGAGATTCCAAACCGCCCTAGACCAAGCGGCGACGGATTCTTCGTACCCGAGTCTCGTGTCGAAGTTAGGCGGCTGAGCGCTGTGCGTGATTGGGGCTAGTCGCGCAGCGCCCTGTTCAGCCCGTGCACCGTGACGTCGCCCACCACTGGGGGGCTAATCGGCGTAGAGACAACCTCGCCGGTGGCCGGGTCGGGCGCTAAGCCGAGCACAGTGCCAAGCACGGCAATAGCGGATGCCGCCGACCAGGCCTGCGGGCGGCAGGCAGCGGGGTAGGGCCCAGCCACGGTGACCGCCGTGGCGGAGTCGCCGGAGTGGAGCTCGGGCATGCGATAGTCAAAGGATTCGGCGGCCGACAGTAGGCCCTCGATGAGCACGCCCGCCTCAGCGCCGAAGCCGTCGCGACCAAGGCCGGCGATGGCGATGGCGGTGTCGTGGGTCCAGACCGAGCCGCCGTGGTAACTCATGGGCCAGAAGCCGTCAGAGTCGGTGGCCATGGTGCGCAGGCCGTAGCCGGAGTTGAGCTCGGGGGAGACGAGCCTCGCAGCGACGAGGGCGGATTCCTCGGCGGAAAGCAGGCCGGTTCCCAGCAGATGACCGATATTGCTGGTCACGGTGTCGACCGCACGCTTGGCGGAGTCCAACGCCACGGCCGGGTAGCGGCCCTGCGGGGAGTCGATCCAGAACGACTGCCGAAACCGGGTTTTGAGCGCCTCGGCCCAGGCCCGCCAGATGTCGCCGCCCTCACGACCGAACGCGTCGAGCAGGTCGGCGCCGCCGATTGCCGCCTGATAGGCGTAGGCCTGCACCTCGCACAGGGCGATCGGACCGTCGGCGAGGCTGCCGTCGCGCCACTGGATGGAATCGCCGGAGTCCTTCCAGCCCTGATTAGCCAGGCCGTGCCCGGTGATGTCGACGTATTCGAGAAACCCGTCGCCGTCGCTGTCGCCGAATTCACGCATCCACTGTAGGGCCGCTTCGAGGTTCGGCAGCAGGGCCTCCACTTCGGCGTCGGCCATGCCCCAGCGGTGGGCGTCGGCGAGCAGGCAGATCCACAGCGGGGTGGCGTCGACGGTGCCGTAGTAGAGCGGCGGCAGCGAAACGCCTTCGCCGGGAATGGAGAACGCGTCGGGGCGCAGCTCGTGCATGATCTTGCCGGGCTGTTCTGCGGTCGCGTTGTTGTTCTCGGTGCCCTGCAGCGCGGCGAGCAGTCGTAGGGTGGAGGCGGCGAGGTCCGTGCCGAGCGGGAGCAGAAAACGGGCGGCCCAGATTGAATCTCGGCCGAACAGGGTGAAAAACCAGGGTGCCCCGGCGGCCAAAAACGGCTCATCCGGCCGATCGGTTGTGGCCATTCGCAGGCCCGAGAGGTCTTCGAGAGCGCGCTGCACCCAGCGACCGAGGCGGGCATCGCCGGATTGCACCGACACTCCCGCCCATTGCGGCAGTCCGGCCGCCGCTTGCACCACGGTTGTGGAGTGATCCACGTCGACGCTCCACTGCACGGTGACACTGCCCCGGGCCGGCACGGTCACCGACCAGTCGCAGTGCACGTCGGCCGCCGCGCTCAGCATGCCGTCGCCGCTCACGCGCACCAGCGCCATTACCGTCGGCGTCGACAAACGGATGCCGTCGGTCATCTCCCGCAGGTCGACGACCGGAACGTCGGGCAGCTCGTTCGACGCAAAAGAGGCCCGCTCGGCAGCACCGGCCAGGCCGGCCTTGACGGTCTGCATGTCAGAGAAGTCGGGGGTCAGGCGCGCCGAGATGGTGGTGTCAATGTCGTGCTGCAGGCCGGAGACAATCGTGATGCTCTCGGTGAGCCGACCCGCTTTCACCGTGCGGGTCACCTGCAGCCGCAGCCTCGGGTCGGCGGTGCGGTCGTCGAGGTGCCGCAGCAGTGCGTTGAACGTGAGCTCGTCGGCACCACGCGGCGCGGCGCCAAGGGGCTCGCCGGCCACGCCTCCCACCAGAAGGCTCCAGCCGGAAAGCACCCGGGTATCGGCGTGGTACAGGCCGTGGATCGGTAGGGTCGTGCCCCCATCAGAGGCTGACCAGGCCTGGGTGGGCGCGGCCAGAACGATGGCGGAATCATGGAGTAACGGCTGAACGGGGTGCAAGGGCATGAGTGAGGTACGACTCCAGAGGTGTTGTGGTGTGGATCTGAGCTAAGTGGGGAAGAGCCGGGCGAGCCCGGCTACTCCTTTACGGCCCCATCGGTGGTGTTCATAATGCGTTTCTGAAAGATAAAGAACATGACGGCCACCGGGATGGTCATGATCGCCGCCGCGGCAAGCTTCAGCGGGTACTGGGTGCCCTGGCTCAGCTGCCCGGAGGCCAGCGAAGCCACGCCCTTGGTGAGCGTGGTTAGCTCCGGCGATTGGGTGGCGACGATGAAGTGCGACAGCTCATTCCACGAGCCCTGAAACGAGAGGATGATGATGGTCACCAGCGCCGGACGGGCCATCGGCAGCACAATCGACCAGAACACCCGAAAGGTGCCAGCCCCGTCGATGCGGGCCTGCTCCTCCACACTGGCGGGAATGGACTCGAAGAAGTTCTTCATGATGAACACGCCAGCGGCATCGGTGAGCAGCGGCACGATCATGGCCACATAGGTGTCGTAAATGCCGAGCTGGTTGATCACCAAAAACTTGGGGATCAGCAGCACCACTCCGGGCACGCTCATCACAGCGATGAGCAGGGCGAAGATCACGTTACGGCCCCGAAAGTGCAGCCGGGCCAGGGCATAGCCAGCCAGGGAGTTGAAGAACACCCGGCCCAGGGTGACAAAGACGGTGACGATGGCGGAGTTCCTAAACCAGACCGGAAAGTCTGAGTTGAGAAACAACCTCTCGTACGCAGCCGACGACCAGGTCGCTGGTATCAGCGACATCGGGTTCGATGCGGCGTCGGCATCCGTTTTAAACGAGGTGGCAACCTGAATCAGAAACGGGGCAACGTACACGATGGCAAGCACGATCAGCATGGCATAGAGCAGGGAACGACCGGCAACGGCCCGGGTGGGCAGCTGTTCTCGGCTCAGCGACTTGAGACGCTTCGACGGAGAGGGGGTTCGTACGGAAGGGGTCAGCGTGGCGCTCATTTGAAACCTCCGGACGTGGGGGACTGCAAGTAGGGGCGCATACGGCGAGCGGATACCTTGCGTTCGGCAAGAACCCACCGTTGAAACAGGGTGAAGACCACGATGATCACGAACAAAATGAACGCGATCGCGGCGCCCTGGCCCCAGGCCTGATTGGTGAAGGCCGACTGGTAGGAGAGATAAGCCGGGGTGAGAGTGGTCTTGCCCGGCCCGCCCTGAGTGCCGGTGTAGATCTGGTCGAACACCTGCCAGGCGCCGATCAAACCCAGGGTGAGCACGGTGAACAGGGTCGGCCGCAGCTGGGGGAGGGTGACCCGCCAGAACCGCTGCCAACCGTTGGCGCCGTCCATCACCGCGGCCTCGACAACGTCGCCGCTGAGGTTTTGCAGCGCGGCGATGAACAGCAGCATGAACGTGCCGCTGGTGGTGAACACCGCCATCAAAATGAAAGCGCTCATCGCAACGGATGGCCCGGCGAGCCATTCCCAGAAGGAGATTCCGAGAAAGGAATTTCCGGTCAGCGCAGCCGGGCCATTCTCGACGCCGAACACGCCGAGGATGTTGTGCAGCACGCCGCTGGGATCGTTGAACCAGTTCGGTCCGTTAATGCCGATAAAGGCCAGCAGCTTGTTGACGGCGCCGGTGGAGCTGAACAGGAACAGCCAGAGCACGGTAATGGCAACCGAGCTGGTGACCGACGGAAAGTAGAACGCGGTGCGAAAGAAGCCGCGGCCACGCAAAATCTGCCGGTTCACCAGAACCGCCAGGAACAGCGACAGCATGGTCTGGATTGGCACGACGAGCAGCACGTACCACGCGTTGTTACGAAGCGCCGTGCCGAAATCCTGTTCGGCCAGGCCACCACCGCCGAGCAGGGCGGAGTAGTTGTCAACGCCCACGAACGACACGGTGCTGGAGAAGGGGCTACCACGGCCGTTCCAGTCGGAGAAGCTGACCCAGAGGGCCATCAAAACCGGGACCACCAGGAACATGCCAAGCAGAACGATCATCGGGGCCGTGAAAAGCCACCCCGAGGCGGTCTCGCCGCCCCGAATGCTGGAGCGGCGAGACGTGCGAACAGGCGTCGACATGGTGGGCTACTTCACCAGCGCTTCGAGGTTCTTCTGCACGGAGTCCAGGATTGCCTGGGGGTCCCCGGTCTTCAGCGACTCGAGCTGTGCGTTCAGGTCGCTTACGACATCTGCCGAGCCCTGCACGTTGGGCACGCCCTTGGCGTAGTCGGCGCCATTGAGAAATGGCACCAGCGTGGGGTTGGCGCTCTTCCAATCCTCGGCGGCCGACATGATCGACGGCATCGGGCCAAACTCTTTGGAGAAAGTGATCTGGGCATCTTTGCTGGTGAGGTGTTCTACGAGGTCGAGGGCGGCAGCCTGATTGGGGCTGTCGGCGGCGATGCCCCAGCAGTTGGTGAATTGCAGGGTGCCTTTGCCCTCAGGTCCAGCCGGCAGCTCCGCGACGGTGTACTTCACGTCAGGAAAGTCGTTCTGCATGGCGCCGGTGATCCAGTTGCCCTCGATGGTCATGGCCGAGAGCTGCTTGCCGAACGCCTCGCCACCCCAGCCGGCACCGATGTCGCTGGCGTAGCTCATAACGCCGTCGTTCAGTAGCGTCTGCGCGTACTCGAGTCCGGCCACGTTTTCGGCGCTGTTCGCCGTTGCTTCGGTGCCGTCGGCGTTCATCAGGCTGCCGCCGGCCTCGGCCATGAACGCACCCAGACGGGCATATTCACCCCCGACGGCGAGCCCGACCTGAGTGCCGGTGGTGAGAGTTTTGCTCACGGTTGCGAGCCCATCCCAGGTGGTGGGGATGTCGGCATCCGTCAACCCGGCCTGGGCCCAGAGGTCGGTGTTGATGATCAGCTGCAGGGTCGAGAAATCTTTCGGGGCGCAGTAGAAGTCGCCGTCATAGGTGAAGGAACTGACCAGGCTGGGATAGAAATCGTCCTTGTTGGCCAGGTCATTGCCATAGGCGAGCAGCGAGCCGTTCGACGCGTAGCCGGCCAGGGCATCCGTTGAGAGGTAGAAGACGTCGGCTGGTTTCTGGGCGGCGAAGCCCTGAGCGAGCTGCTGGTTGAGATCGCTGGCGACGCTCACCTTGGCGTCGGTGCCGGAGGTCTTGGACCAAGCGGCCACTGCGGCGTTAACGGATGCCGTCTCCGCGTCGCCGCTTGAGCCGATCAAAATGTTAAGGCCTTGGGAAGAATCGCTGGTGAGCTCGCCGTCGGTGTTGGCGGCGTTGTCGCTGAAACCGGATCCGGAACCGCACGCGGTGAGGGTGAGGGCGCCGACCGTGAAGAGGCCGGCGCCGATGAGCCAGCGGGAGTTGCGTCGTTGCATTCTGTTGCTCCTTCGTTAGCGCTACGCTGCGCGCTTGCTTGTGTATGCGTCACAGTAGCCCACATTATTTGATCGATCAAATGTTTTCTTGGATCGATCAAATATTGAAATTTTGAAGCCGCCAGAAAAGCGGTACTGTAAGGAAACCGGCGTTGGAACGTACAAATAGCGAGGGCCCGTGCGCTCGCATTTACTCGGGGGAGAAGCGGCTATGACCACATTTTCCACGATTACGGATGTTGCACTGGCTGCCGGTGTCTCCCGCCAGACCGTATCGAACGTCATGAACTCACCTGGGATCGTGAAGGCCGATACCCGCGAGCGTGTGCAGGCCGCCATTGCCCGGTTAGGTTACCGCCCCCATGCCTCGGCACGACGGCTGCGCACGCGGCGTAGTTCGACGATCGGCATTCGGCTGGATCCGATGATCGACGGCATCTCCGGGTCAGTGCTTGATCGGTTCCTGCACGCGCTAACCGAGCAGGCCGACCGGCAGGGTCTGCGCGTGCTTCTTTTTACGGCCACCAGCCCTGAGGATGAGATCACACAGCTGCAGCGCTTGAACGACGGAGCCGATGTGGACGGGTTCGTGCTCACCTCCACTTTTGCGGGGGACCCACGAACCAAATGGCTGATCGAGAACAGAATCTCGTTCGTGACCTTCGGCCGACCGTGGGGGGTCGATGACATGGAAGACCCGCAGCATCTCTGGGTGGATGTGGACGGGTGGGCAGGACTGCACGCTGCGACTCGGTCGAGGCAAGATGCTGGGGCGCAGCGCATCGGCTACATCGGTTGGCCCAGCCCGTCCGGCACCGGCGAGGACCGTCGACGCGGCTGGCGCGATGCAATGATCGAGCGGGGGGATGTGACCGAAGACGAGCTGACCCGGCTTGAGGTTGTTACCGTTGACGGCGTCGCCCAGGGAACCGCCGCCATGCAAGAACTACAACGCACCGCGGGCCGCCTCGATGCGGTGCTCTGCGCCAGCGACTCGCTAGCCCTCGGCGCCATGATCGCCAACCCCGGGCGGCTGCCGGTCACGGGCTACGACAACACGCCCGTCGCCGCCGCGATCGGGCTGTCGAGCATCGACCAGTCGGTGCACGAGGTGGCTGCCGGGGTGCTGGAACTGTTGACCGGCGAGTTCGGTGGCAAGGTGCATGGCGCCCCGGAGTCGCTTGAGCCCAAGCACCGCATGATCACTCCGCGCTTGGTCGAGCGCGATTTTGCCGTGATCCCGTAGAGCGCCATTTTGGCCGTGCTCTTTCAGCCAAGCCCGAACCGGGGGTTTCGCAGCAGGCTGTCTTCGAGGAGTGTAGGTGAGTAATCCTAAGTAACCTGGGGAGTTGAACTATGAGCAATTCAGCATCACGCAATTCTGGCAATAACTTTGCCACCGGTAACGACGCTGGTGGTGACGTCGGGGAGGAATACTATCCGCCCGCCGATCGGTTTCTCACCGCGCAGATCTGGTGGATCGCCAGCGAACTGGTGCGGCGGCATCCGCAGCTGCGCATTGCCGGCGTGGAGGTCGACGAGGGCGACCGGTTGATCATTGTGCACGATGAGCACGGCGACCTCAGCATTCAGTGGGATCTCGTGGGCGGATGCCAGTACCTGGTAAACGGGCTCGTTCACGTGATCAGCTGGATCGAAATGATGGCCGCGTTCAGCCCACACGGGACGCTTAAACGTCTTGAGGAGGCGACTGGGCTCGGCATTCCCACAACTGCGCCGGCCACTACGCCGCGCACGCTGGCCTACCGCGTTATCACCAAAGCTCTGGTGGGTGCCGTGAACGATCGGCATGAGTGGTACGCCGTTACCGCACCGATGTTGGTCGAGCAACCGACCCACTATTTCAATGGCTTTCCTACCGCGGTGCTGGCGCGCTCCGCCTATGAAGTCGTCGCTGAACAGCAGGTGAACAACGCGGGCACGGTGTATTTCTTCCAGCCGTTCTGGGTCTTACTGCGCGACCTGGAGCCGATCGCTATCTTTGATGTGGCCGGCGTCGTGCACACGAGCAGCGGCGCAACATCACTTCTGCCGGTGTACGAAGAGCTGGATCACAATCTCACCCTGACCACGGCCCGAGTTCTCGGCCGATATCTGGCCTGAGACGCGCTCGTTGGCGTAGGAGGCAGAATTTAGGGCTGTATATCCCGGGCTTTCGGCAGCTCAAACCCCAGTGCACTCGAGATGAGCGCTGCCGCATTTACTACGGGAGTGGTGTAAATCGGCACCGCGGTGGCCTCGTTGAGCCTCGACGACGGAGCCACGATGCCCACCACGGCCACGACGTTGCCGTGGTGATCAAACACGGGGGAACTCACCGACGCCACCTCGGGCTCGCGTTCCTCGAACGATGACGCCCACCCCTGAGAGCGAATCTGGTCGAGCAGCTCGGTGGGCAGCGCTTCGTCGGGGGCCACGGTGAGTAGTTCCTGACGGGCGAACTCATCGAAGGCGAGAAACACTTTGCCCGCGGAGCCGAGGTGCAGCGGCATGACGGTTCCCACCTCGAGTACACGAGTAATGGCACGCTGCGAGCGGGCCGTAGCTACAACGGTGCGGTAGTGCCGCCATCGCACATAAAGCACCGACGATTCCTGGGTCTGCTCGCGCAGGCTTTGCAGCACTGGCCGGGATGCCTGGATGACATCGAGGCCCTGGGTGGCATTGATCGCCCACCGAGCGACGGCCAGGCCGATGCGATAGCCGCTGCCATCGCGGTCGAGAAAACCCTCAGACACCAGATTCTGCACGAGTCGTTGCGTCGTGCTTTCGGGGAGGCCGGCGCTCTTGCGAATGGCGCTCAGTGAGAGCGTGGGCTGATCCGCCGTGAAGCAGTCCATAATCTGGCGGATTTTACCGAGCACCAGAATGCGGTTCGCAGCTGTTTCGGGCACGAGGCCTCCTTTGAACGCGGAGCGAGCCGCAGCATCCGTTGTCATAAGTCAATCATCGTTGCGGTTGGGAGTGAACCGCTACTAAGGTTCATGTAACCACATCGCGAGTCTACGACTCACAATGTGAGTGAAAATTTGAAAATCCGGCCTGTAAGGAATCTAAGACGATGACGTCAGTAGAAGAAGCACACGCACCGGCGATCCAGCTCGACGGCTGCACCAAGGAGTTCGTCACACCGCAGGGGGGCTCATATTTTGCGGTGAAGGGCATTGACCTCACGGTGATGCCGGGCAAGTTTGTGTCGATCGTGGGCCCGACCGGCTGCGGCAAGTCCACCGTGCTCAACATGGCGGCGGGCCTGATGACGCCGAGCGAGGGCGAGGCGCGCAGCTTCGGAGCCCCGGTCATGGGCGTGAACCGCCGAGCTTCTTACATGTTTCAGCAGGATGCCCTGTTGCCGTGGAAAACCGTGCTCGACAACGTGGCGCTTGGCCTCATTATGCGCGGAGTCAACAAGAAGGAGGCCGCCGCAGAGGCCCGTCGCTGGCTCGCCAAGGTGGGCCTTTCCAACTTTGAAGACCGCTACCCGCACCAGCTCAGCGGCGGCATGCGCAAGCGCACGTCGATTGCCCAGGCCTGGATCGTGAACCCCGACATTCTGCTCATGGACGAGCCCTTCTCCGCCCTTGACGTGCAGACCCGCCAGATCATGGAGAACGAACTGCTCGAAATCTGGCAGGAGTCTGGCAAGGCCGTGATCTTCATCACCCACGACCTCGACGAAGCGATCGCCCTCAGCGATGAGGTCGTGCTGCTCAGCGCCGGCCCGGCGAGCCACGTGGTGGCCCGTTACGACATCACCCTGCCACGCCCGCGCAACCTGCTGGAGATTCGCGACGACCCGCAGTTTGTCGAGTTACATCGCGAAATCTGGGGCAAATTGCGCGACGAAGTGGCTAAGACCTACGCGGCGAAGGCGGCCTGACATGACGATCACCACCGGCAGAGCGGATGCCGCGCCCGCCGCATCCGCTGTTCGTGACCATCGCGCACCGGCTCGCCCGCGCAGCGAAACCCCCGCCGCCCTTATGCGCGTCTACCAACTGCTCCTGACCGCGGTGGTGCTCGGCACCTGGGAGATACTCGGGCGCGCGGGCCTGATCGATACGTTCTTCTTTTCGTTGCCGAGCGCCATCGGCGTGGCTGTCTGGGACTGGATCATAAGCGGCTTTATCTTTCCGCACCTGTGGATCACCCTGCAGGAGGCCCTGTACGCCTTCATCATCGGAACCGGGCTCGGCCTTGTGCTCGGGTTCTTGCTCGCACGGGTTCGTTTTCTCGAACGGCTCTTTGAACCGTTCGTGCAAATGTTCAACGCCCTGCCCCGGGTCGTGTTGGCGCCGATCTTTCTGCTGTGGTTCGGGCTCGGAATCGAATCGAAGGTGGCCTTTGGCGTTACTCTCGTGTTCTTTATCGTGTTCTTCAACGTGTTGCAGGGCGTGAAAAGCGTCGACAAGGTGCTGCTCGATAACGCCCGCATGCTCGGTGCCACTGAACGCCACCTGATTCAGCACGTGGTGCTTCCCAGCGCCCTCACCTGGATTTTCTCGAGCCTGCATATCAGCGTGGGCTTCGCCATTGTTGGTGCGGTCGTCGGTGAATACCTCGGTGCCGCCGCCGGGGTGGGGTACGTCATTGCGCAGGCGCAGGGCGTGTTCGATACCGAGGGTGTCTTCGCGGGCATGTTCATTTTGATGATCGTGGTGCTTTTTGTTGACCTCGGCGTGAACCGCCTCGAACGCTATTTGTTGCGCTGGCGCCCGGTGCCCGGCGCGTAACCCCGTAGCCCTCCCCAAGAAAGAAGAACATCGTGCAGCTATCTAAAAAGTTCACTCTGGTCGGCGCCGCGCTTCTCACGGCCACCCTATTTGCTGGCTGCAATAGCACCGCAGACGGGGGATTGGATGCCGGTGCCGCGCCGAAGGTCACCATCGGTATTGGCGGCCAGACCCTGCTGACGTACCTGCCCACCACCCTCGCCGAACAGCTCGGCTACTACGAGGAGGAGGGCCTGGATGTTGACCTGCAAGACCTGCAGGGCGGCTCGAAGGCCCTCACCGCTCTGCTCGGCGGCAGCGTTAACGTTGCGAGCGGCTACTACGAGCACACCATCCAGATGCAGGCGAAGAAGCAGAGCATCACGTCGTTCGTGCAGATGGGCAAGTCCCCGGCGCTCGCGCTGGTCGTGGCGCCCGGCTCGACCACGAAGATCACGTCGCTTGAAGACCTCATGGGCCAGAGCGTTGGCGTGACCGCACCGGGCTCGTCTACCCACACGATGCTGCGTTTTCTGCTCGAAGAAGCCGGGCTGAACCCGGATGGCGTCAGCGTTGTCGCGATGGGGGCCGGGGCATCCGCTGTGGCCGCCATGGAATCCGGCGGGGTCGTGGCCGGAGTGATGCTGGAGCCCGACATCTCGGTGCTCGCCAAACGTACAGACTCCACTACGGTGACCCTGGCCGATCTGCGCTCGCCCGCTGGCGTCGAAGAACACTATGACACCGACATGTGGCCGTCGTCGTCCTTCTACAGTCAGAGCGATTGGCTCAAAGAAAATCCCGAGACCGCAAAGAAGCTGGCCAACGCACTCACCAAGACCCTCGCCTACATCGCCGACCACACCGGTGCCGAAATCGCGGCCGAAATGCCTGAATCCTTCAGCGGCGGCGACCTGGAACGCTACGCTGCCCTCATCGAGCAGCTCAAACCGCAGCTAACCGAAGATGGCCGCAATTCCGAGGCCGGCGCCGAAGCCGTGCTCGACACGCAACGCATCGCCAATGCCGAGGTTGGCGACGCCGAGATCACTCTCAGCGACACCTATACCAACGAGTTCGTCGGCGGAAAATAGTCGCGGTGCAGCCGGTACTGCGGCATCCGTTGGAAAGGTAGTCGATATGACCGATGTAGCCCCGCTCGCCGGAATCCGTGTGCTGGAACTCGGCAATTTCATTGCCGCACCCACGGCGGGGCGCATGCTGGCCGACTTCGGAGCCGAGGTAATCAAGGTAGAGCGCCCAGGAACGGGAGACGAACTTCGCAATTGGCGGCTGCACGGCGGCAGCACGTCCATGCTGTTTCGCACCATCAACCGCAACAAGAAATCCATTGTGCTTGATCTCAAGACTGACCTTGGCCGCCGCACAGTTCTTGAGCTCGTTGCGCAGTGCGACGTGGTACTCGAGAACTTTCGCCCCGGCACGCTGGAGAAGTGGGGGCTGGGGGCGGAGGCTCTCAACGCGGTGAACCCCGACCTGATTCTCACCCGAGTGTCAGCGTTTGGACAGACCGGACCGCTGTCCCAACGTCCCGGATTCGCCGCCGTCGCCGAGGCGATGGGCGGTTTTCGAAACCTGGTGGGCGATCCCGACCGTGCGCCCGTGCGGGTGGGCGTATCAATCGGCGACTCAATCGCCGGGCTCTACGCCGCTTTTGGTTCAGTCATGGCACTGTTTCAGCGCGAAGTGCGTCGGGGCAGAACGGATGCCGCGCTCGCGCTGCACGAACGCGTCATCGACGTGGCGCTGAACGAGGCGATGCTCTCCATGATGGAGTCACTCGTTCCCGACTACTCCGCGTATGGCGTGGCGCGTGAGCGGGTGGGCGGTCGGATGGATGGCATCGCTCCGACGAATGCGTACATGTGTGGCGATGGCGCGAGCATCGTCATCGCCGGTAACGCTGATGCAATCTACCGGCGCTACATGCAGGTAATTGGCCGCGACGACCTCGGAACAGACCCGGGGCTGCAGACGAATGCGGCACGGTGGCTGCGGCGCGACGAACTGGACGCGGCTATTGGGGTCTGGACGGCCACGCTGACGGCTGCGGCGGCCTTGAAGATTCTGGAGGCGGCGGGCGTTCCCTCTGGTCCCATTTACACGGCCGCAGACATTTGCGCGGACCCGCAGTATCAGGCACGCAATATGATCCAGCGGTTTGACGTTTGCGACGGTGCACAGCTGTTGTCTGGAGTGGAGTTTTCGGGAATTGTTCCGGTAATAGGCGACCGCTCCCTCGATATCAGGACCCTTGGGCCAGACCTGGGGCAGCATACGCGTGAGGTGCTGGCGACGGTATTGGGCAAGAGTGAGGAAGACATCGAGCTGATCATGATTGAGTTGGAGCGCCCCTGATGTTCACTTTCGAGCCAAGCGCGGTTCTGCGCGACGTCACCCTGCGTGACGGTCTGCAACTCACCGGGGGGCTGCTGAGTACGAAACGCAAGCTGGCTATCATTCGGTCGCTATTGTCTTTCGGCGTGGAGTCGCTTGAAATCGGATCCATGGCCCGGCCAGACCTCGTGCCGTCGATGGCCAACACCCTTGATGTGCTGACCGAACTGACGCCCGACGAACAGGCGCGCTGTTGGGTGTGGGTCGCCACGCCGCGGCACGTGGAGCGCGCCGCGGCGGCCGGGGCGCGTAACTTTCAGTACTGTTTCTCGGCAACGGATGCCCACAACCAGGCTAATATCGGGCGCACCACCGAGGCGAGCCTGGCCGCTATGCCGGCGGCCGTGGAGATTGCGCGCGCTGTGTCGGGACAGATCCAGCTGTGCATCGCGACGTCATTTACCTGCCCGTTCGACGGCCAGGTTGCGCCAGAGCGAGTGCTGGAGATTGCCAGGGACGAACGTGCGCTTGGTGCCTCACACGTGGTGATCTGCGACACGCTCGGCCAAGCGGTGCCGGCTCAAGTGTCGTCCCTCATTACCCGCGTGCGTCTGGAAACGCCTGTTCGTGAGATCGTTTTTCATGGGCATGACACGTGGGGCCTGGGCGTGGCGAACACCCTGGCCGCAATTTCGGCCGGCGCTACCATGGTGGATGGTGCCCTCGGCGGGTTGGGCGGATGCCCGTTCGCGCCGGGAGCCAGCGGCAACACCGCGAGTGAAGATGTTCTCTTTGCTACGCGACCTTCGTGGGTCACACCCGCCGGTTTCGGCTCGGTCGTGCGTCTGACCGAGGGGCTTCTCACCGAGCTCGGCGAACCGAATCGCTCGAAGGCAGCGCAGGGGGCGCGCTCTCCCGCCAAGGCATTCGACTGGGTGATGTAGCGGCTCGCGTAAGACACCGATCGAAACGTTTGCGAGTGCACTTTCCCAGAAAGCCGTGCGGAAACTCTGCTCTATCGTCTCGTGCTGAAAAAAATCTGTCTTGCTGAGCTATGGACTCACTGTTGAGTCCGTGATGATGGGCTGACGCTGAAATGGCGGACAAGCCATGGCGCAGAGGTGAGGGGCTATCGCTCGGCGACTGACTGTGTTTGCTCTTGCCATTCGCTTAAAAACAACGGCATTCACGGCAGGCACCGCCTGGCGCGAACGCCCGGCGTATCACTTACTCGGTAGGACGCTCCTGCGTGGGCTGCGTCAGCTTTCCACAACGCGCTTGAGCGAAACCAAGCCCTTGTCCAGGTCGGCACCGATCAGCTTTTCCATGTTCATCACGAGGCCAAAGGCTCGGGAGGCAAACGTTTTGGGGCTCAGCATGGTCCAGACCACGGTCGTGGCGGCATCTCGCTCGGTCAGATCGAAGTGCACGGTGCTGCTCGACTTGAAGGGGCGGGTGAAGGCCAAATCAACGTCGACAGAGGTGCGAGAAACAGCGGTGACCACCATTGTTCCGGCACCGGCTTTGCGGTTGCCATCCCACGCATAGGTGGAACCGACCGAGCCCTGCTCGCCGCCATAAGTACGTTTGAGGTCGGGGTCCATGCCCTCCCATGGCGACCAGGCCACCCACTGGGTGAAGTCGACGAGGTGTGGGTGAATCGCGGCGGCCGTCGCGTGAATGACCGTCGTTCGCTCGATGGTGGTGTAGTCGGTCATGATCGGCTCCCATGGGTCGGATAATGCCCTCACTTTAGCCAGTTACGCGGGAACTGGCATTAGGCGAGAGCTGGCATTGTGCCAAAGCTCATTGTGAATGCAAGACCTAACGAGCGTCGAGGCGGGACGGCGCCGTGTACCCCGGCTGCGGACGCGACGCGCAAATTCTCGTCGTTAGACTGGGCACAGGTTTAGCTCGATGCCTGCACCAACCCCCAATCGACACCGCATCGTCGCGGAAAGGTCATCTATGCCCAGCAGGAACGCGATCGACACGCCTTCTCCCCGCCCGTCGGCATCCGCTGTGAACGGGCCCGACGTCTTGCTTGAGTGCGACGGGCACCTGGCCCGGATTATTTTGAACCGGCCCAAGGCACTCAACGCCCTGACCCACCCAATGATCTGCGAGATCGCTGCCGCCCTGCACGATTGGGCGGACGACCCCGAAGTGCACACGGTGTTGCTAACCGGCAGCGGCGACCGCGCCCTCTGCGCCGGCGGCGACATCGTCTCGATCTACCGCGACGCGCGCACCAACCCCGAGGAGAACGCGCAGTTCTGGGCCGATGAGTACACGCTCAACGCGCAGATCAAGCGCTACCCCAAACCGTATGTAGCGCTCATGGACGGCATCGTTCTCGGCGGGGGAGTGGGTGTGAGCGGGCACGCCTCGCACCGGGTCGTCACCGAACGCACCAAACTCGGCATGCCCGAAACCACAATTGGTTTCGTGCCCGACGTGGGCGGAACCCACCTATACTCCCAGGCCCCCGGCGAGCTCGGCACCCACCTCGCCCTGACCGGTGTGACCATGACCGGCGCGGATGCTATTGCGCTCGGCCTCGCCGACAGCTTCGTCGATTCGGCCGGGCTCGACTCCCTCATCGACGCTCTTAAGCGGATGCCTGTTGCCGCAGCTATCGCCCAGCACGTCGCGTCGACGGTTCCGCCGGCGCCGCTGCTGGCCGAACGGACCTGGATCGACCAGTGCTACGCCGGAAACGACCTGCCCGCGATCATTGAGCGGCTGCAGTCGTCACCCGTTGCTGCCGCGCGCGAGGCGGCCGCCACCATTCTGGCCAAGTCGCCAACCGCCGCCACAGTGACGCTTGAATCGCTGCGACGCGCGCGCACCCTCGACAGCCTCGAAGCGGTGCTCGAACAGGAATACCGGGTGTCGCTGCGCATGGTGGCCGGCCCCGATGTGATCGAGGGCATTCGCGCCCAAGTCATCGACAAGGACCGCAATCCCGCCTGGCAGCCGAGTACCCTCGACGCCGTGACCACCGCCGCCGTGCAGGCGCACTTCGCGTCGCTGGGGGAGCGCGAGTTGCATCTGCCGCGCGTAAACGCACCCGAACTGACCCTGCACGAATCAACCGAACGAGAGGCCATAGCGTGAGCGAAACGACACCGACCAACTCAACCGAGATCAACGCCGATACCTACGACAATATTCTGCTCGAACGCCACGGCCGGGTCGGCATCATTGCGCTCAACCGCCCGAAAGCACTGAACGCCCTCAACTTCGATACCATGCAAGATGTCGTCGGTGCTGCCACCCGGCTCGACGCCGATCCCGAGATCGGTGCGATCATCATCACCGGTTCGGAGCGGGCCTTCGCGGCCGGCGCCGATATCAAGGAGATGTCGACCATGAGTTACATGGACATGTACCTCGCGGACTGGTTCGCCGGCTGGGACCGCCTCGCTGCCGTGCGTACCCCCGTGATCGCCGCGGTCTCAGGGCATGCCCTCGGCGGTGGCTGCGAATTAGCCCTGCTCTGCGACTTCATCATCGCCTCCGATACCGCCACCTTCGGGCAGCCCGAGATTAAGCTCGGCGTCATTCCCGGCATGGGCGGGTCGCAGCGTCTCACCCGCGCCGTCGGCAAGGCCAAGGCCATGGAGATGATCCTCACCGGTCGCACCATCGGCGCGGTCGAAGCCGAACGTGCCGGCCTCGTCGCTCGCATCGTACCGGTCGCCGACCTGCAAGCCGATGCCCTCGCCACCGCCACGGAGATCGCGGCGAAATCGGCGCCGATCGCCATGCTCGCCAAGGAGGTCGTGAACGCGGCGTACGAGTCGACGCTGAGCGCCGGCATCCACTTGGAGCGTCGCCTCTTTCACTCGGTGTTCGCCACCGACGACCAGAGCGAGGGCATGGCCGCCTTCGTCGAGAAGCGCACGCCGGTCTTTACGAACCGCTAGCGCGCGCTCTTCCAGCTGTACTCGTTCTCGGGCCGACCCGGCGTGCCGTAGCGGGGTGTGCGCAGCACGAGACCCGCATCGGAGAGATACTCCAGGTACCGCCGCGCCGTCACCCGCGACAGGCCAAGCGGTTCCATGAGCTCGCTCGCCGATACCGGCGCGACCTGCGCCTGCAGGTAGGAGACCACCGGGCTCAGGGTCGAATCGGACAGTCCCTTCGGCCGAGGAATATCGGTCGGCGCGCGCAGGCTCGCAAACGCGTGATCGACCGCTGACTGCGTCACAACGGATGCCTGCGCGTTCAGTTCCGAACGAAAATCCCGGTAACTGGTCAATTTCGTGGCAAAGGTCGAATAGGTGAACGGTTTGATCAGATACTGCACAACCCCGGCCGCGATCGCCCCACGCACATTGTCGAGGTCGCGCACCGCGGTGATCGCGATGATGTCTGTGGAAAGGCCCGCCGCACGGATGCGCCGGCTCACGTCAAGCCCGTGACTGTCTGGCAGGTTCATGTCCATGAGCACGAGGTCGATCGGAGTGCCGGCCGCGGCAGCCGCCGCGACCCGGCGAAACGCATCCTGCCCGGTGCCGGCCGTACCGACCAGTTCGAAACCGGCGAGCCGACCGACGTAGACCGCGTGCGCCTCGGCCGCGAGCGGTTCGTCTTCGACGACGAGCACGCGAATGAGCGGTAGCACGGGCTCAGACATAATCGACCGCCACCGCGGAATCGGTCGACCTCGCCACGGCCGGAATGGTCGCCGTGAAGACGGCGCCCTCACGTCGACCGATGGTGAGTGTGCCGCCGAGGCGCGTCACCGCCTGCCGCACCAGCGCCAGACCGAGCCCCCGGCCCCCGACCGAACGGCCCACCGAGCCTCCACCCTTGGTACTGAAGCCGAGCCGCAGCACGTCATCGATGACATCGGGTGCCACACCCGCCCCACTGTCGGCGACCTCGATCGTGACGGCCCGCTCGGTCGAAGACACCGTAACCGACACGCGCCGCGGGGCGGTGCCGGCGACCGCCGCGTCGAGGGCATTGTCGACCAGGTTGCCGAGCACGGTCACGAGATCCTGGGTCGACAACCCCGACTGGGTCAGGGTGCCAGAGGCGGTGACCGTCAGAGCGACCCCGAGCTCATTGGCCTGCGCCGACTTGCCCATGATCAGGGCGCTGATCACGGGTTCGTCGACCGAACCGACCATTTCGTCGGCGAGTTGTTGGCTCAACTCGAGATCCGCCGTGGCGAATTCGAGGGCCTCATGCGTGCGACCGAGTTCCATGAGTGAGACGATCGTGTGCAACCGGTTGGAATGCTCGTGAGTCTGTGCCCGCAGGGCGTCGGAGAGTGTCTGCATGGACTGCAACTCGCTGCCGAGGTTCTGCAGATCGGTGTGGTCACGAATTGTGGCCACGAAACCCATCGGCTTTCCGCCATCGATCGAGGTGGATGGGGCCATGGCCGGTTCCTGGTTCACGACAAGCACCCGGGTGCCGGTGAGATGGATCTCGTCGTGGGCGGTACGGCCGCTCTGCAACAACTCACCGAGACTCGGCGGCAGGCTCAGCTCGGCGAGGGCGGGCGGGGGCGTGGTGCTGCCCGCAGTCGGCCTCGGCAAAATACCGAGCAGCCGCGCCGCCTGGTCGTTATACAGCACGAGGTCCCCGTGCAGATCGACCAATACGAGCCCTTCCTTCACCGAGTGCAGCACCGAGTCGTAGTACACGAACACCTGCGCGAGATGCTCCGGCCCCCAGCCGAGCGTCACCCGGCGCAGATACCGCCCGAGCAGCCAGGTCACCATCGAGCCCGATGCGAGCAGGCCGAGCGCAAGACCGAGCACCGACGGCAGGCGGGCGTTCAGGGCAATTGTGATGTTGCTCGTAGTGGTGCCCACCGCGACGAGCCCGCGCACGGAGCCGTCGGCATCCGTTACCGGCACCACAGCACGAACGGATGGCCCGAGCGTTCCCGTGCTAATTTCTGTGAAGGCCCGTCCTGACAGCGCCGGTTCGATCGTACCGATGTAGTCCTTGCCGATTTCGGCCTGCGTGGGGTGGGTCCAGCGCGTGCGGTCCGGGGCCATGATCGTGATGAAATCGAGCCCGGCATCATCGCTCAATTGCAGGGCATAGGGCTGCAGCGACGCGCTCGGATCGGTTGACTCACTCGCGGTGAGTACGAGGGGACTGTCGGCGATCGCCGTGGCGACTGCGAGCATCCGGCTGCTGGTCTCGTCGTAGCCGCGATCGCGAGCATCGACGAAGAAGGCCGTTCCGACGAAGACGGTGAGCACCACGATGAACAGGGCGTGCGCGAAAAAGAGCCGTCGGGCGATGCTCCATTCCCTGCGCACTAGCTGCCTCTCTCGTGAGTTCGTGAACAATATGACCGCAACCGTGTGTTCGCGGGCGCCCTCAGTCAGTCTGGTACGCATTGCAGCAGCCGGAGCCCCTGACGGGTGAGGTTAAGCCTAGACATAGGAGTCTGACATGGCATCGACGCCATCAACCCGTACTAAATCTAACAAAACAGGCAAGACCAAGAAGAGAATCGACTCGTCGCACTACCTCTACATGGCCGTTATCGTGGCGGTCGTGCTCGGCATCGCCGTCGGCCTCATCTGGGGCGGACCGGAGGGCTTCGCTGTTTCGCTCAAGCCGCTCGGTGACCTGTTCATCGCACTGATCAAGATGATGATCGCCCCGATCATTTTCTGTACGATCATTCTCGGTATCGGCTCGATCGCCAAGGCAGCTACGGTCGGCAAGATCGGCGGTCTGGCCCTCGGCTACTTTTTGATCATGTCCACCTTCGCGCTCGGCATCGGCCTCGTCGTGGGAAACATGATCCACCCGGGTGAGGGCATCAACCTGACGGACGCCACCTTCAAGGCCACCGAATCTGCCGATACCAAGGGGTTCCTGCTCGGAATCGTGCCCGCCACGCTGTTCTCGTCGCTGACCAGCGGCAACATCCTGCAGACCCTGCTCGTGGCACTCATTGCCGGCTTCGCGCTGCAGAAGATGGGCCCGGCCGGCAAACCGATTCTCGAAGGCATCGCCCACGTGCAGGCCCTGGTCTTTCGAATTCTGATCATGGTCATGTGGCTCGCTCCGATCGGTGCCTTCGGCGCGATCGCCGCGGTCGTCGGTGCTACCGGCATCCAGGCCGTGATCAGCCTGTTCACACTCATGGCAGCTTTCTACATCACCTGCATCATCTTTATCGTGGTCATCCTCGGCGGACTGCTCAAGCTCGTCACCGGCGTGAACATCTTCAAGCTGATGCGTTACCTCGGCCGGGAATACCTTCTGATCTTCTCCACCTCGTCCTCTGAAGCGGCCCTGCCGCGCCTGATCGCCAAGATGGAACACCTCGGTATCTCCAAGCCCGTCGTCGGCGTAACCGTGCCCACCGGTTACTCGTTCAACCTCGACGGCACCGCGATCTACCTCACCATGGCGTCGCTGTTCATCGCCAACGCGCTCGGCCAGCCGCTCGCCCTCGGTGAGCAGATCGGCCTGCTCGTCTTCATGATCATCGCCAGCAAGGGTGCCGCCGGAGTCTCCGGCGCCGGCCTCGCCACCCTCGCCGCCGGCCTGCAGGCCCACGCCCCGCAGCTCGTCGGTGGGGTTGGCTTCATTGTGGGCATCGACCGTTTTATGTCGGAGGCACGCGCGCTGACCAACTTCACCGGCAACGCCGTGGCCACGGTCATGATTGGCTCCTGGACCAAGGAGATCGACCGGGTTCAGGTTGATCGAGTGCTCGACAAGCTCGAACCCTTCGACGAGCGCACCATGCTCACCCACGGTCATGTGAGCGCCGCCGACACGCAGCGCTCCGCCGAAAAGACAGCGCAGTCCGAAGTGTTGGAGCGCGCGCCGCTAAAATAGCGAGCACTAGACTCACGCTAAGGGTGTCGTCCGGAGGAATCCTCCCGGGCGGCACCTCTGTGTTTACCGGTTTCGGATTGCCTAAATCCGGGTGTGTTAGGGTTGTTTACGGTCTTACAGCCCCTTCACCAGGACGCGCACGCGTAGCCACCATTTGAGATGGAACGGTCGCGATCGTATGGTCTGTCATCAAAGGAAGCGATCCCATGATCGCTCCAGCCCCCGCTGAATGTCGTGATCGGGCCGGTTGATGCTTACCCGTCCGACAAGACAGCATTCTGCCTCGTCAGTCGTGAAATCGACTACGTTCGGTCTGCGCCGGAGAACGAGTGACCGAGAGCAACACAGCACCCATTGCCGTTAAGGCAGACCACCTGTATAAAGCGTTTGGGCGTCGCCCGCACGAGATCGTCAAAAAGCTTAAAGCCGGCAAGAACCGCGATGAACTCTCATCGCTCGGGGTTGCCGCCGTTATCGACGCCTCCTTTGAGGTGAAAAAGGGTGAGATCTTTGTTGTCATGGGCCTATCCGGCTCGGGCAAGTCAACGCTCATTCGCATGCTCAACGGACTGTGGGACACCACCTCCGGCACGGTGACCGTGGGCGAAACCAACATCACGGACATCTCGGCGAAGGAACTGCGCGAAGTGCGCCGCAAAAGCATCTCGATGGTGTTTCAGCACTTCGCCCTGTTGCCGCATCGCACGGTGATTGACAACGTAGCCTACGGCCTGGAGATTCAGGGCATGGGCCGAGACGAACGTCTCGCCAAGGCGCAGACGATCATTGATCTGGTTGGCCTGGCCGGCTGGGCCGAGAATTTGCCGTCCGAGCTGTCGGGAGGAATGCAGCAGCGGGTCGGACTCGGCCGTGCCTTAGCAGCCGACACCGACGTGTTGCTCATGGACGAAGCGTTCTCGGCTCTTGACCCCCTGATTCGCCGCGAAATGCAGGAGCAGCTCATCGAGTTGCAGGCCGCTCTGGGTAAAACCATCATCTTCATCACCCACGACCTGAATGAGGCCATGTTTCTCGGTGACCGTATCGCGGTCATGCGTGACGGGCGCATCGTGCAGATCGGTACGCCAGAGGAGATTCTCACCGACCCGGCCAACGACTATGTGGCCCAGTTCGTGCAGGATGTCGACCGCGCCCGCGTGCTGACCGCCGCCAGCGTGATGGAACCGGTGCGTTCGGTCATCACCAAAACGGCCGGCCCTCGGGCCGCGCTGCGCACGATGCGTGACCTGCAGACATCGGTCACCTTCGTGCTCAACCGCGACCGCAGTTTTGCCGGCATCGTGCGCGACCGTGATGTGCTCAAGCTCGTCAAGCGGGGCGAGACCGACCTGCGCAGCATCATCCGGGATGACGCCACCGCGGTGCTGCCCGACACCGCGCTGGTCGACCTGGTTGAGCCCTCGGTGGAGAGCGAACTGCCCATCGCCGTCGTCGACGAGAAAAACCGTCTGCTCGGCGTGATTCCGCGGGTCACCCTGCTCGCCGCCATCGGCAACGTCACCACGAATACCGGTCCGTTGCCCGTTGTGATGCCGCCGGCCACGATCTCGATCAGTCAGATCACCGACGTTCTGGGCGAGTCCGCCGACGACACCCACCTGGCCACCGAAGGAGCCCGCGCATGACCGACTTTCGCCTGCCGTTGGGTTCCCTCGTTGAATCG
The DNA here is from genome assembly GCF_030063455.1 of Cryobacterium sp. PH31-O1. Taxonomy (GTDB): domain Bacteria; phylum Actinomycetota; class Actinomycetes; order Actinomycetales; family Microbacteriaceae; genus Cryobacterium. The sequence continues at coordinate 804,277 of NZ_JASITB010000001.1, read as the reverse complement.
TTCGTTGACTACATCACCGAAACCTTTGATTTTCTTTTTGTCTTTATTCGTGCCGTGTTCGACGGCGCCTATGAGTCGATCGAGTATGTACTCGGCGAACCGCCGTTCTGGGCGATCATGCTCGTGTTGGGCGCTCTGGCCTTCGGTATTCGCGGCTGGAAGTTCGCGGTGGGAACCATTGTTGGCCTCGTTGTCATTCTCGGCGTCGACCAGTGGGACAACGCCATGGACACCCTCGCGCTCGTGCTCGTTGCCAGTGTGCTCACCATCGCGATCAGCGTGCCCCTGGGTATTCTCGCGGCCAAGTCCAACCTCGCGTCCAACATCATCCGTCCCGTGCTCGACTTTATGCAGACCATGCCGGCTTTCGTCTATCTCATTCCGGCCCTGATTCTGTTTCGCGTTGGGGTGGTGCCGGGTATCGTCGCGACTATTATCTTCGCGATGGCACCGGGCGTGCGTCTGACCGAGCTCGGTATTCGCAGCGTTGACAAAGAGGTCGTGGAAGCCGGGCAGGCCTTTGGTGCCTCCCCCTGGCGCATCCTCCGACAAATTCAGCTGCCCCTGGCTACTCCCACCATCATGGCGGGTATTAATCAGGTCATTATGCTGTCGCTGTCCATGGTCGTCATCGCCGGCATGGTCGGTGCGGGTGGGCTCGGGGCGGAGGTCGTTGCGAGCCTCAACCGCATCGATATCGCCCTCGGCTTCGAAGCGGGCCTCTCCGTGGTGATTCTGGCCATCTTCCTTGATCGCATCACAGCCTCGCTTGGAGACACGCACTCCACGGGCATGTTCGGTTCCATTCGTGTCGTGCTGCGCGGCCGCAAGCAAACGGATGCCGCACCCAGCTCCGTTCCGGCCCTCGCACCGACCCAACCCGCCCGCGTGTAACCGGGCTGTCTCCAGACTTACGGGTGCGTCCGCATCCGTTTCATCAGTACGGCTTCTGCCGTATGCACCAAGCGTCAATCCCAGTCACCCACAGCAGGTGGCACGAAAGGAAGACAAATGAAAAAGAATCGTTTGAAATCAATTTTCGCTCTCGGAGCGGTCGGTGTGCTCGCCCTGACCGGCTGCGCCGCCTCTGGTGAGGTGGAAACCGTCGGTGACGGCAACGACGACAAGAAGGACATGTCGATCGCCGTTTTCAACGGTTGGGATGAAGGCATCGCCGCCTCCGAGCTGTGGAAGGCAATTCTCGACGAGAAGGGCTACAACGTTGAGCTCGAATACGCCGACGTCGCGCCGGTTTATTCCGGCCTGTCCACCGGCAACTATGACCTCAGCATGGACATTTGGCTGCCTGTCACCCACGCCTCCTATCTCAAGGAATACGGTGACAAGATCGTCGATCTGGGGGCGTGGAACGAGGAGTCGCGCAACACCATCGCGGTCAACGCGGATGCGCCCATCGACTCACTCGATGAGCTCGCGGCCAACGCTGACCTGTTCGGCAACCGCATCGTGGGCATCGAGCCAGGTGCTGGCTTGACGCTTGCAACAACCAAGAAGGTCATTCCGCAATACGGCCTGGAGGGCATGGAATATCTCACCTCGTCGACGGCCGCCATGCTCGTGGAGCTAAAGACAGCCACCGAGAACGACGAAAACATCGTCGTGACCCTGTGGGAGCCGCACTGGGCCTACAACAAGTTCCCGATCAAGATTTTGGATGACCCCAAGGGCGCCCTTGGTGGTACGGAGAGCATTCACTCCTACGCCAAGACCGACTTCAAGACCGAGTTCCCGACGGCAGCCGGCTGGGTTGAGGACTTCGAGATGGACCTCGACACGCTCTATTCGCTCGAGCAGGCTATGTTCATCGATTACGAGGGCCAGGACTTTGGACCGATCGTTGCCCAGTGGATCGAAGACAACCAGGAGTACGTGGACGGCCTCACCAGCTAGTCACGATTTGCAGCAAAACGAACGGCCCGCGTCCTTGGACGCGGGCCGTTCTGGGTAAACGGTTTCTCTAGGCGGCTTCGAGCTCGCTCACCTGATGCAGCCAGCCATCGAACAGCTCGCTGTCAAAGTCGTCGACGCTTTTCAGCTTGTACTCGCTCATCTCGGCCGATCCGCTTGCATTAAGCTTGCCCGAGTCATCGGTGATGGCCTGGCCGCGCCAGAACAACACGGTAACGAAGGTGGGGTACGCCTTGAAACCGGCCACCGGCAGGTCGTCGTCGAGCCAGACCGGGTGCCCGTGCCATAGTTCCGTCGACGTCTGTGGCAGGGCCAGGTCGAACTTCTCGCGGAGCAAAGTGACGACGCTCGCGAGCGGCTCGGCCGGGGCGGCGACATATTCGTCGATCGTCGTCGGCTTGACGGCGGAGGGGACAGCGGTGGGTGCGAGTGTGGATGTCAGGGGAATAGCCTCTTTCACGGGTAACGTTTTGGCCCGGCGCGGTGCCGGGCGATGGTCTTTCTTCTTCCACACTCTCACGCCGTGGGCACTCGCGGCTGGACAGGCACACAGGAACCGGGCAGTGGCGGCGCAAAAAAAGCACCGCCCACCGATCAAACATCGGCAAGCGGCGCCCAGAAAACAGCTGATGCTAGGCCGTCGGGCCACCAGCGACGGCGACAATGTCGATCACGAACACAAGGGTGTCCGTGCCCGAAATGCCCTCGGTGCCCTCGGGGCCGTAGCCGAATTCCGGCGGTATGACGGCGATGACCTGCGAACCGACGGTCTGGCCGACGAGCGCCTGGGTGAAGCCGGCGATCACGCCGCCGGTCGGAAAGACAGCATACGGAACGCTGCCCCAGGATGAATCGAAGGTCGCTCCGGTTGCCCAGAGCGCCCCGGTGTAAGCGACGGCCACGCTCGCACCGTCGGTGACGACCTCGCCGTCGCCCTTCTTCAGGGTGGAGATCTTCAGATCGGTGGGAGCATCCGTAGCGGGCATCGTGATGGTCGGAGCACCATCATCGGCGAGGGCCACGGCGGGGAAGCCTTCTTCAACGGGCTGGTCCGCGCCAGACGCCTGCGTCGGCACGTCGGCGATCACTTTGACGATGTCCATGACAAACACGACGGGCTCACCGGCGGCAACGCCGGTAGCGCCCTTATCGGCGAAAGCATCCGAGGCCGGGCTGACGGTTACGACGCGGTCGCCTTCGACGGCGCAGTTGGCTGATCGCACCAGGCCGGGCAAAAAACTCGTGTCGTTGACGGGGATCACGAGACTGGCACCGTCGGTGGAGTACGTTGTGGGCTGAACCACTTTTTTGGTCTTTGCGTTGTACAGGGTGATCGCGACCTCCACGATCGAATCCTTCTTGGCCGTGTCCTTTCCCTTTCCCTCGATGGCGACCGTGCGCTCGGTGGTCGTGGGCTCGAGCGGTGCGTCGATTGAGATGTCCAGGGGGGCGCCGAAATCACCGGTGACCTTGACGCTGTCCGAACGCTTTCCCGGTTGCGTGCAGTCGCCCGAGGGGGAACTGGCGGCAGCAGCATCCGTTGCCTGAGGAGTGTTGCTGGTGCCGCAAGCAGTGAGCGCGAGAGTGAGTCCCACGATGGTGAGTAGGGCTGGAATTTTCGACACGGGGCCTCTTTCGAGAATGCACCTGGGGTGCAGGCGATGATCTGGGAATGTCTGTTGGCGCGAACGGCCAAAAGCCTACTCTGCCACGGTGCGCCTATGAGACCGCTGAACACCGCGCAGCCCAGCGGTCAGTCGTCAAGACCGCGCGCGATCAGGGCCTCGCCCAGGGCATCCGCTGCGTAGAGGGAGCGCACGACCACCGGAACGGCGATCGACACCAGCGAGCCCTGTGTGCCGCGAGCGGTGCGAGCCTCAAGCACCTCACGCACGATGTCGGAAACCAGGGGGATGCAGCGAATGGTGAGGGCGACGAGTAGCCCCACCCGGTCGGCGTCGATAAACCGACCAAAAGGGCGCAACAGGGTCTGGAAGGCTTCGAGCACCGCGGTGACCGTCGTGGTCATGGTGAACAGAGCGGCGAGAGCCACGGCCACGAGCAGACGGCCAGCCATGAGGGCGGCGATCATCCAGCCGGAGAGTAGCCCCTGAACCGGTACAGCGACGAGCAAAATGAGAAGAATGGGCGCGACTTGGGCCGCGGCCGCGCGCACCGGAACCCGGGCCACCACGAACAACAGCAGGGCGCCGGCCGCGGCCCCGCCAATGACCCAGGGGTTGGGCGAGGTGCCGATCAGCAGCACGCAGAGCGAGAGCAGAAACAGCTTGAGCAGCGTCGGCGCCCGGTGAACGAACGAGGTGCCGGGGCTATAGAGACCGATCACCGGTGGCCGATCATGCGAGCAACAGGGAGCGGTAGGTTGCGAGCGATTGTTGCGGTGCACCGTCGGCGAGGACCGTGCCCTCATCGATCACGATAACTCGATCAAAATCTTCGACCAGGTGCAGATGGTGGGTAACCACGATGACCTGCTGCGGAAGCGTCTGCAGCAGGTTGCCGATGCGACGCGCGTTGCGGGCGTCGAGCAGCGTGGTCGGTTCGTCGGCGACGATGGTCGCCGGCTCCGCCACCAGCACCGCGGCGAGGGCGAGCAGCTGCTTCTGCCCACCGGACAGGCGGTGCGCCGGATGCTCGGCGTGCTCGCTCAGCCCGAACTGGTCAAGGGCAGCCGCCGTGCGCCGCGCGATTTCGGCCGGGGTGAGGCCGCGACGGCGCAGGGTGAACGCAACATCCTCCTGCACGGTCGGCATCACGATCTGGTTGTCGGGATTGGTGAAAATGAACCCCACCTTGCGGCGCACCTCGCGGGCATGGCGGGCTACGTTCTGGCCGTCGACCGTCACGGTACCGGTCGACGGCGTCACGAGCCCGTTGATCATGCGCACGAGGGTGGACTTGCCCGAACCGTTCGCGCCGACGATGCCGATGCGGTGCTCGGTCAGGCTGAGGTTCACGTCGTGCAGCACCGAGCGGTCACCGAAGCGTTGCCCGACCTGCTCGAAGCGGATGTCACTCACGCACGACGCCGGGTCGGCCGTATGATCAGGCCGGGATAGGCCCGGTGCACCTGGCCGGCTACAAGCACGGTCAGCACGACCTTGATCAGGTCGCCGGGGATGAACGCCACGTTCAGCCCGAGGGTGGTCCAGAGTGGCAGGCCGAGGTTGACGGCCATGACCGGGATGCCCACGAGGTACACGGCCACGATGCCGCCGAGAGTGGTCGCGCCGAGCGCCGGCCAGAACGGGTATTTCGGCAGTAGGCGAGCGGTGAGGTAACCGGTGACGAAGGCGCCCAGCAGCCAGCCATAAAGGTAGCCGGCCGCCGGGCTCACGGTGAATACCCCGATGCCGCCGCGCGCGCCGGCGAGCAGGGGCAGGCCAACGGCCGTCAGAACGAGAAAGAGGAGAACGGCGAGCGACCCCTTGCGCGCACCGAGAATCGCCCCGGCGAACATCACGCCGAGCGACTGCAGGGTGATCGGCACCGGACCGATATTCAGCGGCCCCGGCAGGCCGAGTGCGGCGATGAGGGCCGCGAAAATTGCAATCTGGGCGAGATCACGGGCGGGCAGAATGCGTCGAGTCGGGGTGCTCGAATGAACGGTGGCAGTCATGATTCCAAATCTAGAATTCGGAGACCAGCCCCCGCTGAAGAATACCTACAAGAAAATACCGTGAACTGTAGAGGTACTGGTTTCGTGCGTGGCCAGGCCGGCGACGATCGCATCCGCTGCCCGCACCAGCGCCAGATGCGAGAGCGCCTGCGGGGTGTTGCCCATCTGGTGGCCGTTGGTCACGTCGTACTCTTCGGAGAGCAGCCCGACATCGTTCACGAAGCCGACCAGGGTGTTCATAAGCTCGGTGGCGTCATCGAGTCGTCCCGACCGGGCGTACTGCTCGACCAGCCAGAACGAACAGGCCAGAAACGGATGCTCACCCGGCGGCAGGCCGTCAACCGCGGCGTGCGTGCGGTACCGCAGCAACAGGCCCGAGTGCAGAAGATCCGCCTCGATCGCGGCCACGGTGCCGAGCATGCGCGGATCGGTGGGTGCGCAGAAGCCGACCTGCGGGAAAACGAGGAGGGACGCATCCACTGCGGTGCTGCCGTAATACTGCACGTAGCTGTTTCGCCGCTTGTCAAAGCCGCGGGTCTCGATGTCGGTGCGCACCTGGTCGCGCAGGGCCTTCCACCGATCGAGGGGGCCGTCGAGCCCGCACTCCTCGATGCCGCGCACGGCGCGGTCGAACGCCGCCCACACCATGACGCGGGAGTGGGTGAATTCCCGCGCCTGACCGCGCACCTCCCAGATGCCCTGGTCGGCGCGGCGCCAGTTCTTCTCGAGAAAGCTCATAAGGGCACGCTGCAGTGGCCAGGAGAATTGGGTTTCGCGCACCCCCGCCGCGCGGGCGGCGTGCAGGGCCACCATGACCTCGCCGATCACGTCGGACTGGAACTGGTCGACGGCGCCGTTTCCGACACGCACGGGGGAGGAACCCTTATAGCCGGGCAGGCTGGTCAGCTCACGCTCGGGTAGGTAACGTTCGCCGGAGAGTCCGTACATGATCTGTACGTCGGCCGGATCGCCGGCAATGGCGCGCAGCAACCAAGCCCGCCAGCCGTCGGCTTCCACCTCGTAGCCGTGGCTGAGCAGCACCTCGAGCGTGAGTGAGGCATCGCGCAGCCAGACGTAGCGGTAGTCCCAGTTGCGGGTTCCGCCGGTCTGTTCGGGCAGCGAGGTAGTCGCTGCGGCGACGATGCCGCCGGTTTTCTCGTGGGTCAGTGCGCGCAGAACGAGCAGGGATCGCACGACCTCGGCGCGCAGGGGACCCTCGTGGCTGCAGCTCGATGCCCAGTTCTGCCACCACCGCGAGGTCGAGGCGAGAGCCGAGTCGATGTCGACTGCCGGTGGAATCTCGCGCTCCGAGGGATACCAGGTCAGCTGTGCGTCAATCTTTTGCCCCGCGACCACGTCGAAGCGGGACACGTGACGGTGGTCGGAGGCGTGCAACTCCGGTCCGCGCACCACGACGGCATCGGGCCCGGCAATGGCGACGAGGCCGCGCACCTGTTCACCCTGCAGCTGGCGTACCCACGGCATCGTCGAGGCATAGCCGAAGCGAATACGCAGGTCCTGGGTCATCTGCACGCTGCCGCTGATGCCGCGCACGCGACGCACGAGGTCGGCTCGGCGGTCACCGTGTGGCATGAAGTCGAGCACTTCGACCTGGCCGGTGGCCGTGGTCCAGATCGTCGACAGCACAAAGGTGTCACCCTGGTAGCTGCGAGTTGCGGTGGCTGCAGCGTCGGCCGGAGCCAACAACCAGCGGCCGTGGTTCTCATCTCCGAGCAGCGCACCGAACATCGAGGCCGAGTCGTATCGCGGCAGGCAGAGCCAGTCGATGCTCCCATTTCGTCCCACGAGCGCGGCCGAATGGCAGTCGCTGATCAGCGCGTAGTCCTCGATGTTGAGTGCCATCAGGCCATCCTGTCAGCAGCAGGGTGAGAATTCGCTCCGCGTTCGTCGCGGCCGAGGCACCGGTCAGGCGACGAGGCGGGCAGACGCCAGCGTTGCCGAGGCTTTGTCTATCCAGGCAGCGGATGCCGCTGCCAGGTCGTCATCGCTGGAATCGATCGGAACAGTTTCGACCTGACGGGCGTTGAGGCGAGTCGGCTCGATCGCAGCCGGCTCATTCCACGTCGTGATTGGCGCGGGTGTCCAGGACAGCGCCGTCGGCTCACCGGTGCTCTCACCACGGAGGGCGGCCTGCTCGGTGGTGATTGCCTCGGACAACTCGGTGGCAATCTGCCTGGCCTTCAGCCCGTGAAATATGACCTCGGTGTCGACTGCGCTGCGAGCAACCAGCGTCCACGCGCCGTGTTCGCCGACCAGATCTTGAAGCTTGTCGTGCAGGAGCTCGAATATTTGCTCGTCACGCAGCACCGGAGCCTGGGCGACACTCATTGCTGCATTCGCGGCCAAACGTCGACGTCGACGACCAAACATGACACGCCCCTTCCGGACACACGTTGATTGGTGCCGATACGCTACTGGGTACCACACACACTGCGGCAGCCGAAAACCGGCTCCTCCCCCCATTTTCGGTTAAAGAGTTCGTGGGGTGTGGGGGACACGCCGTTTACGAGCGGAAGTCAGCTCTCAATTTTGCGTTTATTGGCGTCTTCGATGACCGTGCCGATAGCGACGGCGGCGCTCAGGGCCCAGCCGAGCCACAACATGATCAGGCGCCAGTCCCGCGGGCCGTGCCGAGTTGCCTGCACGGTGTTCCACCCGCCGGCGACGACGCCGATCATCGCACTGTTGAACACGAATTTTCGCATATGAACCTCCGGCATCAGATTACCCGTCACCGGCTAGCGAGCAGCAAAGCCTCACGCCACGGTTTGCTGAGAAAAGCCCGTGAGCGGGCACGGGTGTGCGTCAACGCGGCGACCCTAAACAGGGATTGGCCCGGCTGGTAGCCTTGGTCGCGCAAGACAGGTGTGCACTTTGGGTGCGCCCGGAACGGATGATCCATCAATTCTTCAGCCGAATCCATAGGGTCCCAGATCGACCCAGCCCCACACGTGCCAGCCGCTGCCCCGGCCGGCACGTATACGCTTGTCGTCGTCTCGAACCGGCTGCCGGTCGACTACGAAGAAGCTCCCGACGGTACCGTCACCTGGCGCACCTCGCCCGGGGGGTTGGTCACCGCGTTGGAACCGTTGATGCGTTCATCGCACGGAGCCTGGGTGGGCTGGCCGGGAGTAGCCGACCGCGATTTCGAGCCATTTGAGAACGATGGCATCTCGCTCGTGCCGGTGCGGCTGACCGAAACCGATATCGAGGACTATTACGAAGGTTTCTCCAACGACACCCTCTGGCCGCTCTACCACGATGTCATTGCGCCGCCGAGCTTTCACCGCGAAACCTGGGACGCCTACGTCGCCGTGAATCGCCGTTTTGCGGCGTCCGCCGTCGCGGTCGCTGCCCCCGGTGCCACGGTCTGGGTACACGACTATCAGCTGCAGCTCGTTCCCCGCATGCTGCGGGAAGCCCGCCCCGACCTCGTCATCGGCTTTTTCAATCACATTCCATTTCCGCCATACGGAATATACGCGCAGCTGCCCTGGCGTAAACAGATTCTGCACGGCCTGCTGGGAGCAGACGTCATCGGCTTTCAGCGAGTAGCGGATGCCGGTAACTTCTCTCAAGCGGTGCGTCGCCTTTTCGGCTACCCGACCCGCGGTGTCGTTATCGATGTGCCTTCCGGGGAAGACGGTGACAGTCGCCGGGTCATCGCCAAGCACTTTCCCATCTCGATCGATGCGGCCGCCTACGACGAACTCGCTCGGCGCCCCGAGATTCAGGCTCGAGCCCGGCAGATTCGTGAAGACCTCGGTAACCCTAAGACTCTGATGCTCGGAGTCGATCGGCTCGACTACACCAAGGGGATCGGCCATCGCATCAAGGCGTTCGGTGAGCTGCTCGCCGATGGACGCCTCAGCGTTGAAGACGTCACCCTGGTGCAGATCGCCAGCCCATCTCGCGAACGCGTCAGTACCTACATGGCTCTGCGTGATGAAATCGAACTGGCCGTTGGTCGGCTCAACGGCGACTTCTCCACCATCAGCCACACCGCCATCAGCTACCACCACCACAGCTACCCTCGCGAAGAGATGGTGGCGATGTACCTCGCCGCCGACGTGATGCTCGTCACCGCACTGCGCGACGGCATGAACCTCGTCGCCAAAGAATACGTGGCCGTGCGCTTCGACGTGGACGGGGTGCTCGTCTTGAGCGAGTTCGCCGGTGCGGCCGACGAACTCAAACAGGCGATCCTCATTAACCCGCACGACATCGACGGTACCAAAGACGCCATGGTGCGCGCGGTGGAGATGCCCAAACGGGAGCGCACCCGGCGCATGCGATCGCTGCGCCGTAAGGTCGCCGAAAACGATGTCGCGGCATGGTCGGCTTCTTTTTTGCGAGCGCTCACCGGAGGCGCCGCCGTGCCGGCTGGAATCCCTGACGACCTCGACGCTGAATTAGAAAGCCTCGCCCGGGTCGAGAACCTGCTGATCGCGCTCGACTTCGACGGCACCCTCGCGCCGCACGTTGACCACCCCGAGGATGCCAGGGCGGTTGAGGGAACCCGCGAGGCCGTGCAGGCATTGCTGGACCTGCCCGGAGTGCGCGTTGCCTTAGTCTCGGGGCGTGCCCTGGTCAGCCTGCAGCACGTTGCGCAACCGCAGAGCTCGGTCTTACTCACCGGGTCGCACGGCATTGAGGTGCAGCTGGATACCCCCGAAATAGAGCTCAATCTGCTCTCATCCGAGCTCGAGCAGCTGGATATCCTCGCCCGGGTGCTCGGAGCAATTTCCGCCTCCGTTTCCGGCACCACCGTCGAACGCAAACCTGCTGGCCTGGCTCTGCATACCCGACTCGCGTCGGAGAAAGGCGGACAGACCGCACAGCGCCAGGCGCGGGAGCAGCTCAGCGAGCAACTTCCCGGTCTTACCGTTCGCGAGGGTATAAACGTGCTGGAATTCTCGGTGCGGTCGAGTACTAAGGGCGATGCCCTACAGAAGCTGCGCGAGTACACCGGGGCCGACCGGGTATTCTACGCCGGTGACGACGTGACCGACGAGGATGCCTTCTCGGTGCTCGGTGACGACGATCTCGGACTCAAGATCGGGCAGGGTGCCACCCTCGCCCGCTACCGGGTACGCAGCCCCAAAGAGGTCACCGAGGTGCTCATTCGCATCGCGGCCCTACGTTCAGGCCAGACCAGCTGAGTAGTCAACGGAATTGCGGGCGTCCCGTGAGGTTCTAGACTCAAAGGCATGTCTGAGATCGATGTGAAACCCCGTAGCCGCGACGTCACCGATGGGATCGAGGCCACCACATCTCGTGGCATGCTTCGTGCTGTCGGCATGGGCGACGCCGACTGGGACAAGCCCCAGATTGGTATTGCGAGCTCGTGGAACGAGATCACACCGTGCAACCTGTCGCTGGACCGCCTGGCCCAGGCGGCCAAAGAAGGCGTGCACTCCGGCGGCGGTTACCCGCTGCAGTTCGGAACCATCTCGGTTTCGGACGGCATCTCGATGGGCCACGAGGGCATGCACTTCTCCCTGGTCTCCCGTGAAGTGATCGCCGACTCGGTCGAGGTTGTCATGCAGGCCGAACGCCTCGACGGCTCCGTGCTACTGGCCGGCTGCGACAAGTCGCTGCCCGGCATGCTCATGGCCGCCGCACGCCTCGACCTCGCGAGCGTGTTCCTCTACGCCGGATCGATCGCTCCGGGCTGGGTCAAGCTCAGTGACGGCACCGAAAAAGACATCACCATCATCGACTCGTTCGAAGCTGTCGGAGCGGTCAAGGCCGGCCGCATGAGTGTCGAAGATGCCAAGCGCATCGAGTGCGCCTTTGCCCCTGGCGAGGGCGCCTGCGGTGGCATGTACACCGCGAACACCATGGCCAGCGTGGCGGAAGCCCTCGGAATGAGCCTGCCCGGCTCGGCGAGTCCGGCATCCGCTGATCGTCGCCGCGACTATTTCGCGCACCGCTCGGGCGAAGCCGTGGTCAACATGCTGCGCCTCGGCATCACCGCCCGCGACATTCTCACCCGTAAGGCGTTCGAGAACGCGATCGCCGTGGCCATGGCCTTCGGCGGATCGACCAACGTTGTGCTGCACCTGCTCGCCATCGCTCGCGAGGCCGAGGTTGAACTCACCCTCGACGACTTCAATCGCATCGGCGACAAGGTGCCACACATTGGCGACCTCAAGCCCTTCGGCAAGTACGTCATGAACGACGTCGACCGCCAAGGCGGCGTGCCCGCCGTCATGCGCGCGCTGCTCGAAGCCGGACTTATCCACGGCGATGCACTCACCGTCACCGGAAAGACCGTGGCCGAAAACCTTGCCGAGATCGACCCGCCGGCCCTCGACGGTGAGGTGCTGCGCACCCTCGACAACCCCATTCACAAGAGCGGCGGCATCACCATCCTCAAGGGCACCTTCGCCCCCGAGGGCGCCGTGGTGAAGACCGCCGGCTTCGACGCTGCCGTGTTCGAAGGACCAGCCCGGGTGTTCGAGCGGGAACGCGCCGCGATGGACGCCCTGACCGAGGGCAAAATCTACAAGGGTGACGTCGTCATCATCCGTTATGAAGGCCCGAAGGGTGGGCCGGGGATGCGCGAGATGCTCTCTATAACGGCCGCCATCAAGGGCGCAGGCCTCGGCTCCGATGTACTACTATTAACGGACGGTCGATTCTCAGGCGGCACAACCGGACTGTGTATCGGCCACATAGCACCCGAAGCGGTGGACGCAGGTCCAATCGCCTTCGTGCGCGATGGGGATCTGATACGGGTCGATATCGCAGCTCGCACGCTTGACCTACTGGTTACCGATGCAGAGCTGGCCGCCCGCCGAGACGGCTGGGCGCCCCTGTCCCCGCGCTATACCCGTGGCGTCCTCGCAAAGTATGCCAAGCTCGTGCATTCCGCTGCCGAAGGCGCCATTACCGGCTGACAGAGCGTACGGGCTACCCCGGGTGCCCGTGAGGGCAACCGGTTCAATGTCGAAACGACCGATTTCGAAGTAGGGATTCAACGATCATGACCACGGAAACCACTCCCGTGCCCTCGGCTCCAGCGTCTACCGAGCCGGAAATGCTCACCGGTTCCGGTGCGATCATTCGCACCCTCGAACTGCTCGGTGTCACCGACGTCTTCGGCATTCCTGGCGGCGCCGTCATACCGCTCTACGACGAGCTCATGACCCAGACCAAGATTCGCCACATCCTGGTGCGGCACGAACAGGGCGCCGGCCACGCCGCCGAGGGCTACGCCTCCGCGACCGGTCGCGTCGGCGTCGCCATTGCCACCAGCGGTCCCGGTGCCACCAACCTCGTCACCGCCATAGCGGATGCCTACATGGACTCGGTGCCGCTGCTCGCGATCACCGGTCAGGTGTTCTCGACCTCGATGGGCACGGACGCCTTTCAAGAAGCTGACATTATCGGCATCACCATGCCGATCACCAAGCACTCCTTCCTCGCCCGTCGCGCCGAAGAGATCCCGGCCGCGATCGCTTCCGCCTATCACATCGCCTCCACCGGCCGCCCCGGACCGGTGCTCGTGGACATCACCAAAGACGCGCAGCAGAACCTGGCGCCGTTCATCTGGCCGCCCAAGCTCGACCTGCCCGGCTACCGGCCGATCGTCAAAGCGCACGGCAAGCAGGTGCAGGCGGCAGCCCAGCTGCTGCTGGCCGCCAAGAAGCCGGTGCTTTACGTGGGCGGCGGCGTCATCCGCGCGCACGCATCCGCTGAACTGCTCGTGCTCGCCGAGGCGACCGGTGCCCCGGTCGTGACGACGCTCATGGCTCGCGGCGCGTTTCCCGACTCGCACCCGCAGCACCTCGGAATGCCGGGCATGCACGGCACGGTTCCGGCCGTGCTCGCGTTGCAGGAGAGCGACCTCATCATTTCGTTCGGAGCTCGCTTCGACGACCGGGTAACCGGAAAAATCAGCGAATTCGCCCCCAACGCGAAGATCGTGCACGTTGACGTTGACCCGGCGGAGATCTCCAAGATCCGCATGGCCGATGTACCAATTGTTGGTGATGCCAAAGATGTCATCGCCGACCTCACCCTGGCCTTTGCCGATGCAGCCCAGGGCTCCACGCCGGACACCATTGAGTGGTGGACCTACCTCAGCGGGCTGAAGGAAGAATTTCCGCTCGGCTTCACCGAGCCAACCGACGGGCTCCTGGCCCCGCAGTATGTGATCCAGCGCATTGGTGAGCTCACCGGTCCCGAAGCTGTGTACGCGGCCGGCGTTGGCCAACATCAGATGTGGGCGGCGCAGTACATCAAGTACGAGCGGCCGAACTCCTGGCTCAACTCCGGCGGCGCCGGCACCATGGGCTATTCCGTTCCGGCGGCTATGGGCGCGAAGGTGGCCGAGCCAGACCGCGTGGTCTGGTCTATTGACGGTGACGGCTGCTTCCAGATGACCAATCAGGAACTTGCCACCTGCACGATCAACAACATTCCGATCAAGGTCGCGATCATCAACAACTCCTCGCTCGGCATGGTGCGCCAGTGGCAGTCGCTGTTCTACGATGGCCGCCACTCCTTCACCGACCTCAACACCGGACACGGCACCGCCATGGTGCCCGACTTCGTGAAGATGGCGGATGCCTATGGCGCGCTGGGCATTCGGGTCACCAGCAAGGACCAGGTGGATGACGCCATCAAGCTGGCCCTCGCCACCAACGACCGCCCGGTCGTGATCGACTTCATCGTGAGCCCCGGCGCCATGGTCTGGCCGATGGTTCCGCAGGGTGTCAGCAACAGTTTCGTTCAGTACGCCAAAGACCACGCACCAACCTGGGGAGACGAGTAACCGTGACGAGCCATGTTCTGAGTCTGCTCGTCGAGGACAAGCCCGGCCTGCTCACACGCGTTGCCGGACTGTTTGCGCGGCGTGGGTTCAACATTGAAAGCCTGGCGGTGGGCCCGAGCGAAATCGTGGGCCTGTCCCGCATCACCATTCTCGTGGATGTCGAGGGCGTGCCGCTTGAGCAGGTGACCAAGCAGCTCAACAAGCTGATCAACGTGATCAAAATTGTTGAACTCGATGCTGCCCAGTCGGTGCAGCGCGACCACCTGCTCATCAAGGTCAAGGTCGACAACACCACACGCTCGCAGGTTCTCGAAGCGGTCACCCTGTTTCGGGCCCGCGTTGTTGACGTCTCCACCGATGCTGTTGTCATCGAGGTCACCGGCGGGTCGGGCAAGACCCAGGCCCTCTTGCGGGTGCTCGAGCCCTACGGCATTCGTGAGATTGCCCAGTCCGGGCTGCTGGCCATTGGCCGCGGATCAAAGTCCATCACCGAACGAGTCTTCAAAAACTAACGCTGTTCAGCTTTTCTAACCATCAACTCACTAGGAGAAACACATTGTCTGAGATTTTCTACGACAAAGACGCCGACCTGTCGATCATTCAGGGCAAAAAGGTAGCCGTCATCGGCTACGGCTCGCAGGGCCACGCCCATGCGCAGAACCTGCGCGACTCCGGCGTTGAGGTGAAGATTGGTCTGAAGGACGGCTCCAAGAGCAAGGCCAAGGCTGAAGAAGCGGGCTTCACCGTGCTCTCCACAGCGGATGCCGCGGCCTGGGCCGACGTCATCGTCATCCTCGCGCCCGACCAGGTGCAGCGTCACCTGTACAAGGACGATGTACTGCCGAACTTGACTGCCGGCAAGGCGCTCGTCTTCGGACACGGTTTCAACATCCGCTTTGGTTACATCGAAGCCCCCGACGGCGTCGACGTCGTTATGGTCGCTCCCAAGGGACCCGGCCACACCGTGCGTCGCGAATTCGAGGCCGGCCGCGGCGTTCCCGTGATCGTTGCCGTGGAGAAGGACGCGTCGGGCAACGCCTGGCCGCTCACCCTCAGCTACGCTAAGGCGATCGGTGGCCTGCGCGCTGCCGGCATCAAGACCACCTTCACCGAAGAGACCGAAACCGACCTGTTCGGCGAGCAGGCCGTGCTTTGCGGTGGTACCTCGCAGCTCATTCAGTACGGCTTTGAGGTTCTCACCGAGGCCGGCTACCAGCCGCAGGTTGCCTACTTTGAGGTGCTGCACGAGCTCAAGCTCATCGTCGACCTCATGTGGGAGGGCGGCATCGCCAAGCAGCGTTGGAGCGTCTCCGACACCGCCGAATACGGCGACTACGTCTCCGGCCCGCGGGTCATCGACCCGAGCGTCAAGGAGAACATGAAGGCCGTTCTCGCCGACATTCAGAGCGGCGCGTTCGCCGAGCGTTTCATCGCCGATCAGGACAACGGCGGAGTCGAGTTCCTTGCCCTGCGCAAAAAGGGTGAAGAGCACCCGATCGAGGCCACCGGCCGGAGCCTCCGCAAGCTCTTCGCGTGGAACGCCTCCACCGACGACGACTACACCGACGGCTCGGTCTCGCGCTAAGCATCCGCTGAACCAATCCGCATGACATAAGGGGCCCTCGTTCGCGAGGGTCCCTTCGTTTTTTTCTGAAGGATGGTCGCATGGCAGCGCACGACACAGGCACCCGCCGGTGGCGACGGTGGAGCGCGACGGTTGCGATGGTGGGCGTCGTGCTTTACGTGCTCATCGACGTGGTTCTGCAGTTTCTGCCGCCGCACTACAGCCCGATCAGCGACGCCGAAAGCAATCTCGCCGTCGGCCCGTACGGCTGGGTGATGAACCTCAACTTTCTGGGCCGCGCGGTGTTCTGCGCCGCCGCCGTCGTGGCGATCGCCCTGACCAGCCGGGCCCTGCCGCCTCCGCGCCGAGATCACTTGCTCGGCACCGGCCTCGTGCTGTTGCTGGTGGGGGGAGCCAGTTCGGCCGTGCTCGCCGTCTTTCCCACCGACGTGAGCGCGTCCCACGAGAGTACCCTGCACGCGTCGACCACCGTCGGCGTCATCCATCTCGCGGTGGCCTCCTTCGGCTTTGTCACGGCGCTCGTCGCGATTCTGCTGCTGACTGGCTGGCTGTGGCTGCGCCGCGTGTTGCCGCGGGCGCTGCCGTGGGCGGTCGCCTGCGCGGCGCTCACCCTGGCCGGGCTGCTCCTGGTCGTCGCTGCGAGCACCTGGCTGCCGGGCGTGATCGGCGCCGCCGAACGCGCTGCCCTGCTGGGCATTCTGGGGTGGACTTTTTCGGTGACCGCGGGCATCCGGCAGATCAAATAATGCCTTGTCAGGTGGCGAGGGAGTGCCACCATGGATTGCGGGATCCAAAGGAGGATTGGCTGTTCCGGTCGGTGTCGTGTCGGGTACGGGCATTGCCGGGCTCACCCTGGGCGGAGGCTTCGGGTGGCAGACCCGGGGCACGGCCTCACAATCGACAACCTCGATGAGGTCGAGCTCGTGACCGCCGCCGGCGAGATCATTTGATCGAGTTCGACGGAGAATTCTGAATTGTTCTGGGGCGTGCGTGGCGGCGGCGGCAATTTCGGTGTGGTTTCCTCGTTCACGTTTCGAGCGCATCCGCTGCGCCGACTAGTGTATTGCAGAAATTTGATCTACCGGCCGCACAACTGGCAGGGGGCCCTCCGTGCCTACGCCGAGTGGACCGCGACCGTGCCCGACGAACTCACCTCGATCGTGTCGTTCCTGGTGCCGCCGCCCGACTGGGAACTCGGCGACGCCCCGCTCATGCTGTTCGGATTCGCGTAGCTTGCGACCGACCTGGCGGCCGGCCAAGACGTCATCGACGCGCTGTGCGAGAGGGCGGTGCCCGACATCGACCTCCGCGAACCGACGTCCTGGGCAACGTGGCAGAGCGCCGCCGACGAGCTGAAACGACTCGTCGCGCTCAAGCGGCAGTATGACCCGCAGAATGTGTTTCGCCAGAATCACAACATTCCGCCGGATTGAGCGAGCCGACACCGGGTATCGGCGCGACAAACGCGCTGTTCGCCCCCAATCTGGGGTGTTAGTGACGTTTTGCGGTCGAGGGGTCACGTAGAGTCGAGCAATACGCCGGTGTCACCACCGGTTGTTCTGGTCCTGTGCACCGACGCACAGCTTGGTCGCTGGTAATCCGTCACAGGGATGCCGGTGGGACCGCCCGCTCCACTCGCGTAAGGCCGACACTATGACCTCAGGCAAGAACCTCGACGATTCGAAGCCGGTAGCGCCGGTCGACCTCGAGCCCGGAAAACTTCCCAAGTGGAAGATCGTTGGCCCCGGACTCGTCGTGGCCGCCACCGGTGTGGGAGCGGCCGACATGGTCGCCACCCTTGTGGCCGGCTCACGCTACGGCTACGCCCTGCTCTGGGCGGTCATCCTCGGTGTTATTCTCAAAATCGTGCTGGTCGAGGGCGCCGGTCGATACACCCTCGCCACCGGCAAGACCATCTTCGAGGGCTGGCGGTCGCTCGGCAAGTGGACCACCTGGTACTTCGGCCCGTACATCATGCTGTGGGGCTTCGTCTACGGTGCCACCGCCATGTCCTCGGCCGCCCTGCCCCTCGCGGCACTCTTCCCGGCCCTTCCGTTGCCGGTGTGGGCGGTCGTGATGGGCCTCGCCGGACTCACCATGGTCTGGTTCGGGCGCTACGCCATCTTCGAGAAGATCACCGCGGCGCTCGTGGGCATCATGTTCATCACTGTCGTCGGTCTCGCCGTCATCGCCGTACCCAACTTTCCGGCCATGCTGCGCGGCCTCGTGCCGATCATTCCCGAGGGCGGTGTGCTCTATACGCTCGCCCTCGCTGGCGGCGTCGGCGGCACCATCACCCTGGCCGCCTACGGCTACTGGCTGCGCGAAAAGGGCTGGTCAACGCCGCGCTGGATGAAAGTCATGCGTATCGACAACCGCATGGCCTACGTTATGACCGGCATCTTCGTCGTCGCGATGCTCATCGTTGGTGCCGAAGTGGTCGGTGCCGCCGGCATCACCCTGAGCGCTGGTGACAAGGGTCTGCTCGACCTCTCCACGGTGCTCAACGAGAAGTACGGCGTCGTGGTCGGAACCGGCTTCCTGGTGGGTTTCTGGGCGGCATCCTTCTCATCGATCATCGGCGTGTGGAACGGTGTGAGCCTCATGTTCGCCGACTTCTGGGGCAACATGCGCGGCAAAAAGTCTGGTCACCGCGACACGCTGGTCGGCGGCAAATACTTCAAGTTCTACCTGTTGTGGCTCACCTTTCCGCCGATGATCCTGTTTTTGCTCGGTTCACCGATCGGACTCATCCTCGCCTACGGCGTGCTCGGCTCGCTGTTCATGCCGTTCCTCGCCATCACCCTGCTGGGGCTGCTGAACGGCAAGCGCATTCCGAAGGAATGGCGCAACCGCTGGTTCACCAACATCGCCCTGAGCATCTGTGCCCTGCTCTTCATCATTCTGGGTGTCCAGCAACTGATCACGGCCGTCAACCCGCTGTTCGGCTAGCCACGGCCCACAACCGGATACTCTGGAAAAATGAATCCGAGACGCGACGACGACGCACTGAACTGGGCCGGTGACGACGACCCGACGCTGCAGGAGGGAAGCGCCGATTCGGCGAGGACCGAACGTGTCGGCCTGCCAGAGGGATGGACCATTCCGCAGGTTTCGACGGACCACCCGGTCGCGCCCGACACTCCGACGGATGCCGGCACTCCGACGGGTGCCAGCACCACGACGGATGCCGGCACCACAGCGGATGCTGACACCGTCGAATCCGACGGCGCCCAGTCAGACGCTGCAGAGCCCGACGGCGCGGCAGTGAGTTCTGCCGCCCTGGTCGGCATGGGGATCCTCGCCGGGATGTACCTGTTGTACTCGATCGGCTGGTTCATCGCGGCCGCCCGTCTCTCTTCCCAGTCTCTGGTCGTCAGCACGGCTGACCCGGTCGCCGAGTTCATGACGTCGTTGGGCGGCTGGCTTGCGGTGGCGGCACCGCTGGTCTGGTTCGGATCGACGTTCTGGCTCACAATGAGTCGGCCGCGCGCGCGGTGGGTTTTTCTGCTGCTCGGCGTTGTCGTGTTGATTCCGTTTCCTTTTCTTGTCGGATCGGGGCAGCCGCTATGAGTGAGATTGAGACCACAGTGCTGCAGCACCGCCGGCGCCCGCGCTGGCTTCTGCTAGCCATCGCCCTGTTCATGGCACTCTTCTACGCCTACGACGTCTGGGAAGCGATCGGCAACCTGGTCGGTTTGAACCTGCAGGCGCAGTCCCTCAACACCCAGCTGAGCGGCTTCGGCTGGGCCGTGCTCATCTTCGGAGTACTCCTGCCGGTGCTGGTCTATGCCCTGGCCTACTGGCTCGGCCGCGACCGCGCCTTCGGAGTGCAGGCCCTAACCCTGTTCGTCGGACTCTGCGCGGTCGCCGCCGTGTCGCTCGACATTACCGAGGTGTTCAGCCTGGCCAGACTGATCGTCTAGAGCACCGACACCACGATTAGTCCCATCAACACCAGCTGGGCAATGAGTCGGGGAACAAACGGGATCGCCACCCGCCCGAACCGTTTCGGGTGCCGCGCTGCGTAGGCGTTGGCCGGAAATACCGCCGCCAGGAACACCACGAGCGCCCCGGCCGCGACCACCACGGTCGGTGGATAGAGCAATCCCAGCCCGCCGACCACCTCGCAGATCCCGGTGAACAGCACGAGATTGACCGGGCTGGCCAGGCCGCTGTGGCGCAGGCGCGGCGGGATCATCGCCGCCATGGTGCGCTGCACCGAGGGCAGAAAGTGGGTAATACCGGCCCCGATAAAAACCAGTGCCAGAACAATGCGCAGCGCCAGTTGGAGTCCGTCTATTACGTCGTTGCTCATTGGTCTATTGTGCAGCCGGTAGGGTGGAAATTGAGTAGCGCCCTCTGTCGCGCCGCCGACACTTGCAATCTAAGGATCCGATTTTATTGTCGAAGCCCGTCGTCCTGATCGCCGAAGAACTTTCCCCCGCCACCGTCGATGCCCTCGGGCCCGACTTTGACATCCACCAGGTCGACGGCACGGATCGCTCCGCGCTATTCGCCGAGCTTGCCACCGCGCAGGCCGTTTTGGTGCGCTCTGCCACCAAAATGGATGCAGAAGCCATCCAGGCTGCTCCCTTCCTGAAGGTCATTGCCCGTGCGGGCGTCGGCCTCGATAACGTCGACATCAAGGCAGCCACAGCGGCCGGCGTCATGGTCGTCAACGCTCCCACCTCTAACATCATCTCGGCCGCCGAGCTGACCGTGGGGCACATCCTGAGCCTGGCCCGTCACATCCCGGCCGCTTCCGGCGCCCTCGCCGATGGAGCGTGGAAACGCTCCAAGTACACCGGCACCGAGCTGTACGAGAAGACCATCGGCATCATCGGTCTCGGCCGGATCGGTGCGCTCATCACCGCTCGCATGCAGGCCTTCGGCACCAACGTCATCGCTTACGACCCCTACATCACCTCGGCTCGCGCCCAGCAGCTCGGCGTGACCCCGGTCAGTCTCGACGAACTGCTCGCGCAGTCCGACTTCGTCACGATCCACATGCCGAAGACCCCGGAGACCACCGGCATGATCGGTGCCGCACAGCTCAAGCTGATGAAGCCGACCGCATTCGTCGTCAACGTCGCCCGCGGCGGACTCATCGACGAAGATGCGCTGCACGAGGCACTGGTTGCCGGCACCATCGCTGGCGCCGGCCTCGACGTGTTCGTGAGCGAACCGCCTACCGGTTCGCCGCTGCTCGGCCTCGACAACATCATCACGACCCCGCACCTCGGCGCGTCGACCGACGAAGCCCAGGAGAAGGCCGGCGTTTCCGTGGCCAAGTCCGTGCGCCTCGCGCTCTCCGGCGAGCTCGTTCCCGACGCGGTCAACGTGGCTGGCGGCGTCATTGACCCCTATGTGCGTCCCGGCATCCCGCTGGTGGAAAAGCTCGGCCAGGTCTTCTCCGGCCTCGCCGCACACAGCCCGCTCACAAGCGTGGACATCGAGGTACGCGGCGAACTGGTCGAGTACGACGTCAGTGTGCTCAAGCTCGCCGCGCTCAAGGGTATCTTCACGAACGTGGTCAGCGAAACCGTCTCGTACGTCAACGCACCGTTGTTAGCCGAGCAGC
The DNA here is from genome assembly GCF_030063455.1 of Cryobacterium sp. PH31-O1. Lineage (GTDB taxonomy): Bacteria > Actinomycetota > Actinomycetes > Actinomycetales > Microbacteriaceae > Cryobacterium. Next base: position 782,733 of record NZ_JASITB010000001.1, on the reverse strand, counting down.
GCGGTGTCACCGTGCGTATGCTCACCGACGCCGAATCGCCCGAGTACCGCAACGTGATCACCCTGCGCGGTGCCCTCGCCGACGGCTCGCAGGTCTCAGTTTCGGGCACGTTGACGGGTACCAAGCAGATCGAAAAGATCGTTGAGATCAACGGCTACGACGTCGAGGTTCCGTTCGCTAAGAACCTCATCGTCATGCTCTACGCGGATCGCCCGGGAATCGTCGCGGTTTACGGTCGCGAGTTCGGCGACGCCAACATCAATATCGCGGGCATGCAGGTCGCCCGTGACGTGGCTGGCGGCAAGGCGTTGAGCGTGCTGACCGTCGACTCCGAGGTTCCGGCCGGGTTACTCGCCGCCGTGCGCACCGCGATCGACGCCGAGATTATGGTGGAGATCGACCTCACCGAGTAGGTTCCTGCAGAACGGATGCGAGCGGGTGCCTGCCATGCAGGCGCCCGCTTTTTTCGTGTCGACTCAGGTCGGCAGGAGTCGCCCGATCAGGGCGATCAGCCGCGTCATTGCCGCATCGGTGTGATCCTGTGGCGCCAGTTCGTTTTCGGCAAGTGAGCTGTTCACGTAGAGTCCGTCGCTGATCAGCATGATCGCCTGCGCGACATCCGGGTCGTGCACGGCGTCTTCGATCACCGAGAGCCAGCGTCGACGAATCTCTGTGAGCACCTGCACGGCACGGGGGTCCCGCCCCTGCGCGAGCCGGGAGCCGGCGATGTAGGCGCGATCAAGCGGGCTGCCGGTGTGCACCGATGTGCGAATGAGGTAATCCACCTGGCCGGCTGGGGCGGTGCGGATGTTGTCGGCGTCTTCGAGGGCGAGCGCGTCGAGGCGGGCCAGCAGGCCGTCAATCAGGGCGTCTTTCGAAGCGAAGTGGTACAGCAATCCGCCCTTGGATACCGCGGCCGCCGCCGCGACGGCCTCGAGGGTGGCGGAGCGTTCGCCGCCTTCGACCAGCAGTTCCTCGAAGGCGTCGAGCAGCCGATCCCGAGTGGGAACGGATGGCACAGCGGCATTTTTCGACATAGGGGCCATGGTAACGAACACGCAGACTGTCGGTGAGGCACGAGCGGACTAGACAACTATACCGTCTAGCCGGTACAGTAAATGCTGTTGCTCCGCCGATGGCGGTCGAGAATCAACCCAGAAAGTGAACGAGATCGTGTCTGTCCCCGCTGTTCCCACCAATTCCGTCGTGCTACCCCGAGTCGACCGTGCTGCCGAGGCCCAGGCGGCCCGTAATCGCGCAGTCCCAGCGCGCGGCGCTCAGCTGGCAGGCTCCGGCATAACCGGGCACGCGTCATCCGCTCTGCCGGTGCAGCACGACCGTCGGCGCTGGTGGGCGCTGGCCGTGCTGATGCTGCCGGTGCTGCTCGTCTCGATCGACAACACCGTGCTCAATTTTGCGTTGCCGGCCATCTCGACGGCCACCCTGCCGACCGGCGTGCAGTTGCTCTGGATGGTCGATATCTACCCGCTGGTACTGGCCGGACTGCTCGTGCCCATGGGCAGCCTCGGCGACCGCATCGGGCGTCGTCGCCTGTTGCTGATTGGCTCGACCGGGTTCGGTGTGGTGTCGGTGTTCGCGGCGTTCGCCCCGAGCATCGAGGGCCTCATCATTGCCAGGGCGGCACTCGGATTCTTTGGTGCGATGCTGATGCCGTCGACCCTGTCGCTGCTGCGCACCACCTTCGTCGATCGCGACCAGCGTCGCCTCGCCATCGCGATCTGGGCCACCGGGTTCGCGGCCGGCAGCGCCCTCGGGCCGGTTGTTGGCGGCATTCTGCTCGAACATTTCGCCTGGGGCTCGGTGTTTCTGCTCGCCGTTCCCGTTTTGCTGCCGCTGCTCGTGCTGGCGCCACTTCTGGTCACAGAGTCGCGTGACCCCCACCCCGGACGCATCGACTTTCTGAGCATCGCCCTCTCGCTGGGCACCATGCTGCCGATCGTCTACGGCATCAAGAGCATCGCCGAGCACGGTGTGAGCTGGCTCACCCTGGCCCCGATCGCGCTCGGCTTGGGCCTCGGCGTCTGGTTTGTGCGCCGGCAGCTGCGCGTGCCGAACCCCATGCTCGACATGGGCCTGTTTCGGCGCGGCGCGTTCAGCGGTGCCGTCGGCGTCAACCTGCTCAGTGTGACGGCGCTCGTGGGGTGCCTGTTCTTCATCTCGCAGCACCTGCAACTCGTGCTCGGACTCTCGCCGTTATCGGCCGGACTCGTGCTGGTTCCCGGCTTGGCCGCGATGATCGTGGCGGGACTACTGATCGTGCCGATCGCCCGCCGGGTGCGACCGTCGCGGGTCGTGCCGCTCGCGCTGCTGGTGTCGGTCGCTGGGTTCGCGTCGATCGCCCTGCGCGGCGGGCAGATCGATGCCTTCTCCATTGGCGTAGCCTTCGTGCTGCTCGGCATCGGAATCGGCGCGGCTGAAACCGTCTCGAACGAGCTCATCGTGGCGACGGCGCCGGCCGATAAGGCGGGCGCGGCATCCGCTGTGTCGGAGACGGCTTACGAACTGGGAGCGGTGCTCGGAACGGCCGTTCTTGGCACCATTCTCACCGTGTCGTACCGCGCGGCGGTGCTGCTGCCCGAGGGGCTGACTGCCGCCGAGCGGCTGGCCGCCGGCGAAACGCTCGGTGGGGCCGTGGCAGTGGCCGAGCAGCTACCCGCCGGGGTTGCCGAGCAGCTGCTCGATTCGGCGCGGCACGCCTTCGACAGCGGCGTCGGCCTCACAGCCTGGATCGGCGTGGCCCTCGTGCTCGGGGCGGCCGTCGTGGCGCTGGTCGCGCTGCGCCGGGCCCGCTAGGGCATTCCGGGGAGTCGCGGTGCGCTGCTGCGCCCCGCGGGCGTTCTGCCGTCTCCGCGCGGGAAGTGCACAAGCTCGGAGATTTTCGAGACACGCCGCATGTGGCCACTCCGCTGGCCGCGAGTCGCAAATTTGTCCGAGGAAAGGCGCACTCGTACCGGTCTCCTCTCCTATCCGGTGGCTCGCATTATGTTCGGGGCGGCTCCTCCACTGTTGGCCCCTGGCCTCCGAAGTGCACTGTTGTGGGGTTTGTCGCCTTCGTGAGGTCCACCCGTTGCACGCTGGCATCATGGTGGCATTGCACGTTATCTGCTCGCTGGGACACGTGGCCACGTGCGATGAACTGTTTTCGCGCGGGGTCAGCGCCGGGCGAATTCGAGCCGAGATCGCTTCCGGCGTCATTAAGCGCGCGGCTCGGGGGATCTACATTTGTCGCCATTCGGATGCCGACCAGCGTGTGGCCGCCTCGTCTCGCGCGCAGATCGATTGCGTCAGCGCTGTTCGGCGGGCACGAGTTTGGTCCGGACTCGGCTTCGATCTTCACCTGCGCAGGTTGCCTCACGCCCACCCCGGTGGAGCTCATCGCGCCTCACGTGAGCTCGCCGCAGAAAATGCGCTGCATACCAATGCGTCTCAGGTTGCGGATGCATCCGGTCGGCCGGTGCGTGTGCACTGGACCAAACTGCGCTTCTCGGATGCCGGGCAGTCGTGGCTCGTCTCGCCGATGAATGCGGTGTGGCAAGCCATCCATTGTTTAGACGAGGAGAATGCGATCGCCTGCCTCGAGTCAGCGGTGCACATGGAGTATCTGACTATCGACCAGGTGCAGGAAATTGGTCGGGCTGCCCCGGCGCGATTGCAGAGCGGTATCCGAGAGATGGAATTCACCTCGGATTCCGGTCTGGAGACGGTGGTTCGCCGACGTCTGCGTCACGCCGGGTTTTCCGTGGTCGCCCAGGTGCATGTTAACGGGCTCGGTGACGAGGACCTCGTCGTTGACGACTTTGTGGCGCTTGAAACCGATGGGGAGAAATGGCACGGGGCTGACCGGTTTCAGGCAGACCGCGACCGGGATCTACTCGCCGAGGGACTTGGTCGACGAACATTGCGCCTTACCCACAAGCACGTCATGTTTGAATGGGAAACAACGCTGGCCACCATTGAGCGCGTCGTTGCCGACGCCAAGCGCGCACGGTGGCAACCCGCCAGGCTGGGTGGACGATCATCCGCGAGAATCTCCGAGATTACGACCGGTTTCGATTCCTGACGGGCCCAGCCGCGAAAAATCTCCGAGGTTACGGCCCAGCGAGTCGGGACGCTCGAAAAACTTCGAGCATACGAGCACTGGCGGCGCATAAACTCGGAGAAATTCGCGACACACCGTGCTACACGAAAGCGAACGCGGCGTGTCGCGAAAATCTCCGAGCTTAGCTCGCTGGCGCAACCGGCTGCGCCGAGCCCGCTAGTTACAGGTCGTCGATCGAGTTCTCGCGACGGGTGACCTGCTCGCCGTTCGCCGGGTCGGCGATGGTGCGCGTCGTGCTCACGCTATTGCGGCGGCGCGTCATCAGCGCGATGCCGAGCACCGTCACGAGGGCGCCGGCCGCGAGCAGAATGTATCCGACGAGCTGCAGGTCCACTCCGGTGACCGTGATGTCGAGGGCCCACACCAGAATGGCGCCGACGACCAGCAGAAAGATTCCCAGTCCGATACTCATGATGTCCTTCTTTCCGTTGGTTGTGCTGTGGTGGTGCGCTGGTGACCAGCCTAGGCAGTTCAGCGAGAAAGGTAAGGTTTCACTATACGTATTTCAGTTGTTCGTTGATTGGTTCGGAGCCGCATGTCTCGCACTATCAAACTCGCAGTCATTCCCGGAGACGGGATTGGACCGGAAGTTGTCGCCGAGGCCGTCAAGGTGCTGGGCGCTGTCACCGCCCGAGATGACGTCACAATTGAGACGAGCACCTTTGAGCTGGGTGCTGCTCGGTTTCTCAAGACCGGTGACGTGCTCACGGATGCCGACCTCGCGTCGATCCAGCAGCACGACGCCATTCTGCTTGGCGCCGTCGGAGGCGTTCCGGGCGATCCACGCCTCAAAGACGCCAACATCGAGCGCGGATTGCTGCTCGGCCTACGCTTCGCGCTCGATCACTATGTGAACCTGCGCCCGTGCACGATTTACCCGGGCGTGACAAGCCCCCTCGCATCTCCCGGCGTGGTCGACTTCATCGTCGTGCGGGAGGGAACCGAGGGCCCGTATGTGGGCAACGGCGGCGCCATCCGCCGGGGCACAGCCCAAGAAGTCGCCAACGAGGTCTCCGTCAACACTGCCTTCGGGGTGGAACGTGTTGTGCGGCATGCTTTCGAGGTGGCCCAGGGGCGCGACCGTAAACGCCTCACCCTGGTGCACAAGACCAACGTTCTCGTGTTCGCCGGCAGCCTGTGGCAGCGCATCGTGAATGAGGTAGCCGCCGAATACCCCCAGATTGAGGTTGAATACCTGCACGTTGACGCGGCAACGATCTTCTTCGTCACAAATCCGAGTAGATTCGATGTCATCGTCACCGATAACCTCTTTGGCGACATTCTCACCGACCTGGCGGCGGCAATCAGCGGCGGCATCGGCCTGGCGGCCTCCGGCAATATCAACCCCACGGGTCGCTTTCCCAGCATGTTCGAGCCGGTGCACGGCTCGGCCCCCGATATCGCCGGCCAGCAACTCGCTGACCCGACCGCGGCCATCCTCTCGGTGGCGCTGCTGCTCGACCACCTCGGGCTGACGGATGCCGCGGCTCGCGTCAACGAGGCGGTGGCCGACGACCTGGCACGACGCTCGGCTCTCGTGCGACGCAGCACCGCCGAGGTGGGAGATGCCATCGTGACACTTCTGACAGACAAGGTACTGAAATGACCGTGACTTTCCCCCTGACTTTTGCTCTCACTCCGTCGACCGACGCGCGCGCCGAAGCCGAACGCGACGAGATCCTCGCCGACCCGGGTTTTGGCAAGCATTTCACCGACCACATGGTCACGATCGACTGGTCGGTCGACGCCGGCTGGCACGACGCCCGCGTCACGCCCTACGGTCCGTTGCTGCTCGACCCCGCCTCCTCGGTGCTGCACTACGGCCAGGAGATCTTCGAGGGCCTCAAGGCGTACCGGCACGCCGACAACTCCATCTGGACTTTCCGGCCCGAGAAGAACGCCGAGCGCCTGCAGCGCTCGGCGCACCGTCTCGCGCTCCCCGAACTCTCGGTTCCGGACTTCATCGAGTCGGTGAAGCAGATGGTTGCTATCGACGGCGATTGGGTGCCGTCCGCTCCCGAAACCAGCCTCTACCTGCGCCCCTTCATGATCGCCAATGAGAGTTTTCTCGGCGTGCGCGCCGCCCACAAGGTGAGTTTCTACGTGATCGCGAGCCCGGCCGGTGCCTACTTTGCCGACGGCGTTGCCCCGGTGAAGATCTGGCTGTCAACCGAATATTCCCGGGCCGGCCGCGGCGGCACCGGCGCGGCCAAGTGCGGCGGCAATTACGCCGCGTCGCTGCTGCCCCAAATGGAGGCCTACGAGAACGGCTGCGCCCAGGTGCTCTTTCTCGACGGCGAGACCAGCAGTCACATTGATGAACTCGGCGGCATGAATGTGTTCTTCGTGCACGGCACCGACACGCTCGTTACTCCCCGCCTCACGGGAGCTATTCTCGAAGGCGTCACCCGGGACAGCATCATGCAGCTCGCCCGCGACCGCGGTATGACCGTTGAGGAGCGTGACGTGACGCTGGGGGAGTGGCGTGAGGGTGTCGCATCCGGTGCCATCACCGAGGTGTTCGCCTGTGGAACCGCCGCCGTCGTCACCCCGATCGGCCAGCTCAAGGCCAAGGACTTCACGATCGGCCAAGCGGATGCCCCGGCCGGCCAGATCACCCTGTCGCTGCGCCAGGAGCTCACCGATATTCAGTACGGCCGCCTGCCCGACCGCCACGGCTGGCTCACCCGCCTAGACTGAAGCTTTTGGCCTTGACGGGCGGGAATGGGACACGTGAAGATCGCACGCTACAGCTATCAGGGCGCCATCGCGTTCGGCATCGTTGACGACGACGAACTGGTCGTGCTCACCAGCGACCCCATGTTCGCCGGTTTTGACACGACCGGCGACCGGGTGGCCCTGGCCGACGTGAAGCTGCTCGCGCCGGTGATTCCTCGCTCGAAAATTGTGGCGGTGCAGGCACTCGGCGCCGAACCCGATTTCGTGCTCCGGCCCAATACCGCCGTCGTCGGCCCGAATGATGCCATCGTGCTGCCCGCAGCCTCTGAACGGGTCGAAGTCGACGGCCAGCTGGCCATCATCATCGGCAAGATCGCCAAGAACGTTACGGCAGCGGATGCCCTCAGCCGCGTCTTCGGCTACACGGTTGCGACCGTGGTCACCGCCGCCGATCTTGCCGGGATTTCGGCGACTCGTGCCGGCGGTTTTGATACCTTTTTGCCGCTCGGACCGATCATTGAGACTGAATTCGACGATGCAGCGACGCCATTGCGTGGGCTCATCAACGATGAGGAGTTTCAGGCGGTTGACCTTGATGAACACGATGCAACAACGGAAAACACCATAGCCGCGCTCGTGGCTTTCGCCTCGAGCGTGTTCACCCTGCTGCCCGGAGACGTAATTTTGACCGGAGCGTTAGAAGCCCCCGCCGCTGTTGTCGACGGAGACACGGTCACCATGTCGATCGCCGGCATTGGAGCTCTCGTCAATCCCGCCGTACGCCCGGTCTGAGTTTCTCAGCGGTCGGAGTTTGCGAACCACACTCGGATCTGATTCGACGCCGTGTTCAGTAGTGCGACCGCCTCGTTGCGATTTACCCTGGCCACCAGCATCGCGCTCATCGACAGGGACGCCAGGGTGCGCACCCGCTCGTCGAGACTGCTCTTCGCTGCGTCACTAACACCATCCCTGTGGGCGACATCGCCCTTGGCGGCGGCAGCGCCACCGGCTGTTCCTGCTGCAGGCGCCAGCCCGGCAGACGCGAGCGCCAAGCGCAGGGCACCGGTCAACTCGCTGCGGTAGCTCTCGACGACAGCACGGGCCGGGTCGTCGTGAGCGGCAAGGCCCGCCGCGCAATTGACCAGCAGGCAGCCGCTTCGGAGGGAATCGTCGGCGAGATTGGCCGTCGAGCGTGCCAGACTATCGAAATACTCCAGAAGCGCGCTGGCGTCTGTAGCCCCCGAGCGCAGCACGGTCAGGCGGGGGCGGATGACCGTCTCGAGGTAGTCAGCGACCGCGGCATCAAAGAGGCCCCGCTTACTTCCGAAGGCGTGGTACAGGCTGGACCGACCCAGGCCGGTCGCCGCTTCCAGATCGGCCAGGGATGCTGCCTCGTAGCCCTTATTCCAGAACAGGTCGCGGGCAGCTTGTACGACCACAGTGTTGTCGAAGGTCTGTAGCCGCCCCATGTTGACTCCTGGTTCTGTGGATCAAATTTTGTGTACCGATAGGTTCACTATATAGTAAAACGATCGTTACAAAACTAGCAGAGGAGCCCACCATGGCAGTTTCCAACGTCAGTACCCAGATTCAGTTGGTGAATCGTCCGGTTGGCTGGCCAACGGCGGCGGATTTTCGAACGGTGAGTGTTGACCTGCCGGAGCTTGAATCGGGACAGGTTCGAGTCAGAAATGAGTTCATCTCTGTTGATCCCTATATGCGCGGTCGGATGAATGACGTAAAGAGCTACGTGCCGCCGTTCGCGCTCGGCGAAACCATGACCGGCGGGGCTGTTGGCCGGGTCGTCGCATCCGCTAATGACGCCTTTGCGGTGGGCGACGCTGTCTCTCACCAGTACGGCTGGCGCGACCTGGCGCAGGAGGGCGGGGCCGGTTTTCGCGTCGTTCCCGAACTCCCCGGCGTTCCGCTCTCGGCTTACCTCGGTGTGCTCGGCATGACGGCCCTCACCGCCTACGTTGGTTTACTCGAAGTCGCCAAGTTGAAGCAGGGCGACACCGTCTTCGTTTCGGGTGCGGCAGGGGCAGTCGGAAGTATGGTCGGTCAGATCGCGCGGCTCAAGGGCGCCACGCGCGTGATCGGTTCCGCCGGCTCGGCCGAGAAGGTGGCCCTTCTCACCAGCAAGTACGGGTTCGATGCCGCCTTTAACTACAAGGATGGTGCGATTAAGCGCCAACTCGCAGCTGCGGCACCCGATGGCATCGACGTCTACTTCGACAACGTAGGCGGTGAGCACCTTGAGGCGGCCCTGGACTCCTTCAACGACGGCGGGCGTGCCGCTATGTGCGGCGCAATCTCCCTCTACAACAGCGAGGATGCCCCAGCGGGCCCGAACAACCTCTCAAATATCGTGACCAGGGGGCTGACCCTCACCGGCTTCACGGTGGGAAACTTTTGGAGCTTTCTCCCGGCATTTTCCACTGAAATGGCGAACTGGCTCGCCTCGGGCGAGATCGTCTTCGATGAGACCGTCGTAGACGGGGTTGAGAACAGCGTCGATGCGTTCCTCGGCCTCATGCGCGGCGAGAACACCGGCAAGATGGTCGTCCGCACGGGCGACTCCGTTTCAGCACTCTAAAACACACGTCCCGACCCGATCACTATTGGAGACCACATGACCAACGTACTTTTTGTCGTCAGCGCCGCTGACCACTGGACCCTCAACGATGGCAGCTTGCACCCCACCGGTTACTGGGCTGAGGAATTCGCTGAGCCGCACCGGCTGTTCAGCGCGGCCGGATATCAGATCAGCATCGCCACGCCGGGTGGAGTAGCTCCCACCATTGATGCCGTCAGTCTGCGAGCGGATGCTGCGGGGGGAGAAGAGCGCGTTGGGCACATCATTGACTACATTGGAACCATTTCGGACCAGCTCGATGAACCACTTCGCCTAGAGGACGTCACGGTCAGCGACTACGACGTGGTCTTCTACCCTGGTGGCCACGGACCAATGGAAGACCTCGCGGTTGATGCCGTTTCCGGGAGCATTCTTACCGAAGCCCTCGACACCGGTCGCATAGTCGGTGTGCTGTGCCACGCACCCGCCGCCCTGCTCGCAGCCAAACGCGTTGATGGCAGCTGGCCATTTTCTGGCTACCGCATGACCGGCTTCACCAACGCCGAAGAAACGCTCGGTGGCCTGGCGCCGAAAGCGCCGTGGCTGGTGCAGAGCCGACTCGTTGAACTGGGCGCAGACTTTGTTGCTGGCGAGTCGTTCGCTGCGCACCTTGAGATTGATCGCAATCTCTTTACTGGCCAGAACCCCGCTTCGTCGGCCGACCTCGCCGGGGCCATCATTAAGGCTGTCGCTCAGAAGCAGTAACGACTCGAAGCGCTCGTGGGTTCGGCGCTCCATATTTTGGTTAGGGTCGCAGGGCCGCTACGGCGAGGTTCACATCGTCATCGTCGTTGAAGAGGTGGAAGGCGACGCGGGCCCGCCCCGCCCGGCCCGAAGCCGTGATCTGTGCGGCGGTGAGACGGGCGAGGTCGCGGCCATCGGCATCCGGCCAGCTGATGATGGCCTGGTCGAGGCGGGGCAGGTCGAGGCGGTCGCACAGGGCATTGCCCAGGCCGATGCAGTGCGCGCGTACCTCGGCCATGTCGATGCTGCAGAACATGTCGATGGCCGGCTCGGCACCAACCCAGGCCGGCCAGGCCGGTGATACGTCAAAGCGGCGTGCCGTGGGTGCGAGTGTCATGGCTGGTCCGTAACAGGATGCCCACAGGTCGTCCCCGGCATACCAGCCGGCGTTGATCGGGTGCAGCTCGAGAGCAAATGCATCGTTGACCGTGAAGAAGGCGACGCCGCGCGGGGCGCCGAGCCACTTGTAGCTGTGGCAGATGGTCGCGTCGAAGAGTGACGCGTCGACCGGCATCCACCCGGCGGCCTGGGTCGTGTCGCACAGGGTGAAGGTGTTCGTTGTTAGCGCGGCGGCGCGGATAGCATCGGTGTCGGCGAGGGTTCCGGTGGCGGATTGCACGAGGGAGAAGGCCACGAGCCAAGTATTCTCGCTGAGGCTCTCGGCCAAATCGGCTAAGGCGACCTGCCGAACGGTCACGCCGCGGTGGGCCTGCGCCAGGAACGGAAACACCATGGAGCTGAAATCACCGCGCGGAAGCACGACTTCGGCGCCATCGGGGATGCTCGCAGCGACCATGCCAGCCATTACCGAGGTCTGTGAACCAATCGCCACCCGCTCTGGCGTGACGTTCACCAGGTCGGCGTAGCCGGAGCGCACGCGTTCAACGGTCTCACCGTAGCGGGAGGCGCAGGCGTCTCCGCGGGCCCAGACCTCGGTGTCGGCCCGCATCGCGGCGATCGTGTCGATCGTCGGCAGCCCGAGGGTGCAGGCGGCGAGGTAGCCGCGCCCCGAGGTATAGCGACCGCGCGCTTCGGCCAGGGGCACGGTGCTCGTGCGAGTCGGTGCGGAGGTCATGACTCCAGTGTGGCCGCCTTGCATTCATGCGACAACGGCCAGTATTCGATGCAATCCATAGGCGGAAGTTATGATTAGCCCATGATGCCGAGCCCGGACGTTGATGCTCATGCCCTGCGCGTTGTGCGTGCGGTGCACGAAAGCGGTTCCATCACCGCGGCCGCAGCCTCGCTCGGCTACAGCCAGCCTGCCGTCAGCCAACAGCTCAAGCGGCTCGAGCAGCGGCTCGGCCTCGCGGTGATCGAGCGGGTCGGCCGAGGCGTTCGACTCACCGAAGCGGGCCTCGTGTTGGCCCGGCACGCCGTGACCGTCGGCACCGCGCTCGATGCAGCGGCGGGCGAAATCGCCGAACTGCAGGGGCTTCGCGCGGGGCTGGTGCGTCTCGTGGCGTTCCCGTCGGCATCCGCTACCCTCGTGCCGAGCCTGCTGGCGCGCATGAAAGAACAGCATGGCCAGATCAACATCACCTATCTTGAGGCCGAACCGCCAGAGGCCGTCACCGCCGTGCGCGAGAATCGCGCCGACCTGGCCATCACGTTCAGCTACCCGGGGGACCGGGTAGATCCGCACCGGGCGAGCGCGCAGGGGTTGCGCGTAGCTACCCTGCGACGAGACGAGATGATGCTGGTGCTGCCGGTCGGGCATCCACTGGCCGGTGCTGCCAAACCGATCGACCTCGGCGACCTCGCGGATGAGAACTGGGTGGCCGGCTGCCCGCGCTGCCGCGGTCACTTGCTCGACCTGTGCGATCGCCGCGGATTCGCTCCGCGTATCTCGTACGAGACCGACAACGTCGCCGCCGTGTTCGGGCTCGTCGAGGCCGGCATCGGCGTGGCATTGCTGCCGGCCCTCGCGATCGAGTCCGTCGGCGCACGGCCGGGCGTTTCGATTCGCGCCACTACCGGCCGCGACCATCGCACCCTGCACGCCGTGACCGCCGCCGGAGCTGAGCGCGTTCCTGCGCTGGCCGCAACGCTACGCGCGCTCATGGCGCTTTTCGCGTCTAAATCCACCTTGTGAACGCGGGCGCAGCCGAGAAAATCGGGCCCAGGTTGCGGGCCAGGGCCCGGAACGCGAGGCGGCAGGGCTCACGCAACTAGAATCATGAGTAATGTCTGACACCACTGCACACCCGTTTTCTACCGCCACCGGAACCGATGTTCGCGTGCGGTTCTGCCCCTCGCCGACCGGAACGCCCCACGTGGGCCTCGTTCGTACCGCCATGTTCAACTGGGCCTATGCCCGGCACACCGGCGGCACGATGATCTTTCGCATCGAAGACACGGACGCCGCCCGCGACAGCGAAGAGAGCTTTCTGCAGCTCGTCGAGGCCATGCGTTGGCTGAAACTGGACTGGGACGAGGGCGTCGACGTCGGCGGACCCCAGGCGCCGTACCGTCAGTCCGAGCGCTACGACATCTACCGCGGCGTCATTGAGCAGCTCAAGGCGAGTGGCCACATTTACGAGAGCTTCGTCACCGGCGAAGAGATCGAGGCCCGCAACCGCGACCTCGGCCGTGATCCGAAAATGGGCTACGACAACTTCGAGCGCGACCTTACCGAGGAGCAGAAGGCCGCCTACCGCGCCGAGGGCCGCTCTCCGGCGCTGCGCCTTCGGGTACCCGACACCGAGCTCTCCTTCGACGACCTCGTGCGCGGTGAGATCACCTTCCCGGCCGGCTCGTTCAGTGACTTTGTGGTCGTGCGCCCGAATGGGCATCCGCTTTACCCCTTCGTCAACCCGGTCGATGACGCGCTCATGGGAGTCACGCACGTGCTGCGCGGCGAGGACCTGCTCTCATCGACACCGCGCCAGATCGCGCTGTACCACGCGCTCATTGACATTGGCGTGACCACCTTCATTCCTCGCTTCGGTCACCTGCCCTACGTCATGGGTGACAAGAACAAGAAGCTTTCCAAGCGTGACGCCGAGGCGAACCTGTTTCTGCACCGCGACCGCGGATTTATCCCCGAGGGCCTGCTTAATTACCTCGCCCTGCTGGGCTGGTCGCTCTCGCACGACCGCGACGTGTTCTCGATCGAAGAGTTCACGGCCGCATTCGACGTCGTCAACGTCAACCCGAATCCGGCCCGCTTCGACCTCAAAAAGGCCGAATCGATTAACGGTGATCACATTCGTCAGCTCGACGCCCCTGACTTTGCCGCCCGACTCGTTCCCTATTTGGTGACCGCTGGCGTGCTCGGCGAGACGCCGACCGACGCCGACCTGGCCATGCTCGCCCAGGGCGCCCCGCTCATTCAGGAGCGCATTGCCCTGCTTGGCGAAGCGCCCGCCATGCTCGGTTTTCTCTTTGTGAGCAGTACAGACCTCGTTCTCGAAGCGGATGCGCTCGCCTCCCTCCCACAGAACGCCGCCGACATTCTTGGTGCTTCTCGCACGGCGCTGGAAGGTATTCCGGAATCGGAATGGAACACCGACCGAGTGCATGCGCTGCTCGCCGAAACCCTCATCGAGGGGCTGGGGCTCAAGCCGCGCGTCGCGTTCGGACCGCTGCGCGTCGCGCTATCGGGCCGCAAGATCTCGCCGCCGCTTTTTGAATCCATGGAAATTCTGGGCCAGGCCGAGACCCTGGATCGCCTCGATCGGGCCCTCGCGGTGGTGATGCACGCCTGACAGCGGGGCCGGTAGGGGCTTCGACTCGCCGGGGGACACCCGGTTTGGCCTCTCCAGCCCAAGTGGGCTAGGCTGCTACTCGGCCCGGTCTTCGGATTAGGCATTGGGGTATGGTGTAATTGGCAACACGGATGATTCTGGTTCATTTGTTCTTGGTTCGAGTCCAGGTACCCCAGCTTTATGCTGATGAGAGGCTATTTTCTCACAACGCGATGGCGTTCTTTCGCCGATGAGTGCCACTTTGCGTGTCACAAACGCGCAAGTGAGTGATCGTCTACGTATTGCGGCGGGGTAATTTCTGCGGGCATCGCGCGGACTTGTTTGCCGTTTAATCGGCGAAAACGCTAACCGACTCGGATGTCAGAAGGCTGCGGCGAACGTGGATTCGGTTGGGCTCGCGCGTGAAAAAGATGCGAATAATCTTGGTTCGAGTCCCGGCACCCTAGCCGTTTCGCCCGCAATAAAAACCTGATGATCAGGACTTTCCTTTTGCCCAGTTTTCAGCCCTATGCAGACAATGCAGAGTGAGTGGCCATCCACATTCGGGCCGTCGGCGAGAATCGGTTGGTTTGGGTTCGCGAGCCCCAGGTGCAGATTGTCGACTCCGATGCGGATGTCCCGTTCGTCGTCCCACTTAGCCTGAATCCACCGGTCGGCCTCTGAGTGGATCCTGTTTTCGGTTTGGCGAGCTTGCCGAGTTTCCGGCGCGGGTGAGGTCCGGGACTCGCGGCCCGGGTGTTCCACTGGTGCTCCTGTTGATGCTGTTAACGGCTGGTTGGTCAGGTGGGGTCGGGTCGTCGCGGGCGGAAGTTCTGATTGAACAGGGCCGTCCAGGGTTTCTCCCAGGGCCAATGTTCGGGCAGGTGCAGAGTGATGCGCCGTGCGGAGGAGGAAATCCTGGCGGGGACGCTGGCAAACTTCCGGCGGATCGTTGCGGTGGTTGCTCGGGCGAGACCGTTTCCCGCGATCGTCGCAGCAGCGCGGGTGAGGTTAAACGCCATCACGGCCAGGACCAGCCAGGCCGCATTGGCAGTGAAAACGCCTGAGGGCAGGTGCGCCAGAGCGCTGCTCTTCAGGTCGGAATTCACGAGCTCTATCACCGCGTGGGCGCGGTGAGTTTTGTCGGCTGTGACGGTGTCGAGAGTGCTGGTGGTGAAGAATGCGTGGAACCGGTGGGTGTCGAACAGGGTCGGCTGGTCGACGTTTTTCCTGTTCAGTTCCAGAATTCGCCGCACGACCAGGCGCCCGGTGATCTGCTCGCTCTTCTTGCGGGACGTGAACGCGGTGAACGGGACCTCGGCGACTTCGGCGTTACTGATCCACGTTTTCGTGCCTTCGTCGTAGATCGCGTTGGTGTATTCAATCGCTGTCCAGGCGTTGTCGGGGATCGTTCCGATTGCTCGTTTGATGGCGGGGTCCATGCGGGCGGTGACCGTAGAAGGCAGAGTCGGCACGAAAGAGCACGCGTGCCTTGTCGGCTCCGCGGAGCCGTTTGGTCGTGGCGAGGGCGTCTCTGATCAGGCGGGCGGCGCCGCGCGGTGATCCGCAGGCACCGCGGCGCAGTCGCTGGCCGATGATGATCGGCGCTGATACGTCGGTCTTGACTGTCGCGAGGATGGCGTTGAGGCCGCGCACCCCGGAGTACCCGTAGCCAGAGCCTTCCTTCTGGTATCCGTGGACTTCGATGATGGTGTCGTCGACATCGAGGAAGACATAGCCGTCCGTGTCGTGCACGAGCAACGGGGTTTCAGCGGCCAGGACCCGCACGAAGCGTGAGGCGACGGCGTCGAGTTGCCGGACGTGACCGAACGTGAATTCGCGCAGGAACGATCCCAACGTCGACGGCGCGTAACAGTTGGTGAAGACCTTCCGCATGCCGCCGTGGCGAAGAATCGCGAGGTCGTCGATCGAGTCCGCGCCAGCGACCATCCCGCCGACCAGAGAGGTGACTTTCAAGCCGGCATTCGCGCCCTTATCGGTGGGGACGGTCAACCAGTGATCAGCCAAGGTCGCCAATCACGCACGGGCGGCCAATTTCATGATCGGGACCAACCCAGCGAACGACACAAGATTCGGGTCGGTGAATGATGCAGAAACGGCGCGGTTGGTGTGGGAAACTTGCATCTACGAGATGCCCCTCTGCTTGGTAACGTTGAACTCTAGACAAGTCCTATTTTACCTGATCAGAAGGGCATTCTCGGTTTAACGCGCCGTCAGAACCTCACGTCGATCGGTGGATTCAGGCTTAGGGATGGGGCGGCACGAAAGCGGTTCGTGTGCTCTTCTAAGATCTAGCGCCCTGGAGTCGGCGGTGGATCGTTCGGGTGACTCGGGCGTTGGACGGCCGTCCGATCACGAGGACGGCCGGGACGCTTGCCCCGATGAGGGTGAGTACGAGACCAGCTTGAAGCCCCAGAGCGGCACTGTCTCGATCCAGGCACCGCCGATCCTGGTGGCGCGGTTCCATGCGGTTTGGTACGCGCCGAGAGCGAATCCGGCGATCAGGCCCAGCGGGACCACCTCCCCGCAGGCGCGGCACCAGAGCCCGCATCGGCGAGGTGCTGGCCCTGCGCCCGCCCCCGACTGTCGGGGGCGGATGCTCCGCTTCCCGGCTGCAGAGAGCTATTCGGCTACATAGCGGGGGTAGGTCGACTTGGCGGCACGGGCATCCGCAAGGTCGATCTCCACGGTCGCGAACGGGTCATCCTCCGAAGTCGTCGCGAGCACGTTTCCCTCGGGATCGATGATCCATCCGCAACCGCCGAATCCCTCGGCGTCGTCCAGCGGGCTGCCCAGGTTCGATGAGACACAGAAAGCCCCCGAGGTGACCGCCGCCGAGCGACCGCCGGCCAGCCACTTGCTCGTCGACGTTCTCGGAGTCGCGCGTGGTACGGCCACGATGTCGGCTCCCTCACGGCCGAGTCGGCGCGCCCATTCGAAAAACCACAGCTCGGTGCAGACCTGCACCCCGATGCTGGCGCCGGCTACCCGGGTCTGTGGGAATTCCAGCGCTCCGCGGTCATACCAGCTGGCCTCCCAGTATCCAGCTTCATCGGGGAGGTAGTACTTCTCGCGGATGCCCCGCGCCGGCTGCCCGTCGGTCGCTACAAAGACCTCGTTGCGACGGCTCGTGCCGTCGCGAAGGATGGGCCGGGTGCCGAGGACCGCACCCGCATTCCACCCCTCGATCTCGGTCAGGACGCGGTGTTGCTCGGCCACCGCGGCGGCCCAGCGATCCGCAGCATCCGGTGTCGGCCGGTCGTTCGCGAGCCAGTCGGAAAACGGCATCTCAGGCAGAACGAGCAGATCGGGCCGAGCGGACTCGACGTGGGCGGCAAGCAGGCTCCACACCTCCTCGCGTGCCGTCGAGCGGTTGTCGAGCTGACAAACGGTGATCTTCATCGGGGTCCCTTCGTGGGTGGTGGGCCGGCGCAATCTGACCGCCGAACTTCAGGTTAGCGACAGCCTGCTCGTCGGTGCGCGGCGTTCTTTTGCGTGATCAGTGACATTGTTGCGTATGGACGAAATCGACTCCCGCCTCGTTGAGCTTCTGACGATCGACGGACGCGCGACACTCGGCGAATTGGCCACCGAGGTACATCTATCCGGCTCGGCGGTGAAACGACGAATCGACCGGCTCACCGCAACCGGAGTGATTAAAGCATTTACGATCGCCCTCGGCCACGACCAACAGACGGTCCCATTTCAGGCTTTCGTTCTCGTTTCGCTTAGCCGACACGTTCCCGCGAACGAGGTCACCCGGTCGCTTAAGGCGGTGCCGGCAGCGCAGACCGCCTATAAAATGTCCGGGCCCTGGGACTGGATAGTATTGCTCAGCGCCCAGAGCGCGTCAGAGATTGACGGCGCCGTCGACGCCGTACGGTCCCTCGGGATTGTTCGCCAAACCGAGACCGGGGTAGTTCTGGCGGAAGTAGCGCTCGGCCGCTGAACCCGTGAACTCTGTGGACCCACGGCACCACCGCAGATCTACAACGTCGCGTGCGCCGTTAACGGGCGGACGGTGTGGCAGGCCTGTCCGACCTATCGTCCAAACCACACCGTTCACCCGGCCAGATGGCCCGCGAGTCACCCCTCGACCGCGTTCACAACGTCAGTGGGAAAAGCAAGCGCACTTCCCACGGTCGGTGCAAGCAGCGCCATCAGGTCGCGAGGCCCATTCTCATTTTGTTCGAGGCCCAGAACGGCATCCTGGATGGCCTGACGGCGATCGTGGTCGATGATGTGTTCGGTAAGCATTCGGTATTTCGCTACGATCTCGTCGTCGCTCAGCGGATTGCCGAGGCTGCCCGTGGGCTTGTCGACTATCTTTTCTCGGCAACTACCGTCTTCCATAGTGATTCGCACTCGAGTCTTGTACGTCGATCCGTCAAAGTCGGGGTCATGGGTCACCGTTGCTTTTTCGATGAGATCCCAGACGTCGTCGCGGTTGATCCGATCGGGTTCGTACTGGTCGATCAGAGCTGCGCCATCGAGCAGCACGACCGGTACCGTGTATTTCAGACTCATCTGAGCCGTGATCGGGATCAAGGGTCGCTGAATGTCAAAGCCGCCGTGGTGAAATACGGCGTCGCTTACATCTACGCGAATCTCTCTGATGGATGTGACATCGATGGGCGTATGCGTCTCGAGAGCGAGAACATCGTCGATCGCGGCGTGGAGGCCGCCCATCGACGCGTACGGCTTGATGCCGTAGCGCATGGTGCGCCAGCGGCTGCCGAGGCCAGCGGCGATTTGCGAGGGGTCTGGATCGTGTCCCTCTCCGAACACAGACAGAAATCCTCCGTATTCACGCTCGAAGACGCGCTTGACGCCGACGTACCCTACGGAGGCCAGGGCAGTTGGGCGCCGACAAGCAAACATCCGATGCCGTCCAGCGTCAGGTAGCGCGCACGATCGCGCACTTCCAAGGGAATATCGTCCAGCGTCGTATTCGCCAACCAGCTTGCAAGTTGGCCTGTTGGTCCGGACGGGTCAGTGGGTTCAAGGTTGCTTGTCATGGGATTCTTTCCGATTGGATGTTGTAACTAAGAGGTCAGTTCGTGCGTTTGCGAGCATCCTGCTGTCATCCCAGCGAGAGGCCGGGCCGGACACGGCGATGCTGGTCGTGTGCGCCGTTGCGCTGGTTGATCCGACGGCGGCGGCGATGCCATTCACCCCGGGGTGGTTCGCCCCGTGGGAGATGGCACAGCCCAGTTCCCGAACGCGCGCCACCTGGGCCAGCACGACGTTGCGGTCAGGTTCCGCGGCTGCACGGGTTACAACACCGGCAACGTCCTCGGCGGACAAGGCAGCGAGGATGGCCAAGCCGCTTGCTCCACGAAACAGTGGTCCCGCCTCGCCGACCCGTGCGACGCGTCGCAACGATTCCTCGGTGTTCTCCATTCCGAGAACGAGTACGGCGAGACGATTGATGGGGTCACCGGATGTCATACAGATCGACGGATTGGGCGGATCGCGCCCGATCACATCCACGATCGCGAAGTAGCGGACGCTCCGTTTGTGGTGTTCGACATCCTCGAGGACCGCACCGATATCGCCATCCAGAACCACTGCGCTGGCGTGGTCCGCGAGGATTAGGCGCCGCGACTACTCGTCCTCGTTCTCGTCGTCGTCGTCGAACCGTGCCCGTGCCCGCGCCACCTCCGGCATGTTCGCCGTCGTCCAGCGCAGCAGCGCGTCAATGAGCTCATTGAGCGTGTCGCCAAGCGGGGCGACCCGGTACTCGACGGCGAGGGGACGCGTGCTGATCACGTGGCGCTCGATCATGCCGTTGCGCTCGAGGCGACGCAGCGTAGCGGTGAGCGACTTCTGCCCGACGACCGGGATCTCGCGGCGCAGCTCGTTGAAGCGCCGGGGGTGGCCGCACAGCACATCGAGTACCTGCAGCGACCACTTGTCGAGAACCTGGTCGAGTAGTTCGCGGTGCGGTGCATCGACCTGAAGGAGGGCAGCGTCGGGGTGGGAGGTTTCTTTCATAACACCTAGTCTCGTTGAAGTTCCCTTCATGCACCAGGTAGAAATGGGGTACTTACTCGCTCGAACAAAGGAAAATCTATGACCGTGCAACTGCTATCCCCCGAGGGCATGCTCCAGCCCGTGCCCTACTCCCACGTCTCCGTCGCGACGGGCAGCCGCCACGTGCACGTCGCTGGGCAGATCGGCCGCGACCCCGACACTGACCAGATGGCCGACGACCTGGCCGGGCAGGTCGCTCAGGCGCTGCGCAATACCGCCCGTGGGCTCGCCGGCGCGGGTGCGACCTTCGCCGACGTCGTGCGTCTGCGCTTCTTCGTCACCCAGTGGTCGCCAGAGAAGATGGGCGACTTTATGACAGGCGTCGAACTCGTGGCCAGGGAGCTCGGTCTGCCTCAGCCAATGCCACCGGCGTCGCTCATCGGTGTGGACATTTTGTTCGAAGCCGACGTGCTCGTCGAACTCGAGGCGTACGCCGTGCTCACCTAAGCAGGCGGCTGTGCCAGCAATGACGCATGAAACGGATGGGCATCAACATGCACATCGGGGTAAATCGCCGCAGTTCATCCTGAATTTACCACGACAGGCGATCCGTGGTTCGTTGCCGTACGAGGCGTGAAGCGCTACCTCGCAGCGCGAACCCTGTCGGACTCCCGATCCACCTGCCGATTTTGGCGGTCGAACTCAGGGTCGTCGAGCCAGAAGAGGCGGTCCCCACTCTTTGGACGCGTGATCGCTCCCGTGGACAGCCCAACCCTGGCGCGTCCGCGAAGACTCCACTTGACAATTCACACTTGTGAGTGTTCAATCAGTTACATGTCACCCACCGTCGCCGCAAAAACCGCACCTTCCCGGTCCACGGCAGAGGCGCAACGCGCCAAGATCGTGTCGCGAGCCGTCACGGTATTCTCCCGTGCGGGTTTTCACGCCACACCGGTCGCTGCGGTTGCCGAGGCGGCGGGCGTGTCTCCGGCGTACGTGTTCCGACTGTTCCCGGGTAAGGTCGGCCTCTTCGTCGCGACCGTTGATCACTGTTACGCCCGCGTCTGCGAAGCCCTCGTGCAGGGAGGGGAGACTGCAGGAGCGGCCGGTCCGGCCGAGATCCTGGACCATATGACCGGCGCCTATGTCGACCTGATTCGCGACCGCGACCTGATCATGCTGCAGGTGCATGCTCAGAGCGCGTGCGATGTTCCCGAAGTCCAGGATGCCGTGCGTCGTGGCATCGCGAATGTTGTGCGTGCTGTCTCGAGACTGTCGGGGGCGGATGCGGCGAGCGTGCAACGATTCATCGCCTACGGGCAGCTGTGCCACCTGGTCGTTCTGGCTGACCTCTCCGGCGTCAACGAAGCCTGGGCGGACACCGTGAGTGACGGCATCCGTCACAGCGACGCGAACCCCAGGCCGTGACATCGATGAGGGCCACGATTTTTCATTCATACCCAAATAAGTGACTGACCAATCAGTAACATAACAAGATCTGGAGAAGACCATGTCGAACACCACAACCCCACAGCCGGTTACCGCCACCCAGGTGGTGCTGCCCGGCCTCGTCGAGCCCGAGGGTCTATTGATCGAGCGCGTGACGCTCGATGAGCCGGGGCCGGGGCAACTGCTCGTCGCCGTCGAGGCGACGGGCATCTCGTTCGCTGAGCAATCGATGCGCCGCGGCCGCTACTTCGGGCAGCCCGCGTTCCCGTTCGTCCCCGGCTACGACGTGGTCGGAGTGGTCCTCCGAACCGGCGCCGGCACCGACCCATCCCTGATCGGGCAGCGGGTTGCCGCTCTGACCAAGACGGGCGGATGGACCAGCCACGCACTCGTCGCGGCACGCGACAGTATTGTCGTCCCGGCCGGGATTGACCCGGCCGACGCGGAAACCGTGGTCGTCAACGGAGTGACGGCCTGGCAGATGCTGCACCGCTCGGCGCGAGTGAAGGCGGGGCAGACGGTCTTGCTGCACGGAGCCAACGGCGGAGTCGGCGGCATCCTGATTCAGCTCGCCCAGCACGCCGGCGTGCGGGTGATCGGAACGGCGTCACCACGTCACCACGACGCCCTCCGTGCGGCGGGCGTCGACCCGGTCGACTACAACGACCCCAACCTCGCCGCGCGAGTGCTCGAACTCGCACCCAATGGTGTGGACGCCGTCTTCGACAATGTTGGAGGGGAGATGGCACGCACATCGTTCGGCCTGCTGGCACCAGGCGGGGTGCTCGTCTGCTATTCGATCATCGCCGAGGTCGGTGGCACGGGCGGACTTCTCATGCCGTTCGCGAAGGCGATCGGCCACATCGCGCTCTGGAATCTGCTCCCCAACGGTCGCCGCGCGACCTTTTACGACCTGTGGGCCGGACACAAGCGCAGGCCAGCGCGGTTCCGAAAGCACCTGGAGGAGGACCTCGGTCAAGTGTTCGCCCTCCTGCTGGACGGCACCGTGAAAGCCAACATTGCCGCCCGGTTCCCTCTCGCCGAGGTGGTGGCCGCTCTCACACTGGCCGAGTCGAGAACGGTCAGTGGCAAGGTGATCCTATTTCCTTAGCCAGCCGCGGTGGACAGCGACCGGATGTGGCCGATCATCGTGTCGAGGGCGATCTCAAGGGGTTTGGTCTCGCGCCTGGTCCTGGTCAGGAGCGCCCCACCCTCGACCGCGGCGAGGAGGGCCACCGCGAGGCCGTCAGGGTCGGCATCCGCACGCAGTTCACCGCGGTCGCGCATCGCCCGGAGCCCCTCGCTGATCGGGGCCTCCCAGCGCGCAAACGCGTTCACGAGGTGCTCACGGGCATCCGGTTGGCTGTCGGCAAGCTCGCTCGCGAGCGAGCCGATGGCGCAGCCGCCCAGGCAGCCCCGGCGATCCTGAGCTGCCACGAGCCGGTCGCGCCAGGCCTGGAGCGCCTCGAAGCTGTCGAGCCGGTCGGTTCGCAGGCGCTGGTTGATGAGGATCGCGTCTGCCTGGAACTCGATGACAGCGTGCACGAGGCCTCGCTTGTCACCAAAGTAATGGTAAAGCTGTGACGCGCTCACCCCCGCTGCGCGCTGGACGTCCTCGATGCTCGTGCCAGCGACCCCCTGGGCGATGATCAGCTCCGCCGCGATCTCGACGATCCGTGCCCGCGTTGCCTCACCCTTCGCCGTGAGTCGCGGCTCGGCCCGAGTCGGCTGGAGGGTACTGGTTGCTGTCATAAAGTCACCCTAACATTTTTTGGAGTTGATATTCCAAAAAAGAATCCCCAGGATAGAAGTGATCACTCCAAAAAAACACCAAGCCGAAAGAAGACAACATGTACGTACTCGGGAGACGAGCCAGCCTCTGGGTGGCCGCTTCGGTCGCCGCAATTGCTCTCTGGACCAGTGCGGCGCCCACGATGACGTACCCGCTCTACGCTGCGGAGTGGCACCTTGATGCGACGGTGACGACAGGGATCTTCGCCGTCTACCCCGCCACTCTCGTCATCGTGCTCCTTCTCGCCGGTGACCTGTCCGACTATCTTGGTCGCCGAACGACGATCCTGCTGGGCCTCGCCACTTCACTGGTGGGCGTGTTGCTCTTCGCCGTCGCGCCCGACGTCGGCGTCGTCTTCGCCGGTCGCGCACTGATGGGCATCGGTGTCGGCCTCTCGCTGACTCCTGCCACGGCCGCGATGACCGAGTTCAGCGCCCCGGGAAAGGCGAGCCGGGCCGGCTCGATCGCCACGCTGGCCACGGCGGCCGGCCTGGGGCTGGCCTTTCTCGTGGGCGGTTCCCTGATCGAGTACGCGCCGTTCCCGACCCGCCTGAGCTTCTGGGTACTCGCCGCGGTGATCGCGGTCGTCCTCGTGTTCGCATGGTTCCTGCCGCGGCACGCCGCGGACCCGGCGACCGGCCACTGGCATCCGCGTGCCCCGCGTCTCGCGAGCGGATTCCGCTGGATATTCGTCACGTCTGCGATTGCGATGACCGCCGCGTTCGGTGTCGGCACCATCATGATGTCGCTCGGTGCCCAGATTGCGCGTGACCTGATCGGGTCTAACAATGCGCTCGTGACTGGCGGCATCCTGGCCATGTTCGCCGTCGTTATCGCGGTGGTCGCTCTCCTCGCAAAGGGTACGCCTGCCAAAGTCGCGATCATGCTGGGAAGTGCCGGCACGACGATTGGGATGACCTTGCTCGCAGTGGCCGCCGCCCAGGCCTCTCTCGTTCTCTTTCTCGCCTCAGCGATCGCGATGGGCACCGGCTACAGCCTGCTGTTCCTCGGCGGGCTCGGCCTGATCACCGCTAACGCTCCCGCTCGCTCCCGCGCGGGCGCCATCTCAGCCGTCTACCTCATCGCGTACCTGATGCAGGGCGTGACCGCCCTACTGCTTGGCGCCGTGGCCACGCGGTCGGGGCTCACTCAGGCCCTCAACCTCGGTGCGCCCGCCATCGCGATCCTGAGCATCGCGGCCGTCGCGGCCTCCTTGCTCGTCAGCAGACACCAACCGCATCCCGCTGGCCGCCGCCGGACATCCCCGCCGGACATCCCCGGCGAACTGAGCGCGCCAACGCTGAGGTCGCCAACACTGACATCGCCAACACCGAGCGCGCCCATCGGCACGCTCGCACTGATCAACGAAAGAGAGTACACACGATGAGCACAATGCGTATCGGATCGTTCGAGATCCAACGAGTACTCGAATGGGTCGGACCGATCAAGACCGTGGGCGAGATGTTCCCGGACACGGCCGACGAAGCCTGGACCGAGGATCTGGCGCCCCACCACTGGACACCGTCGACGGGAGCCTACCGCGCTGCAATCCAAACGTGGGTGCTGAGAGAGGGCGGGCGTACGATCCTCATCGATACCGGAGTCGGCAACGACCGTGCCCGCCCGCAGGCCCCCGCCTTCGACCATCTGGATACGGATTTCTTGCAGCGGCTCGCCCGGCTGGGGGTCGATCCAGCCGAAGTCGACGTCGTGGTCAACACGCACATCCACTATGACCACGTCGGATGGAACACGAGGCTCGACGGCACGAACTGGGTGCCGACGTTCCCGAACGCCACCTATCTGGTCCCGCAACGCGACTACGACTACTTCAACCCCGAGAACGCCGGAAGCATGCGCGCGGCACGCACCGAGGACGAAGAGCGGCGATTCGCCGGGGCGAGGCTCGTGTTCGCAGACAGCATCACACCGATCGTCGAGGCCGGACATTTGCAAACCTGGGACGGCGAACATCGCATCGACGACGCGCTGCGGCTCGAGTCCGCACCAGGTCACACACCCGGTTCATCGGTAGCATGGCTCGAAACCGGCGCCGGGGCGGTCTTCGTCGGCGATCTCATGCACACACCGGTGCAGATCGCCCATCCGGACGACCCGTGCGCCTTCGACCTGGATCCCGAGGCGGCCAGCGCCTCTCGCCGACAGGTGCTCAGCGCCGCTGCCCGGGCGGGTGCCACCGTGTTCCCGGCGCATTTTGCGGGTCACGGTGCGGCATCCGTTTCTGCCCATGATGCGGCCAATTTCAGGGTGGACAAATGGGCGGACTTCACCGCTGTATAGCAACGGCACGCTCATCAAACAGGGCATGACACTCATGACACAAGGAGACACGACCATGAACCGACCACGTGACATCGACAGAAGCGCGCCAGATATCTCTCACCAGACCATTTCCATCGCGGCGCCGCTGGCTACCGTGTGGGCTCTCCACAGCCACGTGAATGCGTGGACGAGCTGGAACACCGACCTATCCGAGGCTCGGATCGAGGGCCGACCGCACACTGCTCATGCTGCAGGTGCATGCTCAGTCGGTCGCCGACATTCCGAAAATCGGTCGCGCCCTTCGTGAGGGGTCGCCAAGATCACCAGGTTCGCGAAGTCACGCTCGGGGTCGAGCGATGCAGACGTCCAGCGGTTCATTGCGTACGGCAGCTATGTCATCTCAGCCTCACCGCCGGTATCGATGCCCGGTCTGAGGACTGGGCGCGGTTGCTGTCGAACGGCACGCAGCATCCGTTCTGACCGGTCCGAGCAGTCAGTGCGCTTTTTTATTTGTGCCAATCAGTGAGTGCACAGTCACTCTCAACACCCACTAACAGAACGGAACTCGCATCATGACAACCTCGACCATCCAAACCCCCACCACCGTCAAAGCTCGCCGGGCCTCCAAACTCGTGCTCATCTCCCTCTGGGCGGTGCCGGTGCTCGTTGTCGGCAGTTTCGCGATGCTAGCGGTAGTGCCTGTCATCCTGGTGCTGATCGGCGCCTTCCGGGAGAAGACCACCCGTGCGCTGCGCTGGTGGGCTATCGCTCTCACCGCCGTGTACGCCACGCCGCTCGCAATCTGGATTCTGCGCGCCGACGGCGCCCAGAGCCTCTCCAAGGACATAAGCCCGATCTTCGCCACGCTCATCGTGCTCGTTTCCGTCGCTTTCCTGGTGCGGATCTACACGCGCAAACGCTGACTTCGGTCGCTGGCCGACACCCGCCGTACCACCTTCGAACACACAACTAGAATCAGATCCAAGGAGCATCATCATGAACAACCCCACCGACGTCGATCGCACCGCGCCCGTCATCGCCCGCCACTCCATCTCTATCGCCGCGCCGGTCGCCACCGTCTGGGCGCTGCATACCGGTGTGAATGCCTGGGCCAGCTGGAACACCGACATCACCGAAGCGCACCTGAACGGACCGTTCGAAGTGAGCAGCACCTTCGATTGGACCAGCCACAACTTTCCGGTGACCTCGGTGATCTACGCGATCGAGCCCCAGCACCGCATCCTATGGGGCGGCCCAGCCAGCGGCATCACCGGCATCCATGAATGGCTGTTCGACGAGACGCCGGAAGGCGTGACCATCACCACTACCGAATCCTTCGCCGGCGCGCCGGTCGAAGCCGATGTCGCCGGGATGCAGACGACCCTCGACGGATCGCTGACTTCCTGGCTCTCCGAGATCAAGCGGGCCGCAGAAAACGCCTGATTGGCAGGCAAATGTCGGGTCGAGTAGGGCGCCCAGGCCGCGTCGAGGCTCCCGCCCGGGTTCACTGGGACTTGAGTTCTCGACACGAGACAACAGCGTTGAGAACATCACGGTGCGCGCTTCGCTGCTCGAACTGGCAATATGCAACGATGACTCCGTCGAGCGGACCTTGGCGTTCTGAGACTGAGGAATGTCGTCACTTTTGGGCAGGTGTACCTCACCACGGAGGGGAGATTGCGCGGCGGCCGCATCGAGGCCGACGGTGTCCATGTCGCCGAGGCAGACACCAGAGGCAGGGCCGATCGACCGACGGGCTTCGGTGTCGAGGCGCTGCACGGCGCCTTCACCGTCTGGAATAGGCAGCGCGACTCCGCAGTGAGCCTCGCTGCGCGCCTCGAAAACATCTCCGCGGGTCGCGCCGATGCGTCCGTCCGCGGCAGTGGGATTTTCGTCGGCGGCTATGGAGACACCGCGGGCAAGGCCGACGGCGGCACGATCTCAGTCGACATTCTGTAGACCGGCGACGTGTTCTCCGACGGAGGAATCGTGACCGGCGCACCTGATCTGATCAGCGGAGGTGTGTCATCAGTGGCGCGACCGTCACGAGTGTAGTGAACCGTGGCGCCACCACGACGTTTGGCCAGCGCGCCCAAGGTGTTGGTGCGGGAAGTCGATATCATTGCGCAGGAGAAGCCCGAGCGCATTTACCAGCATTCGCGCGCGGCGGCAGTTGCCGGTGCGGATACCGGGCGCCGGAAGCCCCGCAACGACATGGGACGGCCATCGGCGGCTCAACCCCCGGAAAGGCCACTGTCCGCTATGACCAATAGGCTGAAATCCGCATGACACGAATCCGAATCACATGGGCAGCGATGCTCGCCGTTGCGCTTCTTCTTAGTGGGTGTGCCGCGGACTTGGCTGTCCCTCCTGGTATCGTTCTCCCTCCCACGTCGGGCGCGTTCGACTACCAACTCGGCGGCTCCTACCCGCCGCCGGACGGAGTCACCGTAGTCACCCGCGACAGCAATGATGAGCCAGCTCAAGGCATCTATACGATCTGTTACGTCAATGGGTTCCAGACGCAGCCAGGAGTGAGCTGGCCGAGCAGCCTGGTCGTCAAAACTGCAAGCGGCGTGCCTCTCGTCGACCCGGGTTGGCCCGATGAGCATCTGCTCGACATCTCAACCGCCGACAAACGGCGAGCAGCCGCAGAGATGCAAGCGAAAACCATCGCGCAATGCAAGACTTCAGGGTTCCAAGCGGTCGAATTCGACAACCTCGACTCATACACCCGATCAAAGGACGCGCTCACCGGGGCCGACGCGATCGCCTTCGCGAAGCTGTTGGTCTCGGATGCCCACGCTGACGGTCTCGCGGCGGGCCAGAAGAACACCGCACAGCTGGGCTCGCGCGGCAAGTCGGAAATAGGTTTCGACTTCGCGATGGCGGAGGAATGTGACCGATTCGCCGAGTGTGACCAATACGCCAAGGTCTACGGGGCGCACGTAATTGACGTCGAATACACCGACGACCTCCGAGACAGTTTCGCAGAGGCTTGTGCCCGCCAAACAACGGCTCAGCTGATGATCTTGCGCGACCGCGAGCTGGTGCCCCATGCTGCACCTGCCTACGTATACCAGAGATGTTGAGAAGTCCGGCTGTCGGCTCCAACATGGGTTGGCCGCGGGAATGTGCCGGTCAGGCTGTCGAGAGAGGTCATGACTGATTGGCGGTAGTGCGGGAGGCGGCCGGCTTCGGGATGTTGCCTGTCGGCGCCACGGAGGGGCTCGCCGGCCTGCATTACGCTGACACCGATCCCCGTGCCCAACGTGGCCCTCAGGATGTTGTCGAAGCCGCGCACGGCGCATGAGATGGCCTCCCCGAGGGCCGCGGCGACTGGGTCGTTGTCGATGAAACTCGGGATGCAGAATTTGCCCGTGAGGATTCCGGGAACATCGACGCCGGAGAACGCAGGGAAGGTGCTGGGGTTCTTGATGATTCCGTCACGGTCAGCGGCTCTAGCGCAGAGGACTGAGTGACGAGCAGCGGCTTCTTCCGCCCATTGTTGCCCACATCGGCTGGCCGTGACCGCCGTGAATATTGCTCCGGCGGCGCTGGCAAGTGGGAGCCGCCCACCACCTACGACCGGGTCACCTCGGTGGCGCGACTTCGCGGACGTCATCGCCATCAGCAGACACCACATATTCACCTCGGGCGAGATGGGTGCGGCGATGGACGGTGTGGCCTACCACCGCAAAATTGAGACGTGAGCGACAGGAAGACATCGCGGAACGGACAAATGGAGCCGCTGAGCAGGTGCCACTTTGGATGTCATAAACCCTTCAAATTGCCAGAATCAGTTCGTTTAAACACGGGGTAGAAGGTAACCTAAATTAACCAACTTACGCATAATCACGCGGAACTTGGGGGATGGATGCCACTCAAACTGGCAGCCCGGCTCGCTTCATTTGTTCTTGGTTCGAGTCCAGGTACCCCAGCACTAGCTCCTGAGTTTCCGCGGAAACCAGGGGCCTTTTTTGTTTCCAGACACACCGTTCACGGCCCGAAGTGCCACTTTGGGTGCCAAAAACGATTCCCAGACGCCGTTTTGGCGACAGCGATGGCGCCTAGCCCGGCCAACTACGCGTGGTCATGTCCCATTGAGTGGTGTAGTTTCCCGGATTTGAGCGTTGCTTCGTCAACGCAAGGAGCCATCGTGCGATGGTCAGTGAGTACCGACTAAAGCAACTCACGAAGGACACCACACGATGGCTCTAGACCAGTCTGCCCTGCTCACCCTGCTGGGAGACCTCAAACTCACCGATGTCACCGACCGAATCCGCGTCGCGACCGAAGCTTTGTATCAAGAACTGATCGATGCGGAGGCGACCGCGTTCATCGGCGCCGCCCCGTTCGAACGCTCCGGCGACCGCACCACCCACCGCAACGGCACCAGGCCGCGGACGTTGAGCACGATGGCCGGGGACCTCGATCTGAAGATCCCGAAGCTGCGCGCCGGCTCCTTCTTCCCGGCGCTGTTGGAGCGGCGCCGCCGGGTCGACCAGGCGTTGTTCGCGGTCGTGATGGAGGCCTACGTTCACGGCGTATCGACCCGGAAGGTCGACGACCTCGTCAAAGCCCTCTGAAAGTGGTGCGCGCAACTCCCGGGCCCCCCGAAATTCTTCCCCCAGGGAGTTCGGTCTCGAGACTCACATCGACTGACCGACTGAACTCGGGCATTGGATAGCTAAGTCAAGACGTAATTATCGTTTTTTGTAGAGGTTCCGCGACAGGGTGGTGGACAAGCTTACGGTCATGGCTGAGCGGCCGGCACCGTCAGTTGTGGATCCAACGCCGATGTCCGTGACCTCCAGCGAGCGCTGGTCGGCGAATTCGATCACCGGGATCGGCGCTACGGTCGATTGCATTATGACGCCTTCTGCCGGTGCGAACGAGGTTCCGGTTTTCGACGCGGTGGTGGAGACGGTTCAATGCCGATTCGTCGGCGGGCTCGAGCGTCGTGCTGGCTGACCCTTTCGCGTTCCTTGGGGATCATGACCTAAGCGGGTTCCCGCGAGACTTGATGGTCAATGCCGACCGGGGCAACATGCGCGCTTCGGGTGGCCAGTTCGCAGCTGAGCTCGCCTTCGCGGATGGTGACGTTGAGCGTCATGTTCTACCCGAAACCCCGCACGCATTCTTGAATCGTCCCCACCTGGCAGCCTTCACCACGGCGATTGATCTCGTCGCTTCATGGTCTTTGCGTCGATGAGCTTCTCGTAGTTAGCTCGTGCCAAGATGAGTGACGTTCAACGGCGATCTGAAAGGCGGCTCATGCGCGTTCTGGCGTTCATCTTGTCCATCGTTGTTTCGACCGCACTGTTGATGGCAGGAGTGGTTCTTCTCGTCGTTGAGACGAAAGAAACAGACTCGGTCTGGATCTTCATTGCATCATTGGCAATGGTTGTGTTCGTCTATGGTCCGCTAACGCTGGGGTCGTTCCGGGCCTATTGGGACGTGACCGGTTCGAAGGAATCCCGGCGCTATTACCGCCGAATTGTTCTGGTCGTCCTTGCCCTAGAGGTGCTTGCTGCGATCGTCACGGTCATCTTTGCCATATTGACGGTGGCCGGTCCGCTCATTCCTGTTGCCTTCATTGGTGGCGGCGTGATCCTCACCGTTACGGCTATTTTCCTTGGCCCCGCGATCTACCGATATGACCGCGCTCATCCGCGCGCTGTATCAGCCTGGGTGGCAATCGAGAAGGCCGCGATCACAAAAAGAATCATGGCCACAACGATTACTTTTCTGGGCGTTCTAGTCTTGGGTCTCATTGGCACGGCCATCGTGAACGGAGTCGCTACAAACGTACTGAGTGTTCCCCAGATGCTTCTCTTTGCGCTGTCGTTCGCATTCATTTCCTCCGGAGCTGTATGCGTGTTCTCCACCCTCGGGTGGAGCCGCCGACTTGTAGACGTTACTGATAGAGATCCATCCCGTCTCCGCCGAGTTGTCAGAGTTGTCCTTCGGAACAAACCCGCCGATCTCGATGGCCGAGACCTCGTGGCCGCGGCGCGGTACGCAGCCGTGATCTCCGTGACGCTGTCATTCCAGCTGGCCTACATCGTGCTGCTGTACGCCGGTCTTTTCCTCCAACAAATTAATGTGCTCCGCACTGGCATTGCCGATACTTTCTCGATCGCGATCATAGTTTTCCTCGTCGTGATATTGGCCGTTCTGCTGCCTATACAAATCGTTCGCATTCGACGTGCACGCCGATATTCGCGAGATCACTCAGTTGATCTCAACGAGCCAGTCGGAGCGAGCGCAAACTGACGATCGCCGCAGGCGAGGCTGCAGAAGCGGTCCGCTTGGAAGGTTTCGCGTCTTCATTCGAACGGTTGACTTGAACGTTTGTTCGTGTCAGTCTGTTGACAATATCGTGGCCAATATCACAAGGGTGTTTATTATGCTTAGACAGACGATCGAGAATTGAGAAGTCCTCGTTTCCACACCCGGTCAACTTCACGAGTTGCCCAAGATCTCAGCCCCACGGTTGCTCTTGGGGAGACCTAAGAGCGGAAACTTTCGTGACCGGCGGATGACGGCCGTCTTGCGCCGGCCGCTTGTTATTGGAAAACTCCGTCTTTCTCGGGCGGGGCAGGTTCTAAAAAGGGAGAGTTTAATGAGCGAGAAATTGCGTTGGGGCGTTCTGGGCACCGCCCGAATTGTCCGTAAGACAATTCCGGCGTTGCAGGAAACGAAAAACGGTGAGGTCGTAGGTATTGCTTCCCGTACCGAGGAAAAGGCGAGGGAGTACGCCGACAAGCACGGCATCCCACAGGCGTTTGGCTCTTATGAGGCGCTTCTCGCTTCCCCGGACATCGACGCTGTCTACATTGCGTTGCCCAACTCACTGCACCTCGAGTGGATTCTAAAATCCCTGGACGCAGGCAAGCACGTCCTTTGTGAAAAGCCCTTGGCGATGAGCGCCGCCGAGTGCGAGAAGATTTCTCGCAAGACCAACGAGACCGCACTCAAAGTCTTAGAAGGCTTCATGTACCGTTTTCACCCGCGTTTCGAGAAGCTACAAGAGCTGCTCGCGGCCGATGCCGTGGGCAAATTGACATTTGTCCACGTCGGTCACTCCTTCGATGCGGGCGGGGACGACAATATTCGCTGGTACACCGGGCTTGGCGGAGGCGCACTTTTCGATGCGGGGTGCTACTGCGTCAACATGAGCCGGATGGTCACGGCGCAGGAGCCGACTCGAGTCGCCGCTTTCGGCAACTACCGCGACGCCAACGACGGAGGTCTCATTGACACCAGCATTGCGGGCATGCTGCGCTTCCCCGGCAGTGCAACCGCGCTTTTTGATACCGGAGTGAACCTCGAGCGCCGTAATTTTTTGGAAATCACGGGTACCGAGGGCAGGCTCTACGTCGACAATCCTTTTGGACTCCTAGAGGAGGATTCGGTCTTGGAGGAGCATCACTTCGGTCAGGACACTATTTATCACAACGTTAAGGGCGAAAACCACTTCGTACGGATGGGCGAACACTTCGCGGACAGCGTCATCAACGGTACGCCGCTCCGCTACGATCTCACGGACGCTACAAACAACGCGCGGGTGTTGGAATCTCTGGACAGGGAAGCGCGGAAACAAGAGGCGGGCGTCTGACCCGAGAACACAATCCGTCGTTGGCATAGGCGTTAGCCGAAGACGCCGCTCGAGCCGGAGAGACAGAGACTCTATCCACTCCCCACCGCCGAAACCGATCCAACATATCTACCCTTCGGACCCGAGCAGAGGGGCGCGGAGTACGTCCCCTTCAGTCGAGAATTGTGTGCTGTGCAGTGGGCGGACCTAGGACTATTCGGAAGTGTTTCAGCCGAGGAGACCTTCTATAGGGCTAGGCGCCAATCCCTGCTCAGATCCGCGCAACCCCCGAAATCCATTCCAGAGTGCCGAGAATGAAAGACGCATACATGACCAAGTTCGATGAACGAACCATCCCTGTCTCCGGAGCCAGTGCCGGTGAGGTGAGCCGACCTGTGCGACCCGTGATCGGGCAGACGTTTGACGCTGTCCTGTTTGATATGGATGGCACCCTCATTGACTCGACTCCCGCGGTGCGTCGGGCCTGGTTCGCGTGGTGTGCCGAACGTGGACTCGATCCATCGTTCCTCGAGGGCGCCCACGGCCAGCCGGCCCGGGATATTGTGGGTTCCCTGGTTCCGACCGAGGAGTTCGACGATGCCTTTGAGCGCATTCAACAAATCGAGATCGCCGAAGTCGCTGACGTCACGGTCCTTCCGGGAGCCGCCGAAGCGCTCTCGGCTATCGGGGAAAATCGCAAAGCGATCGTCACCTCGTGCACGAGACCCCTGGCCACGGCACGAATCATGGCTTCCGGGCTGGCGCCACCCCGGGTGGTAGTTACCTCCGACGACGTTGTGCGGGGAAAACCAAACCCTGAGCCCTTCGCTCTGGGCGCCAAGCGGCTGGGCTTCGACCCAGGCCGCTGCCTCGTCGTCGAGGACGCACCGAGTGGCCTGCGCTCCGCGCATGATGCCGGGTGCACGACGCTGGCGGTGGCGGGCACCCATACATCGGCGAGTCTGAGGGCTGACTTGGTTATTGCCAGCCTGGTCGAGCTCGAATTTTCGGCAACGGCTGGCGGCATCCACATCGCGCGGCACACGTCCCCAGACCGGTAATTTCTCCGGCTGCCAAGAGCATCTCCAAGTACTGCGGCGATGGTGTGCAAAATGCTCGACACAACGTTCGTGGGACGCCCTCGTCCTTGCGTCACCACATTTCTGGAACGTTGACCGTCTAGGGTCGAGTAATGATCCCCGGTAGTGCTTTTCACGCGACCGGCACCAATCTGCGCGCCTTGTGGCAAACCCAACCCGCAATGATTACGACCACCGTGCTCTGGGCTCCAATTCATCGCTTGAACGCATCCATTGCCTGGGTCACGGTCTGGTCACCAAATCAGAACGACAGCGACCTCTCTGGACACCTCCTCCTAGCCACCCCCGAGACTGCGCTGTCGGCAATCGACTCCGCGGCTGAGTCGGGGGCCGTCGCGATCGCGGTGCTCGCCGCGGACGCCGACGTCGACCCCAACGTCCTCGCGGCCGCTGGTCAGGAGAAAATCGCGCTTGCCTCGGTCACGACCGCTTTGACGCCGGCTCGTTTGGCACGGCAGTGGTGCACCCAGCTAGTGCAGGCGCGCGACCGTCGGGCCGATGAGGCTCTCGACCTGCACGAGCAGTTGGCCAGGGCACTGCTCGCCAACGCGGGAATCAGCGGTGCCCTGCGCCTGGCCTTGCGACCGCTTCCCGAGGTGGAGGCTGTTGCCTTCAGCTATTTCGGTGAGATCGTCGGGACACGCCAACCTTCTGCCCGCATCGTGACCGAGGTGGGCAATCTATTCACGACGGCGAAGCGTCTTCTCGGCGACCGCGACTGGGCCGAGGAAACGCAGGACGATGGGACGACGATCACGGCTGCCACGGTGCGCGTGTGGCGCAATCCAGAGGTCTTTCTCGCCTTTAGGAGCACCAGAGCGGCCACGGACCGGGATCGCCTTGCTTTTCGACATTGCACTTTGGCCGTGCTGCTCGAACTCGGCCGACAGCAGACCCTTCGCCGCGCCCGCCGGGCCTCGGTGGAACCATTCCTGCGCGGCCTCGATGAGGGGAGTCTCAGCCTGTCGGATGCGAGAAATCAACTCCAGAATCTTGGCTTCCAAGCCGTCGAGGGGTATCGGATGCTCTGCCTGAACGCCCCAGTCGAACTCACCACCGGCCAAGTCTGTTCCCTCGCTGAAGATGCGCTCGAAACGTCGGGAACCCCCATCGTTGGTTCCATCGATGAACACGTCTACTGCCTCATCGAGGAGTCCGGCGCGGACCAGGCGCAGCGGCTCTTGGACGCCTGTGTCGGGCGTGGTTTTACCGGGGTGAGAATCGGCGTCAGCCGGGTAAAATCCGACGCGGTCAACTTGCGTGCGGCCATGCGCGAGGCAAATATCGCTGCGTCGCAGCAGAGCCCGACCCAGAACGGCATTCAGCGGGTCGAGGACCTCGGAATTCAGTCAATGCTCGCGCCGCTACTTAGTTCTGACGCTACAACGTCGTTTCTGGCTGGCCTACTCGGTCCGCTGATCGAGCGGGACAGCGCTGAAGACACTCGTCTGTTGGAAACGTTGGTCGCCTATTTCAATGCTGGTTGTCATCCAGGGCCGACCGCTTTGACTCTCAATCTGCACCGGCACAGCCTTGGAAATCGGCTTGATCGTATCGAGGCATTGCTCGGCATGGATCCGCGTAACCCTCAGCACATGCTGACCTTCTCACTCGCCGTGGAACTTTGGAAAGAATTGGGCGATTCTGGCCGCCGAGTACTGAACGGAACCGTGACTCGGCCTTAGGTCACCCGGCTGAGGAATCGACCATCTGCTGGGCGATGATGCAATGAAGGCGCACGTCGCTAAGCCGCGAGAGGGCGCGAGTGTACTCGTCGGGATCGGCCTTCAGCCGTATGCGGAGTCGGGTCAGTTCGTCATCATTGGTAACGAGGTCACGCCGAATGGATTCCCAGAACATCGGTGTTGAACTGTGAAACTCGCGCGCGATCTCACTGGCCACTGGCGCGTAGTAGACGAGCAGCGCCTCGGTTAACAAAGGCACAAGGTACGGGCGCCGCAGATGCAGAATAGCGAGGGCGAGGGGGGCCCCAAGCCCGTGGCGATATCGAAAGTGCGTGTACAGCTCGGTTACCCGGTCGAGCAGCGCCGGATCGAACGCCGGGTCGGCGTCCCGCAATTGCAGTTGCTGCGGCACGCCGTCCCAATTTGCGCTCGCAGCCGCGATGAGTGCCCGTGATACCCGATCAGCGTCGAGATCGACGCCGAGCGCAAGAATCCGACCGAAATCAGCGAGAGTTAGCCTGTCGTCCGGCTGCGGATCGTGCGACTGTATATTTCCGGCGAAGTCGAAGTAGATGACGGTGTCCTGCCGGTAGACATGCACAAGAAGCCATGCCTCGCGCTCGTCGAGCCAGGTTCGACCAATCCGCATTTT
This sequence comes from Cryobacterium sp. PH31-O1, assembly GCF_030063455.1. Taxonomy (GTDB): domain Bacteria; phylum Actinomycetota; class Actinomycetes; order Actinomycetales; family Microbacteriaceae; genus Cryobacterium. The sequence goes on along the minus strand of NZ_JASITB010000001.1, from coordinate 746,305 downwards.
CGGCCTCCGCAGGTTGCTGGTGTAACTCTATGCCGACACTGCCACGCGATTTCGCTGAGCTGTCGGTCCGGGACCGCGGCTACCGAAGCGGTTTGCATCGAACGGCGCGCTCCAGCCGGGCAGCTTCTGGCCGCCGATGGCGCTGATAGCGAGTTCAGCTGATGCCGGACCGAGAGTTAGCCCGATCATGTTGTGTCCCGCAGCCACCACAACGCGGCCGCTGGCACGGGCGGCGCCAATCAAGGGGAGTCCATCGGGCGTCATCGGCCGGGGCCCAACCCACTCGTCGAAGCGGGCATTCCAGTCGATCCCCGTCAGGTACGGGCTGGCCGCGCGAATGATGCGTTCGATGCGACTCGGGTTGAACTTGTCCATCGTGCCATCGAACTCGACGGTGCCGCCGATGCGCAGCCGATCACCCATCGGAGTCGCCACCGCGTTCGATTCGGGCATGTTGATTACGTGTTCCGGCATCGATTCTGGAGTGACGCTAAAGCTGTAGCCCTTTCCAGATTGGATTGGTGCGCGCACCCCGACGCTCTTGAGCACCTCGGGGGTCCAGGCGCCGGATGCGATGACGACAGCATCAGTAGGCCGATCGCCTGTATCCGTGTGCACAACGACCGAATCACGGTACGGGGTGATGCCGGTGACCTCGGTGTGTTCGATGAACTCGACTCCGGCCAAGAGCAGGGCAGCGTGCAGATCGTGCACGAGTATCGACGGATCAACGAACCACTGGTCGGGCCAGTGGTATCCCGCCACGACCTTGTCTGAGACGACCGGCGCACGTTCTCGAATCTGGTCGCCTGAGATCAGTTCGGTCGGCGCGGCGAGCCCGAACCGGCGCACCCTCTGTGAGACCGCAAACTCGCGGTTGGCCCGGGCATCATCGGCGTAGCAACGTAGGTTGCCCGATCGGTCAAGGGTGGTGGCGACGCCCATGTCGGGGAGCTGCTCAAACAGCTCGAAGCTACGCTTGGAGAGTGAAGACAACGCCTCAAACCCGTGCTCGTACGCGCCTGGGCGGCAATTGCGGGCGAATCCCAATAGCCACCGGCTGAGGTTCACGCTCGGAGGCAGATGAATGCGCAGTGCAGCATCGGGCGCGAGCGAGTTTGCCAGCCCATTCTTGACCATGCCCGGTGCTGGCATGGGGTTAGCCATGGATGGGCAAATCTCTCCGGCGTTGCCTTGCGACGCGCCGCTACCCACCACAGTTCGTTCGATTACACGCACCTGGTATCCGGCGCGCTGGCCATAGAGTGCCGTGAACAGGCCGATGAGCCCGCCTCCGACAACGGTGATCTCCCTGACTCCAGGGCGCTGGGTCTGCCTGGTGCTCGGCCGGTTATCCGCGCTCATGATGTGCGTCCTTTTCTGTCGTCCTCGGGGTTTGCGGGGTGGGCCGTACGGGGCACGGCCCACCGGTAGCTGCAGTTAGCTAATGTCTTCGCCGAACCATTCCATGCTGATCTTCGTGTACGTGCCATCGTCGTGGATGGCCTGCAGCGCGGTGTTGATGGCAGCCAGCAGCTCGGGGTTGTCCTTATTTACGGGGATGGCAGCGATGTCCGGCAGCAGTACATCTCCGACGGATTCAACCTTCAGGTCAGCGCTGTTGGCGAGGAACTTTCCGATGAAGCCCTGTGCAATGACCGCATCGACGCGGCCAGCATCCAGGTCGCGCAGTGCATCAACGGTCGCCTGATAGGTGGTAATCTCGCCGACGCCGGTTAACGTGCGTGCGTAGGTTTCGAAGGTGGTGCCGAGCGCCACCCCAAGGTTGGAATCGGCGAGGTCGGTGACGTCGGTGATCGACGAGTCGTCGCGCACGAACAGACTTGCTCCGGTGGAGTAGTAGGGCTCGGTGAAGTTGACCTCTTTGAGGCGTTCCTCGGTGCTCGCCATCGATCCGACGATGGCGTCGAAGCGATTGCTATTCAGACCAGCGATGAGCGTCGTAAAGGCGCCGGTAACCGGTGCTGCTTCCAGATCGAGCTGGTCGGCGATGGCAGTACAGATGTCGACATCGAAACCAACCAGGGTGTTGGTGTCGTCATAGAAGTTGAACGGGCGGTATTCGCCGCTCATGGCACAGATGAACTTACCCTCCTCCACCGTGGTGACGGCCGTTGCTGCCGCAGTGTCGGTCGGCTCAGCCTTATCAACGGCCGCGGAACAAGCGGTAGCGCCCAGGAGCAATCCGGCCGCGATGGTGGTCGCCGCGATGCGGCGAAGAACGGTGAGCGAGTGTTGGGTGTTCATGTGATTGTCCTTCTTTCAAGGTTGTCTGCTGTGACGGATGCGGAAAAAATGGGGGGAGCGGATGGCGTTGTGCGGCTGGAGCGCAGGCTTGCTGTCTGCGACTCATCGACCTGGCCATCGACGGTCAAAATGACGCCGTAGTCAGCCTCGGCCTGCTCCGCGTCGATGTAGCCAAGGTGGCAATCACGCGCAACTCGAGCGGATTCCCGCTTCAACGGGTCACCGTAGCCACCGCCGCCTGGTGCATAGAAGGTAACGGTATCGCCGAACTCCAGATCGAGGGTTGGACCGGCTTGATTGGGCAGAAGGTGTTCTGCGTGAGTGCCCTCGTTGATCACCCACCGGCTCACTCCACCGCTACCGCCGCCGAAGAGCCCGTGAGGGGCATTCACGGAACGCTGCGACGTATGTGAGAATCTCACTGCGTGTCCAAGTGCCTGCCAGGACAAGATGACGCCGAGACCTCCGCGATATTGACCGGGTCCGGCCGAGCCGGGGCGCAATTCCTTGCGCAGGTACCGCACCGGGCCTTCAACCTCTGAACTCTCAATCGAGGTACTTGCCACGTTGGTGATCCAGCCGGGCATACCGGTCAGGCCATCCTTCGTGGCGCGAGCTCCGAGCCCGCCGACGCTTGGGCCAGCGCCGTTGCCCCAGCCTCGGCGACCGGACACATCGCCGCCGTCGGGGTGACTCTCCCGATTGATGGCAGATGCCACGCAGTAGACCATCCCGCAGGAATTGGCAACGACCGCGGCCGGGATAGCTGGTGCGAGAGCCTCGAACACGAGGTCTACGATCTGGTGGGTCACAGCCATTCGCTGGTACACGGCGGCAGGAAACCGGGGGTTCACCAACGAGCCCTCCGGCGCGACGATGTGGACAGGGTTTGACGATCCTTCGTTCTTGGGGATGTCAATGGGGAGCAGGGATAGTAGCCCGAACAGGCTGGCAGAAATGGTGGCCGACATGGGGCAATTAATAGGCCCCGCAACGGATGCGTCGGTGCCGGTGAAATCAAAGGTGATCTCGTCGCCCGCCACGATCACCGCGAGCGCCAGTTTGACGGGGCCACACATACTGCCGTCTTCGAGCAGGGTCGTTTCGGCACAGTATCGACCGTCGGCGACCTGGGCGATGTAACTCCGGGTGCGGCGTTCCGCGTACGCGATCTGGCTGTCGATGGCCTCGTCGATCGCGGCGAGGCCATATTTTTCGACCAAGGCAAGAAAACCGTTTGAGCCCACCTTTGCCCCCGCTACCTGACCGAGGATGTCCCCTCGCTGTTCATAGGGAGAATTTGTGTTGGCCAGAATGAGCTTGAACAGCTGTTCGTCCAGCACGCCTTCATTAAAGAGTTTGATCGGCGGAATGCGCAGGCCCTCTTCGAAGATGGTCGTGTGCCAGCCTTCAGGGTCGTTTCCACCGGAGCCAGCCAGATGGGCGAATATCGTCGAGAATCCGATCAGCTTGCCGCCGAGAAATATCGGGTGGTAAACGATGAAGTCTGAGGTGTGATGCGCTCCAACGCTGCCGCCGACGTAGGGGTCGTTAGTCAGGATGATGTCGCCCGGTTTCATGTCGCTCGCCGGAATGTGTTCCTGCAGCATGGCACGCAGGCACGGGCCCAGGGCGTTGAGGTGAACGGGGATGTTGGCGCCTTCGGCGACGAGCCGGCCGGAGACGTCAAAGATCGACGACGAACAATCCTTACCTTCTTTGAGCAGAAGCGAATAGCTGGTGCGTTCCATGGTGTCGGTCATCTGTTCTGCCAGAGACTCTAGAGCGCTGCGGATGACTTCAACCGTAATGACGTCGAGAGCAAGTGTCGGGGGGACGAGATGTATGGGCATGGGTTAGACGCTCCTTGAAGAGTGGGACGCGGCGAGTGCCGGGGCGAGATCGTAGATCAAGAGACTGCCGTCATCGGCTGGTTCCAGCAGGTTGCCGGGCGGCAGGACGGTGGTGCTTCCAGATTCCTCGATGATCGCTGGGCCAGTGATGGAGTCGCCCTGACGGATGCTCGCGCGAGCGAAGACAGGAACGTCGAGCCAGGTACCGAAGTAAGCGGGCCGCGTGGTCCTAGGCGACGGTGTGACGCCGTCTTCTGCTTGGGCAAGTGCAACGGGACGCGGGCTAAAGGTCTTGCCTATTCCGGTGACGCGCAGATTCACGAGCTCGATCGGATCGGAGCGGGAGGCATGTCCGTATCGGCTCTCGTGGAGGCGATGGAATTCGCTTTCGAGGCTGGCGAGTGTAGTACCGGTGATTGGTCCTGGTGGGCACGGCACGATCAGTTCGAAAGTTTGGCCGAGGTAGCGCAATTCAACGAATCGACGGATCTCGCGGAAGTCCTCCGCCACGTTGTCCTGCTCGAGCTGGAGCGCACAGCCGCGTTCAAGCTGCCCAAATGCGATATTCAGTGCGGCGATGTCGGTCTCACCCAGGCACGTGAGGAATGAGGCGAGAACGTCGTGGCGCTGGTCAGTGAGCAAGAGGCCGAGGGCCGAGCTGTTGCCGGGGTTCTCGGGAATCACGAGCCGAGGTGTGCCCAGTTCGTGAGCCAGCGCGGCGGCAATGAGCCCGCCGGCTCCGCCGAACGCGATGAGCGCCATGTCTCGGGGATCGTGGCCACGCGCGATGGTGAGCCGGCGGATGGCGCGAAGCGATGAGGCGGCAGCGAGGGCCATGATTCCGCTTGCCACGGCGGGCATAGACATGCCCAGCGGCTCCGCGACGGTTTCGATCGCGCGCACTGCGGCGTCACGATTGAGAGTGCGACGCCCGCCGAGGAAGGCGTTAGTCCCGAGGTATCCGAGGGCAAGCGCCGCGTCGGTCACAGTGGGGCGAATGCCTCCCTCACTGTAGGCGGCCGGCCCGGGATGCGCGCCGGCACTTTCCGGGCCCACTCGCAAGGCACCACCGTCGTCGACCCAGGCGATCGAACCGCCCCCAGCCCCGATTGGGTCGACTTCGATGGCCGGTTGCTGAACGGGGTGGCCCTGCATCGCATCGCTGGGCACCTCAATGGGCGCGCCGTCCAAAACAAGAGCGACGTCCGTGCTCGTGCCGCCCATGTCGAGAGTGATCACTGCCGATAAATCGAGGTTGCGGGCAATTGCCGCACCAGCGATGACGCCGGCGACGGGACCTGAATTGGTCACGCGGATCGGTTGGCGCCGAGCGGCGTCGAAGGACATCGTTCCGCCGTTGCCTTGCATAGTGAGCAATACTGCATCGATGCCCATATTGCGTAACCGGTCCTCAAGATGGGCGAAGTGCTCGGCGAGCCGTGGTTTTACGAAGGCATCGACGGCGGCCGTGCTGGCTCGCTCGTATTCGCCGATGGTTGGGCTCAGATCGGACGATACCGAGATGTAGGCCTGTGGAAGGTTTTCGCGTACGAGTGCGGCGATTCGTTGCTCGTGAAGATCATTCTTGTACGAGTGCAGAAGGCAGATGGCGACCGATTCGACGCCGCGGTTCGCGAATGCCGCAATGGCCTGGCGCACATCCGCTTCGTTCAGCGGTTCGACAATGCGCCCGCGAAAGTCAATACGCTCGCGCACGCCAAGGCGCAGCTCCCGGGGAATGAGTGGGACAGGCTGTTCCCATTGAACGTTGTAGATGCTGCCGGCCCGGTGCGACCGTGCGAGTTCAAGCACGTCTGTGAATCCAGCTGTGGTGATCAGCCCGCTGACTGTTCCGTCACCCTGGATGATGCGGTTGACCATCACTGTTGTGCCGTAGATCACCGTCGACACCTGAGAAGGGCTGACGCCCGCCGTGGCAAGAACGCGCTCGATGCCGTTGAGCACTCCGATGACGGGGTCCCTCGGCGTCGAGGACACTTTGTCCACCCACACGGCCCCGGTGTTCTCATCGAGCAGCACGAGGTCGGTATGCGTGCCGCCCGTGTCTATGCCCACTCTGAAAGTCACAATTGAATCCTTTGTTCGGGCTGAAATGCCGCGGCGTTGACCGCTGAAAGCCATCCCACCAGCGCATGCCCAGCCTTGTCACCTTCCGAACGGAAGGTTCTCGCTAACCGTCTCTGGACAAATGTCCAGTGTGTCCAAAGGATGAATGCGCTATTCCGAGAGGGATTCCAGCCAGCGACGTTCCGGGATCGTGAGAGGGCGGGATCGACCAGTTTGCTGATCGACAGCGACCATGACAACGTTCCCGGCGGCATACACACGATCACCCGAGTCTGATGGTGCGTCCTGGACGCGGCAATGCAACGTGAATGACGAGTTCCCAACCCGGGAAACGCGAAGGCTGACAAGCACTGGTTCTGGTCTGTAGTTCAGCGGGGTTGAGTAATCAAGTCCTTGGCTCGCGACCACAATCCCCCCGACGAGCAGGGAAGCTCCATCGCCCGACGTTGGAAACCATCGAGCACGGGCCTCCTCCAGAATTCGGAAGAATTCAACGTTGTTCACATGCCGGTTGGCGTCCATATCTGCCCACCTCAGGTGAACCTCGATGTCGTGTTCTTTTGGCATGGCCGATTCCGTTCTCTGGGGTCTTCGATGTGACGTTCCTGTTTCGGTTCCACCGGAAGCTTGCTATGCAGCGGGGCCCGCATATATTGTAAAACACACAATCGATCGATCGATCGATAATGCGGCTGATCTTATGCCGCCCAGCGGTGCACCACGAAAAGAAGGATTCTTATGACTCACCGTCACCCTCTCTCACGAATGCGTGCCAAGGTCGCTGCTGCGGGCATAGGGGTCATACTCATCGCCGGGGTCAGTGCCTGTTCGGCCTCAGCCGACAACGGCAGCGATGCCACCACGGCAGCATCCGCTTTGACCACCGTGGCGGACGGCAAGTTCACGTGTGCCATGAGCGGTGAGTATCGTCCATTCAACTTCTATGACGACACCAACAAGCTCGTCGGGTTCGATGTAGACATCTGCAATGCCATCGCCGACGAGCTCGACCTCACCGCTGAGCCGGTGACCGGCGCCTTTAATTCGCTCATTGCCGGGCTTAAGGCCGATCGCTACGACGCCGTCGTTGGTTCAATGTCAAGTACCGAAGAGCGCCTGGTCGAAGTCGACTTCACCGAGTCCTACTACGCGACTGGTGCCGAACTCTTCGTTGGTACTGACTCTGATGTCAAGGGCGTGGCGGATCTGAAGGACGCAACCGTGGGCGTCGCGCTCGGCACAACCTTTGAGGAGTACGCACGCACCCTCGGCGGCGTAAGCGAGGTTACGACCTATCAGGCTGATATTGATGCCCTGCGTGATCTCGAAGCTGGACGAGTCGATGCCGTGATCACCCAGGGATTCATGGGTCGCTACCTGGCGAAGAATGCCGACCTGAAGGTGGACGCAGTCGGCGACGTACTGTTCCCCGACGTGGCTGCCATCCCCGTCAACAAGAACAACCCAGAGCTGCTGGCTGCCATCAACGAGGCCCTCGCCACGATGCACGAGGACGGCAGCTACGCCGCCATCAGCATTGATTGGTTCGGCGAAGACATCAGCTAACCACTCGGTGGGCGGCTCGAATCGCTGCGGGACGCCCACCTGTTTCTTCGCCCTACCACCGGGAGTAACACATGGAATTCTTGAACGCCCTGATTACCAGCTGGCCGACTCTGCTCAAAGGCCTGACCGTCACGCTGAGCCTCACTGCCTTGACGCTCGTCTTCTCGGTCGTGCTCGGCGCGATCATCGTCGCTCTCAAGATGAGCAAGATACGCGCGCTATCGGCATTCGCCACGGCCTACCTGGCCATTGTGCGCGGCGTTCCTCTCATTGCCCTCTTGTTTGTTATCTACTTCGGCATCGTTTCGATCGTCAAGGTCGACGCCTTTGCTGCGGCCGCCATCGGGCTGAGCGTGCACAGTTCCGCGTACGTGGCCGAGATCTTTCGATCGGGCATCAATTCCGTCCACAATGGCCAGATTGAAGCTTCCCGTTCGCTCGGGATGAGCCGCGTCGCAACGATGAGCAAGGTTGTCGCACCTCAGGCTCTGCGCGTTGTGGTGCCCGCTCTGGTTAATCAGGCCATTATCTCGCTCAAAGACAGTGCGGTCGCGTCATTCATTACCGTGGATGAGCTCTTCATGAGCGCTCAACGACTCTCCGCGGCGACCTTCCAACCGCTCACCTACTACGCAATCGTCAGCCTCTACTACCTGGCGATCGTCGGTGCAATGACCTACTTCTCCGGTCGCGTCGAGCGCTATTTCGAAAAGCGAGGCTAAACCATGATCAATACCGCGTCCCTCACGACCACCCCCCGCATCACCATTACCGGAGCTGTGAAAAAATTCGGCGATACCGTGGTGCTCGACGGCATCGATCTGCAGGTGCGCTCGGGCGAAGTTGCCGTGCTCATCGGCCCGTCGGGGGCAGGGAAAAGCACACTCCTGCGCTGCATCAACGGGTTGGAGCGCCTCACGGCCGGCACGGTCGACATTGACGGCGTGCGCCTCGAGTATCGCGAAAGCTCGCTTAATCACATGCGTGAGCATGTTGGCATGGTGTTTCAGTCGTTTAATCTTTTTCCGCACCTCACCGCCCTCGAAAATATCACGATGGCACAGACCCGAGTCTCCAAACGCAGCAAAGCGGATGCCCGAGACCGCGGAATGACGCTGCTCGCCCGGGTGGGGCTCGCTGGAAAAGCCGATAGCTATCCGAGTGCGCTGTCGGGTGGGCAGCAGCAACGCGTTGCCATCGCGCGCGCCCTGGCCATGACGCCTAAGCTCATGCTGTTCGACGAACCGACATCGGCTCTGGACCCCGAACTGGTCGGCGAGGTACTGCAGGTTATGCGTGAGCTCGCCGACGAGGGCATGACCATGGTCGTAGTAACCCATGAGATGCGATTTGCCCGCCAAGTCGCCGACCACGTGGTGCTCCTCGCAGATGGCGGCATCGTGGAAGAAGGGCCCCCTGAAAAGGTGCTGGACGCACCCGAATCGGAGCGTGCTCGAAGCTTTCTGAGCCAGATTAGGGCCGATGACTAGTCGGCCGCGGTCTCGTAATTTCATCCTCACCCGCACGACCGACAAGGAGAACCACCAGTGACCGGCACGACTGCTCAGCGCGAGTTCGTCACCCTCACCCAGCAGGACGGCATCGCCGTCCTCCGACTCAATCGCCCCGACCGTTTGAACGCGGCGTCGCCCGAGCTCGTGGCTGACTTCAAAGCTGCGCTCGATCGTGCCATTGGCGACGCGGCGGTCGTCGTGATCGTGACCGGCGAAGGCCGAGCCTTTTGCGCGGGGCACGATCTTAAAGCCGACACATTGACGCCCGAATCGCCAGAGGCACTCAGCCACTTGCACAACGTGCAGAACATTACCCGGGTTCTTCGCAGTGCGTCGGTTATCTCCATTGCCGCTGTGCACGGATATGCCCTCGGGGCCGGTATCGAGTTTGCCCTGAGTTGTGACTTCATCGTTGCCGAAGAGGGCACGATGTTCGGTTTCCCCGAGGTATCCGTGGGGCTGTCCGTGACTGGCGGCATCTCCTACCTGTTACCTCAGGCCATCGGTCTGCCGCGGGCTAAGGAACTGATCCTGCTCGGCGAGAACTTCGGGGCCGAGAGGGCCCTCGAGCTGGGTCTGGTCAACCGAGTCACGCCACCGGGCGAACGGCTCATGGTCGCACACGACCTGGCACAGAGAATTCTTGCGCTACCGCATCACGCGTTGGCACTTGCCAAGGAGTCATTCGAAGTAGCGGTACGCAGTCAGGTCGAGTCCGCCATGGCCGTGGAGATTTCCAACGCGCTTCTCACCGGCGACTCCACCGATGCCGACATGGCCAAGGTGGTCTTCGCTGGCAAGGGTCAGTAATCGGACATGCCGGGCGACGAATATCGCCCGGCATCGGCGTCAGCTGGCCGGTAGCCACCGGTACGTGGTCCAGCCAGACTGGGCCACCGCGCCCAACTTGCGATAGAACCGCTCGGCACCCTCGTTTCCGGCGGAAACATCCCACTCGATCCGACCTGCCGTGCGGGTACGCAGATCGTTCATCAATTCCAGGCCAAGGCCAGCATTGCGATAGCGATCATCTACGAAAAGATCCTCAAGCCAAATTCCACCGGACAGGGCCCACGACGAAAAGGTCGGGTACCACATGGCCAGACCGGCGATGGTCTCTGGAGACTGTGGCATGGAAACGAGGGTCACGGACACGGTCGGAGTTGCTCCGGCCAAGGCCTGCTCAAGTCCATCGGTACTGTCGACAACCGTGGTTACGCCACTCTCTGTCTTGGCATGAGTGCGCAACATCGCTCGGATTGTGCCGAGATCGTCGGGGGTGGCGAGTCGAACAGACATTTTTCCTCTTTCAGCCGCTGGTGTGCTTGGTGGTACTGCAATTGCACCGTAGCATGGAGAGCCTACCGATCGATCGATAGATTGATATTGGAGAACAGATGAAGGACAGCAAGATGAACTTCGGGCAGGCCGATAGCATCCGCAGCAGGACTGTGACCGATGCGCCATCGATCGCGCGGAGCGCCGGTATCGATAATCTCGGGCAGCTCATCCTGCGGGCTGCAGAGCAGTGGCCCCAGCAGACCGCGTGGCGTTTTGATACGACCGCCGAAACGCTGACGTTCAGCCAGGTCGAGCAGGTCACCCGTCACCTGGCCGGCGAAATGGCGGCAGCCGGCATCCGTTCGGGAGATCACGTAGCGGTGCTGGCTCGGAACACCCTGGAATTTCCGGCGGCCTGGCTTGCTCTAGCTCGGCTCGGTGCCGTCATCGTGCCACTGAATGTCAGCTACCGGCTCACTGACGCCAGTCACGTTGTGACGCACGCCCGAGCCGGATTCATTCTGGCCGTAGACGAGTTCCGGCTTCTGGCCAGTGAGGTTGGTGAGCGGTGTACCGCAGTGCACACCGTGCTGTCGCTCAACGAAATGCTCGGGCGGTGGCGTTCCGGTCGTGTGGCTAACCTCGTCACTGACCTCGACCAGGTTGCGCGCGATCACACAGCGAATATTCAATACACCTCGGGAACAACGGGTAAACCGAAGGGCTGTGTGCTGGGACACGACTACTGGCTTGCCATAGCGGAGACAATGCAGCAGGAATTTCCGCACCTCGCGCCCGCCGATGTCATGCTCACCGTGCAGCCGTTCCACTACATCGACCCGCAGTGGAATGTAGTCAGTGCCCTGCTCGCGGGCGCCGAACTCGTCGTTCTCGATCGGTTTCACCCGAGTACGTTTTGGCAGCAGGTGCGGGCCTACGACGTAACCTATTTCTATTGCCTGGGTCTCATGCCGACCCTGCTGCTGAAAATGCCCCTCTCCGCCGATGACCGTAACAACCGTGTACGGGCGATTCAAGCTTCGGCCATTCCCGCCGGACTGCATCGCACGTTGGAGGAGCGTTGGGGTGTGCCGTGGTACGAGGCCTACGGCATGACCGAGACGGGTGCCGACCTATATGTAGGCGAACTGGAACACGACGAACTGGTCGGCAGCGGATGCCTCGGCCGGCCCCGCAGCCACCGTGAGGCTATCGTCGTAAACAGCGCCGGCCAGAGCTGTGCTCCTGGCGAGGTGGGTGCGCTGCTCCTGCGCGGCACCGGGCTCATGCACGGCTACTTCGATGACTCGGCGGCTACAGAGGCGGCATTGGTCGGCGGATGGTTCCATACCGGTGACCTCGCGAGTACTGACCCGGCTGGGCGTTTGTACTATCGCGGACGTACTAAAGACATGATTCGGCGTAGCGGCGAGAATATTTCGGCCATTGAGGTGGAAGAAGTTCTCGGCCTGCACCCGGCGGTTGGCCTCACCGCCGTCGTGCCAGTCGCCGACGAGCTACGCGGCGAAGAAGTACTCGCCTATATTGTTGTCGCCGAGGCGTGGCAGGGTATCCCTTTCCAATCAGATGCGGCGAGCGAGTTCTTCCAAGCTGTGCAGGCTCACTGTGCAGCCGAACTGGCGTATTTCAAAGTGCCGCGCTACTGGAAGTTGACGGATGACCTGCCACGCACCGTATCCGAACGGATCGCTAAGCATGAGCTTGCCCAATCCGGGAGCCTGTCAGGTGCCTGGGATGCCGCGGAGGGACGCTGGAATGACTGAACGACCGCGCCCTACCGAATACAATCGATCGAATGTTCGGACTCTACGTTCGTGTCTGAAGGAGTTGTCTTGCCAAATCCAGGCGTGCCGTCACCGGCCATCAATGAGACGCACCAGCGCATCCTCGAATCCGCCGTGCGCTTGTTCGCCGATCGCGGATTCCATGGCACCGGAATTCGAGACCTCGCCGCGAGTGCTCAACTCTCCACGGCAAGCCTGTACCACTACATGGGCACGAAGGAGCGGCTGCTCTTTCAGATTATGCACGACGCGCTGCAACGCCTTGTCTTGGCCGCGTCGATCATCGAAGCGCAATCGGAGGACGTTCGGGTACGGCTGGACCGTCTTGTGCGCATGCACGTCGTCACTCACGCGCTCAGTCGCGACGCGTCCAACGTCGTCGATAACCAGGTCGGCGCCCTTGACCCGGTCGACCGCTTGGTCATCGTGGAACAGCGCGACGCCTACGAACGCTTCTGGGCGCACGCGATCCGCGACGGTGTCGACGCTGGCTTCTTTCACGTACCCGACCAGAGTTCAGCCCGAATGGCGATCCTTGAGATGTGTTCGGGCGTTGCCCGGTGGTACTCCGCTGGCGGCAAGTACTCGGTCGACGAAATTGCCGACATTCACGTTGACCTCGCTGCGAGCCTGCTGCACGGTGGAGGCACCCGCTTCGATCGGGAGCAGGTCGAGCCGAACCTCGACATCCATGAACTGGTTGAGAGTATCTGGGCCATCCGACTACCAGAACGGGCCAGCGCGGCCGCCGGAAAGACGCCCAAGACTAAACGCGCTGTTCGCTGACCGGTGCGGGCGGGGGAGTGCTCATGTCTGAGCCCGTCATCGTCGCCACCGCGCGCACGCCGATCGGCCGTGCCTTCAAGGGCAGCTTGGCGGCCGAACGCCCCGAAAATCTTGCTGCGGCAGCCATTACGGGCGCACTGGAACAGGTTCCACAGCTGGACCCGCGCGAAATCGAGGACCTCATTGTTGGCTGCGGTGTTCCCGGTGGGATTCAGGGCAGTAATCTGGCCCGGGTCATCGCCGTGCAGCTCGGCTGGGACAGCGTTCCCGGCGTGATCGTGTCGCGATTCTGCGCATCGTCGCTGCAAAGCATCCGCTCGGCCGCCCACGCCATTCGCTCTGGCGAAGGCGATGTTTTTGTTGCCGCGGGCGTCGAATCCATTTCGAGTTTCGAGCAGACGGATGTCGATGGCTTACCTCACGCCCATAGCCCCAATTTTGCCGCCGCTGCAGAACGCAGCAGAGTTCGAGCGAAACTGAGCGCAATATCAGGCAACTCGTGGAGTGACCCGCGTCTCGACGGCGCCATGCCTGACGTCTACATCCAGATGGGGCAGACGGCCGAAAACGTGGCGGCACTGACCGGGATCAGTCGCCTCGATCAGGACAACTACGCCCTGCGCAGCCAGAGCCTCGCGGCAGCTTCGGCTGTCAGCGGATTCTGGGCTGATGAAATCAGTCCGTATCGCCGCGCTGATGGGTCGATCGTGTGGGCAGACGATAGCCCCCGACCATCGACAACGCTCGAAGCCCTGGCCGGGCTGCAACCGGCCTTTCGGGACGGCGGTTCAGTTACGGCTGGTAATAGCTGCCCGCTCAATGATGGGGCTGCCGCCGTCGTGATCATGTCGCACACGCGGGCCCGTGAACTCGGAATTTTACCGTTAGCTCGAGTTCTTGGTACCGGTGTGTCGGCCGTCTCGCCCGAGATTATGGGCACCGGACCGGTTGGGGCAATTTCTCGGCTGCTGGATCGGTTGGGAATGAGCCTGGGTGAGATCGATGAATTCGAGATCAATGAGGCTTTTGCCGTGCAGGTACTCACCAACATTCGAGCCCTGGGGATAGACCCGGCGCGAGTCAACGTCAACGGCGGCAGTCTCGCCGTCGGTCACCCCTATGGCATGACCGGGGCCCGGATCGCCACGACGCTCGTTCACTCCCTGCGCGTACACGACCGGCAATTCGGTATCGAGGCCATGTGCGTTGCCGGTGGCCAAGGCATGGCTCTAGCTCTCGAACGACTGAGCTGATCGGCGTGACCAATCGGGGCGCTGCAACGACCAACAGTGGGGAGAATTAATGAACACAGCAAACAGACGAGTCGCGATAGTGACCGGCGGTGCCCAAGGTATCGGAGCGGGAATCGCACGGCGGCTCGCCGCCGAGGGGATAGCGGTCGCGGTACTCGACCGAAACCTCCTAGCCGCCGAGGAATGCGTGCGCGGCCTGGTAGTTGGGGGAGCGACCGCGGTCGCCGTGGAGGTCGACGTTGCCGACGAGGCATCGGTGACGGCCGCGGTCGCCCGTGTCGCTCAGGAGCTGGGTGCTCCCCAGGTGTTGGTGAACAATGCCGGAGTCCTGCGCGACAACATGCTGTTCAAGATGACCGCCGTCGACTGGGACCTCGTGCTGGGTGTGCACCTGCGCGGAGCCTTTCTAATGTCGCGGGCGGTGCAGAGCCACATGGTCGCAGAGAAATGGGGCCGCATCGTCAATTTGTCGAGTACATCGGCACTCGGCAACCGTGGTCAGGCCAACTACTCTGCCGCCAAGGCCGGCGTGCAGGGATTCACCAAGACTCTGGCCTGGGAACTGGGACCGTTCGGGGTGACGGTCAACGCGGTCGCGCCGGGGTTCATTGCCACCGATATGACCCGCGCTACCGCCGAACGGATGGGGGTGACGTTCGACGAACTCCAGGCCAGCGCGGCGGCCGCCATCGCGGTGCGTCGGGTCGGAACGCCCGACGATGTAGCGGATGCTGTGGCGTTCTTTGTCGGCGAGGGAGCAGGTTTCGTATCGGGTCAGGTTCTCTACGTGGCCGGTGGTCCCCATGGTTGAACCAACTCTCCCGCGGGTGTTCTACGGAGTCGAGGCCATCGCGGCTGCGACTGGGGAGAAACTCGGCCCAACACCCTGGCTCCTGATCTGCCAGGACGATGTGGACACCTTCGCGCGGGTCACTCAGGACTGGCAGCCACTGCACTGCGACCCAGCAGCAGCAGCACTCTCGCCGTGGGGAACTACCATCGCCCACGGTTATCTGACCATGTCGCTGCTTAGCCTTTTTGCCGGTCAACTGTATCGGGTTGACGGCGTCGCTCACATAGTGAACTACGGCATCGACAAGCTGCGCTTTCCAGCCCCCGTTCCGGTCGGCTCGCGGATCCGAGCACGCGCCGTAGTTGGACCGTTCACCACGAAGGGCGACCTGGGGCTGGTCGGCGTCAGCTACGTCGTCGAAGTCGAGGGTGCCTCGAAACCGTGCCTCATTGCCGACACGCTCGTGGGTCTCGTGCCCGACACCGCGTTGGAAATCCCCTAGACCCGCTGCTTCGAGTGAGCCGGGCGCGACGTTTTAAGGTGGCTGAACTTGTGGAGACAGTAGCGGCCATCCCGAAAAAGCGAGCCTGGCGCCACGAGGCATTGCCGTCTGCGGTGTGCGGCGTAGTGTCGAACGCGATACCGAGGAGGATTTCTGATGCGCAAGGTGACCTATTCAATGAGCGTTTCACTGGACGGCTACATAGTCGGGCCGGACGGCACCTTCGACTGGGGGACGCCCGACGCGGAGGTTTTTCGCTTCTGGATCGACGAGATTCGAGAGGTTGGCGTTCATCTGTTGGGACGCCGACTCTACGAGACGATGCTGTATTGGGAGACCGCCGAGCAGCAAACCTCGCTCGACGACGCAGAACTTGAGTGGACCGCGCTGTGGAATCCGCTCCCGAAGGTGGTGTTCTCCACCACGCTGTTCGCGGTCGAGGGCAATGCTCGACTGGTTTCGGGCGGCGTCGCCGAGGAGATCGAACGGTGGCGGGCCAAGCCGGGGCAGGGCGACATCGCCATTGGCGGCGCAACTCTCGCCGCCGAGGCATCCGCTCTGAATCTGATCGATGAGTATCAGCTGATGGTCTACCCGGTGCTGGTCGGCGGCGGCATCCCGTTCTTCCCCCGGCATGAGCGCCGAGCAGATCTTGAACTCGTGGAAACCCGCACGTTCAAGTCGGGAGTCGTCTTCCTCCGGCACCGCGTGGCCCGCTAGAGCCGCGTTCGACGGCGAGACTCACGCCCCCTCCTGCCGATTCTGGTCGCTGTGGCGTGACTCTCGGCAGAAACGGGGCACCTCGATCAGCCGAGCCGGCAGAACGGATGCCTAACGCCGGCTAAGCCGCCGCGTGCTGCGTCTCTGCGCGACTGTGAGCAATGGAGTTCAAATCATGGCCGAAGTTGTTTTGTTCCATCACGCGCTGGGGCTCACGAAGGGCATCATGCAATTCGCTGACGAGCTGCGAGGGGCGGGGCACGTCGTGCACACGCCCGACCTCTTTGACGGGCGAACCTTCGAGACCGTGCACGAGGGCGTGGCTTATGCCGAGCAGATCGGATTCGGTGAAATCATCGAACGCGGCGTGCGAGCGGTCGGGGGACTCCCGGTCGAACTGGTCTATGCCGGATTCTCGCTCGGCGTGCTCCCCGCCCAGATGCTCGCACAGACCCGGGCCGGCGCACACGGTGCCTTGCTGTTCTATTCTTGCGTTCCGGTTTCCGAGTTCGGCTCCGTCTGGCCGGATGGTGTTCCCGTGCAGGTGCACGGTATGGACGCCGACCCGATCTTTGCCGGTGAGGGTGACCTCGACGCTGCCCGCGCGCTCGTCGACTCGACTGCTGGGGCTGAGCTCTTTCTCTATCCCGGAGACCAACATTATTTCGCCGACAGCTCGCTGCCGTCGTACGACGCGGAAGCCGCCGCGCTGCTGCTGCACCGCACGCTGGCGTTCCTGGGATCCACTCAGGGCGGATAGCCGGGACTTTTGTGGTCAATGTGCCGCTCTTTGTTCGTCGGGACGGCCAGTTTGGCCCTTGCAACGCCAGGAGCGATTGGCGTTCTCGTCACGTTCTCGGGTCAGGAACGCCCTCTGCCCGTTCTGCCGACTGCACCGCTTGTTCCGGAACCGTTGCAACCGACCCGGTCCTTGCTGCGGGTTCGGCGCTGCCGCAGCCGAACCCTTTTTTGCGGCCCGCGACCCTCGATCCTGACTACCCCCAAAGAGGGGTGATTCGACGCATTCGTGATGTAGGTTAAAGTGAGGAAAATTTCCACCGGTCAACTCGCGGCAATCCAGCGAGGCGACGTTGCCGACCGAGTGCCTTTTCTGTCTTATCGTGACGCGTCTCTACCACCTGACACTCACTGCGCATCGATTAATCACGAAAGGCGTGTTGGCCATGACACCCCCCAGCCGCAAGAATCATACTCGACCGGTTGAGCCCGTTCGAGGCACCGTTCGGGTCGAAGCGAGTCTCCCCGGCGGTGACAGTTCGATCGCCCAGGCTGCGGTGCTGGCGAAGAACCTTCTGGAACAGACCGTGAGCCTGCAGGATGCCATCTTCAACAGCGCAAATTTTTCGAGTATCGCCACCGACGCGCAAGGTGTCATTCAGATCTTCAACGTGGGAGCAGAGCGGATGCTCGGCTATACCGCCGAGGAGGTCGTCAACAAACTCACGCCAGCCGCCATGCACGACCGTGAAGAGATCATTCTGCGAGCCGCGCAACTCAGCCTGGAATTCGGCACCACCATTCAGCCGGGATTTGAAGCGCTGGTCTTCAAAGCCAGCCGCGGCATCGAAGACATTTATGAACTAACCAAGGTTCGTAAGGACGGCAGCCGCTTTCCGGCGGTCGTGTCGGTCACCGCCCTGCGCAATGCTGACGCCGCCATCATTGGCTACCTGTTGATCGGTACCGACAATACTTCACGCAAACAGGTGGAATTGGCCCAATCGGTGCTTGACCAGCGCCTGCGTGACCAGCAGTTCTACACGCGCTCCCTGATTGAGTCCAACATCGATGCGCTCATGACGACAGACACCATGGGGATCATCTCCGACGTCAACCAGCAAATGGTCGAACTCACCGGACGAACCCGGGACGAACTCATCGGCGCACCCTGCCGCAACTTTTTCACCGACCCGGCTCGCGCCGACAATGCGATCAGACGAGCGCTGGAGGAAAACAGGGTCAACGACTACGAGTTAACGGTTCGCGCGCTGAACGGCGATGAAACGGATGTCTCCTATAACGCGGCAACGTTCTACAACCGTGATCGGGTTGTGCAGGGCGTTTTCGCGTCGGCCCGCGACGTGACCGAACGCAAACGATTTGAACAGGCACTCAAAGAAACCAACATCGAGCTGGAACACGCCAGCCGCATGAAGACTGAGTTTCTGGCGACGATGTCGCACGAATTGCGCACGCCCCTGAACGCGATCATCGGGTTCTCCGAGGCGCTCAAGGACGGTCTCATGGGCGACATGAGCGATTCCCAGCGCGAGTACATCGGAGACATTTTTACTAGCGGACACCACCTGCTCGCCCTCATCAACGACATTCTCGATCTGTCCAAGGTCGAGTCAGGAATGATGGACATCGAGCTAGAGGCAGTGGACGTTCGCTCGCTCCTGGAGCAGAGCCTGCTCATCGTGCGCGATAGCGCGTTATCGCACGGCATCCAACTTCGTTTCACGGGCGCCGACGACCTCGGTGTGCCCATGTTGGACATGCGCAAGACCAAGCAGATTGTTTACAATTTACTCTCGAACGCGGTAAAATTTACGCCCGATCAGGGCCAGGTGACTCTCGTGGCCCGGCGGGTGGCGAGAAATGCCGTGGGAAAGATTGCCGGCACTTGGCCCGTGCACGATTTTGCACTGGTGAAAAGCGACATCACAGATTTTCTTGAAATTCGCGTCGATGACACGGGAATGGGAATCTCGTCCGAAAATATGTCAAAGCTTTTTTTGGCATTCAGTCAGATTGACAGCACACTGGCCCGACGATTCGAAGGGACCGGCCTCGGTCTGTCCACGGTTAAGCAGATGGTGACTCTGCAGGGCGGTACTGTCGCCGTGGCCAGCGCATCGGGAGAGGGATCGAGTTTTGCTGTCTGGCTTCCCCTCGGAAAAACCGACCAGGTGGCGCCCATTTGGTCAGCTTCAGCCACAGAAACGGCGGCAGATGATCCAGAGCCGGTCGTAGCGGTCAACGCTTCCGCCCCCGGCGCCAACAGCCAGCCCAAGCCGCACCCATTCCACCCCGCTGCTGCCGTGCCAACGGCCCCAACCGCATCCGACGGTGACGGGACCCCGCTCAATGCCGAGGTGTACTCGACCAGAACCGTGCAGACGACCAAAGATTCCCTCAGCGCGGCTCATAAATCGAAGCTGCAACAGGGCTACGAGGCGAGGTCTGAAAAGCATGTTGCCCTGGTAATCGAGGACGATGCCAAGGGTGCGGAGGTGCTGCGGCTTCTGCTCGAGGCCGAAGGCTTTCGGGTCATCGTCGCGACCAGCGGTGAGGAGGGCCTGGCTGTTGCTCCGCATCAGCCTCTCAGCCTCATCACTCTCGATATTCGATTGCCGGGAATAGATGGGTGGGGATTTCTGATTCGTCTTCACGAATTCTCGGATCTTGCTGCCGTTCCGATCGTGATCATTGCCGGGGATGCCGACGTGAGTCTGGCCCTCACACATGGCGCTTCAGCGGTGCTGGAGAAGCCGATTAGCCGGGCAGCCCTGCAACATTCACTCAAAATGCTGAGCCTCAGCCCCGATGCGATGCGCACCCGCCGGGTTCTGGTAGCCGACGACGACCCCGAAACCGTCGACGTTATCGCACGGTTTTTGACTCGGCCGGAATATGCTGTCGAACGAGCTTTCACCAAGAATGACGCCATCGAAATGGCGCAACGATTACACCCCGACCTTGTTTTGCTTAACCTCATGATGGAAAACTTCAGCGGCTACCAGGTCGTGCTGGCGCTGCAGTCCGACGAGAGCACCGAACACATTCCCGTGCTGATTGTTACGGGCATGCAGCTCACCCAACAGGAGCTGGCAGCCGTCGACAGCGACCCTAGCCAGCCCGTTCGGGTGATCGGCACGGAAAACTTTAATCGAACGGCGTTCATGGCCGAGGTCAAACGTGCCCTCGCGTCGGGCGACCCGTCGACAGATTCGCTGGGCGGCTGACCCCGTGGCCAGAATTCTGATCATCGAAGACAACCCGATCAATATGAAACTCACTTCGCTTCTGGTACACCGGGCCGGACACTCGACGTTGGGCGCCGCTGACGCCGAGAGTGGTTTGCTCCTGGCACGGGTCGAACTGCCCGACGTGATCCTGATGGACGTTCAGCTGCCCGGAATGGACGGATTCGCCGCCACGACCGTGTTGAAGAATGACCCGGTTACCGCCGAAATTCCCGTGATTGCGGTTACCGCGGGGGCGATGTCGAGAGATCAGAAAAGAGCCCGCGAGGCTGGTTGTGACGCCTACATCACGAAGCCACTGCATTACCAGGAGTTGCAGGACACCATTAACTGGCTCATGCCCCGGGCCGACGACGAGACCCTGTCGGACCAAGCGGGTTCTCGCACCCGGCAGGTGCTGCAGCCCTACCCTTCTGCTCAGCCGGTCGAGCCCGTCCAGGCAACGGCGGATGCGTCACCCGTGCGGGTGAGCCGGGGCACACGCAAAATGCCCGCTGCAACCCGCATTCTCGTAGCCGAGGACAACCCGACAAACCAAAAACTCATCCTGTGGCAGCTGAACCTGTTGGGGTACTCGGCTGACATGACGAAGAACGGGGCGGAGGCGCTGGAGAGTTGGGAAACCGGCGTTTACGATTTGGTGATCACCGACCTGCACATGCCGGAGATGAATGGCTACGAGCTGGCATCCGCTATTCGGGCGGCCGAAGCGCCGGGCACGCGCGTGGCGATTCTGGCGATGACGGCCAGCGCGGTGCGCGGCGATGCTGACCACACTCGTATGGTCGGTATGAACGAGTACCTCATGCGCCCGCTGCGCCTCGGCAAATTGCGGGCAGCCCTGCTGAAATGGCTGCCGTTGGAATCGGACATTGAGCGCGGCTAGAGACCGGGAATGCTCAGCGTGCGGCGCAACAGCTCGATCGTACGGCTCAGCGACTCGGCCACGGTTGGCGTTAGCGTCGGTGTCGGGGACCGGTCAACCGTGCCATCAGCGCCGGCCGGGCGCTCAAAATCGGGAATCCACTGCAGGGCCATAAAACGCACCACGCCCAGCATCGCGTGCGTGAGCAGTTCGGCCTGCCCGTGCCGAAAAGCCAGGGCAGCATCGTTCTCGTCGTCGTTCTGTGAGTCAACGACGGCACCGCGGCCGAGGCGCAAATAGACTAAGTCGGTGATCTCGGAGGTGACCCTGGTCATCCGCTCCATTTGCTCTTGCATGAGTTCGGGGTGCAACGCGAAGATGCGCAGGCGGTCGGTGAACAGCTGCTCGTCCATGCCCGCGCGCGGACCGATCGCGCTCATCAGGGTGAGCACGTCGGGCAGCAGGTCGTCGCCGGGGGCGGCGATGAACTCCCGCGCCCGACCCTCATCGATCGTGGGCGGCGCGGCGCCGATGATGGCGGCCTTCTTGGTCTTGAAATAGTTGAAAAAGGTTCGCTGGGAGATGCCGCTCTGGCTGCAGATCATATCGACGGTGACGTTGTCGAAACCGTGCTCCAGAACGAGGCTGACCGCACTCCGCTCCACGCGCAGGGTCGTTTCGTGTTGCTTGTCTTCGCGCGACTGCGCGCGCACGGTGGTGTTGGGCGTCGGGGAGTCTGTCATGGCCTGGTCCTGGTGCATCGCGCTACTCGTACCGCAGCGACTCGATCGGGTTCTGCTTCGCCGCCCGCTGAGCTGGAAGCGTGCCGGAGAGGAACGCGATCAGCATCACCAAGCCGATGACGAAGGCCACCGACAGCGGCTCGAACAGGAGAATGTTCAATCCCGGCAGCCCGGACAACAGTCCCTGCGACAGCACGGCACTCAGCGCCGAGCCGAGCCCGATGGCCACACCGGCACCGATGGCGCTGCCGAGGAACCCGATGACGATGGCTTCGAGGCTGAACAGGGTGTAGACCTTGCCGCCGCTCATGCCCATCGCCTTCATCAGGCCGATCTCACGGGTGCGTTCCTGCACGCTCATCAGCAGGGTATTGATAATGCCGAATGCCGCTGCGATCAGGGCAATCACGGCGAAGGCGTTGAGCACGCCGACGATGCCGTTGATCACCGTCTGCACGGCGCCGAGCTGATCTTCGATGGTGCTCGCGGAATAGCCCGCGGTGGCGAGGTCCCCCTTGAGCGCGGTCACGGCATCCGCTGACAGGGCGGTGTCGAAGTGAGCCACGGCCACACCGTAGCTTGTGACCGCTGTGTCAATGCCGCCGGACTGCGCGTCGGCCAACTCGGCAATCAGTGCGTCGTTGGCGCCGGCGCCGGCAGCGAGCAGGCTCTCGAGCGAGACGCCGACGACGGTGGCGTCGACCACGTGCCTCTCGCCGAGAATGTCGGTGATGCCGATAGAAACGGATGCCCCCACCGCGTCCTCCGCTGAGGCGAACCCGAGCGGGGCCACAAAGGTGTCTGGCAGCATGAGCTGGGTCTCAGTGGCGCCGCCGTCGAGTTGCGCGCCCGCCGTGAGGTCGGCCGTGGTGACGGCCGAGGTGGCGTTGATGCTGAACTCGTAGGGGGTGCCGGAGTCGTATTCAATGTAGTCGGGCTGCACGGAACGAATCGGATCGACCGAGACGATGCCGGCGGTGTCGCCGATCGTGGCGAGGTCGGCATCCGTCAGCGCCTTGGTCGTCGTGCCTGGCGGGCCTTGCTGGCTCGAAACGGATGCCGAACTGGCCGCATCATACTTGACCGGGCCGTCGCCGGCGGCGGTGGCATCGCTCGCCTGCGTGATGATGAACACGTCGGGGGAGCCGAGGGCGCCCACCTGCGCGTCGACATACTGGCTGACGCCGGCGCCGACCGCGTTGGTCAGGGTGAGGGTGAACGCGCCGACGAAAATGGCCAGCACGGTCAGGGTCGTGCGCAGTTTGCTGCGGAAGGTGTTGGAGATCGCGGTGGCGACGAGGTCTTTGGTTCTCATGCTGCGCCCCCGGCGGTGGTCAGGGTGTGGGCGCCGGTATGGGTCGAGGTGGCGTGCGACACGACGAGTCCGTCGCGGATATAGATCTGGCGATCGCAGCGGGCGGCGAGTTCCTCGTCGTGGGTGACGATGACGAGCGTGATGCCCTGGCTGCGGTTAAGGTCGAACAAGATGTCTTCGACCACGGCGCCGGTGGCCGTGTCGAGGTTGCCGGTGGGTTCGTCGGCGAAGATCACGCGCGGCGCATTGACCAGGGCGCGACCGATGACGACGCGCTGCTTCTGCCCGCCGGAGAGGGTCGTGGCCTTGTTGCCGGCCTTGTCGGCCAGCTCGAGCTGTTCGAGAACCTCCATGCCGCGGCGCCGCCGCTCCTTGCCGCCCATGCCGGCGATCTTCAACGGCAGAATGACGTTGTCGAGCACACTCACGTTGGGGGTGAGGAAGAACTGCTGAAAGACGAAGCCGAACTCCTTGTTGCGCAGTTCGTTGACAGCGCGCTTCGACAGCGACTTGGCGTCTTTGCCGGCGACCTGCAGCGTTCCCTGATCGGGTTGATCAAGCAGGGCGAGCAGGTGCATAAGGGTGGACTTGCCCGAGCCGCTCTTGCCGACGATCGCCACGGTCTCACCGGGCGCGATCTGAACGGACACGCCCTTCAGGGCGTCGAAACGGCTCGCACCCGACCCGTACGATTTCTCCAGGCCTTGCGCATCAATTACCCACTCGGAGTCCATCGGTTTCCCTCGGTTCTGGCGACCTCGGCGGGCCGCGTTTGCAGTAACTGCACTCTAAGATGCAGTTGCTGCAAATTTCCTGAAGGCGAGTCGTTTCTCAGCGGATGCTGCGCAACAGCTCGGCCTACAGGTCGAGACTGTCACCGGGCTCAAGCGCAAAGAACTCGCCGCCACCGTCTTCGGTGACGCTCAGGAACCGCGCGTTGGACAGATCTTTTCCTGCCCTGGAGAGCAGCATCTCGTGGGTCGGAAAGCTGCGCTTGGGCTTCACGGCCAGAATGAAATCCATCGCCTCACTAATTTTCATCCAGGGCGCGGCGGCCGGCACGGCGAGCGTTCCCACCGCAACCCCCTCGGGAATCGTGAAGGCGTCACCGGCGTAGTACAGCTCGTCGTTGACGAGCACCCCGACGTTGTCGATGATCGGGATCGATTCGTGGATGACAGCGTGGGTCGCCCCGAAGAAGCGCAGGGTGAACGGATCGACATCGATCACATCGCCGGCCTGTACCGTCGTGACATCGAGATCGGCGCCGGTCGCGGCTATGGCCGAAGCGACACCGGCCGGTGCGAAGATGCGCAGGTCCGAGTTCGTTTCGACGATGCGTCCCAGTTGTTCGGGCGTCCAGTGATCGGCGTGCTCGTGGGTGATGACCACGGCGACGGCGCCCGCGGTGCCGGTGAGCGCGGATGTGAACGAACCGGGGTCGATGTAGAGCTTCTTGCCCGAGAGCTCAAGGATCAAAGCGGCATGCTCCAGCTTGGTCAGTTTCATGCCCTGAGCTAACCCCGATTCGACTCGTAGCGCAACAGCGTTCGCTTCTTGACGGGCTTTTCTGCGGGGGTCAACGGGGCCGCCCCCACCCGCAGCGACGCGCCGCGGAGGCTCAGTTTGGAACTGCGCTCCTCTCTGTGGCATACTCGGTAAGTTGCAAAACGGCCCCATCGTTTAGCGGCCTAGGACATCGCCCTCTCACGGCGGTAACGCGGGTTCGAATCCCGCTGGGGTCACAAATTCCCGGTGCCTTTCTTTCTAAGGCGCCGGGTTTCTTTGTTTAAGCACTCGACTCACGCGCGGCAAGACGCCAGAGGGAGGTGACCTCGTTCTGGCGCACCGCGTGCAGCGGGTCGCTCGTATCGGTCGAGCGAGAGTGTGCGGCGGGCGCTTCGAGAGCACCGATCACGTGCAGCCCGGCAGCATTGATCAGATTCAACAGGTCGTCGCGGGAGCGCAGCCCGACCAGTTCGGCAAAATCGGAGAGCACGAGCCACACCTCACCATTGGGGTGCAGGTGGGCCAGCACGCCGGCCAGAAACCCCTTGAGCATGCCAGAGCCCGGGTCGTAGACGGCCGCGTCGAGCAGGGAGTGCGCCGTCGCCGGGATCCACGGCGGGTTGCAGACGATCAGATCGGCGCGTCCCTCGGGAAACAGGTCCGTCAGCAGTACTTCTACCCGGGTGTTGAGTTTCAGGCGCGACACTGTTTCGCGAGCGGATGCCACTGCGCGCGGCTCGATATCCGTCGCTACCACCCGCGGCACGCCCCGGGTCGCCAGCACCGCTGCGAGCACCCCGGTGCCGGTGCCGATGTCGAAGGCAACCTTCGGCGTGGCCAGCGGAGCGTTCGCGACCAGGTCAACGTATTCGCTGCGCACCGGAAAGAACGTGCCGTAGTGCGGAAAGACGCTGGCGTTCAAGGCGGCAACGGGGATGCCCCTGGTGCGCCACTGGTGGGCACCGATCGTGCCGACCACCTCGTGCAGCGACACAACGGATGCCTCGGCGATGCTCCCATAGGCGTCGACCGTGGCCGCTACCACGTCGGGCGCCCGCCGCAGCCCGATGATATTGCCGACCTCGAGCGGAATGAGCAGCAGACCGAGGATGCGCGCGCGGTGGGAGCGGTTCTGTCGATACCGGTAGAACAGCTCGGCGGTGGTGCGCTCGGTGCGGTCCGGTCGAGGCCGCGTGCGGTGCTCCAGGGCGGTCAGAATCTGGCGGGCATTCTGAAAGTCGCCCTGCCAGAGCATTGCGACCCCCTGCGAGGCCAGCCGGTAGGCGGCATCCGCGGTAATGGTGTCGTCAACCGGCACGACCCGCTTCGGGGCCGGTGCTCCGTTCGCGGATCGCCAAGGCGCGGTGGCGGGCTGACCTTCGTTCGACCAGTCAATGTACTCCCGCGGGTTGTCGGCGGCCGTCATCGAAACCGGTGCGTAGTCATAGCCCTCAACTATAGGCGGCGGTCGGGCCGGGCGGGGGTGCGCTCCGGGTTGGCACACTGTTAGAATTTTGCAAGCGAAGGGGAGTATCCCTCTGGGCCCGATCGGGTTCTATATCGCGATCGTCAATACGGGCCGCATCGGCGGGGCCCCGGTCGCGGTGGTATCGATTGGTTCCGATTGGGTCCAATCGGTGCGGGAGAGACTTTCGGGTTCTGTACTACCTGACTCCCGTCATCATTTGAAAGGCCCCCGTGGAACTCGCTCTCCCCCTCTGGTTCGAAGTTGGATCACTCGTCGTTCTGACCCTGATTCTGGTCGCCGACCTGCTCATCGTCTACAAGCGTCCGCACGTTCCGAGCATGCGCGAAGCCAGCCTCTGGGTGGCCTTCTACGTCGGCCTGGCCTTGATCTTCGCCCTGCTGATGCTCGTGCTCGGCGACGCCGAACACGCCGGTCAGTTTCTGGCCGGCTGGCTCACCGAGTACAGCCTGTCGATCGACAACCTGTTCGTCTTCGTGATAATCATGGCCCGGTTCTCGGTGCCGCGAAAATACCAGCAAGAAGTGCTGATGGTAGGCATTATTATCGCCCTCGTGCTGCGCGGAATCTTCATTCTGCTCGGCGCCCAGCTGATCGAAAGCTACAGCTGGATCTTCTACATCTTCGGCGCGTTCCTGTTCTACACCGCCGTCAAGCAGGCCTTCTCGTCGGAGGAAGAAACCGAAGACAAGGAAAACGCGGTCATCCGTCTGCTGCGCCGCCGCATTCGTATCTCGTCCGAATTCGACGGCTCCAAGGTGCGCACGCAGATCGACGGCAAGAAGGTCTTCACGCCGATGCTCATCGTGTTCATCGCGATCGGCACCACCGACCTCATCTTCGCGCTCGACTCGATCCCCGCGATCTTCGGCATCACTCAAAGCCCGTTCATCGTGTTCACCGCCAACATCTTCGCCCTCATGGGCCTGCGCCAGCTGTACTTTCTGCTCGGTGGCCTGCTGGAACGCCTCGAATACCTCAAGTACGGCATCGCGGTCATTCTTGGCTTCATCGGCGTGAAGCTTGTGCTGCACGCGATGCACGAAAACGAATTGCCGTTCATCAACGGTGGCGAGCATATTCTGTGGGCGCCGGAGATCGGCACCTGGACTTCGCTCGGCGTAATCATCGGTAGCATGGCCGTGGCCACCGTGGCCAGCCTGATCAAGGCGCGTCACGATGCCAAGAAGCGTGGCCACACGCTGGCCGAGGAGATTTCGGTTGACGCCAAGGAATGACTGATCGAGGCCGGGCGCCGGCGAAGGGGGAGTTCTCATGACTGCGAACCAGCAGAGCACGATTGAACTCTCCACCGCCACCGCCCGCCTCTTTTTCTGTGCCCGCAGCGATGTCGGCAGTGTGCGCAGGGTCAACGAGGACAGCATCCTCGCGCAATCACCGATCTTTCTCGTGGCCGACGGCATGGGCGGCCACGCCCAGGGTGACGTCGCCAGCCAGACCGTGCTGCGCGTGTTCGACGAACACATCGCGCGCGACCTGCCGTCGACGCCGGAACGCATCCTCGACGCCATCCACTCGTCAAACGACGCGGTGCGCGACCTCAGCGCTGCCGACGACTACGGCACCGCAGTGTCGGGAACGACCCTCGCCGGCATCGCCTTCGTCGATGCGGGTGATGATATCGGCTACCACTGGATGGCCTTCAACGTTGGTGATTCCCGCGTCTATACCTGGACCGACGGTGTTCTGAGCCAACTTTCGGTCGACCACTCCGCCGTGCAGGAGATGGTGGACGCTGGCCTGATCTCGGTCGAAGACGCCGACAATCACCCCGAGCGCAACGTCATCACTCGGGCCATCGGCGCCGACGAGTTCGTCGACGCCGACGTCTGGCTGCTGCCGGCCCTCGGCGAACAGTCCTTTCTGATTTGCTCCGACGGCCTGACCAAGGAACTCGACGACGCGGCCATCGCGCGCGTGCTGGCCACGGACATCCGTTCAGAGGGTGACGAACGCAGTATCGCTGACCTTCTCGTCGATGAAGCCATCGAACACGGCGGGCGCGACAACGTGAGTGTCATCTATCTGGAGTCGGCGTTCGACTGAAGAGTTCACCGGACCGTGTGCGAGCCAGGGTACGAGGTGAGGTGTTACCCTGAATCCGTGGTGCCGAGCCGACTTCTTCTGTGCCGCGACGAGTCCCTGTCCTGAGGCCTCCCTCGTCGCGGAGTTCGGCGTGGCTGCCATCGATTCGTGAGGAAGACGCTCAAAATGTCCAATGTAATACCCACTTCGCAAGTGAATTCCAGCACCGGCCTGCGCACGCTCGCCGAGAAGGTCTGGGACAAGCACCTCGTCAGCAAGGGTGAGGACGGCACGCCCGACCTGATCTACATTGACCTGCATCTGCTGCACGAGGTCACCAGCCCGCAGGCCTTCGATGGACTGCGCCTGGCCAATCGCAAGCTGCGCCGGCCCGATCTGACCATCGCGACCGAAGACCACAACACGCCCACGCTGGCCATCGACAAGCCCATCGCCGACCTGACCAGCCGCACCCAGATTGAGACCCTGCGACGCAACTGCGCCGAGTACGGTGTGCGACTGCACTCGCTCGGTGACATTGAACAGGGCATCGTGCACGTCGTCGGCCCGCAGCTCGGCCTGACCCAGCCTGGCATCACCGTGGTCTGCGGTGACTCGCACACCTCCACGCACGGCGCCTTCGGAGCCATGGCCCTCGGCATCGGCACGAGCGAGGTTGAGCACGTCATGGCCACCCAGACGCTGTCGCTGAACCCGTTTAAGACCATGGCCGTCACGGTCAACGGCGCACTGCGCACCGGGGTCACCGCGAAGGACATCATCCTCGCCGTGATCGCGAAGATCGGCACCGGCGGGGGAGCGGGCTACGTGCTCGAATATCGTGGCGAGGCCATCCGCGCCCTATCGATGGAGGGGCGCATGACCATCTGCAACATGTCGATCGAAGCCGGCGCCCGCGCCGGAATGGTCGCGCCAGACCAGACCACCTACGATTACCTCGAGGGTCGAGCCCACGCACCGCGCGGGGCTGACTGGGATGCCGCCGTCGCGTACTGGCAGACGCTCGCCACCGATGAGGGCGCGAGCTTTGACGCCGAGGTGATCATCGACGCGAACGAGCTCGAACCGTTCGTCACCTGGGGCACCAATCCGGGCCAGGGCGTCTCGCTGAGCGGATCCGTGCCGAACCCGGCCGATATCGTTGATGCCAATGAGCGCTCGGCGGCCGAACGGGCGCTGGAATACATGGACCTCACGGCCGGCACCCCGATGAAGGAGATCCGGGTCGACACCGTTTTTCTGGGTTCCTGCACCAACAGCCGGGTCGAGGACCTGCGCGCTGCCGCCGAAATCATTAAAGGCAAGACCAAGGCCGAGGGACTGCGCATGATGGTCGTTCCCGGCTCAGCCCGGGTGCGCATCGAGGCCGAAGCCGAGGGCCTCGACCAGATCTTCCTCGATTTCGGAGCCGAATGGCGTTTCGCCGGCTGTTCCATGTGCCTCGGCATGAACCCAGACCAGCTCGAACCTGGCGAACGCTGCGCGTCCACCAGTAACCGCAACTTCGAGGGACGCCAGGGCAAGGGCGGGCGCACCCACCTGGTGTCGCCGCTCGTCGCGGCCGCCACGGCCATTCGTGGCACGCTCTCGAGCCCGTGGGACCTCGTTCAGGATGGAGACCAGTAAGCATGCAGAAATTCACGACCGTCACCGGGATTGCGGTGCCGCTGCGCCGTTCCAACGTCGACACTGACCAGATTATCCCCGCCGTGTACCTCAAGCGCGTCACGCGCACCGGCTTCGAAGACGCCCTCTTCGCTGCCTGGCGCCAGGACCCCGAGTTCGTGATCAATATGAAGGAATACCAGGGCGGTCGCGTGCTCATCGCCGGGGCCGATTTCGGCATCGGTTCCTCTAGGGAACACGCCGTCTGGGCGCTGCGCGACTTCGGCTTCGACGTCGTGCTCAGCCCCCGATTCGGCGACATCTTTCGCGGCAACGCCGGCAAGCAGGGCCTGCTCGCCGGCCAGATCAGCGAAGCGGACGCTGAAACGCTGTGGAACCTGGTCGAAGCCGACCCTGGCATCGAGTTGACCGTGGATCTGGTGGGTAAAACCGCGCGTGTCGGCGATCTGACCGTGAACTTTGCGATCGATGATTACACTAGATGGCGGCTGCTCGAAGGTCTTGATGACATCGGGCTGACGTTGCGTGATGAAGCGCGAATCAACGAATTCGAAGCGACGCGAGAGTCGTGGTTGCCCCAAACCCTTCCCGCGCGATCCCCGGAATCATCGTACTAATTTGCACTAATTCGTTTTGCATCAATTTGCACGAGGACAGGTAATTTGTGAGCACTCTCAGGGAAGCCCGGCGTGATCAAGAGGCAAAAACTTTGAACGAAGCCAGGCTCAACGACGACGCGAACGAGCGGGGGAGTGCTCAAAACCACGGAGCATCCGTTGGCCTCACCGCCGACAAGATCACCATCCGTGGCGGCATCCCGCTGGTCGGCCGGATCGAGGTGAAGGGGGCGAAGAACCTCGTCACCAAGGCCATGGTTGCCGCCCTGCTCGGCGAGACGCCGAGCGTGCTCAAGGACGTTCCGAACATCAGCGATGTTCGGATCGTTCGGGGGCTGCTCGAAGTGCACGGCGTCAAGGTGACCGAGGGAGCCGAACCCGGCGACCTCATACTTGACCCGGTCGACGTCGAGAGCGCGCACTTCGCTGCCATCGACGCCCACGCCGGATCTTCGCGCATTCCCATCCTGTTCTGCGGACCGCTCCTGCACCGGCTCGGCGAAGCGTTCATTCCCGATCTCGGCGGATGCCGCATCGGCGACCGGCCGATTGACTTTCACCTCGAGGTGCTGCGCAAATTCGGCGCCGTCGTCGAGAAGCAGCCCAACGGCATCCGCATGTCGGCGCCGAACGGACTCAAGGGAGCAAAACTTGAGCTGCCGTACCCGAGCGTTGGAGCAACAGAGCAGGTGCTGCTCACCGCGGTACGAGCCGATGGCATCACCGAGCTCAAGGGCGCGGCGATCGAGCCCGAGATCATGGATCTTATTAACATTTTGCAGAAGATGGGTGCCATCATCACGGTCGACACCGACCGGGTGATTCGTATCGAGGGCGTCGAGAGCCTCAAAGGCTACAACCACCGCGCTTTGTTCGACCGCAACGAGGCCGCCAGTTGGGCGGCCGCTGCACTCGCGACCGACGGCGACATCTTTGTGGGCGGTGCCCGCCAGGCCGAAATGATCACCTTCCTCAACGTGTTTCGCAAGGTCGGTGGCGCTTTCGACATCTGCGACGACGGCATCCGCTTCTATCACCCCGGCGGCGACCTGAAGCCCGTGATCATCGAAACGGATGTTCACCCCGGCTTCATGACGGACTGGCAGCAGCCGCTCGTCATCGCCCTCACCAAAGCGCACGGCACGTCGATCGTGCACGAGACGGTCTACGAGCAACGGTTCGGCTTCGTCGACGCGCTCGTCGAAATGGGCGCGACCATTCAGATTCACAAGGAATGCCTCGGCGGTCACCCCTGCCGCTTCGGCCAGCGCAACTTCAACCACTCGGCCGTCATCACCGGGCCGACCAAGCTGCACGGCGCCGACATCGTCGTGCCCGATCTGCGCGGTGGCTTCAGCCACCTGATTGCCGCGCTCTCGGCCGAGGGAACCTCGACGGTCAGCAACGTGGGAATCATTAGCCGCGGATACGAGAACTTCATCGGCAAGCTGCGGCTTTTGGGGGCGGACTTCGATCTCGAAGGATAATAGGCGCGTGCCTGAAAATAACGACGTGCCAGCAACTCCCGAGTCACCGACCCGAAGTCGTTCCGAAAAGAGCCGGCCGAGCGCGTTCTGGATTCTTGCCGGGCTGATCCTGCCGGTGATGAACCTTGCCGCTCGCTACGAGATCATCGACGCCCACAAGTTTCCGCGCAGCGGGGCGTTCGTGTTCTCGCCGAACCACTACAGCGAGATCGACCCCGTCGTCATGGGCGTCGTGGCGTGGAAGCTGGGCCGGCTGCCGCGGTTTCTGGCGAAGGCATCCGTTTTCAAGATTCCCGTCATCGGTTGGGTGCTGACCCGCTCTGGCCAGATTCCGGTGCAGCGCGGCGGCTCGGTGCGCGGCAGCGAACCGGTCAAGGCCGCCCAGCGTCTGGTCGAGAAGGGGCAGATCGTGGTCGTCTACCCGGAGGGCTCGCTCACCCGCGATCCCGACCTGTGGCCGATGCGCGGCAAGACCGGTGCCGTACGCATCGCGCTCGAGCAGGGGATTCCGATCGTGCCGGCCGCCCACTGGGGCACCCAGCACCTGATGGAACGGTATTCCAAGAAGATCAGCCTGTTCCCCCGCAAGACCATCAGAGTCAAAATCGGCGACCCACTCGACCTCGCTCAGTTTCGGGGTCGCAGCCTCGACACGGCCACGCTCAACGAGGCGACCGCCGTCGTGATGGTGGCCATCACGGCGCTGCTCGAAGACCTGCGCGGGGAGAAAGCCCCGACCAAACGCTGGAACCCGTCGGAGCACAACCAGAAAGAGACCGGCCGTTTTGAAGCCTAGAAACCCGCAGCAGCCCAAGATTCAACCAGGCACTCGGGTGGCCGTCCTCGGGGCGGGAAGTTGGGGAACGACCTTCGCAAAGATCCTGACGGATGGCGGCGCCGACGTCGTTTTGTGGGCTCGCCGCCCGGAATTGGCGCGCGAGATCTCCGAAGCGCGCCGCAACAGCGACTACCTTCCCGGCGTGAACCTTCCTATCGGCCTGCGCGCCACGAGCCGGCTTGACCTGGCTCTGGCCGGCGCCGAAATGGTGTTCGTGTCGGTACCCAGCCAGGCGCTGCGCGAGAACCTCAAGCAGGTCGAGCCGTACCTTGCCGAAAACGTGATCATCATCTCGCTCATGAAGGGCGTCGAACGCTCGACCGGCATGCGCATGAGCAGCGTGATCGAAGAGGTGCTGCGCATTGACCCCGCCAGGATCGCGGCGATCAGCGGGCCCAACCTGGCCTTAGAAATCGCTAAGGAGCAGCCCACCGGCGCCGTCGTCTCGTCATCGAGCCTCGAAACCGCGCAGGCAGTGGCCAAACTGGCCACCAACGGCTACTTTCGGTCCTACATCAATACCGACGTCATCGGCACCGAGTTCGGCGGCGTGCTGAAGAACCTCATCGCGGTGGCGATCGGCATCGTCGACGGCGTCGGCTTCGGAGAGAACACCAAGGCTTCGATCATCACCCGTGGCCTGGTCGAGATGACCGACTTCGCGGTCGCCTACGGAGCCCAGGCCGAAACTCTGGCCGGTCTGGCCGGCCTCGGCGACCTCATCGCCACCTGCCAGTCGCCGCTGTCGCGCAATAACACGGCCGGACGGCTGCTCGGCCAGGGCTACAGCATCAACGACGTCGTCAAGCAGATGCAGCAGACCACCGAGGGTCTCGCTTCGGTGAAGCCCGTTCTCGAACTGGCCCGCGCCAAGGGCGTGGAGATGCCGATCGTCGAACAGGTGCGCCAGGTCCTCGACGGCACCCTCGACCCCCGCGACATTGCGCCGCACCTCACAACAGACTCCGGCGAACCGCAGGGCGAAAGGACACTTGACGATGCACAAGCTCACGGTGGTGCTTCTCTTTGGGGGGCGTTCCAGCGAACATTCGATCAGTTGCGCCACGGCGGGCGGAGTGCTGGCAGCCCTCGACCCTGAGCGTTACACGATCATTCCGGTTGGAATCACCCGGGACGGCTCGTTCGTACTCGAAGACAACGACCCGGGCAAGTTTGTTCTCGATGCGCAGTCGCTGCCCGTTGTGGCCGATAACGGCACGCGGGTGCGCTGGCCGCAGAGCGCCTCGAGCCGGGAACTTACCGTCGTCGATGCGTTGGGCGAGCGATCGTTGGGCTCCGTCGATCTTATATTCCCGATTTTGCATGGACCGTTCGGCGAGGACGGCACCATTCAGGGCATGCTCGATCTGCTCGGCCTGCCGTACGTCGGGTCGGGGGTGCTGGCATCCGCTTTGGGAATGGACAAGCACTTCGCCAAGACCGTCTTTCAGCAGGCGGCCCTGCCCGTCGCGCCGTGGCGAACCCTCACAGCGGATGACTGGGCGCAGGCTCCCGGTATGGGTTACGCGGCCCTGGAACAGCTCGGCCTGCCCAGCTTCGTGAAGCCGGCGCGCGCCGGGTCGAGCGTGGGAGTGAGCAAGGTCTCCACACCGGACCAGCTGGCCGAGGCAATGACGGTCGGCCTCGCCGAAGACACCAAGGTTCTCATCGAATCCGGGCTCGTCGGTCGGGAGCTTGAAATCGCCGTGCTGCAGGGCCGCCCGGGGGAGCCCACCCGCGCGTCGGTGGCCGGCGAGGTCGTCGTGACCGGCCGCGACTTCTATGACTTCGCGGCGAAGTACCTCGGCGCGCCGGGCGTCGACCTGGTCTGTCCGGCGCCCCTGGCGGCGGCGGAACTGGCCGAGGTACAGCGACTTGCCATTAGCGCGTTCGAGGCGATCGGCGGCGCCGGACTGGCCAGGGTTGACTTCTTTCTCACCGCGACCGGCTGGGTGATCAACGAGATCAACACCATGCCCGGCTTCACCAGTATCTCCATGTTCCCGAGCTGCTGGCTGGCGAGCGGCTACACCTACCCCGAGCTGATCGACGAGCTCATTGCGGTGGCCATCGCCCACGCCAGCCACGGTTCCTGACCCGCTTGGATTGGCTCGCGGCACGTTGCTGTGAGGTTGGCGCTGGTTGAACCAGCGAACCTCTCAAAACTGTGCCGCGAGCTGCCGGCTGTCTCGCGAGAGCGGATTACGGGGCGGTCGTGGCGGCGTCGGTGGGCAGTTGCACGTCTTCGGCGCCGATACAGGCCCCGGTCAATGGCACGTAGCCGACCGCATTGGCGACGTCGATGAGGGCGGTCGAGCCGCTCACCGCCTCGGAGTCGATCACAATCTCGATGGCCGGGTCGCGTCCATAGGTCGTATAGCGGTAGGTCGGGGCGTCGGAGTCGTCTTCGATCCAGTCGACGCCGTTGATGTTCAGGCACGGCAGCGTCGTGGGTGCCGGTACCGTCACGCCGCAGTGCAGCAGCACGGCGGCAGGGTCGCCCCAGGCGCCGGTGGCCTGGGCGTTCGTTTCGCGCATCGCCTGGTCGGCGACGGTGGACGGTAGGTGCACGATCACGTCGGCGCAGGCCACATTGGTGGCATCGGCGGCCGGGGTCAGCGGCACGGCAGCAGCGCAGCCGGCGAGCAGCAGTGAACCCGCGAGCACGGTGACGACGGCGACGGAGCGAAGGGGAGCGGAGCGCGGGAGCAGGAATCGGTGAGACATCGTATTCAGGCTAC
The DNA here is from genome assembly GCF_030063455.1 of Cryobacterium sp. PH31-O1. Lineage (GTDB taxonomy): Bacteria > Actinomycetota > Actinomycetes > Actinomycetales > Microbacteriaceae > Cryobacterium. The sequence continues at coordinate 710,572 of NZ_JASITB010000001.1, read as the reverse complement.
CGTTTCTTACATGACCACCGCAGCGGATGCCCCGCTTCCAGCCGCACGCTCCGCTGTCGCACCGAGCGCCGCCGCCCCCGACACCCTCTCCGACCTGAGCGAGACCGCCGTGCTCGGGCGGATCTTTCCCCGGCTGCCGAGAGCATCGGCGCAGCTTCTCGGCCCCGGCGACGACGCGGCGGTCATCTCTGCGCCGGACGGACGCTTCGTGGTGACGACCGACATGATGATTCAGGGACCGGACTTTCGCCTCGCCTGGTCGACGCCGCACGATCTCGGTTGGAAAGCCGCCGCCACCAACCTCTCCGACGTAGCCGCGATGGGTGCGCGTCCGACTGCCCTCGTTGTCGCGATCGCCGCCCCGCCGTCGACTCCCGTGTCGGTGCTCGAGGGCATCACCGACGGGCTGCGCGACTGCTGCGAAGCCCTCGCACCGGGCTGCGGCGTCGTCGGGGGCGATCTGTCGGCCTCCGACGCCCTTACCCTCGCTGTGACGGCTTTTGGCGATCTCGAGGGCCGTGCACCCGTGGTGCGCTCCGGCGCCCACCCGGGCGACACCGTGGCGCTCTCCGGTCGTCTCGGTGCTGCCGGAATCGGCCTCGAACTTCTGTTTCATCTGGGCGTTGATGCCCTCGGAGTGCCAGACCGTGACCGGGCGAATGCACTGAAGCTCACACATCCGACCGAGGTGGCCGCCCAACTCACCCCGGTACCGCCGATTGCCAGCGGCCCGCTCGCCGCCATCGCCGGTGCCACCGCCATGCTCGACGTGTCCGACGGACTCGCGATCGATGCCGGGCGGATCGCTCGGGCGAGCGGGGTCAGCATCGACTTCGACTCCTCGTGTCTGGGCGAACGCATCGAGGTCGCCCTCGGCGGCGGCGAAGACCACGGACTGCTCGCGACCTTCCCGCCTGACGCCGTACTGCCGCACGGCTTTCGTCGCCTCGGAACGGTCGTGGCGGCATCCGCTTCGAACGTCGGAGAGATCACCGTGGACGGTGCTCGGCACGACCAGGGCGGCTGGGACCCGTATCGCGGCTGGGACGGTGCTGCGGGCTAATTCTGCTCGGGAGGCGCGGCGTACCAGACGGTCGTGTCGCCGTAGTCCTTGCGGCGCTCCATTACCAGGCCCTCGCCCCATTCCGGCTCGGGCGAGCGCGAGCTGCGCTCCAGAACCACGAGCGCGTCGTCGGCCAGCAGCGGAGCGAGCGCCGCCAGGTTGTGGCCCAACTCAACCTCTGTCAGGTCGTAGGGCGGGTCGATGAACACGACGTCGAAGCCGTCTTTGGTCGCTGCCAGAAACGACTGGACCGCCTGTGACGACACCGCGATCTTTAATTCGGTGCCCTTCGGCGCTGACCGCTGCACCGCCTCGCCGTTCTTACGGCACATCATTGCCGCGCCATAACCGTTCTCGACGAGTGTTACCACGCGCGCCCCACGGCTCGCCGCCTCGAGCCCCAACGCGCCCGATCCCGCGTACAGGTCCAGCACGCGCATGCCCTGCAGCGCATCCCGTGCGTCGAGGGCCGAGAAGATAGCCTCTCGCACCCGATCGCTGGTCGGACGGGTACCGGACTTGGGAACCGACAAAGTCAAGGAGCCGGCAAACCCGGAAATAATTCGCGTCATAACCCTGTCGAGCCTAGCTGCCATCCTGCCAGCGGCTGCCAGCCAAAACGATCCAACCCATCCGACACACCACCAATGTCAGAGCCCCCGTTTACCATGGGAACTATGACCGATTCGAGCGCTGCCCCTGGCCCCGAATTCGACGGCCATGCCCTGCCAGTGCCGCAGGTGGAACCCATCAACCTCGACACCCCCCTGAAGCAGGCCCTCGGCGCCGCCAAAGCGTCAGCCCTCGGCAAGGCATTCGGCTTTCAGACCGTCAGCGACCTGCTCAGCCATTACCCGCGCGACTACGCCGACCGCGAGGTACTCCGACCGCTCGCGCAGCTGACTGCCGGCGCCAATATCACCGTCATCGCCGATATCGTGTCCGCACGGGAAAAGCGCATGTCGTCGCGGCCGGGCACGATCGTCGAGGTGGTCATCTCCGACGGTGGCGATGAGTTCATCCTCACGTTTTTCGGCAAGAACAGCCAGCAGTGGCGCCTCGATCAGTTGCGGCCGGGGCTGCGCGGCAGCTTTTCCGGCAAAGTGTCGACCTATCAGGGCCAGAGCCAATTGGCCAACCCGTCGTATAAGACCTTCGAAAGCGAAGAAGAAGAAGCGCGCGACGACCCGGCCGTGCGCTTGCGTCATAAGCCGCTCATCCCGATTTACGCGGCCACGGCCGTGGAGACCAGCTGGAACCTGCAAACCCTGATCGATCAGGTGCTCCGGCGGGTGGGCACGCTGCCCGATCCCGTTCCGCAGGACCTGCGGGTCGAACACGGTCTGCTCGACCACACCCAGGCCATCCGCTGGATTCACAGCCCCGACAAGACAGAACAGTGGATGGCCGCGCAGGAAACGCTGCGGTTCACCGAGGCTTGGGTGTTGCAGTGCGCCCTGATGCAGCGGCACAGTCTTGCGCGGGAACGTCGCACCCGGCCGCGCGTACCAACACCCGGCGGGTATCTCGAACGCTTCGATGCTGCCCTGCCGTTCGTACTCACGGTCGACCAGGAGATCTGCGCGGTCGAAATTGCCACCGACATGGCCAGATCTGGCCCGATGAACCGACTGCTCCAGGGCGAGGTTGGCTCGGGTAAGACCGTCGTCGCGCTGCGGGCCATGCTCGCCGTGGCCGACAGTGGAGGCCAGACGGCCCTGCTGGCACCCACCGAGGTGCTCGCCGGGCAACACCTGCGGTCGATCACGACGCTGCTCGGCCCCGATCTCGCGGCCGAACTCATGCCGACCCTGCTCACCGGCAAACTTCCCGTCGCGCAGAAGCGCAAGGCGCTGCTGCGCACCGTATCGGGTCAGTCACGCATCGTGATCGGTACCCATGCCCTGCTCAGTGACACCGTGACCTTCTTCGACCTCGGACTGATCGTGATCGACGAGCAGCACCGGTTCGGCGTCGACCAGCGCGAAACTCTGCGGCTGAAGGGTGCTGAACCACCGCACGTTCTCGTGATGACGGCCACGCCGATACCGCGCACCATCGCCATGACCGTGTTCGGCGACCTCGACGTGAGCACCATCCGCATGCTGCCAGCCGGGCGCCAGGGCATCACGAGCATCGTCGTGCCGCTGGCCGATCACCCGACCTGGTTCCAACGCATTTGGACCAAACTCGCCGAGGAGCTCGCACTGAATCGTCAGGCCTTTGTGGTCTGTCCGGCGATTTCGCCGGCCGAGGTCGAAGAGGGAGCAGATGCCGAAGCACCGCCGCCGAGCGAGGACGATCCGAAGATTCCCCTCGCCAATGTGGAGACCGTGCACGAGCGGTTGCGCGGGTTCGCCCCGCTGGCCGGATACCGCATCGAGGCCCTGCACGGACGCATGACGAGCGACGAGAAAGATCGCATCATGCGGTCGTTCGCTGCCGGTGAGATCGATGTTCTCGTGGCGACGACCGTGATCGAGGTCGGTGTCGACGTGCCCAATGCCTCGGCCATGGTCGTGCTCGACGCCGACCGATTCGGCGTCTCCCAACTGCACCAATTGCGCGGCCGCGTCGGTCGTGGTGGTGTGCCGGGATTGTGCCTGCTGGTCACCAATTCGCGTAAGGGGTCGCCGTCCCGCCAGCGCATCGGTGACGTCGCCGCGACGCTCGATGGTTTCGTGCTCGCCGAACTCGACCTCGCCCTGCGCCGTGAGGGCAACGTTCTCGGCGATCTGCAGTCCGGCGACGGCTCGAAACTGCGCTTTCTGCGGGTGGCGGTCGATGGCGACATGATTGCCGAAGTGCGACAGGCCGCGTACCACCTCGTGACGGGTGATCCGGGCATCCGCACCAACCCGGCGCTGCGCGCCGCGATAGCTCGCCGGCTGAACGAATCCGAGCGCTCCTGGCTCAATAAAGGATGATGATGATGTCTTCAAGCGGATGCACCGGGCAGCGCCGGTCAGCCTGTGGCAGTAGGGTGTGATCATGCGCAGGATCGCCGTTGTCCCTGGATCATTTGACCCCGTCACACTGGGCCATTTGGACGTGATCGATCGCGCGGCCGGCCTGTTCGACGAGCTCCATGTGCTCGTGGTGCACAATCCCGGTAAGTCGGCCTTGTTGCCGATCAGTCAACGGGTTTCCCTGATCGAGCAGGCTATTAAAGAAGCGGGGCTGCCCACCAACATCGTCGTGGCCAGCTGGAGCGTGGGGCTGCTGGTGGACTATTGCATGGACGTGGGAGCCAGCGTGCTCGTGAAGGGCATCCGCTCGCAGGTCGATGTAGCCTATGAAACACCCATGGCGATCGTCAATCGCAACCTGGCCGCGGTCGAAACCGTCTTCTTGCTTCCTGATCCGGCCAATGCCCACGTCTCCAGCTCGCTCGTGCGCCAGGTCGCTGGCCTCGGCGGCGACGTGTCGCCCTACGTTCCGCATGCCGTTGCGGAATACCTGGAGCGGTCGCGGGTATGAACCACAAGCCGGCACGGTCCTCCATCGATTCAAGCAGGGCGGAACTGGCGTCGGTTCCACCGGGCGACACTGCGCCTGTCAACGGCGATTCGGTCGCCGATCTTAGCGATTTGCAGGCCGCTGGACATGCCATTATGCGCAATGTTGAGACGGTCATCGACGGCAAACATGAGGCCGTGCAGATCGCCCTGACCGTACTCCTGGCCGAGGGGCACCTGCTCATCGAAGACGTTCCCGGCGTCGGTAAGACCATGCTCGCCAAGGCCCTCGCCCGGTCCGTCGACTGCACCGTCGGGCGAATCCAATTCACCCCCGATCTGCTGCCCTCCGACGTGACCGGGGTTTCAGTGTTCAACCAGGCCGAGCGGCGGTTCGAGTTCAAACCCGGCCCGGTCTTCGCCAACATCGTCATCGGTGACGAAATCAACCGGGCGAGCCCGAAGACCCAATCTGCGCTGCTGGAGTCGATGGAGGAACGCCAGGTCACCGTCGACGGCATCACCTACCCGCTCGCCCTGCCCTTCACCGTCATCGCCACTCAAAACCCGATCGAGATGGAAGGCACCTACGCCCTGCCGGAGGCCCAGCGCGACCGGTTCATGGCCCGCATCTCCATGGGGTATCCCGACACCGGCTCCGAGCTTGCGATGCTCGACTCGCGCGACACCGGCAGCCCGCTCGCCTTGATCTCGGCCGTCGTCTCAGGGGAGACCCTGCGGGACATGATGCTCACCGCGCGAGCGGTTTATGCCTCCGGCGCCGTCAAGGAATACGCGGTCAATCTGGTTCGAGCCACCCGCGACGATCGCGACCTGCGCCTCGGGGCCAGCCCGCGCGCGACCCTGCAGCTGATTCGTGCGGCGAAGGCCCAGGCCGCGTTGAGCGGCCGGGACTACGTGCTGCCCGACGACATCGACTCGCTCGCGGTGGCCGTCCTCGGGCATCGGCTGGTGCCCACCAGCCGCGCGTTGGGTCATCACCACCAGGACAGCGGCCCGGTAATCGACGATATCGTGCGCCGAATTCTGGCCGATACGCCCGTGCCGGTCGCGGGCGGGGCATCCGCGCGATTTGAATCGGTGCCGCGCGAAACAGTGCCGACGGTGCGCGCCGTTCCACCTCGGTCCTTGGGTTCCCCCGGAACGCCGTAGTCATGGCGGCACGCGGGGTGAGAGAATCTGGGTCGGCGGCCAACGCCGAGTGGTTCACGCGGTTGGCCGCCCGCTTCGCTACGCGGCTCACCCTGCGCGGCGTGTTCTTTCTCGCGGTCGGAATTGTGCTGTTCACCAACGCGGTGCTGGTGAACAGCCGGGACATGCTGTTCGTCGCCAGCCTCCTGATCATGGCTCCGCTGGTTGCGGCCGCGTACGTATCGCTTCGCCCGGCACGGGTCGAGGTGACCCGCATGTTTCGGCCGCCGATCGTGCCGGTCGGCGGCGAGAGCATGGTGTCTTTGCACCTGCACAATCTGTCGGCAGCGCCGCTGGGTGGTGCCTCCTGGTGCGACACCCCATCACCCGGCATCGATACTCCGCCGGCGGCCATCCTCCCGCTCGTGAGCCGGAACGGTGTTGCGGGCGACAGCGTGCACCTCGAGTACTCCGTCGTGCCGCGTCACCGCGGCGTTTACGATGTCGGCCCCCTGCGCGTGTTCCGGCAGGACCCATTCGGCTTGGCGCACAGCGACCGAGACGCCGGTTCCCCCCACGACCTGATCGTGACTCCCCGGGTGACACCTTTGCCCGGCAGCGGCCTCGCCCAGTCCAGCAACGACGGCTCCATTCGAGAACTGGTTCGCCAGGCCACGCCCACCTCCGACGAACTCATCGCCCGCGAGTATCGCCCGGGCGATGCCCTGCGCCGGGTGAACTGGCCTGCCACGGCCCGGCACGGCGAAATCATGGTGCGTCAGGAGGAGCAGCGCAGCAACCCGGAGGCCCGCATGGTGCTCGACACGACCCTGGCCGGGGCGGCCGGCCTGGGCGCCGGGCATGTTCCACCGCATCTCCTGGCCGCCTTTGAACTCGAAATCGAGCTGGCAGCATCCGTCGGGGTGCACCTGCTCGACGCCGGATACCGGCTCGAGGTGATCGAGCTTGGCGCCAGCCAGCTGCTGCCGAGCGACCAACAGACCCTGGGCGGGCTGCACGGCGACGTGCCAGCCACCTTTCGCGCGCCCGGCGGCGATCGCTCTTTGCTCGAGGCCCTGGCGAGCGTGGTTCCGGTGCCGTGGCCGAGTCGCAATTCTCGCAGCGCTCGCCTCGCCGCCGAGCGCCGGGCGCCGGTGCGCGCCGCGCTGCGGGGCGCGCAGCCCGTGGTGCCCACGTTCGCGCTGCTGGTGAGCGTGTCCGAAGCGGATGTCGACGGCTTGGTCGCCCTCGCCCGTCACTGTGAGCCCGCCGTCGCGTTCGTTCAGCGCACCGTCGGTTCTCCTGCCCGTCAACGCCTGCAGGACGCCGGCTGGCGCTGCGTCGAGCTGGCCACCACCGACGGTCTGGAAGAGGCGTGGAACGACGTGAGCGGGGAGCGAGGCGCCAGCCATGACTAGCCTGGCCACGAAACCATTGTCTCTCTCGGTGGGACGCTCGGTGCCCCCGCCTCCGCCTCCGCCCTCGCCGCCGCGCGTTCGGCGCGGCGGCCGAGACGCCGCGCTGTGGCCGCTCGCCATCAGCCTGCTGCTGCTGTTGCTCATCTGTTGCGCGGCTCTGGGACCGCTGCTGCGCGGCAGTGCCTGGTGGTGGGTCTCTGCCGCGGTCGGGGCGGCTGTGCTGCTGGGCTCCGCCCTGTTTCGGCGGTTGGGGCTGCCGCGCCCGATCATTCCGGTGGCCAACGTGGTGGTGCTCGTTGGCACGATGACGCTGCTGTTCGGTGGCGGTACCGGACTGTTCTGGCTTATTCCGACGCCGCAGACCATCGGCACGTTCACCGAACTGATATCCGCCGGTGGGGCGTCGATCGCCCAACAGAGTACCCCGGCCGAGGTGACCGTCGGCATCCTCTTTCTGCTGGCCGGTGGCACCGGACTGATCGCAGTGCTCATGGACCTGCTCGCCGTGACCCTGCGCTGGCCTGCCCTCGGCGGGGCGGGCGCACTCGTGCCCCTGCTCGCGCCGGGATTCGTCATCGACGACGGGGCCGAGATGGCCGCGCTCGTGGTGGCCGCGATTGCTTTTCTGCTGCTGTTGCGGGTCGACGTCTATGTGCGTCGCGCGCAGGAGTACAGACGACCTTCGGCCGGACCGCGGGCCTATCGGGCGCCGCAGCGCCGCGGGCCAGGGCCAATCGGCGGCGCGCTCGTCGTGGGATCGCTCGCCATCGTGGGCGCCCTGCTTCTGAGTACGGTCGCACCGGCGTTCACGGCTGGCGGGCTGGTCACGGCTCGGCCGGGTGGGTTGTTGTTCGGCAGCGGGGTAAGCCCCATGATCAATCTCGGGCAAGACCTGCGCCGGCCCAAGGCCGGACCCGCATTTCACTACACGTCGACCGGCACGGAACAGCCGTACTTCACTTTGCTCACGCTCGACGAGGTCATCGGCTTGAACTGGACGGCGCGCATCGACGGGGCGAACGCCCGTAATACCGTCGATGATATTCAGCGGCCGTTCGGGCTCGACGCCAACGTAGAGACGGTGGAAGTGTCGACGTCTATCGTCATCGATGGCGTCAACAGCCACTGGTTGCCCGCACCGGCCCGCGCGACGAGCATTGAGGGGCTCGACGGTCGCTGGTATTGGGACAGCCGAACCCGGGCGATTGCGAGCACGACCTCGAACACCCTCGGCCAGAACTACACTGTGTCGTCACTGGAGATCAAGCCAACGGCCGACCAACTGCGAGAGTCGAGTACCAATTACCCGGCAAGTGTTCTGGGCAACCTGCAGCTGCCGGTCGAACCTCCGCTGATCGTCGAAGAAACGGCCAGGCGGGTGACGGCCGAAACGGCCACCACCTACGACGCCGCCATAGCCATGCAAACGTATCTGCGCAGCAGTGCCTTCATCTACGACACGGAAGCGCCCGTTGAAGACGGCTACGACGGCGGTGGATTAGACGTGATCGGAGTGTTCCTCCAGGAGAAACGCGGCTACTGCGTGCACTTTGCCGCGACCATGGCGGCGATGGCACGCAGCCTCGGCATTCCCTCCCGGGTCTCGCTCGGCTACCTGCCCGGCGTCAAATCGCAGGATCTCGAGCAGGGCCGCGGGCGGTATGATGTTGATTCGCATGACCTGCACGCCTGGCCCGAACTGTACTTCGTGGGCATTGGCTGGGTGAAATTCGAGCCAACACCCGGGCGCGGCACCGTTCCCAACTACGAGCAGACAGCGGATGCCGACACACCGACAGCCCTGCCGGGCGGAGCCGCCGCCACCAGCGCTCCTGGCCTAGGCGCCGACCGTCTGGCCGATGATTCCGCACTCGAACGCGGTGCGACAGCGCAGGGTGCCGAGACCAGCAACCTGCTCAGCATCATCGGTTTCAGCGCGTTGGGACTGCTCGTTCTGGTTCTGCCGGGGACAGCCAGGCGGATGCTGCGTGGCTCGCGCCTGCGCCGTATTCGCGGTTCTGGCGGCGGCGCGGGCCTCGCCTGGACCGAACTGCAGCACACCAGTCTCGATCACGGCATAGCGGTGCCGGTCACCGAAACGCCGCGAGCATTCGCTGGCCGGTTGGAACGCCTGGTAATGCTCGACCCCGCGTCGACCCAAGCGCTCGAACGGGTATTGCTGGCGTTGGAACGATCGCGGTTCGACCGAACGCCGGTGCGGGCGCACACTCTCGCCGCGGATTTGACCCTGGTGCTGCGCACGCTGCACGCTGGTTCGCGTGTCGGCATCCGTCTGCGGGCGACGTTTGCGCCGACCTCGTTGTTCGCGAGCCTCGGCGCGCTGTTGCGTGGGGAGGATCGAGCCAGCGTGATCGCCCCCTGAACGGAGCACCCGCCCAGAAAGCGTAGAATTTACGACCGTGACTAAGTTCAAGAAGACGCCGTACACGGTCGACGTGCGTGACCTCATCAACCGCCCGGGCACCATGCACGAACGCCACCTCGATATCGTGGTTCCTGACGACCTCGGTGCCGGCCTGGTGGCCGTGAAAGCTGGCTCGACCCTGTCGACCGAGTTGCGCCTCGAGGCGATGCACGAGGGAATTCTGGTGAGCATCGAGGTCTATGCGCGGGCACTCGGGGAGTGCGGCCGGTGCCTCAAAGACATCGACCTGCCCGTTCGAGTTCAGTTTGCCGAGCTTTTCGGTTATCCTCAGGAGGAAGCCTTCGAGTTTGAGATTTTGGACGACCATGTCGATTTGGAATCTTTGATCCGGGACGCGGTAGTGTTATCACTTCCGTTCCAGCCAGTATGTCGGCGGGATTGCCCTGGTCTTGACAGTGAGACCGGGCAGCCGCTTGCCGAACTACCTGAACTCGTTTCCGACGAGAGCTACGATCCCCGGTGGTCAGCGCTTGCGGGGTTTACGGCTTCCACAGACAAAGACATGGGTGCGGACATCCATGTTTCAGACAGAGAAGAGAAGTAGTCATGGCAGTTCCGAAGCGCAAGATGTCGCGTTCCAACACCCACTCGCGTCGCGCGCAGTGGAAGGCCACGCCTCCCACCCTCGTGAAGACCATGGAAGGCGGCAAGGTTGTCTACAGCCTGCCGCACCGTGCCAAGGTCGTCACCGACTCCACCGGCACCCCCATGTTCATGGAATACAAGGGCCGTAAAGTCGCCGACATTTAAGACGAATCCTCGTGCTGGCCAACAGGCCGCTACGGGCGTTTAAATGAGAAGCGTGAAGACCGAGCGGTCGCCCCTGCTGGCGACCCTCGGCGTGCAGATTGAACCGGTGATCCTGGAGCTTGCTCTGACTCACCGGTCTTTTGCTTACGAAAATGGCGGCATCCCCACCAACGAGCGCCTGGAATTCCTCGGCGACTCGATTCTGGGTCAGGCCGTCACGGTGATGCTTTATCGCACCTACCCCGACCTCGACGAGGGACACCTGGCCAAGCGCCGGGCCAGCCTGGTATCGACGGCGGCGCTCGCCCAGATCGCCCGCGGTCTGGGCCTGGGGGAGTACATCCGCCTCGGTCGTGGTGAGATCCTCACCGGCGGCCGCGACAAGGCGTCGATTTTGGCCGACACCATTGAAGCTCTCATCGGTGCGACCTTTCTCGACGCCGGTGGCGAGGTTGCCACCGCGTTCGTGCTGCGGCTGATCGCGCCGCTTCTGGCCGAACCCGGCCATTTCGGTGTCTCGATGGACCCGAAAACGGCCCTGCAAGAGCTCGCCGCCAGTACCGGCGTCGGCGTTCCCGTCTACACGCTCGAAGCCAGCGGGCCCGATCACTCCAAGGTGTTCGTGGCAACCGTCGCGATCGGCACCGTTGTCACCGGTACCGTTGTCACCGCTCAGGGCGTCGGCCCGAGCAAGAAGTTCGCCGAGATGGCCGCGGCCCGCGAGGCCATCGACCGGCTCAGCGCGCTGTAGCGTTCGCGCTGTGCCCGAACTCCCCGAAGTCGAGGTCGTGCGTGCCGGCCTGCAACCGGCCGTCACCAATGCCCTGGTCACCGGCGTCGAAATCTTCGACGAACGCTCCCTGCGCCGCCACGTTCCCGCGGCCGGCTTCTTCGCCGAACAGCTCAGCGGGCACCGCATTCTCGCCGCCGTGCGCCGGGGCAAGTTTCTGTGGCTGCCGCTCGACAGCGGCCGCGCCCTGGTCATTCACCTCGGTATGAGCGGCCAGGTGCTGCTGCGCGCACCGGGCGCCGCCCTGGATCGTATGTTGCGCATCCGCTTGACGCTCGAGCACCCGACGCACGGCGAGTTGTGGGTCAATTTCGTTGACCAGCGCATCTTCGGCAGTATGGCCGTCGACGGCATGGTGGCGACGGCCGACGGGCTGCCGGGCGGCTATTGCGGAACGGGTGAAGCGGATGCTGCGTGGCAGCATCGCCTTCCCTCGCAGGTCGCGCACATTGCTCGTGACCCGATCGATCCGTCGTTTTCATCAAGCTCCTTCCTCGCCGCCCTTGCCCGCAAGAACACCGGCATTAAGCGGGCGCTGCTCGATCAAAACCTGATCAGCGGCATCGGCAATATCTATGCGGACGAAGCGCTGTTCGCCGCGCGCATTCACTACGCGCAGCCGGCCGCGTCGCTGTCGCCGGCGAAGGCCAAGGCGTTGCTCGAGGCCGTGCGCACCATTCTGAATCGCGCCCTCGCCGAGGGCGGAACCAGCTTCGACGCCCAGTACGTGAACGTGAACGGGCAGTCCGGCTATTTCGCGCACAGCCTCGAGGCCTACGGGCGTCAGGGCACACCGTGCTCCCGCTGCGGCACCCTGATCGTTCGCGAGCAGTTCATGAACCGCGGATCGCACTTCTGTCCGCGTTGCCAGCGCCTGCGTTAGGGCGCGGCCGCTCAGACTAATCGATCAGCACGTTTCCAGGCACCCTCGTAGCCCATCGGCAAAAAGCCGAGAGCTTCGTTGACCGCGAGCATGTGGCGGTTCTCTTCGGCGTTGAAGGTCGTCACCGACGGATGCCCGGGACTCTGCTGCGCGAGATATTCCAGATTCGCGGTCTTCACCAGCATGCCGAGACGGTGTCCGCGGTGCTCGCGCAGCACGAGGGTATCCTCCTGGCCGACCGACCGGGCGCGTTCGGCCGGCACCGACAGCTGGGTGAACGCGACGAGGTGCCCGCTCGGCCCGTGCAGCGCGGCCGCGGTGAGAATGCGCCGCGGGCTGGCAGCGAGGGAGGTCTCCTCGGCGACCAGTCGCTCGGCGGTCCAAACGTCTTCGGGCTCCTCAAGCCCGGCCGTCGGGGCGTCCGTGCTCATCCGTGTGTAGAGCAGCGCCAGGTCGTCGCGCCAACGCGGGGGAGTTCCCGCACTCCAACAGTGCACGGTGTACTCACTGCCGGCGTGGGCTGCGGCATCCGCTCGCAAACGTCGAATCACGCTCGGGTCGGCGGGCAGGGGGAGGCGGCTGCCGCGCTCGACCTGTTCGAGCCGGTAGCCGCGGGCGAGCAGAAATCGCACCTCGGGGTTGTCGCGCGGAACCGAACCGAAGCCGGTCGGAGCGGGCAGGCGTTCCCCCTGAGCCTCCGCTGACACCGTGTAGACGATGAGCTCGTGCCGGTTCTCGGCGGCGGCGACCTGCTCGAGCCGGTCGGTGAGCGCAGTGCCGATGCCGCGACGACGCCAGGACGGCAGTACCTGCACGCCGAGCCATGCGTGGTCATCGATTGGGTCGAGCAGGGTTTCGTAGGTACCACGCGCCACGACCGTGCCGCCGACGCGGGCGACGAACATGCGCTTCGGATCGTATTTTGTGTTGAGCCAGACGGGAAGCAGTTCGGCAGCCGAATAGTTGAGCTCGGCCGTACCGAAGCCTTCAGTCTCGACGGCATTGCGTAGCTCGGCGACCACCTCAAAGTCGGGCCAGCTGGGCGCGGTCGTTGACACGGGAATGACCAGTTCGTCGATCGAGAAGTCGCTCATGGTGCGCCAGAGTAGTCCGGGATGCAGCGGCGCGTGCACAACCGCGGAGATTTTTGCCGGCCACCTCGCGATGGGCCGGGAAACGGCGCGAATCGCGACAATCTCCGCAGTTCTGCCCGCCACACTCCGCGGCGAGCGGATGTCCCGGCCCGTGTCGGTGGGGCACGGTACCGTTGACTCAGCCAGAGAGCCACACTCGCGACCGACCGAAAGGGTGCCCGTTGTATCTGAAGAGCCTCACCCTCAAGGGGTTCAAATCGTTCGCGCAGCCGACGACGTTCGCGTTCGAGCCCGGCGTGACCTGTGTGGTCGGTCCGAACGGGTCGGGCAAGTCCAACGTCGTTGACGCTCTCGCCTGGGTGATGGGCGAACAGGGTGTGAAAACCCTGCGCGGCGGCAAGATGGAAGACGTCATCTTCGCTGGCACGTCGACTCGTGGTCCGCTTGGCCGGGCCGAGGTCATCCTCACCATCGACAACGCCGACGGCGCCCTGCCGATCGAATACTCCGAAGTGACCATCTCACGCACGCTGTTTCGCAACGGTGCGAGTGAATACGCCATCAACGGGCGCACCTGTCGGCTGCTCGATGTGCAGGAACTACTCAGCGACTCCGGGCTCGGCCGTGAGATGCACGTCATCGTGGGGCAGGGACAGCTTGACGCCGTACTGCGCGCGAGCCCCGAAGAACGCCGCGGCTTCATCGAAGAAGCCGCCGGTATCCTCAAACACCGGCGCCGCAAAGAGAAGACCCTGCGCAAGCTCGATGCGATGCAGACCAACCTCACCCGGCTGAGTGACCTGGCCGGGGAGATTCGCCGCCAGCTCAAGCCCCTTGGCCACCAGGCCGAAATCGCCCGCGAGGCGCAGACCATCGCCGCCGTTGTGAGAGACGCCCGCGCCCGGTTGCTCGCGGACGACGTGGTGACGCTGCGCACCGCGCTCGACGCACACAATCGCACCGAGAGTGAACGGCACACCGAACGGCTCGTGTTGCAGGAACAGCTCGCGCAGAAACAGGGGCGGGTGCAGCGGCTCGAGATCGCTCAGGTCGGCGATGCCGTCGACCTGGCCCGCCGCACCAGCTATGAGCTTGAATCGGTACAACAGCGACTGAGAAGCCTGTTCACCCTGGCCAACCAGCGTCTGGCCCTGCTGGGTGCGCAGGCAGAGTCGTCCGCGTTTGTGTCGAGTGTCACCCCGACCATGCTGACCGATGCGGCGGCCGAGGTTGAGCAGCTGCGCGCGGGCATTGGGGCGGCCCACAGCGCCTGGGATGACGCGAGGCAGCGGAGCACTACCGCGCGGTCGCGGCTCGACGCCGTCGACGAAGACGTGGCGGCGCAGGCAGCACTTCTCTCTCGACATGACCTGGAGGTTTCCCACCTGACCGGGCAATCCGAGACGGCAGCGTCGCGACTTGCGGCCGTGCGCGGTGAACGGCTGCGGCAGCAGAATGCCCTGGACGCCGCAACGGACCGCAGCCAGAAGGCGCAGCAGCAGCTCGACGAGCTGCAAGCCTCAGTGCCCGCCGGCGAACCCGATTCGGGTGAGCTCTCCGAAGCCTTCGAACTGGCGCAGGCCGCTGTGCAGCGCGTCGAGGTCGAGGTGGAACGCCTGCGCGATGAGCTGCACCAGCACGAACGGGAACGCGACGCCCAGGCGGCACGGCAGGGGGCATTCTCCCTCGCCCTCGACCAGAAAGACGGCTCGTCCGCGCTGCTCGGCGCCCAGCTGGCCGGAATTCGCGGCCTCGTAGCCGACCATGTGCGGGTGCAGCCGGGTTTCGAAGCGGCGATCGCCGCCGCGCTCGGCTCCCTCGCCGACGCCGTGCTCGCCGAGAACCGCGATGCCGCCCTCGACGCGATCGTGCAGGCCTTCCGCGACGACTTCGGTCGAGTCGAACTGATCGTGGCAGATGCAGATGCAGATGCACATGCAGATGCACATGCAGATGGCGGTGCCGGTGCAAGCGCCAATGTCGATGCGATTGCCGCTCCAGCCGTCAATTCGCCGACCACGCCAACTGCCGATTTGACCGGCGATACAGCGCTTCACCTCGAT
The DNA here is from genome assembly GCF_030063455.1 of Cryobacterium sp. PH31-O1. GTDB lineage: Bacteria > Actinomycetota > Actinomycetes > Actinomycetales > Microbacteriaceae > Cryobacterium. The sequence continues at coordinate 695,455 of NZ_JASITB010000001.1, read as the reverse complement.
ACGCTGGCCGGCATCCGCTGGGCGATCTCGGTCATCGAGGCTCCCGCGGGCGTGAGGGGACTGCTCGGCCAGACGGTCATCGTCGACGATCTCGCGCTGGCCCGCTCGGCCGGGCTACCCGACAGCCTGACCGTCATCACCCTCGCCGGCGAGGTACTGAGCCCGTGGGTCGTACGTGGCGGATCCGGTGCCAGGCAGAGCAAGCTCGAACTCGTAGCCGAGCGTGATATCGCTGCCGAAAAACTCGCCACGGTCACCGTGCTGATCGAGCGGGCGCGGTTTGATTTCGCCGAACAGCGCACACTCTTGCAGGCGCACAAGGAACAGTCGGTCAGCGCGCGATCGACCCTGCGGGCGTTCGAAACTCAGCTTGCCACCCGCACGGAGCGTCGCGGACGACTCGTGGTGCAGGCCGATGCGGCTGCCGCCGACGCCGACCGGGTCTTTGCCGCGCTCGAGCTCGCCAGCGGAGCCGTTACCGAAGCCGAGGCCGTCGCGGAGCGGGCCGCTGCCGCCCTGGTGACCGTCCGGTCGCAGCCACGGCCCATCCTCGACGCGACCCTGCGCGATGCCCTCTACACCGAACTTGAGGCGGCCCGCGAAACCGAGGTCGAGGCTCGGCTGCAGGTGGAAACCGCCCGGGAACGGGTGCGCGCCGGCGAGCTGAACGTGACGACCCTCACCGAGCAGCTCGAGGCCGACCGAAGCCAAGCTGCCGCGGCCGCCCGCAGCGCCGTCATCCGGCGTCGTCAAATGGATGCCGCCTCCCGCGTCGTCCAAGCGCTTCCCGCCGTGCTCGCAGCGGCTGACCGCTCGGTTGCTGCAGCGCAACTTCAGTTGGCCCGCGCCGAAACCGAGCGAGCGAGTCAGAACACCGAGCTGCAGCAGCTGCGGCGCGACGAGAATACCCTGCGGGAGCGGCTCGCCTCGATCACGGAGAACGTGCACGGCCTCGAACTGGAGATCTACGAGAAGAAGCTGCACCTTTCGGCTCTGCTGGAACGGGCCGGCAGCGAGCTCGGCCTGACCGAAGCTGTGCTGGTCGGCGAATACGGTCCGGACCAGTTGATCCCAGCGGATGGCAGGCGCGCCGGTGGTAGCGGTGGGAGCGACATCGACGACGGCGGGATCGGCATCGACGGCGACGGGACCGACGGAGACGCCGACCCAGGCAGGGGGACCGCTGGCATCGGCTTTGATCGGGCCGAGCAGCAGAAACGGTTCGCGGCCGCCGAACGCAAACTCGGCCAGCTCGGCCGGGTCAACCCGCTCGCCCTCGAGGAATTCGCGGCGCTGGAGCAGCGGCACAAGTTTCTCACCGAGCAGCTCACCGACCTCACCGCGACCCGCAGCGACCTGCTCACCATCATCGCCGACATCGACGAGAAGATGCAGACCATCTTCTCGGCAGCCTTCGACGACACCCAGGCGGCGTTCGCCGAGGTGTTCCCGGTGCTGTTTCCCGGCGGCAGCGGCAGCATCTGGCTCACCGATGCCGATGATCTGCTGACCACCGGCATCGAGGTGTCGGTCAAGCCGGCCGGCAAGAAGATCGAACGCCTGTCGCTGCTCTCCGGCGGCGAACGCTCCCTCGCAGCCGTGGCACTACTGATCGCCATTTTCAAGGCCCGCCCGAGCCCGTTCTACATCATGGACGAGGTTGAAGCGGCCCTCGACGACGCCAACCTCGGCCGACTGCTGACCATCTTCGAAGACCTGCGCGAGAACAGTCAGCTCATCGTGATCACCCACCAGAAACGCACCATGGAGATAGCGGATGCCCTCTACGGCGTGAGCATGCGGCAAGACGGCGTCAGCGCAGTGGTCGGCCAGCGCGTCGGCCAGCGCGTTGGCCAGCGCGTCGGCACCAGTGCGGACCAGCGGGCGGACGCCGCGGCGGGCTAACCCTCCCGCACGGTCCGGGCCGTCACGGATACTAGCGCCCGAGCGCGCGGCGCCCGAACCCGCGGCGCCCGACTGATTCCTAAGCCTGCGGCGGCAGCGCGGAGATGACGGGGTGGTCCTTGGCGAGTACGCCGACCTTGGCCGCGCCGCCGGGGGAGCCGAGGTCGTCGAAGAATTCGACGTTGGCCTTGTAATAGTCGGCCCACTGTTCGGGCAGGTCGTCTTCGTAGTAGATGGCCTCAACCGGGCAAACCGGTTCACAGGCTCCGCAGTCGACGCACTCGTCCGGGTGGATGTAGAGGGAGCGTTCGCCCTCATAAATGCAGTCCACCGGGCATTCGTCGATGCAGGCACGATCTTTCACATCAACGCAGGGAAGAGCGATCACATACGTCACAGTGTCAGCAACGCTTCCGTGCGCGAGATCGAAACCTGTTCGGCCCGGGAGATCACCTTGACGCGCTCCCGGCCGGGAGTGACCAAGTCCTGCGTACCGAGCAGGCGTTCGTGCGCGTCCAGGGTGCGCCAGCCGGCCCAGGTGGTGAACTCCACCCCGCGTTCGTCCAGCAGGGCCAGAATAGTATCCGCTGTGCCGAAGGCCCGCCCGTTAGCGACGAGCGCCGGCACGTCTTCAACGAGCCGGGTGATGGTCTCCAGGGCGTCGCCCTTGGTGTGGCCGATGAGGCCGACCGGGCCGCGCTTGATCCAGCCGGTGGCGTACAGCCCGGCGATCGGCTCACCGGCCGCATCGAGCACCCGCCCGCCATCGTTGGGAATGACACCGCGCACTGCGTCGAACGGCACCTCGGTCAGGGCGCTGCCGCGGTAGCCGACCGCGCGGTAGACGGCCTGCACCGGGTAATCAACGATCTGCCCGGTGGGCCGCACGCCGCCGTCGCCGGTGTGTTCGGTGCGCTCAAAGCGGATGCCTTCCACCCGCCCGTCGCCGTACACCTCGAGCGGCGCGTGCAGAAAGTGCAGGTGCAGACGACGTGAGGCGCCCTGCGGAACCTTGGTCAGCCATCCCTTCAGCGTGCGGGTCATGATCTTGACCTGGTTGTTGCTGGCCACGAGCTGTTCGCTGTGCGAATCGGGCGTGAAGTCCTCCGCATAGACGACAAGGTCGACGTCGGGGATATCGGCCAGTTCGCGCAGTTCGATCGGCGTGAACTTCACCTGTGACGGTCCTCGACGACCGAAGACGTGCACGTCGGTGACCGGGGACCCGGCGAGGCCAGCGTAAACCGAGGCGGGGATGTCGGTGGTCAGCAGGTCGTCGGCGTGCTTGACCAGGATGCGGGCCACATCGAGGGCCACGTTGCCGTTGCCGATCACGGCCACGTCGGTCGCGTCGAGCGGCCACTCGAGCGGCACGTCGGGGTGGCCGTCGTACCAGGAGACGAAGTCGGCGGCACCGAACGAGCCGGGCAGATCGATGCCGTCAATGACGAGCGGCGCATCGAGAATAGCGCCGGTGGCGAAGATGACCGCGTGGTAGTGCTCGCGCAGGTCGGCCAGGGTCAGGTCGGTGCCGTAGCTGACGTTGCCGATGAAGCGGATGGTGTCGGCGTCGAGCATCTCCTGCAACGACGTGACGATGCCCTTGATGCGGGGGTGGTCGGGGGCGACGCCGTAGCGAATCAGTCCGTAGGGCGCCGGCAGTGCATCGAAGAGGTCGATGGCCACCTCGTGGCCGGCCGCGACGACGAGGCGGTTCAGAATGTTTCCGGCGTAGATGCCGGCCGGGCCGGCACCGATGATGGCAACGCGCAGGCCTACGACGGGGGAAACGGTGGGAACGGGGGGCATGACAGGCCTTTCAGAATGAAACAGACGACGAGTGGATGCGCGCGTTCAGCGCAGGCCGGTGGCCATGAGTCCGCGGCGACGCAGCAGAGCACGCTCGATCGGGGCGAAGACGACGAGTTCGACCAGAATACCGACGAACAGGATCACCAGGATGGTGGCCAGCACGCCGGACAGGTCGGCGAGGACGCGGCTCTGGTCGAGCATCGACCCGAGGCCGAATCCGATCGTCCCGCCCTGGGTGATGATCTCCGCGGCCATCAGGGAGCGCCAGGCGAAGGCCCAGCCCTGTTTGAGGCCGGAGAAATATCCTGGCAGGGCGGCCGGCAACACTACCAGGGTGGCCATCTCGAAGCGGGAGGCACCGAGTACGGTGCCCACGCGACGCAGCTGTGGGGGAATCTGGTCGACACCGGAGACCAGCCCGTTGGCGATCGAGGGCACGGCGCCCATCAGGATGACGAAGTACACGGTGGCGTCGGTGAGGCCGAACCAGATGATCGCGGCGGGCACCCACGCCACCGAGGGAAGCACCTGCAGGCCGGACAGAAGCGGGCCGACGGCCCGCCGCACCGGGCGGCATTCGGCGAGCAGCAGACCGATCGGGGTACCGATGGCGACGGCCACGAGAAAGCCGAGACCGCCACGTTCGAGGCTCGTCGCAACCGCGAGCTGCAGACGGTCGCTGTTCCAGGAACTGGCCAACGCGGCGAACACGCCGAGTGGACCAGGAATCAGGTCGGGCCGCGGTTTGGCGATGAGAATGTACACCTGCCACGCCGCAACCAGGCCGATGAGCAGCAGAATCGGCGGTACGACGCCGTCGAGGGTGCGACGAAAGGCTCCGCGGGGTGCTTCGGGAATCGCCTGCAGCGAATCCAGACCGGCTTCCAGGCGCCGGAGTTCGTCGTGGCCGGGGTCGTGCACCGTGCTGGTGCGGGTATCAAGCGGCATTGCGGCGGATCTCCTCTCGCAGCTGGTCGGTGATCTCATCGCCCAGGCGGGCGACCTCAGGGGATTCGATGCGGCGTGACCCGCTGTCGGTGATGGTCCACTCGTTGACGATGCGCCCAGGGCGCGACGACATCAAGAGGATGCGCTGCCCCAGCCGGGCGGCCTCGCGCACGTTGTGCGTAACGAAAACGATGGTGCGGCCGGTCTGGCGCCAGACCCGTTCCAGTTCCTCGTGCAGCAGATCGCGGGTGATGGCGTCGAGCGCGGCGAACGGTTCGTCCATGAGCAAAACCTTGCGGTCCTGCGCGAGCGAGCGAGCCAGCGCGACGCGCTGACGCATGCCGCCGGAGAGTTCGTGTGGGCGCTTGTCGGCGGCATCGGCCAGGTTGACCAGGTCGAGCAGCTCCAGGGCCTCGGCGCGGCGTGCCTTGCGGGGGATCCCGCCGAGCTTCAGGGCGAGTTCCACGTTACGGCCCGCGGTCAACCAGGGAAACAGGGCAGCGTCCTGGAACATGACGGCGGCCTTGCCGCTCGCCACGGTGACGGCGCCCTCGGTGGGCTTCTCCAGGCCGGCGATGATGTTCAGCAGGGTGGACTTGCCGCATCCGCTCGCCCCGAGCAGGCAGACGAACTGGCCGGCCTCGATCGAGAGGTTGATGTCGTCGAGCACGAGGGGCCCCGCGCCGTAGCGCTTGCCGAGGGACTCGATGGTGATTGCGGCCGGCCCACCCGCCGGTGCAGAAACCGGCTTGGAAACGGGTATAGAGATATCGGCGGGTGCAGCGGCCTGCACCGGGGCGGCGACGACGGACGTACGGGCGGGAGAGGTCACGGCGACACTTCCGAGCCGGCACCCGAACCGTCGCCCGCCCGGGTCGGTTCGCCCGGCGCGGTGACGATGCCGGCGGCGAGCGTCGCGCCGTCCTGCGGGTGAATCACGAGGAAAGCGCCCGAGCGGCGGTTGTGCGTGTAAGGCTCCACCGGCAGATCGCGTGACAAGCGGATGCTGGCCTGCCCGATATCGTTGATGGCCAGGCTCGTCGCCGGTTCGACGCCGAGTGTCGTGAGGTCGAGCCGCCCGGTGACCGCGCTCACCAGTGCCTGCACGACCGTCGTGCCGAACTTCACGAGCACGCGGGCGCCGGGGGCAAGCGGCCGGGGGTCGAGCCAGAACAGGTCGGCTTCGAGGGTGCGGGTGATCGGCGGCAGGGTGCCGACGGCCGCGATCACGGCACCGCGGGCAATGTCGAGGTCGTCGGCCAGGCGCAGGGCGATCGACTGCGGCGCGAAAGCCTCATCGAGCGCCACGCCAGCGAAGTCGATGCCGGTGACGGTGCTGGTGCCGCCGCCGGGCTCGACACTGACGCTGTCGCCGACCTTGATGCTGCCACTGGCGACCTGCCCGGCGTAGGCCCGGTAGTCGCGGTACGAATCTTTGAGTTCCGGGGCCACGACGACCGCGCCCTGCGGGCGCAGCACGAGCTGAACCGGCAGGCGGAACGCCTCGGTGGCCTGTCCGCGCTCGTCGAGATCGTCGATCACGGTGAGCGTTTCGAGAAGTTCGAGCAGGCTCGGCCCGGCATACCAGGGGGTGCGTTCTGAACGGTCGACGACGTTGTCGCCGACCAGGGCCGACACGGGAATGACCAGTGCGTCAGCAATGCCGAGTTCGGCGGTGACCAGACGAACGGATGCCTCCACCTCCCGGTAGGCGGCCTCGTCGTAGTCCAGCAGGTCGATCTTGTTGACCGCGACGATCACGTGCGGCACGCGCAGCAGGGCGACGACGCTGAGGTGCCGGCGAGTCTGCTCCAGAACGCCCTTGCGGGCGTCGATGAGCATGATGACGGCATCCGCTGTGGTGGCGCCGGTGACCATGTTGCGGGTGTACTGCACGTGGCCGGGGCAGTCGGCGAGGATGAACGAGCGGGCGGGCGTCGCGAAGTAGCGGTACGCAACGTCGATGGTGATGCCCTGTTCGCGTTCGGCGCGCAGGCCGTCGGTCAGCAGTGCAAAGTCGATTCCGCCGCTCTCGCCGCCGAAGCCGCGTTCGGTGGAGGTGCGAGTGACCGCTTCGAGCTGGTCGGCGAGGATCGCCTTGGAGTCGTGCAGCAGCCGTCCGACAAGGGTGGACTTGCCGTCGTCGACCGAGCCGGCTGTCGCGAAACGAAACAGGGTGCCTTCGGGGGCGGCGACGATGTCGTTCTCAATGCTGGTCTGGGTGTCTGTGGTGAGGGTCATCTGCTATTCCGTTCCCAATCCGCCGGCCGAGACCGGTTGTTCTGTGCGTTCCGTGAGTACGGCGTTGAGCAGGGAGACGTTGAACAGTCCGTTCAGGTCACCGTCCTTGCCGGTGCCGGCCTTCACCGCCTCGGCGAGCGAGACCGGAAAGGTCGAGGCCAGCGGGTCAACGCTGAACTTCACTTCGGTCAGGGCGCGGGCCAGCACATCGTCGGCGAGAGCCTTGCCGGTGTCGGCCACGAGCTTGGCGTTGATGACCGACGCCGCGTCGGCCTGGTTCTCGGTGAGCCAGTCGACGGCGGCGACATGGCCCTGCAGAAGTGCCTGAACAGTGTCGGGATGCTCTTCGAGAAAGGCTTTGCGCACGAGCAGCACGGTGGTCGGAAAGTCTCCGTTGTCCCACAGGTCGGCCTCGTTCACGAGAACATGGCCACCGGCCTCGAGCACGAGTCGGGAAACCCAGGGTTCGGGCAGCCAGGCGCCGTCGATCTTGCCGCTCTGGAACAGCGTGAGGGTCTGCGCGTTCTCGGTGGGGGACACGTTGACGTCGCCGCCGCCGGTTGTGCTGGTCGTGTAGCCCTCGTCGCCCAGCCAGGATCGCAGGGCGATATCCTGGGTGTTGCCGAGCTGCGGGGTAGCGAGGATGGTGCCGGCCAGGTCGGCCGGGCCGTCGATGCCGCCCTGCACCACGAGCGCTGCGCCGCCGCTCGCGGCTCCGGCCACGATGACGGCCGACTGGCCGCCGCTCTGGATGAACGTGTTCACCGCCGGGCTCGGGCCGATATAGGCGGCGTCGATAGCGCCGGCGCTGAGCGCTTCAACGGCGGCCGGGCCGGCATTGAAAATCTGCGTGCTCAGCTTGGTGTCGCCGAGGGCATCCTCGAACAACCCCTTGTGCAACCCCACGAGCGCGGCGGCGTGGGTGACGTTGTCGAAGTAGCCCAGGCGCAGTTCGTCGGCTGGACCCTGATCGGTGGCCGGTCCAGCAGAAACCGTGGCGGCGCATCCGCTCAGAAGAAGGGCTGTTCCCAGCATGAGGGAGCCCAGACGTAGCGAATTTCGCATTAGAAGTATCCTTCCTTTTTGCGGTCTTCCATGGCGGCTTCGGAGATGCGGTCGTCGGCGCGGGTGGCGCCTCGTTCGGTGATGGTGCTCACGCCGACCTCGCGCACCACGTCGGCAACGGATGCCGCGCTCGAGTCGACGGCGCCGGTGCAGCTCATATCGCCCACCGTGCGGTAGCGCACCGTGCGCGTTTCGACGGTTTCGCCCTCGCGGGGAAGGCTGACCGGGCTGACCGAACGCCACATGTTGTCGCGGCGGTAGACCTCACGCTCATGCGCGTAGTAGAGCGGGGGCAGTTCGATATTCTCGCGTTCGATGTAGCGCCAGACGTTGAGTTCGGTCCAGTTGCTGATCGGGAAGGCCCGCACGTGCTGGCCAACGGTGTGGCGGCCGTTGTAGAGGTTCCACAGCTCGGGGCGCTGGTTGCGCGGGTCCCACTGGCCGAATTCGTCGCGCAGTGACAGGATGCGTTCCTTGGCGCGGGCCTTGTCTTCGTCGCGGCGGGCGCCGCCGAAGACGGCGTCGTGCCGGCCGGCCGCGATGGCGTCGAGCAGCGGCATGGTCTGCAGCGGATTGCGGGTGCCGTCGGCGCGTTCGGTGAGACGGCCGTCATCGATGTAGTCCGCCACCTTGGCGACCACCAGACGCACACCGCGGGCTGCGACGGTCTTGTCGCGAAACTCGAGCACCTCGGGAAAGTTGTGCCCGGTATCCACGTGCAGCAGCGAGAACGGGATCTTGCCTGGCCAGAACGCCTTGGCGGCGAGGTGCAGCACGACGACGGAGTCCTTGCCGCCGGAGAACAGCAGCACGGGGCGTTCGAATTCGGCGACGACCTCGCGAATGATGTGGATCGCTTCGCTCTCGAGCACGTCGAGTTCGGAGAGGCGGTGGGTTACGGGCGGTGTTGAAACTAGCGCAGTAGTCATAGGTGGAGCCCGCATTCTGTCTTCTCGAGGGTGGCCCAGCGGCCGGAACGTGGATCGGCGCCCGCCGCGACGGGTTGGGTGCAGGGAGCGCAGCCGATGGAGGGGTAGCCCTGGGAGAGCAACACGTTCACCGGAACCTGATGGTCGACGGCGTAGTCCATCAGTTCGTCGTAGCTCCAGGCGGCGACCGGGTTCACCTTGACCAGGCCGTTCCGTTCATCCCAGGTGATCAGCGGTGTGTTGGCGCGGGTGGGTGCTTCGTCGCGGCGCACGCCGGTGAACCACAGCTCGTAGCCGCCGAGGGAACGCTGCAGGGGTTCGACCTTGCGCATCGCACAGCACGCGTTCGGGTCGCGGGCGAAAAGTTCGGCGCCGTGTGCGGCGTCCTGCTCCGGCACCGTGGTGAGCGGCAGAACATCGACGACGGTGACCGGCAGGGCAGCGGCAACCGCGTCGCGGGTCTCGTAGGTTTCAGCGAAATGGTAGCCCGTGTCGAGAAAGAGCACGTCAACGCCGGGCAGCTGCTGCGACACGATCTCGGGCAGTACCGCGTCGGCCATCGAGCACGCGACGGCGACGGAGTCGGCGCCGAAGTTGCGGGCGACCCAGGCGACGACCTCCGCGGCGGTGGCCTCACGGCCGTTCGCTGTGGCGGCCCGGGCCAGTTCGGCCGAACCAGCCTCGGCGAGGGCCTGAAGCTCGGCGGCCGGTCGGCGCTGCGGCAAGACACGGGCAGCGGATGCCGCGGTGCTGGCGTGCAGGGTGCGCGCGTTCAGGTTGATCGCGATCATTTGAGGTCCTCCTCATCGGCGCGGTGCGCCCACTGGGCAAAGGTTTCGTCGTCGTCGACGGTGCGGGCGGCCAGAAAGCGGCGCACGAGGCGTTCGACGTAGTCGGCGAGGTCCTCGGCGGTGACCTTGAGGCCGCGCACGGTGCGACCGAGGCCGGCCTCATCGCGGTCGACGGAGGCGAGGCCGCCGCCGAGGTGCACCTGGAACCCGGGGGTGGAGCCGCCGTTGCCGTCTGGCAGCAGCTGGCCCTTGAGCCCGATGTCCGCGGTCTGGATGCGGGCGCAGGAGTTGGGGCATCCGTTCACGTGCAGGGTGATTGGGTGCGGGGCGTCGATATCGGCGAGGCGTTTCTCCAGCTCGAGAATGGCATCCGTTGCTGACTGTTTGGTCTCGACGATGGCGAGCTTGCAGAATTCGATGCCGGTGCAGGCAACGGTCGAGCGGCGGAACAGGCTCGGCCGCGCCGACAGGCCGATCTCGTCGAGCGCCGCGATGAGCGGTTCGACGTGTTCTTCGGCGACGTCGAGCACCACGATCTTCTGGTGCGGGGTCGTGCGCAGCCGGGTCGAGCCGTGGGCTTCGAGCAGGTCGGCGAGCGTGGTCAGGGTCCGGCCAGAGACGCGACCCACGAACGGCGCGACGCCGATGTAGAAACGGCCGTCCTTCTGCTTGTGCACACCGATGTGGTCGCCCTGCGTCTTCGGGCGGGGTGCAGCCGGGCCGTCGGGCAGGGTGTAACCCAGATATTCGTCTTCGAGAATGCGACGGAATTTCTCGGTACCCCATTCGGCGAGCAGAAACTTCAGGCGTGCCTTGCCGCGCAGACGGCGGTAGCCGTAGTCGCGAAAAATGGAAGCGACACCGCGCCAGACCTCAGACACTTTATCTTCAGCCACGAAGGCGCCGAGACGTTCGGCCAGCCGCGGGGTCGTGCTGAGCGCACCGCCGACCCACAGGTCGTAGCCGATGCCCAGTTCGGGGTGTTCGAGCGCGACGAGGCCGATGTCGTTGATCTCGTGCACGACGTCCTGGCTGGGGTGACCGGTGATGGCGGTTTTGAATTTACGCGGCAGGTTGGCGAATTCGTCGGTGCCGAGAAATTTGCGGGCGAGCTCGTGGATGGCCTCGGTGGGGTCGATGAGTTCGTCGGCGGCGATGCCGGCGACGGGGGAACCCAAAAACACGCGCGGCACGTCGCCGCAGGCCTGGGTGGTTTCGAGGCCGACGGCTTCGAGGCGGCGCCAGATTTCGGGCATATCCTCGATCTGAATCCAGTGCAGTTGAATGTTCTGGCGGTCGGTGATGTCGGCGGTGTCGCGACCGAAGTCGCGGGAGACCTCACCGATCACGCGAGCCTGCTCGGTGGTCAGCTGTCCGCCGTCGATGCGCACGCGCAGCATGAAGTATCGGTCTTCGAGCTCTTCGGGTTCGAGGGTGGCGGTCTTGCCGCCGTCGATGCCCGGTTTGCGCTGCGTGTACAGGCCCCACCAGCGAAAACGGCCGTGCAGGTCAGTGCCGTCAATCGAGTCGAAACCCTGCTTGGAGTAGATCTGCTCGATGCGGCCGCGCACGGCGAGGCCGTTGTCGACCTGCTTCCAGACCTCATTGCCGTTGAGTGGCTCGGTGCCGTCGATCTTCCACTGGCCGTTCGGGCGCGTCGACGGCCGCGGCGGGCGGGCGGCGAGCAGCTTGGCCGCTGGCGCTGCGTTCGCGGTCCCGGCCGCATTGCTTTGCACCGTCTCGGTTTCGTTCGGCACGTCGGGCTCCCTCGGTTCGCGGCGCCGCCCCGGCGTTCACGAACCGAAGCAACGACGCCTACGCTACTTCGCCACGTGAACGGGGGTGTCGGTCCGAGTCACGTGCTGTCACACACTGTCACGGGGCGTCACACAGGTTGCGGGCGACTCGGCCGTACCCAGCGCACCCGCACGGCTGGCGAGCACCCGCGGAAGGGCGGTGCGGGCATCCGCTTAGCCGAGGCCTGGCACGGTCGAGAGGGAGCGTGCGTTGCGCTAAGCGCGCAAGGCCGCGACACCCCCGTAGGCTAGGGACATGGCTGAACGCACCCCCTGGTCCCTCTCCGGCGCACTGCGCGGAATGTTCGCGAAGAAGACCATCGACGCTGCCACCTGGGACGACCTCGAGGACGCCCTGCTGCAGGCCGACTTCGGACCCACCGTCACCGAGGCGGTCATCGCCGACCTGCGTGCCAAGGTCGCCAAGTACAGCACGACCGACCCGACGGATTTACAGCGGATGCTCCGCGAAGGCATCGAAGAGCGCCTCTCGGTTCTCGACTCCACCCTCACCCTGTCTGAACGCCCCGCGGTCGTGCTCGTCGTCGGGGTCAACGGCGTCGGCAAGACCACGACAATCGGTAAATTCGCCAAGTTTCTGGGCACCTACGGTCGCAGTGTCGTGATCGGCGCGGCCGACACGTTCCGGGCAGGGGCGGTCGAACAACTGTCGACCTGGGCCGAACGCGCCGGCGCGCAGATCGTGAAACCGCAGATGACCGGCCAGGACCCGGCATCCGTCGCCTTTCAAACGGTCGAGAAGGCGAAGAACGAGGGCATCGAAATCGTGCTCATCGACACGGCCGGCCGGCTGCAAACCAAGGGCGGCCTGATGGACGAGCTCACCAAGATTCGCCGGGTGGTCGAGAAACAGGGCCCGATCGCCGAGGTTCTGCTCGTACTCGACGCCACGACCGGCCAGAACGGGCTCGCCCAGGCCGAGGCCTTCATCGAGCACGCCGGGGTGACCGGTCTCGTGCTGACCAAGCTCGACGGCTCGGCGCGGGGCGGTTTCGTGCTGGCCGTGCAGGAGAAGACCGGCATTCCGATCAAATTGGTCGGGCAGGGTGAGGGCATCAACGATCTCACCGGTTTCACCCCGCACGTATTCGCGCAGAAACTCGTCGGCTGATGAAGAATTTTAGAGGAGCACTATGAGCATCGAACACGATTTTTTCGGAATACTCGGCGACGAAGACGAGGGCGAGGTGTACTGGTCGGATTCCGCCGAGCTTGGCGACCAGAGCGTCGAGATTGATCTCAGCTCGCCCGATGAAGATTCGGTCACCGCCGAAGCCCTCGACATCGCCGCGGCCATGATCGGTTCGATGGAGGACCTCGACTCCCAGGTGCGGGAGTCCCTCGTGGCCGACCTGTCGGCCGAGGTCTCGGTGACGAGCCAGTACATCAGTGAGCAGCTCGAGGAGATGGATCAGGAGGCGGTGGAAAACGCCATCATCTGGGATTCCGGCGACCAGCAGATCGACTTTCTGCGCTCGCTGCGCCTGCAGCGCATCGGCTTTCACCCGCACCACAACGGCAGCGAGGCACACTTCGCGGTACTCGAATATGCCATCAGCCCGGACGACACCGACGGCCTGCTGGTCGTGACGATCGACGTGCACGGCGACACCGTGCAGGTGGCCCTGGACAGCTAATCGGACGGGGCCCAGGCCCCGTCCGCGGGCCCAGCTTATAGGCTGGGCCCGCGGCCACAAGGTGGGCCCAGGAGCCCCCACGCAGTTACCCGAGGTGCACCGCGGCCCCCGCGCCGAGCAGGTCTTCCTTGCGCGGACGCACCAGAAAGAACGAAACTGGCGCCGCCGCGAAGATGATGACAGCCGCCCAGAGGAAGGCGGACTGGTATCCGCTCACGAGGGCACCGAGCGCAGCTGCCTGCGACGGCACCGTGCCGACCAGGTACGCACTCACGGCAGCGGTGTAGAGCGCCGTGAACAGGGCCGCTCCCAGCGATCCGCCGATCTGCTGCATGGCCGTCACCGCCGCGCTCGCCGCACCGGCGTCATGCTCGGCGATCCCCGACAGCGCCACGTTCTGCAGCGGCACGAAGATCATTGCGAGGCCGGCGCCGAGCAGAATCAGCCCCGGCAACACCTCGAGCGCATAATTGCCGCCCACCGTGATCTGCGTCATCCAGAGCAGCCCGGCCGCGCCGACGACCGGTCCGACCGTCATCGGAATGCGCACGCCGATACGCGCCAGAAACTTTGACAGCACGCCGGCACCGATCATGATCGTCACCGTCATCGGCAGTGAGGCCAGACCGGACTGAATGGGCGTGTAGCCCAGCACAATCTGAAAGTACAGCGTGAGAAACAGCAGCCCACCCAGCAGCGCTGCGCCCGACAGCAGCGCGGTGAGAAAAGCCCCGCCGCGCACCTTGTTCGCCATAATGCGCAACGGCAGCAGTGGATGATTCGACCGGCTTTCCACAAGCACGAACAGTCCCAGCAGCACCAGTCCCAGCGGGAGGCAGACGAGCACAGGCCAGGTGTCCCAGCCATTCTCCGCCTGCGAGAAGCCGAAAACCAGGGATCCCAGCCCGAGCGCCACGAGAATAGCCCCCGGCACGTCGTACCGGGTGTTGCCGTGCGCCTTGCTCTCCCGAATCACTGGGATAGCGGCGGCAATCGCCATGAACGCGATCGGCACGTTCACGTAGAGGCACCAGCGCCAGCTCGCATACTCGGTGAGCACCCCGCCGAGAATGAGGCCGACCGCCGCTCCACCGCCGGCGATCGCGCCATACACGGCGAAGGCCTTGATGCGATCCTTGCCGCCGGGAAAGTTCACCGTGAGCAGGGCGAGCGACGCCGGCGCGAGCAGCGCGGCGAACAGGCCCTGCAGTCCGCGGGCGGCGAGCAACTCCCAGGTGCTCTGGGCGGCTCCGCCGAGCGCGGAAGCGATGGCGAACCCGGCCATGCCCACAATGAAGGAGCGCTTACGCCCCCAAAAATCAGCGATGCGCCCACCGAGCAGCAGCAGCGCCCCGAAGACGAGGGAGTAGAGCGTGACCACCCAGGTGCGGTCGCCGTCGCTCATGCCGAGCGCTTCCTGCGCCTGGGGGAGTGCGATGTTCACGATGGTGCCGTCGAGCACGACGGTGAGCTGGGCGAGCGCGACGATGGCGAGCAGCCACCAGCGGCGCGGGTTGGGCTCGCCCGGCTTCAGTGAAGCGGATGCCGCTCCCGCGGGCGCGGGCGGCGCGGACTTTGGTTCAATCGTGGGCGTATTCGGTGTTTCGGATTCGGGCGGAACTGTGCTGCGGGGTGGAGTCGACATGTCTGCAACTCTATCGTGCGAACCGAACGAACTAGTTCGTTTTGAATGAATTGTTGGCTATAGTCGAAACATGGCACGCGACGGAGCAGACCCCCAGACCCGCATTCTCGAGGCGGCGCGCGCCGAATTCGCCGCCTACGGACTGGCCGGGGCACGCATCGACCGCATCGCGAAGAACGCGGCAGCGAGCAAGGAACGCCTGTACGCGTATTACTCGGACAAGCAGCAGCTGTTCCTCGACGTGTTGGAATTGAACCTGCGCGAGTTCGCGAGCGACGCCGTGCTCACCGACCATGACGTGCCCGCCTTCGCCGGAGCCCTGTTCGATCACGCGGTGCTGCACGGTGACCACTTGCGCATGATCGACTGGGCCCGGCTCGAAACAGACGGCACCTGGCTGCCGGCCCTCGAAGTCATGGTGGGCTATCGCGACGAACAGGTGCGGCGCATCCGCTTGGCGCAGCAGTTGGGACGGGTCGACGCGTCGTGGGACCCGGTGCACCTGATGACCCTCATCTTCGGCGTGGCCTCGGCCTGGATGCACGAGCCCGGCGCCGTGGCGCCGCGCGGCGCCCCGGCCGACCCGGAAGCGGTAGCGGCACGCCGGGCCAGCGTCATCGGCGCGGTCGAGCGGCTGATCGCACCGAGCCCCATTGGGCCGATAAACTGACCTAATCATGGCAACTTTTGGAAACCTCTCAGATCGTCTTGCCGAGACGTTCAAAAACCTCCGTACCAAGGGCAAGCTCAGCGCAGCCGATGTCGACGGCACCGTTCGTGAGATTCGACGCGCGCTGCTCGATGCCGACGTGGCCCTCGAGGTCGTCAAGGACTTCACTGGCAAGGTGCGGGAGCGCGCCCTCGGCGACGAGGTCAGCAAGGCCTTGAACCCGGCCCAGCAGGTCGTGCAGATCGTCAACGACGAGCTCATCACCATCCTCGGTGGCCAGCAGCGCCGGCTGGAATTCGCTAAGAAGCCGCCGACCATTATTATGCTCGCGGGCCTGCAGGGTGCCGGCAAGACTACCCTCGCCGGCAAGCTCGCCAAGTGGCTGGCCAAGGATGGCCACACACCGCTGCTCGTCGCGGCCGACCTGCAGCGCCCGAACGCGGTCACCCAGCTTGAGGTCGTCGCCAAGCAGGCCGGCGTCGCCGTTTATGCGCCCGAGCCGGGCAACGGCGTCGGCGACCCGGTCAAGGTGGCCCGCGACGGCGTGAAATATGCCCTGCAGAAGGTGCACGACGTGGTCATCGTTGACACCGCCGGTCGTCTCGGCGTTGACGCGGAACTGATGAAGCAGGCCGCGAACATTCGCAAGGCGATCAACCCCGACGAGGTGCTCTTCGTCATCGACGCCATGATCGGCCAGGACGCCGTCGCTACGGCGAAGGCTTTCCAAGACGGCGTCGACTTCACCGGCGTCGTGCTTACCAAGCTGGACGGCGACGCCCGCGGTGGCGCGGCGCTCTCGGTGGCATCGCTCACCGGCCGCCCGATTATGTTCGCCTCCACCGGTGAAGGACTCGACGACTTCGAGCCGTTCCACCCCGACCGCATGGCCGGGCGCATCCTCGACCTCGGTGACATCCTCACCCTGATCGAGCAGGCGCAGGGGGCTTTTGACGAGGACGAAGCCCGTAAGGTCGCCGAAAAGTTTGCGACCGACACCTTCACTCTCGACGACTTTCTCGGCCAGATGCAGCAGCTGCGCAACATGGGCTCGATCAAGAAGATGATGAGCATGCTGCCCGGCGCCGGCGCTATGAAGCAGCAGCTCGAGAACTTCGACGAGCGCGAGATCGTGCGTACCGAGGCCATCATTCAGTCGATGACCAAGCTCGAACGCACCACCCCGAAGTTGCTGAACGGTTCCCGCCGTCTGCGCATCGCTCGCGGTTCCGGATCGACCGTCACCGAGGTCAATGCGCTCGTGCAGCGCTTCGAGCAGGCCGCCAAGATGATGAAAACCGTTGCCAAGGGCGGCATGCCAAACATTCCCGGCATGGGCCCGATCCCCGGTGCCGGCTACGGCGGCAAGCCCAAGCAGGTCGCCAAAAAGAAGGGCTCCAAGTCGGGCAACCCGGCCAAGCGGGCCGCCGAGAACGCCGCGATCGCCTCGGGTGTCAAGCCTTTGAGTGAGACTGCCGCAACGGATGCCGCAGGCTCCGGTTTCGGCCTCGGCTCCGGCGCCCAGCCAGGCAAGGGCAAGCCCGGCGGTCCCACCGAGGAAGAAATGGCCGCGCTGCAGAAAATGCTCGGCCGGTAGACCGCCTCTTCTGGACGGGGCCCGGGCCCCGTCCACGGGCCCAGTCTATAAACTGGGCCCGTGGACATAGGGTGGGCCCGGCGCGACTGCTGGGAGCCAGCGTTGAATCGTTGCCGGGGGTGGCGACGCGGCCGGGGTGTGGTCCTAGGCTGAATGCCATGACCCCGACGAATCAGACGAACCCGACGAATCAGAACGTGCGCATCGGCGTGCAGATCGCGCCGCAGCACGCCGAATACACGAAGATTCGCGACACTCTCACCGAGGTCGAGTCGCGCGGCTTCGACATCGCCTTCAACTGGGACCACTTCTTTCCGCTCAGCGGTGAGCCCGACGGCCTGCACTTCGAATCGTGGACCATCCTCGCCGCCTGGGCCGAGCAGACCACGACGATCGAATTCGGCGCCCTCGTGAATTGCAACAGCTACCGAAACGCCGACCTTCAGGCCGACATGGCCCGCACGATCGACCACATCAGCGGCGGGCGCTTCATCTTCGGTACCGGTGCCGGCTGGTTCGAACGCGACTACCAGGAATACGGCTACGAATTCGGCACTCCCGGCACCCGGCTGAACGCCCTCGACGACAGCCTGAACCGCATCGAAGCACGCTGGGCGAAGATCAACCCGCCACCCACCCGTGACATCCCCGTGCTCATCGGCGGCGGCGGCGAGAAGAAGACCCTGCGCATCGTCGCCCAGCACGCCGATATTTGGCACTCGTTCTCCAACCCCGAGGTGCTCGAGCACAAACTCGGAGTGCTCGAAGCCTGGTGCGACGAGGTCGGCCGCTCCAGGGGCGAGATCGAGATCTCCACCGAACTACGCGGTCGCACGGTGCACGACGCCGACGCGCTCTACGACCTCGGCACCCGTCTGTTCACCGTTGGCATCTCCGGCCCCGACTACGATCTGGGCCAAGCCATCGACTGGCTGGCCTGGCGCGACAGCAAGAACGCCTAATCCGCCTCAAACGGATGCCCATGCCGCAGCGGATACTGCTGGTGCGCTTACGACCGGGCGCTTGGGTAAAGACGCCAGTGCCCGGTCCGCAGCTGGAACTCTTGCGGGCCCACGTTGTGACCACAGGCCCAGTTTATAGACTGGGCCCGGGGACGGGGCCCGGGCCCCGTCCAGACTCAGACGCTGCACCCGCGCCGGCACCGAGCGGCCGCGCCGGCACCGAGCCGGCGCGAGCGACCCGCCCGTTTAGCGCCCGAGCCCCTGCGCCAACTCGTGACTGAGCGCCGCGACGACTGCCGGCAGGCTGCCGTCCGAGGCAGCGGCGACGGCCAGCTGCCGCTGGTAGCTGCCGCCGTCGTCGATGATGCGGTGCAGGCCGAGCAGCTCCGGCAGGCAGCCGAGCCGAACGGCAACGGGGGAGAGCGTCTCGATGAGGCGCCGCACGTCATCCGTCACCAGGCATTCGGCGCCTAAGGCATCGAGGATGATCTCGGCGTCGAGCCCGTAGCGGGCTGCCCGCCACTTGTTCTCTCGCACGAACCACGGCTGCATGCACGGTACGTCCTCGCCCGCGTCTAGGCGGGTGGACATCCACTCGACCAGGCACTGGATGAACGCGGCGATCGCGCCAAGCTCAACGGTGGTCGAGACCCCGTCGCAGACCCGAATCTCGATCGTGCCCCAGCGCGGTGACGGGCGAATGTCCCAGCGAACCTCGGTGACGTCCTCGATAATGCCGGTCACCGCCATGTCGTCGACGTAGCGCTCCCACGCCTCCCAGTCGGGCAGGTCCCAGGGCAGGCCGGCGGTCGGCAGTTGCTGGAACATGAGCGAGCGGTTGCTGGCATACCCGGTGTCGACGCCGGCCCAGAACGGACTCGACGCGCTCAGGGCCTGCAGGTGCGGCACGTAGGTGAGCAAGCCGTTCATGATCGGAATCACCTTGGCCTTGTCCTCGATGCCGACGTGCACGTGGATTCCCCAGATCATCATGTTGCGCCCCCACCACTGGGTGCGGTCGATGAGCTTGTGGTAGCGGGCCTTGTCGGTGATGGTCTGGTCGAACCACTGCGCAAACGGATGCGACCCGCTACAGATCACGTCAACCTCGCGTTCCGCAAGGGCGTGCCGTACCTCGCCGAGCTGGCCGGCGACATCCGCTACGGCGTGGCCGACGGTGTCGTGCACGCCGGAGACCAGCTCGACGGTATTGAGCAGCAGCTCGCCGGTGATGGTGGAGTGCGGGGAGCCGTCGGGACCGCGCAGCGCGTCGAGCACTTCGTCAGCGATATTGACCAGGTCCCCGGTTGCGCGGTCGACGAGAGCGACCTCCCACTCGATGCCCACGGTCGAGCGGGCGGATCGGGCGAATTCCAGTGACACGGGGTACTCCTTGGGTGGGCTGATGAATGCCGTAGACGGTCGATTATCGAGTTTCGATTAACACCGTGTGCGCAATCTCTGACACAATGATTAGTCGCGATCCGTTGTGCCCGACCCTCTATCTCGGTGCAACGTGATCCTATAGAGCTTATGCCGAGTGTGCCCCCACGCTCACGGCCCAAGGTTCGCCAAACACCGAATCAACACTGGAGAATTGTGGCTGTCAAAATCCGTCTGAAGCGCATGGGCAAGATCCGTGCACCGTACTACCGCATCGTTGTTGCTGACGCGCGCACCAAGCGCGACGGTCGTGTCATCGAAGAGATCGGCATCTACCACCCCACGGAAGAGCCCTCGGTCATCGAGGTCAAGTCCGAGCGTGCGCAGTACTGGCTCAGCGTCGGCGCCCAGCCGACCGAGCAGGTTGCTGCACTTCTCAAGCTCACGGGCGACTGGGGCATTTTCAAGGGCGACAAGAACGCCAAGAGCACCGTCAAGGTGAAGGAACCGAAGGCTGCTTTCGTCGCCGACGAGAAGAAGAAGCCGGTTCTCAAGCCCAAGGCCGAGAAGCCCGTCGCCAAGGCCCCCGAGGCTGCTGCCGAAGCAACCGAAGAGGCGTAACTCTTGCTTGCTCCCGCGCTCGAACACCTCGTCAAGGGGATCGTTGATCACCCGAACGATGTGCACGTTGCAGAAAAGAATTCTGCAAGAGGCGAGGTGCTCGAGGTTCGTGTGAACCCCGAGGACCTCGGCAGGGTCATTGGTCGTGCCGGTCGCACCGCCAAGGCGCTGCGCAGCCTCGTCGCGGCTCTGGCCGATGGTCGACGCGTTCGCGTCGACGTCGTCGACACTGATTTCTAGTTCAGTGAACGACGCGACAGTGGACGACAGCGAGAAGGACCGTACCCAGCAATTACGGGTGGGGCGCCTGACCAAGGCTCACGGCCTCAAGGGAGCAATCAAGCTCGAACTGTTCACGGATGACCCGGGACGACGTTTCGTCCCGGGCGCCGTGTTCACCCTGCAGGTTCCGACCGGTTCGGCCTGGCACGGCAAGACGATCGAACTCGTCGAGCTGCGCTGGTACAACCAGCACGCGGTCGGATTTTTCAAGGATGTCGTCGACCGCAGCGCGGCCGAAACGCTCGCGAAGGCGATCCTCTGGATCGACGCGGACGTCGCCGAGCAGTCGGATGAACAAGACGCCTGGTACGACCACCAGCTGGTCGGCCTCGCCGTCATGCGCGACGGTGTGCGCATCGGCACCATCGGTCGCCTCGAACACATGCCCGCGCAAGATCTGCTGATCGTGAAGACGCCCACCGGCGACGTCATGATCCCGTTCGTGAAAGCCATCGTGCCGAGCGTCGATGTGAAGAACGGCCTGGTCACGATCACGCCGCCGCCCGGGCTGCTCGAAGAGCTTCCCGAAGACCCGGCTGACCTTAAACCGGTCCCAGCTGATGCTGAAACGGATGCTGCGGCACCCGCGACCCCCGAAACGACGCCCTAGCCAGACGAAACGACGCCCTAGCCAGATTTCCGTGATATCGCGCGGCACCGGCGTAGCGGAAACGTAACGCGGGACTTAGACGTTGAGGCGGTAGCCGCGCTTGACCACCGTCGCGACGAGCCCGGGAATGCCGAGCGTCTGCCGCAGCCGGCTGAGCGAGACCTCCATGGCGTGATCGTCGGAGTCGCCGGCCAGCGCCCGCGTGAGGTCTTCCCTGGAGACGACCGCGCCGCCAGCTCGCACGAGCGCCCGCATAATGGCGAGCGCCGTCGGTGGAAGCTGCACGCGTTCCTCGCCGACCTGCACGACCCCGCCGCGCAGCTGCACGAGCCCATTCTGGGTTTCCAGCCGCTCGATCATGTTCTGCTCAAGATGTTCGCAGACCAGTCGAATCAGCGCGCCCATCCGAAATCGGGTCGGCGCAATGGGAGCAATCCCGGCAGCGATGAGCGGGGCGCTGGTCACCGGGCCGACGGCGGCCGCGCACACCTCAAATCGCAGCGCCGCAATCAGCTCGGGGTACACCTCCATACCCTCGGCCGCGGTGAACAGGGCGTGCACGGCCGGCGCGCTCGTGAACGTCACGCAGTCCAGCTGGCGGGCACAGATGGCCTCGACCAGCCGGTAGACGCGATCATCGGTGTCGTCGACGGCGATCCAGCGGTAGGGCGCCACGACGAGCACGCGCTGGTGCACGGCACGCAACCGGTCCAGCTGCACCTCGTCGGTGGCCCCGTGCACCTGAACGCCGATCACGAGCCCCGGCGGGTACTCCGCCAGAACCTTGTCCACGAGCGAGGCCGTCGTTTCGGAATCGCTCATGCCGGCGTCATTGAGCCCGGTAGCTCGAATGCCGCCGCGTGCTTTCGGCCCCCGCACCAAAATGGTCGCCTCGGCCAGCACATCGGTCAGCTCGGAGCCGATGCCATCGGCCTCGGCCACCTCGAACCAGCGCCGTACCCCATAGCCGGTTGTCGCGAGCAAGATATCGGGGCGCGCCGCGATCATAATGCGGGTGTCCTCACGAAGCGGGCCGTCCTGCTCCGAGTGGGCGATCCGCAGGGTCGGCGCGTGCACCACACGGGCGCCGCGCCGTTCGAACGCGTCGATCAGGTCACTCGAGCGACGATCACTCGTGACCCCGATCCGAAACCCTTCGAGCTGGTTCGGCTGCAGAAACGAGGCAGCGACTGCGATCGGCTCGGTCGCGCCCGGCCTGCGCACGTGGTGCGCCTGCAGATCCGGTGCGCTTGCACCAGCCACAGCGGATGCCTCAGCGCCCGTGCCCGAGACCGCCCCGCCCGGGTCGTTCGCCCCCTTCATCGGTCGGTCACCGCGAACTCGGCCGCTCTGGCCACCAGCTCTTCGGCGGAAGTGTCGCCGCTGAAAGCGAGGCGTACGACTTCGCCGACGACCAGAACGGCTGGGCTGCGCACGCCGGCCGCCGCGGCATCCGCCAGAACCGTCGACAGGGTGCTCACGGTGGTGCGCTGAGTGGCGCTGAACCCACGCTCGATGATGGCCACCGGCATGTCGGCGGGCATGCCGTGGCGCAGCAGACCCTGGCTGAAGGTCGGCAGGGTGCCGACACCCATCAAGACGACGATGGTGCTCCCGAGCAGGGCGAGACCCTCGAGTTCGTTGTCGGTGAGCGGCGCGTGCCCGCTGATCACGGTGAAGGCGTGGCTGATGCCGCGGTGGGTCAGCGGAATCCCGGCCGCCGCCGGCACCGCGATCGCACTCGTGACGCCCGACACGACGGTGACCGCAATGCCGTTGCGGTGGCAGGCGAGCACTTCTTCGCTGCCGCGGCCAAACACGTAAGGGTCGCCGCCCTTCAGCCGAACCACGCGCTGGCCGGCGAGGGCATGCTCGACCAGGAGGTCTTCAATTTCGATCTGCGAGACCGGGTGGCTGCCGGCGCGTTTGCCGACGTCGATCAGGGTGGCCCTGGGGGCGAGGGAGGTGAGATCGTCGTTGGGCGCGAGACGGTCGAACAGCACGACATCCGCTTGTTGCAACGCGGTGACGGCGGCGACGGTGAGCAGTTCGACGGCGCCGGGGCCGCCACCGATTAGGGTGACTGACCCGGTACTGGCCAACGGGCCGCTGACTGACCCGGTACTGACCAACGGGCCGCTGACTGACCCAGCCATACGGGAACTCTGGGTTGTCATCTGCTTACTCTTTTCGAACGGGAGTGCTGCTTCCATTTAGTAGCACAGTACTCGACGAGGCCCGTTGGGCCGGGGTCGCCGGGCGGATTTGGTCACGCTCCGTAACGAGGGGTATGCCGGGGTCTGATTTGGTCGGTGCTTCTTCTCGGCCAGCACGACGATGAAGAGGGAGTGCGGGGCCGCCGCCGATCACGATGACGATGATGCGGCGAGGCCGACCCGAATCCGGTGTGGCGGCATCCGCTGCCCTCGGTGATGTGACGGCGTGTGTCGCGTGCCTAGTGGATGCTGCGGTGGCTGGGGCAGAATACGCAGAAGCGGTTTCACGAGAAGCTGGCATCAGCATCCTTTCAGAGCGGGGCAATTGTGAGCGTAGTTCGGGGCAGTTTCCCCCTCGTGTCGCTCGTGTGTCCCGCACTGGTCGAAAGACCCACAGCTGCGCACCTCTCCTGTGAGGCGGGCTCCTCGCCGCTGCACAAAGTGGTTTACGACCTCGGTACCGGAGGGTGCTTCACCAACCGAACGCTCGTGCTGAACACCTACGAAACTCGCATCGTCGGCGGCTACATCGAGGTTGCGGTCGAACCTGGATTCTCAGGGGCGGCGTGACCCTGCTCGACGAACGGCGCAGAACCGAACGACCGGCTGCCGGTCGGTCGACAGCCCTGCCTGCCGCGCTCGTCGCCATCTCGCACGGCACCAACTCGGCCGACGGCCGGGCTGCCATTAAGGCGCTCGTCGACGGTGTCGCCCTCGCCCGACCGGATCTCGGCGTGACCGGCGGTTTCGTTGATGTGCAGCAGCCAGACGTCGCGGCCAGCCTCGACGCCGTGCGGTGCGACCGCGCCGCGGTCGTCGTGCCCCTGCTGCTCTCGGCCGGGTATCACGTGCACGTCGACCTGCAACGGGAGACCAGCGCGCACGAGCGTGCAAGCGCCCTGTCGCGCGCGCTCGGCCCGGACGACCGGCTCATCGATGTGCTCGAGCATCGCCTGCGGGCAGCCGGAATCGACACGCTGGCACCAAGCCAGGAGATCGTGCTCGCCGCGGCCGGATCGAGCGACGTGCGCGCCGTCGAGGACTGCCGCCGGGTCGGCGCGATGCTGCAACAGCGGCTCGGGGTGCGCGTCACCGTCGGTTTTCTCTCCGCCGCCGCGCCTCGGCTGGCCTGCGCCGTCACCGCGGCGCGATTGCGCGGCGCCACCGTGACCGTGAGTACCTATTTGATGGCGCCCGGATTCTTCTTCGATCTCACTCGCGCCCAGGGCGCTGGTGCCGACCGGATCACCGCCCCGCTGCTGCTCGCGGGGGAAGCAGCCCCCGCGTCGCTGGTCGATCTGGTCCTCGACCGCTACCTCGAGGCGAAAGAGCACGCCCAACTCTTCTAGAATTTGACCATGCGCATCGACATCGTCACCATTTTTCCCGAATTCTTTGATGTGCTCGACCTGTCGCTGCTCGGCAAGGCCCGCCAAAGCGGGCTGATCGAACTGGGCGTGCACAACCTGCGCGACCATACCCACGATCGGCACCATTCGGTCGATGACACTCCCTACGGCGGCGGTGCCGGCATGGTCATGAAGCCCGAGCCGTGGGGTGACGCCCTCGATGCCATCCTGGGGGCTGACCCGGCCTCGGCCGAGTCGGTCGCGGCCGAAACGTCGATCGCCGACTCCGCGGCCGACGACGGCCCCATCCTCATCTTTCCCTCGCCGGCGGGCGACCAGTTCACCCAGGCCATGGCCCGCGAGCTGTCGCTCGAGCGGCACCTCGTCTTCGGTTGCGGCCGTTACGAGGGCATCGACGAGCGCGTCGTTGACCACTACTCACAGCGTGGCCGGGTGCGACTGGTCAGTCTGGGCGACTACGTGCTCAACGGGGGAGAGGTCGCCGTTATGGCCATGATCGAAGCGATCGGTCGGCTCATTCCCGGCGTCGTCGGCAATCCGGCGAGCCTCATCGAGGAATCTCACGAAGACGGCCTGCTCGAATACCCCAGCTACACCAAACCGGCAAACTGGCGCGGCCTCGACGTACCTCCCGTGCTGCGCAGCGGCGACCACGGGGCCATCAGCATCTGGCGCCACGAGCAGCAGATCGAACGAACCCAACGCGTTCGGCCCGATCTGCTGGCCCCTTCAGCCACCAGCGAACGCCAAGGTTAGTGTCAGTCCGCGTCGATAAACTGACGCCGTGATCATCCGCCGCGCCTTCTACCACTGGCAATTCATTGCCGCCGGAGCCCTGCCGCTCTGGCTCCTCGTTGGGTCCTCGATCTTCGGATCGGGCGCCTGGGCGGTGCTGGGCATCTTCTTCGGAGCCGTGCTCATCGGCCTCGGCATGCTGCTCGTCGCCCTCGTCATCTTCGCGCGCAAAGAAGTGCGCGAATCCCGGGCCGTCTCCTTCGCCGATGTCGGCGTGCTCGCCCTCTGGCACGCGCTTATCATCGCCATTCCTTTTTCAACGGATGCCGCGGGCTGGCTCAGCGTGCTCGTTATCATCGGCGGCCTCGCCGTGTTCTGGTTCGCCGTCTGGGAGCTGGTCGATTCCGCCAAGCGTCGAATGCGCGCCATGGTCGATCTGGTGGAACAAGCGGCGCGCGGGCAGACGATGCCCGCACAGCCTAAGCCTGCCGGGCCGCAGCATCCACTGCCTAACACGTCACGACCGAATCAGACCAGGCCGCCACCGACTTTTGGCCGAACGGGCACGCCAGAGGTCATCGTCATCGAAGAAAAACGCGACCGGCCCTGATCACACCGGCCCTGATCAGGCCCTGATCACAAAGGCCCTTATCACCGGCCGACTTTGCGGCGGGACCGAGTTCATGGCAGAATAAGCGATTGTGCCGCCGCAGGACTCTGCCACAGGGGAACCTGCACTGGTGGCGCACATACTCATACTGATTGCTTCGAATGAAGCACCTAGCGTAGTCGACCTGTGGCGGGTACAGAGAGCGAAACAACATGCATATTCTCGACGCGGTAGACGCCCCATCACTGAAGAAGGATCTTCCTGACTTCCGTGCCGGCGACACCGTCAAGGTTCACGTCAACATCATTGAGGGAACCCGCTCTCGTATCCAGGTCTTCCAGGGAGTCGTCATCGGCCGCTCCGGCGAAGGCGTGCGCGAAACGTTCTGCGTTCGCAAGGTCAGCTTCCAGATCGGCGTCGAGCGTACCTTCCCGGTGCACTCCCCGGTCATTGACCACATCGAGATCGTGACTCGCGGCGATGTTCGTCGCGCGAAGCTGTACTACCTGCGCGACCTGCGTGGCAAGAAGGCCAAGATCAAGGAAAAGCGCTAACTTTTGCGCTAAACCCGCTGCTACAGGATTCTTCCCTGAGCTCCCCATCACCTAAACTGATGGGGAGCTCAGGCGGTTAAATGACAGATGAAGTGCTCGCCTCCAGGTCCGATCGTCGGGTATCAGAGTCGAAGAGGTTTCCTCGCAAGATGGCCCGCAGTACGAAGGCGCCCAGCAAAAAGCGCAGCGTCTTGCTGTTTATCCGCGACCTCCTCATTATTTTCGTGGTTGCGCTGCTCATCTCGTTTCTGATCAAGACGTTTCTGATCCGGTCGTTCTACATCCCCTCCGGGTCGATGGAGAACACCCTTCAGATCAACGACCGCATCATCGTCAATCAGCTCGAACCCGAACTGATCCCGATCACCCGCGGCGACGTCATCGTGTTCAAAGATCCGGGCGGATGGCTGCTGCCCCAGCCCGAAATCGTGCAGAACCCGATCGTGGCCGGCGCTGATTGGCTGCTCTCGGTCGTGGGGTTGTCGGCACCCGACAGTAATGATCACCTCATTAAACGGGTCATCGGGTTGCCCGGTGACCACGTCGTCTGCTGCAACGCTCTCGGCCAGATGAGCGTCAACGATATTCCGCTCGACGAGTCGGCCTACGTTCTGCTGCCGGCCGGTGAGACGAAGGTTTCCAAGGATGACTTCGAGGTCACCATCCCGGCCGATTCGCTCTGGATGATGGGTGACAACCGCTACAACTCCAAGGACTCCCGCTACAACGGCGAGACGGCCGGCAAGGGCTATGTGCCGGTTGAGAATGTCGTCGGTCGTGCCCTCGTTGTGAGCTGGCCGCTGTCGCGCTGGGCCTGGCTCGACGATTATCCCGCGGTGTTCCGCGAGGTGGAACAAGCCGATACGGGCACCGAATAGTGGCGGTGTCCGACCCCACCCTTGAGGTGGAGCTTGACCTGCTCCGCACCGGTGCCAGTTTTGTGATCGGCTGTGACGAGGTGGGTCGCGGTGCCCTCGCCGGACCGGTAGCCGTGGGATTAGCCGCGGTGAATTCATCCGTTCCAACCCTGCCGACCGGACTGCGTGATTCGAAGATGCTCAGCGAACCGCGCCGGGAACTGCTCGCGCCGCTCGCCGTTGCCTGGGCGACCCACTCGGCCGTTGGGCTCGCCTCCGCCGTCGAGGTCGACGAGCTCGGCATCATCGCCTGCCTCGGGCTCGCCGGCAAGCGCGCCCTGGCCGAGCTGTACGCGCAGGGCGTCGACGTGGCCGGCAGCATCGTGCTGCTGGATGGCAGCGACGATTGGTTGAACAGGGCGCTGACGACCCCGTTGAACGTCGTGACCCGCATCAAAGCCGACCGGGACTGCGGGTCGGTGGCGGCGGCATCCGTTATTGCGAAGGTGCACCGCGACCGCCTCATGATCGCCGCGCACGACGAAACGCCCGGCTACGGCTGGGCGTCGAACAAGGGCTACGGCAGCGCGGCGCACATGAGCGCGATCGACCTGCTCGGGCCGAGCCCATTACACCGAAAATCGTGGCTCAAAATCACAGCGTAAGATGAGATCACCATGGAAGAAGACGAATTCGAGGACTACGACCGCGAGGTCGAGTTGGCCCTGTACCGGGAATATCGAGACGTGGTTGGACAGTTCCAGTACGTCGTCGAAACCGAACGACGCTTCTACCTCGCGAACGAGGTCGAATTGGTGCGCCGCGACACGGAACACGACTTCTACTTCGAACTGACCATGAAGGATGTCTGGGTCTGGGACGTCTACCGCTCCGATCGCTTCGTGAAATCGGTGCGCGTGCTGACCTTCAAGGACGTCAACGTGGAAGAACTCGCGTCGAAAGACTTCGAACTTCCCAAGGAACTTGCGCTCGACGAATAAGGAATGACTCCGGGACCTCGGGTGGCCGGACAAGACCGACGAAGGTTTAGGAAGGCAACCCTGTGATCCAGGACGCTGATCGTGCCCGTGCAACGTGGAGCAACCGCGAGGCTCTCGCCGAGGCGATGATTCCCCTGATCGGGCGCCTCTATCGCGACAACACCGTCGTGACCAGCGTCTACGGGCGCGGCCTCGTCAACAAGTCGGTCGTCGGCCTGCTGAAGGCTCATCGCTTCGCGCGCCACATAGCGGATGTTGAGCTTCCGCTCGACGAGACCCTCCCGATTCTGCAGGCTGTCGACGGCCTGAACCTCGGTGCCGCGTCTATTGACCTCGCCCGACTGGCCCTCGGCTTTCGTGAGCAGAACGACCGGGTTACCCTCGACGAATACCTGCGCGCCGAACTCGCCGACGTCGTCGGCCAGCACGGACTCGACGGCCGCACCAGCACCGATGTCGTTCTCTACGGGTTCGGTCGTATCGGCCGGCTGCTCGCGCGCATCCTGATCGAACATGCTGGCGGCGGACAGGGCCTGCGCCTGCGCGCGATCGTCGTGCGCCGCGGTTCCGAAAACGACCTCGTCAAGCGGGCCAGCCTGCTACGCCGCGACTCGGTGCACGGCCCGTTCGAAGGCACGATCACCATCGACGAGGAGAACAACACCATCCTCGCCAACGGCACGCTCATCCAGGTGATCTATTCCGGCGACCCGGCCAGCGTCGACTACACGCAGTTCGGAATCCACGACGCCATCGTCGTCGACAACACCGGCAAGTGGCGCGACGAAGAGGGCCTGTCTCAGCACCTCAAATGCCCCGGCGTCGCCCGAGTGCTGCTGACCGCGCCGGGCAAGGGCACGCTCAAGAACATCGTGCACGGCATCAACCACACCGACATCCTGGCGAGCGACCGCATTATCACCGCGGCATCCTGCACTACAAACGCGATCACACCGGTGCTCAAGGCCATCAACGACCGGTACGGCATCATCGACGGCCACGTCGAAACGGTGCACTCGTTCACCAACGACCAGAACCTCATCGACAACTTCCACTCCGGTGACCGTCGCGGCCGCTCAGCCGCGCTCAACATGGTGATCACAGAGACCGGCGCCGCCAAGGCCGTCGCCAAGGCGCTGCCCGAACTGGCCGGTAAGCTCACCGGCAACGCGATTCGGGTGCCCACCCCCGACGTGTCGATGGCTATCCTCAATCTGAACCTCGCCAGCGCGACCGATAAGGACGAGCTCAACACGTACCTCCGCACCATGTCGCTGCACTCTTCGCTGCACCGGCAGATCGACTTCATCGATTCGCCCGAGGTGGTCTCGAGCGACTTCCTCGGCTCGCGTCGCGCTGGCATCGTCGACGGACTGGCCACCATCGTCACCGACCAGAAGGCCGTGCTGTACGTCTGGTACGACAACGAATACGGCTACAGCTGCCAGGTGATTCGGGTTCTCGAAGAAATGTCAGGGGTGCACGCACCCATCTTCCCGGCCATCGTCCCCGCCGTACTACTTGAGCCGGTCGCGTAGAGTCTGACGCGCGCCCGATACGGGTGGGCGCTACGGTAGCCGGCGTAGCGCGCACCGATATGAGGCGCGGCCATGATCAAAGGCAGCGTCAGCGGGGCTCGCAGATGACTACGGGAATGTGCCGGTCTGTTCGACCCTGGTAGGCGCCATACCCGGGGTAGGCGGCGATGATGCGCGGCCAGAGGGCAGCTTTCTCAGCGGATGACGCGGTGCGCGCCCGAAACGGTCGCGTCACCCGGCGAATGGTCAGCTCCACCTCGGGCTGAGCCACGAGGTTGAGATACCAGGACGGATGCCGGTCGTCGCCGCCCTTGGACGCCACCAGCACATACAGGTCGCCCTCGTGAATCGGCGCCGTCAGCATCGTCGACCGACGTTGCCCGCTGCTGCGGCCGATCGTGTGCAGTTCGACGGTCGCCATGCTGCCGATGGTCCAGCCGAGGCGTCCGCCCGAGACGGCCAGCAGTATCCGGTGCGCGCCGTTCATGGCGAGCATGCCCAGATCGGTCACCCGGTTGCGAAGAGTCATAGGCACAGCGTACGTCGCGTCTGGCGTAGGTTGGGACGATGACTCCAGCAACGATGCTCAGCACGATTCTTCGGGATGTCGGCTCCACGCGCCCCTACGCCGACAGCCGCCCGCTGACGTTCGAACAGATTCCG
Organism: Cryobacterium sp. PH31-O1; assembly: GCF_030063455.1. Lineage (GTDB taxonomy): Bacteria > Actinomycetota > Actinomycetes > Actinomycetales > Microbacteriaceae > Cryobacterium. The sequence continues at coordinate 664,996 of NZ_JASITB010000001.1, read as the reverse complement.
GTACCGGCCCCGCGCGCCGGCGAGGTGCTCGTGCGCATCGAACGTGCCAGCCTGTGCCACTCCGATCTGTCCGTCATCGACGGTTCCCGGGTTCGGCCGCTGCCGATGGCCCTGGGTCATGAGGCCGCTGGCACCGTCACCGCGCTTGGCGACGGTGTCGACGACCTGACCGTCGGTGACCGGGTCGTGCTGGTTTTCGTGCCGAGCTGCGGCGACTGTCGGGCCTGCCTGGCCGGCCGCCCCGCGCTCTGCCATCTGGGCGCCGAGGCAAATGCAACCGGTGATCTGCTGCACGGCCCGGCCGTGCTGGCCACCGGCGCGGGGGAGCGCATCAACCATCACCTGGGCGTCTCGGCGTTCTCGCAGTACGCGGTCGTCGCGCGCGAATCGGTCGTCCCGATCGACCAAGATGTTCCCTTCGATGTGGCCGCGATGTTCGGCTGCGCGGCGCTGACCGGCATCGGTGCCGTGCTCAACACTGGCGCCCTCGCGACCGGCCAGTCCGTGATTGTGTTCGGCCTCGGCGCGGTCGGCCTGATGGCCGTCATGGCCGCCGCGCAGGTGGCCGGCACAACCGTGATCGCGATTGATCCGCTGCCGGAGAAGCAGGCCCTGGCCCTGCGCTGCGGCGCGCACCACGCCGGATCGCCCGATCAGGCGGCCGACCTTGTGCGTGAGCACGCCGGCGACGGCGTCGATCTGGCCGTTGAGGCCGTCGGCAGCGCCCGGGTGATGGAGGCGAGCCTCGCCCTGCTCACCCGCGGCGGCGCCCTCGTCTCGGTCGGTCTGCCGCACCCGGAGCAGACCATCACCACGCCGGCGCTGCAATTCGCCGGGCTGGGCCGCCGGCTGCTCGGCTCTTACATGGGTGATTCCGTGCCGAGCCGCGATATTCCGGCCTACCTGCAGCTGTGGCGCGACGGCCGGTTGCCGGTCGAGCTGCTACACACCGACACGCTCCCGCTGGCCGACCTCAACGAAAGCCTCGACGCCCTCGTGGCGGGCGATGTCGTGCGCCGCCTGTTCGTGCTGCACGCCGAGTAGCCGCTTCGCACAGTAGCCGCTTCGCACAGTAGCCGCTTCGCACAGGAGCTCCTTCTCCACAGGAGCGAGGGACGCATCGCTGTCCACCGATATGGGCGCGGCCCGACGACGGCAGGGTGAGAGAGCGCACTCTGGTGTCTGGAGGCACTCGTGGCGCGCAAAGACGAACTCGGCAAACTCGGCGAAGACCAGGCCGCACGCTTTCTGCAGGGCGCCGGCTACACCATCCTGACTCGCAACTGGCGGTGCAAAGAGGGCGAGATTGACCTCGTCGTGCAGCAGGGCGCCGCGGTCGTCTTCGTCGAGGTGAAGACGCGCAGCAGCCTGAGTTTCGGGCATCCGTTTGAAGCCATCACCGTGAAAAAGCTCGCCCGGATGCGCCGCCTCGCTGCTGCCTGGTGCGTGCAGGCCGAGCGGTGGCCGCGCCAGATTAGGCTCGACGTCGTTGCGGTGATCGCCCCGGCCGGCCACGAACCCCTCATCGAACACCTCGAGGGCGTGTTCTGATGGGGATCGCCCGCACCCACGCGGTGGCGTTGCTCGGGCTGACCGGCGCGCTCGTCGAGGTCGAGGCGGACATCTCGGCTCAACTGCCCGGCATGATTCTGATCGGCCTGCCCGACGCTGCGCTCTCCCAAGCCACCCAGCGGGTGCGTGCCGCAGCGGCCAACAGCGGATGCCCCCTCACCATTCACCGCCTCACCATCAATTTGTCGCCGGCCGCGTTGCCCAAGCACGGCGCTGGGTTCGACCTTGCGATCGCGCTGGCCTGCCTCGCCGCCGACAGCACCATTTCGGCCGCGTCCGTCGGCACCGTCGTGCACTTCGGTGAGCTCGCCCTCGATGGCCGGCTACGGCCGACCCCGGGAATCCTGCCGGGTGTGATGACCGCCGCCCGCCTCGGGCACACCACGGTCATGGTGCCGATCGGCAACGAGGCCGAGGCGCGACTCGTGCCCGGCATGCGGGTGATCGGTGTCGCCTCGCTGCGGGAAGCGGCGATCTTTCACGGTGCCAAACTCACGCCGCTACCGGTCGAGCCGATTCTGGCAGCGCTCACACCCGGCAGCCTGGCCGCCGAACCAGACCTGGCCGACGTGATCGGCAACGACGACGCCATACTGGCACTGCAGATCGCGGCGGCCGGTGGGCACCACGTGTTTCTGCTCGGCCCGCCCGGCGCCGGAAAGACGATGCTTGCCGCCCGCCTGCCCGGTCTGCTGCCCGACCTTGACCCGGTCAGTTCGCTCGAAGTCAGCTCACTGCGGTCGCTCAGTGGCCTCGGACTCGGCGGAGCCCTGATCACCAGGCCGCCGTGGGAAGCGCCACACCACACAGCGACGGCGGCGGCCATGGTCGGCGGTGGTGGCGGTCAAATTCGGCCGGGGGCCGCGTCGCAGGCCTCGCACGGCGTTTTGTTCCTCGACGAAGCCCCCGAATTCGCCTCGCCAGTGCTCGACGCCCTGCGCCAGCCGCTCGAATCCGGTTGGATCAGCATTCACCGGGCCAACGCCGTCGCCCATTTTCCGGCCCGGTTTCAGCTGGTTATGGCCGCGAACCCGTGTCCGTGCGGGCAGTACGGAGCTGGCGACCTCAGCTGCACCTGCCCGCCGAATGCGCGCCGCCGCTACCTCGCCCGCATCTCCGGACCGCTGCTGGACCGCATCGACATTCAGCTCAACGTCAAGCGCATCACCGCTGCCCAGTTGCGCGTCGCCGCCGGCACGCAGCGGATGACAAGCGTTACCGCCCGGCAGCGGGTGGTGGCCGCGCGGGCGGCGGCGGCGGAACGGCTCGGCAGCACTCCGTGGACCCTGAACTCCGAGGTTCCCGGCCCGTGGCTGCGCGGCGCACCGGTGCGCCTGGCCCCGAGCGCCACCGCAGGGCTCGATAGAGCGCTCGAGCGTGGCGGGATCACCATGCGCGGCTACGACCGGGTGCTGCGCATCGCCTGGACCCTCGCCGACTACGACGGTCTGAGCATCCCCGGCCCCGACCAGGTCGGCCAGGCCCTCTACCTACGCAAAGGAATGACGTCATGACGCTGTTCGGTCTGGACGAGACCCGAGTGGGCGAACTCGCTGCGGGTGTGCGCGGTGTACTTCCGGAGGGCGAGGACCCCGCCACGGCCGGGGAGGTGTTCGCTCGCGCTGCTTGGTCTGGCCTGGCCGAACCCGGGGACGGTACTGCCGGCCTGCTCGTGGCCAGCGTCGGCGCGAGCGTTGCCCTGACCGCCATTCTCGAGTCGTGGAGCCCGGTGCGCATCGGCGCTCTCGTGCGCGACGCCCTCGGCGATGAGCCGGGCGGGCCCGACATCGTCTTTTCGGCCAATCCCACCACCGACCCCACCGAAGCGGATGCCCGCACCAGCGCCGAACTGGAGCAGGCCCTCGACCTGGGGCTGCAACGCTGGCGGCCGCGGCTCAATTCGAACGAGGTTATCCGTTCGCTGCAGCAGGCGGCCCGCATGCAGACCCGGCTGCTACTGGCCACGGATGCTCTCTGGCCTTCTGCGCTCGACGACCTCGAGCAGCATGCTCCGCTCGCGCTGTGGTGGCGGGGTGTGCCCGGTGCCCTCGCCGCCCTGACCAATTCGATCGCGCTGGTCGGGGCCCGGGCGGCTACCGGGTACGGCGAACACATCGCCATGGAAGCGTCGGCCGGGCTCGTCGACCGCGGTTTCGCGATTGTCTCGGGTGCCGCTTACGGCATCGATGGGATGGCTCACCGGGCAGCGCTTGCCAGTGATGGCACGACCGTGGCGTTTCTCGCCGGGGGAGTCGACCGGTTCTACCCGAGCGGCCACGACTCCCTGCTCACCCGCATCGTGGCGACCGGCGCCGTCGTGTCGGAGCTGCCCTGCGGAGCGGCCCCCACCAAATGGCGCTTTCTGCAGCGCAACCGGCTGATTGCCGCAGCGAGCGCGGCGACGGTCGTGCTCGAAGCCGGCTGGCGGTCGGGTTCGCTCAATACGGCTGGCCACGCTTCGGCGTTGGGCCGGCCGCTCGGCGCCGTGCCGGGACCGATCACGAGCCCCACCTCGGCCGGCTGCCACCGGCTCATTCGCGAATTCGCCGCCGTCTGTGTCACCAACCCAACCGAGATGGCCGAGCTGGTCGGCGAGCGGTCGATCCAGGTGCCGCTGGAATTTCCTCACAGCGACGCGGGCCCAGGACCGATACCGCGCACGAGCGATCAGGTGCGCGTCTTCGATGCGCTGAGCGGGCGCACGCCGCGCACCGTCGGTGATCTGGCGCGCCGTGCCGGCCTGTCCAGTGCGGCGGTGCGGGGCGCCCTCGGCGGTCTCGATCTCGACGGGGCCGCCCAAGAGCGGGAGGCCGGCTGGGTGCGGCGGCTGTAGCACCGGTGGGCAGCGGCGTCAGACCGGCTCGTTCGCCGGCGGGGATGGATGCGGGGACGCGACCGCGCAGGCGCGGGCCACCGCGGCGAGGGAGAGGGCGACGTCCGTGGCATCCGTCGACCAGTTACTCACCGAGATGCGCAGAATGTCCCGGTCGTGCCAACGTGAGCCCGACATCCAGGCCGAGCCGTCGGCGATGAGTTGCTGGGTGACCTGCCGGGTGCGTTCATCACTACCGAAACTTACGCACACCTGCGTGAACACCACCTCGTTGAGTATCTCAACGCCCGGCATCGACCGCAGGCCCTCGGCCAGGGCCAGCGCATTCGCCGCGAGACCGTCGACCAGTGCGATCGTGCCGGCGCGGCCGAGCGAGCGGAGCGCCGCCCACACCGGAACGCCCCGAGCACGGCGGGACAGCTCGGGCACCTTCTCGAACGGATCGCCGGGCCCCGGGTTTTCCGGCGTGCCGTCGGCCGCTACCAGATAGCTCGTGTGCACGCCGAATACCTTGCGCACGATCTCAGGTCGGGACACGATCGCCACCCCGCAGTCGTAGGGAACGTTGAGGGTCTTATGAGCGTCCGTCGCCCAGGAGTCGGCCCGTTCCAATCCGGCCAACTGGTCACGATAGCTCGGGCTGACGGCGGCCCACAGGCCGAATGCTCCGTCGACGTGCACCCACGCGTCGTGTTGGCGGGCCACATCGATCGCGGCACCCATCGGATCTGATGCTCCGGAATGTACATTACCGGCCTGCAGACAGACGATGGCTGGGCCGGAACCGGCCTGAAGTAGCGTGGCCAGGACGTCTGGCCGCAAGCGTCCTTCTTGGTCGACATCGACCACGATGGGTGCACCGAGACCGAGGTAGCGCAGCACGAGATCGATGACGTCGTGACGCTGGGCTCCGACGAAAACCCGCACCCGCGGCGCGCCAGCCAGGCCGTCCCGGTCCAGGTCCCAACCGGCCCGCTCCAGAACCCACTGACGCCCCGCGGCGAGCCCGACGAAATTGGCCATCGTCGCGCCGGTGGTGAATCCGACATCCGCTCCGGCCGAAAGCCCGAGCAGATCGAGCAGCCAACCGGCGGCGATTTCCTCGAGCACGGCGGTCGCGGGAGTGGCGAAGCGCATTCCGGCGTTCTGGTCCCACGCGCTCACCAGCCAGTCGGCGGCCAGGGCGGCGGGCAGGGTTCCCCCGATGACCCACCCGAAGAACCGGCCGGACGGCATCGCCATCAGCCCGGGCTCCGCGAAGGCGGCGAGTTCATCGATGACGTCGTCCGCAGCGCACGAGGACGTGGGCTGCGGACCGGCCGCGAGGGCGGCGAGGGTGGCGGCGTCGACCCGAGGGCCGACGGGACGGGTAGGTAGCGACGCAAGCCAGGCGTTGGCGTGCAACAGTGCACGGTCCAAAGCCGCGGCGTAGGCGTCCGGCTGGGCAGACATGGCGCCATGATAGCCCCGCCCGGCCCAATCTGCCCCTTGCCGCGCATCGACCTCGGGATTACTCTGACCGCCAAGATCGCCAGAAGTCTCGCCCCGTTCGATTGTATGAATTGTGTAGAAAAGTGGATGTTATGAGCGCACCCCGCACCCCCCGCCGCCGAGGAGTGACTGCCGTCCTCACCGTTCTCACGGTCGGGTTGGCGGTGTTCATCTCGGCACCGAGTGCGCTCGCGGCTCCCGCACCGATCGCCCTCGGCACCGCGCGTCAGTTCACCGCGAGCCCGATACCCAAAATCACCGGTATTGCGCAGGCCGGCCGACGACTCACCGCCTCGCCGGGAACCTGGAAACCCGCCCCGGTGACGCTGACCTACCACTGGATGGTGGACGGTGCGACGGTTCGCGGTGCGACAGCATCCGTTTTCATTCCCTCCAACGCGCAGGTGGGCAAGCGAGTCACCGTCACCGTCACCGGCACGAAGTTGGGATATCAGACGGTCTCCAAGACGAGCGGCGGAACCTCGCCCGTGGCCCCGGCCACCATTGGCGTCGGCTCCAATCCCGTGAAACTGGTGGTGACCGCCGACGGCCGCTGGGCTTACGTTGCCAACTATGGGGCAGGCACGGTGTCGGTGATCAGCACCACGACCGGTCGCGTGGTTGCCACCATTCCGGTAGGAGGCGCACCGACTGGTTTGACGGTGTCGTCCACTCAGAAGCAAGTTTTCGTGAGCACGTGCGCCGACGAGAAAGTGTATGCGCTGGCCATCGCCTCCCAGACCGTTGCGTATTCCTTCAAGACCGGGACCTGTGGTGACCTCGTGGCCACCGCCAACGGCAAGTCTCTCTACATCGGCGGTTCCCCGACCCTGAGCGCTATCACGGTCGCCACGATCGCCACGCGTTCCCTCGCCGCGCCGATCTTTACCGGCGCCCCGGCGGGCGAACTCACGCTCAGCGCTGACCGAAAAAGGGTCTATGTCAGCAACGGCGATGACTACGCCGTTCTCATCGTTGACACGGCGACGAATCGGTTGCTGCCCCAGAGACTGACCACGTCGCATCCGCCGGTCGCGTCGGCGCCGTCGCCCGACGGTAAAACGCTTTACGCGAGCCTTGGACGGGACCTGTTTACCGGTCCGGCCGATGCCGTCGAGGTGATCGATACCGCGACGAACCGGGTACGGGCCACAATCGCCATCAACGCACCGGGCGATCTTGAGGTGAGCCCGGATGGCGCAAAACTCTACGTTCTGTCGCGCGGTGACAACACCATCGTGACGGTCAGTACCGCGACGAACCGCGTGCTCAGTCGCATTCCCGTTGGGCGCGCACCGACGAGCATCGCCGCCCTGCCCGACGGCAGCAAGGTCGGCATCACGAACTTTGGCGACAACACGGTGTCGGTGCTCCCGGTGTTCTAGGTGCTCCGGGTGTTCGGTGCTGCAGGTGTTCTCGGCGAGGTCGGGGAGCCCGCCCCGCTGTCGGTGGGTGCCCGTAGTCTGGAGAGGACGAAAGGTGAACCATGGCAGCAGTGCAGTTGGGGCAGTACGCGCCCGCCGAGAAGATTCTGGTGCACCTGAGTGACACCCATTTTCTTCTCGGCGGCGCAGCCCTCTACGGTGCCGTCGACACCGACCACACCGTGCACCGCGCCTTCGAACAACTGCACCGCTCGGGCATCCGTCCCGATGCGATCATCCTCACCGGCGACGTGGCCGACCGCGGCGAAGCGGATGCCTACCGCCGCATCCGCGGCATCGTCGACACCGCTGTCGCGAGGTGGGAGGCCAAGATCATCTGGGTCATGGGCAACCACGACCGAAGAGAACCCTTTCGTACCGAGTTGCTCGGCGAAGCGCAGTCGGATCGGCTAGCTCCGGTCGGTCAAGCTCCCGTTGATCAAGCTCCCGTTGATCAAGTGAGTGACCTCGATGGCCTGCGCATCATTGCCCTCGACACGAGCGTTCCCGGTTACCACCATGGTGAGGTCACCGACAATCAACTGCGCTGGTTGGCTGACGTGCTCACGCGGCCGGCCCCGCGCGGGTCTATTTTGGCGCTGCACCACCCGCCGATCCCGACGCCGCTGCCGTTGATGAGTGTGCTCGAGCTGCAGGATCAGCCGCGACTGGCCGCAGTGTTGGCGGGCAGCGATGTACGCGCCATTCTCGGCGGACACCTGCACTATTCCACCCAGGGGCTGTTCGCCGGCATTCCCGTCTCGGTCGCGGCAGCTACCTGTTACACGATGGATCTGAGCGCCCCCGACCGTGAACTGACCGGGGTGAACGGCGGCCAGTCGCTGAACCTCGTGCACGTCTACGCTGACCAGATTACCCACTCACAGCTGCCGATCGGCGACTTCGACGCTGTCACACAATTTCCCGCCGACTACGTCAATGAGCTCGCCACCCTCTCGCCAGAGGACCGCCGGCAGGCCTTCTCGCGGCAGCGCTGACAGCGGCGCGGCGGAACCAGGAGTGAGAGAAACGAAAACCGTGCACCTGAGCGACGACATCGATGAATTTCTGCGTTACCTCAGCGCCGAGCGCGGCTACTCGGTGCACACGGTGCGGGCGTACCGTGCCGACCTGCACCAACTGGCCGGGTTTGCTGCCGAACGCGGCGCCACAACGACCGGTGACCTGAGCTTGGAACTGTTGCGGGAATGGCTCTGGGTCGCCACCCAGGCCGGCCTGGCCCGTGCCACTCTGGCCCGTAGGTCTGCCTCGGCGCGCAGCTTCACTGCCTGGCTCGCGCAGAACCACGAGGAAGGTATCGACCCAGCGGTTCGCCTGCGCTCGCCGAAGCCGGGGCGCACCCTGCCGCGCGTCATCACCCACGCGCAGATGAGCGACCTGCTCGACCTGTTGGCCGCCCGGGCTGCCGGGGGCGCAGCACTCGCGCTGCGAGATCTCGCCATCGTCGAGATGCTCTACGCCTCGGCGCTGCGGGTCTCCGAGCTGGTCGGCCTCGATCTCGCCGATGTGGACCTCGAACGGTTGACCGTTCGAGTGACCGGCAAGGGCGCGAAGGAACGCGTGGTTCCGTTCGGGGTTCCCGCGCAGCGTGCTCTCGTTGGCTACCTGCGCGAGGCGCGGCAGACACTCGTCGCTGGTGCCGCGCAGCCAGTGAAAGCCGGTGCCGTGCAGACCGGTGTCGTGAACGCCGGTGCCGTGAACGCCGGTGCCGTGCACACCGCGACGGCCGCCCGATCGAACCCTTCCCGCCCGAAAGTCGCGGCAGTTTTCCTGGGTCGTCAGGGCCAGCGTCTCGGAGTGCGCGGGGTTTACCGACTCGTCGCCGCCCTGCTGGAAGCGGTTCCCGGTACCGGCCCGGCCGGACCGCACGCCCTGCGCCACACCGCCGCCACCCACCTGCTCGACGGCGGGGCCGACCTGCGCGCGGTGCAGGAACTCCTCGGGCATGTCAGCCTCGGTACCACCCAGATCTATACCCACGTCTCGGCAGAACGCCTCAAAGCGAGTTACGGGCTCGCCCACCCGCGGGCCTGACCTGGCCGTGGACTCAGCAGCGCGATCAGCGATCAGCGATCGGCGATTAGAAGTTGGCCTCAGGGACCGGGCCTCGAAGCCGTCACATCAGGAATCGTCGGCAGCAGAACGGCCCGGGGAAGCTTGTCAAAGTAGCGCAGTGGGGAGACGTAGAACCCGTGCAGACGTACCCCAAGATGCAGGCACCCGGGCGGGCAGTGGCCGCCGTTGCCCACGGTGCCGATCACCTGCCCGGCGCGCACCCGGTCGCCCACGGCGACGACGGCATCCACGGGCTCAACCGTCACGATCACGTCACCCGGCTGCGCGATCGACAGAACCGGTCGATCGACGACCGGGCCCGCGAACGACACGACGCCGTCGTGCGGGGCCAATACGGGCTGCCGCGCCTCGGCGGCCAGGTCGATGCCGCGATGCCCGCTCGCATACGCTGACGCCGGCGCCAGAAAAGCCCGGGTCACCAGGGGCGGGCCCGCGAGGGGCCAGCGCCAGGCATCCGCTCTGATCGATGCGGCTCTCGAGATCGAGCCACGGGGTGATGCCCCAAACGCTGCGCCCGACGCTTCCCCCGGCACTGGTCCCGCGCAAACCACAATTCCAATAGTGAGAGCAGACGCCGCCACCGCGCGAAGGTATGTCATACCCCCACCCTGCCGCGCGACGGCGGACCTGCCGGGCCAGCGCACGGATAGGTGCACTCCCTGCACGGTTGCCCGCCTGTGCAGGAGACGGCGACAGCAGGAGGCCCCAATCCATCCGGTCGCACCGGCACCCCCGGCGGTGATACGCTATCCCCAGCAGCGCTTTGTGCGCTGACTACGCGTGCCCATTTGGCCGCCATGTCCAATCGGTCCCGTACAGCGAGATTCTTGAACAGAGAATCTTGCCTGAACAGGGCGGACGTGTGCCGGGTACCAGGAGTGATGATCGACCGATCATCACACAAACCGATTGGTGTGGCTTTTCGAGCCCGCACCAGAACAGGAGTCGGCACATGGCCGTCGTCACCATTCGCCAGCTGCTTGACAGCGGCGTGCACTTCGGGCACCAGACCCGCCGTTGGAACCCGAAGATGAAGCGCTTCATCTTCACCGAGCGTTCCGGCATCTACATCATTGACCTGCAGCAGTCCCTCGGATTCGTTGACAAGGCCTATGACTTCGTCAAGGAGACGGTTGCCCACGGCGGCACCATCCTCTTCGTCGGCACCAAGAAGCAGGCCCAGGAATCCATCTCAGAGCAGGCGCAGCGCGTCGGCCAGCCCTACGTCAACCAGCGCTGGCTCGGTGGCCTCCTCACCAACTTCCAGACCGTTTCCAAGCGACTGGCCCGCATGAAAGAACTCGAAGAGCTCGACTTCGAAGACACCGCCAAGAGCGGTTTCACGAAGAAGGAAATGCTCATCAAGAAGCGCGAGCTGGTCAAGCTGCACAAGAGCCTCGGCGGAATCCGCAACCTCACGAAGACTCCGTCTGCCCTGTGGGTTGTTGACACCAACAAGGAACACCTCGCCATCGACGAGGCGCGCAAGCTTGGCATCCCCGTTATCGCCATCCTCGACACCAACTGCGACCCCGATGACGTGCAGTACCCGATTCCGGGCAACGACGACGCCATCCGCTCCGTTGGACTGCTGACCCGCATCATCGCGGACGCCGCAGCCGAGGGCCTCATCCAGCGCCACGCCAAGCCGGAGGCCGAAGTTGAGCCCCTCGCCGCGTGGGAAGCCGAACTGCTTCAGGCCTCGGATGCCGAGACCCCCGCAGCAGAGACCACCCCCGCGCAGTCCTCCGCCGAGACCGAGAAGGTTGCCGACGCTACCGTCGTCTCCGACGAGGCTGTCGTTGCAGAGCCCACCATCGCCGACGCTGTCGCCGACACCGAGGTTGCCGCCGTCCTGGCCGCCGTCGCTGACGAGCCTGTCGTTGCCGACGAGACCAAGTAAGGAACCCGGTATGGCAAACTTCACACTCGAAAACGTCAAGGCTCTTCGCGAGAACCTCGGCACCGGAATGGTCGACACCAAGAATGCCCTCGTTGAAGCTGACGGTGACATGGACAAGGCCATCGAGATCCTGCGTCTCAAGGGTGCCAAGGGTAACGCCAAGCGCGCTGACCGCTCCACCTCTGAGGGACTCGTCGCTGCCAAGGAAATCGGTACGACCGCGTACATGATCGAACTCGCTTGCGAGACCGACTTCGTCGCGAAGGGTGACAAGTTCGTCGTCCTGGCCGACAAGGTTCTTAACGCGATCGCCGCCGCTGGCGCGACCACGGTCGAAGCCGGACTGGCCGCAGCAGCCGGATCGCAGACCGTTGCCGAGCTCATCGACGGCGAAGCCGCCATCATTGGCGAGAAGTTTGAACTTCGCCGCGTTGCCGCCGTCACCGGCGAATCGTTCTCGATCTACCTGCACAAGACCAGCAAGGACCTGCCCCCGCAGGTCGGCGTTGTTCTCGGCTTCTCCGGAACCGACGTGGAAACCGCTCGCAGCGTGGCCCAGCACATCTCGTTCGCCAACCCCGAGTACCTCGCCGCGAGCGATGTTCCTACTGAACTCGTAGAAACCGAGCGCAAAATCGTCACCGAGATCTCGAAGAACGAGGGCAAGCCGGAAGCGGCACTGCCCAAGATCGTTGAGGGACGCGTCAAGGCGTACCTCAAACAGGTTGCACTGCTCGAACAGGACTACGCCAAGGACAACAAGTTGTCCGTCGCGAAGGTTCTGGACGACGCTCAACTGACCGTGTCGGGCTTCGCCCGGTTCAAGGTCGGCGCCTAACAAAAAATGACGGAGGTCGGATTGCGAAAGCGATCCGGCCTCCGTTTTTGTGCGTGCCCCGGCGGGGCAGACGCGCGTACTTGGTAGCTTGGTATCATCCCCTCTCGGAAGGCCCCGCACGACATGACTGACACGGCCAGCACGCCCATGCCCCACACCAGCCCGGTGAATTCCGCCGCGGTCGTCAAGAAACGGCGGGTGCTCCTCAAGCTGTCCGGCGAGGCCTTTGGCGGCGGCGCCATCGGTGTGAATCCGGATGTCGTCAGCTCGCTGGCCCGCGAGATCGCCGAGGGCGCCAAGCACGTCGAAGTGGCCATCGTTGTGGGCGGTGGAAACTTCTTTCGTGGCGCCGAACTCTCTCAGCGCGGAATGGACCGCGGACGCGCCGACTATATGGGCATGCTCGGCACCGTCATGAACGCCCTGGCCCTGCAGGACTTTCTTGAACAGGCTGGCGCCGAGACCCGCGTGCAGTCCGCCATCTCGATGACGCAGGTCGCCGAGCAGTACATTCCTCGGCGCGCTGAGCGGCACCTGGAAAAGGGGCGCGTCGTGATCTTCGGCGCCGGCGCCGGACTGCCATACTTCTCGACCGACACGGTCGCAGCGCAACGCGCCCTCGAAATCGACGCCGACGTCGTGCTCGTGGCTAAGAACGGCGTCGACGGCGTTTACTCCGACGACCCCCGCACCAACCCCGATGCCCAGAAAATCCACCACATCACGTATCTGGAGGCCCTGCAGCGCGGCCTCAAGGTCGTCGACTCCACCGCATTCAGCCTGTGCATGGACAACCACATGCCCATGCAGGTGTTTGGCATGGCGCCGGAAGGCAACGTCACATCAGCCATCCTCGGCGCCGATCTGGGCACTCGCGTCTCCAACTAGAATTGTTCCACCACCAATAAAGGAGTCACCGTGATCGCGGATGTTCTTTCCGACGCCACTGCGCGCATGAACCGGGCCCTCGAGGCCGCCAAAGACGATTTTGGCACGGTGCGCACTGGCCGCGCCAACCCGCAGATGTTCGCGAAAATTCTGGTGAGCTACTACGGCACGCTGACCCCGCTGGAACAGCTTGCCTCCCTGCAAAACCAGGAAGCCCGCACGATGCTGATCGGTCCGTACGACAAGGCGGCGCTGCGCGACATTGAGATCGCCATTCGCGACACCCCGAACCTGGGCGCCAACGTTGGTAACGACGGCACCACCATCCGCGCCACCCTCCCCGAACTCACCACGGAACGCCGCAAGGAATTCGTGAAGATCGTCAAGGCCAAGGCAGAGGACGCCCGTATCTCGGTGCGCAACATTCGCCGCAAGGCCAAGGATGAGCTCGACGCGCTCAAGAGCGAGGTCGGCGACGACGAGGTCAGTCGTGCCGAGAAAGAGCTCGAGCTGATCACCAAGAGCCACGTGGACGGCATTGACGAGGCGTTCAAGCGCAAGGAAGCCGAACTCCTCGAGATCTAGGGAACGATCAGATGACCGAGAAACCGGGAAGCGATCAGCCGCCTAAACGCGGTCACGGCGTCAACCGCGCCGAGTTTCGGGCGCAGGTGAAAGCGACGCGCGCTGACTTCGAACGGCAGGTGCAAACCACCAAGGCCGATTTCGAACGCCAGGTGCAGGCCACCCGCGCCCAGCTCGACGCGACGAACGAGCGCATCGAAGCACGTACCGGTCGCAACCTCATTCTGGCCATTCTGATCGGGCTCGTGCTCGGCGGCTCCATGTTGGTCAGCCTGATCATCATCAAACAACTCTTCATGATCTTCGCGGTCGTGATCGTGGCCTTCTGTGCCTTCGAACTGGCGCAGGCCCTGCGGCACGCCGGCCGCAACGTTCCGCGCATCCCGGTGATCATTTCCGCCGTCGCGATCGTTCCGGCTTCCTTCTACGGCGAGGCGACGGGCCAATGGCTTGTCATGCTCGGTGGTATTGCGCTGATCGCCCTGTGGCGACTGGCGCTGCTGGTGATGCCGTCCCATCGTGCGTCGGCCCGTTCCGTCGTCGGTGACGTGGGCGGCGGCATCCTGATTCAGGTGTACGTCGTATTTCTCGCGAGCTTCGCCGTGCTGCTCGTGGCGCAGGACGATGGCCAGTGGTGGACGCTCGCCTTTCTGATCCTGGTGATCTCCGCCGATACCGGTGCCTACGTGAGCGGGCTCAACTTCGGCAAGCATCCGATGGCGCCTTCGATCAGTCCCAAGAAGACCTGGGAGGGCTTTATCGGCGCGGGCCTGATCTGCATGGTCGCGGGCGTGTTGCTCTCGATCTTCATGCTCGACCAGCCGTGGTGGTTCGGGCTGGTGTTCGGGGCGGTCATTCTGCTGACCGCGACCTTTGGCGACCTGGCCGAATCGCTCATCAAACGCGACCTCGGCATCAAGGACATGAGTTCGTGGCTGCCAGGGCACGGCGGCTTTCTCGACCGGCTGGACTCGATTCTGCCCTCGGCCGCCGCCGCCTACGCGCTCTACCTGGTCTTCGCGTGAGCGTGACCGATTCTTTCCGCACGAAGCAAGTACGAGACAATGAGGCCATGAGCACCATATTTCCCCGAGTGGGCAAGAAGACGCTCGGCTACAACGTCGGCCAGGTCGAAGCGTTCCTAGCTGCTGCTCGCCGCGCCTACGACCTGCCTGACCTGCCTGATCAGCCCGACCAGCCCGATCCGGCTGACGGCGACATCGAGGCGGACACGGGCAGGGCTGCCAGCCCCGATAACAGCCTGAATACCAACACGGTGGAATCCGTCGATGCGATCGCCGCCGACGTCGAACCCGGTGATCGTCCGCTCGGGGCTGTGGCCGGCGACGAGACGACGCGTCTCGACGGCTCAGACGGCACCGATGCCATCCACGCCATCGTTGCCGAGAAAGCCGAGGCGGAAGCTGCCGTGACCGGCGCGACGTTGACGGCCGAAGGCATCCGCCATACCGCTTTTGCGATGCACAAGGGCGGCTACTCGCCGGAACACGTCGATGCCGCGTTGGAACGACTGGAAGACGCCTTCGCGGCCCGGGAGCGTTTTCAGGCCACCAGCGCCGGGGGAGAGCAGGCGTGGATGGCTGACGCCGAGAGCACCGCCGACGTGCTCGTGGCCAGGCTCAGCCGCGCGCCCGGTCACCGTTTCACCCGGGCGAGCGTGTTGGCGGTCGGCTACAAGCGAGTGGATGTCGATCGTCTCGCCAACAAACTGGTTAAGTATTTTCAAGACGGTCGAGAGCTCACCGTCGATGAAGTTCGAACGGCCGTTTTTCGCCCTGAACGCGGCGGATACCGGGAAGCGCAGGTGGACCTGGTGCTGGACAGCGTCGTCAACGTCATGCTTGCGGTGCGCTGATTTGGTTACCGTTACTTGGTTGTTATCAAATTTGTCGGCTAAGGTCTACTACTAATGGGTAGGCATCTGAAAGCAATCGACACAGTTCCGGCCGCGGCACGGCCGATCGTTCGTCGTACTCGATCCAGGGTGAAGCCGGCGAACTTTCTGTTCGGGTTCACTGCCGCCTGCGCTTTCGTACTCGTCACCGTGGTCGATCCGTACTCGGGCGCGACGGCGTCGCCCTACTTTCAGATCGCCGGCAGCACGACCGATGACGGTCCGGCGCAGGCCGTGCTCGTGGCGGGCAGCTATACCAACACCATCACCCGCGACGGCTATGCCGTGACCGAGAAGCCTAAGCCGGTTCCGGTTCCGGTTGTCGTCGCGGTGGAGAAGAAGACCGCGAGCTTTACCGCGCCGTCTGCCGCCGTGCCCGATCCGGGCTCGGCCCAGGCTTATGCCTACGACGCTGTTGCCGGTCGCGGCTGGGGCGAAGACCAGTACAACTGCCTCGTCTCGCTGTGGCAGAAGGAGTCGGGCTGGCGCGTCAACGCCCAGAACGGTTCGAGCGGGGCCTATGGAATTCCGCAGGCCCTCCCCGGCTCCAAAATGGCCACGGCGGGCGACGACTGGGCCACCAATGCCGGAACTCAGATCGAATGGGGCCTCGGCTATATCACGGGCCGCTACGGCACTCCCTGTGGCGCGTGGGAAAAATCCCAAGCCTCTGGCTGGTACTAGCAGATCCGCTGGTGCCGGGCCTTCGGTGTGCACTTTAGACTGGAACCATGGCGCGCAGCAATCGACCCAGAGGCCGCAAAGCCCCGCAAGCTGCCGACGACGATGAGACGGGCGACCTGAACCATCTGCTCTCGGGGTGGCGTCGCAGCGAAGTTCGGCGCGACGGACTGTGGCACGTGCAGCCGGTCCCCGCCAAACAGGCCGTCAAAACCTACCTGTGCCCAGGGTGCACCCTCGACATCGTGCCGGGCGCGGCGCACATCGTCACGTGGCGCGGCGACGGGGTGCTCGGCGACGCCGCCGATCTCTCCAACCGGCGGCACTGGCACTCGCACTGTTGGAAAATCAAGTGACAGCTATCCCCGAAATGCCAGGAGAACCCGTGACCGCCTCGGTAGATATTCGCGGCGGCATCGAACTGCCCGCCACCATCGAACCCATCGAACTGCACACCAGCGACGGTCTCACCCTGGTGGGCGAACTGGCGACCCCGGTCGGCCGAGCGCCGGTCGCCACGCTCGTGACGCTGCATCCGCTGCCGACCGCCGGCGGTTTCATGGACTCGCACATTCTGCGGAAGGCCGCCAACCGGCTGCCCGCGCTGGCCGACCTGGCCGTGCTGCGGTTCAACACCCGCGGCACCGCCTCGCCGCGCGGTACGAGTGACGGCGACTTCGGCCACGGACTGACCGAACGGGCCGACGTTGCTGCGGCGATGGCCTTCGTCGCCGAGCGTCGGCTGCCAAACCCGTGGCTGGTGGGCTGGTCGTTTGGCACCGAACTCGCCCTCAAATACGGGCTGGAGCACACCATTCGCGGGGCCATCCTGCTGTCGCCGCCGCTGCATCGCACCACCAACGAGGAACTCGCGGCCTGGGCCGGCAACGAACGCGCCCTCGTCGCCCTGATCCCCGAGTTCGACGACTACCTGCGACCGGATGCTGCCCGCCGCCGGTTTGCGAGTGTGCCCGAGCTGCGTCTGGTCGCGGTGGAGGGCGGCAAACACCTGTGGGTGGGGGAGAATCTCACTCGTCGGGTGTTGACCGAAATCGTCGCCACCGTAAACCCCAAAGCGCTGCCGCTGCCGACCGAGTGGACGGCGCCGCTACCCGGTGCCGACTAAGCCCGGTGCCTGCTAAGCCCGGTGCCTGCTAAGCCCGGTGCCTGCTAAGCCCGGTGCCTGCTAAGCCCGGTGCATCCGCTACCCGGCGCGTTCTGAACCACGCCGAGGACCTCAGAGTTCGTTCTGGCGGGGGATGACGACCTGTTTGACGATCATGATGACCGAGGCGGCAACCGGGATTGCGATCAGGGCTCCGAGGATGCCGAGCAGGCTGCCGCCGGCCAGAGCTGCGATCACGACGACCGCGCCCGGCACGGACACGGCCCGGTTCATAATGTTCGGGCTGAGCACGTAGGCCTCGACCTGCATGTAGATCAGGTAGTAGATCGCCGCCGCCAGCGCCGTCTGCGGTGAACTGCCGATCTCCGGAATCAGACAGGTCAGCACGATGATGACCGAACCCGAAATGGTACCCACGAGCGGGATCAGCGACAGCAGGAAGGCGATGAACGCGAGCAGCGCCGGAAACGGCGCTCCGATGATCGACAGGAAAATGAAGCTGAGCACGCCGTTAACCGAGGCGAGCGCGGCCTGCCCCACGATGTAGCGGCCGACGGCCGTGGTGATCTGCTCGCTGATATCGGTGAAGCGGTCGCGCTTGGACGCGGGAACGAGCTGGTAGGTGGCTCGCTTCATGCTGTTCAGCGAGGCCGTGAAGTAGAGCGTGAGAATCAGAATGATCAGGGCGCCGAACAGCCCGTTGACGAAGGCCAACCCCGACTGTACGACCGTAGCCGTGATGTTGGTCAGGTTTCCGCCGAGAAAATCGGTGATCGTCTTGGTGATCTCGCCGATGTCGAGCCCGGGGAACTGCTTCTGGAGATCGCCCAGAAAAGTCGAGCTGTTCACCCCCTTGACGAGCTCCGGAATGAGTTTGGAGAGCTTTGAGACCTGATCGACGATGATCGGAACGATCGCGAAGATCACCGCGGTCAGCACCCCGAGCACGGCCGCCACCACGGTCAGGATCGCCGCCCAGCGCGGAAACTTCTTCTTCTCCAGCCAGGACACGGCCGGGTCGAGGCCGAGCGCGATGAACAGCGCGGCTCCGACGTAGATGATGATCGTCTGCAGGCTGATCACCGACGTGATGATCAATAAGCCGAGCCCGACTCCGAGGGTTCCGACAAGTCCGAACCGGAAGGCATTCTGAATTTTCACGTGGAGTCTCCAGGAGTAGGGAATTACTCGGCTGCGACCCGTTCTGCCTGGGTCAAAACGCTGCGCAGGCTTTCAAAGTACCCAGCCACGGCGTCGCGTTCAATCCTAATCTGCGATAACCGATCTTCGGCGTCGGCGACGAGGGCGCGTGAGCGTGTCGTGGCGTCGGTGACGAGGGCTGTGGCAGTCGCGTGGGCGTCGCTGAGAATGCGCTCGGCACTCTCCTCGGCGAGTTCCTTGTTCACCTTGGCTTCCCCGCGCGCGCCAGCGTCGAGCTGCTCGTTGAGAACGCGCAGCTCGGCTGTGCGTTCGGTCGTTTCGGTGAGCTGCCTGGCGGCATCCACCTGAAATTTCTGCGTCTGGGCCACTGCCTCCTGGTGGCGGGCCAGATGCTCCTGCTCGGACTCGTCCCGGCGAGCCTTGAGCTCGACATCGAAGTCGGCGCGGGTCTGGTCGATTTCCCTGGCCAGGCGGCTGGTTTCGTGCTCGCCCTTTCTTTGGGTGGCGGTGAGCTGGTTCTCCAGGTCGATGCGGGCCTGTTCGGCCTCGGCCTCGGCGTCGATGAGGGCCTGTTGATTCTCGCGGGCGAGGTCGGCGCCGGCCTGCTCCAGCTCGGCGGCGAGGGCGGCACGGGCCTGCTCGATCTCCCGGGCCAGTCCGGCGCGCTTACGATCGAGGTCACGGGCGAGGTCGGTCTGCGCCTGCTCCCGCTCCACCTCGGTCACCGCGTGGGCCTGTTCGATCTCGCGGGCCAGGTCGATGCGACCCTGCTCAACCTCGGCGGCGAGCAGGGTGCGGGCCTGGTCGGCCTCGTGGGTGCCATTCAGCCGGGCCAGCTCGGTCTCCCGCGCCAGATCCACGCGGGCCTGCTCGGTCTCGGCCGCGAGATCGACGCGGGCCTGCTCGGTCTCGCGCTGCAGGTCGGCGCGTTGCTGATCGAGCTCCAGGGCAACTTCAGCGCGGGTGAGTTCGGTCTCGTGGGTCAGCCCGGCCGCGATTTCACGGGCTTCGGTGGCCTCCCGCTGAGCGACGACGCGCACTTCAGCGGCCTCCCGATCTGCCTCAGAGCGGATGGCGGCCACCTCACGTTTTACCGTGGCTCGCGCTTCGGCGGCCTCGGTGGCGACAGCGCCGCGAATGAGCGAGGCATCGCGAATGGCGTCCTGGGTCATCTGGGCCTGCTCGTCCTGGGCGCGAGCGCGCACGTCATCCGCTTCGACGCGTGCGTCATCGAGCACCCGACGCGCCTTGACTGCGGCATCGGACAGGGTGCGTTCGGCTTGTTCGACCGCGTTCTGGCGCAGCAGCTGCACCTCGGCGCTGGTCGCGGCGCGCAACTTCTCGGCGTCGATATCCGCCTGGGCGATGACACGGGTGGACTGTTCCTCCGCCACGCGCAGAGTGTTCTCCAGCTTGGTACCGAGACCGGAGAACGTGGGGCTTCCGACCTCTTCGATCTCGGCGGTGAGATCGTCGATGCGACCGGCGAGACGTTTGGCCTCACGCCCGGCTTCCGCGTTTTGGGTGTTCGCCTGAATCAGTTCGCGGCGCAGCGACTGGATGGCCTTGGCGACCTCATCCTTGTCGTAGCCGCGAAATACCTGGGTGAAATCAGCTTCGTCGTCAGACAAGTGTGCTCCTTACAAATGGGCCCCGGCCCTCGATGGATCATGCATGACGGGACAGCTCGATTTTAGTGGGTTCCGCACCGCCCCGAACGCGCCCGCCAGCGCAGCGGCGCCCGCCCACTATTAGGCACCTCTCAGGAGAACGCAGTAACGTAGGAGGTCCGTGTCTGAGCAGCTTCAGGCACGTGAATCAGTCAGCGTGACTGACCAGTACCGACCAGACAGTACCAACCAGCGAAAACGCTGAAGGGTGATACGTGCGTTTTGTTCTTGCCATCGTGGCCTTCGTTCTTGCAGCAGTGATGATCGTTTTCGGCATCGCCCAGCGAACGATCCTGCTCGCGCCCGCATTCACCTCCCTGAGTACGACAGTGACCGGCGACACGAGATACACCGTGATCGATCCGAGCGCCCTGGCAGCCTCGCCGGGCAGTCAGACCATGAACGTGCGCGGGGACGGCCCGATTTTTCTCGCCTACGGTCGCTCCGAAGACGTTGCCGCCTGGATCGGCGCGGATGCTTACACCACCGTCGGCTTCAGCGAGGAGACCGGTGAACTCACCTCTACCGCCACCGAGGCTGTCACCGAGGAGGACGCAGCGGCGAACGATGCCCGGGCGGCGGATGCCGTTCCAACGGATGCCGCTCCAACGGACGAGGCCACCGCGATCCCGAACCCGGCCGGCTCCGACCTTTGGCTCGACGAATACACCGGCACCCAATCCCTGACGACCACGTTGACCCTCCCAGAGGGCATCTCGGTGATCGTCGCGTCGGACGGAACCGAACCGGCACCCGCAAGCATCCGTCTCTCGTGGGCTTCGGACAATTCCACTCCGTGGGCTGGCCCGCTTCTGGCTGGCGGTGCCCTGCTGTTGCTGGCGGGCCTGGTGCTGTACCTGCTGGCGCTGCTGCACCTGCGTCGTTCGCGACGGCCTCGTCGTAATGTTCCGCGTGGACCGCGCATGCCGCGATTGCCCCGTGCGCCACGTCCGAAGGCGATCAAAGCCAGCCAGATCACCGCGTCCCGGCGGGGAATCACCCGTCGGGTGGCCGTCATTCCGATGGTCCTGGTCTCCGGGCTGGCCTTGAGTAGCTGTTCAGCCGACCTGTGGCCCGATTTCAGTACGGCCGGCAGCGACACCGCCACTGCCACTCCCACACCGACGCCCCAGTCCACCGATTCGGTCGAGGCCGCCGCCGAGTTGCCGCCGCCCGCCGTGACCGTCTCGCAGTTGGAGACCATCATGGGTGAGATCTCGCGGCTCAGCGCTGACGCCGATGCAACCCTCAGTGCCGATACCCTGGCCACGCGATTCACCGGGCCAGCACTGGAACAACGCCTCGCCAACTACAAGATCCGTTCCGTCGATCCGGCGGTCGCCCCGCCCGTGGCCTTGCCCGCCGCGCCGCTCACATTCACCCTGCCGCAGCAAACCAATTCGTGGCCGCGGGTGGTTATGACCGTCATCCAGGACGAAAACGATCCCAGTATTCCGACCATGGCGGTCATGCTCAAGCAGGAATCGCCGCGCTCCAACTATCAGGTGGACTACCTGTTCGCACTGGAGCAGTCGGCGCACGTGCCGAAGGTGGCCCCGGCCGTTGTCGGTGCCCCGGCCATCGCCCCGGACAACAAGCTGCTGATGCTGCCGCCGGACCAGCTGGCAGCCGCCTACGCTGACATCCTGCTGCAGGGCGAAGCCAGCGCCTCGTACGGGCTGTTCGAGAGCGATGGTGATAACTTCCGCGTTCAGGTCGCTGACCTCAACGCGGCCAAGATCGCTGCTTTGCCGTCTACCGCGTCGATCGAGTTCGCCGCGGCCGCGGGCAGCGACGAGGTCGTGGCCCTGGCCACCAACGACTCCGGCAGTATCGTGGCCGTCAGCATGACCGAAACCGAAACGGTCAAACCCGTCGATGCCGGTGCCACGGTGGGTCCGGCGGCCGACGCCCTCGCTACGAAGGCCCTGTCCGGCATCACCACGACGGCCAAGGGCTTTCAAAACACCTACCGTGACCAACTGCTGTTCTACGTGCCTACAGCAGGTTCAAGCGAAAAAATCGTGCTACTGGGCTTCGCTCAGGGCCTCATCACATCGGCGGAGCTTCCATGACGAACATGCCCCCTTCCGGCTCGAACCTGCGCGGAGCGGTCGACCTTTCTTCCCTCGTGAACCGTGCCCCGGCCGGTACCCCGCCCGTCGCCACGACCGGGGCACCCGTCACGGGTGCCCCGGTCGGTGGACCGGCAGCGCCCACCGGCCCCGTTACGGTTCCGAGCTTGGTTCTCGACGGTACGGACGCTAACTTTGGTGAGCTGCTCGAACTCTCCTCCCGTGTTCCCGTCATCGTCGGGCTGTGGGCATCGTGGAGCGAGCCCTCCACCGCGCTCATGACGGTGCTGGAGAGGCTCGTGACCGGGCTCGACGGACGGTTCGTGCTGGCCCGCGTCGACATTGACGCGAACCCGCAGCTCGCGCAGGCGTTCCAAGCCCAGTCAGTGCCCACGGTCGCCGCCGTCATCACCGGTCAGCCGGTGCAGCTTTTCAACGGCCCGCTCGCCGAGGAACAGATCGTAGACGTGCTCGGTCGCGTCCTCGAACTCGCCGCACAACAGGGCGTGACCGGCACAGCCGAGGCCGCCAGCGTTGCCGCCGACGCGGAGCCGGCCGCCGTGGTCGACGAGCCGCTGCCGCCGCACCATTTGGAGGCCTACGCGGCCATCGAAGCCGGCGACTACGCCACAGCCCAGAGCGAATACCGCACGGCGCTGGCCCAGAACCCGAACGACACCATGGCCGTGGCCGGACTGGCCCAGGTCAGCCTCCTCGCCCGGCTGCAGGGTAGGACCATCGACCAGATCCGCAACGGGGCAGCATCCGCTCCCGACGATCTCCACGCGCAGCTGCTGGTCGCCGACCTCGACCTCTCCGGCGGCCACATCGAGGACGCCTTCGATCGGCTATTGGCCCTGTTCCCGGCCCAGCCGGCCCCTGGCCGCAACACCATCCGCGAGCGCATCCTGGAACTGTTCGAGGTTATCGGCGCCGACGACCCCAGGGTCGCCCCCACCCGTTCCCGCCTGGCCGCCCTTCTCTACTGACCTTGTAGCCTGCCCTGGCAGGGTCTTTAGCGGCAGGACTGTTTGGTAGCGGGGCTCTTTGGCTGCGGAGCGGCCTAGCGGCGCAGGCGCAACCAGAGGCCAGCTAACGGGGGCAGGGTCAGGGTTGCGGAGGCGGGGCGACCAGCCCAGGGCTCGTTGCAGGCCTCAACGGCTCCTTGGTTTCCCACTCCGGAGCCGCCGAAGTCGTCGGCATCCGTGTTGAGGATCTCCTCCCACTGCCCGGCGAACGGCAGGCCGACCCGGTAGTCGGTGTGCGGCTGCCCGGCGAAGTTGAAGAAACACGCGACGGGAACGCCGTGGTTGTCCCAGCGCAGAAATGACACGACGTTCTGGCTCGCGGCCCCGCCGTCGAGCAGTTCGAAGCCGCCCGGGTCGTTGTCGCGGCTCCACAGGCTCGCGTTGTCCCGGTACACCGAGTTGAGTTGGCCGACGAGGTTGAACAAGCCGCGGTGGGCGGGCTGATCGAGCATCCACCAATCCAGGCCGCGTTCCTCGCTCCACTCCGAGCGCTGCCCGAACTCGCTGCCCATGAACAAGAGCTGCTTGCCGGGGTGCGCCCACATAAAAGCGAGGTAGGCGCGCACATTGGCCAGCTGCTGCCAGGAGTCGCCTGGCATCTTCGAGACCAGGGAGCCCTTGCCGTGCACAACCTCGTCGTGGCTGATCGGCAGCAGGAAATTCTCACTGAAGGCATAAATGAACGAGAATGTGATGTCGTTGTGATGGTACGACCGATACATGGGGTCGACCTGCATGTACTCGAGTGAGTCGTGCATCCAGCCCATATTCCACTTGAACCCGAACCCGAGTCCGCCGCCGCTGGTCGGCGCTGTCACCCCGCCCCAATTGGTGGATTCCTCGGCGATCATGATCGTGCCGGGATTGCGCTTGTACGCGGTCGCGGTGATCTCCTGCAGCAGGCTGATCGCCTCGAGGTTCTCGTTGCCGCCGTACTTATTCGGCTCCCACTGGCCGTCCTCGCGTGAGTAGTCCAGGTAGAGCATCGACGCGACGGCGTCGACGCGGAGGGCATCGATGTGGAACTCTTCGAGCCAGTACAGCGCGTTGGCAACGAGGAAGTTGCGCACCTGCATCTGGCCGAAGTCGAAGATGTAGGTGCCCCAGTCCATCTGCTCACCCCGGCGAGGATCAGGGTGCTCGTAAAGGGCCTGGCCGTCGAAGCGGGCCAGGGCAAAGTCGTCCTTGGGAAAGTGGCCGGGCACCCAGTCCATGATCACGCCGATGCCAGCCTGGTGCAGCCGGTCGATCAGGTAGCGCAGGTCGTCGGGGGAGCCGAACCGGCTGGTCGGCGCGTAGTAGCCGCTCACCTGGTAACCCCAGGAACCGCCAAATGGATGCTCCGCGAGGGGCATGAATTCCACGTGCGTGAAACTCAGTTCCTGGAGGTAACCGACGAGTTCGTCGGCGAGGTCGTGGTACCCGAGGCCGGGGCGCCAAGAGCCGACGTGCATTTCGTAGACGCTCATCGCCTGGTTGTGCGGATCGTTGGCCGCGCGGTTGGCCAGCCACGCGGCATCCGCCCACTCGTAGTGCGACGCGGTGACAACCGATGCGGTCAGTGGCGGCACCTCGGCCAGTCGGGCGATCGGGTCGGCTTTCTCGACCCAGGCGCCGGACTGCGTGAGCAGCTGGAACTTGTATCTGGTGCCGAGCTCGAGGCCCGGGACGAACAGCTCCCAAACGCCGGTGCTGCCCATATTGCGCATGGCGTGGGTGGTGCCGTTCCAACCATTGAAATCGCCGATCACGCGCACGGCGCGGGCGTGCGGCGCCCAGACCGCGAAGGAGGTGCCGATCGAGGCGGCTGTGACGCCCTGGTGCTCGCGGTGGTGGGCCCCCAGAACGTCCCAGAGGCGCTCGTGGCGACCTTCCCCGATCAGGTGGAGGTCCAGCTCGCCGAGCGTGGGTATGAACCGGTAGGGGTCATCGCAGATCCAGGGCTGGGCCTCCTGGTAGCTGGCTTCAATCGTGTAGTCGGTGAGGCCGAGGGTACTTTCACCCTGCCAGATGCCGTGCGCGAGGTGGGCGAGTTCCACGTGCGCCCCGTTGGACAGAATGGCGAAAACTTCGGTGGCGAGCGGCCGCAGTGCGCGGATGATCACGAGGGGGTCGGAGACGCCGGCCTGGTGGACGAGATGCTGGCCGAGAATCTCGTGCGGGTTGTAATAGCTGCCGGCGCCGACGGCCTCAAGAATGTGGTCGGGAATCGGTGCCGGCTCGGTAGCGGCAACGTGTTTCGGAGCCTTGGTGGACTGTGTCTTCTGGGACTGACCCTTCTTGCCGTCGATGTTCTTTCCCTGACCCTTCTGGTGCTTGCTCGAGTGCTTCTTTTTCTTGTCTTTTTTCTTGCCGTCGCTCATGCGCGGCCCGGATCGTGGGCGGTGACGTGCAGGATGTGCACTGGCTCGGTGAAAGCGTCGAGTCGCACGAAGTTGTCGGCCGACCAGATCCACCTGGCACCCGACACCAGGTCGTGCACGTCGAAGGCGTCACCGCGGGCAATGCCGAACCGGGTCACGTCGAGATGTACAATCGTCTGTCGCACCGAGTGCGGGTCGACGTTGGCAACGACGATGAGGGCATCGGCCTGGCCGGTGCCCGTGAAGGCAGCGTCGAGGTACTTGCTGTAGACGAGGATCGAATCGTCGTCGCTGGTGTGGATATCGAGGTTGCGCAATTGGCCCAACGCCGGGTGCTCCGCCCGAATGCGGTTCAGCAGCGTGAGGTACGGCGCGAGAGAACTACCAAGCTCCTCCGCCTTGCTCCAGTCGCGCGGCCGGTACTCGTATTTCTCGTTGTCGATGCTCTCTTCGGCGCCCGGCCGGGCAACGTTCTCGAACAAGTCGAAGCCAGCGCAGACCCCCCAGGTCGGTGCCGCCGTCGCGGCGAGCGCCGCCCGGATCTTGAACGCTGCCGGCCCACCGAACTGCAGGTATTCGGTGAGGATATCGGGGGTGTTAACGAACAGGTTCGGGCGCAGAAAATCCGGGGTGTCGGTGGCGAGGCCGTGGAAGAACTCCTCGAGTTCGGTTTTTGTGTTGCGCCAGGTGAAATAGGTGTATGACTGCTGGAAGCCGACCTTGCCGAGCGCCTGCATGAGGGCTGGCCGGGTGAACGCTTCGGCGAGGAAGACCACGTCGGGGTCGCTGGAGTTGACCTCGGTAATGAGCCATTCCCAAAAGTCGAGCGGTTTGGTGTGCGGGTTGTCCACCCGAAAAATGCGAACGCCGACGCCGATCCAGTAACGCACGAGACGCAACGCCTCGGCCCGGATGCCGGCGGGATCGTTGTCGAAATTGATCGGGTAGATGTCCTGGTATTTCTTCGGCGGGTTCTCGGCGTAGGCGATGGTGCCGTCGGGGAGGGTGGTGAACCATTCCGGATGCTCCTGCACCCATGGGTGGTCTGGCGAGGCCTGCAGTGCGAAGTCGAGGGCCACCTCGATGCCGAGCGAGGCCGCCTTCTTCAGAAAGAACGTGAAGTCGGCGACGGTGCCGAGGTCGGGGTGGATGGCGTCATGGCCGCCGTCTTTCGAGCCGATCGCCCACGGCGAGCCGGGGTCGCCCGGCGCGACCTCGAGCGAATTATTGGGACCCTTGCGGAAAGCCTGCCCGATCGGGTGGATCGGCGGCAGGTAGAGCACGTCGAATCCCATGGCCGCGACGGCGGGCAGGCGCTTGGCCGCCGTGCGGAAGGTCCCGCTCTGCCAGCTGCCGTCGGCGAGACGCATGGCACCCTCCGAGCGGGGGAAGAACTCGTACCAGGAGCCGACCCCGGCCCTGGTGCGTTCGACGATGATGGTGCGTTCGGCCGAGAGCGAGGCCAGTCCGGCGAGCGGCTGGGTCGCAATAGCCTGCCGGAGGGCGGCATCCGCTACGGCGAGCAGACGTTCGGTGGCGGACCTGCCCGTGTCGGCGAGGGTCGCCGCGGCGGCCTTGAACAGCCGGCGGGCGGCGAGCGGCCGGGCGGAGTCGGCGCCGGCCTGGCGGAACAGTGCGCCGCCGATCTCGAACATGAGCTCAACATCGATGTGCGCCGGAATCTTGATCGCGGCGTTGTGTTCCCAGGTGGCGAAGTCGTCGGCGTAGGCGCGCACCCGATAGGTCCAGCGGCCCGCAGCACCGAGCTGAGCCTCGGTGCCGTAACGGTCGGTGCCGTCGGCCTGCAGCGCCATGGGATGCCGCGTGATGCTGCCGTCGGGGGCGGTGAGCTGCAGCTCGACACCGATGAGGTCATGCCCCTCGCGAAATGCGGTCGCTGCGAACGGCACGACTTCGCCGACGAAGGCGCGGGCAGGCCAGAGATTGTCGTTCAACTGGGGCGAGAGGTCGAGAACGGGAATTCGACCAACGGATGCGCCGGCGCTGCTCGCGGCCGTGGACACGGTCGTGGGAGCGCTGGTCGATGCTGTCGGCAGGGTCGTTTTCTTCGTTACTGTCTTGGCCACACCACGACCGTAGCGTGAAAGCGTGGCAATGGCTTCCGTCTTCTGCACGGCTCGCCCAGACGCAGGAATTTGGGTGTTACATATTGGACACGTGACACCTCTAAGGTTGACCTCGTGAAGGCCATCCGCAAATTTACCGTCCGTGCCGTTCTCCCGGAGCCGCTCGCGGCCCTCGAGGAGCTTGCCGGCAATCTCCGCTGGTCGTGGCATGAGCCCACCCGGCAGCTATTCGAGCGCATTGCCCCGGATTTGTGGCGCGAGATCGGCACCGACCCGGTGGCCCTGCTCGGCGCTGTCGACCCGCGCCGCCTCGACGAGCTGGCGCGGGACCATGACTATGTCGGTGAGGTCAATGCCACCCGCGACGGACTGCGTGACTATCTCGAGCAGCCACGCTGGTACCAGGGACTCGAGGGAGAGAAACCAGCCGCGATCGCATATTTCTCACCGGAATTCGGTATCGCCGCCGCCCTGCCGCAGTATTCAGGCGGCCTCGGAATCCTCGCCGGAGACCACCTCAAGAGCGCGTCGGACCTCGGCCTGCCATTGGTCGGCGTTGGGCTGTTCTACCGTGCCGGGTACTTCAGCCAGGCCATCTCGCCCGACGGCTGGCAGATGGAAAGTTACCCGTTGCTCGACCCCGACGGGTTGCCTCTCGCCGTTCTGCGCCGTGCCGACGGCTCGGCCGTGCAGGTCTCGCTCGCGCTTCCCGACGACCGCACACTGCACGCCCGGGTCTGGCAGGCCAAGGTGGGCCGGGTGCGCCTACTGCTGCTCGACGCCGATATTCCCGAAAACTCTGACGACCTGCGCCTGGTCACCGACCGTCTCTACGGCGGCGGCGGCGAGCACCGACTGCTGCAGGAACTGCTGCTGGGCATCGGCGGTGCACGCGCCGTGAGGCTGTGGAGCTCGCTGCACGGTCTGCCGGAGCCCGAGGTCTTCCACACCAATGAGGGCCACGCCGGATTTCTCGGTCTCGAGCGCATCTCCAGCTTGATCGGTGAGGGCCTGAGCTTTCAGGAAGCCCTCCAGGTGGCGCGTGCCGGTACCGTTTTCACCACCCACACCCCGGTCGCCGCCGGTATCGATCGATTCGAGCGTTCCCTCGTACGCCGCTATTTCTGCACGGACCTGCTGCCAGGCGTCGACGTGGATGACCTGCTCGCGCTCGGTGCGGAAAGTTACGCCGGCGGCTCTTCCGAGGTGTTCAACATGGCCATCATGGGGTTGCGCCTCGGCCAGCACGCCAACGGCGTGTCTACCCTGCACGGCGAAGTCAGCCGTCGCATGTTCAACGGCCTCTGGCCGGGTTTTGATTCAGCGGATGTGCCGATCACGTCGATCACCAATGGTGTGCACGCCCAGAGCTGGACCGACCCGGCGCTCAAGAGCCTGGCGCAGGCTCAGCTCGGAACGAGCGATACCTCGATCGCCGACTGGGCCTCGAGTGAGGTGTCCGATCAGGACCTGTGGTCGGTGCGCGGACAGATGCGCCTGCAGTTCGTCGAGGATGCCCGCCGCCGGCTGCTGGGCGCCTGGCGCGACCAGAACCCGGGGAGCATCCCACCGGCCTGGATCAGCGGAGTCTTCGACCCGAACGTGCTGACCATCGGCTTCGCCCGCCGCGTACCGACATATAAGCGCCTCACCCTGATGCTGCACGATCCGGAACGCCTGCGTGCCCTTCTGCTGCACCCGGAACATCCCATTCAAATCGTCATAGCCGGCAAGTCGCACCCCGCCGACGAGGAAGGAAAGCGGCTGATCCAGAAGATTGTGCAGTTCGCCGCCGACCCGGCCCTGCGCACCCGCATCGCCTTCCTGCCCGATTACAACATCGCGATGGCCCAGCTGATGTATCCGGGAACGGATGTCTGGCTCAACAATCCGCTGCGCCCGCTCGAAGCCTGCGGTACCAGCGGCATGAAGGCCGCTCTCAACGGCGCGCTGAACCTGTCGATCCTCGACGGCTGGTGGCCGGAATACTACGACGGCAAGAACGGCTGGGCCATTCCGTCGGCCGATTCCGCCGGCGACCCCGCCGAACGCGACCGGCTCGAGGCCGAGGCGCTCTACGACCTGATCGAACACCAGGTGGCACCGACCTTCTACGAACGCAACGCCGACGACGTTCCGGAGCGCTGGGTGTCCAACATCCGTCACACCCTGTCGACCCTGTCGCCGCAACTGTCCGCGGACCGCATGGTGAGCGAGTACGTGCAACGCCTGTACCGCCCGGCCGGGCACTACGAAGGGCTCATGTCGGCCAACAACTACCGTGCTGCCCGCGAACTGGCAGCGTGGAAGGGCCGCATCGTCTCGGCCTGGCCGCAGGTCGCGGTGACCCACGTCGAATCCGGCGGTGTCTCGTCGGTACCCGAAGTTGGTGATGACCTGCACCTGCGCGCACACGTGCAGTTGGGCGGCCTGGCACCCGCGGACGTGACCGTCGAAGTCGTCTACGGCAAGAGCCTCGGCACTGACGAACTGCGCGATGTCGCCATTCAGGCACTCGAACCGGCACCGGCGGAGGAAGTCCCGGCCGGCGGGGCCACCTTGTTCACGGGAACGGTCGAACTCGACCGGGCCGGAGCCTTCGGGTACACCGTGCGGGTCGTGCCCAGAAACGACCTGCTGATCAGCCCGGCCGAAATGGGCCTGGTCGCCCTGGCAAACTAGCCCGCGCGCCTAGCTAGCCGGGCTAGGCGTGCTGCGCGGCACGAACGCGCCGTGCGCGCGCATGAGTTGCATTGAAGCGCCAGGCACGAACAGGCGAGTGTCGGGCGCGTGTTCGATGACAGAGTCGCGCAGGTCGTCGTGACTGGAATCCCAGAGCAGCGTGTAGGCATCCACTCCCTCATGCGTGGGCAGGGTGAC
The DNA here is from genome assembly GCF_030063455.1 of Cryobacterium sp. PH31-O1. Lineage (GTDB taxonomy): Bacteria > Actinomycetota > Actinomycetes > Actinomycetales > Microbacteriaceae > Cryobacterium. The sequence continues at coordinate 634,379 of NZ_JASITB010000001.1, read as the reverse complement.
CGTCTCATCCTGCTCCCTGGCATTGATCACCAGCAGAATGCGATTGAAGGCTTCGTGCTCGGGGGTGGACGCCGCCATGTACTGCAGGGTGCGTTCGGTTGGTGAGTTCCAGGCGTCGCCGGAGAGTGCCTCGCCGGCAATGTTGTACCAGTCCAGCTGGCTGGCACTGGGCGTGGTCTCACCAAACCGCCCGAAGTGCACCGGTCGCAACGCCGGGTTCTCGCGGCGCAACTGCAGCAGCCGGCGGGTGACCCGGTGCAGGTCACGCTGCCAGTCGTCGAAGTCCCAGTTGAGCCAGGTCAGCTCGCTGTCCTGGCAGTAGGCATTGTTGTTGCCGCGTTGGCTGCGCCCGAACTCATCGCCGGCAGTGAGCATGGGGATTCCGGCTGAAAGGAGCAGGGTGCCGAGCAGGTTACGCATGGCCTTGCGCCGCGTCGCCAGAATGGCCACGTCGCGCGTCGGCCCCTCGGCCCCGTGGTTGTATGAGCTGTTGTTGTCGGTGCCGTCCCGATTCGACTCGCCGTTACCCAGGTTGTGCTTCACGTCGTACGCGGTCAGGTCGGCGAGGGTGAACCCGTCGTGCGCGGTGATGAAATTGAGCGAGGCCAGAGGTCCGCGAGCCTCGGAGAAGGTGTTCGACGACCCCGCGACACGGGTCGCGAACCGGCCGATACCGCTGCCGGCCGAGCCGGTCAGGCGCAGACTCTTCATATCGGACAGCCAGAAGTCCCGCATGCGGTCGCGGTAGCGGTCGTTCCACTCGGTCCAGCCGGGAGGAAAATTGCCGGTCTGCCAGCCGCCCTGGCCGACATCCCACGGTTCAGCGATCAGCTTCACGCCGGCCAGCTCCGGATCGTCGCGAATCGCGGTGAGCAGCGGATGCTCCCGGTCGTAGACGACTCCGGCGTCCCGGCCGAGCGTCGCGGCCAGGTCGAAGCGGAACCCGTCGATCTGCAGGTCGTTGGCCCAGTAACGCAGCGAATCGAGCACCAGCCGTTTCGGCACGTCGTGGCTGAAATTGACCGTATTGCCGCAACCGGTCACGTCGATGTAGGCGCCGGACTCGTCCTGCCTGTAGTAGGCAGCGTTGTCGATGCCGCGCAAGCTGGTGACCGGGCCGTTGCGGCCCTCCTCGGCGGTGTGGTTGTAGACGACGTCGAGGATGACCTCGAGCCCGGCCTCGTGCAGCAGCTTGACCATGCCCTTGAACTCGCGCAGCACGGCTGCAGGCCCGGCGGACTGTGCCGCCTGGGTGGCGTAGTCCGCATGCGGGGAGAAGAAATTGAGGGTGTTATAGCCCCAATAGTTGATCAGGCCCTGTTTGATCAGACGCTGCTCCGACACGAATGCCTGCACCGGCAGCAGCTCGACCGCGGTCACGCCAAGGTCCTTTAGGTAAGCGATGGTCGATTCGTGGGCAAGCCCGGCGTAGGTTCCGCGCAGCGCGGCCGGCACGAGAGGGTTTAGCCGGCTGATTCCGCGCACGTGCGCCTCGTAAACCACGGTGTGGTCGAGGGCCGTTGCCGGTTTTTCGGTGCCGTTCCAGTCGAAATAGTCGTCGACGACCGAGGACTGCCAGAGCCCGGCTCCCACCCGAACCAGGCCACGAGAATAGGGTTCGATCAGCGTTTTCTCCGGGTGGAACGAGTTCTTCGGGCCGGCCGGACCCGACACTCGGATGCCGTAACGGCGGTCAGGGGAGAGGGTGCGCGATTTGCCGGACCAGACGCCGTGCACGTCCATGGTCATCGGCACACTCTTGATGATCCAGTTCGGGTCGGTGTCGTCGAACAGGCACAACTCCATGGCGTCGGCGTGCTCGGCCCAGACACGGAGTTCGCCACCGGCGCTGGTCAATCGCACACCGAGGTTGCGCAGGGGGTCGGTGGAACTCATGGGTTCAAGAGTAATCAGTGCGGGGGAGGGTGACGACCACCGGCATCCGCTCGACGGTAAAATAGGCGCATGGTTGTCTATTTGGACCATGCGGCGACCACGCCCATGCTTCCCGCCGCTATTGCCGCCTATGCCGAAGCGATGGGCGTCGTCGGTAACCCCGCCTCGGTGCACAGCCAGGGCCAGAACGCGAAACGGATGCTCGAAGAGTCGCGCGAAATCGTGGCAGCGAGCCTTAACTGCGACCCGATTGAGGTGGTCTTCACCGGCAGCGGCACCGAAGCCATCAATCTGGGCATCAAGGGCCTGTACTGGGCGCGCGCCCCGCGAAGGCGCATCCTGGTGCCCGGCGGTGAACACCACGCGACCCTCGATACCGTCGAGTGGCTCGCCCAGCACGACGGCGCGGTCGTTGAATGGATCCCGCTCGACGACCAGGGGCACATCGACCTCACCGCGCTCTCGGCTGCCATCGCGCGTGACCCCCGCGATGTGGCGCTGGTGAGCGTGATTATGGCCAACAACGAGGTCGGCACGATCGAGCCCGTCGCGGAGGTGGCGGCGCTCGCCGCGGTGCACGGTATTCCGGTGCACGTCGACGCCGTCGCGGCGTATGGCTATATTCCGGTGGACTTTCGTACGCTCGCCGCCGCCGGAGTGTCGGCGCTGAGCGTTTCGGCGCACAAGGTCGGTGGCCCGGTCGGCATCGGCGCCCTGGTGCTCGGCCGCGCCACGAAGGTCGAACCGCTCATCCACGGCGGTGGGCAACAGCGCAAGGTGCGCAGCGGAACCCAGGATGTCGCGGCGGCGGTCTCGTTCGCGGTGGCGGCATCCGCTATCACCAGTGAACAGCGGGTGGCTCAATCGTCGGCGGCTGCGGGCGGCCGTGAAGCCGCGCGCCTGGCCGCGCTGCGCGACCGGGTGATCGGCGGGGTGGCCCGGCTGGCTCCCGGTGCGGTGCTGAACGGCGACCCGACCAACCGGCTGCCCGGAAACGCCCACTTCAGCTTTGCCGGCTGCGAGGGTGACTCGCTGCTGTTCCTGCTCGACGCGGTCGGGGTATCGGTGTCGACCGGGTCGGCTTGCCAGGCCGGGGTGCCGGAACCCTCGCACGTGCTGCGGGCCATGGGGCGCAGCGAGGCCGAGTCCCGCGGCGCCCTGCGCATCACGCTCGGCCACTCGTCGACCGACGCCGACGTCGACGCGCTGCTCGCTGCCCTGCCGGCCGCGCACGCACAGGCGCTCGCCGCCGGCATGGCCGATCGGGTGCCAGGGCACTGATCCCTCCATTCGTCGTGGCGTTGGCTCCGACGGGCACTCCGCGTACACTCGATGGGTGAAGGTTTTAGCAGCAATGAGTGGCGGTGTTGATTCCGCCGTCGCAGCCGCGCGTGCGGTCGAAGCTGGACACGAGGTGGTCGGCGTGCATCTAGCACTGAGCCGCATGCCGGGCACGCTGCGCACCGGCAGCCGCGGCTGCTGTACCGTCGAAGACTCGATGGACGCCCAGCGAGCCGCGAACATCATGGGCATTCCCTACTATGTCTGGGACTTCTCCGAACGTTTCAAGCTCGACGTCGTCGACGACTTCATCGCCGAATACGCGGCCGGTCGCACCCCGAACCCGTGCATGCGCTGCAACGAGAAGATCAAGTTCGCCGCCCTGCTCGAAAAGGCCATGGCCCTCGGCTTCGACGCCGTTTGCACCGGCCACTACGCGAGCATTCTGACGGATGCCGACGGCAACAAGCAGCTGCACCGCGCGGCCGCCTGGGCCAAGGACCAGTCCTACGTGCTGGGCGTGCTCACCGCCGACCAGATCAACCACTCCATGTTTCCGCTCGGTGCGACGCCGACCAAGGCCGAGGTGCGAGCCGAAGCCGCCGAACGCGGCTTCTCGGTGGCGAACAAGCCGGACTCCTACGACATTTGCTTCATTCCAGACGGCGACACCAAGGGCTGGCTCGGCGAACGTGTCGCCCCCGTGACCGGCGACATCCTCGACCGGGAGGGCAACACCCTCGGCCAGCACGACGGCGCCGTCGCGTTCACCGTCGGCCAGCGCAAGGGGCTGTCGATTGGCACCCCGGCCGCCGACGGCAAGCCGCGGTTCGTGCTCGAGGTGCGCCCGATCACCAACACGGTCGTCGTAGGTCCGAAGGAGGCGCTCGCCATCAAGGAGATCGCCGGAAACAAGTACACCTGGGCCGGGCTCGCGCCCGAACATCCCGAGGTGGAATTCGCCTGCCACGTGCAGATTCGCGCCCACGCCGACCCGGTTCCGGCCGTCGCCCAGGTGGTGAACGGCATTGATGGCACCCTCGAACTGCGCATCATTCCGAGCGAGCCACTCGCCGGCGTCGCCCCCGGGCAGACCGCCGTCGTCTACGTCGGTACCCGGGTGCTCGGCCAGTGCACCATCGACCGCACGGTCAGTGCGGTCCCCGTTCTTTCTGCTTCGTCAAGTACCGCTTCGGCCAGTCCCGTCCCGGTCGATGCCTGAGTCCGTCGCCGACACCACCCCGGCGAGCCTCGCCGCCGCGGCCGCCGAGGCCGCCGACCTCACCAGCCGCGTGATCGCGGCCCGCGACGCCTATTATGGTCGCAATGCGCCTGTAATCTCCGACGGCGACTACGACCAGCTCGTGGCGCGTCTGGGCGAACTTGAGCGCCTGCACCCGGAACTGCAAAGCCAGGACAGCCCCACCCAAACGGTGGGTGGCCGTGCCGAGGTCACCCTGTTCGACCCGGTCACCCACGCCGAACGCATGCTCAGTCTCGACAACGTCTTCTCCCTCGAAGAATTTGAGGTGTGGGCGGGTAAAGCCGCCGAGAACTCCGGCCGCGCCGTGCACTACCTGTGCGAACTCAAGATCGACGGCCTTGCCATTAACCTGCGCTACATCAACGGAGTGCTCGTCTCGGCGGCTACCCGCGGCGACGGCGTGGTCGGCGAAGACGTCACAGAGAACATCGCGCTGGTCCCGGGCATCCCGTCCCACCTGGCTGGCACCGGGCATCCATCGCTGATGGAGGTGCGCGGCGAGGTATTCTTCCCCACCGCCGGCTTTGACGAACTGAACGCTGCCCAGTCTGCCGCCGGCGAGCGCGTGTTCGCCAACGCCCGCAACGCGGCGGCCGGGTCGCTGCGCCAGAAGGCAGCCGGAAAGAACGCCGACCAGCTTCGCCTCATGAAAGCCCGCCTGGGCCGGCTGCGCATGCTGGTGCACGGCATTGGTGCCTGGGAAAACCCCCCGGTAGAGACGCAGTCCGAGGTCTATGGCCTACTGAGCAGCTGGGGTCTGCCCACCAGCGACTATTTTCGGGTGGTGTCCACGGTTGTCGAGGCTGCGGAGTTCATCGAGTACTACGGGGCGCACCGCGGCAGCGTCGTGCACGAGCTCGACGGCATCGTGATCAAGATCGACGAACTCGCGCTGCACGCCGAACTCGGCGCCACCAACCGGGCACCGCGCTGGGCGATCGCCTACAAGTACCCGCCAGAGCAGGTCAATACGAAACTGCTCGACATCGTCGTGAGTGTTGGCCGCACCGGCCGCGCCACCCCGTTCGCGGTCATGCAGAAGGTGCTCGTGGCCGGCAGCGAGGTGCGCCAGGCCACCCTGCATAACCAGGAGGTGGTCAAGGCCAAGGGCGTGCTGATTGGCGACACGATCGTGCTGCGCAAGGCCGGCGACGTCATTCCCGAAGTGCTCGGCCCGGTCGTCGAGCTGCGCGACGGCACCGAACGCGAATTTGTCATGCCGCAGAACTGCCCGGAATGCGGCACCCCGCTGGCCCCGGCTAAAGAGGGCGACATCGACCTGCGCTGCCCGAATGCGCGCAGCTGTCCCGCGCAGGTGCGCGGCCGGGTCGAACACATCGGCAGCCGTGGCGGCCTCGACATCGAGGTGCTCGGCGAGGTCGCGGCCTCCGCGCTCACCCAGCCGACCGTGCCGGCCTACCCGCCGCTGCCGACCGAGGCCGCCCTGTTCGACCTCGAACTGGCCGACCTGCTGCCCATTCAGGTGATCGTGCGCGACGCCGAAACCGGGCTGCCCAAAGAAGACGACGACGGGGTCGCGAAAATTCGTATGCCCTTCAGTCGCAACCCGAACCCTGCCGAGAAGAAAGCCGGCCTGACCGGACCGCAGGCGTCCTCGAGCGCGCTGAAGCTGCTCGCCGAAATCGAAAAGGCCAAGACCAAGCCGCTGTGGCGCATCCTGGTCTCGCTCAATATCCGTCACGTCGGCCCGGTCGCCGCCCGCGCGCTGGCGAACCATTTCGGCTCACTCGAGGCAATTCGGGCGGCCACCCGTGAGGAACTCGCCGAGGTTGACGGCGTCGGCGGCATCATCGCCGACGCCGTGCTCGGCTGGTTCCTGGTGGACTGGCACGTCGAAATCGTCACCCAGTGGGCCGCGGCCGGCGTGCAGTTCGCCACGCCGGGCCATCCAGGGCCTGGCGCGGCCGAGACCGCCGGGGGAGTGCTGGCGGGATTGACCGTCGTGGCGACCGGCTCGCTCGAGGGCTTCACCAGGGAGGGTGCCCAGGAGGCGATCATCGCCGCCGGCGGCAAGAACGCGTCGAGCGTGTCGAAGAACACCGACTTTGTCGCTGCCGGGCCTGGCGCCGGATCCAAGCTCGGCAAGGCAGAGACGCTCGGAATCCGCATTCTCGACGCCGATGAGTTTCGCGTTCTGCTGGCCGAGGGTCCGGCCGGGCTGCCGCCCGCCCCGGAGGTCGCCCCGCCAGCCCCGGAGGTCGCCCCGCCAGCCTGACGGGCAACGCCATTTGATGCCGCGCAGGTGCCGCGCGACAGGGCACGGGAGCTGTGGCCGGGCCGGGACTCCAACGCACTGGTGCCGGTGCCGCGCAGCTGGCCGCCCGAAACGTCTGATGCGTTGCGAGCTGGGCGCGAAAGGGGTGTCAGCGGCGTTCCAATAGAATTGGGTCATCATCACAATGCGTTTGGAGTTCCATGTCTGAAATCACGGCCGAGCAGGTTGCCCATTTGGCCTACCTTGCCCGGATCGACCTCAGCCCCCTCGAGATCACCAATCTCACCCACGATCTCGGCCAGATCGTCGACTCGATCGCCAAAGTCTCCGAGGTAGCCACCGCCGACACCCCGGCCACGAGCCACCCGATGCCGCTGACCAACGTGTTCCGTGACGACGTCGTCGTACCGTCGCTGACGGTTGAGCAGGCCCTCTCCGGTGCCCCCGACCGGGCCGGCGATAAGTTCCGCGTGCCCGCCATTCTGGACGAGGAGTAACCATGACCTATCTCACCAAGCTCTCCGCCGCCGCACTGCGCGACCTGCTGATCAGCCAGGAGGTCAGCGCCGTCGAAGTGACGCGCGCCCACCTCGACCACATTTCTGCCGTCGACACCGACCTGCACGCCTTTCTGCACGTCGCCGGCGACGACGCCCTCGCTACCGCAGCACAGATCGACGAGCGCCGCGCCGCCGGCGAAACGCTGAACCCGCTCGCCGGTGTTCCGATCGCGATCAAAGATGTGCTGGCCACCCAGGACATGCCCACCACCGCCGGTTCGAGAATTCTCGAGGGCTGGGTGCCGCCGTACGACGCGACCGTCGTCGCCCGCCTGCGCGCGGCCGGCCTCGTGCCGCTCGGCAAGACCAACATGGACGAATTCGCCATGGGCTCCTCCACCGAACACTCCGCCTACGGCGTCACCCGCAACCCCTGGGACCGCGACCGCATTCCCGGTGGCTCGGGCGGCGGCTCGGCTGCGGCCGTCGCCTCCTTCCAGGCGCCGCTCGCCCTCGGCAGCGACACCGGCGGATCCATCCGCCAGCCAGCCGCCGTCACCGGCTCGGTCGGCGTTAAACCCACCTACGGCGGGGTCTCCCGCTACGGCGCGATCGCCCTCGCGTCGAGCCTGGATCAGGTCGGCCCGGTCTCCCGCACGGTCTACGACGCCGCGCTGCTGCACGACGTCATCGGCGGACACGACCCGCTCGACTCCACCTCATTGACCGAGCCCTGGCCGTCCATGGCCGCCGCCGCCCAGGCCGGGCTCAAGGACGGCGCCCTCAAGGGCGTGCGAGTGGGCGTCATCAAGGAACTCTCCGGCGACGGATTCCAGGCCGGCGTCACCCAGCGCTTCAACGAGACCCTCGCCCTGCTCGTCGGGGCCGGCGCCGAGATCACCGAGGTCTCCGCCCCGAACTTCGAGTATGCCGTCGCGGCTTACTACCTCATTTTACCGGCCGAAGCGTCGAGTAACCTGGCCCGCTTTGACTCGGTGCGTTTCGGCATCCGAGTCAACCCGGAATCCGGCTCGCTCACCAGCGAGCACGTGATGAGTGCCACCCGCGAGGCCGGTTTCGGCCCCGAGGTCAAACGCCGCATCATTCTCGGCACCTACGCCCTGAGCGCCGGTTACTACGACGCCTACTACGGCAGCGCACAGAAGGTGCGCACGCTCATTCAGCGCGACTTCGCCTCCGCGTTCAGTCAGGTCGACGTGCTCGTCTCGCCGAGCGCCCCGACCACCGCATTCAAGTTCGGTGAGAAGCTCGACGACCCGATGGCCATGTACATCAACGACGTCACGACCATCCCGGCCAACCTCGCCGGAGTGCCCGGCATGAGTATCCCGATCGGGCTGGCGCCCGAAGACGGCCTGCCGGTCGGCCTGCAGATCATGGCACCCGCAAGAGCGGATGCCCGCCTCTACACCGTCGGCGCCGCCATCGAGCAGCTGCTCGAAGCGAGCTGGGGGCACACCATGCTCAGCCAGGCTCCAGCCCTGACCCCGACCGAAATGTTCGCCAGCGAAGAGGGAGCCGTCTGATGCCTAAGGCTGAATTGATGGACTACGACAAAGCACTCGAACTGTTCGAACCGGTGCTCGGCTTCGAGGTGCACGTCGAATTGAACACCAAGACCAAGATGTTCTGCGGCTGTGCCAACGAGTTCGGCTCCGGCGCCAACACCAACACCTGTCCCACCTGCCTCGGCCTGCCCGGCGGTCTGCCGCAGATCAACAAGAAGGCGCTCGAGTCCAGCATCCGCCTGGGGCTGGCCCTCGGTTGTGAGATCGCGGAACATTCGCGGTTCGCCCGCAAGAACTACTTCTACCCCGACACGGCGAAGAACTTTCAGACCAGTCAGTACGACGACCCGATCTGCCACGACGGTTCGATCACGATCGAACTTGAAAGCGGCCGCCTGGTCACCGTCGAGATCGAACGCGCCCACATGGAAGACGACGCCGGCAAGCTCACCCACATGGGCGGCGCCACCGGACGCATCCAGGGCGCCGATTACTCACTCGTCGACTACAACCGCGGCGGCGTGCCGCTGGTCGAGATCGTCACCCAGATGATCGAGGGCGCCGAACACGATGCCCCCGAGATCGGCAAAACGTACGTCGCGGCGATTCGGGAGATCGCCAAGGCGCTCGGTGTCTCCAACGCCCGCATGGAAGAGGGCAACGTGCGCTGCGACGCCAACGTCTCGCTGCGCCCGCGCGGTTCGAACGTGCTCGGCACCCGCACCGAGACCAAGAACGTGAACTCGCTGCGAAGCGTTGAGCGTGCGGTGCGCTATGAGATCCAACGCCAGGCGGCCGTGCTGCACTCCGGCGGCACCATCACGCAGGAGACCCGGCACTGGCACGAAGACACCGGCATCACGAGCGCCGGACGGCCCAAGAGCGACGCCGACGACTACCGCTACTTTCCCGAGCCCGACCTGCTGCCGATGGCGCCGTCGCGTGAATGGGTCGAAGAATTGCGCCTGACCCTGCCCGAGCCGCCCGCGGCACGTCGCAAGCGCCTGCAGGCGGCCTGGGGGTTTGTGAACCTCGAGTTTCAGGACGTCGTCAACTCCGACCTGCTCGACGCGGTCGAAGCGACCGTCGCCGCCGGGGCATCCGCCCAGGCCGCACGCAAATGGTGGACTGGAGAAATTGCCCGACTCGCAAACGTGGCCGGAGTCGCCGGCGATTCGCTCGTGACACCGGTACAGTTAGCCGCACTGATCGGACTGGTCGAGGCCGGAACCCTCACCGACCGCCTGGCCCGCCAGGTGCTCGAGGGCGTCATCGCCGGCGAGGGCACGCCCGCCGAGGTCGTTGAAAGCCGCGGCCTCGCCGTGGTCTCCGACGACGGGGCGCTTATCACTGCCATCGACGCCGCGCTGCTCGGCCAGCCCGACGTGCTCGCCAAGATCCGTGACGGCAAAGTACAGGCTGCCGGAGCGGTCATTGGCGCGGTCATGAAGGCCATGCGCGGTCAAGCGGATGCCGCACGCGTGCGTGAACTCGTGCTCGAACGCGCCGCCACGATCGAGTAGAGCATGAGCAGCTCAGCCTTCGGTGTGGGCGTGCAGGTCGTCGTTCACCTCGACCGCACCCGCTTTCCCGACTCCCTCATCGACGACCCGGTCGGCGTCATCGTCGCGCCGGGGGAGTCGGAGGGAGCCGGCCTCTACGCGCCGACCGTGGTGCGGGAGAAGTTCTGGGTCGTACGCTTCGAGGAGCCCTTTGTCGGCCTCGATGGCTCCGGACCGCACGATTCAGCTCGGATCCCAGAGAGCTTCCTGGAAGCAGCTCCGGAGGCGTGAACGTGATGACTGCGCAGCGCGACGGGAGGGAACCGTCGAGCAGGGACATCCGTCGGTGGCGGCAGTACCTGGCCGACGAACAGGCCGAGGCCGCGGTGTACCGCGACCTCGCCAATCGGCGGGGCGGCGAGGAACGCCAGATTCTGCTCGCCCTCGCCGACGCTGAGGGCCGGCACGAAGAACACTGGCGGCACCTGCTCGGCCAGAACCTCGGCTCGCCTCGGCGCGGCGCTCTGCGCACGCGGTTTCTCGGGCTGCTCGCCCGCCGGTTCGGTTCGGTCTTCGTACTCGCCCTGGCCCAGCGCGCCGAGGGACGCTCGCCCTACGACGCGGACGCCGACGCGACGAACGCCATGGCCGCCGACGAAACCGTGCACGAAGAGGTCGTGCGCGGACTCGCCGCGCGCGGCCGCAAAAGGCTGTCTGGCACCTTTCGCGCCGCCGTGTTCGGCGTCAACGACGGCCTCGTCAGCAACCTCGCGCTCGTGCTCGGGATCGGCGCGACCGGTGTGCCGGCAGCGACGATTCTGTTCACCGGCATCGCCGGGCTGTTGGCCGGTGCGCTCTCGATGGGCGCCGGCGAGTACGTGTCCGTGCGGTCCCAACGGGAACTGCTCGAGGCCTCAACCCCCGCGGCACCGGCCAAGAGCGTGCTCTCGCACCTCGACCTCGCCGCCAACGAGCTGACCCTGGTCTACCGGGCCAGAGGCATGTCAGAGGAAGAAGCCGAGACCTACGCCCGCGGCGTGCTCGCGGCCGCCTATGCCGCGACCGGACCAATCGACGAGGTCAGCACGCAGATGCCGGAGCCCGATGAGCACGAGGCCATCGGTACGGGAACCGGGGCCGCGCTGTCGAGCTTCTGCTTCTTCGCCTCCGGTGCGCTGTTGCCGGTGCTGCCTTATCTGTTCGGCATGAGCGGTGACGCGGCCATTATCGTCGCGACCGTTCTGGTCGGCGGGGCGCTGCTGGCCACCGGTGCCGTCGTTGGCCTGCTTTCGGGTGGTCCACCGCTGAAGCGCGCGCTGCGGCAGCTCGTGATCGGCCTCGGCGCGGCCGCGGTCACCTACCTGCTCGGGCTGGTCTTCGGCACCACGATCGGCTAGCTCGGCAACGGGCCCGCGACGACCGCGAGCCCGGTTCGGCCGCACCATTGGAACGAATGCGCGCCGTCGGGTCCGAGTGCCGTGATCGACAACGTGCGGTCGCTCAGAAGCTCGGTCAGCCCCGGCAGACGCAACAGAGCCCCGGTCGCGAGGTGAGCGTCGGCGGAGACGACCACTCGCCCGCTCGCGTTGATAACCGTCGCCGCTACGGCACCGGCATTCAGGCGCGGTACCAGATCGCGTTCGATCTCATCGACCGACAGGTCGATGCCCACGACCCCGATCAGCTCGGAACCATCCCGGTAGACCGGAAGCGTGAGCGTGAGCGTGTACTCGTCGGTGCACAAATAGTCCACATAGGGCCCGGTGATGTGCCGGCGCCCGGTCTGGGCCGGAACCCGCCACCATTCCAACGCGGTGTAATCCCGAAAACTCTCCTCGAGCGGGTCTTCGACCGTTTCCAGATGACGGATGCCGGTGGCCGGCTGCCCCTGCGACGCCGCGTTCCGCCCGCCCAGCCACCAGGCCAGGTGCCAGCCCAGAAAGTGCGGCGCTGAAACGAAACCGGCTCCGATCACGCATCCGTTGGAGTCGTCGAATTCGGCGCGCACGAGCTTTTCCACCAGAAAGTCGAATTGGGCCCGGTCGGCGATAGTACCGGAACGCGCGGCGTAGCTTTCGACCAGATCGACCCACCGTTCCAGACGGGAGAAGACCGGGTCGAAGACGTCGGCGACGGACGCGACGCTGGCGTCGGTGACGGACGCGACGCTGGCGTCGGTGGGAGGCGTGGTGTGCCCGGGAGCGATGGTCATGCGGATGCCCCCGTCGGTACTGGCGTGGAAGTGGTGCCTGGCATGGCCGAACTACCTTTCTGTTCCAACGGTGACTTCTCCAGCAGTGACTTCGCTTCGATCAGCCACTCGACCGATTCCATGATCTGCTCGACGGTGAGCTGCCGGGCGCGGGCGCCGTCTTCGGCAACGAGCGCGGCGACCGTCTCGCGCTGCACGGCTCGGCACCGCTCCCGTCGAAGGGGTTCGCGCAGGCTGAGCCACAGCAGGGCGCCGAATTCGGCCTGCAGCCGCAATTCTTCGCGCACGAGCCGGGCTGACTGGCTGAGCGCGGCCACTTCGAGACGGAAGGTGCCCTGCCCGCGGCGCGCGGCCTCCGCTATGCCGGCATCGGTGCGATCGAGGATGCGCTCGAGGTTGGTGATGTCGGCGGCGCTCGCCCGGTCGCCGGCTAGTTCGGCGGCGAGGCCGGCGATCGCGCAGTAGTGCACGCCGAGGTCGCGCACCTGCACCCGGGACCAGGCCAGGAGTCGGTCGTCCTGCAGATCGGTTGAGCCCCCACCGGCAAAGGTGACGAAGCTGCCGCCGTCGCGGCCGCGTTTGGTGTGCACGAGGTTGTTGCGGCGTAGGATCTCGAGCGCTTCGCGGGCGGTGACCGTGGCTACGCCGAGCTGGCGGGCCAGTTCCGCCTCACTCGGCAGCCGTTCGCCATCGTGCAGCACGCCGAGCACGATGGCGTCGGTCAGGCGCTGCAACACCAGCTCGGCGCGCCCGGCACCATCGAGCGGAGCGAAAATGGCCGCGCGGGTTCCCGATCCGGCGCGGCTGGACTGCGGCATGGGCTGCTCATTTCAGGTTGTGACACGACCGTAACATCCCGTCCCACTTTCATGACATCTAACTCCATATGATTACCTGTGAGTGAGCAGGGAGCCAATGAATGACGGAGGAAATCGTATGAACGGTGCGCAGCCCGCCATCCGTTTGACCGGACTGACCAAGAGCTTTGGCAGCGTCAATGCCGTCGACGGTGTCGACCTCGATATCGCCCCGGGGGAGTTCTTCTCCATGCTCGGGCCGTCGGGTTCGGGCAAGACCACGGTGCTGCGCCTGATCGCCGGCTTCGAACAGCCCTCGAGCGGGACCATCTCCCTGCTCGGCCAGGACGTCACCAACCGGGCGCCGTTCGACCGTGACGTCAACACGGTGTTCCAGGACTACGCACTGTTTCCACACATGAGCGTGCTCGACAACGTGGCCTACGGGCTGCGAGTGCGCGGCGTCGCCAAACGGGCCAGGCAGGAGCAGGCCAGAGCGGCCCTCGACACCGTGCGCCTGAGCGGTTTCGCCGATCGCAAGCCGAGCCAGCTCTCCGGCGGGCAACGCCAACGGGTTGCCCTCGCCCGCGCCACCGTCGTGCAGCCCAAGGTATTGCTGCTCGACGAACCGCTCGGCGCCCTCGATCTGAAGTTGCGCGAGCAGATGCAGGTAGAACTCAAAGAACTACAGCGCAACCTTGGAATCACGTTCATCTTCGTCACCCATGACCAGCAGGAAGCCCTCACCCTGAGCGACCGCATCGCGGTTTTCAACGAGGGCAGAATAGAGCAGCTCGGCACCCCGTCCGAGATTTACGAGCGCCCCGCCTCCTCGTTCGTCGCGGCGTTCGTGGGTACGTCGAACATCTTCGACAGCAGCATCTCGCAGGCTCTGCTCGGCCGGGGCGGCGTGCACTCGGTGCGCCCAGAGAAGATCAGCGTCACCACCGAAAACTTGCCCCTGGTGGCTGACCGTACGGCAGCCGGGGTGCTGGCCGAGGTGATCTACGTTGGCAGCAGCACCCAGCTCATCGTCGACCTCGATGCCGGAACGCGCGTCGTGGCGCTCGAACAGAACGATGCGCACCGTGTGGCGACCAACGAACGTGGCGCGCGCATCACCATCGGCTGGAACGATTCCGACATCGTCACCCTGGCTGATTCCTCGCTCACTTCCCACCCCTGACCGATTCACGAATGGAGAATGTCATGAAACGCACCCCGACACGCTTTGCCTCTGGCGCCCTCACCGGCGTCGCGATCGTTTCGGTAACCCTGCTCCTCACCGCCTGCGGCACCAGCCAGGGCGGCGGCACGACGCAACCGACCCAGGCGCAGACCAAACTCGGCGAGATGGAAGGCAGCGTCTCTCTGCTGGCCTGGCCCGGCTACGTCGAAGACGGCAGCAACGACCCAACGGTCGACTGGGTCAGCGCCTTCGAAGAGAAGACCGGCTGCACCGTCACCAGCAAAACCTACGGTACCTCCGACGAAGCGTTCAGCCTCATGAAAACCGGTGACTACGACGTTGTCGCGGCCTCCGGTGACGCCTCCCTGCGGCTCGTCGCCGCCGGCGACGTCGCCCCGGTCAACACCGACCTCATTCCCAACTACGACGGTATCTTTGACTTCCTGAAAATGCAGTCCTGGAACAGCGTCGACGGTGTCTCCTACGGAATTCCGCACGGCTACGGTGCCAACCTGCTCATGTACAACACGGAAATCGTCACCCCGGCACCCACCTCGTGGAACGTTGTCTTCGACAAGTCGTCGGCCTACAAGGGCGCGGTGACCGCCTACGATTCACCTATTTCGATAGCGGATGCCGCGGTCTACCTCATGGCGCACCAGCCCGAATTGGGAATCGAGAACCCGTACGCCCTTGACGAAACCCAGCTCGCGGCATCCGCTGCGCTGTTCAAGGACCAGCGGGTGAACATCGGCGAATACTGGTCGGACTACCTCAAGGAGGTGCAGGCCTTCGAAACCGGAGACACCGTGGTCGGCACCACCTGGCAGGTCATCCGCAACTCCCTCGCCGAGGGTACCCCGGCCGAAGTCGTGCTGCCCGACGAGGGCGCGACCGGCTGGTCGGACACCTGGATGATCGCTGCCAAGGCGAAGAGCCCGAACTGCGCCTACGCCTGGCTCGACTACATCGCGAGCCCCGAGGCAAACGCGCAGGCCACCGAGTACTTCGGTGAGGCACCGTCCAACGCTAAAGCCTGCGACTTCACGGTCAACCCGGATCACTGCGCGAGCTACCACGCCGGCGACGCCGACTACGCGGCTCAGATCTGGTACTGGTCGACACCGATCGCGGAGTGCCTTGACGGGCGCACCGATGTTAAGTGCACCGACTACTCCGACTGGACCACGGCGTGGCAGGAAATCAAGGGCTAACGTTCGTTCGCGTCAGACACTGACGGTACACACTCGGGTCACATATTCGCGTCGACAGAAGGATGCACAATGACGGTTGACGCTCCCGCGCCACCCACTCGCCGGGCGATGGTGTCGCCGCGAGGCGGCACCATCGCCCGGCGGGGCTCGGTCTATCTCAGCCGACACCCGCGCGTGCGGCTGTCGCTGCTGCTCGGGGCGCCCCTGTTCTGGCTCGGTCTGGTCTACATTGCGGCCCTCGCCGCGCTGCTGATCACCGCCCTGTGGACGGTCGATTCGTTCACCGGGCAGATTTCGCAGACCTGGACCCTCGACAACATCGTGGCCGTTCTCACCGGGTCGCTCTACCAAGCCGTGACGCTGCGCACGGTGGGGGTGGCGCTGTTGGTCACCATCATCGACATCGGGATCGCGTTGCCGATCGCGTTCTACATGGCGAAGGTCGCGAGCCCTCGGGCCCAGCGCATGCTCGTGATCGCCATTCTGATGCCGCTCTGGGCGAGCTACCTCGTGAAGGCGTACGCCTGGCGTTCGGTGCTGTCCCAGGGCGGCATCTTTGAATGGCTCGTCTCACCGTTCGGCGGCCAGAGCCCCGGCTATGGCCTGCCGGCGACGATCATCACCCTGTCCTACCTGTGGCTGCCCTATGTCATCCTGCCGATCTACGCCGGGCTGGAGCGGGTGCCGGATTCCCTGCTGGAAGCATCCGCTGATCTCGGTGGTGGCACCTGGTCGACGCTGCGGCTGGTCGTGCTGCCGATGATCTGGCCGGCGATCATCGCCGGGTCGATCTTCAGCTTCTCGTTGTCGCTCGGTGACTACATCACCGTCAATATCGTCGGCGGGGCCAATCAGATGCTCGGCAACCTCGTCTATACCAATGTCGGGGCGGCGAACAACCTGCCGCTCGCGGCCGCGATCGCCCTCATCCCCATTCTGATCATCTTTGCCTACCTCGCCGCGGTGCGGCGCACGGGTGCGCTCAACAACCTCTAGGAGCCTGTCATGCGTCTAAGTCGACCGGCTCGCGGCCTGCTCGCGGCCATCACGGCCGTGGTTCTGGCCCTCATCTACCTGCCGCTGCTCGTGGTGTTCGTGAACTCGTTCAGCACCAGCCAGAACCTCACCTGGCCGCCGCCGGGCTTCACCCTGGAATGGTGGGCGAAGGCCTTTCAGAGCGACGGGGCCCTCGACGCGGTGCTGACCAGCCTGCAGGTGGCGCTCGCCTCAACGGCCGTGGCGCTCGTGCTCGGTACGCTGATTTCGCTCGGGCTGCAACGCTTCGAATTCTTCGGCCGCGATGCCATCAGCCTGCTGGTCATCCTGCCGATAGCGTTGCCTGGCATCGTCACCGGCATCGCTTTGAACAATGCGTTTCGTACGGGCCTGGGCGTGCAGCTGTCCATTCTGACGCTCATCATCGCTCACGCAACGTTCTGCATTGTGACCGTGTTCAATAACGTGATCGCCCGGCTGCGGCGTCTCGGAACCAGCCTCGAGGACGCTTCCTCCGACCTCGGCGCCGGCATCTGGACGACGTTTCGCCTCGTCACCTTTCCCCAATTGCGGTCGGCGCTGTTCGCCGGCGGTCTGCTCGCCTTCGCCCTGAGCTTCGATGAGATCATCGTGACGACGTTCACGGCCGGTTCGAGTGTGAAGACGCTGCCGCTGTGGATTCTGGACAACCTGTTCCGGCCCAACCAGGCACCGGTCGTCAATGTCATCGCGGTGGTGCTCGTACTGGTCTCGATCGTTCCCATCTACTTCGCGCAGCGCATCTCGGGCGCCGAAAAGGTCGTGCGCTAGTCCATCCTCCTTGGCGGTAGTGCAGAAGGGCAGGATCGGGTTAGGGTTCTTCGGTGGGCAGACAGGACGGCAGTGGGCGGCAGGTGTCGGCGAACGACGTCGATGACCGTTCGGCCACCGTGCTGCACGTCGACCTCGACGCGTTCTTCGTCTCGGTCGAGCTGCTCTCCCACCCGGAATTCGTCGACCAGCCGGTGATCGTCGGCCACCGCGGCGGCCGTTCGGTGGTCACGGCGGCCAACTACATCGCAAGGCGGTACGGGGTGAACTCGGCCATGCCGATGGCGCTCGCGCTGCGACAATGCCCGAAGGCGGTCGTGCTCGAACCACATATGGGGTTGTACCGCGATTTCTCCACCCGGGTCATGAGCATCTTCGACGATGTGACCCCGCTCGTCGAACGGCTCGGCATCGACGAAGCCTTTCTCGACGTGGCCGGCGCGACCCATCTGTTCGGCTCGCCCGCCGTGATCGGCGAACTCCTCCGCGCCCGCGTGCTCGCCAAAACCGGTCTGGTCTGCTCGGTCGGTGCGGCGTCGACCAAGTTCGTTGCCAAACTCGCGTCTGGCCTGGCCAAACCGAACGGCCTGCTGGTTGTTCCGGCCGACGAGACGATCGAGTTCCTGCATCCGCTGCCGGTGACCGCGCTTTGGGGAGTGGGGGCCGCGACCGAGCAAACGCTGACCAGCCTCGGCCTGAAACGGATCGGCGATATCGCGCACACTCCACTGGACGTGCTGAAGAAAACGCTGGGGGAGGCATCCGGTCTGAAGCTGTACGAACTCTCCTGGGGACGTGACCCGCGCGCGGTGACGATCGAGCGCGAAGAGAAAAGCGTCGGCCACGAGGTGACCTTTGAACACGATGTCACGGACGTCGACCGGTTGCGCAGCGAATTGTTGCGACAGTGCGACCTCGTCGCCGCGCGGCTCCGGCGAGGCGACCTCGTGGCCCGTCGAGTTTCCCTCAAGCTGCGCTATACCGATTTCAGCACGGTCACCCGATCGCGCACCCTCGCCGAACCGAGCAATGTCGGCCGCCGGATCTACGAGGAAGCGGTGGCCGCGTTCGACCTGCTGGCTGCGTCGGGCATTCGGGTGCGCCTGATCGGGGTGCGCGCCGAGCAGCTCGGCACGGCATCGGGGTCGGTAGGACTGTGGGATCCCGACGAAGACTGGCGGAGTGCGGAACTGGCCGTTGACTCGGTCACCGAACGATTCGGGGCGGGAACCGTGCGTCCCGCCTCGTTCTTCAAGCACTAGTCGCGCTACCCTGTTGGAATGACCAGCCTCCCGGAAAAACTAGCAGATACCTTCCGTTCCGCCGGCGTGAAGTCGGCATACGGCGATCCCGTGCAAATCGACGGTGTCACCCTCGTGCCGGTAGCCCTCAGCTATTACGGCTTCGGCGGCGGTGACGCCGGCGAGGGTGGTGCCGGATCCGGCGGTGGTGGCGGCGGAGTAACGCTGCCGATCGGCGCCTACGTGAAGTCGGGCGGGACGGCCCGATTCGAACCCAACGTTATCGCGCTGCTCGCCGTCGGTGTGCCGTTCCTCATCGTCGCCGGCCGAGCCCTGGCCCGGGTGATCAAAGCTCTAAAGAAGTAACCGCCCGGCCCCTCTGCGAGCTGTCTAAGGCGGACGGGGCCCGGGCCCCGTCCGTGGGCCCAGTCTATAAACTGGGCCCGCGGTCCTAAGGTGGGCCCGGACGCGTGCGGCGCGGCCAGCGCAAAGAGCGGATGCGGCGCGGCCAGCGCGGCCGCCGCGCGAACC
The DNA here is from genome assembly GCF_030063455.1 of Cryobacterium sp. PH31-O1. Taxonomy (GTDB): domain Bacteria; phylum Actinomycetota; class Actinomycetes; order Actinomycetales; family Microbacteriaceae; genus Cryobacterium. Next base: position 615,181 of record NZ_JASITB010000001.1, on the reverse strand, counting down.
GCCGACTCACCCAGCGGGGTACTCGCGGGCGCAGCCAGGCCGGAAAATGCCACGGGCCGCTCACCGGCAGGCCCTGCTTAATTCGACGTCGCCGCAGAATGAATCGGCGCAACAGCACGAGGTACAGCGCCGCCAGCACGAGCAGAATGCCGATGCTCACGTTGTGATACCCATACCGTAAGTCTAGGCGGGGCACTAGAGTTGAAGTCGATCACGGGAGTCCGGTACACCGGGCTGAGAGGAAGCTGACCCAAGCTTCGACCGTCGAACCTGATCTGGATCATGCCAGCGCAGGGAGGCTTCTCAATCCCGTGCCCTGTATTTACCCACGGAAAGGGCACGAACAGTGCACGCTACAATCACATCCACGCGCCCGGTCACGGCGAAAAAGCCGCGCAACTTTCGCTGGCGTGTCGTCGATATCGTCGTGGCGAGCGTCATCGGCGTCGCCAGCGGCGTCATCTTCTGGGCCTGGGGCCTCGCCTGGTCGCCGCTCAGCGTGATCCTCACGTTCACGCCCGGGCTCGAAGGGCTCCTGGCCGGCGGCTGGCTCTTCGCCGGTGTGCTCGGCGGCCTTATCATTCGCAAACCCGGCGCAGCTCTCTACACCGAGGTCATTGCCGCTGTCGTATCGATGCTGATCGGCACCCAGTGGGGATTCTCGACGCTCATCTGGGGCATCGTTGAAGGTCTCGGCGCGGAGATCGTGCTCGCACTGTTCTTGTACTCGAACTGGCGCCTCGGCGTCGCCCTCCTCGCCGGCGCCGGCGCCGGAGTGGCCGTTGGGCTGCTCGACACCACCGTGAGCTATGCCGCTCTGGACTTTAGTTTCAAGGCCGTCTACTTCGTTTCCGCCGTTGTGTCTGGCACCGTGCTCGCTGGTTTGCTGTCCTGGCTTGCCGTGGGCGGCCTGGCGCGAACGGGTGCGCTGAACCGGTTTGCAGCCGGTCGGGAAGGGTCGCGCGCGCCGTCCGCCGCGCTTCGCTAGCGGATGCCTGACGCCTCGTCGTTCGCACCCGCTCGTGACCCCCAGATTCGACCCGTGCAGATCCAGGCCCGCAATTGGGGCTGGCGGCACGCCGGACGCCAGAATCAGGCCGTGTCCGGGCTCGACCTGCGGATCGAGCCCGGCGAGCGGGTTCTGCTGCTCGGAGCCAGCGGCGCCGGCAAGAGCACGCTGGTGCACGCGCTGGCCGGGGTGCTCGGGGATGCAGAGGACGGCGACGAGACGGGCAGCCTGCACATTGACGGGCGACGCGCTGCCGAGGCGAGGGGCCGCGTCGGCCTCGTACTGCAGGATCCAGATTCCCAGGTCGTACTCGCCCGGGTCGGCGACGACGTCGCGTTCGGTTGTGAAAACCTCGCCGTTGCGCGCTCCGAAATCTGGCCGCGCGTGCGGCTCGCGTTGTCGCAAGTCGGCCTAAACCTGCCCCTTGACCATCCCACGTCGAGCCTGAGCGGCGGGCAGAAGCAGCGCCTGGCCCTCGCCGGCGTGCTCGCAATGCAGCCGGGACTGCTACTGCTCGACGAACCCACCGCAAACCTCGACCCTGGTGGCGTCGTCGAGGTACGTGACGCCGTCGTGCGTTCCCTCGACCACTCCGGGGCCACCCTCGTGGTCATCGAACACCGCGTCGAGGTCTGGCAGGACGTCGTTGATCGCGTCATCGTGCTCGATCCGGCCGGCGGCGTGCTCGCCGACGGGGCGACCCGCGACATTCTGGCCAGCCAGGGTGAACGGTTGGCGCAGGCCGGTGTCTGGGTACCAGCCCTGCCGCCCCGATTTCCGGTGCGTCACCCGATCGGTACCGCGCAGACCCTGCTTCGGGCCGATGCGCTCGCGGTCGGTCGCGTTCCCTTTGGCCGGCGTGCAGCATCCGTTGTCGCTGCTGGCATCACCCTCGACGTGCGCGCCGGGACGGCCACCGTTGTGACCGGGCCGAACGGTGCCGGCAAGTCCACGCTCGCACTGACCCTGGCCGGTCTGTTGAAACCGGCTGGGGGATCGCTGCGTGCGTGCGACCACTTCTCGGCTGGAGCTGCCCCCGAACCGCACCGCTGGCGTTCGACGCAGTTGCTGACCCGCATCGGAACCGTCTTTCAAGATCCGGAACTTCAGTTCCTGGCCGCGACGGTGCGTGACGACCTGCTGATAGGGCCCCGCGCCCTCGGGCTCAGCAATTCCGAGCAGACCAGCCGCGTCGACGACCTGATGTGTCGGCTGCGACTCGATCACCTCGCCGATGCCAACCCGTTTACCCTCTCGGGAGGTGAAAAACGACGGATGTCCGTGGCTACGGTTCTGGCCACTCGCCCGCGCCTGCTCGTGCTCGATGAACCCACTTTTGGACAGGATTCCCGCACCTGGCAGGAACTCGTGACCCTGTTGGCCGAGCTGCTCGACGAGGGAACCGCACTCGTGGCCGTCACGCATGACGCCCAGTTCGTCGGTGCCCTCGCCGATGAGGAATACCGTCTGGGCACCCCCGACCCGATTCGGCTCGGGGCGGGTGCCCTGTGAACCTGTTGACTCCCACAATTCGCCCGAGCGTGGTTGCCCGCCTCAACCCGGTTGCCAAGCTCGCCGTCGCCCTCACGGTGAGCTGCGCCCTGCTCTTGTCGATCGACTGGGTTTCGGCGGGTGTGGCCCTGCTGTTTGAGGCCGTGCTTCTGCTCTGGTGCGGACTCCGCGCCCGACAATTCTGGCTGCGCACCGCGCCGGTGTGGATTGCGGCACCGATGGCCGCGATCACGACGATCCTCTACGGCGAAGACTCCGGAGCGCTGCTCTGGCAGTTCGGGTTCATCTCGGTGACCGAGGGCTCGGCCCAGCTCGGGCTGGCCATCGGGTTGCGCGTTCTCGCCATCGGCCTGCCGGGCATTGTGCTGCTCGCCACGACCGATCCGACCGACCTTGCCGACGGCCTCGCGCAAGTGTTGCGCCTGCCGGCTCGGTTCGTTCTCGGCGGGCTGGCCGGGCTACGGCTCGTGGGCATGTTCATCGAAGACTGGCACTCACTCACCCTCGCCAGGCGGGCCAGAGGAGTCGGGGACGGCGGCGGCATACGAGGCGCCGCCCGCCGGTTCTTCGGTCCCGCGTTCTCCCTGCTGGTGATCTCGGTGCGCCGAGGCAGCAAACTGGCCACGGCCATGGAAGCGCGCGGTTTCGGCGGCGACACACCTCGCACCTGGGCTCGGCCGTCCAGGGTTCGTGCGGCCGATGCGGTTCTCGTCGGCATCGGATTCGGGATTGCCGGCATCGCCATCGGGGCCGCGGTGTGGGCCGAAACGTGGAGTTTCATTCTTGCCTGACGCTGTTTTCGAGCCAGCCCCCGGGAACGTCACCCCGTTGTTGGCGCCCCTGCTGTTGGCCGTCGCTGCGGCCGGATCGAACCCGGTGATTCTCATCGACGGGCCGAGTGGTGCGGGCAAGAGCACCCTCGCCGATGCCCTCGTGGAACACTGGCCGGGCACGGTGCGCCCCCAGCTTGTGCGGATGGACGACATCTATCCCGGCTGGGACGGCCTCGACGCGGCAGTGCGGCACCTGCACCGCCACGTTCTGCAACCACGACACGACGGGTTTCCTGCGGCCTGGCAGCGCTATGACTGGAGCCAGAACGCGGCGGCGGAGTGGCATCCGCTTGATCCGGCCCGTGCGCTGATCGTAGAGGGCTGCGGAACGCTCGCAGCCGCCCACGAACCGCTCAGCCAGGTGCGAGTCTGGCTGGCGGCCGACGACGCGCTGCGCAAACGACGTGCGCTCGACCGCGACGGCGACGTGTTTCGCGCCCACTGGGACCAGTGGCAGCGGGAGTGGGCGAGCTATCTCGAGCGGCAGAAGCCGGAAAGTTTGGCAACCGTTCGCCTGCGCAGCTGACACCAGCGCTCGTAGCACGTGTTTGAACCTGTGGCACTGGTTCGAACACGGGCCAGTTTCTCGCGTACCTGCCATGACGGCGAGTACTTGCGGGCACGGCTCGGTGCACCCGACTAGATTGGCTCCCATGAGTATTTCTGACAGCGAAACCCCGACCCTGTATATCGCCGAGTTCATCGATGGCCCGCTCGAGGGTCAGATTGATTCCCGTGCGCTCGTGCGCGGCAAACACGCACCACGAATCAGCATGGTCGCTGCCGTCGGCGGCCTCGAGTCGGTGTTCTGGTACGACGAGGTGGATGAGCGCGATCTGAACGGGCAACGTCGCGTGCGCTACGCCTTCGACCCGGGCGAGAGCGACCCGGTCGACACCGAGGTGGAGCCGCTCTAGCCCGACCTACTGGTCGAGAAGGGCCGTGATCATCACGATCGGATGCAACAGTCGCCAGCCCGGCCCGGGGTCGGCGATACCTTCGCTGAGTTTCAGGGCGGCCGAGAGCTTTTCCCCCGCAACGGTGAGTCGCACCTGGCCGACGTTTGCGCCGGTGCGGGCCGCGGCGAAGTCCTTGAGCGTGACGGTTGCGGCCTCGGGGGTGGCGGCCTGCCAGGCGTAGCGGGTGCGCGAGACCCCCACCACGGCCGAGGCGGTGTCGCCCCACGCGGATTCGAACGTCGCATAGGCATCACCCGCGGCCAGAACCGGCAGTGCGCCCACCCCGGCCCGTGCGCTTGCCATAAGGGCGGTCAGGTCTGCCGTGAGCGCATCGTAGGTCGGTTCACCGATGTAGACACCCGAGAACGTGAAGCTCGAGGCGCCGTCGTTCACCTCGGCGGTGAAGAGAAAACAGACCCCGGCGGCATCCGTATAACTTCGTGAAATGCCCGTGATGCCTTCCTCGGGCAGATACGGGGTGGTGTTCTCGACACCACGACGGTCCGCCAGAGCGGATGCGGGACTGGCCAGCATCGCAGACACCACCGGGTCGGTCGCGGCGAGACCGGCCAGGTGGGCGAGGTCCGTGGCGGTGCCGGCGCTCGCATCGTGCAGCCCGGTGGCATCGACGACGACCGTGTCGGTGAGACCGTTATCGGCGAGCCAGGCGTTGGCGGCGACGACGTAGGCGTCGACCGAGCCGAACGCCCAGCGTGCCACGCTGTCGGCGTGGTTGTTGCTCGACCCGAGCAGCAGCGCCTGCAACAGCTCGAGCTCGGTCCACTGTTCGTCGGCGAAGACCGCCACCGAGCGGGCTCCGGTCTTGTTGTAGTTCAGGTAGCTCTGAAAGTCTGCCGTGGTGAGGGTGACTATGGGCCCGGTCTCACCCGCCACAATGGGTTTGGCGTCGAGAACGACGAGGGCGGTCACGACCTTGGCAATGGACGCCATCGGAAGTGCCTCGGCCGTGCCTGCCACCGCGATCGGCGTCGACGTTTCAGCGCCATCCGCGCCGGTCGACGTCGTTCCGGAGGCATCGCTCGTCGTGGCGGCGAGCACCGCGATCGCGCTGGCGCCATTCGGCGACAGAACCGGGGGAGTGGGTGCTGTGGCGTTGCCGGTAGGAGTGGCCCGGGTGGCGGTGACCGTCGGCAGAGGCCCCAGCAGCGTCGCCGGGCCGTAAACGCCCACGCCGAGAATCACCACGGTTCCGATCAGGATGCCGACGAGACGGCCCACACGCAAGGAACTCATTCCCCAAGGCTAGACCGCGGGAGGCTAGCCCCAGCCGAGTTCGTGCAGCCTGTCGTCATCAATACCGTAGAAATGAGCGATTTCATGCACCAGGGTGATATGAATTTCGTCGTGTAGGTCCTCGAGGCTTTCACAGATCGCCAACAACGGCTCCCGGTAGAGCACGATGCGATCGGGCATCTCGCCAAATCCGTACTGGCCGCGTTCGGTGAGGGCGACCCCGTCGTACAGGCCGAGGGTGTCGAGGGTACCGTCCTCGGGACGGTCTTCGACCACGAAAATCACATTGTCGAGGCCGTCGACCATGTCGTCGGGCAGCAGGTCAAGCTCATCGACGACGAGACGTTCGAATTCAGCCGCCTCAAGGTTCAACATCGCGACCGGCTCCCGACCACCAGACGCCGGCTGAGGCCGAACGTGCTGGGTTTCATTGGGGTGAGTAACGGGGATTGAACCCGCGACCTCCTGGACCACAACCAGGCGCTCTGCCAACTGAGCTATACCCACCATGCGTCCCCACGTCTACAACGCGGGGCAACTCAGCAATCCTATTACACCTCGGAGGCGAATAAGTGCACAACATCTGCCGCGTGCGACTTGGCTTCGTCGCTCGTCGGCCCCGGGTCAGCCACGAACACTGTCTGACGGTAGTACGCAAGCTCGCGGATCGATTCGAGAATGTCGGCCAGGGCGCGGTGTCCGCCGTCCTTGGCGGGGGCGTTGAAGTACACCCGCGGGTACCAGCGGCGGGCAAGCTCTTTGATCGACGACACGTCGACGTTGCGGTAGTGCAGTTGGTTGTCGAGGCGGGGCATGTACCGGGTCAGGAAGGCCCGGTCGGTGCCGATGGAGTTGCCGGCGAGCGGGGCCTTCTGCTCGGCCGGAATAAACTTCAGAACGTATTCGAGAACCTGGAACTCGGCTTCGGCGGCGCTGACGCCGTTCGGGATCTCGGTGATAAGGCCGGACGAGGTGTGCATGTTGCGCACGAAGTCGCCCATGTTCTTGAGGGCAGAGTCGTTGGGCTTGATGATGATGTCAAGGCCGGGGTCGAGCACATTGAGGTCGTAGTCGGTGATGACGACGGCGATCTCGACGAGCTCGTCACGGTCCAGGTCGAGCCCGGTCATTTCGCAGTCGATCCAGACCAATCGGTCGGGACTCTTCGACGTCGGGGAGTTTGCGGGGGCGGTCGTGGGTGCTTCACCAGTCGTGCTGTTCGTCATTCCCCGAGTCTACCGGTGGCCTGCGACTCGGCCTGTAAACTTGAACGCTACCGAACTCAACGCGCGACCTGCGAGGCCCTGATGGAATTCACACTGTATTCGTCGTCATTTTGCGAACCGTGCATGCAGACGCGGGCAGTGCTCGCCGAAGCGAAACGACTCGTCCCCGGTGCGTCCGTGCGCGAAATCGATGTCGCCAGTGCTCCCGAGCAAGCCGAGGCGCAGCTCGTTCGCAACACTCCCACGGTCATCATCACCAACGGCGCCGGCACCGAGGTCTTTCGCGCGGCCGGCGTTCCCACCCTCGCACAGGTGCTCGTCGCCGCCGCCAAAGCGCTCTGAGCTGGCCCTACGCCGGAGCTTCGTCCGCAACGCTGCCGAGTGCCGCCCGACTCTGGGACGAAATGATGTCGCCGTAATACTCGATAACGAAGGACCGGGCCAGTCGTCCGGCACGCGCTCCGTCTCCCGCCGAGATCGCGCCCAGAATCTCACGATCGTGGGCGAGCGAGAGTTCCATCCTCGCCTGGGAGTCGGGGGCGCGATCGAGTTCGTCGGTCACCATGTCGATGAGAGCACCGCGGGTGGCCTCCCCGCAGATTTGCAGGAGCTGATTCTGGCTGGCGGCCCACACGGTCACGTGGAAGGCAACATCCGCTCGGCTGAACGCGACCGGTCCGTTGTCCACTTGGGCTTGCATGGCGTCGACGGCCGCCCGCATGTCGTTCAGCTGTACCTCGGTGCGGTGCTGGGCAGCCAGGGTGCAGGCGGTGCCCTCCAGCATGATGCGAAACTCCACCAGCTCCGACAGGGCGATGGTTTCCAGCCGCACCAGCCGGCTGACGGTTTTCGTCAGAATAGCGGGCGAGGCCTGCAACACTTCGGGTCCGCGCGGGTCGCCAGGGCGCGATCGCACCAGTCCGGTACTCTCGAGCACACGCAAGGCTTCACGAATGGTCGACCGGCTCACTTCGAAAGTCAGCATCAGCTCGCGCTCGCTCGGCAGGCGATCGCCGGGGCGGAGTTCCCGCTTGCTGATGGCGGTCTCGATCTGTTCGACGACGCGCTCGTAGGCCTTGACGGTTTTGACGGCGGTAAATGCGGCTTTGTGGGTCATCTGCACTTCCTCGAGGTTGCGAGCCGGCGCCAATATCGGGGTCGATCTTGACGATCTCAGATCTTCATGTAAAGCTGACTTTGATACAGAGTGTACTGGTCTGACCATGTGTTTCCCCGGTAGGCCCAGCACATCTCCACGGTATTTCTCGCAGTACTTCTGGCCGATCTTCGTGGGGCCAGCCCAACCAGAGGGGCACGTTCGAATGAGGACACACACCCGGCGAAGCATGTTCGCCAGCATTGCCACGGTCATGGTCGCGTCCATGGCCCTGGTCGGTTGTTCCAGCGGTTCGACGACCGCCGGGGGAAAGCCGGACACGTCGTTGACCGTTGGCCTGCTGGCCACTCCCGGCAACCTCGACTACACCACGACCGCCGGTGCAGCGATCCCGCAGGCCCTTCTCTACAACGTCTATGAGGGTCTGGTGAAACTCGACAACGACGGCACGATCATTCCCTTGCTCGCCGAGTCGTGGACGGTCAGTGACGACGGGCTGGTCTACGATTTTCTGCTGCACGACGGCGTGACCTTCTCTGACGGTTCGCCATTCACCGCGGAGAGCGTGAAGTTCAGCCTCGAACGCGTCAAAGACAATTGGACGGCCAACGGACCCGCCTACCTCGACCCCATCGCCAGCATTGAGGCGGTCAGCGACACCGAGGCGCGCATCACCCTGTCGAAGCCGAGCAATAGCTGGCTGTTCAACATGAGCGGTCCGGTCGGCACCATGTTCACCGAATCCGGGCTTGCCGACCTCGCCACCGCTCCGGTCGGCACCGGCCCGTACACGGTCAGCTCGTTCAAAAGCGGTGACAGCCTTGTGCTCGCCGCCAACGCCGATTATTGGGGCGAGGCCCCCTACATGACCGGCGTGACGCTGCGCTATTTCACCGACGCGACCGCGCAGACCAACGCGCTGCTCAGCGGAGACATCAACCTCATTTCGGGCATCTCCCAGTTTCAGCTGGTCGACCAGTTCAAGTCCAACCCCGACTTTCAGGTGCTCGAAGGCGCCAGTACCGGTGAGGTCACCCTGTCGATGAACAACGCCAGCGACGCCTTCAGCGACGTTCGGGTGCGGCAAGCGGTCATGTATGCCATCGACCGCCAGGCGGTCATGGACACCGCCAACAGCGGCTTCGGTCTGCTGATCGGTTCCATGGTGCCGCCGACCGACCCCTGGTATGACGAGAGCCTGGCCGATCTCTACCCGTACGACCCCGACCAGGCCACCGATCTTCTGGCCGAGGCCGGAGTCAGCGATCTAACCGTCGCCTTCAAGATTCCCAACCTGCCCTACGCCGTGGCCGGCGCCCAGGTGGTCAAGGATCAGCTCGCCAAGGTAGGCATCACCGCCAACGTGACAGCGCTCGAATTTCCCGCGGTCTGGCTCGACGAGGTCTTCTCCAAGCACGACTATGACATGTCGCTCATCATGCACAGCGAGCCGCGCGACGTGACCGCCTTCGCCGCCCCCACCTACTACGCCGGCTACGATTCACCCGCGGTGATGGCCAAATTCGCCGAAGCGGATGGCGCCGACGCGACCTCCTACATCGAACTGATGAAGGAGGCCACGACGACCATGGCTGAGGAAGCCGCCGCCGACTGGCTCTACCTGCAGCCGGCGATCGCCCTCGCCGACGCGGATCTGCTCGGGGTGCCGAAGAACACGCCGAGCCTCGCTCTGGACCTGTCGACGATCGCGCGATAAGGACCGCAGGGGCCGCGAACTGGCCCCGTACGCGTACGGTTGTTGTTCGAGTGGTTGGCGCGAAGTTCTGTGAGCCCGTGCCAACCGTGAATCAGTCAGAGGAAAGTCCCCTTATGGTCCTTGTGGTTCTGCGTCGCCTCGGCGTGTTCGCCACCACGGTGGTCGTGGCCTCGGTCGTGACGTTCCTGATGCTGTCGATACTGCCAGGTAACGCCGCCCGCATCGCTCTCGGCGTGCAGGCGAGTGAAGCGGATGTCGCGGCGCAGGCCACGGCCATGGGGCTCGACCGCCCCGCGATCGTGCGCTACCTGGACTGGTTCGGGAACGTGCTCATCGGCGATTTCGGTACCTCCACCGTGAGCCGCCAGGCGATCGGCCCCGAAATAACGGATGCCCTCGGAATCACGGTGATCCTCGTGCTCACCAGCGTCGTGCTGGCGCTGTTGTTCGCGATTCCGTTCGGAATTCTCACCGCGGTCCGGCAGCGAAAGCCCGACGGCGCCATCCTGTCTGGCATCAGCCAGATCGGCGTGGCCGTACCCGGATTTCTGGCGGGGATGCTGCTCGTCACGATTTTCGCCGTGACGCTGCGCTGGCTTCCGGCGGGCGGCTGGGTCGATCCGGGCGAAGACTTCGGCGGATTCATCGAACATCTCATCCTGCCGGCGATCGCGCTCGGCAGCGTGCAAGGCGCCGTGCTCAGCCGGTATGTGCGCTCCTCGGTGTTGGAAGTGATGCGTGAAGACTTCATCCGCACCGCGCGCGCCAAGGGCCTCGGTGCCGGGCGGGCCCTGTTTCGGCACGGGCTGCGCAACGCCGCCGTTCCGGTGATGACCGTTCTCGGCCTGCAGATCGCCACCCTGCTGGTCGGCGCCGTCGTGATCGAACGGGTCTTCAGCATTCCCGGCCTCGGCAGCCTGCTCTTGGACAAGGTGGCCCTGCGGGACCTGCCCGCAGTGCAGGGCATTGTGCTCGTGCTCGTCGTGTTCGTCCTGGCCCTGAACTTTCTGGTCGACCTCGCCTTCACGCTGATCGATCCCCGTCTTCGGAGCGCCACATGACGGCCATCAATGCCCAGATCCCCGCGGCGACCGGGCCGAACCCCGCACGCCGCGGCACGAAGGGCGGCGGGGCCACGCTCTGGGCCGGTCTCGTGCTCATCGGCCTCGTGCTGTTGGCCGCCGTCGTGTCCTTGTGGTGGACACCGTTCGACCCCGAAGGGGTCTTCTCTGACTCCATCCTTCTGCCGCCCGGCGCACAGCATCTGCTCGGCACCGACAGTTTCGGGCGGGATGTGTTCAGTTCCATCCTGCGCGGCGCCCAGATCTCCCTGCTCGTCGGCACCGTCGCGGTCGGGATCGCAGCGCTGCTCGGAGTGCCGTTCGGCATCGTGGCCGGTATGAATCCGGGCCGTCTCGACCAGTTCATGATGCGCGGCAATGACATCTCCCTCGCCTTCCCCGCCCTGTTGCTGGCCATTATTTTCGGCGCCATCTTCGGTGCGGGCACCGTGACGGCCATGGTCGCGCTCGGCATCGGCACGGCACCCGCGTTTGCCCTCATCGCCCGCAGCGGCACCATGCAGATCATGAGCCGCGAGTATGTGCAGGCAGCCCGCGCCTCAGGGAAGAGCGGCCTCTTCATCGGGGTGCGGCATATTCTGCCCAACATCAGCGGCATGCTCATCGTGCAGGCCTCCGTCTCGTTTGGCATCGCGGTTCTCGCCGAGGCAGCCCTCTCCTACCTGGGGCTCGGCACGCCCCCACCCACACCGTCCTGGGGGCGCATGCTGCAGGACGCCCAGGGCTACCTGTTCATCGAGCCGCTGCTCATCGTCTGGCCGGGAATCGCCATCGCAATCGCGGTGCTCGGCTTCAACCTGCTCGGTGATGGCCTTCGCGATCGCTTCGACCCCAAGATGCAGGTGAACCGATGACCACGAACGCACCCACCCTCAGCGTCACCGACCTGCGGGTCGGTTCACCGTTCGACGAACTTTTGCACGGTATCAGCTTCGACATTGCCGTCGGCGAACGCGTCGGCCTGATCGGGGAGTCCGGCTCGGGAAAGTCGCTCACCGCGACATCCGTTATGGGGTTGCTGCCGGAAACCCTCGCGGCCACCGGCACGATCCGACTGAACGGCGTCGATGCCGACCTGCTCACCGCCGGCGAGCGTCGCCTGAACTCGCTGCGCGGTAACACCATGGCGATGGTGTTCCAGGAGCCGATGACAGCCCTGAACCCGCTCATGCGGGTCGGAGCCCAGGTGGCCGAGATCATGATGGTGCACCGCACAGAGCGCGGTCGGCGGCAGGCTCGGGAACGCGCCGTGGAACTGCTGGCGCAGGTGAAATTGCCCAATCCCGCTGAGGCGGCCCTGGCGTTTCCGCACCAGCTCTCCGGCGGGCAACGCCAGCGCGTGATGCTCGCGATGGCCATGGCCAACGACCCGCAGCTGTTGCTCTGCGACGAACCGACCACGGCGCTCGACGTCACCGTGCAGGCCGAGGTGCTCAAGCTCATCGGCAACCTGGTCACGGACCGCGGCACCGCGCTGTTGCTGATCACGCACGACATAGCGGTGGTCGCCGAGGTATGCCAGCGGGTGCTCGTCATGTACCAGGGCAATATCGTCGAGGACGGACCGGTCGGGCGTGTGCTGACCGCGCCGCAGCATCCGTATACGCAGAAACTCATCGCGGCCTCCGATCTCTCCTCTGTCGATGAGCGTGGCCGGCTGCACACCATGTCGATGCCCGTCATCGCCAAACCCGTCACCGCCACGCCGGGCACCGCTCGGCCGCGCACGACGGCATCAGCGCCCAGCCACGTTCAAGCGGATGCCGCGGCGGCGCTGCTTCTGCCGCCTTACCCCGCCGCACATCAGCGCCTCGAACCCGACGGACCACCGGTGATCTTCAATGAGGTCGCCGGGGTACCCGCCATCTCGGTGCGCGACCTCAGCCGGCAGTATCGACGACGCGGCGGCGGACTGTTCGCTCCGGCCCCGATCGTGCACGGCCTGCGCGAGGTGTCGTTTGACGTGGCCGAGGGCCAGCGGTTCGGCATCGTGGGTGAGTCCGGCTCGGGCAAATCCACGCTCATGCGCATCCTCTGCGCCCTCGACCAGCCTTCCGGCGGCACGGTCGACGTGCTCGGGCAGTCCATCGACGGCGCCTCGGAACGGCAACTGCGTGACTTTCGCAGCCAGGTGCAGATCGTCTTCCAAGACCCGATGGGGTCGCTGGATCCGCGCATGAGAGTGCGCGATATCGTCGCCGAACCCCTGCGCAACGTTGGCCGTGCCGAGGCCCTCGCCCGGGTTGAAGCGCAGCTGGCCGCGGTCGGGCTCGACGCCGACGTGATGCACCGGCATCCACACCAGTTCTCCGGCGGCCAACGGCAACGCATCTCCATTGCGCGAGCACTCATCACGCGGCCGCGCGTACTCGTGGCGGACGAAGCGGTCAGTGCCCTCGACGTGTCGGTGCGGGCCCAGGTGCTCAACCTGCTCGCCGATCTGGTCGACGAATACCAGCTCACCCTCGTGTTCGTCTCCCACGACCTCGGCGTCATCCGCCACCTCTGCGACACCGTCGCCGTCATCTCCGACGGACGCATCGTCGAATGCGGGCCGACCGCCAGCGTCTACGACCGCCCGTTACACCCGTACACGCGGCAGCTGGTCAGTGCGACGCCGTCGATGGACGAACTGGCGCGACGAGTGGCGAACTAATTCGCCACAGCCTGACGTCGACCCGCACCACCGACCAATTGGAAGAGGCACCATGACCGAGACCGCGCCCATCGAGTGCCTGCCTGCGACCGAACTCGTTCAGCGCTACCACAGCGGCGATCTCTCCCCGGTCGAGGTGACGGCCGCGGTGCTCGACAAGGCCGAGCGCCTGCAGCCCGAGCTGAACTGCTTTTTTGGTCTCGACCGGGTCGGTTCCCTCGCCGCGGCTGCCGAGAGTGAGCGCCGCTGGGCGGCAAAAACTCCGCTCGGGCCCATCGACGGCGTGCCGACCAGCATCAAGGAGAACGTAGCCGTGCGCGGCTTCAGCCAGCCGTCCGGCACCGCCGCCAAGTTCGACGCTCCGGTCGCGAGGGAAGACGGGCCGAGCGCCGCGCGCGTGCGGGAGGCCGGCGGTGTCATCTTCGGCGTCACCGTCATGCCCGACTACGGCATGCTGTCCTCCGGGGTCTCGAGCCTGCACGGCGTGACCCGCAGTCCGTGGAACCAGGCCTGGACCGTCGGCGGGTCGAGCGCCGGCGCGGGCGCCGCAGCCGCCGCCGGAATCGGTCCGCTGCACGTCGGATCCGACATCGGCGGCTCGCTGCGGCTGCCGGCCACCTGGCTCGGGCTGGTGACGTTGAAACCGAGTTTCGGCCGCGTTGCCGTCGACCCGCCCTACATGGGCCGGGTCGCCGGACCACTCACCAGAACAGTGGATGACGCGGCCCTATTCATGCAAGTGCTCACCCGGCCAGATCTGCGGGACTACACCAGCCTCGGCGAGCAGCAGGTGGACTGGACCGACGTGCACTACGGCGCTGCGGGGGTGGCCGGACTGCGCGTGGCGTATCACCTGGCCGGGGGAGCGGGTCTGGCGACCGACCCGGAGGTGGCGGCATCCGTTCTGCAGGCGGTGGAACTCTTTGCCGCGGCCGGTGCGATCGTGGAGGAGATCGCCCCGCCGATGACCGAGAAATACCTCGCCGACCTCGACCTCTTTCTGCGGGTGCGCTCCCTCGCCGACTACGAGGTGCTCGAACCGGCGCGGCAGGCGATGGTGTTGGACTTCATCCGGGACTGGGTGCTGGCCGGAGCAGGAGTGTCGGGTACCGAGGTGGTGCGCTGCTATCAAAGCATTCAAGACCTGCGCGCGGCGACCGTCGCGGCCACCGCGCCCTACGACGTGGTGCTGTCGCCCGTGTCGCCGGTCGCCGCGTTTCCGGCGGAATGGCCGATGCCGACCAACGACGCGGCCACCTCGCTCGACCATATTGCGTTCACCGCGCCGTACAACTTCTCGGAGCAGCCGGCCAGCTCGGTGAACTGCGGGTTCACAACGGATGGGCGCCCGATCGGGCTGCACATCGCCGGGCGTCGCTTCGAGGACCTTGCGGTGCTGCGCGCCACCCACTGGTACGAGCAGGCGCGGCCGGCAGCGGCCGAGCCGGTCTGGCCGTTCCACACTGCGGCCAAGCTGGCACGCTGACCAGTCGGCGCGCCAGGGAGTGTCTAAACTCCGGTTCGAGGTTCTCTCGTCGTTCATGTCCTCGTGTTCGGACGTTCTTACAGGAGGGGCAGGGTTAGTGTCGCCGGATAGTGGGCCCGGCTCCATTCGCTCCCACCGAATCCGAGGACCGTAAATCGTGAAGAGAAAATTCGCACTAATCGCCACCGCCGTTTCGCTGGCCATCGCGCTGAGCGTGGCAGCGCCGGTCAGCGCGGCACCCGCCGACCCGCAGGGACCTCCCGCCCATGCAGAGGCGCCGGCGTCAATCGAGAACTATCCCACGACCATTGAATCCGGGTCTTGGGACGCCGGACACATTCAAGGTATTGCGATCGATGAGAAGAACGGGTACGTCTACCACTCGTTTACAAACACCTTGGTCAAGACGGATTTGCAGGGCAATGTCATCGGGACGGTTGAGGGGTTCACCGGCCACCTCGGCGACCTGGACTTCAACACTCGGGACGGCCGCGTCTACGGTTCCCTCGAGTACAAGGCCGTAGAGGCCTTCTACATCGCAATCTTTGACGTCAACAAAATCAACGCTGTCGGCATGGACGCCGAGGATTCAGGCATAGTCACAGCTGTGTACCTCGAGGAGGTCGTAGAGGACTTCACCGCGGACATGGACGGCAACGGCGTATTCGACGGCGACACCGCCAACACCGCAGACCACCGGTACGGTTCCAGCGGCATTGACGGTGTCTCTTTCGGTCCTGAGTTCGGGAAGAAACGCGGCAAGCAGCACCTGATGGTCGCCTACGGCGTCTACCGCAACGACGCCCGGGCCGACAACGACCACCAAGTGCTCCTGCAATATGACGTCTCCCGATGGGGCAAGTACGAACGCCAACTGACCCAGGCCGATCCGCACACTTCCGGCCCGGCCGACGAGGACGCCAAGTACTTTGTCCACACCGGAAACACCGCCTTCGGCGTGCAGAACCTCGCCTACGACGAACAGAGCAACCTCTGGTACATGGGCGTCTACCGCGGCGGCAAGCCCGAGTACCCGAACCGGACCCTCTACGTCCTGGATGGGACCGTCGCTCCGCAAGAGCAGATCATCGAAGGCCAGCCCAACGATGAAACCGGCCTCGTCGTGCCGCTCCTGCAGCAGGGGCTAAAACACGAAGCCACCGGCATCTACGGCTGGGAGTTCAAGTCAGACGTCGGCATCGAGCCCATCGGTGACGGCTATTTCTACGTCGCCCGAGATTATCGCGACAGCTCCAGCGGCCATGCGCAGCAAGCCGCCACACTTGAGCTGCACCGCTGGACCGGAGAAGGCGCATCCGGATTCGAGCGTGTCATCCGCTAGCTAGCGCCACATCCTCGGTCCTGCAGTAGGAGAGCGCCCTAGGTGTTCGGCGGGTCGAAGCGGCCGTCGACGGCCGTCCAGCCGCCATCGACGGTGAGCACCGACCCGGTGACGAACCGCGAGGCGTCCGAGGCGAGATAGACCACGGCGCCGGCCAGTTCGCTCGGAGTCGACCAACGGCCCAGGGCGCTCTTGGCGGCGTATGCGTTGTACCACTCCGGATCGTTCTTGATCTGGGCCGTGAGCGGCGTCTCCACGACGCCGGGGGAGATCGCGTTCACCCGTACCCCGGCCGGGCCGTATTCGGCGGCGGCTGTGCGCAACAGCTGTACCAGCCCGGCCTTGGTCGCTGCGTAGACCCCCTGGCCGGGCTCGACCGTGACCGCCCGAATGGACGCGAAGCCGATGATGCTGCCGCCGCCGTTGGCCGCCATGGTCGGCGCGAAGGACTGAATGAGCACGAACGCGGCGCGCAGGTTGAGATTCACGACGCGGTCAAACTCGTCGAGCGTGTAGTCGGCGATGCGTTTGCGCACGTTGGTGGCGGCCGTGAAGACGAGGGCGGCCAGGTCGGCCAGATCGCGGGCGACGGCCCGCACGGCCTCCTGGTCGAGAACGTCGAGCTGCAGCGAGCTCGCTCCGGCGCCGAGCTGGGCGGCGGTAGCCGCCGCGCTGGGGGCATCCCGGTCGGCGCAGATGACCGTGGCGCCGTGGGCGTGCAGGGCGAGAGCGCTTTCCCGGCCGATGCCGCTGCCGGCCCCGATCACGAGTACGCGGCGACCGAAGAACTGGAACAGCTGGGTGTAGTCCACGAGGGTTCCTTCTGAGTGAGTCACGGGCGGATCATCGCCATGCGGGTCACGGTGAACTCCTCGATGGCAAACCGCGGACCTTCCCGGCCGGTGCCGGAATCCTTGACACCGCCGTAGGGCATGATGTCGGAGCGAAAGCCGGGAATCTCGTTGACCACGACGCCGCCGACGTCCAGCTCGTTGATGGCCCGAAAGGCTCGCTGCAGGGAACTGGTGAAGATGGCGGCCTGCAGGCCGTAGCGCGAGCGGTTGACCAGCTCGATGGCTGAACCCAGATCGGAGATACGCTGCAGCACGACGACCGGTCCGAAGATCTCCTCGCACCAGACTTGAGCCTCCAGCGGAACATTCGTCAGCACGGTCGGGGCGATGCTGCGGTCGATCCGGTGTCCGCCGGCCAGCACCAGGGCCCCGCTCGCCTTGGCGGCGGTGATCCAGGCCAGGATGCGCTCGGTCCCGGCCTCGTTGATGACCGGCGCCACGCGGGTGCTCTCGCTTCGGGGATCACCGACGAGCACCTCGGGGAGGCGGGCGAGCAGCATCCGCTCGAAGTCGTCGGCGATCTGGTCGTGCACGAGGATGCGCTGCACCGAAATGCAGGCCTGGCCGTTGGCATAGAAGCCGCCACGAATCACCGCGTCGACCGCCTTCTCGACGTCGGCGTCGCACGCGACGATCAGGGCGGTGTTGGCGCCGAGCTCGAGCACGACCTTGCGCGGTGCGGCGTCGCGCGCAATCTGGTGTCCGACGGTGGCAGAGCCAGTGAATGAGACAACGGCCACCCGCGGATCGCGCACCAGAGCCTCCCCGACAGCGATACCGCCCGTGACGAGCTGAACGGCAGCGGTCGACACTCCGTGATCGTGCAGCACCCCGCGAATGAGGTCGACCACCCACAGTGTGGTCAGCGGCGTGTTGGGGGCCGGCTTGATGATGATCGGGCAGCCCGCAGCAAGGGCGGGAGCGAGCTTGTGGCTGGCCAGCAGGAACGGGTAGTTGAAGCCGGTGATGCCAACGACGATTCCGGCCGGCCGCCGCGTCCAGTAGCCGATCATTCCCACCCCGCTGGGCTGCAGGTCGAGGGGAACGGTTTCACCGTGCAGGTGGGCAACCTCTTCGGCGCTCGCCGACCAGGTGGTGAGGGCGCGGGCGACCTCGGTGCGGCAGTCCGTGAGCGGCTTGCCGGTCTCCTGCACGAGCAGCTGCTCGAATTCAGCGCTTCGCTCGGCGAGGGCGTCGTGAATGTCGATGAGCAGGGTACGACGGATGCCCGCGCTCAGCCCGGCCAGTTCCGCGCGTACCGCGGCGGCCGCGTCTACAGCGAGCACGGCCTGGGCCGCCGTGCCGACCGGGGACAACGCGACGGGGGAGCCGTCGAAGGGAAACACGATCTCCTGCTGCTCCAAGCAGGCCAGCCAGCGCTCGCCGATGGGGAGCCCGGCCGGGTAGGGGATCGGGAACGAAGTCACGGGACTACTTTCTGTTGAAAGGTGCTGCTGTTGAAAGATGCTGCTGTTGAGAGGCGTTGCTGTCAGGAGATGCTGGCGTTTCTACTGGTCTGACCAGTAACCTAACTAGAGTATCGAGTGGCGATCGTCAGGTCAATCATCTGGCGCGGCACGCATCCGTTCACGAGGGAGAGCCAATGACCAGCACGGCGAGAGTCCATCGGCTGGCCGTGATCCGCGGCGACGGCATCGGACCCGAGGTGATCGACGCTTCTCTCGAGGTGCTCGCGGCGGCGGAGTCGGTGTTTGGTTTTCGGACCGAGCTCACCGAGATTGCGGCTGGCGCCCGGCACTACCTGGCCACCGGCGAACTCTTCACGCCTGCCCTTCAGTCGCAGCTTCGTGCTCACGACGCCATTCTGTTCGGTGCCATGGGCGACCCCGCCGTCGCGCCGGGCATTCTGGAGCGCGGCTTCATTCTCGAGATGCGTCGCAGCTTTGCGCAGGCGGTGAACCTGCGACCGGTGAAGTTGTATCCGGGCGTGACCACGCCGATCGCCGGCCTTACGCCGGATCGCTGCGACTTGGTGATCGTGCGGGAGAACACCGAGGGCTCCTACGTCGGGCGCGGATCGACGGTGCACGCCGGCACTCCGCACGCGGTCGCGGTGCAGGAATCGGTGAATACCCGCATGGGCGTGGAGCGTGTGGTCGAGTTCGCGTTTCGTCTCGCCGAACGACGCGGTGGCACCCTGACCCTGTGTCACAAGAAGAACATCCTGGTCGAGGCCGGCACCCTGTGGCAGTCGACGGTCGACGACGTGAGTTCTCGCTTTTCGAGCGTTCCGGTGGACTACGTGCACGTCGACGCCCTGTGCTTCTACCTGCCGACGGCTCCGGAACGCTTTAACGTGGTCGTTACCGACAACCTCTTCGGCGACATCATCACCGACCTGGGCGCGGCCATTCAGGGCGGCCTGGGCGTCGCCGCGAGCGCCAACCTCAACCTCGACGGCTCCGGCCCGAGCATGTTCGAGGCCATCCACGGCTCAGCTCCCGACATTGCTGGTCGGGGCTGGGCCAACCCGATCGGGGCGGTACTCTCGACAGCCATGTGCCTGGCCCACCTCGGCGAGGCCGGTGCGGCTAGAGCCATCGAGGCGACCGCCGTACACGTTCTGGCCCAGTTGCCGGCGACCGCCGGGCCGGGTATGGGCTACTCAACGGCGCAACTCGGCCAGGAGATCGCCCGGCTGTTGACGAGCGGGGCACCGGTCCCCGTCGTGCCCGGCCATAGCGTCATGGACGATCTCGCCGCGCTGCGCGATATGCGTGTTGACCGCATGACTGCCGGCGGCCTGTAACCTTGTACAGTCCCGCCCCCGTAGCTCAGTGGATAGAGCACCGGCCTTCTAATCCGATTGTCGTAGGTTCGATTCCTACCGGGGGCACCGAAAAAATCGTCTGACCAGGGTTTCTTGTCCTCACCGAAGGGGCAAGACTTGATTCACGCAACTTTTATTCCGCGGCGCCCGCCTCCTGCGGGCGCTCGTAGAGAAGGAACGCGACCCAGTTCGATTCTTCTGGTGTGACCTTGGACACCTACGGGTTATGGATGCTGCAAGTCTCTCGGGGCTCGGTTTGGAGCCCGTACTCACAACGAGCGAGCTCGCCAAGTATCTCGGCGCGCAGGTGCAGGCGATCTACGACCTGCGCACCGATGGCCGCGGCCCGTCCGGCATTCGCGTCGGACGGGAGATCCGCTACCGCGTCTCGGATGTTCTTTAGTGGCTTTACGAATGCTGGCCGAGGCCTGGCTGGAGGACCTGATGCTCGACGTCGACCGCGCGAAGGGTACAAAAGCCGTCTACGAGTACGAGCTGCGCGGGCTCGTGCTTCCCTTTTTCGGTCACTTCACGGTTCGCGAGGTGACCGTCGGCCGCATTGAGCCTTTCCTGAAGGTGCAGCGCGCGATCTCGTACACGCGAGCCAAGCACTCCCGCACGATCCTCAGCATGGTGCTGGGGTTTGCGGTGCGGCGGGGAATCATCGCACGCAATCCCGTGCAGGAAACCTCGCGGATGAAGAAGCCCCAGCACACCCCGAAGGCGCTCACGCCGGATCAGGTAGCCGCAATCCGCCTCGCGGCCTGCGACTGGCGCACAGCGGAGGGCAGGATGGGGCCAAACCCGACGGGCGCGTGGCCGTCGAGAGCATGTCCCCGCTGTTCATCGGCTCCGGCCTCGCGCCTTCATCGCTGCCGTGCTTGCCACGGCCGCCCTGATCATCACCCGGCAACACCTTCCGCGCGGCAACCAGTGGGTTCGCCTGGCCGTCGTCGCGGGCGGGGTCGTCGTCGGTTTCCCCCTCCTCACCTCATTCGCCCTCACCGCGGCGTCGGCCAGCCACGGCGCCGTGGTCATAGCGCTCCTCCCGGCAGCGACGGCCGTCATGGCTGTCATTCGGGGAAAAGGGCGACCACCACTGCCATTCTGGATCACGGCCGCACTCGGGGCGCTGGTGGCCGTAATTTTTGCGTCCATGCAGGGTGGCGCAAGCATCCGCTCGCAGTGGTCGTACCTGCTTCTTTTCGGCGCCGTCGTGGCCGCTGCCATCGGCTACGCCGAGGGAGGCCTGCTCGCGCGCGAGATCGGATCCTGGCAAACCGTATCGTGGGCCCTCGTTCTGGCCGCGCCCCTCATGGTCACCCTGACGACAATTGCCATCGTCGACCAGCCACCAACCGGCACGCCCACCCAATGGGCGGCGTTTGCCTACCTCGGAGTGGTGAGCATGTTCCTGGGATTCTTCGCCTGGTATCGCGGACTGGCCATCGGGCCCATGGCCCAAGTCAGCCAGGTGCAACTCACCCAACCCGTCCTCAGCATCCTCTGGGCCGCAGTGATCCTGCGCGAACAGTTGACCTGGCAGACCATCATCGCCGGTATCGCCGTCATCCTTTGTGCCGGTATCGCCGTGCGAACGCGCCGGGGTCGAGTCAGGCCCACACGCTCCGCCGAGGACCGTGAAGTTGAATCAGCAACAGTCGAGGCGATGCCCAGCACCAACGGCCCGTAAGGGGGACGATCAGCGGACGGCTTTTCAGATGCTCCCAGAACGCGGTCGAGGCACTATTTCGACAGGCAGGACCGCCCGCAAGCGGAACGTGTTAAGGGACGGTTCCGAGTAGTTCGGTGCGTCGAGCCACTTCGGTGGTCGAGCCTCGGCTGGACCGACAATAGGACCGACTGCCATACTGGGCTCGGCGGGGAGGGGACCTGATGCCACGACTGACGACATCCGTTCTGGGGAGCACCGCTCTTGTGCTCGGGCTGGTGGCCTGCTCGCCCCCGACGACCGAGACTCCGCCGGTCGAAACGGCGATCCAAACGGATGCGCCGGCCCCGACCGACGACATGGCCGACGTCGTCATCCCCGACGGCGTCATCGGCACGGCCAAGCTCACGCCGGCCTCGGGCGACGACACCATCTCCGGAACCGTCGTGATCACCGCGGGAGGCGGCGGGTTCGACGTCGCGCTGAAGGACTTCCGCTCGGACGTTCCCGGAGGCGTACAACTGTTCTTAAGCCCCTGGTCGGAGACTACGACCTGCCTGGCCGACATGTACAGCTACTCGTTCGGCAACCTCTCCACGGACGCCGATCAGCTTGGGCTGAGCCTGGGCGACAGGGACTTCTCCCGGGGCGACCCCAGCTACTACCTGACCGCCGTCATCACCGCGAGTACGCCGGGCACGACCGATCCAGACGGCTGCGCGCTCACTCCCCGGGCCCTCGGCACAATCACCTGGAACGTGCCGGACACCCGCCCCGGGCTACTCGCCGTCGACACGGGCATTCGGGTCGGTGCTAGCGGCACCACCGCCACAGCCGATGCTGCCGCACTCTCCTACCGTGCGGTAGCCGGCGACACGCTCAACGACATCGCCGACCGCTTCGGCATCACGCTCGACGACCTCGGCTTCCTTAACCCGCTGACCAGCCGCCAACTCCAGCCCGGAGACGATCTGAACCTTCAGGTGGCGTTGCGCGGCGGCGCCTCGGTCCCGCCGCCCTGGGCCTGAACCCGGCCCCGCGCATGAACCCCCGCGGCCGTCCCGAAAGGCGAACCCTCTGCGGGAATGCCTATTGATCTACGGCTGGCACGTCTTCCCAAACCAGGATGCCGCCGGGCTGGCAGTCGAGGACTCGGCAGATCGAGTCGAGGGTTGAAAATCTGATGGCGCGGGCGCGTCCGTTTTTGAGCACTGCCACGTTGGCTGGGGTGATGCCGATGGCTGTTGAAAAGTCTCCGACTGACATGCTTTGTTCGACCAGCAGACGGTCGATGAGGATGCGGACCGCCATTAGACCACCTCGTCGAGCTCGGCCCGCATGAGCGCTGTTCGTTGCAGCAGCGACCGCAGAACTATGAGAACGAGGGTGAGGGTGATTCCTACCAGGACGCTCACGACGATCACGATCGCAAGTGCGGGCGGTCCTGGAATGAATGCCAGGGTGGATGCGGTCAAGATGGTCGCGAGAACGACAGTCAGTATCAGCAGGTTTACCATTCGTGCTGCTGTGTGACCGAAGATCCGGTCCTGTCGTATGTATCCGACGAGAATGGCGGTAGCGACCAGAAGGGTTTCCCCGCACAGTCCAACAGCGAGAGCCAGTGCGAGAAGCGGGGCTTGTAGGTGAGCGAATTCAGGATTCTCAACTGCGAGCGATTCCGAGATAGGAAACAGGGTTGCTCCACTCACCAGAATGAGGATGCCGAGTAGTCCAATGGCCAGCCAGGTCGCTGTCGCCGCCGCTGTTGAAGGGCCAATCTCAGTTCGTTCCATCTATCGATTGTCGATTGGTCACTATCGAAAGTCAATGGCTCGACGCTTTCCACTTAACTCCAGAAACAGTCACGCCGTCGATCGAAAGGGAACTGCTGGAGATTTGATTGACTCGCTCGACAGGTGTGCGCCAGCTACTAATGCGCCCTTACGCGTCCGCAAGCCGAACCCCCTTCGGGGCAATAGCAATTGGGCTATCGAACGCGGGCGGTGGCGTGCACGCATAGCGCGACAATGTACCAGCTCCGCGCAACAATGGATTTAGACACGTGTCCGAACTGTCGAGGAGATGATGATTTTGGTCAATAGAGACGAGATTGAAGACGATGGCCGCCACCCTGGCTGGCAGTTCGAGTTGCACAAGCCAAATAGGACGCACCGCGCAGAAATACCGGCTGCGGACATCCAACGACTCGAACGACTGTGGGAACTAGTTAGGCATGAGGAACGCATCCCCGACACCACGGGCGTGAAGATTGATGCATTGATTGAGTGTTGGGGCCGAGAGGGGTACTCAGCCGATCAGATCGCCGTCGCGACACAACTACCGCTTGAAACGGTCACTGAATTGCAAAAGAACCCGGGAGTCGCCGCCCTCTTCAATTCCCGACACCGGTAACAGAGTGTGCCTCAAAGACAATCTTGAATACCCCCGAACTTGAGGCAAGTATGGAAGCACGAACAGTCCACGCATAGAGATTGGGGATCAATATGAAAATTGGATTCAAGCGCATAATCAGTAGCGCGGCCGGCCTTCTGATACTTGGGTCGGTCGTGATGGCGGCGCCTGCCCAAGCCGCAACAGCAGAACCCGCCCCGGCACCGGCACCGAACGTTTTGAAGAATTTCTTCAGCAGAACGATGTCCATGGCAAGGTCACTAACATCCAAACCGATGCCAACGGAGCTGAGTTCTACCTATACGACTCGGGCGACTGGGTTCTCCAGCTGCCCTCCGACGCCGCGCCGGGCAACGTGAGTGCGCAATACGAAGCGGGAATCTGCGCTGGCACATTCGTTGACATCACCAAACTCGGCGACGAGCTCTACTGGGGTGGTCAAGAATTGTGCTCCAGCGCGCCGGCCGACGCGATCTATCTGCACTCTCTCCGAATGGTGCTCCGTAGCACGTGCAATGGATTCCCCTGTGGAATCATGACCGAGCAACGCGAGTTCACATCAACAGATAGTCCCTACAACGCAGTGCAAACGGTCAACGGATTCGAAGGATGCGTGACCGGGACTACGTACGACTACGACCAAATCGCCTACCAGACCTTCCGAGGCACCCAGTACGGCCCGTTTGTTGACGGTCCGGTAGCCGCGGTCGACTGCAACATCAACCCGGACTAGCTGACCGAGATCAAAACATAAGGGGTTGCGCAGATGTGCGCAGCCCCTTATTCGTCTGAGGTGAGCTCCGTTAGCATCACAATCGAAGTTGAGTCGGGTGCCTGATAGGGGAACGTCTACTGGGCACCTGCACGCGCGGTTCAATTAATGAGGTGATTCGTGCGGCTAAACCGATTCGAGCCCAAGGAACTCACGTAGCTGAGGCACGCCCGTGACGCGTAACTCCTGATCGGATCTGTTGAGCGTTTCGGTAGTCAACGTCAGTTGTTGGCTCAAAGCCATCTCACCTTCGCGCCGCCGGCGGCGAACCAGGCCGTTCTCTCGGTAGCCGACTTTTCTCGACACGGCAAGCGACGCTGGGTTGTCGGTGAACGCGGCGGACGTGACCTCAGATGCATCTAGATGGTCGAACATGAATGCACAGAGAGTTTGGCGCATTAGCGTGCCGATGCCCCGTCCGTGATGCTTCGCCCCGAGCCACGATCCTGTCTCGCCGGTTCTCGTCACGAGATAGTCACTGGTCGTAATTCCTTGGCAACCAACGATTTCTCCCTCGAAACGGACTGTGGATTCAAGTTGCCACGATACTGGCGTCATGGCAGAACGTCGCCCCCAGTGGAACTGCAGGAGCCTTAATCGAACTTCGTCGGGGGTCCCGGCCGTCCATGGAAAATCAAATGGCATCGCAGCGGAGTCGTGAATCCCTTCGTGTGCGAGTGTCACAAGGTCGGGCAAATCGGAATCTCGAACGGGAGACAGAGATAGTGACCCGCATTCGATCAGCAATCCGAACGGCGGCCAGAGCTGTTGAAGTGCATGCGACATGCCCCCAACCCTATTTGTGTCAACGCCGACCCCCGCCCCGTTTCCAGTGGAACGACAAATGAATCAAGTCCGGCAGCTAGCCTGAGCACGCGCGTCTGCGCGGCCGGCACGAATCGAGGAGCCACTCATCAATGAGTATCGAACTGCACATCGAGCTGGACTGCATCTTCGCGGCTCGCGACCGAGACAATATGGGCCCAACGATTGCCGCCCTTCTCCATGTCTACGAGATGCACCCGCGTGACCCCCGAGTCCTCTACGAAGTAGGCGGTGCGTACGATACCGCGGGCGAGGAGACGACCGCCCTGGGGTTCTATGAGCGAGCGATGACCGAAGGGCTCGACGGGGACGTGCGTCGCCGGTGCTACCTCCAATACGGGAGCACCCTCCGCAACCTTGGCCGCCTCGATGAGTCGGTCACGGTGTTCGCGCAAGCGCGCAGGGAGTTTCCGGACTCTGTTGCCCTCGGCGCATTCGAATCTCTGAGCCTGCATGCGGCCGGCAGTGTCAACACCGCTCTCGGCAGCCTTCTCACTCTGCTTGCCGACCATGTGCATTCGGAAGAGATTGACCGGTACAAGCCCGCCATGCGCGGCAACGCCGCGTACCTGACATCGCTCGACTTTTCGGCCACTTCCGAAAGCGCCCGATAGACGGACGTCCACCAAGACACCCGTGCCTGCAATCACAACCGTGTGACACGATCGGTCATAAGGACGTTGTGCCAGGATTCTGCTCGGCCGATAGCGTTGTCCGGTCCGGCTGATCGGCCGTCCAGCGACAGAGTCGCTGGTTTCACCCGTGCGTGCCTTAGTTGAGCGTTCGGTCCTATCCCCGAACACTCAACCAAGGCGGTGCTGCTCCTTCTCAGGCCGGCGGCGCGAAGAACTCTAGCGGCAGCCCGTCGGGATCGCGGAAGGACAGTCCTGACCCGTATCCGGCGTCCTTGATCGTGTCGTGGCTGACGCCGAGCTGGTCCAGGCGCTTCTCCCAAAGCTCCAGCTCGGATCGGTCCGCGACGCCGAATGCGACGTGATCCAAGCCCGCACGGCGCTCGCTGAACGGCGTCGTCACGTCCGAGTCGGGGAACTGGTGCAGACCGACGAGGGTGCCGCTCACCATCCAGACGACGTGGCGGAAGGGTCCGGTGTCCTCATCGAGCACTGGCTGGTCCTCGAACAACTCCGTGTACCAGGGGACGCTCACCTCGAGGTCTCGTACCGTGAGCGCCACATGGGCGATGGGTGGGAAAATCGTCATTGATGGTTCCTCCTGGATTCCAGTAAGCACGATCATTCGTGCGTACGTCAACCCTACGGTCGTTCGTCTCGCAAGCGTCGAGGGAATCGGCGGGCTCTCAATCGCGAGACTTGCCGAGGCCGAGGGGATGAGCAAGAGCGTCTTGTTCGGCTATTTTGGCTTCAAGAGGGAGCTGCAGCTCGCGACCGTCGAGGAGGCGGACGCACTCTTCGCGGCCCAGGTGATCGAATCATCGTCGACCGCGTCCACGGCCCTCGAGCGGCTGCGCGGCTGGTAGATCCGTAATCGCGCCAAGCTCCCCCCATCGACGCGCTCGGTTGATTCGTGCCCCCTATCTTCTCGGATTCTTCGTGCCAACGGCCCTGCCCCCGTTGATGTGAACCAATGGCGTGGAAGGCCCTGATCGTATGACAACCGCCCCACGCCCGTTCCGCACGGGGGACGTGCTGCGGACGTCGTTTCAATGTGCTCTCCGAGGTCGTTTTGAACGTGCTTGCCGACTTCGAGGGGTGTCCGCAGGGGAACCATAACGGAACGTCTTCAGTGGTTGAGAAGTTCGTGCGAGAGAACGATGGTGGCGAACTCGTCGTGAAGATTGATCGCGGTGACTCGGGAAAGTTCCGCCGCGCTGATCATTCCACCTTCGAGGTCGGTCCTGTCAAATGTGTGGGTCGCATCTACAGCAAAGTAGACGGTGTATCCCAGGTTTCCGCCAATGCGTGCTGTTGTTTCGCAGCAGTGATTGGTAGTTATGCCGCAGATCACAATGGTCGAGATAGCGTTTTCTCGAAGCCAGCAGTCAAGATCGGGTGTGCCGTGAAAACTTGAGTTGACCGTTTTCTGGACCAATAGATCCGGAGTGCCGGACATGTAGCTTTTCAACGCATGGCCGGGGTGGCTGGGGTGCAGAGGGGAGAGCGGGTTGGAGGAATTATGCTGGACGAAGACGACCGGTCGCGAAAGCCTGTGCCACTCGTTCACTAACGCTGCGATGTTCTGATCACAGTCCGCGTTGTTTCGGGGTCCCCACCATTCGACGTGGTCAAATCCTTGCTGAGCGTCAACGACGATCAGGGCGGTGTAATCATCGATCGAGGGTAGTTGGATCACGATTTAGGCTCCAAAATAATTTCAGGTCAATGACCAAAATGGTTGGTCCAAGATGCCGTCTAAGACTGGGACCGATACTGACACTATTCAGCATCCCATGACGGCGGCATCGCGCCTCTTTGCGGCCAGCTGAGCTGCCGCGGATATCTCGATATCGATCAGAACCCGCGCGAACCCCGGCCCGTACATAGGCGTCGTCCCCCCAAAGACGAACCCTCATCGGGGACGCAACCGTGGACTCTGGGTCAGGACCAGTGAGCGCCCGCTCTGCCGTGCCATAGCGGATGAATAGGTGGGGACGTTGCATCGCCCGCGACTGTGGGAATGTTATCCCATGGGGGATTTTATTTCGGCCTGCCGACCGTTCATGGCCACTGTGGAGTGTGGCCGATGAGTGCGCGCGGCTCCATTGGGTCGATGATGGCGGCCACGCTCGTGTCTCGGGCGCTGGGGTTTCTCAAGGCGATCCTGCTCGTGGCTGCCATCGGCGGGACGAGCGCTGCGGTCGGTGGGCAAACGTTTGAAAGCGCGAACTCAGCACCCACGTATCTCGTCGCTCTGATCGCTGGCGGCGTATTGGGGGCTGTGCTTGTCCCGCAGATTGTTCGGAACTTACAAGACGGCCAGGTCGGCCAGGAAAACACCGACCGGCTCCTCACGATCGTCCTGGTCGGCGGAGCCCTGGCCACGCTCATCCTCACCATGCTCGCGCCGGGCATCGTCTGGATCTACGCGACGACCTGGTCGGCGCAGTGGCGAGGCCTTGCAACGTCGATGGCGTACTGGTGCTTGCCGCAGATCTTCTTCCTGATCGCATTCGCCGTTCTGTCCCAGGTCCTCAACGCGCGCGGCGTGTTCGGCGCCCCCGCGTGGGCGCCCGCGATCTCCAACCTGCTGGGGATCAGCGGGATCCTGGTGTTTCTCTTCGCGCTGCCATCTGGGCTGGGGCCTGTTGGCTCCTGGAACCCCCTGATGGTCGCAGTCCTCAGTGGCTCCGCCACCCTGGCCATCGCTAGCCAGGCTCTGCTGCTACTGATCCCACTGCGAAGAATCGGGTTTCAGCTCCGATTCCGCTGGGGCGTTGGTGGTCTCGGGCATATGTCGACACTGGCCTGCTGGACTCTCCTCGGCGTCATCGCTGGCCAGGCCGCCTACCTAGTCACCTCCAACGTGGCCAATAGTGCCGGGAAGATCCTCAACCAGCTGGGCATCGACGGACCGAGCCTGAATTCTCTCTCAATCGCGTACCTGCTAATGCTCCTGCCGCACGGGATCGTGACCGTGTCACTGACGACGGCGCTCTACACGCGGATGAGCGGATCCGCCGCACGGAATGACCTCGCAGAGATCGAAGCACTCTCCAACCTGGCCATGAAGCCGGTCGCCTACGTCGCGATCGCTGCCACTGCAGCATTCGTGGCACTGGGCCCGCTGATCACAGAGGTGCTCTTTGGCAATCCGATTATTGGGCACGTACTCCAGATCCTGGCGATCGGGCTCGTCGGCTTCAGCCAGGCCTACGTGCTCAACCGAACCTCATTTGCACTCCAGGACGCCCGCGGCCCCTTCACCACCCAACTCGTCATCGCCGGACTCTCCACAGCTGGCTCCGCAGCGGCACTCCTCCTTCCACCGGAACTCACTGTGGTCGGAATCGCAGCAGGAATCTCTATCGCGAACTTCGCGGGCTGGCTCACCGCCCAGCTGTCCCTACAGCGGACACTCCGAAACCGCGGTCACGTCCCCGTTGGGCGCCCCCGCCATCCTCGGCTACGCCCGCCTAATCGGCGCAGCGATCAGCAGTTCCGTAGCCGGGCTGTCCCTTCTGGCACACATCGGCACGCCAACAGGATTTCTCGGCCAGGCCATCCTGCTGATGACCGCGGGGGTCGGCGTTGTCGCACTTTTCATCACGGCGAGTTGGCTACTCGGCGACCGAACAATTGGCGACCTCCGCCGACGGTAGACGCCACACGGGTTATGGCTCCGGCCGCCGAGACGGCAGGAAATAAATCACGCCCTCGGCGGCAATCCCAAAGACGAACCGCCTATGGGACGCTCCCGCAGCGCGGATTGCATTCATCGTCGGTGGTACATGGAAATGGTCTCTGGCTCGGGATCCAGCCACGTTGCCAGGACGCCGCTCGTGACGATTAGCGCCGTTGCGAGGATCAGGACGATGAGACCGACAAGGAGGAACTGGAGCGCGTTGGGTCGTTTGTTGGGAGCTGGCATTTGCCTCAGCCTAGGGTGAGCTGTTGCGCCATATTTGCCCTCACCGAGGGAACGACCATAGGACAGGAGTACCACTGTGTCAGCCGATTCGCTTGGCTTGTTTCAGGGTGGACGGGCGCAGTATGGACTTGGCGCCGAGGATCTCGACCCCAAGAAGCTTGCCGTCTTTATCGAAGTCGAGGATGACTTCGCCGCGGCCGTCGATTTCGTGAACGTGCTGCCGAACAGCCTCCCCAGCTTTTATTCGAGGCGAGATGTTGAAGTAAGCCGCATCCGCAGACCGGTCATAGGTGCCTCGCCGCAATTTCTTCACGGCGCAAGAATAGGGCAATAGGTGCCCGCAAGCGGGACGTCGAGGGCGTTAGATCTGAGGCCAAACCCCCTGGCGGCGGAGTGCGCCGACGCTGTGTCACACGGGAAGGCTCTACGGGACGAAGGCCGCGTGGAATCGGTTGCTGGGCCTTAAGCGTGTTGCGACTGAATGTCGCGGGCCCAGCCGATTATTAATTCTAACCCGTCCGCGAAGCCTGGCTCGTTCGGACGGTTCAGGAAAGCGTGGAGGCTATCGGGAAGCACGTGGTAGGTCGCTGCGATCCCGGCAGTTTGAAGTTCCCGGGCGAACTGACCGCCGGACGCGCGCATCGAGTCGCGGTCCGCGTCGATCATGAGCGTCGGAGGGAAGTCGTGCAGGGGGTGCCCCCCGGGAAATGCGTGCGCTTCCAACATTGCGCTCCGCGTGCCCGCGTAGTGGAGATTCGTCAGGTTGAGAAGGGTCGGCGTGTGGACAAAACGTCGTTTGCCACGAAGACGGCGGCGCAAAGTGCGCGCCCGTTTCGGGAGTGCAGCGTGGAACAGTCCGTAGGCAAAGAAGACGCCTGCGAGAGGTGCCGCCCCGTCGTCCGCCATGCGAAGCACTGCGCCGGCCGATAGACACGCACCGGCACTTGCACCGCCCAGAATCACCCCGTTAGGCACCTCGAGCTGAACTGCCCGCACCACTGCAACGACATCGTCAACCGGGACCGGATAGTGGACCGCCGGGCTCCTGCAAAAACCACTCGAAGACCACCGAAGCCTTGCGAGAGTCGCGAGCCGATAGTCAACGGTAACGACCTGGAATCCCGCCGCGGCCAGCGATCGAGCGACGTCATGAGACTCGGGCTGGTCGAGGTTGCCCTTGAAGAATCCACCTCCGTGAATCCACACGATCGGTGCGGATCTGAATGGAACCATGCCGATAGGCGGCGAATAACGTCGCACGAGTATGGGGCCGTGGGGCCCCTGGATCATGCTGTCGATCGAGTTGACAGGCTTCATCCTCAGGTCGCGCGGCTTCACGTTCTCACCGCGTCGAGCCCGACATTTGTGGAGAACGTGTTCCGTCGCCTTTCCGCATGTGCGAATGGGAAGGTAGAACTGGTGCAGCTTCGGGATGCGGCCAGCTCCGTGCAGATCCGACTCAAATCAACGCCGGCTGTCGATTCGCTGCCCTGCGGATACCGACAACGGCGAGGACGAGTAGAGCGACCCCGCTCACGGCGTAAAGGACTGCGCCTGCGGGTACGTGGACGCCACCCGACACGGCGAACGTGTCCGCGACGTCCATGCCAAGCGAAAACGACCCCAAGAAGTAGGCCGGCGCCCCACCAGCAATTACCAAGAGATAGCCCATAATCACGGGAACGCGTCTGACCCGCCCAGTCATTCCGAGGACGCTCAGAACTAGGGCCAGCACGAGGCCAACAGCACCCCATACAATCAGGCCAATCACCGCAGCAGCGACGTTAACTCCGGCGTCACCAAGTTCCGCAACGATCTCTTGATAGGTGAGCCCCGGCACGGCGGCTTCTGGATTCCACACGGCAATCGTCAACACCATCACCGCCGCATACACACCCACGATGACCGGCCCCACCCACAATGAAATACGATTCCCCATTCCTGCACAATAGCGCGAGACCACTCCCTCTGCGGCCATGGCGCGGGGCGTCCGCAGGGGAACCCTCCACGGGCGTATGCCTACCTGTACGGATGGCGCGGGAGTCCGCCCCCTACAGCGCACTTGCACGCTTCGGACGGATCTCCTGATTGCGATGAAGGCAGACTCACCTTATGCGCGGCTCACCTCAAGACAGACTCACCGCGTATGTGCCCAGTGCGGCCATCCCAACGACTCCGGCCACGCCAATTGCGCTACCGATCAGCCATGGTCTGCGCCTGACGAGCTCGATGGTGACCGACATTACGATCGCCGCGCCAAGAACGAACGGAGTCATTACGAGGACGCCATAGAGCGCATATCCGCTGCTGTCGTAGAAGGAACCCACGCCAGCGACCATGACCAGTGCGCCTACGCAGATTCCGGTATCGGTGAGGACCGCTCGCGCCGGGCCCGGCCGACGCTTAGAGAGCAGACCCGCTAATCCACGGATAGCAGCCGTGACCGTGAATATCACTGGAACCGCCAAGGCGATTTCGCCGAGGGCGTCGGGAGGAGTTCCATTCGCTATCCAGCCGATAGTGGCGGCTATGCCGTAAACGGCCACAGCGACACATCCGGCCACGATTGCATGGGCACCGACCGCTTCGGCGCGACCTCTCAGAAGCACAGTTGCTCTCCCCAATAAGTTCGATTCGACTGGCGTGATGGAACTCGGCCACACAGACGCAAATGGATATCCCGTTGCATCCTTCAGTCCTGACCAGCTCAAGGCCACCCCTCAAAGGTACATTCGTTGCAGCTAAGGTTGGCGACGCTGGCTTTGGTCACTTCAGGCCCGTGAACGATGACGCGTGCTCGGTCTCGACCTTCACCTACAGCAGCTACGCGACGCTAGCGACGACAGCGACACGCCGCGCTATTGGGCGTGGCCGGTCCCTCATCTCGTTCTCATCTCAGTTGACCCAGACGTACAGCGAGCGCCAGAACGGATGCCGATGGCCAAAAAACCTCCGGGGGAAGCGCCCGCAAGTGGAACGTCTTACGGTGCGGTCGAGGGAGCCGCGGGACGTGGTTCAAGAGCTAACGTGCAGAACTCGAAGCGCGGTCCCCGTAACGATCACCTACCGTCTCCGTGGGGAGTTAGTCTTCGCCCATAGAATCTGTCTATGAGTCCGAATCGACTGGTGCTGATCGCGGTTGCCGTAGCAGTCGGCCTGTGTGGGTGCACAGTGGAGCCATCGATAGTAATTCCGGCGGGGGCTGCAACGACCGCATATCCTGGCGAGCCGACGCCTCTGCCGAGTGGTCTGGTCGACCCTTTTGCGGGCTACGCAACAGTCCTCGATGGGCGGCTGGCGATTGTCTTGTCCGGCAGCTCAAGTTGTCCGCCGCACGCGGACTCAGCGGATCTAGCGACGATGACGTTCGATTTCTCGGTCGAAACTGAAGGCCCGTGCAAGGCAGATTTGTCCCCCACGACGTTCGAGTTCTACGTGCCATCAACTG
The DNA here is from genome assembly GCF_030063455.1 of Cryobacterium sp. PH31-O1. Lineage (GTDB taxonomy): Bacteria > Actinomycetota > Actinomycetes > Actinomycetales > Microbacteriaceae > Cryobacterium. The sequence continues at coordinate 581,648 of NZ_JASITB010000001.1, read as the reverse complement.
AGAATTTGCCGACGTTCATCACGATAAACTTTACGGCCGGCGACACGGCCAGCTCTCAGCTGCCGGTTCTGCGCTAGGCATCGATCGCGCACAGCCGTGCCAGCCACCCACCAACGCTTTCTAATGGCGTGACCGCATGAAACCGTGGCGACTTACGATGCTGCGGCTTAAAATGGCCGCTCTTTGCCGTCGGTATTCGCCGCGAAATTATCTTGCATGACGACTGCCACAAGACAACGTCCTGGTCGCCGCGCAAGGGGAACGCTGGCCGGGACTAGCCCGACTCTCGGCGCTGGTTCAGGAGCACGGGCGAGGGCCTACCGTCCGGTCACGGAGTAGTGGCGTTCGTTTCCTGAGGTCACGTGACCCCAAGCGCTGCCGGCAACCCGTTCCTGGTGAGCCTCGAAGGCGGCGGCGTGCTCGAAGCACTCCTCGACCGGCCAGATCAGCGGATTGCTCGTCGTGGTGACGTTGAAGGAACTGCATCCCTTTTCAGCGTGGGTAAGGGAAAGGTGTAGTGGCAGGTGATCCCGCACAGTGGCCTGGTCGTCGGTGTGGCAAACAAGCTGTCCACTGAGGCGCACCGCAGGGCCGCATGGGTTCCTCTTCATCTTGTAGTTGGTCATCTGCACGCCAGCTTTCACCGGGTGCTGTTCTGCCTCGACGGTGAATCCGAAGCGCTCGAAGAATGGGCGGGATGTGATGCTGACGTCGGCTGTTAGCTCTGCCAGCTCTGCCAGCTCTGCCAGCTCTGCCTGACGCGCACGGGCCTCAACGTAGCCGATCAGCTGTCGCGCTACCCCTTGTCTCTGGTGTCGCGGGGCGACGAACAGCATGTCGATGTACCCCGCAGGGTCCACGTCAGAGAAGCCTACGGGTGCACCATCCACAGTCGCCACGTAACTGTTCCGCTCCTGCATCGACGCATGCCAGGTGGACAGATCTCGCGCCTCTGGCCGAGCCCACGCCTGAATCTGCTCCGGCGAGTAGTCAGCGGCAGCGGTCTCGGTCACCGCAGCAAGGAATATTGTCAATGTGTCTGCGGCATCCGCATGACCGTAGGGACGAATGACAACGGCTTGCGTCTCAGCGCTCTTGTTCGATTCCACAGAACTAGCATCTCACCGTGACTGGCCTTACCTCGCGGCCCTTACGGTGTTCCGTAAGCCGGACGGTCAGCGGGCCGCCTTTGACGGTGCTTCCGAAAGCAGCTTTGAGAGCGACATTGGAAGTCGAGGGGTCCCCGCAAGTGGAACCTTCTGCGGTACGGCCTCGTCAGTCGATCACTGCAGCGACGGCTTCGATCTCGACGAGCTGATCGGTATACCCGAGGACGGTAACGCCTAAGAGCGTGCTCGGTACGTCATGCGTGCCAAAGGCCTCGCGAATGACTGCCCAGGCCGTGACGAGATCGCTCTGATTAGAGGAGGCGACGAGAACTCGTGTGCTCAGCACATCATCAAGTCGGGCGCCCGCTGCATGCAGGGCAAAAACGAGATTTTCCATCGCCTTGCTCGCCTGCGCCGAGTAGTCTCCAAATCCTGCAGTGCTGCCATCCAAATTGAGCGGGCAGGCGCCGGCCAAAAAGATGAGGCGCGCCTCAGCGGGAGCTGTTGCCGCGTAGGCATACTGAGCCACATTGGAAAGCTCAGCAGAACGGATCAAGACAACATTTTGGGACATGCCCTCACTGTAGGGGAGAGCCACTCCTGCCCGTCCCCGCTCTGCCCTCGTAAGCTGTCCGTGCAACGCGACGGCTCGACCTGGAAGAATTGAGAGATGACCGTAACCCTTCAGCGAATCCTCACAAGCGATTTCCCAACGTGGATTGACCAAAGCTGTGCCGAGTACGTCGGTGATTTGCTTACCCAGGGCCGATCACACGAGGAAGCTCGGCGCATAGCGGTCGAGAGCATGGCTCGTTCGTTCCCGGATGGTACTCAGAGCCCTGGCAATGAGGTCTTTCACATCATGAACGAGCCTGAAGAGGCAGTCGGATATCTGTGGATCGGACAGGATATCACCACCGATCCGGGGGCGTGGTGGGTCTGGGACGTTCTCATCAACGCTGACCAGCGTGGCCAGGGCTATGGGAGAACGGCGATGCTACTCGGCGAGGAATATGCACGCACACAAGGTGCGCACTCTCTCGGCCTAAGCGTCTTCGGATTCAACACTGGGGCCAGGGAACTTTACGATTCCCTCGGCTACGAGACAACTTCGGTGAAGATGCTCAAGAAGCTCGACTGAGCCTTTTCTTCGCTATCGCTGATTGGCGTCGCAGCAGGGCAAGGCCGAGATGAACGCCCGCACACCGAACCCTCAACGGGCACAATCTGTCAGGGAATGATGCGCTGGTCTCGGAGGTCGGTGAAGATTTTCATGAACATGCTCTCCGTTTCGACGTATTCGTGGAATCCCGCGCGCCGAGCTTTTGACCCGTCGGCGAGAACGTCGTAATCCCATGCGAAGACGAAGTCGCCGAACGGCCAGGATGAGACATCGGCGTAGGGCGTCGTCTGGAGTCCGTGCCGGGTGACCATTCGATCCCAGAGGTCCTGTTTGTCGGCCATGATGTCAGTCAAGGACATGGGTAGAGGAGGTGCCACCTCGATGTCGAAGAACGCTGCGATCTTCGGCCACATGCTGCTCCAACGGAAGATGTCGCCGTTCGTGATGTTGAACGCCTGGTTGACCGTGTCGGGGTTGGTGGCCGCCCACACGGTCGCCTTCGCGAGCACTCCGGCGTCGGTCATTTCGATCAGACTGTTATAAGCGCCGGGCTTTCCGGGGAAGCGCAGGGGGATGCCGAGTTCTTTACTGATCGAGGCGTAGATGGCAATCACCATTGCCAGGTTCATCGGGTTACCCAACCCGATCCCGCACACAACGGAGGGGCGCAAGGCGGACCAGGTCCACGCATTGCCGTTCTGGCGGGATTCGAGGAACTGTTGCTGATCCACGTTGAATTCGGGCGGCATGTGGGGCGGATCGTTTTCCTTCGCTGGCGAGGAGAACGGGCCTAGGTGCGCACCGTACACCTTGTACCCTTGCATCAGGCTGACGTGTTCTAGTCCGGTTGCGACCGGTTCGATCGCATCAATCGTATTGACGAGCATGGCGAGGTTGGGCGGCACAAGTTCCGCCCAGCTCGGACGATCCTGATACGCCGCATAGAACACGTGAGTCACGTCCGAAAGGGCGCTGAGTTTGTCGGTGGTGTCCTGCGTGTCGAGAAGGTCGACAGCGATATGTCTGACTTTGCCGGAGTCTTCACCGCCGCGTCGTGACAGTCCGATGATGTTCCAGCCGCCCTCCGCCTGGAGGTGATTGATGAGGTTTCCCCCGATCACGCCACGTGCCCCTGCCACCAATGCCGTTCGTGTACTCAAACCCGCCCCTATCGTCATATCGTGGTTTTACGATTTAGAGATTATCTTAACATCGGGAAATTGCAAATTTACGATATACTGAGCCGCATGGACGTGTTATCCGAAGACGATGTCGTGCAAGCGTTCAAAGCGCTGAGCCACCCGACGCGGCTGGCTATCCTGCGGTGGTTGAAAGAACCGCAGTCATTCCCGCCGCAAGACCAGCCGGCGGAAGAAGTCGGAGTGTGCCTGAAGCACATCCAGGCGCGGGCAAATGTGTCGCAGTCGACAGCGTCTCAGTTCATGGCGGTTCTCCAGCGCGCGGGACTCGTGACCAGTATCCGAATCGGTCCCTGGACGCACTACAGCCGAAATGAACCACGCATCGCGGCCCTTGGCAGCGTTATGACGAGCCAGCTCTAACCATCCAGAGAAGGCTGAGAAGGCGTTCTTCCGAGTCAGGCCGAGTTCTTTGTGTGATTGGAGGTAGGCGTCGTCCGGGATACGGCGAGGTTGGGGTGAGCGACAATGACGAGAACGCGCATCCTCTCAATAGGCCAGATATTTGTTCGAGTTTTATCGTACTAATGGTAGGCTGCGGCCATGTCACGTGTGTCGTCCACATTCCCAGCGGATGTCTTCGGAGAGCCCGATTTTCTGCCTGAGCCGCTCCCCGAGCCGGCGACCCAGTCGATCCGGCTGGAGGCCGTCTTTGGTGCTCTCTCCGATCCGCTTCGGTTGACGATCATCCAGCGTCTGCTGCTGGAGTCCGAGTCCTTTGATCACGCCTGCAATTGGTTTGGATTCGATCGGCCCAAGTCATCGCTCACCCACCACTTCAAGGCGCTGCGCGCGGCCGGGCTCATTCGCCAGCGCCAGTACGGGCTCGAGCGTCGCAGCCGAGTTCGCACCGATGACGTCAACGCCCGCTTTCCCGGTCTGCTCGAGCTCGTCGTCGCCTGGACTCCCTGACCCACGCGCACGCTAGTCGCGCTCGAGCCGGCGGTGAACGTAGACGAGAGCGGTCGTAGCGGCCGTGACCAGAATGATCGCGAAACCGGAGGCCCCGCGGGCGAGACCGATGGCGTCCACCAGGAAGCCGGTCGCCACCGGAATCAACCCGGCCGGGATGTACCCGCCGATGTTGAGCACGGAGTTCGCCTCGGCCCGCAGATGGCCTGGAATGTGCGCACCGATCAGGGTGAGCCCGCCGAGTTGGCCGAGCCCCTGCCCGGCGCCGGCTAGTAACGCGGCAGCGATCAGAAACCCCGACAGTGAAGCGTTGACCGCCACGGCCAGGGAAAGCATTGAGGCAATTGTGACGACGCTGCCCAGCATGAAGATTGTGCGCACCCGCAGCCGACCGACCGCCAACTGAACACCGGTCGCGGCCAGGAACATCGCGCAGGCCATGCCGCCGGCGATAAGTGGGCTGGTGATGTTCAGCAGCGTTGACAGCAACGAGGGGCCGAGTGAGAGCACGAATGACGTTGCGGTGATTCCCGGGGCGAACACGGCGATGCCGAGGCCCACATGCATCCGGTATTCACGGGGAACCCGGGGGAGCCGCCAGGTGCGCCCCTCCCGAGCGGCTTCGCTGGCGCGCACATGGTGCTGTTTGAGGGGCAGTGCGATGGCCACGATGAGGGCGGCCACCAAGATGACCAGCTCGGTCAGAAAGAGCGGCACGATTGGTGCTGCCAGAATCTGAGCGAACAGCCCGCCGAGCAGCGGGCCGAGGCCGGCGCCCAGCACCATGGCCACCGACGCGGTCAGCGATGCTTGACGTCGGCGAGTGGGTCCACCCACGTCGACCACGGCGGCGATTCCGGCCGAGACGATGACGCCGACGGAGATACCGGTCAGAAACCGCGCAAGGACCAGGACCGTGACGGAGTCGGCGACAGCGAACAGCGTGCACGCCACAATCGCCAGCGTTAGGCCGGGGATGAGCACAGGTTTGCGTCCAAATCGGTCGGCCAGTTGACCGGCGACCAGCAGGGTCAAGAGCAGTCCGGCAATGTACGCGGCAAAGATCAGCGTCAGGGTGCCGTCCGAGAATCCGAGCTGCGCCTGCCACCGCACGTAGAGCGGGGTCGGTGAATTCGAGAGCGCAAAGACCGCGGTAACCAGTGATGCCGCCAGCAGCATCCGCAGCTGCGGCCAGTTGTCTGTGAGCCCGGGGGCGGAGGCAGGTGATTCTTCCTCGATGATGTTCATTAGGGCCTCAGATCCGTTGTACGAGTTTTATCGAACATAGCATGCTGCGAAAAAACTCGAACTAGTACGCTCGAATGCGTACTGTTGCCCAAAATGGCGAGAAACACTGCGACGCAAGTACGTGAATCTCGGCGCCGGCGAGCTGACTGCGACCGCAACCGTGGCCGTCGTCGCCGCGGCTGTCGCCATGCCGCGTCTGGAGGACCGCCAGGATTCCGTGGCCCTGTGGGCGGAACTTGTCCCGGTGCTCACGGTTCTGGTGCCAGCCGGCGCCTACTCGTTGCTCGCGCGCAATTGGGCCGAACCGATATCGATGCCTCGCCCCCGCGAGTACCCCGCGGACTCGGACGGACTGGCTCTCGACATTGGCTTGGTCGCCGCGGCGGATACTTGACGTCATGGGATTCAATGAACGCCACCGGGAGATGTACGTGGGCGGCAGACCCGGAGCAGCAGCTATGCGCGCCAACCGCACGATGGCCCGCCTCGCGGCGACCGGCCTTACGGGATGGTGGTTGATTCGCCTTGACACCGTCAACCCCAAGTCCGGGACCAGGCTCGCCCTTCCCCTGGTGACGGCCAAAGTCGACGGTCGGCGCTACGTCGTCTCTATGCCCGGCCCGGGCGCCCGCTGGGTGCGCAACGTGCTCGCCGCAGACGGTCAGGTCGTTATCCGTGCGGGCAGAAGGCGGGACGTCGTTCTGACCATGGTCGACGTGAATCTCCGGGCGCCCATCATCAAGAACTACCTTCGGCGCGCACCAGGGGGACGGCCACATATCCCGGTCGACAAGGACGCCCCGCTCGCGGCCTTCGAAGCTGTAGCGGCCGCATACCCGGTATTCGAAATTCGCCCAGCCGAACGGCGGCGCACATCGCGGTGGCGATGACACAGTGTGACCGTAAGCCGGACGCTGAGCGGGCACCTCCGCACGGATACTGGGAGCTGCGGGTTACGAGTCCGAAGGTGTCGCGTTTACCCCGCCCTTTGAACATTCTCGCTCAGGAGCGTCAACTGCGACAGCGAAGCAATCTCTTTTGCGCCCTTCGCAAGAGCCAAGGATTTGCGATATCAACTAGATTCAGCGCGAGAGTAGAACGATGCCTCGGCATCGCGGCGACGCGCGACATCGTCGACGACGAACTGCACGAAGTCCTCATCGCGGTCGGGGCGGGCGGTCCGCATTTGCAGGCTCGCGATGATGGGTGGCGCCGCTCGGAACATGATCAGGCCGGTGCCGAAGGGCAGGGTGCGGATCGTGTCTGACGGCATGATCGGCACACGGCGGATGGAGCGCTGCGACGACCTTGAGCCACGATCGCCGGTTGTCGTCGAGTCTGTCGTTTCGTCGCGGTCACCGATCAGGGTCGAAAGATCGTGCAAGCCCCGTGAGTTGGGGCCTCCGCCGAGCACGATCTTGACGTTGGATGAGTCCCAGATGGTGCCGGCCGCGTTGTCGCTCCACTTCGTGCGGTCCTGCGTGAGTGATTGCAACACCGGCATTGTGGTGATGCCGGTGCCGCCACCCTCGGCCATCAGGGTCGGGAGCGAGGGGCGTGGTGCTAGGTTGCCGATCTCGTCGAGGGCGAGCAGCAGCGGCGGGTCGCGCCGGGCACCGGCGCTCCGTGCGGCCACGCGGCGGGCGGTTTCAACGAGGTCCTCGACGAGAGCGGACAAGAGTGCGGCCGAGTTGTTCGAGCCCGCACCGGTAGCGAGCAGATAGAGCGTGCCGTTGCTGCGTAGGAACGCTTCGGGGTCGAAGCCCTCGTCTTCTGGCGGTGAGACTGCATCCAGTACGCGTGGGTCGGCCAGGGCACCCAACGAGAGCGAGACTCCTTGCCAGATGGAGTCGCGCGTGCGGGGGTCGGCCTCGAGCGTGGCCCGGAGCGAGTCGCCCCAGCCGGTGGCCGCGCCCGGCGTGCTCAGCAGGATGGAGACGGCGTCGTGGGCGGCGGCCGGGTCGAGGGTCCAGCGAAAGAGGTCGGCCGGAGAGCAGTGGTCGAGCGCTGCCGCGTGCAACATGGGCTGCAGGGCCGTGCGGGTCTTGGCTTCCCAGAATCCGCCGCCGCCGACGCCGCCCGCGGCGAGCCCCGCCGCGCGGATAATCGGCCTATGGAGGCTGCCGCAGCACGCATTCCCGAGGATTGGTAGATTCAAGTATGCGAGAACTCCAGGCGCGAATCATCGCGGAACTCAACGTCTCACCCACCATCGAACCGGCCGCCGAGGTGCGCCGCCGGGTGAAGTTTCTCAAGGCCTACCTCAAGCGAACCGGCGCCCAGGGCTTTGTGCTTGGCATCAGTGGAGGTCAGGACTCCACCCTCGCCGGCCGGCTGTGTGCGATGGCGGTCGACGAACTCGTCGCCGAGGGGCACCCGGCGACCTTCGTGGCCGTGCGCCTGCCCTACGCTGTGCAGCGCGACGAAGCGGATGCCCAACTCGCGTTGGATTTCATCCGCCCGCCCTCGCAGGCAACCTTCAACATCGAACTCGCCGTCGACGGGTTCGAGAGCGAATTTCTGGCCAGTCTCGACGTGGCCATGACCGACTTCACCAAGGGCAACGTCAAGGCGCGTTCCCGCATGATCGCCCAGTATGCCCTGGCCGGCCAGCTTGGTCTGCTCGTGGTAGGCACCGACCATGCTGCCGAAGCGGTGACCGGATTCTTCACCAAGTACGGCGACGGCGGCACCGACATTCTGCCGCTGACCGGATTGACCAAGCGCCAGGGCAGATCCCTGCTGATGGAGCTGGGCGCGCCAGAGCAGCTCTACCTGAAGGATCCCACCGCTGACCTGCTCGACCACACTCCCGGCCAGACCGACGAGGCCAATCTCGGATTGCAGTACGAGCACATCGACGACTTTCTTGAAGGCCAGCCGGTAGAAGACGAGGTGGCCGATGCCATCGAAGCGCGCTTCCTCAGCACCGAGCACAAGCGTCGGGTTCCAGCCTCCCTCTTTGACGAGTGGTGGAAGTAGGTTCCGAACGGGATGAAAAAACGAGTCGGGGGGGGGGGGCCCGCGCCCCCCCCCCCCGACTCGTTGGTGGTGTCGTCGAGGTTTAGAGCGTCGGGGCCGCCGAGGATCGCGTCAGCGGGTCGGTGCTGCGCACCTCGAGCTTGTTCACGTCGTCGAGTAGACGCTGCGTCTCCGTTGATGCATCGGACGCCGACACCGGTGAAGCGGATGCCGCCCCACGGTTCACGGTCGCGGGGGTGAGCGGTGCGGCCCGCACCGGCGCCGGAGCGGAATCGTTCGCCGCGTACTGATCGTGATGCTGCTGGGCCACCCATGCGTCCTGCTCGGCGAGCAGGCTCTTCTCGGTGGAGGAGTTCTGCGCCTTCCACCGGTCCAGGTCGCCCTGAAAGATCTTGCGTGCGCGGGCCGGCTTGTTCTGCCATTCGACCAGGCGGTCACGAAACTCAACCAGGGCCGGCTCCAGCTGGTAGCCGAAGGTGGCGGAGGTGCGTTTGAGTTCGTACAGTTCGTGGTTGGCCCAATTCGCGGCAATTCCCGATCCGCGGATCGGCAACAACCGCACTTGGATATCCGCCTGGCCGACGGCACGATCGCTCATAACCTGCTCCTGCGGTGTCAGTGAATTCCAGACGGATGCCTCGGTGGCGGCATCGACGAGGGCCGCGATCGCGGCCACCTTGATCTCGCGATCCCGCTGGGTGAGGATGCGTTTGACGGCCCCGCGCGAGATCAACGCCGCCAGCACACTGGCAATGACGATCGCGCCGACGAACACGACCGCGGCGAAAACCAGCGGTCGGGTGCTTTCCGCGGTAAACCAGGCTACGAAGTTATTCCACCATTCCATGTGGTGGATTTTATCCGCGCCGCGCCCCGTTCTCGGGGACCAGACGCGGCGTGCCCCCACGCGAATGCAGTATTAGGTGCCCGCTAGCGAAAGCAGTCGACCGCGTCGCCGATGCGACAGAACACGCCGAGGTCGTGGGTGCGGGTGGAGAAAACCACGCGGCGAGCGCTGTATCGATCGCCGTCGTCCCCCGAGTGGCATTCGATGTAGCCGATGACAGCGCCGCTGGCATCGACGATGCGCCAGAGCCCGTCGCGAACGAGAATGAAGCTGCGGCCACGCACGGGAGGCATGGCTGCGCGAGTACGTGGCGCAGTGAGAGTGGACATTCGAGCTCCTTCGTTGCGAATGCGTGATACCAGCCGGCCGCAGGTGTTTCCTTCACCGTATGGGTGACCACCGACATCCGCTTTGGGCGAACAGACGGCGTGAACGCCGGTTACAACTGTGGGCGGAGCGACGGACGAGTTAGGCTGATCGGGTGCAAACTTTTGTGGTCGCAGGTGGATGTTTCTGGTGTCTCGATGCTGTCTATCGGGTCCTACGCGGAGTGAGCGACGTGGTGTCCGGGTATACCGGCGGCACCACCGCCAACCCGAACTATGACGCGGTGTGTACCGGGCGCACCGGCCATGCCGAAGCCGTCGCCGTGACCTTCGACCCCGACGTGATTCCGGCCAGCGTCATTCTCGACGTGTTCTTCACACTGCACGATCCGACCCAACTCAACCGCCAGGGCAATGACGTGGGTACCCAGTACCGGTCGGCAATGTTCTACACCGACGATGAGCAGAAGCAGCTGTTCGAAACGGCTCGTGAGCGGGCCAGTGAGTGGTGGGGCTCCGGCATCACGACCACGATCGAACCGCTCGGCGACTATCACGAGGCCGAGGACTACCACCAGGACTTCTTCAACAAGAATCCCGGTCAGGGCTACTGCATGGCTGTCGCGGTGCCGAAGGTCAACAAGATTCGCAAGTCGTATTCCGAATACCTCGTCGGTTAGCTTCTCCTCCCCAGCCGTTCGGTGGCAGGATTCTCCACCGTTTTCCGCGGCCGGCACCGAGAGGTTCCTTGACGCGGCACACTCGCAGTGTGCGACCTGGGAACGACGAAGACTGGCACGAGTTGTCGTTCCCGGGTCGTGTGCGCCGGCGGAACGCCTGGCGCCTTGCGCTTGCGTTTTCACGCGATCACCGTGCCGGGAGAAACCATGAGCGACCACATCACAATATCGGGAGTCATCGGCACGGTCCCCCGTTTGACCTTCGACAAGAACGGGTCTCCGATCACCACTTTTCGGTTGGCCTCCCGCCAGACCCACCGTGACAAGGCGACAAACGAATGGATCGTCGACGAGAGCTGCTGGTACTCCGTCACGACGTTTCGCCAGCTGGCCAAGAATGCGGGAAAGTCGCTCAATAAAGGCGAGCACGTTCTCGTCACCGGTCGGCTGGTCGTTTCGCAATGGACCAACGCAGAAAAATCCGGGACTTCCGTTGAGATCCTTGCTGACTCTGTCGGTCACGACCTCACCTGGTACACCACGACGCCGGTGCGCAGCGCGGCACCGACCCGTACCGGTGCCGAGCAGGGCAGTGCCGACCAGAGCAGTGCCGACCAGAGCAGTGCCGAGCAGAACGAGCCGGAACCGGTTGAACTCTTTGAATCCGCCGACTCCTTCGCTGCGTACGAGGCTGACCCCGGGCGCAGCGACCTTGCCGGAGACGGCTTTGTTCCCACCGATAACGACGCTGACCAGGATGCGTTTGCGCGTTTAGACTCGTAACATCGTCCACGTGCGTGGACCGGGGGAGGCAGTTCGTGAGCGTGGCAGAACCAGCAGGGCAGACAATGACGACGGGTTCGAAGCGATGGCGCCCCCGCCGCTCGTGGCAAACCGTGGGAGCGGTGGGCGCAGTGCTGCTCGTCGCGATCAGCCTGACAGCCTGCTCGGGCAGCCCGGTGGAGCCGGCGTCCAGCGGGACGGCGTCCGCCGACACGGCCATACCGGAGCCATCGGCGACACCCGATCCTGACCCCGGCCCCGCTCTGCTACCCCGGGGAACCGCCGCCGACAACCTCGGCTACTTCAACTTTCTGGCCGCGGCGGTCACCACGGCCAACCCGGCCGCCGACGGACGCGCCTACGTCGACGCGCTCGTGGCCGGCGGGTTCGACCGCGCCGCCATGGAGTTGACCTTCGATCGTACCCAGGCCGACCTTGCTGCCGACGCGGTGCAATTCTCGGTGCGGTTCGCCGGCGAATGCCTGATCGGCCAGATCGGGCCGGCCAGCGACGGCTTCCACAGCGTGGTCGCACCCATTCTGTCGACCGGTTTGTGTCTGGTCGGGGCCAGCCGGCAAATAGACTGGTAAACACTATGGCCGAATTTATTTACTCAATGGTCCGCGCTCGCAAGGCGATCGGCGAAAAGCTGATCCTTGACGACGTCACCATGTCCTTCTTTCCCGGTGCCAAGATCGGTGTCGTCGGCCCCAACGGTGCCGGAAAGTCCACCATCCTCAAGATCATGGCTGGCCTGGACACGCCCAGCAACGGCGAGGCAAGACTTTCCCCCGGCTACAGCGTCGGCATCCTCATGCAGGAGCCGCAGCTCGACGAGAGCAAGACCGTGCTCGAGAACGTGCAGGAGGGTGTCGGGCCGATCAAAGCCAAGGTCGACCGTTTCAACGAGATCAGTCTCGCCCTCGGGGAGCCCGACGCCGATTTCGATACCCTGCTCGCCGAAATGGGCGTGTTGCAGGAAGCCATCGATGCAGCGGATGCCTGGGACCTCGACTCCCAGCTCGAACAGGCCATGGACGCCCTGCGCACCCCGCCGGGGGACTCCGAGGTATCCAACCTCTCCGGTGGTGAGAAGCGCCGTGTTGCGCTGACGAAACTGCTGCTGCAGAAGCCGGATCTGCTGCTGCTCGACGAGCCCACTAACCACCTCGACGCCGAGAGCGTGCTGTGGCTCGAGCAGCACCTCGCCAAGTACCCGGGCGCCGTGCTCGCCGTCACCCACGACCGGTACTTTCTCGACCACGTCGCCGAGTGGATCGCCGAGATCGACCGCGGACACCTGTACCCGTACGAGGGCAACTACTCGACCTACCTTGAGAAGAAGCAGGAACGCCTGCTCGTTCAGGGCAAGAAAGACGCGAAGCTATCGCGTCGTCTCGCCGACGAGCTCGAGTGGGTGCGTTCCAACGCCAAGGGCCGCCAGGTGAAGTCGAAGGCTCGACTGGCTCGCTATGAAGAGATGGTCACCGCTGCCGAGAGCACCCGCAAGCTTGACTTCGAAGAAATCGTGATTCCGGTCGGCCCGCGCCTCGGCGCCCAGGTCATCGACGCGACCAAGCTGGAAAAGGGCTTCGACGGGCGCATGCTCATCGAGAACCTCAGCTTTACCCTGCCGCGGAACGGCATCGTCGGCATCATCGGCCCGAACGGCGTGGGAAAGACCACCCTGTTCAAGACCATCGTCGGAAAGGAACCGCTCGACGGCGGCGAGCTCAGGATCGGTGAAACGGTCGACATCTCTTACGTCGACCAGGACCGTGGTGGCATCGACCCCAACAAGACGCTCTGGGAGGTCGTCTCCGACGGCCAGGACTACATCCAGGTCGGCAAGACCGAGATTCCCTCGCGCGCCTACGTTTCGACCTTCGGTTTCAAAGGCCCCGACCAGCAGAAGAAGGCCGGTGTGCTCTCCGGTGGAGAGCGCAACCGTCTGAACCTGGCCCTCACACTGAAACAGGGCGGCAACCTGCTGCTGCTCGACGAGCCCACCAACGACCTCGACGTCGAAACCCTCGGGTCCCTCGAGAATGCGCTGCTCGAGTTTCCGGGTTGCGCCGTGGTGATCACCCACGATCGGTGGTTCCTCGACCGGGTGGCCACGCACATCCTCTCCTATGAGGGCACCGACGATAGTCCAGCCAACTGGTACTGGTTCGAGGGCAACTTCGAGTCGTACGAGCAGAACAAGATCGAGCGTCTCGGTCCGGATGCGGCCAAGCCGCACCGTTCCGCCTACCGCAAGCTCACGCGCGACTAAGCTAACCGCGGAGACTCTGTGAAGCTGCACGTACCGATCCGCCTGCGCTGGTCCGACCTCGACGCCTACGGTCACGTCAACAATGCCGAGATGCTGCGCCTGCTCGAAGAGGCGCGCATCCTGGCATTCTGGGTGACCGAAGACGATGGGGCGATCGGCGCGAGCACGGCCGTGCTCGACGGCCGCCCTGGGGCGGCGACCCTGACGCTCATCGCGCGGCAGGAGATCGAGTATCTCGCGCCGGTACCCTACCTGCGCCAGCCGCTGGACGTGCGACTGTGGCTGGGCAAACTCGGCGGGGCCAGCCTCGACGTCTGCTACGAGGTCTACAGCCCGGAAGGTGTCCTTCCCGAGCTGTTATATGCCCGAGCGAACACCACCATTGTGCTCGTCGACGCCGCGAGCGAGCGACCGCGCCGCATCAATGACACCGAACGCAGGGCCTGGACGCCGTATCTCGACGCACCGATCGAGTTCGCCCGCCGCTGACAACCTCACACTCTCCGGCTAGAGTTCCCGAAAACTGGTAGTGGTGAACCGAACACGCGTGCACGGCGTGTTAAGCAGTGGAGGTAGGTCATGGCCGATGAGCGTACCGAACTCTTGCAAGCCCTCCACGACGAACACGCGGCGCTATTGTGGCGATATGTCGTGCGGTTGACCCGCGACCCCGCCTTCGCCGACGACGTCGTGCAGGAGACCCTGCTGCGCGCCTGGCGACGCCCCCGCCTGCTTGACCAAACCGAAGTATCGGCCAGGGCCTGGCTTTTCACGGTGGCCCGCAACCTGGTGATCGACGATCGTCGCTCGGCCAGGGCCCGGCACGAGATATCGACCGACCAGCTGCCCGAGGTGCCCACCGACGACCAGACCGACGCTTTGCTGGACGCCTGGCTGGTCGCGGATGCCCTGCACGACCTCTCAGTCGACCACCGGGCGGTCATCGTCTGCGCGTACTATCGGGGTCAGTCCGTGGCCGAGACCGCCGGCGACCTCGCCATTCCCGAAGGGACCGTCAAATCAAGGCTGCACTATGGCCTGCGCGCCCTGCGGCTGGCCCTGCAGGAGCGAGGAGTGACGGAACGATGAACGCCCCAGCAGATCCGTACGGCGACTGGGATGGCGCCTACGTGCTCGGCGCCCTGTCACCGGGGGACCGGCGGGACTACGAACGTCACCTCAACGACTGCGAGGCCTGCAGCCAGGCGGTCGCCCACCTCGTAGGCCTGCCCGGGCTGCTGGCACAGGTTCCGCTCGACCAGGCCCTGCAGCTCGACCAGGCCCTGCAGCTCGGCCAGACCTCGGGTGCCCCAACGGATGCCGTCCGCTCCGCCACGCTGCTGCCCCGCCTGGTGCAGGCGGCCAGGGCGCGCACCCGGCGGACCCGGCTGCTCGTGGCTGGCGCCGTGGTCGCGGCGGCGGCGATCGCGGCATCCGCTGCCCTGGTCGTGCCGGCCTGGCTCGAGCAGCCCAGCCGTAGCGTGCGCGAAACGGCCGTTGCCATGACCGCGGTGGTTCCCAGCCCGCTCACCGCTACGTTTCGCCTGACCGGCGAAGACTGGGGTACCCGCATCGATGCGAGCTGCAGCTATGCCGAGAGCGGCAACGATTTTGGGCCGCAGCCGTACGCCCTGTTCGTAACCGACCGGGATGGTCAGGAGAGCCTCGTCGCCAGCTGGATCGCGGGGCCCGGCACGACGATCAGCGCGGCCGGCACCACGAGCGTCGCCGAGAACGACATCGCCAGTGTGGATATTCGGTGGATGCCCGACGAGCGGGTGTTGCTCGAATCCCAACCAACCTGGTAGCCGCGCTACTCGAGAACGATAGGCACGCGCAGCATGCCCTCTTGCGCGACGGTGGCCAGGAGCACGCCCTCGCGGCTGAAGATGCTGCCGGTGGCGAGGCCGCGGCCCCCCTGCGCGCTCGGGGAATCCTGCACGTAGAGCAGCCACTCGTCGACCCGACCGAAGCGGTGCCACCACATGGCGTGATCCAGGCTCGCGACTTTTAATCCCGGCGAGGCCCAGGCGACGCCGTGCCGACGCATGATCGGCTCCATGATCGAATAATCGCTGGCGTAGGCCAGAGCTGCGCGGTGCAGGTCGGGGTCGTCGGGCAGCGGGGAGAACGTCTTCATCCACACGGCCTGACGGGAGGTGTGCTCACCGTTGACCTTGAGATAGATCGGCGAGGGAACATGCCGCATATCAAAAGGGCGCTCGCTTGCCCAGTAGCGGGCCACCGTATGGTCGATGTGGGCGAGTGAATCGGATGCCGTCGGCAGGCTCTCCGGGTCGGGGATATCCGTGGGCATCTCGATGTGGTGTTCCAGGCCGTCGTCGGCGTCCTGGAACGAGGCGATCATCGACAGGATCGGCACGCCGTCCTGGTAGCACTGCGTGCGGCGGGTGGAGAACGAGCGGCCGTCATGAATGCGTTCGACCGAAAATGTGATCGGCTGGTTGACGTCGCCGGGGCGCAGAAAATAGCCGTGCATCGAGTGCACGTGGCGTTCGTCGGGCACGGTGCGCATCGCGGCTACGAGCGACTGGGCCAGCACCTGCCCGCCGAACACTCGGCCAAGTGGCATCCACTGGGACGGACCGGTAAAAATGTCTTCGCTGGTGCGCGCACCGGTGTCAGTCAGATCGAGGACGGCCAGGAGACCTTCCATCGGCTTGTGCATGCTGTCTCCTCGGGCAAGTTCGCGACCGCGGCATGCGGATGTTTCGTATCTTGGTAGTTTAGGAGATGATGAGCCACTCATTCACTCTTACCGATTCCCAATCCCTCAGCGACCTGATCGTGTTTCTCTCACGCTCCGGGCGTGTTCTCGACGGTTCCGTGCGCCTCATGGCCGCGGAGGGCGTTCTGGCGGTGTACACCGCCATCTTCTATCCGCGGGGTCTGCTCGATGCGAGCCCGACGGTTCTCGGCCTGCGCACCTTCGCGCTGAAGGAGCCGGTGGAAATCGACAAGGTCGTGCCGGTGCGGTCCCTGCTGGAACGCCTCAAACGCCTCGAATCCACCGCGCTTGACCTGACCCTGCCCGTAACGGTGACCGTTCCTCTCGAGGTGAACACCGTGACCTGGGCCGGCATCTCCCCGCCGAAGGGCGGCTGGGAACCGCACGGCCAGACTCCGGCAGCCCGCCTCGAAGCGGCCGCTCGAGCGGGAATCGACGAGGTTGCCGCCACTGTCCCGGAGGGCGCTGGCGAGTTGATCGTTGAGCGCGTGCGCTCGGAGGTGTGGGGTCGTCAGGTCGACGGGCTCGAATTCGTGCCGACCGGAGCCGGTTTTGCGGCGTTCAGCCTGGGGTTTCTCGCCGACGACGAACCGGTGCAACTCTTCGAGTCGGGGTTGTGGACCCGCCTCAGCACGAGCCGCGGCCACGTGCTGGTGCGGCGCAAGCCATGGACCCTCAAGGCCTGATCGGCTAGAGAACGGCGTTGTCGGTCGCGAGCAGGGCCGCCCAGACATCCGCGCGGGCCGGAAACGAGCCGAGGTCGCGGGCGAGCAGTTGCTCCGCCTGCGCAATGCGGGCGCGCACCGTGTGGCGGTGCACGCCGAGCTGTGCCGCGGCTTCCCCGAAGTGCCCGTTGCACAGCAGCCAGGCGCGCACGGTACCGAGCAGCTCGGTGCCGTGAACGCGATCGTGTGCGAGCACCGGCGCGAGCGTAGCCAGGCCGACCTCGCGGGCATCCGTTCTCGCCAGGAGGGCCAACACGCCCTGCCGGGCGACGACGCCGAACTCGGTCACGCCCGGCGCGCCCTCTTTGGCCCTGGCGAGCCCCTGCTGGGCTTGATCGAGGGCTCGAGGCAGCTGGCGATAGCTGCTCGGCTCCGACAGACCTGCGTGCAGGTCGAACAGCGTGCACAGATTCACCAGGATGTCGTGGGCTGCGCTGTCCAGACACAGCACGATGGTGTCGTCCTGGCGGGCAAAGAACAACTGTCCGGGGGAGTCTTCGACGCGTAGTTCGAGGTAGTCGGTAATGGCATCGCGGCGCGGCGTCGGCGCGTCGACGACGGCGACCTGCACCGGCCCGACCGGGAGCGCACCCCACATTTGCATGGAGATGTGTTCGACCAGTTTCTGGTCTCCGCCGAGCAGGGTGTGCATCAGGCCGGTGCGCAGCAGCCCCTGGGCGCGGTCGAGGGCGTTGTTCTGCTCCAGAGCGAGGCCGGCGAGTGCGATCACGCTCGTGACGACCTCGGTGCTGGCCTGGTCGAGGGCGCGAGGACCGCCGAGGGCGAGAACGCCGCGCAGGTGGTCGTGGCCACCGAGGGTCTGCAGGGTGAGGGTCTCGCCGCCGGCGTTGACGGTGCTGCTGGAACGCTGGCCGCGGGCCAATAAACGCCGGGCCTCGTGCTGCACGGTGGCGAGAGCATCCCGGGCCGCGGTGAAGGTCTCGCGGGGAAACACCCGGTCGAGGGTGCCGCTGGCATCGAACAGGGCCACCCAATGGCCGAGCTGGGTGGACAGTTCGGCGAGGGTCGCGCTCAACCCGTCGGGGCGGAGCGCCGCGAGCGCGATGGCGCGTTGTGCTTTGAGCGCCCAGGTGGCGCGGGCGAATCGATCCTCGGCCACGAGGTCGCCGGCCGCCCGGGCCACGGCAATGAACGGGGTGCGGTAGGGAACCTCGAACAGCGGCAGCCCCAACGTCTGACAGGCCGCGAGCAGTGCGTCGGGTGTGCCGTTCCGAATCACCTCGGTGCCAAAACCGAGGGCGGTGATGCCTCGGGTAGCCAGGCGCTGCACGTAGGGGAGGAATTCGGCATCCGCTGCCGTATCGGTGCCGAATTGGGTGCCGGTCGTGAGCAGCACCTGATCGGTGGAGAGGAACGGGGTCGGGTCGATCAGATCCGAGCTGTGCACCCACTCAACCGTTCTCTCGAGCATCGCCCCAATCACAGCGGGTTCGGGGTCTCCGATCAGGCTGAGCCCGAGATGTGGATCAGCGAGGAGCAGGCGCAGGGTGGGAAGCATTGGTGTTTATACAGAACGGCGAGTTGGCATGCCGTAACTATACAGGTGGGATAGAGCTGGGCGAGCTCTTTCTGCCTAGCATTGCCCCGTGCTGCTCTGGCACAGCGGCGTCGTGCCGCGATATCGCCCTTCGCATCGATCGGAACCCTCATGACACTCGTAGCTCCCGCTCGCCCCACCAGCACGCCGCTCGGTGGTCCCTCGCTGGCTCAGGAACGCAAGCTGGTCACGAGCATCCCCGGGCCAAAGTCGCGAGCGCTGAGCGAACGTAAGGCTCAGGCGGTCTCGGCCGGCATCGGCGTGGCGCTGCCCGTCTACGTCGTGGCCGCCGGCGGAGGCGTTCTCGTTGACATCGACGGCAATTCGCTCATTGACCTCGGGTCGGGCATTGCCGTGACCGGGGTCGGCAACAGCGCCCCGCGCGTTGTCGAGGCCGTCGCCGCCCAGCTGGCCCAGTTCACCCACACCTGCTTCACCGTGGCGCCCTACGACTCCTACATCGAAGTGGCCGAAGCCCTGAATCGGCTCACGCCAGGTGACCACGAGAAGCGCAGCGTGCTGTTCAATTCCGGTGCCGAAGCGGTCGAGAACGCCGTCAAGATTGCCCGGCACTTCACCGGCAAGCAGGCCATTGTGGCTTTCGATCACGCCTACCACGGTCGTACCAACCTCACCATGGGCCTGACCGCCAAGAATCAGCCGTACAAGAGCGGCTTCGGGCCGTTCGCTCCCGAGGTCTACCGTGCGCCGATGTCCTACCCGCTGCGCGACGGTGGCCTGAACGGTGTCGTAGCGGCGAACCGGGCCATTTCGCAGATCGAAAAGCAGATCGGCGCGAGCAACCTCGCCGCGATCATCATCGAACCCATCCAGGGCGAAGGTGGCTTCATCGTTCCGGCTCAGGGCTTTCTGCCCACTCTGCTGGCCTGGTGCCGCGCCAACGAGGTCGTCTTCATCGCCGACGAGATCCAGACCGGATTCGCCCGCACCGGACACATGTTCGCCTGTGAGTACGAGGGCATCGTGCCGGACATGATCTGCACCGCCAAGGGCATCGCCGGCGGCCTGCCGCTGTCGGCCGTCACCGGCCGCGCCGACATCATGGACTCGCCGCAGGCCGGAGGCCTCGGTGGCACCTACGGCGGCAACCCGCTCGCCTGTGCCGCAGCGCTCGCCACCATCGACACCTACGAGACGGACAACCTGGTGGCTCGCGCGGCCACCATCGGACAGATCATGGGTGATCGCCTCGCTGCGCTCGCCGAGGCCGATCCGCGCATCATTGAGGTACGCGGTCGCGGCGCCATGATGGCCATCGAACTCGTCGACCCCGCAACGGGGGAGCCGGATGCTGCGCTGACCGGTCGGGTCATCGCCGCCTCTCACGCGCAGGGCGTGATCCTGCTCGGCTGCGGAACCTACGGCAACGTCATCCGCTTTCTACCGCCGCTGAGCATTCCCGACGCCCTGCTGCTCGAGGGCCTGCAGGTTCTTGCCGACGCACTCGCTGCCGATTCGGCCGCCGCGTGAGCGCCGTGATCGACGGTGCCGTTCTGCGGTCGACGGAGGTCGAACTGCTGGCCAGGGTACCCGACCAGTTGTACATCGACGGCCGGTGGGTGAACGGAACCGGGGAGCTGATCGTGGTGACCGACCCGGCGACCGGGCAGGTTCTCAAGCGCATTCAGAACGCCTCCGTCGCCGATGGCGCCCGGGCGCTCGATGCGGCTGCTCGGGCAGCGAGCTCATGGTCGGCCACCCCGGCACGGGTACGCGCCGAAATTCTGCGGCGGGCCTTTGACCTGCTGCAGGAGCGACGCGACGACTTTGCCACGCTCATGACCCTCGAAATGGGAAAGCCGATCGCCGAGGCCAACTCCGAGGTCAGCTACGGCGGCGAGTTTCTGCGCTGGTTTAGCGAGGAAGCCGTGCGCATCAGCGGCCGCTACGGTGCCACCCCGGAGGGCACCGGCACGATGGTCGTCACCCAGCGGCCGGTGGGCCCGTGCTACCTGATCACACCGTGGAATTTTCCGCTCGCGATGGCTACCCGCAAGATCGCGCCGGCGCTCGCTGCAGGCTGCACCGTCGTCGTCAAACCCGCCGAGCTGACCCCGCTGACCACCCTGCTGTTCGTGCAGTTGCTGACGGATGCTGGCGTGCCGACCGGTGTCGTCAACGTCATCACGACGACCCAGTCGCAGGCCGTGTCCGCCCCGATCATCGCCGACCCGCGGTTGCGCAAGCTCAGCTTCACCGGGTCGACCGTGGTCGGGCGTGCGCTCATCGCGCAGGCGGCCCAGAACGTGCTGCGCACCTCGATGGAGCTCGGCGGCAATGCTCCCTTCGTCGTGTTCGCTGACGCCGATCTCGAGAAAGCTGTCACCGGCGCCATGCTCGCGAAGTTTCGCAACACCGGCCAGGCCTGCACGGCGGCCAACCGATTCATCGTGCACGCTTCTGTTGCCGAGGAATTCGGCCGTCGGCTGACCGCGCGGGTGAGCGAGCTCGTGCAGGGCCCCGGCATTGACCCCACGGTGAACTTCGGACCGCTCGTGACCGACGCAGCCGTCGACAACATGGAGTCCCTGGTGCAGGACGCCCTCACGCACGGTGCAACCCTGCTCACCGGCGGCACGCGCAGCGAAGGGCCTGGTTCGTTCTATGCGCCGACGGTACTGGCCAACGTGAGCGCCGACAGTCGGATGGTGCGGGAAGAGATTTTCGGACCGATCGTCGGTATCAGAACCTTTGAAACAGACGAAGAGGCCATCAAAATGGCAAATGACACCGAATATGGTCTGATAGGTTATGTTTTCACCACCGATATCGTACGTGGACACCGTATGATCGACAGTATCGACACCGGAATGATGGGCCTGAATACCGGTCTCGTCTCCAACGCCGCTGCACCATTCGGTGGTGTCAAGCAGTCCGGTCTGGGTCGTGAAGGTGGCCTCGAAGGCATCCACGAGTACCTCTCGACCAAATACACCCTGATCCCCGCGTCCTAACCCCCCCCCCAGAACACAGGAGCAACCATGACCACGATTGATCGTGACGTCGTTATTATCGGCGCCGGGGCATCCGGTCTCACCGCCGCCACAGCGCTACAGAAAGCCGGCCTCAGCGTGGCCGTGCTCGAAGCCCGTGACCGCGTCGGCGGGCGCCTGTGGACCGATCGGATCGAGGGTGCCATGCTCGAAATTGGCGGCCAGTGGGTGTCACCCGACCAGCAGGCCCTCAAGGACATGCTGGCCGAGCTGGGCCTGGCCACCTACCCGCGCTACCGCACCGGTCAGAACGTGTACATCAATGGTGCCGGCGTTGTCAGCCGATTCGATGGCGAGATTTTTCCGGTTCCGGCCGGCACCGAAGCGCAAATTGTGGGCCTGATTGAGAAGCTCGACGCCCTCGTGGCCGAGATCAACCCGGACTGCCCGTGGGAGCATCCACTCGCCAAAGAACTCGATGAGGTGTCGTTCAACCGGTGGTTGGAGACCCAAACCGACGACCAGGAAGCCCGCGACAACATCGGCATGTTCATCGCCGGGGCCATGCTCACCAAGCCGGCGCACTCCTTCTCGGCGTTGCAGGCCCTGCTCATGGCCGCCAGCGCCGGCTCGTTCAGTAACCTCGTCGACGCAGACTTCATCCTCGACGAGCGTGTGGTCGGTGGTCTGCAGCAGGTGCCGCTGCTCCTGGCCGAGAGGCTCGGCAGCGACGTTTTTCTGGGGCAGCCGGTGCGCAGCCTGGCCTGGAGCGAGGGCAAAGTTACGGCCGTAGCCGACGGTATGACGGTCACCGCCCGGCACGCCATCGTCGCCGTTCCGCCGCCACTGATCAGCCGGATCAGCTTCGATCCGCCCCTGCCGCGCCGCCAGCAGCAGCTGCACCAGCACCTCTCCATGGGCTTGGTGATCAAGGTGCACGCCGTCTACGAGACTCCGTTTTGGCGTGCCGACGATCTCTCGGGCACCGCCTTCAGCCCGTACGAGCTGGTACACGAGGCCTACGACAACACCAATTTCGAAGACCCCCGCGGCACCCTCGTGGGGTTTGTCTCCGACGAGCAAGCGGATGGTGTCTTCGCTCTGAGCGCCGACGAGCGCAAGACGAGAATCCTTGAATCGCTCTCGCACTACTACGGCGAGCAGGCCCTGCACCCGGTCGTGTATTACGAAAGTGACTGGGGCTCCGAGGAATGGACCCGCGGCGCCTACGCCGCGAGCTTCGACATGGGCGGACTGGCCAGGTACGGCGCCGAACTGCGCAGCCCCGTCGGTCCGATCTCGTTCTCGTGCAGCGACATGGCTGGCAAGGGCTACCAGCACGTTGACGGCGCTATCCGGGTGGGGCACGACACCGCTCTGGCGATCATTGCCGCGCGTGTTTTGACGACCGCGTGAGGTTTCTGGTCGGCTACACCGCGACTCCGGCGGGAGCGGATGCCCTCGCCCTCGGTGTGCGTCTTGCCCGCGCGCCCGGCGCCGAACTCGACATCGTGCTCGTGCTCAACGGGGGAGAGCGGGCGACCCTTACGCCCACCGATCCCGGCTACGACAGGCTCCTGCTCGAAACGGCTGAGGAGTGGCTGGCTGAAGCGCGCACCCTCGTGCCCGCCGGAATCACCGTGCACACCCACCTCGAACACGCAGATTCCTTCACCCAAGGGCTGCTCGCTGCGGCCGCCCGACTTCAGGCGAACCTGATCGTGGTCGGGGCGGCCACCCACGGCCTGCTCGGGCGTTTCGCGGTCGGAAGCGTGGCCGGTGGGCTGTTGCACTCCTCCCCGGTGCCGGTGGCACTCGCTCCCGAGGGCAGCCGAGTGATGGGCACCGACGAACCGATCGGGCGGGTCACCTGCGCGGTCGGTACCAAACCGGGCGCCGACGGACTGCTGACGGCCGGCATCCTCTTGGCACGCACGGTGGATGCCCCGCTTCGGTTGGTCTCGCTCGTTGCGATCGACCGCCCCGGCGCCGATGCCCAAACCATTCAACTGGCCGCCGACCATGCCCAGGCTGTGCTCGACTATGCCACCGAACACCTGATGGATGGGCTCGACGTCACCGCAAGTGTCGCCTCCGGAGGCAGCGTCGAGCATGCCGTGCGCGGCCTGCACTGGGACAGTTCTGAAATTTGCATTGTGGGGTCCAGCCGGCTGGCGCAACCTCATCGACTTTTTCTGGGTTCGATCGCGGCGAAGATGCTGCGCGAATTGCCGGTGCCACTCATCGTGGTTCCGCGAGATTTCACCGTGACGGTGGGGAAGTAAGAGAGCATGACACTAGAAATCAACGCCAGTGCAGCCGTTGAGAAGCCGTCGGGAGGAATCTCCAAGAAGGGCCTGAGCGCCGGCTCGGTCGGGCTGGTCGGGGCCGTCGTCATCGGTATCTCCTGCATCGCCCCGGCGTACACCCTGACCGGGGCTCTTGGCCCGACGGTCGCCGAAGTGGGATTGCAGTTGCCGGCTATCTTCGTCGCCGGGTTCATCCCCATGTTGCTCGTGGCCCTGGGCTACCGGGAACTCAACAAGGCCATGCCGGACAGCGGTACGAGCTTCACCTGGGCGACGCGAGCCTTCGGCCCGTGGATCGGCTGGATGGCCGGTTGGGGGCTCATCGCCGCGACCGTGGTGGTGCTCAGCAACCTGGCTGGCATCGCCGTTGACTTCTTCTACCTGATGCTCTCGCAGATCTTCGGAAACAGCGCCGAAATCGCCGGGCTCGCCGGCAATCCCTGGATCAACGTTGGCACCTGCCTGGTGTTCATCTTCGCTGCCACCTGGATCAGTTATCGCGACATGCAGACCACGCAAAAGGTGCAGTACTGGCTGGTCGGATTTCAGCTGATCGTGCTGGTGGGTTTTGGTGTCATGGCATTCATCCACATCGCCAACGGATCAGCCTTCGACCCGACTCCGGTGTCGCTGTCGTGGTTTGACCCCTTTGCCGTTAGCTCATTCTCGGCTTTCGCGGCCGGACTGAGCCTGTCGATCTTCATCTTCTGGGGCTGGGACGTCACCCTGACCATGTCGGAGGAAACCAAGGGCTCCCGCTCGACGCCGGGCCGCGCCGCGACCCTCACCGTGATCATCGTTATGGTGCTCTACCTGTTCGTCGCCATTGCCGCTATCTCCTTCGCGGGTGTCGGCGGCGTCGGTGTGGGCCTGGGCAATCCCGAGATTCAGGGCAACGTCTTCTTCGCTCTGGCGGGACCGGCGCTCGGCCCGTTCGCCGTACTCATGTCGATCGCCGTGCTTTCCAGCTCCGCAGCGTCGCTGCAGTCCACCTTCGTGTCACCGGCCCGAACCCTGCTCGCGATGGGCCACTACGGCGCGCTGCCGCCGGCCTACGCCAAGGTCAGCCCGCGATTCTTCACCCCCGGGTATGCGACCATCGCCTCCGCAGTTGTTGCCGCCGGCTTCTACACGATCATGCGTTTCGTCAGCGAAGACGTGCTCTGGGATACCATCACGACCCTCGGCATGATGATCTGCTTCTACTACGGTCTGACCGCGTTCGCCTGCGTCTGGTACTTTCGCCGGCAGTGGTTCGCCACCGTGCGGAACGCCTTTTTCACTTTCGTGTTTCCACTGGTCGGCGGCATCATTCTGACGGTGCTGTTCTGCACCACCCTCATCGACAGCATGGACCCGAACTACGGCAGCGGCTCCGAGATCTTTGGACTTGGTCTGGTCTTCGTGCTCGGTATGGCGATTCTGCTCATCGGCGTCGTCATCATGCTCGTGCAGTCACGGGTGCGACCGGCCTTCTTCCGCGGCGAGACGCTCAGCCTGGCCGCACCGCGCTACGGCGAGATCGAGCACGAGCTCGAGCGGGAGCGCGAGCGCGAGGACTAACCGAGAGCCGTGCGTAAGGCTCAGCATCCGCTTACCGAAAGCGGATGCTGCGCCCGTCACGGCCATCGCGCGCACGGTCAATCCGCGGGAGGACGAATCGTGTAGCGGGGGGCTACTCGCGTTCCATGAAGTCCATGCCAACTCGCATGAATGCTCAGTTTCTGCGGTGTCAGCTACCGCTGTCTCATCCTGATGAATGCCTAGTTTTGGTAGTCGTCGTGCGGCTGGGCCGATCTCGGGTCGTCCCCACGTCGTTGGTCGAGCTTGTCGAGACCGCCATCTCGTGACGTGCGGCTGTGTGCGGTGCCGGCCATCGGGGTGGTGAGCTGGTGTGGGTCGGGCCCAACCTGCTCGTACATGAGTGGGTTCTTGCTGGGGAGGGCGATCAGGGTTTGATTGGGGTCGATGTCGGTGGGGGATTGTAGCCAGTGGTGGCCGCCGCGGAGCAGGATCTTCCAGTGTTGGTTGTGGAGGAGCAGGTGGTGGTGGGCGCAGAGCAGTATGGCCTGGTCGATTTTGGATAGTCCCAGGTCAGCCCAGTTTTCGATGTGGTGTGTCTCGGTCCAGGCGGGTGGTCGGTCGCAGCCCGGCCAACGGCATCCGCCGTCACGCACGGCGAGGGCTCTTCGTTGTTCCCGGTTGAAGAGGCGTTGCTCGCGTCCCATATTGAGGGGTTGCCCGGTCTGATTGAATAGGATTCCGAGGTAGCCGGTGTCGCAGAGGTGCCCGGCCTCGATGCGGCTGAGGCCGGTGGCGTGCTGCACCATCAGCGTGGGATTACCAAACCCGTGCCGGGCCGACAGCCCGGACTGGCCCAGCTGCGGCCGCGACCGCTCGGCGATCGTGCCAGCCAGCCGCGCCGCCGCCGTGTTCGTCAACCGCAGCAACGCGGCGATCGGACCCCGCGCGGCGAGCACCTCCGCATCGCTCAAACCGGCGAACTCAGCACTGGAATCGCCCAAAGCGGCCACAGCGACCGCCGTCCGGGTGAGCTCCAACGCCAGGTCGTTCATGATTCAACTCAACACCCGACCACCGACATTCCCGAGGAAAAATCATGCCACAAGCACTAAACCCAACAAATCCACCAAAGAAAACCCAAAAGAATGTTTGCCGGGGTGACGATAGCCGAATGATGGCCCTGTTGGAGGCTTCGCCGAGGTGAAAAACGACAAATGAGTCGACCGCCGCACCGACCGGAGGCAACCTCGACGCTGAGCTGCCGGAGCGGTTGGGCAGATCTTTCTCGAGGCGCTGAATTGTGCGCGTATGGCTACGGAAATGGACTCTGCGAACTCCCTGAGTACGCTGGAGACCATGGTCGAGGCAACGAAGTCACATCCCTCAGAGTCTGATGCGTCGCGCGCATGGTTGATCGGTGGAGCATTGTTGCTCGCTACGGTGGTTATCGGCGTCGCGCAGCCCGCGCTGTCCCTGATTCCGCTCGGCGGGAGCATCAGGCCAGCACTCTTCTCCGCGGCTTTGCTCGTGTTCGCCTTCGGTATCGGCGGATCGGGCAGCGTAACGGCCCGTCGTCCCCTCGGGACCATCGCCCTGACAGCGCTGGCCGCGTGGCTGCTGCTCGGGTCGGTGCTGGATATCATCATCGCTTCCGAGTTTTCCAACGACTCCCTGCCAGCTGGGCTGATGGCGTTTGGCTACGTCGACTCTTGTGTGAAATTCGCGCTGGCGCTCGTGGCGGTTGTGCAAATCGGTCGCACCGGCGTGGTGCCGGCACCGTTCACGTGGGTGCCGGCGTGGGTCGTCGGTGCAGCATCCGTTTCGTGGCTGTTGATGCAGGTCGTAGCCGTTGGCAGCACGCAGGGCTTCGGGCTCGTGACCGTGGGGCTGATGAGCGTGGACGCTCTTCTGCGCGTCGGCGGCACGGTTCTGCTCGGAGCGCTCGCGATCATGCTGGCGGATCGGGCGAGTCGGGTGTCGTTCAGGGCTGCCGAGGTGGTCGTTCGCCAATAACGAGTAGCCAGCCGCAATCAGGCGTGAGTTATGGCGGCGAGGTCAGCCAGCGGCACGATGCCTTCAGCTTTGGCGGCGAGGGCCGGGTTGACGGTGACGAGGGCGTCTGCTTGCAGCAGCGTAACCGCGAGGTACTCGGCCTCGAACGTCGAATCCCAGCCGTGATCGCGGGCGATCCGCCAGGCGGTGCGACGTGAGACCCGGTCCCCGAGCAGCCGCATCTTCAGCTCGGTGAGGCGCTCGTGTTGCTCAACTGCCTGCGCATCGGTGAGGTCACCGGCGCGCACGGCAGTCAACAGCAGGGCAAGCGCCTGCGAGCGGATGACGCTGGGCGCGACTATCTGGTGGCTCTCGTCGATTCGTAAACCGGTCGAAACAAGATGCAGCAGTGTTGAAGCGTCGATCACATAGCGGGTCATGACGTTGAGGATATCCTCGCGCGTCAGACCAAGGCGCGTTGAAGTTTCAACACGCTGTCGAAGATGGTTGACTCTGACCCATCGGGAGCGGCGATCGGGCGTTCGACCAGGCCCTGAGCGAGCACGGTCCACTCGGCACGATCGAGACTCTCGTTGTCGTGGAACAGCGCCGTGAGTACGTCCTGAGCTGTTGGCAGGTCGGCGTCATCGTGCGTGTGTTCGCCCTGGTCCGTTCGGTGCTCGTTGGCGTGAAGGTCGGCGTCCTCGTGCGCGGCCAGCCAGTGCGGGGCGCCCGAATGGCCGACGATGAGCAGAAGCCCCCCTGGCGCGACCGCGGCGGCGGCCCGGCGCAGGATTGCCTCCCGTGGAAGCTCGACAAAAGAGTGCAGAAAGGTGGACGTGACCAGGTCATAGGTGCCGGGCGGAGTCCAGTCGGCGAGGTCTGCGGCCACCCAGGTCACGTCGTCCTCGGGGCCCTGGGCCGCAGCACCGATGGCCAAGGCCGTCGGTGAGATATCGACTGCGGTCACGCTCCAGCCATTGTGTGCCAGCCACAGTGCGTCGCCGCCTTCGCCGCTGCCGATGTCGAGGGCTGTTCCCGGGGCAACTCCCGCAATCTCGCGTTCGAGAGCGGCGTTGACGTTACCGCTCCAGGACTTGCCGTTCTCCCGGTATCGGTTCTCCCAGTATTCGGCCGGGGTGGGTGCTGACTGATTCACTGGGCAACCTTCGTTCGGATAAGTGTGTCGATCAATTTTCCCGGACCGGTCGCCGGTAGGCAAATTCGGGGGAGCCCCAGCGAGAGGTGCTTAACGGGCGGGTTACTTCGCGGCCAGAAGGCGCTCTACCCGGGGCTTGACCTCGGTGGCGAGCAGGGTGATGGACTCGAGCAGGTGCTCCTGGGGGAGTCCGCCGTGGTCGCCCTGCAGAAAGTGACGCATGTGGCCGAGGTGCCCGTGCAGCGCGACGATGCGTTCCGCTACGTCGTCGGGGTCGCCCACGAAGTAGGCGCTGGGGGCGTCGACCTGCGCCAGATAGGAACTGCGTTGCGGGGCTGGCCAGCCCCGCAACCGACCCATCTCCACGTTGAGGTTGACCCACCCCGGATACATCCGCTCGACGGCTTCCTTCTTGGTCGGGGCCACCAGACCGAAGGTCGCGACGGAGACCTTGATGTTGTCGCCGGTGTAGCCGGCCTGTTTGGCTGACTGCCGGTAGAGGTTGGCGAGGGGCGCGAACCGGTGCGGTTGTCCGCCGATGATGGCGTAGGCGAGGGGCAGCCCGAGCCGTCCGGCGCGGGCCGATGACGGCGCGCTGCCGCCGGTCGCGATCCAGATCGGCAGGGAACCCTGCACCGGGCGCGGCACGACGTCGAGCTGGGGGATCGACGGCCGTTCGGTCCCCGACCAGGTCACGTTCTCGGTGGCGCTGTTGTTGAGCGTGAGCAGCAGGTCGAGCTTCTGGGCGTAGAGCTCGTCGTAGTCATTCAATTCGTAGCCGAACAGCGGAAAGGTTTCGACCGAGGAGCCGCGGCCGGCGGTGATCTCGATGCGGCCACCGCCAGAAATCGCATCGGCGGTGGCGAACTGCTGAAAGACCCGCACCGGGTCATCCGTTCCGATGATGCTCGCCGCGCTGCCCAGTTTAATGCGCGTCGTCGCGGCCGCGGCGGCGGCAATGATCGCACCGGGCGATGAAGCTGGCATCGAAAGGGTGTGATGTTCACCGATTCCGAAGTAGTCGAGTCCGGCCTTATCGGCCAGCACGATAGCGTCGAACAGGTTTTTGATGGCCTCCGCGGTGGAGCGCGAGCTGCCATCGGGGTTGAGCTGGGTGTCGCCGAAGCTGTAGGCGCCGATTTCCAAGGTGTTCTCCATTTGCGGGGGTGATTTAGGCGGCGTCCGCAAGCGGACTAGCCTTCTGAATGAGCGAGACCAGTTGGTTCGCGGTGTGGCTACCGGTGAAGATTTCGGTGGCCGGCTGAAAAGAGCGGCCGGCGGCCAGCGATCCGGCATCGACGACGTCGTAGCCGAGGCGGTCGATGAAGTTCGCGACGAAGCTCTTGGCCTCGGCGTCGTCGCCGGCGAGCGCGAGTGCCCGTCGTGTCGCATTCTCGGCTGCGGGTTGGCTGGTCGCGATGCGCACCCGGTAGCCGGCTTTCACGGCCTGCCGAGCCAGGGCCGTTCCTACCCGCCCGGCTCCCAGAATGCCAATGGTGATGGCGTGCTGACTTCTCATGGCCTGACTCCCGTCAAATTATGATGTTCTACAGATCATATGCTTGAAAGATTATCTATGCAACAGCAGTGTCTGGGATAGGATGGCCTGCATGACTACCGAATCGATGCTGCCGGCCACGGTGCCGGGAGACCTCGGGTGGAACCTCGCGATGGTTCTGCGTGGCTATCAGCGTCAGCTGGAAACCGCGGTCGAGGGGCTGCCAGGGGGAGTGCGCTGCTATCAGGTGCTGTCCACCGTCATCCACCGCGACCTGCCGTCCCAGCAGGCCATCGGAGCTCACCTGGCCATCGATCGCACTGTGCTCACCTACCTGCTCGACACAATGGTGAAGGCCAGGCTCGTGGAACGCATTCCCGATCCGAGTGATCGCAGGGCCCGAAAGATTCGAGCCACAACAGAGGGCGTGAGTGTTCTCGTCCGCTACGAGCGGCGCGTGGCCGACGTGGAAACCAGCATCCTCTCGGCAATGGCAGCGGATGACGCCCGCCGGCTCGCGGGGCTCCTCGGCGCGCTCGCTACGAGCGTGCACCGGGCCGACCCCACAGCCAGTCCGTGCGAGGCAGCCGAGTCGCTCACCGAGTAGCAGGATTCCGGCCGCGCCGGCTAGGCGAGCTGGTGGCGCTTGCTGCCGAGTATCCGGCCGGTCTCGCGCACGGTGAGGTAGATCAGAGCTGCGAGCAGCACGAAGGCCCAGTCGGTGAAGCCGAGTGGCCCGGTCGAGAACAGCACGTTGACGAATGGCACGTACACGATCACGAACATCACGCTCAGGCCGAAGGCGCAGGCGAGCCAGAAGGTGGGGTTGGCGAACTGGTAGCGGCTGAACACACCCTGTTCGCTGCGGCGCTGGATGATGTTGACCAGCTGGCAGACCAGAATCGTGACGTAGGTCATGGTGGTGGCCTGGGCCACGATCGTGGCGGTGAGCGGGCCATCGAGCGGGTCAGTGAACGGGTCGACGCCGGCCCGGGCATAGAACAGCAGGTAGTTGCCAATCGCCAGCAGGCCAATCAGGGACCCGGAATAGACCACGTCGCGGATGCTGCGCCGGTTGACGATGTGCGATTTCGGATCGCGCGGCCCACGCTTCATAATCCGGCCCGATTCCGGGTCTTTGCCGAGCGCGGCGATGGGCAACAACTCGCCGAGTAGGTCGATGGCCAGAATCTGCAGCACGTTCAGGGCGAGGGGAACGCCGGCGATCGTGGCCAGGAGCAGGCTCACGATGTTGACGACCAGCTCGGCGACATTCGACGTGAGACAGGCGAGCACACCCTTTGCGATGTTCGCGTAGATCACCCGGCCCTTCTCGATCGCCCCGACGAGGGTGGAGAAGCTGTCGTCGAGCAGCACGATCTCGGCCGCTTCCTTGGCGACATCCGTGCCCGACGCTCCCATCGCGACACCGATGCTGGCGTGACGCAGAGCCGGTGCATCGTTGATGCCGTCGCCGGTGACGGCGACGACGTGACCGGACTTCTTCACCAGGTCAACGATGCGGGTCTTGTCTTCGGGGTCGACCCGGCTGAACACGGTGTAGCCCTTGAGAGCGTGGGCGAGTACGTCATCGTCGGGCATCTTGCGCAGTTCGTCGGCCGTGACGACGGTCAGCTGGTCCGTGCTGTTTAGGCCGGCCTGCTTGGCTATGGCCTCGGCAGTGCGGGAGAAATCACCCGTAATGATGTTCACCCGGATTTGCGCGTTCAGGGCGGTGCGCATGGCGTCCGGTACCGATTCGCGAATTGGGTCGACCATCGATACCAGACCGAGCAGCACGAGATCGCGTTCGACGGTCTGCGGGTCGACCGCCTCGGCATCCGCTGGGGTGACGGTACGGGTGGCGAAGGCGAGGTTGCGCAAGCAGCGGTCGGACTTTTCGGCGTGCCGGTCGAGAAAGGCCGCACGATCGGCGTCGGTAATGGCCCGCAGTGCGCCGCCGTCGTCGATGTGCGAGCAGCGTTGCACGACGCTCTCCGGAGCACCCTTCACGTACGCGACGAGCGTGCCGTCCGGGCGCTCACGAATGGAGGTCATGAGTTTGCGGGCGGAGTCGAACGGAAACTCCCGCACTTCGCGCTCAGTCGTGGCGAGGTCGACCCCGGCCTTGGCGGCGACCGTGACGAGCGCGCCTTCGGTGGGGTCGCCGAGGATGTGCCATCCGGCATGGGAGTCGTCGGGGGCGAGCAACCGGGCATTGCTCGCGAGAAAACCGGTGCGCAGAAACGCCGTGAGACGCGCCAGATCAGCGGATGTTGCGCCCGGGTCGGCGAATCCAGTCGCGTTGGTGCTCCCCACCCGCTCAATGCTTCCCTCTGGCGCATAGCCGATGCCGTTCACGACGTAGTCGCGGCCGGCCACGACCAGTTCGGTGACCGTCATCTCGTTCTTGGTGAGGGTTCCGGTCTTGTCGGTGCAGATGACCTCGGTGGCGCCGAGGGTTTCGACGGCACTGAGCCGTTTGACCAGGGCCTGCCGCTGCGCGAGCGCCCCGGCCGCCTGGGCGAGGGCCGTGTTCACCTCGGCCGGCAGCCCCTGCGGAATCACGGCGCTCGCAAACCCCACCGCGAACAAGAGCGCCTCATGGAACGGCAGGTTCGCCTGAACGGCGACGACCAGCAGCACCAGGGCGAAGGCCACCGCGACGTAGGTGATGTTGCGGGCGAGGTAGCCCATCTCGCGCTGCAACGGGCTCACCGTGCGCGGCGCCGACTGGGTGAGTCGGGCGATTCGCCCGAGCTCGGTGTGGGTTCCGGTCGCCACGACGATACCGATCGCCTCACCCGTCGCCACGGTGGTTCCGGCGTGCGCGGTGTTGTGCCGCTCCGCAACCCCGACCTCGGTCATGATGGCGTGGGTGTACTTGCGGGTGGGATCGCTCTCGCCGGTGAGGGCGAATTCGTTGGTCGAGAACGCGGTCGCCTCAATCAAGCGGATGTCGGCCGGCACCGCCGCGCCCTCCTCCAGGCGCACGACATCCCCAACGACGAGCTCAGTTGAGTCCACTTGGCTAAACACATTTTCGCGCAGCACCTGGGTGAGTGACTGTGCAAGGTGCTGCAGGGCCTCCATGGTCTTGCCCGCGCGATATTCCTGCACGAACCCGATGGAGGTGTTCAGCAGCACCAGCAGCACGAGCACACCCGAGGTCAGCGTGTCACCGAGATAGCCGGTGATCGCCGCGCAGGCGAGGAGTAGCACGATCATCCAGTCCTTGAACTGGCGCAGATACCGCAGCAGCATCGACTCCTGCTGCACCTGCACGATCACGTTGTCGCCGTAGCTGGCCCGGTGAACGAGCACCTCCGCACTCGTCAGGCCGGAGCGTCGCGCTGCGAACCGCGCCAGAACCTCCGATTCGGAGGACCGATAGGCGTCACCGGCGTCGACTGCTGCGGCGACAGCGTCGGCGTGCGGGAGCACGAGGCCGTCGCCGACCGCTCTGGTTCTCTCCTGCATGCGAACTCCCTGGGTCAGCGGGTGCGCACTGTGCGAGACTCGCCTGTCTTAGGCGAGCCTATCGAGAGCCGGCACCGGCCGTGCAGCCGAGGACTATTCTTCGAAGCTGTTCACCATTGCGAAGGCGGCGCGCTCCAAATAATCCCAGAGGATGCCTCGCTGCAGCGGCGGCAGATTGGCCGCGTCCACGGCCACTTTCATGTGGGCGAGCCACCGGTCGCGCGCATCCGGGTTGACCTTGAACGGTTGGTGTCGTTGGCGCAGGCGCGGATGACCACGCTGTTCGCTGTAGGTACCTGGACCGCCCCAGAACTGCTCCAGGAACATCACCAGGCGGTGTTCGGCCGGACCGAGGTCTTCTTCGGGGTACATCGGCTTCAAGACCGGGTCGGTGGCCACGCCAACGTAGAAGTCGTGCACGAGTTTCTCGAAGAAGGTCGTTCCACCGACTTCCTGAAAGAACGTCGGCACCGCGGCGGGACCGTTTTCGCCCTCGCGCAGGTGGACGGCGGCCGGGGAGGACGGCTGGTCGGTCGGGTGTCGTTCAGAGGTCACGTGGTGCAGCTTTCTTCTGTGGATGGGTCCCGTGGTTTACTCCTGCGGGACAGGGTCAGTCATCACTGCCGTCATTGCCTTCACTACGAGTGTCGGGGTCGGGCGTCTTCATCGGGGCTGGTTCGTTCTTGGGCTTGCGCGGCCCGCGGGGCTTCCGCACGGCGACGGGACCGGTGCGTGCCACGGCGACCACGGCGGGCACTGCCGCCGCAGCCTCCTCGGCGGCATCGAGGGCGCCCTCGGCCGGACCCACCGTTGAGTTGTCGAGCGTTCCGTCGCCGGTGGTCATGACCACGCTGTTGAGCGGAGTGAGCGGCACGCCCATGCCATCGAGGGCCTTCTTGAGGTGGAGGCGCAGGTCGCGGGCGAAGTCCCATTGGGCGGAGACCCGGGTCTTGACCACGAGCCGGGTGACGAGGGCTTCAGCCGTGATCGACTCCAGGCCCCAGATCTCCGGCTTCTCGAGAATGAATGCACGCCACTTGCGACTGGAAGACAGGGCGCTGGCCACGCGCAGGAGCTCATCTTGCACCGCCTCCACGTCGGAGCTGTAGGGGATGGCGAGGTCGATGATGACGCGGGCCCAACCCTGAGACATGTTGCCGACTCGCAGAATTTCACCGTTGCGTACGAACCAGAGTGTGCCGTCGATATCGCGGATCTGGGTGATGCGAATACCGACCGTTTCGACGACACCGGATGCGAATCCCACGTCGACGACGTCACCCACCCCGATCTGGTCTTCGACGACCATGAACAGTCCGTTGAGAATGTCCTTTACGATGTTTTGAGCTCCGAAACCAAGGCCTGCACCGATCGCCGCGCTGATCAACGCGAACGATCCCAGAATGTCTTTGTTCAGGGTGGTGACGATCAGCAGAAGCGCGGTGACCAGAATGAACACGTTCACGATGTTCGCCAGCACGGCGCCGAGCGTGCGGGAACGCTGCACCACGCGTACGGCGGCCATCGGCGAGACGTTCAGGGCCTGGGTGTCGTCAACCTTCTGGGTTTTCTTGACTCCGGAGACGATTTGCTGCACGACGCGCCGAATGACGAATTGCAGCGCCCAGCGCAGGGCAAAAGATACGACGATGATCGCCGTGACGGCAAAAAGTTTGCCCCCGAAATCGGCCCATGGAATATTGGCTATGTTGGTACCGACCCCGGCCCAGAAAGTTTCCCAGTTCATATCAAACCCAGTCTACCGAGGGGCGTCGGCGGCACCCGTGAAGCGACTCCGGCAGGGTTCAGCTGGCCCCGAACCGTGGGTGGTGCAAGCCGGTGTTCGCACCGCGGGCAGGGGCATCCTCTCTGTTTGCGTGGAGTTTGCTGTGTGAACAGTGGCGCAGCGAGAACCCCGCCACCGACCTGAGGCCGATTGCGGGGTTCTCGGGATGTGCGCTTCCCGCGAACTATTCGGCGTCGCGCGCCTGCACCCGGAGCGCGCGCTCGACTCCGGCCAGGTTTTCGACCACCAGGCGGCGCAGGGCGGCCGGTTCGGGGTTCGCGTCGAGCCAGGCTTTCGTCGCGTCGGCGAGGACCTGGTTGTTCAGCGGTGTCGGGTAGAGGCCGATCACGAGCTTTTCGCCGATCGAGAAGCTGCGCGCTTCCCACACCCGTTGCAGCATCTCGAAGTAGGTCGCGACGAACGGCTCGAGCAGCGCCGAGTCGTTCACCCGCAGGAACCCGGTGGCCGTCGTGCGCACGATGGTCGTCGCGGCCGTGTCGACGTCGATGAGTGACGACCAAGCGGCGAGCTTGCCCTCTGCGGTGGGCAGGGCGGCCCTGGCCAGGGCAGCCGACTGTGCGCCGGTCGCCGTGTTGTCGGCCGCGAGGGCCTCGTCGATCTCAGCGGCGTCGGCGCGCCCACCGGCCACGAGGGCGGTGAGCAGTTCCCAGGCCAGGTCGGTGTCGACGGTCAGGCCATCGAGCACGGTGCTGCCCGAGCGCAGCGCCGCCACGTTCTCAAGCTGCCCGGGGGTGGCTGCGACGGAGGCGAAGAACTTCACGAATTGGAACTGGGCATCGCTGCCGGCCGCCGCGCTCTGCGCGAGCGTCCAGAGTGCGTCGGCGACCTCGGTTGTGATGGCCTCGCGGTGCGGCTTCGCCACGTAGTAGCTCGCGGTGAGCACGACCTGGCCGAGCACGGTGCGCAGCGTGGTCGACTCGGTTTCGGTGGCGACATTGTTCAGCACCAGACGCACGAAGTCGCGGGCCGTGGTTTCGGCGTCGCGGGTGGCGTCCCACACCGAACCCCAGACCAGGGCACGCGCCAACGGGCTCTCGATCGCGGCGAGGTTCTGCAGTGCGCAGGCCTCAGAATCTGCGTCGAGTCGTACCTTGGCGTAGCTGAGATCGTCGTCGTTGAGCAGGATCAGGTCGGCGCGGGTGTGGCCAACGAGGGAGGGAACATCCGTTCGCTCGCCGTCAACGTCGAGCTCCACCCGGTGGGTACGTACGAGCTTCTGCTCGTCGGTGAAGGTGTAGAAACCGATGGCGAGGCGGTGCGGGCGAATTGTGGGGTAGTCGGCTGCCGCGCTCTGCAGCACCGCAAAGCCGGTGATAATTCCGGCGTCGTCAACGGTGATATCGGGGCGCAGCGTGTTCACCCCTGCCGTTTCCAGCCACAGTTTGGCCCAGTCGCCGAGGTCACGGCCGCTGGCGGCTTCCAGCTCCACGAGCAGGTCACGCAGCTCGGTGTTACCCCACTGGTGCTTCTGAAAGTACGATCCGACGCCGGTGAAGAAGGCGTCAATACCGACCCAGGCGGCGAGCTGCTTGAGTACAGAACCACCCTTGGCGTAGGTGATGCCGTCGAAGTTGACGAGCACGTCGTCGAGGTCGCGGATGGTGGCGACGACCGGGTGGGTCGAGGGAAGCTGGTCCTGCTTGTAGGCCCAGCTCTTTTCCATGACGGCGAAGGTGGTCCAGGCTTCGTGCCACTCGGTGGCCTCTGCGGTGGCAATGGTCGACGCCCACTCGGCGAAGCTTTCGTTCAGCCACAGGTCGTTCCACCAGGTCATGGTGACGAGGTCGCCGAACCACATGTGGGCGAGTTCGTGCAAAATGGTGACGACGCGGCGTTCCTTGATGGCATCGGTCACCTTGGAACGAAAGATGTAGGTTTCGGTGAAGGTGACCGCGCCGGCGTTTTCCATGGCGCCGGCGTTGAACTCCGGCACGAACAGCTGGTCGTACTTGTCGAACGGGTAGGCGTAGCCGAACTTCTCCTCGTAGTAGGCGAAGCCCTGACGGGTTTTCTCGAAAATGTAGTCGGCGTCGAGGTGTCGGCTAAGGCTCTTGCGGCTGAACAGTCCGAGCGGAATGGTGCGGCCGTCGCTCGAGGTCAGTTCGCTGCGCGTGACCGCGTAGGGCCCGGCGATCAGGGCGGTGATGTAGCTGGAGATGGTGTGGGTCGGCGCAAACGCCCAAGTGCTGGCACCGTTGCCGGCATCCGTCGGTTCCGGCGTTGTGGAGTTGGAGACGACCTGCCACTCGCTCGGCGCCGTGACGGTGAAGGAGAACTTTGCCTTGAGGTCGGGCTGCTCGAACACCGCGAACACGCGTCGGGAGTCGGGCACCTCGAACTGGCTGTACAGGTAGACCTCGTTGTCGACCGGGTCGACGAAACGGTGCAGGCCCTCGCCGGTGTTGGTGTAGAGCGCATCCGCGACGACGACCAGCTCGTTGTCGGCCTGCAGGTCATCAAGTTGAATGCGGATGCCGTCACTCACGACGGCCGCGTCGAGCGCGGCACCGTTGAGGGTCACCGAGTGAACGGAGGCCGTGATGGCGTCAATGAACGTCGACGCTCCGGGGGTGGCGGTGAAGTTGACCGTGGTCGTGCTGCCAAACGTGGTCGGGCCGGCGGTGAGGTCGAGCACAACGTTGTAGCTCGCTACGCGAACGAGCGCTGCGCGCTCGTTCGCTTCGATGCGGGTGAGGTTTTCTCCAGGCAACTTAGTTCTCCAATTCGATGCACGATTCGATTCGCAATTCATTTCGCGATTGCAAAGCTCTGGCACTCGTGGCGCCAGCGCACCACGCCAGCCTAACGATGATTACGATGGGGGCCTCGGCGTGAACCCGATGCGACCGTCGTCGTGTTCCACGTCGGGGTGCTCGTTCGGCTTGCGGAGGCCGAGGGCGTCAGATTCAATTCCGCCATCATCGCGCTGGCTGCGAGCGCTGAGCCTTCAGCGGGAATGGTCGGTGTGCTCGGACTCGTCGTGACCGTTGTCCGCTGGTGTCGGCGGTGGTGTCGGCCCGCTCACGCTGAAGGCGGCGAATTCGCGTGTCATCACCGCACCATGAAGTGGAACGTAGCTACCTTCGTGCGGCCCATCGTTCGGCTCCTCATCGGGCTGCCAGCGCGGGGTATCACCGCTGCGGGTGCCCAGAAGCCGGCGGGTGAGAGATTCGCCCGCCGAGAGCAGGTCGTCGAGGGCTACGCGCAGGTCGTCGTCGTCGACGGTGGCGGCGCGCAGGGCGGCGCGCAGCACGGCGCGTCGAATGAGCTCCTTCGCAAAGGACCCGGTCACGCCCTCCGAGCGCAGGGCAGCCGCGTCGAGGGCTTCGGGAGTGAAGGGGAGCTCTCCTGCGTAGCGCCGAAATAACCGCTCGCGTTCGGCCAGCTCTGGCAACGGCACTTCGACGGCGAGATCGACCCGGCCTGGCCGTTCGGCGAGGGCTCGTTCGAGTACTTCCACCCGGTTCGTGGTCATGACGAACGCCACATCGGCGTCACCGTCGAGCCCGTCGAGGGCGTCGAGCACCTCGAACAAGAGCGGCTGCGGTGTCGCATTGCGCTGCATGGCGACCAGATCAATGTCTTCCAGCACAACAATGGACGGCGCGAAGGTGCGGGCGATCTCGGCGGCAGCGGCAATGTGCACGATACTGGACCCGGTGAGCAGCACGGCAGTAATGCCCGGCGTCTCGCTCAGCAGGTGGCGCACGGTGAGGGTCTTGCCGGTGCCGGGAGGACCGTAGAGCAGTACCCCGCGCTTGAGGTGCTGCCCGGCGGCGAGCAAAGCCTGGCGCTGCTCACCGATTCCGATGACGTGGTCGGTAATGGTGCCGAGGATTCCCTCGGGCAGTACGACGGCAGCCGACGGTACGACCGGACGTTCCAGGAACGTGATTCCGGCCCCTGACCCGTATTCGGTTTGCACGAACGACAATACCTGGCCGCGCAGCACGCTGTGCTCGATCATGAGCTTGCGCAGGTGTTTCAAGAAAGCGGTGACGGTGTGCGCTGAGACGGCCATGATCTCGAGTTCGGCCGTGCCCCGCCCGAATTGCAGGTTCGCTGAGCGTTGCAGCACAGCGATCGGCTGGCCGTCAAAGCGGATGAGTCTCACGCCGAACGAGACCACCTGACGGGTCGAGGACGGCCCGGTGGCCCTGGCCGAGTAGTCCACGGGTCCGGGGCCAAACCCCTGAAAGGGGCTGGCCACGAGCTCGGACAGGCTCGAATGAAAACGCTGCTGTCCACCGGAAACACCGAGCAGGCTGGCCGGATCGGGGCCGGCCAGAGTAGTCAGCGCCACGTCGGCGTCGACCAGGCGATGATCCGCGAGTGTCTCGGACACGACCGGCAACGTCGACGCGTTGGCATCGAGGAAGGCGCTGATCACGTCGCCGAGCGGTGAGAGCCGGGACCGGGTATGGTCATCCGCTTGTGACACGACGCGGTCCATGAAGCTCTTGAAGGAACGCACGAATTCTCGATCAAACGTGTTCTCGGTCATGGCGTGCTCCGTTCGGTTAGTGCTAGCGGGCCTGGGCGATGATTGCCTCGGCGACGGCCACCGCGTCGGTGCGCGACTCGACCTGGTAGGCCGACTGGCCGAGCGAGAAGATTACCGTGCAAAACGATGAGGTGTCGGTGCAGATTTTTACGGCGTGCTCCCCGTCCACCGCGCCTTGCAGCACGATCTGGGGCAGAGCCGCGGCGGTGTCGGGTTCAGAAATCATGGTGTCGACGATCCCGGCAAGGTCGTAGCCGACCGTGATGGAGGTGCCGCTAACACCGGCTGCTTCGACGTAACAGGTGAATAACCCAGCGGACTGCGTCACATAGCGGTCGAACCAGATCGGGTCCATGGTCGACGAGTCATAGATTTCGTATTCGAGAGAGTCGACGCCGAGCGCCATCGCCACGCCCTGCGCCTTGAGTGCGCCGGTGCAGGCCGGTTCACGTTCGACCAGGTCGACCGCTGGCCAGACCAGCTGGCTGGACGCGGCATCCGTCAGAGCGGTGAAAACGGAGACTGCGAGCGGCTTCATCTGCGCCAGAATCGCATCTGCCGTCAGGCCGCCGAAATGGCCCTCGCCGATGCCGAAGAAGATCGTACTGGCAAAGATTTCGACCCAGGCGTCGCCGACCGGCGCCGAAATGAAGCAGCCGGGGTCGCCGCAGCCGGTCGCCGCTTCGATGCCGCCGATGTCGACGAGGGGATCAGCCGGGCCGTCGCCGAGCGCAGACGGCGCCCAGGAGGCGGCGCCGTCAGGCATGACCTTGACGGTGAGGTAGGCCCAGTCGGAATCGGCCGGATACTCCAGAGGGCTGCCGGCTGCGGCACCGACCCGCCACGAGCAGGAGAGACC
The DNA here is from genome assembly GCF_030063455.1 of Cryobacterium sp. PH31-O1. Classification (GTDB taxonomy): domain Bacteria; phylum Actinomycetota; class Actinomycetes; order Actinomycetales; family Microbacteriaceae; genus Cryobacterium. The sequence continues at coordinate 541,043 of NZ_JASITB010000001.1, read as the reverse complement.
GCCCAGGGAGGGCACGGCATAATCGGTGAGCGTCATCCCCGGCCGGGTCGCGGCCACGGGGCTCGGCTGGGTACCGTCGGCGGGGGCTAACGCAGTGGCAATGTCATCGTTGGCGGCAATGTCGTCGCAGGTGTAGACGCTCGCTGCCGACTCTGTCGGTGCTGCGCTGGCTGACACCGGCGGCTCGGCGACGGGCTCGGCCGCGCATCCGCTGAGCGCGACGAGGGCGAGAACAACGGTCGGCATGATCAGGGTGCTGCGCAGCATCCGGTCAGCCTAGCAGGGACAATTTTTCGCCCTTGACCTGTGGTTTCCTCGACACGTCGGTGCCGTCCAGGCCCTTCATCCGGCGTTCGGTCGCCACTGAGACCTACCAGGCGCCGGGCTTGTAGTCCTTGAGAAAGACCCCGTAGAGGTCTTCGCCCGCCTCGCCGCGCACGATCGGGTCATAGACTCTGGCTGCGCCGTCGACCAGGTCGAGCGGGGCGTGAAAGCCTTCCTCGGCCAGGCGCACCTTGGTGGGGTGCGGGCGTTCGTCGGTGATCCAGCCGGTGTCGACGCTGGTCATGAGAATGCCATCGGAGAGCATCTCCTTCGCGCTCGTGCGGGTGAGCATATTCAGCGCGGCCTTGGCCATATTGGTGTGCGGGTGACCTGGCCCCTTATACCCGCGACCAAACACCCCCTCCATTGCCGACACGTTGACGATGTAGGTGCGGCGGGCAGCGGATGCCGTCAGGGACGCCCGCAGGTGGCTCACCAGCAGAAATGGTGCGGTCGTGTTGCACAGCTGTACTTCGAGCATTTCCAGCGGATCGACGTCTTCGACATTTGCCGTCCAGCTGTTTACTTCGTGGAGGTCGGGCACGAGCCCGCCGGCGTCGATCGCGGTGCCGGCGGCGAGGCGTTCAAGCGACGACGACCCGCTCGCGAGGGCGAGCCTGGTGAGGTCATCCGCTGTGAGCGCACCGGCGCCAGACGCCGCCGCGAGTAGCGGGTGACCGGAGACCGACGCGGCGAGGGCGAGCGGATGCGCATCGTTGGTGTGCCCGAACGAGACAATCTCGGGCAGCGGGCCGTCTGGCAGCGGGGAATCCTCGGCTTCGACCAGGGGGGAGTACGAACCGCGCGAGCGCCGCACGGTCTGCGCGGCGTTGTTGATGAGAATATCGAGCGGGCCTTGAGCGGCGACCGAATCGGCGAGGGCGATCACCTGGGCCGGGTCGCGCAGGTCGATGCCAACGATGCGCAGGCGGTGCAGCCAATCCTTGGAATCGTCCATCGCGGCGAACCGGCGCACCGCGTCACGCGGAAACCGGGTGGTGACGGTGGTGTGGGCGCCGTCGCGCAGCAAGCGCAGGGCGATGTACATTCCGATCTTGGCTCGACCACCGGTGAGCAGGGCGCGCTTGCCGGTGAGATCGGTGCGGGCATCACGTTTGGCATGGCTAGACAGGGCGCAGCTCGGGCAGAGCTGGTGGTAGAACGCGTCGACCACGGTGTACTTCTGCTTGCAGATGTAGCAGGCGCGGGGCACCAGCAGTTCGCCGGCCGTGGCAGCGCTCGTGCCGAGCGAGAGCTGCGCGCCGCGGGTCTCGTCGTCGATGCGGGTGGGCGCGCCGGTGGCCGTGGCAGCGATTACACTGCGGTCGGCGTCGGCGATGACGGCGCGCTTTTCGAGGCGCCGCGACATCTTGACCGACTTGAACATCTTGGCGGTGGCCTGTCGCACGGTGACGAAGTCGGCGCTGTCCGGGTCGATATCGCTGAGGGAGGCGAGCACCCGCAGGGTCACCTCGAGGTCGTGCGGGTCGATTCCGGCGCTCGCGGCAGAAGGCGCCCCTGGCTCTGGTACGCTCGCGGGCAATCCGCCGGATTTGGCGGGCGCACCGTTGGCGGGCGCACCGTTGGCGGGCGCGGTGGTGGGGGGCGCGGTGGTCATCCGCAAATTCTACGCGGACCGACTGTGAGCATCCGTTTGGGGATCTGCGTCAGCCCAGACCGCACAACGGGCGTGCGCGACCGAAGCCGCACACGCCCGCCCACGATAACGGAACTACAGCCTGGCCGGTTCCTGAATCGGGATGGCATTCGTCGGCGGCTCGAAGGTGTGGTCGAAGGGCATCTCGTCGGTGTCGAGCAGAGGGTTATCTTCCTGCGTCTTGACCAGTTCGTGCGCTTCCTCGTCGCTGTTGACGCTCGGCATTGAACCTGGAAGTGGACGGTTGGCCGATTCCTTGAGAAAGAAGATGGCGATCGCACCGATCAGCGAGGTGCCCATCAGATAGAAGGCCGGCATCAGGTCGTTGCCGGTGCCCACGATGAGCGCCGCGATGATGAACGGCGTGGTTCCGCCGAAGATGGCCACGGCAAAGTTGTACGAGATTCCCATCGCGCCGTAGCGGCTCGCCGTCGGGAACAGGGCCGGCAGGGCCGAGGCCAGGTTGGAGACGTAGAAGGTGACCGGGAACGCTATGAGGGCGAGGCCGAGCAGGGTTGACCAGATTGAACCCACGCCGATGAGCAGGAACGCCGGGTAGGCCAGCACGACCGTGCTGATCGCGCCCGTCCACAGCACCGGGCGACGCCCGATGCGGTCAGACAGACGACCAGCCAGAGGGATGCACAGTGCCATAGCCACGAGAATGGGAATGGTCAGCGCCGTACCGTGTAGCTCGTCGTACCCCTTGTTCTCGGTGAGGTAGGTGGGCATGTACGAGGTCAGGGCGTAGCCGACGGTGTTCGCGGCCGCGACCAGGATCATAGCGATGATGATGTTGCGCCAGTACGCCTTGAAAATGGCGATCGGGCCCTTAGGAGTGTCGGCTGTGGCACCGACCGGATTTTTCTGGGCTTCCTCCTGCGCGTCGAGCGTGGCCTGGAAGGCCGGCGACTCGTCGATCTTCATGCGGAAGTAGATGGCGACCAGTCCGAGTGGCCCGGCAATGAGGAACGGTAGACGCCAACCCCAGGCCTCCATGACGTCCTGGCCGAGCATGAGCTGCAGCACCGAAACGAGCGACGCACCGATGGCGAACCCCAGGTAGCTGCCCATATCAAGAAAACTCGCGAAATAGCCACGTTGTTTGTCGGGAGCGTGCTCGCTCACGAAGGTCGTTGCCCCGGCATACTCGCCGCCAGTCGAGAAACCCTGCACGAGTTTGACGAACACCAGCAGCACCGCCGCCCAGACGCCGATCTGTGCGTAGCCGGGCAGCAGCCCGACGGCGAAAGTCGAGGCGGCCATCAAAATCAGCGTGGTGGCGAGCACCTTCTGCCGGCCGATCCGGTCGCCGAGCCAGCCGAAGAACACCCCGCCCAGCGGTCGGGCGAAGAAGGTCGCGGCAAAGGTTCCGAGAAGAAACAGCGTCTGAACGGATGCATCGGCCTCCGGCAGAAAGACGGGACCCATCGTCGTGATGAGGTAGCCGAAGATACCCACGTCATACCATTCCATGGTGTTTCCCACGATGGTGCCGCCGAGGGCACGTTTCATGATGGGCTTGTCAACGACGTTGACATCGCTCACAGAAATGCGGCGGCGTCGGAGAGCCTTCGGCGGCTTCACCTTGGAGGCCGATGCGCCAGAGGCGCTAGTGGCGCTAGAGGCGCCGGAATTTGCGTTGGATGTGCTGCGGTCAGTGGGCATATTAATTTCTCCCGTGGAGATATTGTGCTTGCGACGTGGAACCGTACTGCGTGGTGCAGTTATTTTTTCAACTTAGCTACAATACCCCCTTACGTGGGGTATTGCCCGAACGACCATTTCTGTCTCGGGGAGGACCCAGCCAGTCTGCTTAGGCTGAGGGCATGACTGATTCCGTTGATTTCTGGTTTGACCCGTCGTGCCCCTGGGCCTGGATGACCTCCCGTTGGGTCGACGAAGTCGCCCGCCTGCGTGAGTTCGAGGTGACCTGGCACATCATGAGCCTCGCCGTTCTCAATGAAGACAACGAGGTGAGTGAGGAGTACGCCGCATTCTTTCCCCGAGCGCTTAAATACACCCGCCTCGTCGCTGCCGCCGAGCAATTGCACGGCCAGCCCATGGTCAAGGCACTCTACGATGCCCTCGGCACCCAGATTCATCCCGGCGGCAACAGCAATCCCGACGAGGTTATACCGGCGGCGCTCGCCGAGGTGGGCCTGCCGGCGAGCTTCGCTGTCTTCGCTGACAGCGACGAATACGACGCCCAGATGCGGGCCAGTCACTTCGACGGCATCAACCGGGTCGGCCAGGACGTCGGCACCCCGGTGATCGCGGTCAACGGGGTCGCCTTCTTCGGTCCCGTCATCTCACCGGCGCCGATGGGTGACGCGGCTCTGGCCCTCTGGGACGGCGTCGTCGCCCTCGCCGGCTACGACGGATTCTTCGAGCTGAAGCGCAGCCGCACCCGCGAACCCATTTTCGCGACAACGGTCGTCACTAAATAGACTGCTCCCATGCGCATCCACATCGCCACGGACCATGCCGGACTCGACCTCAGCCACCACCTGATCACCCACCTGCGTGCGGCCGGCCACGAGGTCATCGACCACGGGCCAACGTCGTACGATGCCCTCGATGACTACCCGGCGTTCTGCATCAACGCGGCGCAGGCCACCGTCGACGACCGTGAAGGCGGTATCGCCGCGCTGGGCGTTGTGTTCGGCGGCTCGGGCAACGGCGAACAGATGGCCGCCAACAAGGTTGCCGGGGCCCGCGCGGCACTGGTCTGGAACCTCTCCACCGCCCGGCTCGCCCGCGAGCACAACGACGCCAACATCATTTCGATCGGTGCCCGCGAGCACACCATCGAGGAGGCCACCGGCTTCATCGACGCGTTCATCGACGAGCCGTTCAGCGACGAGGAGCGGCACGCGCGACGCATCCGTCAGCTCGGTGAGTACGAGCGAACCGGAACAATCGCCGGAAAAGGCGTCGACGTCGACGAAAAGTGACCTGACGTGCCCGAAGGTCATTCCGTTCACCGCATTACCCGGCAGTTCCAGCGAAACTTCGTCGGCCACCGGGTCACGGTCAGTTCGCCACAGGGCCGGTTCGTGACCGGTGCCCAGCAGCTCAGCGGGCACACCGTGACGGATGCCCGTGCCGTCGGCAAGCAGATGTTTTTGGAGTTCGACCACGGACTGTGGTTGCGCATCCATTTGGGAATGTACGGCGCCTGGGATTTCAGTGGCGAGATTCAGATGGATGCCACGATGGCCTCGGCCAATGGTCGGATGGGCCAGACCAACCAGCACGGCACCGACCTTGATGCGGGAGATCCCGCCCCGACGTTCGACGCTGCCGGCGAGAACTCGATTTTCAGCATCGGGGCTCCACGTCGCACGCGGGTACGAATGTCGGAACAAGAAAAGCAAATCGACCTCGCCGAAACTTTTCCGCCCGAACCGGTCGGCCAGGTGCGGGTGCGCCTGCTCAGCGACACGGTGTGCGCTGACCTACGCGGCCCGACGGCGTGTGAGGTGCTCGACCCGGCCCAGGTCGACGCCGTCATCGCCAAGCTCGGGCCGGATCCCGAGCTGGACAACACGCCGGAGGCCGAAGCGCGCTTCGTGGCCGTCGTGCAGAAGAAGCCCACGCCAATCGGAAGGCTGCTGATGGACCAAACAGTGGTCAGCGGCATCGGAAACGTCTACCGTGCCGAGATGCTCTTTCGGGCCGGTCTCAACCCGCACGTCCCCGGCAAGTCCCTGCGCGAAACGACCGTGCGCGCGCTCTGGCAAGACTGGGCGCACCTGCTGCACATTGGGGTGGCGACCGGGCAGATGATGACCATGGACAAGCTCGAGGGCGACGAGTACCGGCTTGCCCTGAAGAATCGGGCCGACCGGCACTGGGTGTACAAACGGGAGGGCCTGCCCTGCCGGGTCTGCGGCACCCATATTGTGCTCGAAGAGATGGCGGCACGAAAACTGTATTGGTGCCCGCGCTGCCAGGCCTGACGCCTCGTGGTGGGAGTGCCCGCGGATTCCGGCCCCTAGTTTAACTGCCCGAAGTTCTAACAGCCCGTGGTTTAGCGGCCCGGGCCAGGCTGCGAAAATAGAACCATGCTCCCTCGTCGATTTGTGCGCCCCCGTCGTCGTGTTGCCACCATGGTCAGCGGCGCCGTCGTCAGCGCTGTTCTACTGGCCGCAGGGCTGACCGCCTGCTCGAGCGACAACGGCGCCGGCGTCATCGACACCGTCGGCGCGATCGATTTCGTGAACCCGCTCGCCATTCCGCCGCTCGCCGAATCGACCGTGAATGCCGCCGGCGAACGGGTCTTCGACCTCGAAGCCCAGGCTGGAAGCACCGAGTTCGTGCCGGGTGTCGCCACCGACACGTGGGGCTACAACGGCAGCTACCTCGGCCCGACCCTCGTCGCCAAGCGGGGCGAGAACGTGCGCATCAACGTCGCCAACGCCCTTGATGAGGCCACGACCGTGCACTGGCACGGCATGAGCCTGCCCGCCGAGATGGACGGTGGCCCGCACCAGATGGTCGAGCCGGGTGCCACCTGGAGTCCGAACTTCACGATCGACCAGCCAGCATCGACCCTGTGGTACCACCCGCACCCAGCCGGCAACACCGAACATCAGGTTGAAATGGGCCTGGCCGGACTCTTTCTCCTGCAGGACGACGAGGAGGCGGCACTGACCCTGCCCCGCAGCTACGGTGTCGACGACATTCCGGTGGTGGTGCAAGACCGCCGTTTCGACGAGAACGGTCAGTTCGTCACCGACGTGCGCGGCTACATCGGGCCGATTGGCGACCAACTTCTCGTCAACGGCACGCTCGCGCCCTACCTCGACGTCACCTCCGAGGTGGTGCGGCTGCGCCTCGTCAACGGATCCACATCCCGGGTGTACGACTTCGGGTTCAGCGACGGCCGGTCCTTCGACCTGATCGCGAGCGACGGGGGACTGCTGCCGGAGGCGGCACCGATGGACGGCATCCGCTTGTCGCCGGGGGAGCGCGCCGAAATCCTCGTGCACCTCACCCCTGGCGAGACGGTGAACCTGCAGTCCACCCCACCCGACCTCGGCACCTCGGCCAGTGCCGCCACGCGCAACGCCGGCGATGACACGCTCGACGTCCTGGAGTTGCGTGCTGCCGCCACGCTCAGCAGCATCGGCGCCCCATCGACCACCCTCGCCTCCATCGAGCCGTTACAGAAAGCGGATGCCGCCACCGACCGCTCCTTCACCCTCAACGGCTACACGATCAACAACAAGCTGATGGACATGACCCGCATCGACGAGACCGTCGAGGCGGGCGCCACCGAGGTGTGGACCGTTGACAACGCCATGCCGTTGCCGCACAACTTTCACGTTCACGCCGTGCAATTTCAGGTGCTGCGGGTCGGTACCCAGCCGCCCCCGGCCGAACTCTCGGGCTGGAAGGACACGATCTATCTGGAGCCAGGGGTGCGCTACGAACTAATTATGCAGTTCGCCGAATACACTAATCCCGACTTTCCGTACATGTTCCACTGCCACATGCTCGTGCACGAAGACGCCGGAATGATGGGCCAGTTCGTCGTCGTCAAGCCGGGCGGCAAGGCCGGCACGCCGCCGACCGCTCACGATGCCATGGTGCCCACATCAAACCTGGCTGTCGGCAGCGGGCCTCGGGTGCTGTCGCCGGCCCACGGGCACTAGGCGCGCATCCGCTTAACGAGCGAAAGCCGCCAGCTGGGGGCTGGCGACTTTCGATTCTCACTGCGAATGTCTCACTGCGGATGTTGCCCTGCAGGCCTGGCGCTGCGTGGAGGGGTCGACGGGAATCGAACCCGCGTCATAAGTTTGGAAAACTCAGGCTCTACCATTGAGCTACGACCCCACGCCCAACATTCAGGCACTGGGATAGCGTAGTACAAGAAACCGGGTGCCCGATGCCAGTCGGCGCGCATCCGCTCGAATGGCGTGCATTAGACTGGCTGAGGTCAATCTGCGTATCGTGGGCTTTCGCCTGCGTAACGGATTGATTCCCCAACAAAAGTAGTACCGACGGGTCGAAGCAGATCCGGGGCGTAGCTCAGCTTGGTAGAGCGCTCGTTTTGGGGGCGAGAAGTCGCAGGTTCAATTCCTGTCGCCCCGACATTATCCGCAGCACACCGTTTCAATACACAGGAGAGTCTCGAGTGAAGTCCACGGTCGAAAAACTGAGCCCCACGCGCGCCAAGCTCACCATCACGGTGAGCCCAGACGAGCTGAAGCCAGCCATCACCCACGCCTACGGCCACATTGCCGAGGACATCAACATCCCCGGCTTCCGTAAGGGAAAAATTCCGCCGGCCATCATCGACCAGCGCGTCGGCAAGGCTGCCGTTCTGGAGCACGCCGTTAACGAGGGCCTCGATGGTTTCTACCGCGCGGCAGTTGAAGAGAACAAACTGCGCCCGCTGGGTCGCCCCGAGGCTGACATCGTCGAATGGCCCAGCAACACCGACTTCTCCGGTGACCTGCTCCTCGCCATCGAGGTTGACGTGCGCCCCGAGATCGACCTGCCCGACTACGCCGGCCTCAAACTCACCGTCGACGCCGTCGAGGTTTCCGACGACGAGGTCGCCGAGGAACTCGACAAGCTGCGCAGCCGCTTCGGCACGCTCATCACGGTCGACCGCCCCGCCAAGACCGGTGACTTCGCCCAGATCGACCTGAACGCCGCGATCGACGGTGAAGAGGTCGACACCGCGAGCGGCATCTCCTATGAGGTCGGCTCCGGCGACCTCATCGACGGCATCGACGAGGCGCTCGATTCACTCAGCGCCGGCGAGACCACGACCTTCAACTCCGACCTCATGGGCGGGGACCACGAGGGTGAGACGGCAGAGATTACCATCACTGTCATCGCCGTCAAGGAGCGCGAGCTTCCCGCCGCCGACGATGACTTCGCTCAGATCTCCAGCGAGTTCGACACCATCGCCGAACTCACCGAGAGCCTCAAGGTTCAGGTGGAGAAGTCCAAGGCCTTCGGCCAGGGCAGCCAGGCCCGCGAGCGTCTTATCGAGACTCTCCTCGGCTCGGTCGAGGTTCCGATCCCCGCCGCGATCATCCTCGACGAGGTCAACCGTCACCTCGAAGGCGAAAGCCGCCTCGAAGACGACACGCACCGCGCCGAGGTTACCGAAGCCAGCGAGAAGACGTTCCGTCAGCAGATTCTGCTCGACACGATCGCCGAAGCTGAGCAGGTCAAGGTCAGCCAGGACGAGCTCACCCAGTACCTCATCCAGGGTGCCAGCCAGTACGGCATGGACCCGAGCGAGTTCGTGCAGACGCTCAACACCAACGGCCAGATCCCGTCGATGGTCGCCGAGGTTGCCCGTAACAAGGCCCTCGCCATTGCCCTGGGCAAGGCCGAGGTCGTTGACTCCAACGGCAAGCCGGTCGACCTGAGCGAGTTCACTGGTCCGGCTGACGATGACACCGCTGCCAACGATGACAGCACAGCGGATGCCGTTGCTGGCGACGCCGAGGCAGCTCCGGTCGCCGAGGCTGACGCTGAGGTTGAAGAGAAGCCCAAGAAGAAGAAGGCTGCTGCCAAGAAGTAGCACCTGTTTGCATGCACGGGCCGGCTGGATTCGTCCAGCCGGCCTTTTGCATGCTGCGGGGCACGTGTGTGGGGCCCGGTAATCTGCCGAGGGCGAACAGAGCCGTTTTCCTCGCTCTGCTCCGATAGATTCATTGAGAAGCGACAACTGAAACGGAGCACGACATGGCCGACCCGACACCCACCAACGGTGTATTTGACCGACTGCTGAAGGACCGCATCATCTGGCTCGGCTCAGAGGTCCGTGACGAAAACGCGAACGAGATCTGCGCGAAGATCCTCTTGCTGGCAGCGGAAGATTCCAAACGCGACATCTACCTCTATATCAACTCTCCCGGCGGATCGATCACCGCCGGCATGGCGATCTACGACACCATGCAGTTTGTGCCCAACGACATCGTCACCGTCGGTATCGGCATGGCGGCCTCGATGGGCCAGTTCCTGCTCACCTCGGGTACCAAGGGCAAGCGGTACATCACCCCGAACGCGCGGGTGCTCCTGCACCAGCCGTCCGGCGGCTTCGGTGGCACGGCCGCCGACATCCAGACTCAGGCCCGTCTCATCCTCGACATGAAGCAGCGCCTGTCCGAGATCACGGCCGCGCAGACCGGTAAAACCCCGGAACAGATCAACGCCGACGGCGACCGCGACAACTGGTTCAGCGCCCAGGAAGCCCTCGAATACGGTTTCGTCGACCACCTTCGCGCATCCGCTTCGGACGTCATCGGCGGCGGCGGCACCGACCCCGACGCCGATGTATCCAAGTAGCCCACCGAAACTGAACAGGAAGAACTCATGACTATCCCCACATTCGGTGGAACGGCCTACAGCTCGATGGGCGACTCGACCAAGAACCTGACTAATTCTGGTATGCCCGAATCCCGCTATATCCTCCCCACCTTCGAAGAGCGCACCGCCTACGGCTACAAGCGTCAGGACCCCTACGCCAAGCTGTTTGAAGACCGCATCATCTTTCTCGGCGTGCAGGTTGACGACGCCTCCGCCGACGATGTCATGGCCCAGCTCCTCGTGCTTGAGAGCCAGGACCCCGACCGCGACATCACGATGTACATCAACTCGCCCGGTGGATCGTTTACCGCGATGACGGCGATCTACGACACGATGCAGTACATCCGCCCGCACGTTATGACGGTGTGCCTCGGCCAGGCGGCATCCGCTGCGGCCGTGCTGCTTGCCGGCGGCACCGCCGGCAAGCGTCTCGCCCTGCCGAACGCGCGCATCCTGATCCACCAGCCCTCGGTTGGCGGTCAGGGCGGTGGACAGGCTTCGGACATCGAGATTCAGGCGGCCGAGATTCTGCGCATGCGAGTCTGGCTTGAAGAGACCCTCGCGCATCACTCCAACCGGAGCGTGGAACAGGTCAACAAGGACATCGACCGCGACAAGATCATGAGCGCTGCCGATGCCCTCGAATACGGCCTCATTGACCAGGTTCTGACCAGCCGCAAGAACCTTCCGATGCTCGTCAAATAGTCTGCAACCTGAACCGGCCGACTGGCGCGTCGCCTTTGGGCGGCGCGCCATTTCGGTTTGTGGCGCGCTGCACGTAACTGTCACACGCACAGGCTAGGCTCAATTGCAGCGAGACCAATGGAGGAGGCTGACATGGCCCGAATCGGCGAAAGTGCCGACCTGCTCAAGTGTTCCTTCTGCGGAAAGAGCCAGAAGCAGGTACAACAGCTCATCGCCGGCCCCGGCGTATATATCTGCGACGAATGCGTCGAGCTGTGCAATGAAATTATCGAAGAGCGCCTGGCGGAAGCTGGCTCTGAAGCCACCGCCGGTGAATTCGACCTCCCCAAGCCCAAAGAGATCTTCGGCTTCCTCGAGGAATACGTAATCGGCCAGGAACCCGCCAAGCGTGCTCTCGCCGTTGCCGTGTACAACCATTACAAGCGCGTGCGGTCCCGGGCCACGCTCACTGCGGCGGAAGCCATCCACGACGACGTCGAGATCGCCAAGTCAAACATTCTGCTGATCGGTCCCACCGGCTGCGGCAAGACCTATCTGGCGCAGACCCTCGCGAAGCGTCTCAACGTGCCTTTCGCCGTAGCGGATGCGACAGCACTTACTGAAGCCGGTTACGTCGGTGAAGACGTCGAGAACATTCTGCTCAAGCTCATTCAGGCCGCTGATTATGACGTTAAGCGGGCTGAAACCGGCATTATCTACATCGACGAGATCGACAAGATCGCTCGGAAAGCCGAGAACCCCTCGATCACCCGCGATGTGTCGGGCGAGGGCGTGCAGCAGGCGCTGTTGAAGATTCTCGAGGGCACGATCGCGTCGGTGCCCCCGCAGGGCGGGCGTAAGCATCCGCACCAGGAATTCATTCAGATCGACACCACGAACGTTCTGTTCATCGTGGCCGGCGCTTTCGCCGGGCTCGAAGATATCATCTCGTCCCGCGCCGGAAAAAAGGGCATCGGTTTCGGGGCGCCGCTGCACATCAAGGGCGACGACGTCAACCTGTTCAGCGAGGTGTTACCTGAAGACTTGCACAAATTTGGACTGATTCCCGAGTTCATCGGTCGCCTTCCCGTGGTCACGACGGTCACCCAGCTCGACCAGGTGGCTCTCATGCAGATCTTGACCGTGCCCAAGAACGCCCTGGTGCGTCAGTACCAGCGCATGTTCGAGCTCGACGGCGTTGAACTCGAGTTCGAACAGCCGGCACTGGAAGCCATTGCCGACCTCGCCGTGCTGCGCAAGACCGGCGCCCGCGGGCTGCGGGCCATCCTCGAAGAGGTGCTCGGTCCGGTCATGTTCGAGGTGCCGTCCACCACCGACGTTGAGCGGGTCATCATCACCCGCGACACGGTACTGAACAACGCGCCAGCCGAAATGGTGCTTCAGAAGACCCACCAGGTGAAGTCGGCCTAACAGGGTGCTCCGTCCACCGGCTTTGTCGGGTGTGCTTCAGCCGATTTCAACCGGTGTCGTCGCTGCCATCACGGGGTTCGCGAGTTCGTTCGTGCTGGTCATCGCGGGTCTGCGCGCCGTCGGCGCCTCCGAGGCGCAGGCATCCTCTGGACTGCTGGTGCTGTGCATCCTCGTGGGCGTGGTCTGCATCGTTCTGCCCTGGCTTTTTCGAATGCCTATTTCGTTTGCCTGGTCGACTCCCGGCGCAGCGCTTCTGGTCGCGGCGGGCGCCACGACCGAAGATTTCAGCGCGGCCGTCGGCGCCTTCCTGGTCTGCGGTGCGCTCATCGTTCTGTGCGGCCTGTTGCCTCCGCTCGGTCGAGCCATCACGAGCATTCCGAAGCCCCTCGCCGGGGCGATGCTGGCCGGCATCCTCTTTCCCATCTGCCTTGCTCCCATTCAAGCGTCCATCGAGCAACCGCTCCTGGCTCTGCCCGTGGTGCTGGTCTGGCTGGTGCTGTATCGGCTGGCCCCGCGGTGGGCGGTTCCGACCGCGATGGTCGTTGCGGCGATCGGCATCGGCCTGACGGCCGGGACGGACTGGTTCAGCGCATCGACGGCGGCTCCCGCCCTGGTCGTGGTCGCTCCGATCTTCGACCCGCTGGTGATCGTGAGCCTGGGACTGCCGCTATTCGTTGTGACGATGGCCGGCCAGAACGTGCCCGGCTTCGCCGTGCTGTCGACCTTCGGCTATCGGCCACCGCCACGGTCGATTTTGCTCTGGTCGGGTATTGGAACCATGATCGGTTCCGTGTTCGGCGCGCACAGTATCAACCTTGCGGCGATCACGGCGGCACTCATGGCGAGCCCGGACGCCCACCGTGATCCGTCCAAACGGTGGATCGCGACGGTCGCTTCGGGTTTTGGCTATCTCGTGCTCGGTCTCGGAGCCGGACTCGCCACAGCGCTCGTGGCCGCGTCGCCACCGATCCTTATTGTTGCTGTGGCCGGCCTGGCGCTGCTCGGGGCACTGGTCACGAGCGTCACCGCTGCGTTGGCACAACCTGAACATCGCATCAGCGCGATCGTGACGTTTCTGGTCACCGCCTCCGGCGTCACGATCGTGGGGATCGGTTCGGCGTTCTGGGGCCTGGTGGTGGGGGGCGTCTTAATGCTCTGGCTGGGGTGGGGCAGGTCCCGGCCCGACTAACCTGACCGGGGTCATGGCGCCGCCGTGGCACGATTGGTGGCGTCGTTGCCGGCCCGACCGAAGCGGGTCCGCACCAGGATTCCGGCCGCCGTGCGTTCCGCGATCAGGCCTGACAGCCCCGCACGCAGTGCGAGGAGGGCGCCGGCCACTTCGAGCCCCTCTTCGATACCGACCAGCAGATGGTAGGGCAGACTGGCCCTCGAAAGGTCGTCGAGTTGGCCTCCCACCACAATGCCGCCAATGGCTTCAAAGCCAACGGCGCCCAGCAGGTAAATGATTCCCGCGACGATGAGCCGGCGGCGAAGCTCTCGGTCAATCTTCCTGGCTACCCAGAGCACGAGCAAGCCGGCGACAATGGCCAGTGGCACGCCGACGGTGAGCCAGGCGAATGTTATACGGGTCCCGAGATCGAATCGGGCCAGCTTTTCGTGTAACTGTGCGATTTCATCGGCTGATAACTCGACGGCGATAGCGGCGAGTATGAAATACGGTGCACCCCGTTCCGTTTCATTTCGAGCGGCGAACCCGACAGCAGCGAGGCACAACCCGATGCCGGCCAAGAGCAGCCCGGAGGCCCAGGCCCACAAATTCGCTTCGCCGTCGGCGTAGAGCAGGCTGGCCAGTGCGCTGAGGCCTCGCCAGCCAGGGGTGCTGACGGCGATGTTCGCGCGCAGGTAGTGCGAGACGAGCCCGCCCACCAGCATGACGGCAAGAATGCTGGCGGCGATCCAGAGAAACCGTCGCCGCCCCGTGCCCTGAATGAGACCTGTCGGAACGTCCATGGCCCAAGAGCCTACGGCGGGCACATCATGTGCACATCCTCAATGCTGAGGGTCGCCGACGACATTTAGCGGCCCCCGCCACGCGGCCGGGGGAGAGCGAATGGTGTGCGCGGCTAGTTGAGGCCTCGTCGGTCCAGCAGCGGCTGCAGATCAGCGTCGCGGCCACGCCAGTGGCGGTAAGCCTCGAGCGGATCCTTGGTACCGCCCACCCCGAGCAGGCGGTCTCGAAAACGATCACCGTTCGCGCGGGTCAAGCCGCCATTCTCCTTGAACCATTCGACGGTGTCGGCGTCGAGGACCTCACTCCAGATATAGGAGTAGTAGCCAGCGTCGTAGCCGCCAGAGAACGTGTGGGCGAAGTAGGTGCTCGCGTAGCGGGGGGGAATGATCGGATTGTTAAGACCGACGGAGGCGAGGGCATCCGCTTCGAAGTCGGCCACGTCGGTGACGGTCGTGGCGGCGTCTATGCGATGCCAGGCCTGGTCCAGAAGCGCGGCGGCGAGATATTCGCTGGTCAGAAAACCTTCGTTGAAGGCTGACGACACCTGGATGCGGTCGACCAAATGCTGCGGCATGTGCTCGCCGGTCTCGAAGTGGCGGGCGTAGTTGGCGAGCACCTCGGGCCAGAGCATCCACATCTCGTTGACCTGGCTGGGGAATTCTACAAAATCTCGGTACACGTTGGTGCCGGAGAACTTGGGATAGGTGGCGCGCGCCAGCAGCCCGTGCAGGGCATGACCGAACTCGTGGAACAAGGTGGTGACCTGGTCGTAGGTGAGCAGGGTGGGTTGGCCGGCAGCCGGTTTAGACACGTTGAGGTTATTGCAGACGACGGACGTGTCGGTGCCGAGCAGCGAGGACTGCGAGACCAGGGCGTTCATCCAGGCCCCGCCGCGCTTGGAATCGCGGGTATAGAAGTCGCCGATATACAGCCCGACGGCAGCGCCATCCTCGGCGGTGACCTCGAAGACGCGCGATTCGGGGTGCCAGCCGACCAGCTCGGGCCGGGCGGTGAAGGTGAGGCCGTACAGCCGGTTGGCGGCAAAGAACACTCCGTTCTGCAGCACGCTCTCAAGCTCAAAATATGGGCGCATGGCGGCGGTATCGACGTCATATTTGGCCCGGCGCACTTTCTCGGTGTAGAACGCCCAGTCCCACGCCGCCAATTCGAAACCGCCGCCCTCGGCATCGATCACGGACTGCAGGTCGGCCTGCTCCAGTACGGCATTGCGGGCGGCGGCCGGCGCCAGCCTCGACAGGAGGTTCCAGACAGCATCGGGCGTTTTGGCTGTCTCATCGGCGGTCACATAGGCAGCATGGCTGTCGAAGCCCAGCAACCGGGCCCGTTCGGCGCGCAGCTGGGTGATTTCGATCACGAGGGGCCGGTTGTCGGTGCCGGCTCCCGCCGCTGAAGAGCGGATGCCGCGGGCTCGACTTGCCGCGAGCAACCGTTCGCGCACGCCCCGGTCGGTCAGGCCCGCGAGGTACGGGTGCGACGTGGGGAGCACCAGGCTGATCAAATACTTTCCGTCGAGCTGGCGTTCCCGGGCAGCCTCGGCGGCCGCCGAGACCTCGCCTTCGGTCAGGCCGTCAAGCTCGGCCACGTCGTCGATGACGAGCGCGAGTTCGTTGGTGTCGGCCAGCAGATTCTTTTCAAACCGTGTGGTGAGGGTCGACAGCCGCGAGTTGAATTCACGCAGCGCCTGCTTGTCGTCGTCGCGCAGGCCGGCCCCGGCCAGCGTGAACTCGGTGAAATATCGATCGATCAGGTAGAGCGACTCGCCATCGAGATCAAGGCTTGTCCGCTGGGAGTGCACGGCGCTGATGCGCGCGTAGAGGAGGGGATTGAGCCGGATGGCGTCGGCGTGGGCGGCGAGTAGCGGTGCGAGTTCTTCTTCAAGATCAGCGGTGAAATCACTCGAGTCGGAGGAACTCCGGTTGAAGAACACCTCGGCCACCCGCGCCAGCGTCTGCCCGCTGCGCTCGAGGGCGACGAGCGTGTTCTCGAAGGTGGGGGCATCCGCTGTGGCGGTGATGGCATCGACCTCAGCGAGATGCTCGGTCATGCCGCGCACAAAGGCGGGCCGGTAATGCTCGTCGGTAATGGCGGCGAAAGGCGGCAGCTGGTAGGGCAGCGTGCTGCGGGCGAAAAACGGATTGTTCGCGGTAGGGGCCATGCCTCCACCCTAACCACCGAGGCCGCCCGGGCGGCGCGTAGGATCTGACCATGACACACCTGAACGAAAGCTCAGAGTCCGCGCCACGCGACGAATACATCCACGGCCACCACGAGAGCGTGTTGCGCTCCCACACCTGGCGCACGGTCGCGAACTCGGCCGCGTACCTCATTCCGCAGCTGCACACCGGGGCCGTGCTGCTCGATGTCGGCTGCGGACCCGGCACGATAACGGTCGACCTGGCCAGGCGACTCGCTCCCGGACGGGTGGTCGGTTTGGACGCGTCAACGGAGATCGTTGAACGTGCGGCCGGCCTGGCCGCCGACGAGGCGGTGCACAACGCGAGCTTTCAGGTTGGTGATGTCTATGCGCTCGACTTCGCCGACGCCACCTTCGACATCGTGCACGCCCACCAGGTGCTGCAGCACCTGGCCAATCCGGTCGCGGCGATGGCGGAGATTCGCCGGGTGCTGCGGCCGGGTGGCGTGTTCGCCGCCCGCGACGTGGACTATGGGGGTGTCATGATCGCGCCTGCCATCGACGGCCTGATCGACTGGATGCGGGTCTACCGTGAGGTGCACTACTGGAACGGCGGCGACCCCGACGCCGGGCGTTCGCTCAAGACCTGGGCCCGACGCGCCGGGTTCACCGACGTGACCAGCAGCGCATCCGTCTGGTGCTTCGCGGCCGACGCGGAACGCGAATGGTGGGGAAACTCGTGGGCGGTGCGGGTGACCGAATCCAGCTTCGCGGCCCACGCCATCGAGTCAGGGGTGGCCGACCTGGCCGACCTCAAACGCATGGCCGCGGCCTGGCGGGAGTGGGTGCGCGACCCCGACGGCTGGTTCGGCATGCCGCACGGGGAGATTCTGGCCCGCGCCTGACCTTCTGGCCGGTCAGGCCGCGCGCCTACCGATACTGGTCAGATCCAGTTGTCGTCGTCATCATCAGTGCTGGTCGATGGCTGCGTGATGGTCGCGCTGTCATCGACCGGGTTGAAGCGGATGACCGTGCCGTCGTCGAGCTCAATCACCGGCTTGGACTCCAGCCAGGTCAGCGTCCAACGCCACGTGCTGGTGTCGACGTCGAGAGCCGTGAGGTCTTCTTCGACGGCCCGCACGGCGATTTCGACGACGTGGGGGAGCCCGGACGGCAGGGTGCCGCCGAGGGGCCACCGGGTGCCCAGCTGCATGGTCTAGACGTCGATCTCGTAGGTGACCCAGTCGGTGCGTGTACCGAGCTGGTCGTAGAGCACCTGCGCGGTGGCATTGTCGGCCGCGGTCAACAGCTGAATCTGGGCCAGCTTGTGCTGACGCGCATAGGACTTGGTGAATTCCATCAACAGCGTGCCGACACCGTTGCCGCGGGCGTCCTCGGCAACGTAGAGGTCGTCGAGGAACAGGGCAAGGTCGCCGCTGAGGGTGCGCGGCACGGTACGGTAGTGCGCGAAGCCGACGAAATCGCCGGCGTCGTCGACCGCGACGGCACCGTCGAGGGAGTTGTTCGCATCGATGATCCAGCTCCAGACCTGCAGGGCCTTTTGATCGGTCAGCTCACTCTCGTAGAACGCGCTGTAGCCCTCGAACAGGCCCAGCCAGGGGAAAAAGTCCTTGTCGCCCAGCGGGCGCACGGTTACTGACATCTGGTCTCCTAACTTTCCAACACTGTGGCGAACACGATGTCGGTCACAGCGAGTTCGCTGCCGTCGATAAAGGTCAATTCGTGAATCCGACCGACCGCCTTAAGATCGGCGGTGGCCAGGGTGAGTAATGCGATCTCGGCGGGTGCACCGCATATTACTGCGGAATCCACCTCAGATTTCTGCGACGCCTTGGCATCCGTCTTGGCACGACGGATGCCGGTCAGAGCGCGGCTGGCCAGATCGAGCAGAGCGATGTTGCCGGTGGCGACCGCGTCACTGCCGAGCAGGTCGGTTGCGACCGGCCACGGCGCGGTGTGCACCGAACCCTCGTTCGACCACGACCAGGCCTCTTCGGTGGCGAACGGAACGAACGGCGCGAATAGGCGCAGCAGGGTAGCGAGGGCGGTACGCAAAGCGGCAACGGCCGAGGCCTGCTCCGGGCCCGGCTCGCCGTAGGCGCGTTCCTTCACGAGCTCGAGGTAGTCGTCGCAGAAGGTCCAGAAGAAGCTCTCCGTGGTTTCCAGCGCGCGAGCGTGGTCGTAGTTCTCGAACGCGGTGGTGGCCTGGGCGACGACAGCGGTGAGGCCGGCCAGCATGCTCTGGTCGACCGGTTCGGTGATCGGCGCCGTACTGCTGCCCTGCGACATGGAGACGAACTTGCTCGCGTTGAGGATCTTGATGGCGAGGCGACGGCCGATCTTGATCTGCGTCGGGTTCTTCGGGTCGAAGGCCGCGTCGGTACCCAGGCGAGAGGATGCCGCCCAGTAGCGCACCGCATCGGAGCCGTGCAGCTCGAGCATATCGGCCGGGGTGACCACGTTGCCCTTCGACTTCGACATCTTCTTGCGGTCGGGGTCCACGATGAACCCGCTGAGCGCGGCGTGCTGCCACGGCGACGTGCCGTGCTGCTGCTCGGCGCGCAGCAGGGTTGAGAACAACCAGGTGCGAATGATGTCCTGGCCCTGCGGGCGCAATGAGTATGGAAAGACGAGGTTGAACAGTTCCGGGTCGCGTTCCCAGCCGCCGGCGAGCTGCGGGGTGAGCGAGGAGGTGGCCCAGGTGTCCATGACGTCCACCTCGCCGACGAAGCCGCCAGCCTGCCCGCGCTGGCTTTCGGTGTAGCCGGGCGCGGCATCCGAGGAGGGGTCGACCGGCAGCAGGTCGCGGGTGGCCACGATGGGCTGATCGAAGACCGGGTTAGCGTCCTCGTCGAGCGGGTACCAGACCGGCAGTGGCACGCCGAAGAAGCGCTGGCGGGAGACGAGCCAGTCGCCGGTGAGGCCGTTCACCCAGTTCTCGTAGCGCACCTTCATGAATTCGGGGTGCCAGGCCAGCTCGGTGCCGTGCTCGAGCAGTCGGGCGCGCAGTTTCTCGTCGCGGGCGCCGTTGCGGATGTACCACTGGCGGGTCGAGACGATTTCGAGGGGCTTGTCTCCCTTTTCGAAGAATTTGACCGCGTGCACGATGGGTTTCGGGTCGCCGGTCAGGTCGCCGCTGGCTCGAAGAAGGTCTACGACGGCTTGCTTGGCGGAAAATACGGTCTTGCCGGCGAGCTGCGCGTACGCGGCCCGGCCGGATTGGGAGGTAATGGCCTCTGGCGCCTCGGCGATGATGCGGCCGTCGAAGCCCATGATCGCGCGGTTGGGCAGGTCAAGTTCACGCCACCAGACAACGTCGGTCACGTCACCGAAGGTGCAGATCATGGCGATCCCCGAGCCCTTGTCCTTCTGGGCCAGGTGGTGGGCGAGCACCGGAACCTCGACACCGAACACCGGAGTGGTCACCGTGGTGCCGAACAGGTGCTTGTAGCGTTCGTCATCGGGATGCGCGACCAGGGCCACGCAGGCGGGGAGAAGTTCGGGCCGGGTGGTCTCGATCTCGATGGTTGAACCGTCGGGCTTTGCGAATGACACCCGGTGGTACGCGGCCGGCATGTCTTTGTCTTCGAGCTCGGCCTGCGCGACCGCGGTGCGGAAGGTGACGTCCCACAGGGTGGGTGCCATGGCCTGGTAGGCCTCACCGCGTTCGACGTTGCCGAGAAAAGCGAGCTGCGAGGTGAACAGGGCCTCCGGGCCGATGGTGCGGTAGGTCTGGGTCCAGTCGACGCTTAGGCCGAGGGTGCGCCAGAGTGCTTCGAACTGCTTCTCATCTTCTTTGGTGAGGGTTTCGCACAGTTCGATGAAGTTGCGGCGGCTGATCGGCAGCTGGTCGGCGGCCTTGGAGCTTTTGCCGTCGCCCCCCTCGAACGGCGGAATGAAGTTCTCCGTGTACCCGAGTGAGGGGTCGCAGCGCACTCCGTAGTAGTTTTGCACGCGGCGTTCGGTGGGGAGGCCGTTGTCGTCCCAACCCATCGGGTAGAACACGTTCTTGCCTCGCATCCGCTGAAAACGAGCGACAACATCGGTGTGCGTGTACGAGAACACGTGGCCGATGTGCAGCGAGCCCGACGCGGTCGGCGGGGGAGTGTCGATCGAGAAGATCGTCTCGCGGGTGGCGTGCTCTCGGGCGAACCGGTAGGTGCCGTCGCTCTCCCAACGGGTCTCCCATTTAGCTTCGAGCCCTTCGAGGGCGGGCTTTTCAGGGACGCGGTCAGCGTGGGTCATCATTCTCCGGTTCGGTATTCGGCACCGTGTCGATGGTGAGGTGCCTGAGTGTGCCCTTCTAATCTACCCGATCGGCTCTTTTCCCCCGAACGGGGGCTCCCCGTACGGTCGCCGGTGTGTCAGTCACGGCGATAGGCGGGGTATTGCGGCGAGCAATTGCACCGAATATGGATGCTGCGGCGCGGCGAACACGCGCGTCGCCGGCCCGCTCTCCACGAGGCGTCCAGCCCGCATGACCACGATGTTGTCGCTGACGTGCTGCACCACGCCGAGGTCGTGCGAGATGAAGATCAGGCTGAGCCCGCGCTCCCGTTGCAGGTCGTCGAGCAGGTCGAGCACCTGGGCCTGAACGCTCACGTCGAGCGACGACACGGGTTCGTCGCAGATGAGAATTTCGGGTCTTGCGGCCAGCGCCCTGGCAATACCGACCCGCTGACGCTGCCCCCCGGAGAGTTCGAGGGGGCGGCGGCGCAGCACGGCGGCAGTGAGGCCGACCTGATCGAGCAGGGTCACGAGCCGAGCCGTCGTCTGCGGCGCTCGGCGCCGGTGGCGCAGCCCCAGCGCGTCGGTGAGGATCTCGGCGACGCTCCAACGCGGATCGAACGAGCCGAGCGCATCCTGGTAGATGGCGCCGACGCCGGAACGCCGCCCGCGCCGGGCTTTTTCGCTCGCCGCGCTCCACGGCTGGTCGAGCACCCGCACCTCACCCTGATCCGGCGGGAGGAGAGCGAGCAGCAGGCGTGCGGTCGTGGTTTTGCCTGAACCGGACTCGCCGACGATTCCGAGGGTGGTTCCGCGTTGCAGCGCGAAAGAGACGTCGTCGACGGCGAGGTGCCGGGTGCCGTCTGGCCGTCGAAAACTCTTGGACAGGCCGATGGCTTCGAGCACGACCGCGCTGGTGGCGGGACGTGCGGGCTTCGGCGCAGCATCCGCTGCACGAGCTGAGAGGGACAACCGAGTGCCGCGCGGCTTGTCGGCCGGGATCGCCGCCACCATGCGTCTGGTCTGTTCCTGCCGCGGGGACCCGAGTACCTGCCTGCTGCTGCCGGTCTCCACGAGCAGTCCGTCGTGCATCACCGCGACCCGGTGCGCGATGTGGCTCACCACGGCGAGGTCATGACTGATCAGTACGACAGCGGTGCCGTCCCCGGTGATCTGCTCCAGCAGCGCCAGGATTTGTGCTTGCACCGTCACATCGAGCGCCGTGGTCGGCTCGTCGGCGATGAGCAGCGGCGGGTTCAGGGCGATCGCCGCGGCGATCAGGGCGCGCTGGCGTTCCCCGCCTGAGAGCTGCCCGGAGAGTTTCTGCACCTGCCGGGCGGGGTCAGGCAAGCCGACCGCGTCGAGCAGTTCAAGCACCCGACGGGCCCGGGCGGCGGCGCCGAGGGTGGTGTGCAGGCGGAGGGAATCGGCGATCTCCCGCCCGATGGGCCGCAGCGGATCGAGCGAGACCAGGGCATCCTGTAGCACCAGGCCGACGTCTTTGCCCCGGCGGGCGCGCCAGGCACGGTCGGTCAGGCCGAGCACGTTCTGCCCGCCAAGTTCGAGCCGGTCGGCGCTGACGCGGGCGTTCGCGCCGGCGAGCCCGAGCAGGCTGCGCGCGGTCACGCTCTTGCCAGAGCCGGATTCGCCGACGATGGCGAGGCACTCGCCCCGGGCGACCTCGAACGAAACACCGCGAACGACCGGGTCGGCGCCGAAGTCGACCCGCAAATTGCGCACGGTCAGTGCCGCATCTGGTTCGATCCGGCGTGCCGTGGTGCTCATGCGTGCCTCATTCGCGAGTCGATGCTGCGGCCAAGCACCGTGGCCGTCACAGCCGTCAGCACGATGAACAGGCCGGGAAAGAAGCTCATCCACCAGGCCGAGGTGATGTAGGTGCGCCCGGCCGAAAGTAGGGCGCCCCACTCGGCCGTCGGCGGTTCAGCGCCGAGACCGAGGTAGCTGAGCGTCGCCGCCCAGACGATGGCCTGCCCGATGCCGAGGGTCGCGAGCACGAACAACGGTGCGAGGGTGTTCGGCAGGATATGGCGCAGCAGGATCTGCCAGCGTGTGCGACCGAGCACGGTCGCCGCCTCGACGAACGCCGCCGAGCGCACAGTGATGAGCTGCGCGCGAATGATCCGGGCGTAGCCGGGAGCCGTTGACAGCCCGACGGCGATCGTGGCGGTCGCCACTCCGGGACCGAAGATGACGATGAACAGCAGCGCCAGGAGCAGCCCGGGAAACGCGAACAGCACCTCGAGAAACCGATTCACGGTGAAGTCGACGACGCGGCCGAGCATTCCGGCCAGGGTGCCGAGCACGATACCCAGTCCCAGCCCGATCGCCGTCGCGGCTGCACCGATCACGAGCGAGTATTGGGTGCCGTGCACGACCCGGGTGAAGATGTCCCGGCCCGATTCGTCGGTGCCGAATACGTGTGCTCTCGTCGGCGGGGCGAACGCCGAGAGCGGGTCGATGCCGAGGGGGTCGCCGGGGGCCACAAGGTGCGGTGCGACCGCTGAGACCAGCAGAAACAGGGCGAGAACGCCGGCCGCAGTCTCGGCCACCCCGAGGCGCCGCGGCCGACCGGGCTGACCGGCCCGGGCTGCGAAATCGGCCTGTACCTCGAGTTCACTCATGCCAATCGCAATCGAGGATCGACCAGGCGACTGGCGGCATCCGTCAGCAGCGTCATCAGGATGTAGGCGACGGCGACGATCATGACCACGCCGATCACCACCGGAACGTCTCGCAGGGTGACCGCGTTCAGCAGGGTGCGCCCGAGCCCCGGGCGAGCGAAAATGGTCTCGACGACGATCGCGCCGCTGATCAGCGAACCAAACGCCCACCCGGAGAGGCTGATCGCCGGCAGCGAGGCGTGGCGCAGCGCGTGGGTCCAGAGCACTCCGCGCTCACTCTCGCCGCGGGCGCGGGCCGAGAGCACGAACGGGCTTTCCAGGGCCGTGAGCAGCGATTCGCGCAGCACCTGGCCAAGAAAACCGGCCAGCGGCACGGCGAGGGTGAGCACCGGAAGCACCAGCCCGGTCGCGCCGCCGGTACTGATCGGCGGAAGTACGCCCAGCCAGATGCTGAACACGACGATCAACGACGTCGCCAGCCAGAAATGCGGCAGCGCTGCCGCGACGATCTCGAGCCCGGACCCCACCCGGGCGGCGACCAGGCCGCCGCGCGTCGACCACGCGGCCAGCGCGAGGGCGAGCAGCCAGGCCACAACCAGGGCGAGAGCGGCCAGCAGCACCGTGCCGCCGAGCTGACCGAGCACGAGCGGGCCGACGTCCTGATTGAGGGCGTACGACCGGCCGAGGTCGCCGGTCGCGAGCCGGCCGAGCTGGGCCAGATACTGCACCAGAACAGACTGGTCGAAACCATACTCGTTGCGCACCAGCGCGAGGGCTTCGGGTGAGGCCTGCGATCCGGGGCCGCCGAGCACAGCCTGGGCCGGATCGCCCGGAATGAGGCGCACCGCAAAGAAGGTGATTGAGGCCACGGCCCACAGCACGAAGACCGCTCCGCCGAGGCGGGCTGCCATCGGTCCAATCACGCGCAGCACGGCCCGGCGGCGGTTTACCGGTTCAGCCACGCGTCGTACAGGGTGGGCACGGCCACGGTCGGCAGGGTGCGGAGGCCCACCACGTTGCTGCGCAGCAGGAAATGATTCTGCTGGTCGTACAGAGGCAGAATGTAGAAACCCTCCAGGATGCGGTTTTGGGCGTCGGCGTAGAGGGAGTTGCGCTCAGCGGCATCCGTTGTTCGCGCCGCCGTCGTGAGCAGCGCGTCGATTTCGGGGTCACTCACCTGGGCGAGATTGGCGAAGTACCCGCTCGGCGCCGGAACGATGCTGTCGGAATGGTACAGAATGCGCAACACGTCGGGGCCGACCTTGGTGTACGGCGCGCTCACCGCGTCGTAGTCGTTGGAGGCGAGGGCGGCATACCAGCTGGAGAGATCCATCGGAGCGAGTTTCACCTCGAAGCCGGTCTCCTTCGCAGTCGCCTGAATCTGTTCGAACACGCTCTGCTCGGCCGGAATGGACTGGTTGGTGCTCACCGGAAACTCCACCGACAGCCGAACTCCGTCTTTGACGCGGTAGCCCTCGGCATCGGATTCATTCCAACCCGCCGCGTCGAGCAGTTTCGCGGCGGCGGACGGGTCATAGTCGAACAGGGCGGCGTTGCTGACGGCGGTGGCCTCAACGCTCGACAACGCCGAGTAAGACCGGGTGGCCGTACCCTGAAACAGGCTCGAGACGGCGTCGTCAACGTTAGCGGAGCGGATGAATGCCTCCCGCACGCGCACATCGTTGAAGGGGGCCCGCCCCGAGTTCAGTTCGACACGGTTGGCGGCGCCGGGCCGCGGCGAGTCGAGGTGCTCGATCGAATCGCTCTGCTCGGCCTGCACGATCGTGTCGGGCTGGGCGTTGTCGATCACGTCGACCTCGCCGGATTGCAGTGCCGCGTAGCGCGACGCCGAATCGGGGATGAACCGCCAGATGACCTCATCGAGGTAGGCGGGGCCGGCATGGCCGGCATCCGCTGGTGGGGAAACGTAGTCGTCGTTTCGTACGAGGGTGATGGCGTTCTGCTTCACCCAGCTCTGAACGATGAAGGGGCCGGTGCCAACGGGGCTGGCACAGTTCTCGTCCTGGCTGCGTTCGAGGGCTGCCGGCGATTCCATCGCGAGCCAGGGCTGGGACAGCGACTCGAGCAGTGCGCTGTCCGGTTCGGTCAGGGTGAAGCGCACCACGGTGGGGGAGACCGCTGTGGCCGAGGCGACCTTGCCGAGGGCGAGGTATCCGGTAGAAGAGAGCGTCGTCGGGTCTTGCAGGTGGGCGATGTTGGCCTGCACGGCGGCTGCGTCGAACGCGGTCCCGTCGGTGAAGGTCACGTCGCCGCGCAGGGTGAAATCCCAGGTCAGGCCGTCGTCACTCGGGGTCCACGACTCGGCCAGCCAGGGAATAATCTGGCCGGCGTCGTCGCGGGAGACGAGTGATTCGAGGTATTGGGCGCTGACCAGCGCCTGGGGAAAGTTTCCGCCAACGTGCGGGTCGAGGCAGCTCGGCTCGGCGTCGCCAGAGGCGTAGGTGAGCGTGCCGCCGTTGCGGGGCTCGCCGACCGGTTCGTTCGGGTCGGTCGGGGTGCAGCCGGCGACCAGCAGGCCGAGGGCGACGATGCCGGTTGTGGCGGCGAGCAGGCGACGGGTGGGGGCTGGGCGCCGCATTTGATTCTTCACCCCTCAACGTTAGGCTACGGCGGTCGATCATCCGGTACGATTGTGGTCAATGACAGTGACCCGGCCATCACCGGGAAGTCTTTGGAAGAACGGATGCCCGCCCTCGGGTTGGCAGCTCAGTAGAACCGAACGGGTCGGGCCCGTCACAGCCTTTGAACAAGCGGTCGCCCGGCGGTTTCGGGTGGCAAGCGAGGTGGTACCGCGGCGATTTCTACAGAATCGTTCGTCCTCGTGGAGCAGGGCCCCAGCGACCCGTCCCGGTAGGAGAAGCATTTTGTATCCCAAGAGCCGTATTACGACCCCCCATGGAACCCCCGCCGAGGCCATCGTTCCCTCCCCGAACTTTCCCGCCCTCGAAAACGAAGTGCTCGAATTCTGGAAGAACGACGACACCTTCCAGGCCTCGATCGACCAGCGCGACGGCGCCGAGGAATGGACCTTCTACGACGGCCCGCCCTTCGCCAACGGCCTGCCGCACTACGGCCATCTGCTCACCGGCTACGCCAAAGACCTGTTCCCCCGTTTTCAGACCATGCGCGGCAAGCAGGTTCACCGCCGTTTCGGCTGGGACACCCACGGCCTGCCCGCCGAGCTTGAAGCCGAACGCAAGCTTGGCATCACCGACAAGAGCCAAATCGAAGAGATGGGTCTTGCCGCGTTCAACGCGGTCGCCCGCGAGTCGGTGCTCGAATACACCAAAGACTGGGAGGAGTACGTCACCCGCCAGGCCCGCTGGGTCGACTTCGAGAACGACTACAAGACCCTCGACATCACCTTCATGGAGTCGGTGATCTGGGCGTTCAAGCAGCTGCACACCAAGGGGCTGGCCTACGAGGGTTACCGGGTGCTGCCCTATTGCTGGCGTGACCAGACCCCGCTCTCAAACCACGAACTGCGCATGGACGACGACGTCTACAAAATGCGCCAGGACCAGACGGTCACGGTGACCTTTCCACTGATCGGCGCCAGGGCCGAAGCGCTCGGCCTCACGGCCGTGCGCGCTCTGGCCTGGACCACGACCCCGTGGACCCTCCCGACGAACTTCGCGCTCGCCGTTGGCCCGGCCATCGTCTACGCCGTCGTGCCGGCCGGCCCGAACGGCACGCCAGACGCCGAGGTGATGCGCGAGGGCGCCGACTCGTCGGCCGAAGTACTCGAATCTGCTGAAGTGCTCGGTGCCGAATACCTCATCGCGATCGACCTGGTCGGTAACTATGCCAAGGACCTCGGCTACGAGAGCGCCGCCGAGGCATCCGCTGCCGTGTCGCGCACCATACTGGGTAGTGAGCTCGAGGGTGTCAGCTACGACCGCCTGTTCGACCACTATGCCGACGAATCGGTCTGGGGCACTCAGAACGCCTGGCGCATCCTCGTTGCGGACTACGTCACCACGAGCGACGGCACCGGCATCGTGCACCAGGCTCCCGCCTACGGCGAGGAGGACCAGAAAGTCTGTGAGGCCGCCGGCATCCCGGTCATCCTCTCGCTCGACGATGGCGGAAAGTTTCTCAGCGACATTCCCGAGGTGGCCGGCCAGCTCTGGAGCGACGCCAACAAGCCGCTCACCGCGCTGCTGAGGGCCAACGGCCGCCTCATCCGTCAGGCCAGCTACGAGCACTCCTACCCGCACTGCTGGCGCTGCCGCAACCCGCTCATCTACAAGGCCGTGTCGAGCTGGTTCGTGCGGGTGACCGACTTTCGTCCGCGCATGGTCGAACTCAACCAGGAGGTGAACTGGGTTCCGGAGAACGTGAAGGACGGCCAGTTTGGCAAGTGGATCGGCAACGCCCGTGACTGGTCGATCAGCCGCAACCGCTACTGGGGTTCGCCCATCCCGGTCTGGAAGAGCGATAACCCCGACTATCCTCGAACGGATGTCTACGGCTCGCTCGACGAGTTGGCCGCCGACTTCGGGGTGCGCCCGACCGACCTGCACCGCCCGTACATCGACGAACTGACCCGACCAAACCCCGACGACCCCACCGGCCAGTCCACCATGCGCCGCATCACCGACGTGCTGGACGTCTGGTTCGATTCCGGCTCGATGCCATTCGCCCAGGTGCACTACCCGTTCGAGAACCGGGAATGGTTCGAAGCCCACAACCCGGCCGATTTCATCGTCGAATACATCGGGCAGACCCGCGGCTGGTTTTACCTGTTGCACGTGCTCTCCACCGCACTGTTCGACCGGCCCGCCTTCAAGAACGTCGTCAGCCACGGCATCGTGCTCGGCAACGACGGTCAGAAG
The DNA here is from genome assembly GCF_030063455.1 of Cryobacterium sp. PH31-O1. Lineage (GTDB taxonomy): Bacteria > Actinomycetota > Actinomycetes > Actinomycetales > Microbacteriaceae > Cryobacterium. Next base: position 512,728 of record NZ_JASITB010000001.1, on the reverse strand, counting down.
ATGAGCAAGTCGCTGCGCAACTACCCCGACGTCAACGAGGTCTTCGACCGGGACGGCGCCGACGCCATGCGCTGGTTCCTGATGAGCTCACCGGTGCTGCGCGGCGGCAACCTCGTCGTTACAGAGGAGGGCATTCGAGAGGGCGCCCGGCAGGTGATGCTGCCGCTGTGGAGCACCTACTATTTCTTCACCCTCTACGCGAATGCCTCTGGCACCGCTGGTGCCACCGGTTATGACGCCACCTGGCGCACCGATTCCACTGACGTACTCGACCGCTACCTGCTCGCCAAGACTCGCGACCTCATCGCCTCGGTCACGACCGACCTCGAAGCCCTCGACAGCACCGTCGCCGCCGCGCGGCTGCGTGACTTCGCCGACGTGCTCACCAACTGGTACGTGCGCCGGTCCCGCGACCGGTTCTGGGGCGGCGCCGCCGCAGGGGTCACGTCCCACGAAGCCTTCGACACCCTGTACACCGTGCTGGAAACCGTCTGCCGGGTCACCGCGCCGCTGCTGCCGCTGGTCACCGAGCGCATCTGGCAGGGCCTGACCGGCGGCCGTAGCGTGCACCTCGAAGATTGGCCCGATGCCGCACTGTTCCCCGCCGACGACGAGCTCGTCACCACCATGGACCAGGTGCGCCTGGTCAGCAGCACCGTGCTGTCGCTTCGCAAGCAGGCCGGGCTGCGGGTGCGTCTGCCGCTGACCAACCTCACCGTCGTCACCGGCAACACCGCAGCGCTCGCGTCCTACGTCGCCATCCTTCGGGACGAGCTCAACGTGAAAACGGTCACGCTGATCGAGCTCGAAGACGACAGCGCGAGCGCCTACGGTGTCACGAGCAGGCTCGTCGTCAACGCCCGCGCCGCCGGACCCCGCCTCGGCAAGCAGGTGCAGCAGGTCATCCAGGCCGCTCGCGCCGGCGACTGGAGCGAAACCGACGGCGTCGTCACGGCCGGCGGCATCGCCCTCGAACCGAGCGAGTACGAGCTGACCCTCGAAGCCAACAGCGGCGCCGGCGATGGCGCCGCCGCCCTCGCACTGCTGCCCGGCGGTGGTTTCGCGCTGCTCGCGACCGTCACCACGCCCGAGCTCGAGGCCGAAGGCTTCGCCCGCGACCTCATTCGGGCCGTGCAGGACACGCGCAAGTCAGCGGGCTTCCAGGTGAGCGACCGTATCCGTCTGGATCTGGTCTTTCAGAGCGAAGCGGATGCTGATTCCTTCGCCCTCGCCCGGGGGGTCGATGTCGCGGCCGAGACCCTCGCGACGAGTTTCACCACGCACCGCCCGTCAAGCGGCGAGTTCGCCGCCGAATTGCCGTCGGAGTGGCTCGAAGCCCGGGTCGGCGCTCCCGTGGAACACTACGTACGATTTGAAGCTGACCACTATGTCAATCTGGGCGCCGTCATCGTGGCCGTCGCACGCGTGAACGGAGCCATCCTTGTCTGATAACACCCCGGCTGACGGTATCCCCGCCGATGACAGCGCCGACTGGAAGAACATCACCGGACGCGGCGACGACGAGGAGCCGATGAACCAGCCGGCACCCCTGGATGCCTTCCGCGAAGCGGGGGACGCCGTCTTTGCCGAGCTGTTGTTGCGGGTGGGGGAGGCTCAACCACAGCCGCGCCTCGCGCCCACCCGTCGCGCCCTGGACTTTCTCGGCAATCCGCAGACCTCGTACCCGATCATTCATGTGGCCGGCACCAACGGCAAGACCAGCACGAGCCGTCTGGTCGAGAGCATTGTGCGCGCCTATGGCCTGCGCACCGGCCTGCTGACCAGCCCGCACCTGGTGCGCCTGAACGAGCGCATCGTCATCGACGGCGAACCGATCAGCGACCAGATTCTCGCCGCCAACTGGACCGATATCAAGCCCTACCTGACGCTCGTTGACACAGAGCTCGAAGCCGCCGGCGAGGTGCCGCTGACCTTCTTCGAAGCACTCACAGTGCTCGCCTTCGCTTGCTTCGCCGATGCGCCGGTGGACGTGGCCGTGATCGAGGTCGGCATGGGCGGCGAATGGGATTCCACGAACGTCGCCGACGGCCAGGTCGCCGTGTTCACCCCGATCGCCCTCGATCACACCCTGCGCCTCGGCAATACCGTCGCCGAGATCGCCCGTACCAAGAGCGGGATCATCAAGCCGGCGGCATCCGTTGTCTCGGCTTTCCAGAGCCCGGAGGTTCAGGCCGAACTCGACCGTGCGGCCGAATTAAACGAGTCGACCCTCGCCCGCGAGAACGAGGGCTTCGAACTGCTCTCAAGCACCGTCGCGGTCGGCGGCCAGGTCATCTCGGTGCGCGGTCTGGCCGGCACCTACAACGAGTTGTTCCTGCCGCTGTACGGCACCCACCAGGCCCAGAATGCGGCACTGGCCATCGCCGCCGTCGAGTCATTCCTCGGCGCGGGCAGCCAGGCCCTGGTCGGCGACCTGCTCGCCGAGGGCCTCGGTAGCGCGACGTCGCCCGGACGCCTGCAACTGGTCGGTATCGAACCAACCGTGCTCGTGGACGCCGCGCACAACCCGCACGGCGCCACGGCACTCGCCGCCGCCCTCGAAGCCTACTTCGATTTCGATGAGGTCGCCGTGGTCGTCGGAATCCTCGCCGACAAGGACGCCAAGGGCATCATCGCCGCCCTCGCCCCTCAGGTCGACCGGTTCTACGTCACCGAGCCGCACTCCGAGCGTGCCGTGCGCATGGACGACCTCGCCGACAATATCGCCGAGTGGACCAGCGAGCAGGTCACGTTCCGCTTCGACGACCTGGCCGGTGCCCTCGACGGTGCCCGCGAGTGGGCGGCCGAGGCGCCCAAGCGGGCAGTGCTCGTCACCGGTTCCATCGTGCTCGTCGGCGAAGCAATCACCCTCGCCGCCGCCGGCGAATGGATGGAGAAATGAGGGGGCCGCGCTCGGTCAAACGCTCGCTCGCCACAATTTTGCTTGGCTTTGAAACCATCGTCGTCTTTTTGGGTGCCGTGGTCACTCTGGGCCTTGTGTCCGTGGCGACCGAGCCGGGCCCGGTCTCACCCCTCGCCGTGGTCATCGGCGGCGTGCTGCTCTGCCTGGCCATGGTCGGCCTGATCGCACTTTTGCGCTATCGATGGTCTTATGCGATCGGCTGGGTACTACAGGCGGTCATCATCGCTACCGGGTTCATCACCCCGGCCATGTTTTTCGTCGGCGCCCTGTTTGCCGCCATGTGGACCTACTGCATGATCACCGGCTCGAGAATAGATCACACGAATCCAGATCAACCCAAGGAGATTGAATGAACACCCCGATCGAAGAAACCCTCGTCTTGATCAAGCCCGACGGCGTTGCCCGCAACCTGACCGGCGAGATCCTGCGCCGCATCGAGGCCAAGGGTTACTCTCTTGTCGACGTGAAGCTCGTCGAACCCGACCGCTCGCTGCTCGCCGCGCACTATGCCGAGCACGAGGGCAAGCCCTTCTACGAACCCCTCGTCGAATTCATGGAGAGCGGCCCCATCGTCGCGTTCCGCATCGCGGGAAACCGGGTCATCGAGGGTTTCCGTGCCCTCGCCGGCACCACCGACCCCACCACCGCCGCTCCCGGCACCATTCGCGGCGACCTCGGCCGTGACTGGGGATCCAAGGTTCAGCAGAACCTCGTGCACGGATCCGACTCGCCCGAGTCCGCCGCGCGCGAGCTGGCCCTCTGGTTCGACTAGCCAGCACCACGCAAATTGCCCTCGTCTCAAATCTGAGCCGGGGGCGATTTCTGGTTCTGACTACAGTCGGTTCAACACGTCCATGTTCACCTGGGCGACGATGAAGAACACGATGTAGCAGACGATCGTGATGACGAAGATCCACGAATAGGCCCCGGCAGCCAGGCGGCGAACGGATGCCCCACCCGGCAGGTTGCCAACCTTAAAGTTGTAGAGGGTGACGGCCAAAAAGGCCGGAATGGTCACTGCCCAGGTCACCATGCACCAGGGGCAGAGCACGTCGAGCACGAAGATGCTCTGGCCGATCAACCAGATCACGAAGGTGATCGCGGCCAGCATGCCGATGTTGAATCCCACCCAGAACCAGCGCGCAAACCTAGCCCCGGCCAGTAGCGCCATACCGATCGTGATGACCACGCTCCAGGCGGCGAGTCCGATCAGCGGATTGGGAAAGCCCAGAATTGCGCCCTGCGGCGAGGAGAGATTGGTGGCGCAGCCGATGAGAACACTGAAACTGCAACTCAGTTGAGCATTCGGATCCTCGAGCAGGTGGATCTTGTCGAGCGTGAGGGCGAAGGCCGCTGCGAACGCGATGATCCCGCCGACGATCAGGAAAAAGGCCAGACCGGTTGGACGCTGAGAACGCTCTGTCTGTGGCACTCTTGCGATTATGCCACGCGCGCGGCGTGGCTTTGTGCGATTACATGCGATAATCGTTGATAGTCGTTGAGCCGCGCTCAAGCAGACGCCACAGTGCTTAATAAATGCAGTGCTTAATGAATACAGAGCTTAATGATTAAAGTACTAAATGAGTACAGAGCTTAATAAGCTCAGAGCTTAATAGGCACAGAGTTTATTGAGCACAAAGTTTGCCTGGGCAACAGTCGCCCAGAATTAGGGTCCCACGACCCGAAGTATTAGCAGCCAGAGCACCGTCCCCAGCACAGTTTCGACTGGCAACAGTTTTAACCGAGGCCAGGGGGCAAAGCCGGTCGCCGTAGTAAAACATTCGCGGAATTGTCACGAAAATGACAATCCCGCACGAGAGAGTAACCGGTGGGTGGCGCGGTCGCCCACAGCGGTCAAGGAGCGCACCAGTGATGGTGGAAGACAACGAAAACAAGAAACGCAAGAGCCTGTTCGGCACTCGCAAATCAACCCGGAAGACGCCGGTCTCTGTACCGACCGTGCAACCGGCCATCGAGGCGCCCGCTGTGCCGGTGGCCGATGCCCCCGCGAAGGTGACCATCGCAGAGTACAACAACGTCACCGGAGCCCAGCAGATGATCGATGCCCCGCCAACAACCCCGGCAGACGCCCCGGCCGACGACCAGGCAGCGGCCCGGGTGCGCTCGTCCTTCTCCCTGCTCTTCCAGGCGCCGGAGATTCTGCCGATGCCGGCGCGCACCGGCATCCGCTCGTCGCAGCAGGAGCAGCACGAGTTGGACGACGACGAAGACGTGGAGGCCACGACGGTTCGCCGCCGGGCGCGTCGTCGCACCGGCGATGAGAACCGTTCGGGAACCGACGACCCCGCCAACACTGTCGTCAAGGTGCGCGCACCGCGTGAACCCGAACTCATCACCGAACCCCAGCGCATCAAGGGTTCAACGCGGCTCGAAGCAAAGAAGCAGCGCCGCCGCGACGGCCGCGACGCCGGTCGTCGCCGCCCGGTCATTACGGAGGCCGAGTTCCTGGCCCGCCGTGAGTCCGTCGACCGCCTCATGGTCGTGCGCGCCAAGCACAACAAGATCCAGATCGGTGTGCTCGAAGACGGCGTGCTGGTGGAGCACTACGTGGCCAAGAACCAGGACGCCTCCCTCATTGGCAACGTCTACCTCGGCCGGGTGCAGAACGTGCTCCCGAGCATGGAGGCCGCCTTCGTCGACATCGGCCGCGGCCGCAATGCCGTGCTGTATTCCGGTGAGGTTGACTGGGACGCCGCCGCCGAGAACTCCGGCACCAGCAACCAGGCCCGCCGCATCGAGCTCGCGCTCAAGCCCGGCGACAAGGTGCTCGTGCAGGTGACCAAGGACCCGATCGGTCACAAGGGCGCACGCCTGACCAGCCAGGTCTCCCTGCCCGGTCGTTACCTCGTTTATGTGCCCAACGGCTCGATGAACGGCATCAGCCGCAAACTCCCCGACACCGAACGGGCGCGCCTGAAGAAGATCCTCAAGGAGGTTCTGCCCGACAACGTGGGTGTGATCGTGCGCACCGCTGCTGAGGGTGCTACCGACGAGCAGCTCACCGTCGACGTCAACCGGCTGCGCGAGCAATGGGCCAGCATCGCCGAACAGGTCGAGTCGGCCCAGGCGCCCGCCGAGCTGCACAGCGAGCCGGACCTTCTGGTCAAGATCGTGCGCGACGTCTTCAACGAAGACTTTCAGCGCATGGTCGTAGCCGGACCCGACGTGCGCGCCACGATCGAGACCTACCTCAGCCAGGTCGCCCCCGACCTGCTCGAGCGCGTCGAGACCTACGAGGGCGAGGTTGACGCCTTCGACGAGTTCCGCATCTCGGAGCAGATCGAAAAGGCCCTCGACCGCAAGGTCTGGCTGCCGTCGGGCGGCTCCCTGGTGATCGACCGTACTGAAGCCATGACCGTTGTTGACGTCAACACCGGCAAGTTCGTTGGCAGCGGCGGCAACCTTGAAGAGACGGTCACGAAGAACAACCTCGAAGCGGCCGAAGAAATCGTGCGTCAGCTGCGCCTGCGCGATATCGGCGGCATCATCGTCGTCGACTTCATCGACATGGTGCTCGAGAGTAACCGCGACCTCGTGTCGCGTCGCCTGATCGAGTGCCTCAGCCGCGACCGCACCAAGCACCAGGTGGCCGAGGTCACCTCGCTCGGACTCGTGCAGATGACCCGCAAGAAGCTCGGCCTTGGCCTGTTGGAATCGTTCAGCGAGAACTGCGAGGCCTGCGCCGGCCGCGGCATCATCGTGCACCACGACCCCGTCGTGAAGCACCGCCAGACCGCCCAGCCGCCGCAGGAGCGCCGCCCGCGCGCCAAGAATGGCAGCACGCCTGGCAGTAACGGGTCCGGCAGTAGCGGGTCGGGCAATATCGGTTCCAGCAGCAACGGATCCGGTAACCGCGACAACTCGGGTCAGCGTGACGGCGGCAACCGTGACGCCCACTTTGGCGGCAACGGCGCGTCCGACGCTCCCAAGAGCGGCCACGGCACCCACGGCATCACCGAGGACGCTAAGCACGCCCTCGCGCTGATCGCCGCCCGCACCATCACCCGCACCGGTTCCATCGCAATCGTCCCGGCCGCCGATACCCGGGCAGCGGATGCCGACGCAGTGGAGGTTCCGCCAGTCACGGCCGCCCACCCCGGTACCGAACAGGCCGGCACCGAACAGGCGAAGACCGAACAGTTCAACACCGAACAGTCCGGCACGGAGCTGGCCGAACCGACCGGTACCGAAAAGGCCAACACCGAACCGACCGGTACCGAGCGTTCGCGCGGCCGCCAGTCGCGTTCCCGCGGTCAGAATGGGCGCGGCCAGCAGTCGCGCTCCGAACAGGCCCGCGCCCGTCAGGCCAGCGAACAGGCCAGCTCCGAACAGGCCGGAACGCAGCAGGCCGGAACGCAGCAGGCCGGAACGCAGCAGGCCGAGACGCAACAGGCCGAGACGCAGCAGGCCGAGCCTGTCGCATCCGCTGCCCCGGTCAGCCAGCCGGTCAGTGAGCCGGTCCGTGAGCTTGTCAGTGAGCCCGTCGTCGACACCGTTCGCACTCCGGCAGCGGATGCAGCACCCCGCACCCGCGGTGGCCGTAGTACCCTCGCCGCCGGCGCACCCGCTGGTCGGTCGGCCGCTGGAAGCTCAGCGGTTCAGGTGCCCGTGCCGGAACAGTCCGAGTCCGTCGACATCCTCGACATTCCGGTGAAGAAGTCGACGCGTACCACGCGGCGCCCCAGTAAGCAGGTCACCGACCAGCTGCTGGATTCCGTGCTGGACTCGCTGCCCGAACCGAAACTGCCCGGTCAGGGACGCGCGCGCAGCCGCCGCGTCACGACCGCCGGCGGCGCCGCCGGCCAGCCCATTTTGACCGCGACGGGCACGACGACCTCGACGTCAACGACCAGCCAGCCGCCGCACGGCGACTAGGCTCCGACACCAAGTCGTACGGTAACGCAATCGGCGGGCAGCTCCCTCTCCTGCGGCGATGGCCTCTCGGCCTCACCGCGGGGGTGTTGGTGGTGCTCGCCGTTTTTTTGCTGCGGGCGCTGTCACCGGCCTTCGTCAATGAACAGCTAAGCGATTTCTCGCTGCCGGACCGAGTGCAAGACACCCTGACCCTCGCGATCAGCGTCATCATCGAATCGGTACCGTTCGTTTTTCTCGGCATTCTGCTCTCGGCGGTCGTGCAGGTCTGGCTGCCGCACGGCGTGCTCGCCCGGCATCTGCCACGCAACCCGATTCTGCGTCGCGCCTCGATCTCGCTGCTCGGCATGTTCTTTCCGGTCTGTGAGTGCGGTAACGTGCCGCTCGCCCGCGGATTCATGGTCGGCGGGTTCACTGTCTCCGAATCGATCACCTTTCTGCTCGCCGCGCCCATTCTGAATCCGATCACCATCATCACGACGCATCAGGCCTTCGGCTGGGACGGCCACATCCTGGTGGCCCGTCTGCTCGGTGGATTCCTCATTGCCAACGTGGTCGGCTGGTTGTTCAGCAAGCACCCCGATCCACAAAGCCTGCTAACGAGCAGGTTCGCGGTGGCCTGCGCCGTCGGTTCAACCGGCGGGCGCGAACATGCGCACGACCGGGAGAGCCGGTTCAGCCGCACCACGGAGATTTTCATTCGTGAGACCTCGGTCATCATGCCGGCCCTGTTCATCGGTTCCGCCGTTGCCGCCCTCACCCAGGTTTTCGTTCCGCGGTCGGTGCTGCTCGCCCTCGGCAGCAACCCCGTCTGGTCGGTTCTGGCGATGATGGCTCTTGCCTTCATCGTGGCGGTCTGCTCCAACGTCGACGCCTTCTTCGTGCTGTCTTTCGGCAGCACCTTTTTGCCCGGCGGAATCGTGGCGTTCCTGGTGTTCGGCGCTCTGGTCGACGTCAAGATGCTCGCTCTCATGCGTACAACCTTCACGAGCCGTACCCTTCTGCAGATCACCGTCGTTGTGGGCCTGATGAGTGCCGCGCTCGGATTGCTGGTGAACTATGTTGCCTGACCAACGGATGCCGCCGGCGGCGGCCCTGCGCTATTGGGCAGAACGATGGCAGGGCGTTGTGCTCAGTCTCGTGGTCGTCGTGGCGACCCTCTGGCTGGGTCTGAGCGGCCAGCTCGGCCTCTATATTCACCCCCGCTACTTCGTGTTCACGATGGCCATGGCAGTCATCGGACTCGTGCTCGTAGCCGCTGGGTTCGCCCGGCGCCGCGTTTTCGAGGCCGAGCACACCGGACGGTTCGAGACGGCCCTGACCGGGGTGGGAGTCGTGCTGCTCCTGGTTATGGGGGTCGCCATGGTCATCGTCCCGCCGACCACCCTGAGCAGCGCGACGGCCACCCAGCGGGAGGTTAATTCCGGCGGGCTGGGTACCGACGATGACGCCGAGCAGGCGGCGACGCTCATCGGCACCGGAGACTTCGAACAGCTCAGCGTGCGGGAGTGGGTGTCCCTGCTCGCGCAGTCGTCCGATCCCGCCTTCTACGCCGACAAGACCGCCCGGGTGATCGGATTCGTGACCCCGGACGCCCAGGACCCCGACAACGTGTTTTACGTCGCCAGGTTTGTCGTGACCTGCTGCGCCGTCGACGCCCAGCCGATCGGTGTTCCGATCTATCTGCCGGACTGGCAGGCCGAATACGAGGTCGACGACTGGGTGCAGGTCACCGGCCGGTTCGACCAGAGCGTGAGCGCAGCGGCGAGCGACCCGCTCGCTATCACCCCGATCGAAATCCTTGACGTGGACCAGCCGAATGACCCCTATGTCTACTGAGCCCGGGGCCTCCAGCGAGCCGGCGGTGTCGATTGAACAGGCGGTGTCGAGCGAACAGGCTGCAGGCCTGCGCCCGTTCCGCCGCGCCCTCTGGACGATCGTCGCCGTTTTGCTCGCAGCCTCCTGCGCCCTCGTGGCCGCCAATCTGTTGAGCGGCCCCCGCCTCACCGCCGTCGACGTCGACACAACCGCCGTGGTTTCCTCCGCCAACGCACGCCTGGTACTCGCGACGAACCGACAACTCGACGAGGTCGCCCCCGAGCAGATCAGCATCGAGCCCGCGACAACATTCCAGGTGACGACGAGCGCAAACTCCGTCGTCATCTCCTTTCCCCGCCCGCTCGCCTACAACACCGACTATGCGGTCGTTGTGCGAGATATCACCGGTTCGGCCGTCGACCGAGAGTCGACCATCAACGCAGAATTCAGCACGAACGAACCCGCGCTTTACTACCTCAGCCGAGCGGCGCCGTCCGCGGGCACCGCTGACCGCGGCGCCGACCGTATCCTTCGCACCACGACCGGCTCATCCGATACCGACGTGGCCTTTGCGACCCCGAACATTCAGCAATTCATACGGATCGGCGGCGAACTCGCCGTTGTCACTGTCACGTCAGACCAGGACAGCGGCGAGCTCACCAATGCCCTCTACCGCGTCGACACTGACGGCACAGCCGAGACTCTCAACCTGCCGGGGGTCGGCCTCGTGCACGACCTGCAGGCCGCGCCCGGCCAGTCGCTGCTCGGCTTTCGATTCGACAGCGCAGCGGATGCCCCCGGCCCGCACTACGACAACGTGCTGTTTGTGCTCGACCTGCGCACAAACGCGGCCACGGCGGTCCCCGACGTGGAGGGCGATCCGCTCAGCGTCACGACCTGGGGCTTCATGGCCGGTCGCGCCGACATCGTCGCCCAGCAGTACGACTCAACCCTGATGCTGATTAATCCGCTCGATCAGTCTGGCGGCAATCCTCTCGAAAACGAACCAGAATTCGACCCGCCGGTTCCGCTCGGACAATTCGCCAACCTCACCGCATTCGCACCCGACGGTGTGCGCGTTGCCGTCTCCGACCGTGACGGCCAGCACGTGCTCGACCTGTCCCAGGGCACCGAGTCCAGCCTCGTGCCGCAGAGCGTGCCAGGCACCACCCGGTACACCGCCGAACTTGGCTTTCTCGCTGGGGAAGCAGGTGGATACGTGCAGCGGGTTGCCGAGTTCGACCCGGCCACCGGTGCCGTGCGCCAGTACTTGTCGCTCGTGCAGGACGGTGAAGCGCGCACCGTCTATTCGCCGGCATCCGGTCTTGAAACTATCGTCGGTTTCGAACTCTCACCGAACGACCAGTTCCTGGCCGTGCAGATCGTGCCAAACCGAAACACCGAACTCTCTGACGGCTACCCCGTCAATACCCAGGCAACGGATGCGACTACCCTGTTCGTGAACGTCGCCACCGGAGAGATTCGTCGCAGCGTGCTTGGGTTCGATGCCACCTGGCAGTAGGCGCCCGGCAGAAAAATAATGCAGGCCAGTGAGGCTACCGAGCGCGCCGTTCCCGAGCGCTCACCCGCAGGCCGCTGGAGCGCAACCGCACGATCATCTCGCGAAAAGTGACCGGCAGCGCCCCGGCCGCGACCAGATCGGCGTAGCGCGATTCGGGGACGTCATAATGATCAAGGTCGAAACCACGCCGTGGAATCTCGGCGGCGGCCGCGAAGGCGTGCAATTCCTCCAGATTGGAGTCGCTCACGAGGTGCGCCCACACCGTTCCGTGCGCCGGCCAGCTAGGCTGGTCGATAAGTATTGCCATGATCGAAGTCTACGAGCCGCACTGTGGCTGAGTCACCGGTGATTTTTTCGCTGAGGAAGTCATTGACACTGTGGTTCAGACACGCCGCGCCGTTGGTTTGACCGCGGGTAGCAGATCAGGTAAAGTCAACCCTTGGTGTGCGTTAGGCAAAATCAACGCAAATGCCAAGATTTTCTGAGTGCGCTGGCCATCCGGTTCGTGCAATGCAGCAAATTTCCAAATTCGGAGCCTTTGGGGCTCCCCAGAGATTGGTACGTAAAGTGGTTTACGCAGTTGTGCGCGCCGGAGGGCGGCAGGAGAAGGTAGAGGTCGGTACCATCGTGACGATGGACCGAATCAAGGCTGACAAGGACGGCAACGTCGAGCTGGCCGCCGTGCTTCTCGTCGACGGCGACAAGATCACCTCTGACGGTGCGTCGCTGGCCAAGATCACGGTCACGGCCGAGGTTTTGAACAACCTTCGCGGTCCGAAGATCGTCATCCAGAAGTTCAAGAACAAGACCGGGTACAAGAAGCGTCAGGGGCACCGTCAGGAGCTCACTCGCGTTCAGGTTACCGGCATCGCCTAGGCCTGAGGAGACAGACAGATGGCACACAAAAAAGGTGCGAGTTCCACTCGCAACGGTCGTGACTCAAACGCCCAGCGCCTCGGCGTGAAGCGCTTCGGTGATCAGGTTGTCGGAGCGGGCGAGATCATTGTTCGCCAGCGCGGCACGCACTTCCACCCCGGCGTCAACGTCGGCCGTGGCGGCGACGACACGCTCTTCGCTCTCAAAGCGGGCTCCGTGCAGTTCGGAGCCAAGGGCGGCCGTAAGGTCATCAACGTCGTTGTAGCAGCCGAGTAGGTTTCCACAGCACAGCACTTTTCAGTGCAGCGTAGGGCGGGCTTCGGTCCGCCCTTACGTGTTTGTCCGTTTCATAGCACCGTGTTTTGAAGCATTTTTGCGCCACCTGAAAGGGGCACTCCATGGCAACATTCGTTGACCACGTGACGCTGCATTTACGAGCGGGCAACGGAGGAAACGGATGCGTCTCGGTCAAGCGCGAAAAGTTCAAACCCCTCGCCGGCCCCGACGGCGGTAACGGTGGCGGTGGCGGAGACCTCGTTCTCGTGGCTGACCCAAGCACGACCACCCTGCTCGGCTACCACCGTTCGCCGCATCGCAGCTCCGACAACGGCGGCCCCGGAATGGGAGATCACCGCAACGGCCACAACGGTGAGATGCGCGAACTGATGGTACCCATCGGCACCGTGGTCAAAGACGTGGAGGGCAACCAGCTCCTCGACATGAACGAACCCGGACTGCGCCTCATCGTCGCGCCCGGTGGCCAGGGCGGGCTCGGCAACGCTGCCCTCGCCTCAACCAAGCGCAAGGCCCCCGGCTTCGCCCTGCTCGGCACACTCGGCTGGGAAGGCGACGTCTACCTCGAGCTCAAGACCGTCGCTGACGTTGCGCTCGTCGGGTACCCCTCCGCCGGCAAGTCCAGCCTGATCGCCGCCATGAGCGCCGCTCGGCCCAAGATCGCCGACTACCCTTTCACCACGCTGCACCCCAACCTCGGCGTCGTCGAGTCGGGTGATTCGCGCTACACCATCGCCGACGTTCCCGGTCTGATCGAGGGCGCGAGCGAGGGTAAAGGCCTTGGCCTCGAATTCCTGCGTCACGTCGAACGCTGCACGGCCCTGCTGCATGTTCTGGACTGTGCCACGCTCGAGCCCGGCCGCGACCCGATCAGCGACCTTGACGTCATTCTTGGCGAACTCGACGCCTACCCGGTACCTGATGGCCAGAAGCCGCTGCTGCAGCGCTCCCAGCTCATCGCCCTAAACAAGATCGACGTGCCCGAGGGCCGCGAGCTGGCCGCCTTCGTCAGGGCCGACCTCGAAGCCCGCGGCTACCGCGTGTTCGAGATCTCCAGCGTCACCCACGAAGGGCTCAAGCAGCTCAACTACGCCCTCGCCGAGGTCGTGGAGCAGGGCCGCGCCGAGGCCGCCGCAGCCGAGGCGAAGAAGCCGCGCATTATCATCCGTCCCAAGGCCGTTGACGAGGGTGGCTTCGTTATCAGGGTCGAGGGTGGCACCTTCGGCAACATCTACCGCATTCTGGGCACGAAGCCGGAACGCTGGATTCAGCAGACCGACTTCACGAACGACGAGGCCGTCGGCTTCCTCGCCGACCGACTCGCCAAGCTCGGGATCGAGAACGAGCTGTACAAGTCGGGCGCCATCGCGGGTTCGACCGTCATCATCGGTCCTGGCCACGGTGTCGTGTTCGACTGGGAGCCCACTCTCACCTCGACCGCCGAGCTCATCACCGCGCCGCGCGGCACCGACGCTCGCCTCGACGAGCCTAAGCGCCGCACCAGCAACGAACGCCGCGAAGAATACTTCGGCCGCATGGACGCCAAGTCCTCCGCCCGCGCCGAACTCATTCGTGAGCGCGAAGCCGGCATGTGGCAGACCGGTGAGGAAGAGTACAACGAAGACGTGCGCCTCGCCGACGTGGAGGTGACGGCCGATGGGGCGGTCGCTGCCGCCGACACCGCGCTGACCGACGCGCTGACAGAAAATGAGGCAGACATCGACGACGCCGAACTCGAATCCGAAGCCGGCGGCGACACAACGGAAGAAGTACAGAAGTGAGTGGCTTAGCCAGAGATAACGTAGCAGGCGCGAAACGCGTTGTTGTTAAGGTCGGATCCTCGTCAATCAGCGGTGAGAATTCCGACCAGATCACCCCCCTCGTTGACGCCCTGGCCGAGGCGTACGGTCGCGGGACCGAGGTGGTGCTAATTTCTTCGGGCGCCGTCGCCACCGGCATGCCGTTCCTCAACCTGGAAGAGCGACCCAGCGACGTCGCTACCCAGCAAGCGGCGGCCGCCGTCGGGCAGAACGTGCTGATCTTCCGCTATCAGGAAAGCCTGGACCGCTACGGCATTGCGGCCGGCACCGTGCTGCTCACGGAGGGCGACGCCCTCAAGGAGCCGCACCGCAGCAACACTCGCCGTGCACTGGAACGCCTGCTCGACCTGCGTATCCTGCCCGTTGTCAACGAGAACGACACCGTGGCCGTTTACGGTTTGCGGTTCGGCAGTAATGATCGCCTCGCGGCGCTCGTCGCGACCCTCATCCACGCTGACCTGCTGATCATGCTCAGCGATGTCGACGCGCTGTACACGAAGCCGCCGCACCTGCCGGGGGCGGAGAAACTCGACTTCATCGCTGCTGATGACCCGCTCGATGGCTTTGAATTCAGCTCCAGCGGAGCAACCGGCGTTGGAACCGGGGGAGCGAGCACGAAGGTCGTCGCTGCCCGCCTCGCCACCAAAGCCGGCACGGCCGTTCTGGTGACCTCAACTGAACTGGCCGCCGCCGCGCTCCGCGGCGAGCACGTGGGCACCTGGTTCGAACCGACGGCCAGCGAAGAACGTCGCGCGCTGCTCTGACCCGGCTGCTCTGATCCGGCTGCTCTGATCCGTGGGTGCGGGTCGGCTGCGCTAAACTGCCGATGGTCGCATCGCGCGTCCATAATTCGTGGCGGAGGGCCAGTTGCTTGTGGGGTTGCGCGTCGTCGATGGTTTCAGCGTGAGTGTGCTCAGCCGAAGAAGCATCTTCCAATGAGGGTGCACTCGCAGCAGGTCGTTCGTTCCGCGGCTCGCATTGTTGTCAAAGTCGGTTCCTCCTCTATCAGCGGTGAGAACGCCGGGCAGATCGCACCGCTCGTCGACGCCCTCGCCGAAGCGCACGGGCGCGGCACCGAAGTCATCCTGGTGTCATCGGGTGCGATCGCGATCGGCATGCCGTACCTGCAACTGCAGGAACGACCCACCGACCTGGCCACCCAGCAGGCTGCGGCATCCGTTGGCCAAAATCTTTTGATTTTTCGGTACCAGGACAGCCTCGACCGCTATGACATTGTCGCCGGCCAGGTGCTGCTCACGGCGAGCGATCTCGACAACGCCACCCACCGCGGTAACGCCCAGCGGGCGATGGAACGCCTGATGGCGCTGCGTATCCTGCCGATCGTAAACGAGAACGACACGGTGGCGACGCACGAGATTCGATTCGGTGACAATGACCGGCTCGCCGCCCTCGTCGCTATTCTGATCGGCGCCGACCTGCTCGTGCTACTCAGCGACGTTGATGCCCTCTACACCTGCCCACCGCACCTGCCCGGCGCCGAGCGCATCAACCATGTCGCCTCCGGTGATCCGCTCGTGGGTATGGAATTCGGCGCGACCAAGGTCAACGGTGTCGGCACCGGGGGAGCGAGCACCAAGATTTCGGCCGCCCGGATCGCCGCTCAGGCCGGTACCGCTGTGCTCGTCACCGCAACCACGCTGGTAGCCGAGGCGCTGCGCGGCGAACCGGTTGGAACCTGGTTCGAACCATCGGCCGCGCCATCAGCCCTCCGCTTGCCCTAGCAACCCGAAATAGTCCCTGACCATCCCCTCCGGTAAACTGGAGGGCATGTTGCAGTCACTGAACGATGTCGCCCAGCTCACGCCCACCCTCGAGGCTGCTCGTACGGCCTCTTTGTCGCTCGCTTCGGCGCCGACGGAAGTTAAGAATATAGCGCTCAAGCTGGTCGCCCAGTCGCTGCGCGACCACGTCGATCAGATCGTCACGGCCAACCAGATGGATCTCGCCGCCGGGGCCACCAACGGTCTCAGTGACGGTCTGCTCGACCGTCTCAAGCTCGATGCGCCCCGTATCGCAGCACTGGCTGATTCCGTCGAGCAGATCGCCTTACTCACCGACCCGGTCGGTCAGGTCGTGCGCGGCAGCAGCCTGCCCAACGGCATCAAGATCAGCCAGGTGCGCGTTCCCTTCGGCGTTATCGGCGTTATTTATGAGGCTCGCCCCAACGTCACTGTCGACCTCGCCGCGCTCGCGCTGAAGAGCGGCAATGCGGTGGTGCTGCGCGGCGGCTCTGCTGCTGAGAACAGCAACCGCGTGCTCGTCGACCTCGTGCAGGCTGCCCTCACCGCGGCCGGGCTCAATCCTGACTCGGTGCAGACCATCGATCCCTTCGGCCGGGCCGGAGCCACCGAGCTCATGAAAGCGCGCGGCTACATCGACGTACTCATACCGCGGGGAAGCGCGAACCTCATCCAGACCGTGGTGACCGAGTCCCAGGTGCCGGTTATTGAGACCGGCGCGGGCGTCGTGCACGTTTTTCTCGACGAGACGGCGACAAAACAATGGGCGATCGACATCGTGCACAACTCCAAGACCCACCGGCCGAGCGTCTGCAACGCCCTTGAAACTCTGCTCGTGCACCGCAGCGCTGCCGAACGGCTGCTTCCCGATGTGCTGGCCAAGCTGGCGGCATCCGGTGTCACGATTCACGCGGATGCTCGCACGCGCGCGCTCTATCCCACCGCGGTCCCGGCGACCGATGACGACTGGGGCACGGAATACATGAGCCTTGACATCTCGGTGGCGATCGTGGATTCGCTCGACGAGGCGATCGCCCACATTCGGCGCTATTCCACGGGACACACCGAGTCGATCATCACCAACGACCTGCAGAACGCCGAGCGCTTCCTGAATGAGATCGATTCGGCCGCGGTCATGGTCAACACCTCGACCCGGTTCACCGACGGCGGCGAATTTGGCTTCGGCGCCGAGGTCGGCATTTCCACCCAGAAGCTGCACGCCAGAGGGCCGATGGGTTTGCCCGAGCTGACCAGCACAAAGTGGATCGTACGCGGCACCGGACAGGTGCGGGCCTAGGTGCGGGCCCAGGTGCAGTCAGATGCTGGGGTCCGGCTAGAATAGGGCGACGGCGTGAGCCGTCAGGCCCGCGACCCGTCGCAGCCACCTCAAGCCGCGCCTGACCGGTGCGGCCCGTGAATGGAGAACCGATGTCTTTTATGAGTGCCGTGCTGACCGAGGTCGAGCACATCGCCCTTCCGTTGCCGCTCATCGTCTACCCGATGGTTGCGGCCGTGCTGTTTCTGGCCCTCGGCGTCGTTCTATGGAGCTTTCGCGAGGTCGCCAACCGCCACAGTGGCAAGGCTGACGCCTACGCTGCCGCGCACGGCGGACACGGCGGTACGTCCACCACCGGTGGCCACTAGAAGCCTGGTTTTTACGTGACAGTTCGGCGGCCGCGCATCGGCGTGATGGGCGGAACGTTTGACCCCATTCACCATGGGCACCTCGTCGCCGCCAGTGAGGTCGCGCAGAGCTTTGACCTCGACGAGGTCATCTTCGTGCCGACCGGGCAGCCGTGGCAGAAGAGCGGCGTGACCAGGGGCGAACATCGGTATCTGATGACCGTTATCGCGACCGCATCCAATCCGCGGTTCACCGTGAGTCGGGTTGATATCGACCGGGTCGGGCCGACTTACACAATTGACACGCTGCGCGATCTGCACGAGGAGCGTCCGAACGCCGAGCTGTTCTTCATCACCGGAGCGGATGCGATCACCCAGATTCTCGGCTGGAAAGATGTGCGCGAACTCTGGCTGCTGGCGCACTTCGTCGCTGTGAGTCGTCCGGGCCATGAGCTGAGCGTTTCGGGTTTGCCGAACCAAGACGTAAGCTTATTAGAAGTTCCGGCACTGGCTATTTCGTCCACTGACTGCCGGGCACGGGTCAATCGGGGATTCCCGGTCTGGTATCTGGTCCCCGACGGGGTCGTCCAGTATATCTCAAAGCATCATCTGTATCGGAGTGTGGCATGACGTTGGGAGACCCTCAGCCGCTCAGCCGACGTCAGGCGCGCGAACTCGCCCGCGACCACGACGAAGACGGTGCCGTGGCACACGAGGACATTCCCACCCTTGAGGTTCCCGCGCTGGCACCGGCCGCGCTTCGGCCGGCCGCCTTCACCCCGTCATCCTCCCCGTCGTCACGGCATTCGAACCCGCACCACACCATTCCGGAGGCGGACGCACCGAGCGAGCAGGCGCAGCCTAACGACCCCACCGCCCCGGCGACTCCCGCCGCGGCCGATCCTGCCCCGCTGGCTCCGGTTTCTGCGCCGCACACCCTGAGCCGCCGGGAACTGCGCGCCCTGCACGCGCGTGAGGAACTGGCGGTGCCGGACGTTTCCGACGCTGCGCCCGCTGACGCTGAGCAGGTCGAGGCCGAGCTGATCGAGCCCGAACCGACGGAGTCCGCCGCCCCGCTCGTCGAATCCGAGCAGATGTTTGCCGAGCCGATCGTAACCGAGCCGACCCGTTCGGGCGAGCAGCCATCCAACGCGGATGCCGCCTGGGCGCGGCCCATCGGGCACTGGTCCGTCGATGAGGATGCTCCACGGGTCGAGCGGGCACAGTCCGATCAGTCCCTCGACGAACTGATCAACCGCGGTATCGGGGCCGGTGGCATACCAATCACCACGAATGCGCTGATTCTGCCGTCGATTCCCCACCAGCCCAGCAACGCGAGCCCGATCTCCAACACCGGCGAAATCATGATCACCGGGTCATTCGACCTGCCGCGCAGTCTCGGCTCGACCGGCGCCCACCCGAACCTGTTTGATTCGTCGGAGATGGACCACATGATGGACCAGCTCGATGCCGATCAGCTGGGCGGGGACTCGGCCCCGGTCAGCGCCAGTCGTGCGGTCAGCACCCACGCTTCCACGCGGGGAATGTTGACCCCGCCGAAGAAACAGCGCGCGTCGCTTCCGATGATCCTGGTCATAACAACGGCTGTTCTGGCTGTCAGCGTTCTGGCGCTCTTCGTTATTGGCTACCTGTCGGGCGCCTACTAGTGATCTCCGGTCGGTGCTCCACCCTCTTCTGCTTCGCGAGCCCGTGTGGCTCGCCTACTTTCCTTCCCGTTAGCATCGCTGCGAGCGCATTCACGCCCCGCGGCACAATCTCAAGGATTCATTCATGACCACTTCACCTCACGCCCTCGAGCTGCTCTCCATCGCCGTTGCCGCCGCCGATTCCAAGGGAGGAGAAGACCTGGTAGCCCTCGACGTCTCGAACCCGCTTCCCCTGGCCGACATTTTCTTTATCGTCACGGGGCGCTCCGAGCGTAACGTCGTCGCCATCGCCGGTGAGATCGAAGACAAACTGATCGAGGCAGGCCACAAGCCGCTGCGCCGCGAGGGACGCGCTGCCGGCCGTTGGGTGCTCGTGGACTTCGGTGACCTGGTCGTGCACGTCTTCCACGAGGAAGAGCGTCAGTACTACTCCCTCGAGCGCCTCTGGAAGGACTGCCCGGTGGTCCCGACCGGTATCCCCTCCAAGGTGACGGCAGAAGTCGCTGCCGAAGTGGTCTCCGATGAGGTCGGGGAGTAGCTTCGGTTTCGCAGATCACATTCTGTGTTGTAAGCTAACAAAGTTGTTTCGGAGAGATTCGAAACAACAATCTGGGTCCGTGGCGCAGCTGGTAGCGCACCTGCATGGCATGCAGGGGGTCAGGGGTTCGAATCCCCTCGGATCCACAGATAGTGGTGATCAAACGGTCATTCCAAAACCCAATCAAGGGATTTGGAATGACCGTTCGACGTTTATTCGACACTTTTTGCTCTCGTACTCACGTTTCTCGAATGGCCTCGAGGTGTTCCCGGGCGGGTTCGGAATCGCTTGCACACCTCGTAGGTATGATTACTGAAACTTTTCCTTCCAGCGACTTCGAATCGGTTCTTTCTATCTCCGATCTGGCGGCGCGTCTCGGCGTCCCCATCCAGACGATCTACGACCTGCGCCATCATGGTCGCGGTCCACACGGCTTCCGTATCGGCCGCGAGGTGAAATTTCGGGCGTCCGAGGTCGAGGCGTGGCTTCGTCGTTTGGAAGAAGAAGACGAACTGCGATCGCGGGTGGGGCGAGGGTAATGGCTGGTCGCCCTCACACGGCTATTGGCACGTACGGGCAGATCAGCGTTCGCCGCCAAACCGGCCGGTGCCGTGTTGCCGGACGTTACAGGGATGCCGATGGGCGCCTGCGGGTAGTAACCGCACGCGGCAAATCTCAATCCGCAGCCAAGGCGAATCTGAAATTGCGACTGCTGAATCGCTCCGGCTATGGAAAGTCCGGGATGCTCTCGCTCAGCAGTTCCTTCGGTGACCTAATGGCGCTGTGTCTGGCAGATCTTGAACTGCAGGACCTTGTGGAGCAAACCAAAGAGAACTAACGCGACGATATCGGCCTGCATGTGCTGCCCGCGTTCCAATACTTCACATTGGGGGAGATCACGACCGGTCGCGTGGAACGCTTTCTGAAGTCGGAACTGGCCGTGTCGTACTCCCGGGCGAAGCATTCGGGAACCTTGCTGAATCTCCTGTTCGGTTTCGCGCTGCGCTACGACGCGATCCCACGAAACTCCGTCGAGGGCACCTCGCAGCTGAAGAAGCCCAAAGGCACTCCGGAGGCGTTGACCTTGAAACAGATCGCGGCCATCCGCCACGCGGCAGCGACCTGGCGCACCGGCCCCGACGTTCTCGGCCCAAAACCCGACGGGCAGGTCCGGGACATTCTGGAAATACTTCTGGGATCGGCGCTCAGGATTGGCGAGGCCCTCGCTTTGCGTCCGTGCGATGTTCATGATCCTCCGCAGGGCATGGTGATCGAGGTGACCGGCACGGTCGTCTTAAGGACCGGTCACGGTGCTGGGCGTTAGCCCCACCCCAAAACTGAGCACTCGATTCGCCGCATTGCTTGATACTCGGAGAAAGGCGGCCCCTCATGGCGACGATTGATGATCTGCCCGTTCATGTTTTCAAAGCGGCTGTGGCTGCCGACGCGGGCCTCGGTGCGGGAGAGTTGCGTCGGTTTCGCGAGAGCGGTGCCATCGACCGCATCGGCAGAGGCTTGTACCGCAGGGCCGATCTTCCGCCTGCGAACCTGGACTTGATCTATATCGCCGCCCGAAGGCCGGATGCGACATTGTGCCTCACGAGTGCATTGGCGCACCCTGGGCATCATTGATGCCATCCCAGCGCGAATAGATAGTGCACTGCCTCGCGGCGCCCGGTTCCCGCGCACTGAGGCCCCGGTCGCCTGGCACCATGTCGATTCGGAGACATTCATGCTCGGGCGCACCGAAGTGCCCATCGACGGAACCGACGGGACCATTGGCCTGTACTCGCCGGAACGTTCCATCGTCGATGCTTACCGGCTTGGCGGCCGGGACGGGTATGAGATCGCCCCGGAGGCGTTGACAAATTGGCTCCGCAAGGGCGGGTCCCACCCGGCCTCCCTGATGGCCATCGCCCAGCTGTTAACGCCGACCGAAAATAGGGCCAGTATCGCCGATTGAAAACAGGGCCACCAGCCACTATGGAGGGTGATCAATATGGATGATTGGGCGAAGATACGCCAGCTGTTTTCAACGGGCCAGCACTCGAAGCGGGAGATCGGCCGGTTGGTCGGAGTCTCTCGAGGGACGGTCGATCGGGCGTTGGAAGCGGACCGGCTCCCGAAGTACCAGCGGGCGTCGACCGGGTCGAGTTTTGACGCGTATGCGGCGCAGGTTCGGGTGTTGTTGGCCGTGACACCGCGGATGCCGGCCTCGACGTTGGCAGAGCGCGTCGGCTGGCTGGGGTCGGCATCGGTGTTCCGAGACAAGGTCGCCTTGATTCGGCCGGAGTATGTCCCACCGGACCCCGCCGATCGGCTGGTGCACGAGCCCGGCCGGCAAGTGCAGTGCGACCTCTGGTTCCCGCACGAGCCCCTGCCGGTGGGCCATGGCCAGGAGGGCACGCCGCCGGTCTTGGTGATGACGTCGACGTTCTCCGGGTTCTTCCAAGCGATCATGTTGCCCTCGCGGACCACGTCGGACCTGCTCGGCGGGATGTGGTCACTGCTGCAGGCAGCTGGTGCGGTGCCACCCCGATTGACCTGGGACAACGAGACCGGCATTGGGAAGGGCAAACTCACCGAACGCACCGCCGCTTTCGCTGGGACCCTTGGCACGGAGATCAAGCTGCTCAAAGCCCGCGACCCGGAGTCCAAGGGCATGGTCGAGCGCCGCAACCGGTTCTTCCGGTCCTCGTTCATGCCGGGGCGGCACTTCGCGTCGCCGCAGGATTTCAACGAGCAGATCACTGACTGGCTGCCGCTGGCCAACGCACGTCATTCCCGGTCCCGGCGGGCACGCCCAATGGATCTGATCGAGCAGGACCGCGCGGCGATGCGCCCGCTGTCGCCGGTGCCGCCGGACGTGCTCTTTCGCAACACAGTGCGCTTGCCGCGTGACTACTACGTCCGGGTGCTCTCTAACGACTACTCCGTCGCGCCGGCGATGATCGGCCGGCTCGTCGATGTGACCGCAAGCCTGGACACGGTCAACGTCACCCACAACGGGGTGAACGTCACATCACATGAACGGGAATGGGCCCGCACGCTGACGGTGACCGACTCGGAGCATGTCGCGCAGGCCGACGTGCTGCGGCGCCAGTTCCAATCGCTGCGGCATCACCGCCCCCAACCGGTGGTCGCGTTCGTCGAGACGGCCAGCCTGGCCTCCTACGACCGGCTGTTCGGCGTCGACACCGGCCCCGACCTGACCGACCTGGACGTGTTCGCATGAGCGGCACCGCGGCCTCACAGATCGAGTACTACGCCCGGGCGCTGCGCGCCCCACGGATCGGCGACGCGTTCCGCCGCCTCGGCGACCAGGCCCGCGACTCCGGCTGGTCCCACGAGGAATACCTCGCCGCGGTCCTCTCCCGCGAGGTGTCCGAACGCGAAGCATCCGGCGCGGCGCTGCGGATCAAAGCGGCCCGGTTCCCCGGCCACAAGACCCTCGAGGACTTCAACTTCGACCACCAACAAAGCGCCGACCGGAACCTGCTCGCACACCTGGGCACGAGCACGTTCGTCACCGAAGCGAAGAACGTTGTGCTCCTCGGACCGCCCGGCACCGGCAAGACTCACCTCGCCGTCGCGCTGGGCGTTCAGGCCGCCAAGCACGGCCACCGCGTCCTCTTCGACACCGCTACCGGCTGGGTCGCTCGACTGCAGGAAGCCCACTCCCGTGGCAAGCTCGCCGCAGAACTCACAAAGCTGCGCCGATACAGCGTGCTCATCTGCGACGAAGTCGGCTACATTCCGTTTGACCAGGACGCCGCAAACCTGTTTTTCCAGCTCGTCGCCAGCCGTTACGAACATGCATCTCTGATCCTCACGAGCAATTTAACCTTCGGCCGGTGGGGCGAGGTCTTCGGTGACCAGACCGTCGCCTCCGCCATGATCGACCGGATCGTGCACCACGCCGACGTTCTCAGCCTCAAAGGCGTCAGCTATCGACTCAAGAGCCACCAGCCCGCCGCTGATACGGCATAGTAGAAAACACAGATAGTGGTCCTGTTTTCAAACGGCACTATTGGCCCTGTTTTGGCTCGGCGTTAACACCAGCAGCTTCCCCGAGCGAGCGGCCCGCTTCGCCAGGCCCTGGAGCTGCTGTCGTGGGCTGAGCTGAGCTGAGCACGCTTGTGGTCCGTCATATGGGCGGCGCGTGGCATATCTCTGGCAAACCCGTCCGCTGCACTGGCGTATGGATGGCGCTTGCTCGCGCTTAGTTGGCGCGGAGACCGCGCAGCGCGAGCTCGACGAAGCGTGCCGAGGCGGGCATCTCATTCCCGGGCGAGTAGGCGATCACTCCCGCATTCCCTTGGAGGATAGCGAGCACGTCGCCCAAAGTGACGTCGTGACGCAGAATTCCGGCGTTGGTGGCGTGCTGAGCGATAGAGGTGAACATCGAGCCGATGTGTCCTGCAGGATCCGTCAGTGTTGCGGCGCTCACGCTTTCAGCGATCGCGCCCGCAAGGCCAGGGTGCAAGGCCTGATGAGCCGCGCACGTGCGAATCGACGTGGTGAATGCCTCCCAGGGGTCGTTTGCTGGAGCGGAGTCGGTAGCTGCTTCCTGCATGCCTGAAAGCTCCTCAGCGATAATTTCGCGAAGCAGGTGGTCTTTCGTAGGAAAGCGGCGCTGCGCTGTGGCGAATCCGACACCAGCGCGCCGCGCAATTTCGGCCATCGAGACGTCAAGTCCGTCGCTGGCAAATGCCGCGCGCCCGGCGTCCAGTATCTGCTGGCGGTTGTGCGCGGCGTCCGCTCGCAGTCGACGTTTGGCAACGGCCATGGCCTGCCCTTTCTCTTCAGCGGACGATACCGGTGGGGGACACCCGTAAGTGGTAACCCCTGTCCAGTTACATGCTATCGTCTGCAAGTGGAGAGGCCACGCCACTTAGTGGTCAAATAAAGCAAGGAGCACATCATGGAGAGCATGCGGGCAGTCCTGTTCAATCAATACGGCAACCCGGAGGAACTCTACCTGGGGACTCTTCCGATGCCGGAGGCACGAGCAAGAGAGGTCCTTGTGCGAGTCGACGCCGTCTCAGTCAACGGCGCGGACCTGTTGCTTCGGTCGGGCAAGCTCGGTCTTGTCGCCGGCCGTCGTTTTCCGAAGCAACTAGGAATCGATTTTGCCGGAACACTCGTCGCTACAGGTCCCGGAGCCCATCTTGGCGGACTGTCCATCGGCGACCAGGTCTGGGGGACGGTCGATGAAAAGGGAGGGCCCCGCTCGCTTGCCGAGTTCCTGAGTATTCCCGCTATCCAGATCGCGCGGGCACCGAATAATTTGACTTCCGAGGAAGCGGTCACGCTCCTCGCTGGCGGCACGACCGCCTATACCGGTCTCGTGGAAAAAGCAGGCGTGCAGCGCGGTGAGCGAGTGCTTGTACGAGGCGCGGCAGGTGGCGTCGGCAGCGTGGCAGTGCAGCTCGCGAAGATGCTCGGGACACACGTGACGGCGCTCGCGGGTGCGTCAAGCCAAGAATTCGTGAGGGGGTTGGGAGCTGATGCGGTGTACGACTACCGGGTAACGCCGTGTGAGGAGCTGGGCACGTATGACGTCATCTTCGATGTGCACGGGAGTGACCTGCTCGCGTTTCGCCGGCTGCTGGCGCCGGGCGGAAGAATGGTGTCGATCGCTTTCGACAAGGAAGCGCCAATCCGCAGCCTCGTGACCATCGCGGCCAGCGCTGCTTTCGGCGCTCGGCGCATCCGCTACTTCCGGGGCAAGCCTGAACGACGCGACTTCCAGCGGCTCACCGCACAGGTCGAGCGAGGAGAGATCCGCTCTGTACTCGATCGCGTCTTTCCGCTGGCCCGTTCCGCGGACGCACATGCCGCACTTGAAACCTCCGGCGTACAGGGAAAGATCGTCATCTCGATCGCGAAGTGAGTCTCAACGGTCGGACGGTAGATGTAGATGCGGACCGGGATTACCGCGCAGCACATCATCTTAGACAATCTTGATGTCGCCCTGACCGCCGGAAGGGAAAGGCCGCCCATTCCTGCGGGGTGCTGGCGCCGCAGATTTTCCCGTTGACTCTGTGGTCGGAATATGGTTCTGAGTGGTTCCATGACTACGCAACCAGGTATCCGAACGACCAAACGACGTACCAACGTCCTTTCGGACCATTTTAGGTCATTCGCAAAAATCGGCGTCCGTTTGTCGTCCTGAACGTTGTGCTGTGCGGGCTGTTGGTGACGGGTTTCACTTTGCTGATTCTTTTCCCAAAACTGAGCTCCGAGCGGGTGAAGGGGCTCGTCGAGGACGGCACGTCAGACCAAATCTCGCCGCTTCTCGGTGACGTCTGGATCTTCGCGCTGGCAATTGTCGTCAACAACGCAAGGCACGTCGGCGCCGTGATCGTCTTACCCTTCCTTGTCGTGCCGTTTTCCGTCCGTGCATATTTCGGCTACAAAGTGGCCATGATCGGCTTGACCCTCTCCTCAAGTGGATCGGACCTCTGGGGCGCGATGCTTCCCCATCTGTTGACGGTAGTCGTCGAGATCGAGGCCTATGTGATCCTCGGCATCGGCGCCTACGTGCTCGGTCGGTCCTGAGTCTTCCCCCGAACCGTCGGTGCTTCCTACCACCGACGGGGCTACCGCCGTGGACTCCAGAAGTTCGGCTGATTGATCCTGCCCGCTTTCGTGTTCCTTGTCATCGGCGCGCTCTAGGAGGCGTTCACGTTGATCCACGTCATCCTGTCTCAGCTCGGCGAACTCGCCGTACAGCAGGATCTGGAAAGGAAGTAAACAGTGACGCACTGTGCAATTGGCCGCACCGGCGAACCTCTCGTTCGCGCCGATGATGATTAGGGCCTTAAGCCTCGCCCGCCCGTGCCCAAGTGCCTGCGCTGTCAGGCGCCTTGGATCGAGCTGGGCACAGTGTACGGCTCGCGTATTGCCTCGGAGATGGCTTGCTGTGCATCGTAGTCGCGCCTTCGTCGGCCGACACGCGGATCGACGGACCACGGGCGGTCAGGGAATCGCCAGTTCCTGCTCTCGATGACACTTCTGTGGGCCGCGCGCTCTCGTGTGGCTTCGCGTCCACCCAATTCACCCGTTCAAGCCGGTGCCGGGCCGGACTGATCGCCCATTTCCGGAAGGCACGCGACCACGCCATCGAATTAACACAATGACCCCGCCGCTCTCGTTGGGGCGAGGGCGGCGGGGTTGTGATGCCAGAGCTTGTTACTGCGAGCAGCGCGACCCTTCCTCAGGCAGCACCAACCATTTCCGAAGTGCAGCCGTGGAGATCGGATAGGCGGCTCCCTGCCCTAGTTTGCCCGGGGAGCCGGCTAGTGCGGTGTTGATCTCATAGGTGTAGGCGAACGTGGAGGAACTTAGCCAGCAGACACAAGCACCTTGGCACCGGTTGCGCTGCGCTTCTTGCTCTCGATCAGCCAAACCATGCCTACTACTGCGACGTTCATCACCATGAGGATGACGAGCGACGCTCCAGGACCGGAGCCGGAGGCGCGGTCGACTACGGTCGCGTTGTTGCCCGCGAACAGGGCATTGATGATGCTGACAAGGACGTTATTTGAGACGTGGAATGCCATCGCGGCTTCGAGCCCGCCGCTGATCAGGCCCATTGACACAGTGCAAGCCGTGAAAACGAACATGTAGGTGACAAACCACGGGTCGAATGACACATGAACGAGGGCGAACAATGCTCCCGAAAGGACGATGCCAAGGAGGATCGCGGGGCGCACACTGCGAAACCACGACCCGGCCGCCGGAACGACTGCCCCTCTGAACGCGACTTCCTCGCCTGCGGCCTGTATCGGAGTGGCCACCAATGTCACGAGAATGATGACAATCGTGGTGGCTCCAACCTCGAAGTTGCCCCAACCTGTCGATGCGGGAGCGATAAGGGTAGTGGCGATCACACTGAGTCCGACTGGCACCGCTGAAGCAGCGAAATAGATCCCAAGACGCCGCCAATCAAACTTGCGGTTGTGGCTAAAGACGCTCCGCCACGAAATCTTTGCCAACCGGGCTACTAGCACCGTTGCGATGAGCGCCGTGATGGCCGTGCTGATTCCTGACGCAAGTAATGTCAACGGCGTAAGTCGAGGCTTCAGCGGATCCGCAGGACCTTCAATCATTGCGACCGCTTGGAAAACTAGGACCTGCACCAGTAGCAACAACAGAGGCACAGCGATGAGAACGATAAGCGACTTCCACCGGGGGAGACGGAAGTGGACCCCGAAGGGTCGGTCGGCAGGGCGGGGCGAAGCGGGCTGGTCATATCTGTCTCCTGGAAGAAATTGTGATCGCGCACCGGCAGGCCACGCGCGTCTCGTCTCTCACGAGTGCACACCATGTCCTTACAACATGGTCAAGCCAAGAATCTTGCCGCCTGCGGAACACATCACCCCTCCTACAAAAATCCAGACCCACCAGATCAAGGGAGACATCACAGATCGCGTCTTCATTTCGTCGCATGCAGCCTTAGGAGTTGTAAACCGGACGACTCATCCCTGCGTCGGTGCCAATGAAGTCGACGGATCCGGGTTCACGCACCAGCGTGCGACAGCCCGGTGAGGATCGTCTCAAGGCTTTCGGGGTCGAGCCGTGTGCCCGGCTCGTTGAATCCGCTGCCTGGCGACGCGGCGATTTCAGCGAGAGTGCGCAGATCTTCTTTGAACACGTGATTCGCGTTGGGCGGAAAAGAGAAGGTTATGTGGGTCATTCCAGCAGCGGCCTCTTGGAGAGGGGTACCGTCGGCGTGCATGTCTACCTAAACGTCTTTCGCACCGATCAATACCAGGACGGGAATCTGTACCTTCGCGAGCGAATCACTTGCGGACTCGATCCACAGCTCGCGGGCGAACGGGAGATTCGCCGGCGCCTCGAACCCGGCAAGCACCATCTTTATGCTGTCCGGCAAGCTCGAGTCAGGGTTCATCTGTTACCCGGCCGCGTAGCGAGCGGCGGCCTCCTTCACCTGGGTCATGAGGTCGGGGTTGCCGGGATTCTGGGCGGCCTGGAGCGCTAGCTGCGACAGCGACACTTCCGGTATCGGGCGGCCAGGTGGCCCAGCGAGGACGATCCCGGCGAAGGGGACGTCTTGGGGAGTTGTCGCGTAATGGAGCACGTGAAGGGTTCCTTCGCTATGACCGAGCCCGAAGATCCTCGAGGTATCCACGCAGGCCTGCTGGGAGAGCGTCGCGATGGCCGCGACCAGCTCGTTCAAATGCGACTGCATACTCATCCTCCCGATGAGCTTCTCGGCGTTCTCCATTGCGTGTATGCCGGACGCCCGCTTGTCGTAGCGAAGAGAGGCGATGCCTGCATCAGCGAACGCCTCCGCGATGAGTCGGCCGCTTCCATTGCTGCCGGGTACCAGTGGCGAACACCAATCGCGGTCGGTCGTACCGCTGCCGGCGACAAGGACCACTGCCGAGAACGGCCCATCACCGGCAGGGCACACCAACGTGCCCTCCATCGTGATGCCGTCCAGCGTCCACGTCAGATCAAAAGAGTTTGTCATGTGTGCGGTTCCATTCTTTCGGCTGGCCCCGTCGCAGCGACGCCGACGGGGCGGTGAACGCGGTGGACGGAACGCCTCAGCTCGACCGGCGGGCGGCGTTGATCATGTCCACCTGTCCGAGGGGATTGACGACGGTGAGGACGAGCCGGTCGAAGCGTTGGGCAGCGTCAAGCTCGACGACGATGGCCTTTTCCAACCCGACGGTATTCCAGAACTGTCGCTTGCCGTTCGTGTAGAAGGTGCCCGCCACTTTGCGTGGAAGGTGCAGGCCGGGGAAACGGATGCCTTGGGGATCATCAATTACGGTCGGGTCGAAAAAAGCTCCACTCACCTGTGTCAGCGGAATCTCAATACGGCGGGTGAACGACCACAGCCTGTCCAGGCCCCGAGGCTCGACCACCAGTTGGTCGTCGGCAATGGTCAGTCGGTTGCCGCTCACGTCCGGTTCCCTCCGGCGCGAGCCCAGACTGCCTCGTCGATCGATGCCGGCTCTGCTTCGACCGCGGTCTGCGCGGTCGCCGGGCGGCGGAACTGACCAGTGGCGACGAGGACGATGACAAGAGCGAGCGGGACGATCCACCCGCTCCATCCCAACACGGTCGCCTGCGTAGTATCGATGTGCTCGCCCGCCATGGAAAAGATCAGGATGGTGCCGGCAGCCCCGTTGAACGCTGCGTGGGCAAGTGCCGCGGGCCACACCGAATTGGAGCGCAGCCGCAGCCAGCCGAAGACCGCACCAATCAGGATGCACATGCCGACCATCATGGTGAGGCCGAGCCAGCCCGGCGCGTCGGGATAGTTGTATCCGAGGAGGATCATCGGCGCGTGCCAGAGCCCCCAGACGACGCCTGAGATCATGATCGCCGGAACCGTTCCGAGCGGCATGAGCTTGGGGAGAAGCCAGCCTCGCCAGCCGAGTTCTTCTCCGAGTGCCGGAATGAGGTTGAGGACCGCCGCCACGGGGAGCATGAGCAGCTGGATAGCAACAAGCGTGCCGAGATCCATCGTCAACTCGCCCGTACCCGCAGCTTGTGCCCGTTCGGCGAGGTCCTGCTCAAATCCCGAGAAGTTCACGAAGTCGGCCGGATACACCCCCAGCAGCGCACCAACAGGTAACGAGACAAGAACGAGCCCGATGGGCACGAAGATTCCCAAGAGGGAGTATTTGACCAGCCGGCGCACGGGCCTCAGCGGCCAGAGCCCGAGCAGCCTGGCTTTCTGTCGATCCCGGTCGACGAAGAACACCATGATCAGCGCCGCGACCGCGGGAGAGGCCATAGTCGCGACCGCGATGATCCCGATCGTGGCTGTCGGGCTGTCGAGTCCGTCGCCGAACCAGAGCGGGAGCGCGATGAGCCACGCGAGCACAAAAGCGATCGACAGGAAAATGACAATTGAGCGGATGTCGCGGCGACTTAATCGAAAACGTGCTGGGGCGTCGATCGGGGAAGCTATTCCGGAGACATGGTCGCTCATGTCGTCTGCTCCGGGAGGATGTGCAGACCAGCAATGGTCCGGTCGTCTCGGAATGCGATTCGCGCCGTGTAGTCGCCCGCCTCCATGGAGAGCGGTGTATTGGTGACTGTCACATCGCTGGCTCGCGAGACAACCGGTTCTCCCTGGCCTTCGAACTCTCCGGACAAGCCCACGATCTGCGACCAGGCCGCCGCCAGGGCCTCCTCCGACAGGCCGTCACGCATGGCTGGGTCGAATCGTTCGGTGATGTGCTCCCATCGACCGGCTGCAAGTTCTTGGACGACCGATCGGGCCAGTTCGGCGGCGTCGTTGAGAGGTGTGGTGTTCATGACTTCTCCTGTTCGTGGGTCAATCGGTTTTCCGTAGCGTTGAAATGCCGCTTGCCGGCTCACGCCAAGAGCGTCGCCAATTGCCTGCCAGGTAGCGCCGCGCTCACGCGACTGCTGGACAACGGCACGAACGATGTCTTCTGCCGCGACCCGAATTTTGAGCGAGTACCCGATCGCACCGGCAAAGTCGTCGGTGTCTGTCAGAACGCGGGCTGCAAGGAATGCGTCTGCGTGCCGCTTGAGTTCCTGCATGGCTTGCGTCAAGTTGTTTTGCATCTGTCAAACGTAGCTTTACAGTGCTCGTTTAAGCAACAGCATGTCGCATAATGAACACGCGGGGTTGACCCGGTGCCGGTTGGGTGGCCTTCTAGCGGGATGGGAAGGCGTGCGTTCGACCGACGGCGACGATCAGAGCAGTAAGCGCGGACAGCCCAATCATGGCGACGGGGAGCGCTGCCGGTCCGCTGTCGTCCACGAGGAGCGCACCGATCGCTCCTCCGCCGAAGATGGCCAGATTGAAGGCTGTTGTGAGCATCGCGTTTGCAATGTCCACGCTCTCGCTAGCAGCATCGCCGATCGCCGTCTGAAGCTGTGTCGCGGCGCCACCGAATGCCACGCCCCACAGGGCTATGGCGAGGATCGTCACTGGGAGCGATGCCGGGAAAATGAGCAACAGTGAACCTGCGATGACGAAAGTCGCCGTACTCGCGAGGGCGAGGCGTCGAAGTGAACGGTCGATGAGGGCGCCCGTGATCCAGATGCCGACCAATGCGGCGATTCCGAAGGCGAAGAGGGCGGCGTCAGGGCGGAGGTCGACCCCCACGCCGTCGAGGTACGGTGCGATGTACGTGTACAGCAGGTTGTGGGCGAGCATCCAGGCGAACACCACACCGAGCACCACGGCCACGCCCGGGATCAGGAGCACGCGCCCGAGGCTGAGCCGAGTGTCTGATCGTTGTCCTGGCGCGTTCGGCACGAATGCGAGCACCAAGAGAACGACGACCACGGTGAGTGCGGAGACGCCGACGAAGGACCATCGCCAGCCGACCATCGAACCGAGCCAAGCGCCGAGTGGCGTCCCGATGGAAAGCGCGAGCGGGGTGCCGGCCATGGCGATCGCGAGGGCGCGGCCGGCATGTTCGGGGGTGACGATGCGACGTGCGTACCCCGCCAGCATGCCCCAGATCAGTCCGGAGAACGCCCCGGCGATGAAGCGCGCAACAAGCGCGGTCACGAGAGTCGGCGCGATCGCTGTGAGCGTGTTCGCGAGCAAGAAGCCGAGCAGCCCGATGACGAGCAGCGGCTTGCGGGATACGCCCCGCGTCATCGCGATCGTGGGGATGGCCGCGATGACAGTACCGAGTGCGTAAGCGGTGATGAGCTGCCCGGCGGTGCCATCACTGACCTCGAACTCGGCGGCGACCTGGGGGAGTAGCCCGGCGGGAAGCGTTTCCGTCATGATGATGATGAATCCCGAGAGGGCCATCAGGACGAGAGCAAGAATGGGCAGTCGATTTTTGTGGTCCAACTCTATCGAGGCGGTGGTTCTGGGTAGTGAAACGGACACTGGTATCTCTCCTCGATTTACGGAATGAACGTTCCTATATTGATCGACAAGTTGTGATGTGTCAAACTGGAACGAACGATCCGAAAGGGCTGAGATGGCACAAAAGGGACGACCGAGGACCTTCGTAGAACACGAGGTGCTCGACGCCGCAATGCGGGTGTTTTGGCGACACGGTTATGAAGCGTCGTCGATCACGGAACTTCGCGCGCAGACCGGTCTCTCGGCGGCGAGCCTCTACGGCGCCTTCGGGTCTAAGGAGGGCCTGTTCGAGCGTGCGATCGAGCACTATATCGCCGGTCCGGGAGGGGTAAGTGAGCTCGTTGGCGACCTGACACTCGACCCGCTCGATGCGCTCGGCCAGATGCTTCACGGGACGATAGCGATGCAGTCGGACCCCGCGTATCCGGGAGGTTGTCTCGTCGCGTTGTCGGCCACCGTCGGTGCGGGCGGAGACGATGACGTCGCGGCCCGGAAAACTGTCGCCGCACGCCGCGCGGAGGACCGTTCAGGCATTGAGGCGTGCATCCGTCGAGGTGTCGATAACGGCGCAGTCCGTGCCGATCTCGATCCTGCGATATCGGCGATCATGGTGCACTCCTTTGTGTTGGGTGTCTCCACGCAACTGCTCGATGGTGTGCCGCCCGCCGCGCTTCATACCGCTGCCGATCTGCTCCTCACCGGCCTCTAAAGAGCAATCTGACCCCTCTGGCGGGAATATGGTTGTGACTGGTGATGATGAGCTTTCGACGCGGCCGGCCGGGCACCTGGACAGGTTCCCCTGAAGCGCCGGGCCGGCTCGTCCTTGTCTTGCAGCTGATGCCCTGAGCTGCCGCGGCTCGTCGCCCCTCGTGGAGGGACGGCACCAGACAGCTACAGCAGGAGCTGCTGGAGCGGGTAGACGAAGTACCGAAGTGAATACGCCTCCCACACCGCGCCGATGATAAGCAATGCGAGCGCGGGCAGCGCCAGAAGACCGAGCTGCTTCAGGCCCTGAAGGTAGCCTCTGCGCCGATTCGGCGCTCCGACACTGCGGGGGAACAGCCAATTACTCCCGAGGCGGTACGTGCCGAGCGCCACGATCACGTAGGCCTGGAGTTCGATGACGAAGGTGAGGGAATGGGGAATGAGCGATACCCATCCTTCTGGCGTGCCCGGCGCAAGTGTTATGCCCGTCTGGACCGCCCAGTATCCGAAGAACGCGAGCCCGGCGAAGGGAACGACAAGCGACGGCAGCACGATGGTCAGCAGGCTCAGTTGGAAGACGTTCACGGCGAGGATCACCAGGGCGAACAGCGGTGGGATATTGATCAGCCAAACCACCATCGCCTCGGTACCGTTTTCCTGCAAGCCCGTGACCTTCGCCACACTGAGCGCGGGAAAGGCGAGTCCGATCAGGAACCCGATGATGGCCAAGCCGTACGTGGCCAGGTTGATGATGAGATAGGCACGCTTGTTCTCGCGGATGATCTTCAGAGGGCGCCGCCAGAGCGGCGGACGTGAAGTGAGTTCTTTCGAAGTCCGTAGTGATGTCATGCGTCCCATCACACTCCAGCATTCAGCGCGCGTGCAGTGGTCAGACGTCATCAGATGATGTGACACTGCGTCACTACCGCCGGCACTTCGCTGACGCGATCGTTGAGTTCATGAAAATCCTCGATTTGGCGCTGAACGCACTCATTGTTCTCGGCGCAACCGTCTTCCTGGCCTATGTCGGCTACTACTACTTCGACTTCGGTCTCTTCATGACCCTTCCGGCAAGCATCGTGGACATATTCCTCGGGAACGGGGCGTTACAGTACATAGGACTTGGGCTCGGCGTCGCGGCAATGCTCGCGAAACGCCCCGTCGGCCGCGAGATCAAGCGGCAGGACGCCGAGAACCGGAGCTAGCCATCGACCACAACGCAAGCGGCGAAGCTCCAATCATCGCGCGAATGCGTCGCGTGGCGATGGTCACGGCTGTCGCCGCCATTGCGCCGCCGAGCATCATCGGTATCGTGCTCACGTCGACCTCGTGGTCCGAGGGATTGATGGTCGTTCTCGGGTTCCTGGTCACCCTCGCTCTGCTGCGCAAGTGGAGCCTGGAGGGGTACCCGCGTCTGGCGATCCTTGCGTTCATGTTCACTACGGCCTCGTGGATCATCGGGGCGCTGACGGCCTCGAGCCCGATCGGTTTCGTGCCGATGGCGCTCATCGGCGCGCTTCTGCTCGCGCGAGCACGAAGACGGCGATTATGGATCGCGGTTTTCGCGCTCGCGGTCGCGACGATCGGGGCGAGCTCCTTCGTCTTCCACCCCGCCACGTGGGCGCTCGCCGCCTTGTACCTCGCGGTCCCGACTTTCGGCACGCTCTTTGTCGTGGCGGTCATCTTGCTCAGTGAGCAGGCCTGGCAGGTCGTGCGGCGGCTTGAACGCGCGCAGGAAACAGAGGCTGAGCTCGCAGTCGCGCGCGAGCGGATGCGCTTCACGGGTGACCTCCACGATATCCAGGGTCATTCGCTGCATGTCATCAAGCTCAAAGCAGCACTCGGCCGACGCGTGGCTCACACCGATCCCGACCGGGCTGAGCTGGAGTTCTCCGAGATCCGCCGTCTCGTCGACGAGACGATCGTGGAGACGAGAGCGCTGACCTATGCGCGCTATGAGCTGAATATGGTGGCCGAACTCGAGAACGCCAGGCGGCTCGTCGAGGCTGCGGGTGTGGCCGTTCAGGTGAGATTCGACGACGCCGGCGAGAGCTCCGCGCATCCCTTGTTGGCACAGGTGCTCCGGGAGGCCACCACGAATCTGCTTCGCCATGCGCGTCCGACCATCGTGAGGATAACCGCATCGCGGAGGTCCTTGGAAGTCGCCAACGACGGCGCAGTCGATACCGGCGACTCCCCGCTGAGAGGGCTTGCGCACCTGCGGGATCGCGTGGAGAGCGCGGGCGGCGCACTGTGGGTCGAGCGCTCGCCGGACCGGTTCGTCGTATCCGCTCGGATCGATCCCGACAGCGGAAACAGTGAGACCGGGGGCAGTCAATGAGCGAGTCGGATGCCATCAGGATCGTCCTGGCCGATGACGAGCTGCTGCTGCGGGTGGCCCTTTCGGCGCTCCTCACGCTCGACGGCACCATCGACGTCGTGGCGCAGGCGGGCAACGGCGAGGAGTCCGTGACCGCAACGCTTCAGCATCACCCGGATGTACTTGTCATTGATCTCGAGATGCCTGAGATGGACGGCCTGGAGGCCGTCGCCTCGATCATGTCGACACGTCCCGAGCAACGCGTGCTGATGCTCACCCGGCACGCGCGACAGGGTGTCCTCCGGCGAGCGCTCAAGCTTGGCGTGCTTGGGTTCATGAGTAAGGGCGCTGATCCGGAGGAGATCGCCGAGGCTATCCACAAGGTGAACGAGGGCCAGCGCTGGATCGCTCACGACGTCCTGGAGGCCTCGGTCGTCGACGACTCACCTTTGACCGAACGCGAGGCCGATGTCCTACGGGAGACGCGCGAGGGGTACTCGGTCAGAGACATCGCCAGGCGATTGCACCTCGCGCCTGGCACCGTTCGAAATTACCTCTCCTACGCCACTCAGAAGACCGCGACCTCAACACGGCACGACGCTGCCAGGGCAGCCCGCGATCGCGGATGGCTGTGACCCTTTGGCGGCAAAGCTGGCTCCCGTGCGCCACGGGATCGGGAGCATCCCAACTTCACCGACCCGATGGCTCCTGCCCGAACCGGAGTCTTCACGCCCAACGGCGATTGAGACCGCGCTGCTTGAAAACTGCGAATAGCAACGAAATCACCCCAACGAAAGCTGGCGAAAAATGACACACCTAGATGCGATCACCACGCTCGAGACAGCGATCAACTCCCATGACGCCAACAGCATCGCCGCGTGCTTCTCTGCCGGCTATGTTTCCGAAACCCCTCATCACCCGTCTCGGAATTTCGAGGGTCGCGCAACCGTGCTGCGTAATTGGACCGCGATACTCGGCCGATTCCCAAATCTGACGGCGCGAGTTCTTCGTCGCGCGATCAATGGCGACGAAGTCTGGTCGGAATGGGAGATGGACGGCACCGCGGCCGACGGCACTTCGGCAGGAATCGTAGGCCCCGTAATCTGGCGCACCGATTCGAACGGCCTGGTGTCCTGGGCGCGGTTCTACCTCGAGGCTGCAACCGATGAGCCGATCAGGCCGTCCTGAACTACCACCCAATAGAAACGAGACGACATGCTCAGAGTGACGGGAACGATTCTTCTCGCCGTCGGCTTTCTGATGCTCGCCGGTGCGTGGGCCATCACCGACCCTTTCCCCACCGATGCGAATATCGGGGCCGGCGGGCTCATCCTGCTTGGCCTGCCTGCAGGAGGGGTCGGCATCTTGGTCTTGCTCGTCGACGGAATCCTCAGGCTGCGCGGGCGTGACGCGTGACCAAGCTTCGAGAACCTTGAAACCAACCCGCAGGAAGAAGCACACTCAATGCGCGCATGGATAGCAGACCAGTCAAGCCACGCAGGACTTTCTTTTCGCGAACGGTCCGATCCACCCCAACGTGAAGATGAAGCTCTCATCCAGGTAAAGGCATTTGCTCCGAACCCGGGAGATCTCGCGGCGCTCGCCACCGCGGAACCCGGATCAGTCCCCGGCTGGGACGGTGCCGGGACAGTGCTTCGTAGCGCGCAAAACGGGAGCGGGCCCGAGGAAGGCCAGTCCGTGATCTTCCTCGGGAGCCGCGGCGGCTGGGCTCAGATGCGGAGTGTTCCGACAGCGACGATCGCCGTGACACCGAACGGTGCAGACCCGGCGCTGATGAGCACGATCCCGGTCCCCGTCACCAGCGCTCTCCGCGCGCTTCGGGGGCTTGGATCGCTGCTCGGGCGGCGTCTGCTCGTGGTGGGTGCCAACAGCGCCGTGGGAGCGGCAGCCGTTCAGCTGGCGGCCAGATCCGGGGCGCACGTCGTCGCGATCGCGCGGGACCAGGCGGCCCACGAACGAATCAAGCAGCTCGGAGCGGCAGAGGTGCACGCGACGATGGACACAGTATCGGTGCCGGTCTTCGCAGCAGTGGACGTCGTGGGAGGACCGCATCTCGTCGCCGCGTATTCCTTGCTCGCGCCGTGAGGTACGGTCATTGCGCTGGGACATGCCGCCGGTCACGACGAGCACTTCCCGTTCGGCGCGTTCGTCGCCGGCTCGACCAACTTCGACAGATCGATCTCGACCTTCTTCCTCGGTAGTCAAAACGGGCTTGGGCCCGAAATGGAGTATCTGGCAGCCGAAGTCCACTCCGGTCGACACACGATCGGTGACCTCGATCAGAGGTCATGGACAGCCCTCGGACCATGGGTCGCCGACGGCGCTGCGCGGTCGACGAACCGGGTCGTCTTCCTGGTGGACTGATCCAGGACGCTCGGGTCATAGCCGACACGTTGCGTCAGCCGGAGGGGGCGTGAGATCGACAAGGTAAGCGACGACGACGGAGTCGATACACTCGTTTCCCGAGATCACTGACCCGTGCTGCGCCCCCTCAACGGTCAGCAGGCTTCCACCCAGCGTTTCGGCGAGGCTGATGCCACCCTGATGCGGAGTGACCGGGTCACCGGTCACGGACACTGTCAATGTTGGAGGCAGACCCTCGATATCGGTCGCGTAAGGGAAACCCAGCGTCGGCTCAACCGGCCAACCCTCACACAGGGCAGGCGCGACCTTCACAGGCGTCCCCGGGTCGAGGAAAGGGGCGGCGGCGAGTGCGGCGCCGACGAGCTCCGCCTGGCCCGCCGGGCTGAACCGGTCCTCGTCCAGGCAGTCGATGGCCACCGTCGCCTCCGCGGAATTGGCATAGCTGCCGTCGGAGGACCGTTCGTGGTACAGGTCTCTGAGCCAAAGAAGGGTGTCACCACGACCCGCAGCCAGTTCGGTGAGGCCCGCGATGACGAGCGGCCAGAAGTCTGCACTGTACAGCCCCATGACAACGCCGTCGTTGGCTGCCGTGTAGCTCAGCTCACGACCTTCGCCGGCTGGGAGCGGTGTCTCGAGGAGGGGACGCACGAGCTGCTGGTATGTCTGTGTCGCGGTGTCAGTGTGTGTGCCGAGCGGGCAGTCGCCCTGTGTCGCGCAGAATGCCGCGAGTGACTCGAAGCCGCGCTGCAGTCCCTCCCATTGCACGACGTTGCGCTCAAGAGTTCCCGTATGAGGGTCCATCGCACCGTCGAGTACCAGGGCTCGCACGTTCTCCGGGAACATTTCTGCGTACACGGCACCCAACCTGGTGCCGTAGCTCACCCCGACGTAACTGAGACTGTCGTCGCCGAAAACTTCCCGCAGAACATCCAAGTCCTGGGCCGCATCCCTCGTTCCCAGGTGCGCTAAGACGTCGACGCCGCCGACGCTGTCGTCGCAGGCGTCGACAAGAGGGCGCGAATCTGGCAGAGACAACAGACTCGCGGCCAACGCGTCATCGTCACGCTCTCCATCGGTGTAGCAGTCGATCGCCGGTGTGCTGGTGCCGGTTCCGCGTGGATCAAATCCGACGAGATCGAATTGCTCGGTGATAGGACTGTTCACCCACGCGTGCGCCACATCAGCCGCGTACCCGATCCCGGGTAGTCCGGGACCCCCAGGATTGATGAAGAGCGATCCGATCGGCTCCGTGCCTGTCGCGGGGATGCGGAAGACAGCGATTTGCGCGGTGCCCACGTCGGGGTTCTCATAGTCGATAGGAACATCGACGTGCCCGCACTCACCCGGAACGAGGACATCGCCAGTTAAGACGGGCGTCTCGCAGGGCTCGAGAGTGAGCTCTTGATTGTAAAAGCTCTCGAGCGATACCTGTGCTTCCTGCGGCTGAGGTGAGGGAACACACGCGCTCACCAGCAGCACCACCGGCACTATTACGGCGAGCGCACGGAGGCGATTTCGGACTAGACCTACTGGTCGGCAAAGAGTATTCCGTGACATAGAACGAGCAGACACTATGTGGACGGCACCGGGTCAAGTGCAGAGGTATCCGTACCAGGATCACCCAGCGCGGTAACCGGTGGCCCGCAGACCCTGGCGCTAGCGGATCGATCCGTTGTGTTGGAGCCAGAAGTCGATCGCTGCAGGCCGCGGTCGCGGGGACATAACGCTTCCGTCTGGCCCGAATTCCATGACGTCGTCGGAGCCTTGCGCAACTGTCGGCCAGGCGGGCAGGCCGGTTCCGTTCGGGTTGCCCGCGTGCACGAAATTGAGCCAGTACCCGCTCATCTGGTCGCGGAGTCTGTAGTCGGCCTCCTGGTACACGCTGTTGTTATCAGCACCAAGGTTGTCATACGCGTAGGCGACCTCGGCGCCGTGATACGCGCCGAACTTCTCGAGTCCCTTGTCCGGAGGTACGTGGGAGAAGTAGTACAGGTACGCGTCTTCACTGCCGGTATCGGTTTGTAGTTGCGCCCAGCGGAGCATCGCGCGGGTCATGACGCTGTCTGTCTGGGCTCTCAGAGACGAATCGAGGACCTGCTGCTCGGTATCGCCTGGGTAGAGCCCGAGGAAGCGCTCCGATTCATTGCCGTAGGTCTGTTGAACGGACGCCTGATATTCGGACACGCTGATCTGTGGCGGGCTTGCGAGGGCCAGCGACGCTTCGTCTGCGTTGCTTCCCACGAGAGTCGGAACATCCAGCTGCTCTCCCGAGGCGTAGATCTCCGCGGCTGCCTTTTCGAGTACGTACCCGTCGACGGAAGGCCGCCAGTGACCCGCAAGTGAGTCCGATGCATCCAGGATTTGCTCGACCGGCATTTCGCGCATGTCCTGCAGGGACGCGTTGCCGAGTGCCTGGCTCATGCGCTGCCCTGCGTCCTCCGCCGCCTCACGGGTATCGAACTGGTCGCCGGCTTCTGTGTCGCCAGTGCTGCCCAGGCACGCGCCGCTGCCGCCGATGATGCCGTCGACCAAACCTTCCGCAAGCGGTGTCGCTCCCAGAATGCACACGCTCTCGCCCCCTGCGGACTCTCCTGCGATGGTCACACGATCAGGGTCGCCTCCGAAGCCGGCGATGTTGTCTCGAATCCACTGCAGGGCGGCGATTTGGTCGAGAAGACCATAGTTGCCTGAGGCGCCATAGTGGGACTCGGCGGCGAGATCCGGATGCGACAGGAACCCGAGTACTCCCAACCGGTAGTCGATCGTGACGGTGATCACGTCGCCCCGAGAGGCCAGAGCTTCGCCATCGTACAGAGGCAGCGCACCGGATCCGGTGGCGAAGCCCCCGCCAGGAATGTAGACAAGGACTGGTCGCGGCGCCGAGGCGGATGCCGAACTGCGCCAGATATTGAGGGACAGGCTCTCCTCACTCACGGGATATGGGTTGAGGAACGTGTCCTCGAGCGGCATGTCGACGACCTGCGAGAGCGCTCGGGTGAGGAACCGGGACGTGCCTTGGACGGGTGCGGATGAGAATCGGTCCGCGGTGAAGACCTCCGTGCGTGCCGTGAGCGGCTCCGGAGCCCGCCAGCGCAGATCACCAACCGGAGGCTGGGCATAGGGGATCCCGGCGAAGATCTCCACCGCACGATCGTCGTTGGTCACACCACGAACGGGGCCGTTGTGTGTTGCAACAACGTCGGTGAGCAGCGGATCTGCGCCCCCGGCCTCGCGGACCATCGGCGACGGGTAGGCAAAGAGGGCAGTTGTGAAGACGATCACCGCGGTAAGCAGCCACGCGCCCACCTGAAGAAGAGCGTGGGCTCGAAGCCATCTTCGGGCAGCGGTGGCCGCAGCCACAATCATGACGCCCACCAACACCCAACCCCACCACGGGCTCCGATTGAGCCACAGAAGTACGACAGCGACGGCCGTGAGGGGGATGAGCGGCAACCGAAACCTCAACGTTCTGGCGAACCGTGAGCGCGCGCGCTCTCCAGAGCTCATCAGCGTGGCTTCGCCTGAGGTGCGACCGGTTTTCATGATGTGCTCTTGCCTTCCGATCGAGTGTCACCGACTGCCTGCACGCCTGACTTCGACTGAGGTTCGGAAGTCTGGTCTAGATCGAGCAGATGGCGGTGTCGATCATGCCGCGGAGACGGGCATCCGCTTCTACCGACGTGAGGTTCTGAGCGACCGCAATGGCGGCGGCGCGGCCGTCCTCAGTCGCTGCCACCCGGCTGACGGTGCCGGGCACGTCGCCGCCGTGGCCCCACGCGGTCGCCCCGCAGGAAAGCTCAAAGGAGATGAGCGCCAGCCCATAGGCGGCACCCTTCCAGCAGGTGGTCGCTGATGCCGCCGTCCATGTCGGGCAGCCCACTCGTGTGCTGCAGTAACTGACGGACGGTGATGTCGTGTCCACTTACCTGGGGGTGCCGGACGACTCCCGGAAGGTACGTCTCGACATCTGCGTCGAGAGAGATTGCGCCCTCGCCGACCAGTTGCATCACGAGTGCGGCGGTGAAGGATTTGGTATTGCTCCCGATCCTGATCTGGCTATCGGCCCGCACCTTGTCCGGCATGCCGAGCTCGATCACCCCGGAAGCGTAGGTGCGACCCTTCTCGTTGGAGGCGCGAACGGCGACTAAGCCTGCGGGCCATGCGTCGACGGCCATGGTGTGCGCGAGAGCAGCGCGCACTGGGTCGCGGGGGTGTCGTGTGTGGCGTGGCCCCAGACGGAAGGCCGGATAGGGCGAAGACCAGCGCGGATGCCGCGGCGATGGTGTGTGAGAGTTTCATGATTT
The DNA here is from genome assembly GCF_030063455.1 of Cryobacterium sp. PH31-O1. Classification (GTDB taxonomy): domain Bacteria; phylum Actinomycetota; class Actinomycetes; order Actinomycetales; family Microbacteriaceae; genus Cryobacterium. The sequence continues at coordinate 470,424 of NZ_JASITB010000001.1, read as the reverse complement.
CTCAATGAGAAGGTATGTGCTCAGCACAGGGTCAAGTGTTTGCGCTGCGTGGGGGTGAGCCGGGCATCGTCCCTCCCAAATTGAGAGGAACACCGTTCCGGTTTGTCGCTCACAAGCCGAGGAGCCCGAGGATGCCGGACGCTGCGATCGCGATGACACTCGTCCAGAGCACAATCGCCACGATCTGCCACAGCATGACCCAGCCTTTCGAGACGCCTGTGCTGACGAAAAACGCGGCCGTTAGCATCGTGGGGAGGGCGAGAGGGGCGAGGATGCTGGCGCCGGGGACTCCGAACCGGACCATCCAGCGACGGAGGCGGGCCCGGCCCTTCGAGCGTCCGTTCGGCTTCGCGTCGAGCGTGTCAGGCTCGTCTGCGGGCAGCTCATGCCCGCCGGCAGCGACTAATGCGGGCTTCGCCGCACGCCGCGTGACGACGCCTTCGCGGATCCGGGATCCCAAAAAGACCACGCCGAAGACGCACAGGATGTTGCCGGTCGCGCCTGCGATTGCGGCTACCACGGGGTTGATACCCGCGATAATGCCGAAGGCTGCAGCACCTTCGCCCTCGATATATGGGATCGCGCCGGCAACGGCGACGATCACGGGTTGGAGGATGTCGGGAACCTGCTCGATCAAGCTCCGAAGCCACTCGTAGGTGTCCATGTTGAACCTCTCTGGGGATCCCGATCCGGGCCGACCGTTCGGCCGACGCGTGAGATAGCTTTAGCAAAGACCATGTTCTTGCCACAGGGTCAAGCGAGCTCGACAACCCAGCGGAACCTTGACCCTGTGGCGGGAACATAGTTTTCAATGGTGATCACGAGCGCAGCCGATGCTGCCGGCCGCCGGCGAACGATCGGAGTCTGTGATGACGTGGAGCACGCGCGAGGTGGCGGAACTCGCCGGCACGACGGTGAACACGGTGAGGCATTACCACCAGGCGGGCATGCTCGAACAGCCCGAACGAACATCCAATGGGTACAAGCAGTACGGGCCTCGCCATCTGGTGAGGCTGCTGCAGATACGTCGGCTTCGCGACCTCGACGTGCCCCTCGCGCAGATCGAGTCGATGGATTTCGGCGGAGAGACACCGGCGACGGCTCTGCTGGCGGTTGACGCTGACCTGGCTGCGAGCATCAAGCGACTTACGCGTGCTCGCGCCGAGATCCGGGCGATCCTGGACGGCACTACAGCCACCGATGTGCCGTCAGGATTCGAACACCTTGCCGGCCGGTTGTCCAGCTCGGAGCGTGCCCTCATGCTCGTGATGTCGCAGCTCTACGACGAGTCGGCGATGGCCGACATGCAAAAGATGGTCGAGGCGGAGGCGGAGGATGCCGGCGTCGAATTCGATGCGCTGCCTCCCGACGCTGATGACGCCACCCGGCGAGAGCTCGCCGAGGCGCTCGCCCCGCAGCTCGCTCAAAACCTCGTCGACTATCGATGGCTGCTGGACCCGAAGGCGCATCTTCCCAAGGGTTCGCGGGTTGCTCAGGAGACACTTCTCGAGACCGCCGTGGAACTGTTCAGCGAGTCCCAGCTCGACGTCATCGCACGCGCGAGCGTCATCGCGACCGAGCTGGCCGCTGAGAGCGACAGCCCGACTTCAGATGGTTAAACAGATTCGACGCCACTCGAACGCGATGACCCCGCCGCTCTCGTGACGTTGAGGCTCTGGTTGCCACCCGCCTGACTCCCGAATGAAAGGTCACCTGCGTGGCACGGGGCCAAGACACTGCAACGAATTTCGCTGTCATCCGCGTCGCGACGGTCCTCGCAACTCGTCAGTTTGACTGTGTCCTAGGCACATAGAGTTCACTCGAGATCGTCGGCGTTGGTCGGCAACTGACGGGGGGCCATTTGACCTGCCGTTTCTGAAGCACAAGGACATGGAGCTCCTCTTTTGATTGAAGCCCACTCTCTGACTAAGCGTTATGGCGCCAAGACCGCCGTCGACGCCATCAGCTTCACCGCGCGCCCAGGCCTGGTGACCGGATTCCTCGGGCCGAACGGCGCCGGCAAATCCACGACCATGCGGATGATCGTGGGTTTCGACCGCCCCTCGAGTGGGTCGGTGACGGTGAACGGCAAACCGTACGCCGAGCACCGCGCCCCGCGGCACCAAGTCGGGGCGTTGCTCGACGCCAAGGCGGTGCATGCCGGCCGAAGTGCCCGCAACCATCTGCTGACCATAGCGACGACGCACCGCATCGGCACGAAACGGGTCGACGAGGTTATCGGCATGACCGGTCTCGAATCAGTAGCGCGCAAACGCGTGGGCGGCTTCTCACTCGGCATGGGCCAGCGACTCGGCCTCGCCGTGGCGCTGCTCGGCAACCCGGCCACCCTCATCCTCGACGAACCGGTGAACGGTCTCGACCCCGAGGGTGTCGCCTGGGTGCGTGTGTTCTTGCGCAGTCTCGCCGCCGAGGGGCGCACAGTGTTTCTCTCCTCACACCTGATGAGCGAGATGGCGCAGACCGCCGACCACATCATCGTTCTCGGGCGTGGGAGGGTCATCGCGGATGCCCCCGTGGGCGACATCCTCGCGAGGGCCGGTGGTGACATCGTGCGGGTCCGCTCACCCGAGGTGGTGCGTCTCACGGCGATCCTCACAGCGGAGGGCGGTGCCATGACAAGCGCCGAGCCCGACCTGCTGTCGGTGGCGGGTATCTCCGCACGGCGGATCGCGGAGTTGGCCGCCGGAGCGGGCATCGCTGTTTACGAGCTCACCCCGATCGCGGGCTCGCTCGAAGATGCCTATATGTCGTTGACCCGTAGCGAAGTCGAATACCAGACGACACAGTCACGTGCAGGGGAGAACCGATGAGCTCCACTGCCACGAAGGTCTTCACGCCCTCGGGTCACGATCTTGGGTTCGGCGGCATCCTGTGGTCGGAATGGGTGAAGCTTCGCAGCATTCGCTCAACGTGGTGGCTGTACGGGATGCTGGTCGCGGTCACCGTCGGTCTGGGCGCGCAAATGTCGTCCTCGCACGGATACAACAATGAGGAACTCGAACCCGAAGGCGTACAGGCTCTGGGAGTGTTCGCGACCACTGTGAGCACCGATTTCACCGGCCTGATCGTAAGCGTTCTTGCCGTGCTCTTCATAGCCGGTGAATACGGATCAGGAATGATCAGCACGACACTGACATCCGTGCCCAGGCGCCTGCCCGCGCTGCTCGGCAAGGCGCTCGTCTTCGCCGTGGCGACCTTCGCGGTGAGCGCCGTCGCCGTCGCGATCGCCATCCCCCTCTCGGTGGCAGTGCTGTCCGGTACCGGCATCGACATCGACCTGGGCGACCCGCTCTACTGGCGCGCGCAGCTGGGAGTCGTGCTTTACCTCGTGCTGACAGGTCTCATCGCCTTCGAGATCGGTGCGATTCTCCGCAGCACGGCCGGCGGCATCGCGGTGGCGCTCGGACTACTGCTCGCGGCACCGATCGCCTTTGGACTGTTGACCCTAGGCTCGTCGCAGGTGTGGATTCAGAACGTTCAGGCACTGCTGCCTACGGAGTTGGGCAAAGCCCTCTTCAGCCATCCCGGTCGGTGGGAACTCATCGCTCCCGGCATGCCGATGGAACAGGCGCCAGCAGAACTCTGGGTGCTCGAACCCTGGCAGGCAGGATTCCTGCTCCTCGCATGGGTGATCGCGCTGCTCGCCGTCGCCGCGACGCTTCTCAAACGCCGCGACGCATGACACCTCCGCGGACGCGGCGCCGCCGAGCACGATTTCGCTGGGGGTAGTCGGGAAAACCCGTGGCGTACCACTACCGCGAAGGTGGTGAGGCTCGGCCACGGTGAAGCGACCGCCTAGATGCAGAGCTCAATGATGAAATCCATTCCCGCGACGCTAGGAGTAGCGGTGTGGGCGGATCATCATTCGGAGGAATCCGCACAGCCCCGCCGTGGTGGTGTATCGGTAACTGCGGAATGCGAGGGAGTACTCAGCCGGCTATGCACCTCGAATCGGCGATCATCGCCCTGGCCTTGACCGGGTCCCGTGGACAGAGCGATGAATTGTGTCGACGCTCTTTGAAAAGTAGTCCGTGGGCGCTGACAGTTTCAAGCGGTCGATGCAAGAACGGCGGCGTTGTAGACCTCATGAGGAGTCTGCCACTTCAAGGCTCTGCGTGGTCGGTCGTTGAGCTCGGTCACGATCTCCTCGAGGCGGGTCGCGCTGGTCAGGTTAAGATCCGTGCTCTTGGGCAGGTACTGTCGGAGCAGTCCGTTGGTGTTTTCGTTGGTGCCGCGCTGCCAGGGTGAGTATGCCTCGCAGAAGAAGACGGGAACCCCGGTGGCCGCGGTGAAGTCAGCGTGGCGGACCATCTCGGTGCCGCGGTCCCAGGTCGACGTTCGCCGAAGGGGCTCGGGCAGCTTGTTGAAGACGTCGATGAGCGCCGCGATCACCCGTTCACTCTTGGCCCCAAGTGGTAGCGGTATGGCGATCAGCAGACGGCTATGCCGTTCGACCAGAGTCACGATGTGAGAGGCGCTGTAGCGGCCCACGATCATGTCGCCCGCCCAGTGCCCCGGTGTCTGTCGATCGTCAGCCTCAGCTGGGCGATCTTTCAGCGGAACGAGGCCGGATGGGCGGCGAGTCCGCGCGAGATGCTTTCACGCTCATCGAGCGATAACCGCAACGCCGACTGCGGTTTCGTCGCCCGTGGCCGCACACCACCCGATTGTTTGAGCCACAGACACGCGGTGGCCTTGGATGTTCCGGCCAGCGCTGCAGATTTTCGCAGTGACGTTCCCGACGCATGTGCCGTAAAGAATGCCATCCGTTGCTCCGGTGGCTTTGGTTTCCGTCCCATTTTCATTCCTCCCAGAAAGCACATTAGGAGGCCGAATGGCTACACCGTTGCATTGACCGCTTGAAACTGTCGCTCTTCGAAAAGTAGGCCACTGTTGTGTGTCTATTCTGTATGGTCCGGGGACTTCCCTGACACTTCGTAGTCAGGGCATGTCTGACAGTTTATCTTTTGGGCGTTCCACCGGGGTCTGTGGGCGCTTCCGTGGCCGGCCGCGTTTGTTGCCATTGCAGTGGTAGGTGCAGACGGGTCCGAGGTCGACGATCTCACGGAGTAGGCGTCCGTCGTCGACGAGGTGCACGGTGACCGCCCCCCGGCCGAGCTCTTCCAGACACTGCTAGCCTCGCAGGATCAGTCAGAGTTAGAACGTTGACTAGAACCTGCCAGAGCGTTACTGGTCTAATTTTCGAAGAGCGCTGACAGCGAGACCTTCCATCCGGAAATACAAGGCGAAACGTCGGCTCTGGCAAGCTTCTCGATCGAGCCAGGTAGCGATGGCGATCGCAACTGAACTTGCGGATTGCGAACGCAGCAACGCTGCTGAGTGGTCGACACCTATTCGACACTTCAGCGACCTCGAAGGTGGTCTAAATTGCCCAATGGAGATGCGGTCGATGACCGCAAGAAGAAGATTCGGTTTTGGAAAAGATTAATTGACCAGTACTTCGTCCAAGGAAAGTCGAATCGACGACTCAGAATAGACGAATCTCGAACCCGCTGAGAACTACTGGGCGTCAGGGGTTCGAATCCCCTCGGATCCACAGAATACGAAGTAACCCCGACATTGTCGGGGTTACTTTTTTATGCCTCTTTCTGGTATATATTTCTTTCCGATATTTCCTTTTCTGCGGATGCTGCGAAACGGTCGAGAGATCCGCGAATGGAGCGGCGCCGCGCTGCAAGCCCGTGCCGGAATGGTCAAGGCAAAAGAAATACCGCGTGGCGGGTATCGCAAATAGGGTTTGGCCAGCGATAATTCGTTAGTGGTTCATGCCACACACGAATGTATCCATCCCGAATGTATTCGACACCCCATTGGAGAATCTCAGAATGAAGAAGACCACGGTTCAACTGCTGGATGATCTTGACGGCACCGTTATCGAGAATGGCTCCGGAGCAACAGTTTCCTATGCGTTTGACGGAGACTCCTACGAGATCGATTTGTCCGCAGAGAACCTCGCCGAATTTCGCGCGGCCTTGAAGCCGTATACAACCGTGTCACGGCGTGTGGGCTATGTTCCCGCCAAGCCGCGCGCTTCCAGTTCGGCCGGTTCGGACCGCGCCGAGCTGCAGGCAATCCGGGCGTGGGCCGCCGCCAACGGCATCCAGGTGTCCGATCGCGGGCGCATCGCGGGAACCGTACGCGAGGCGTACGCGAAGGCTCAGGCCAAGTAGAGCTTCGCCGCACCAGCGCTTTGAGCACGGCGCCGCAGCCATGAATAGAAAAGATCAACGGTGTCCCTGCCTGAGCGGGGACATCTATTTGGCATGCTGCGCACGCTTCCATAGCGGCGCTGCCCTGCCGTCCACGGCCGAGTGGCTTATGCGATCGCGTTATAGTGCCTTTGCCTGCGGTGACACCAAATATCTGCTGAATTCGTGGCATCCGTTCACCAGGCCCAAGCGGCTCGAGTTGGATGAGGGGATATCGTGGCGTCGGCTGGATATCGTGCGCACCGAACGCGGCGGTCTACTCGATAAGGAAGGTGTCGTGGAATTCATCGCCCACTATCGTGAAAACGGTATCGCAGCACAGCAGCATGAAGTCAGCCGCTTTCTCAAAACTGACCACCGTTGGTATTACCTGGATGCCGGGCCGGATAATTCGGCCGAACAGTCTATGGCTGTGTAATTCGTCGGTGGGAGAGGGCGAGGTGATCGTCGCCCCGGTCGAGACCGTTGGGCGCAGGGGTGACCTCCCAGAGAATTGGCTTAGGTTAAGTGACATGTCTGAGCACCTGTCCCGGGATATGGCCAGCGGAAACGATCCGCGGCATCCGGTGCGTCGTGTTCTTCGTCGTGCTCGTACCTGGGTCGACGGGCACCCCTGCCTGCTGTTTGCTTATCGGCTCGGCGTTGGACTGCTCGGCACGATCATCATCGTGATCGGCGTTGTTCTGATTCCCCTGCCGGGTCCGGGCTGGCTCATCGTTTTTCTGGGCCTCGCCGTACTCGGAACGGAGTTCGCCTCCGCCCGTCGGGTAGGTGCGTTCCTCAAACGCATCGTGACGCGGGCGTGGTCCTGGTGGCAAGGTCGCCGCGAGCGCCGGGTGTCGAGTTCCGCCTGACGCCGGGTATGGCGGGTACCGCCGGTTCAGCCGCGTCTTCAGCGGCCAAAGTGTAGGTCAGGGGCGCTGAAGAAGAGCGACGCCAGCAGGGCGACGTAGACGATCACGAAGATCGCCGGCGTGACGTAACGCACCACGTTCACCCACGGAGCCATGGCAATGATGCACCCGGTGAGCGAGGCTGGTGCCTCCAAGGCGCGCAGGTCGGCGATGACGGCGAGCCCCTCATTCGCGGCGGCAATCTGCGCGAGTGCGCCGAAGATTCCCGATGCCAGCAAAATACCGGCCGCTGCAATGCGCACCGTCAGGTCGGCGTTCGGGAGGCCGAGAGCGAGAAAGCCGACGACGGCCGTCAGCAGAAAGGTCGGGGCGGCCTGGGACGCGATGATGTGCGCACGCGCCTTGACCCAGTGGCTAACCAGCTCAGATTCTGTCATGGGGACTCCCGTCGTCGTGGCGCCGCCGATGGCACCCCATCCATTCTTGCAGGGCCGGGCTTTCTTGCGGGTCGGGCACGATGACCGGATATGTCGGCGGATGCCTGTAGCGTATTCTCCAAGCGCGACTCGGTCGCCCGTGGGCGCGGCGCCTTGTCGCTGCTCACGCAATGACCGTGTCCCACCTTCTTTTCAAGGAGTCTCATGGAAACCTGGCCCGGAACCGCCTATCCCCTCGGCGCAACGTTCGACGGGAGCGGAACCAATTTCGCCCTGTTCAGCGAAGCCGCTCACCGCGTCGAGTTGTGTCTCATCGACGAAGACGGCGGTGAAACACGCGTCGAAGTGCGCGAGTCATCCGCCTTTATCTGGCACTGTTATCTGCCGCTCGTGCAGCCGGGCCAGCGCTACGGCTATCGGGTATACGGCGACTACAACCCCGTGGCCGGCAACCGGCTCAACCCGAACAAGCTGCTGCTCGACCCCTATGCCAAGGCGACGACCGGAGCCATCGACTGGGACCCATCGTTGTTCTCCTACGACTTCGACGACCCCGACTCGCCGAACGACGAGGACTCAGCTGCACACATGATGCTTGGCGTGGTCGTCAACCCGTTTTTCGACTGGACCGGCGACCGGACGCTGCGCACGCCATACGGCGAGTCGTTCATCTACGAAGCGCACGTCAAGGGTCTCACCCAACTGCAGGAGTTGGTGCCCGAAACGCAGCGTGGCACCTACGCCGGTCTGGCGCATCCGTCCGTCATCGATCACCTGCAAAAGCTCGGCGTGACCGCCATCGAACTGATGCCAGTGCACCAGTTCGTCAACGACGGCACCCTCGTTGAGCAGGGCCTCAACAACTATTGGGGCTACAACACGATCGGTTTTTTCGCGCCGCACAACGCGTATTCCTCCACCGGCGACCTCGGCCAGCAGGTGCAGGAATTCAAGGGCATGGTGCGCGGCCTGCACGCTGCGGGCATCGAAGTCATTCTCGATGTGGTCTACAACCACACCGCTGAGGGCAACCATATGGGGCCGACCCTGTCGTTCAAGGGCATCGACAACGAGGCCTACTACCGTCTCATGGACGACGACAAGCGCTACTACATGGACTACACGGGCACCGGAAACACGCTCAACGTGCGACACCCGCACGTACTCCAGCTCATCATGGATTCGCTGCGCTACTGGGTGCTCGAGATGCACGTCGACGGCTTTCGGTTCGACCTGGCCAGCGCCCTGGCGCGCGACCTGTACGACGTCGACAAGCTCTCGACCTTCTTCGAGCTCGTGCAGCAAGACCCGATCGTCTCGCAGGTCAAGCTCATCGCCGAGCCGTGGGACGTCGGTCCCGGCGGCTACCAGGTGGGTAATTTTCCGTCCCAGTGGTCGGAATGGAACGGCAAGTACCGCGACACCGTGCGTGACTTCTGGCGTGGCGAACCGTCCACCCTCGGGGAATTCGCCTCCCGGGTTGCCGGATCCGCCGACCTGTATGAACACTCCGGCCGCCGCCCGATGGCCTCGATCAACTTCGTCACCGCCCACGACGGCTTCACCATCGCCGATCTCGTCTCGTACAACGAAAAACACAACGACGCCAACGGCGAAGACAACAACGACGGTGAGTCCCACAACCGGTCGTGGAACTCCGGCGTCGAAGGACCCACGGACGACCCCGAGATTCGGGGTCTGCGCGCCCGGCAGGCACGCAACTTCATCGCCACCCTGCTCCTGTCGCAAGGGGTGCCGATGCTGCTGCACGGCGACGAGTTGGGGCGTACCCAGCTCGGCAACAACAATACCTACGCGCAGGATTCCGAACTGACCTGGGTGCACTGGGACGACGCCGATGGGCCGCTGATCGAATTCACGGCCGCTGTTTCCCGCTTGCGCCGCGAGCACCCAACGTTTCGACGCAGCCGGTTCTTCGACGGGCGCCCGGTGGAGCGGGTGGCCGGCGAATCGTTGCCCGACATCGTCTGGCTCAACACCGATGGTGAACCGATGGTGTCGGATGACTGGGATCAGAACCACGCCAGGGCGGTAGCGAAGTTTCTCAATGGCAGCGGTATTCGCGAGCGCGACGTGCGGGGTCAGGAAGTCGTCGACGTCAATTTTCTGCTGTTGTTCAACGCGGATGCCGGCGACGTCGACTTCACCCTGCCCCCGGACGAATACGCCCCAGCCTGGGAGATCGTCGTCGACACGGCTGGCGAAGGGGCGGATGCCATCGCTCGTCCGGCGGGAGCCATCCAGATTGTGGCTGGCCGTTCCCTCGTGGTCCTGCGTGCCTATCACGAACCCGAAGTCGCGCCAGATCACTCCGTCGCGGCCTCACTGGCTAACGCCACGGGCCTGATTACACTGCCCGGACTCAGCTGAGGACCGACCGGTGACCCTAGACACAAATCCGTCGGCGACGGGGCCTATTGCCGTGCCGCTGTCCACTTACCGCCTGCAGATCACGGCGGGCTTCGACCTCGATGCGGCCGCGAGCATCGTCGGCTACCTTCACGATCTCGGCGGAGACTGGATCTACCTCTCGCCGCTGCTGCAGGCCGAAGGCGGATCTGATCACGGGTACGACGTCGTGGACCACTCCCTTGTCGATCCCGCACGCGGCGGCGCGGAGGCGCTCGCCCGGCTCGCTACGGCGGCGCACCGCGCCGGGAGGGGCGTGCTCGTGGACATCGTGCCCAACCACGTGGGCGTCGCGACGCCCCGGCATAACTCCTGGTGGTGGGACCTGCTGAAAAACGGCCAGCAGTCGCGCTATGCCGAGGCCTTCGACGTGGACTGGGCCTTCGGCCACGGAAAAATTCGCCTTCCCATCCTTGGCGATGATACGGGCGGCGATGCTGAGGGCGATGATTCTGAACACGGTGCCGGGCTTCGCGAGGTCGACCGGCTGGAACTCGTCGACGGGGAGTTGCGTTATTTTGATAACCGCTTTCCCATAGCTGCCGGAACCGCCGACGACGGCGCGAGCCCGGCCGAGGTGCACGAGCGTCAGCACTATGAGTTGGTGAACTGGCGTCGGGCCGACGCCGAGTTGAACTATCGCCGATTCTTTGCGGTGAACAGCCTGGCTGGCATCCGGGTCGAGGTGCCGTGGGTGTTCGAGGAGTCGCACCGCGAGATTCTGCGCTGGGTGCGGGAGGGCCTTGTGCAGGGGCTGCGGGTCGATCATCCCGACGGCCTCGCCGATCCGGCCGGTTATCTCGAAGCACTGCGCCTGGCCACGAACGGTGCCTATGTGCTGGTGGAAAAGATTCTGGAGGGGCCTGAGCAACTGCCAACGAGCTGGGCGACCGCCGGCACGACCGGATATGACGCCCTCGCCGACGTCGACCGGGTGCTCGTCGATCCGGTCGGCCGAGACACCCTCGATGCCCTCGAATCGCACCTGAACGGCGACCCGGCTGTCACCTGGGCGCAGCTGGTCTATCGCAACAAACGGGACGTGACCGACGGCATACTGCACTCCGAAGTACGGCGCATCGCCCGTCTGGTACCGAACGGCGATGAGCCCGATACATCGGCCCACACCGACACCACCGTCGCCGCCCTCTCCGAGCTGCTGGCCTGGTTTCCGGTCTACCGCTCCTACCTGCCGTTGGGGGTGGAAAACCTACAGGAGGCGGCCCGCCACTCGGCCGCCCACCGCCCAGACCTTGCGGCTGAGCTCGACCGGCTGCTGCCCCTTCTCGGCGACCAGGGGCATCCGGCCGCGGTGCGCTTTCAACAGACGTCGGGCATGGTGATGGCCAAGGGCGTCGAGGACCGCGCGTACTACCGGTTCAGCCGGCTCACCTCGCTCAATGAGGTCGGCGCTGATCCCGACGAGTTCGCCGTCTCGGTTGCCGAGTTCCACGACCGTCAGCGCACCCGCCAGGCCGGTTTTCCTCACTCCATGACGACACTGTCGACCCATGACACCAAGCGAGGCGAAGACGTGCGAGCGCGAATCTCGGTTCTCGCCGAGATTCCCACCGAGTGGGAGGCAACCCTGGAACAGCTGCGGGCGGCGCATCCGCTCGGTGATGCGCCCTTCGAGAACCTGCTCTGGCAGGCGGTCATCGGTGCCTGGCCGGCTGGCCGGGACCGGCTGGCGGCCTACGCACTCAAGGCGGCACGTGAGGCCGGCACTTCCACCACCTGGACGAGTCAGAACACCGAATTTGAAACAAATCTCGACGACCTCGTCACGGCCGCCACCGAGCCGGGCCCCACCCGCGACCTGGTCAACCGCCTGGTCTCTCTGGTGCAGCCGGCCGGCTGGAGCAATTCCCTCTCCCTCAAACTGTTGCAGCTGACCATGCCGGGCGTTCCCGACGTGTATCAGGGCAGCGAGCTGTGGGAAACCTCGCTCGTCGACCCCGACAACCGACGCCCGGTCGACTTCGAACGGCGTCGAGGGCTGCTCGCCCGCATCGACAGCGGATGGCTCCCTCCGGTCGACGAGACCGGCGCCGCCAAATTGCTGGTTACTTCCCGGGCACTGCGGTTACGCCGTGACCGGGCAGGGCTCTTCACCCGCTACGCCCCCGTGCCCGTTTTCGGAGCAGCCGCTGGCCACGCCGTGGCGTTCGATCGCGGGGGAGCGATCACCGTGGCCACCCGGCTGCCGATCGGGCTGCTGGCCGGCGGCGGCTGGGGAGACACGACGATCGGCGTCGCCAAACGCGGCTACATCGACGTGCTGACCCGGGAAAGTTTCGATGGTCCGAACCTTTGCGTCGCCGACCTGCTCGCGCGCTACCCGGTGGCGTTGCTGGTCCCCGCCGAAGAAAATCCAACCTTCACCCACACTCCTACAGGACGACACGCATGAACGAACAGAAGTTCGCCGTTTGGGCGCCCGACGCACACGACGTGCAGCTGCAGCTCGGCCGCAACCGGCTCGACCTCGCGGCGCGCGATGACGGGTGGTGGGAGCTGCCGGCATCCGCTCGCCCCGACGGTGCCGGTGAGTCGACTTTCGATGTCGATTACGGGTTCATCGTTGACGGGCGCGGACCGTTTGCTGACCCGCGGTCCCGGCGCCAGCCCGCCGGAGTGCACGCCCTTTCCCGTACCTTCGACGCCTCGGCCCACGTCTGGCGCGACGAGGGCTTCACTGGCCGCCAGCTGGCCGGTGCCGTCATCTACGAGCTGCACCTGGGAACGTTCACCCCGGAGGGCACCCTCGAAGCGGCCGCAGGCCGGCTCGACCATCTGCAATCGATCGGCGTCGACTTCGTGGAGCTGTTACCGGTGAACGCCTTCAACGGCACCCACAACTGGGGTTACGATGGCGTGCTCTGGTATGCCGTGCACGAGGGCTACGGCGGCCCGGCCGCGTACCAGGACTTCGTCGATGCCTGCCATCAGCGCGGCATCGGCGTCATCCAGGACGTCGTGTACAACCACCTCGGGCCCAGCGGTAACTACCTGCCACAGTTCGGGCCGTACCTGAGTGAGGCCGCCGGCAACACCTGGGGTTCCTCGCTCAACCTCGACGGGCCGCATTCCGACCCGGTGCGTCGCTACATTCTCGACAACGCGCTGATGTGGCTCGGCGACTACCACGTGGATGGCCTGCGTCTCGATGCTGTGCACGCGCTGCGCGACGCGAGCGCCACCCACCTGCTCGAGCAGCTCGCCGTCGAGGTCGCCGTGCTGAGCGCGGAGACCGGGCGCCCGCGCACCCTGATCGCCGAATCTGACCTCAATGACCCCCGGCTCGTGACGCCGCGCGAGGCCAACGGCTACGGCCTCGACGCGCAGTGGAGTGACGACTTCCACCACGCTGTGCACGTTGCTCTCACCGGCGAAACCACCGGTTACTACGCCGATTTCGAGCCCCTCGACGCTCTCGCGAAGGTACTCACCCACGGGTTCTTCCACGACGGCACCTATTCGAGTTTTCGTGAGCGCACCCACGGTCGACGCATCGACCTCGAGCGGATGCCCACCTGGCGGCTCGTCGTCGCCTCCCAAAACCACGATCAGATCGGCAATCGTGCCATTGGCGACCGGCTCAGCACCCAGCTCGACACCGGACAGTTGGCGATTGCGGCGGCGTTGACCCTGCTCGGCCCGTACACGCCGATGCTGTTCATGGGCGAAGAATGGGGTGCCACCACGCCGTGGCAGTTCTTCACCTCGCATCCCGAACCCGAGCTCGGTACCGCCACTGCGACCGGCCGTGTCAAAGAATTCGCCCGCATGGGCTGGGATCCGGTGCAGGTGCCCGATCCGCAGGACACGCAGACCTTTGAGCGTTCAAAACTCAATTGGAGCGAAGCCGCCGAGCCCGAGCACGCGCGACTGCTCGGTTTCTACCGTGAGCTCGTCGCGCTGCGCCGCGCACACCCGGACTTCACCGACCCCCGCTTCGACCAGATCGCGGTCGAGTTCGATGAGGGAGCCGGCTGGGTGCGGCTGCACCGTGGCAGCACCAAGATCCTCATCAATCTCGGTGCCCAGTCGGCGCAGATCCCGGCCGGGCGGGGCGACGTCGTCGGGTCCTTCGCCACGGGCGGCGAAGCCGTGCAGGGTCGTCTGCCCAATGTTCTGCTGTTGGCACCGCACTCGGTCGTCGTGCTCGCCTGATCCTGTCTGGCAAGATGGGGCTGAACGCTGCACTCGCGGCCGGTGAGGATGCACCTGTGGATTTGTTTCTGTCGGCGACGACGACCGCCGCGCTCCAGCGGCTGCTGTCCTTGCAAGTGGATGTCGGCGGCTCGCCCCTGGAACGGCTGCGCGCCATCCGCTCGCTGCAGACCGCGCTCGAGCAGGACCCGGCGACGCTCATGGCCGTTCGCGATGCCGTCTCGGCAAAGGTGTCGTGGGACGAGATCGCCGCGGCGACCGGTCTCAAGGCTCCGGCAGCCAAATGGCGTTGGGGCGGTACCGACGAGGAGATCAGCGCCCGCCTGGAAGCGGGGCGCAAGCGATCAGTTCGACCGAGTAGCGTGCCAACCGACCTGCCTGGCCTGTCGGTCGCCGAGGCTGCGGCCGCCCGCGGAGTGAGCGCCCAGGCCATCTACCTGCAGGTGCGTCGCGGCACCCTGGTTAGCCGCACCGTGACGTTGCCTGACGGTCGCAGCTATAAACGCGTCTTCCCGGTCGGCGCGCCGGATGCCGCCGCTGGCCCTGCCTCCGAAGCCTGACCTGCCTGCGGCCGACCACACCGCCCTCTACCGCCACCTTGCCCCGCCCGACCTCAACGGAGACGTCCCACCATGACCCTGAACCCCACCCCGACCACCCTCACGATCGATCGCCGCGCCGACCGGGTGCACGTTGAGCTCAACCGTCCCGATGTGCGCAACGCGATCGACCAGACCATGATCGATGAACTGCACGCGGTCTGCGCCGAGCTCGAGCAGCAGCCGCGCATCCTCATCATCAGCGGGGCGAACGGCGTCTTCGCCTCCGGCGCAGATATCGCCCAGCTGCGGGAACGCCGCCGGGACGATGCACTGCTCGGCATCAACTCCGCGCTGTTCTCGCGCATTGCGAAACTTCCCATGCCCGTCATCGCCGCGATCGACGGCTGGGCGCTCGGCGGCGGCGCCGAACTCGCCTACGCGGCCGACTTCCGCATCGCGTCGACAAGCGCGCGGCTCGGCAACCCAGAGACGGCCCTCGGCATCCTGCCAGCCGCCGGCGCGCTCTGGCGCCTGGCCGAGCTCGTCGGAGAGCCGGTGGCCAAGGAGATCATCCTCGCCGGACGCATTCTGAGCGCCTCCGAGTGCCTCGCCGTGCACCTGGTCACCGAGGTGCACGATCCTGACGACCTGCTCGCCGCCGCGCACGCACTGGCCGACCGCATCGGCGCGCAGGATGCCCTCGCGACCCGTCTGGCAAAGGAAGTCTTCCACGCCCCGCGGGCGGCGCATCCGCTCGTCGACAACACGGCCCAGGCGATTTTGTTCGAATCCGAGGCCAAGTTCACCCGAATGGATGCTTTTCTCGCCCGGCGCAAGCGTTGAGCCGGTTCAGCTGCGTGGGCGTCAAGCCATTGTGTCAGACCAGGTTTGTGGTTGGATCAGGTTTGTGATTAGTTGAGGTGGGTGCGGGCGGACCCGTCGGAGCGCACGTGAACGGGGGGCATCATGACACTGGTGAACAGCTCGGCGCCCACACGCCCGCGCGATCGTGCCGCAGCCCTGACTCTATGGCTGCCGTTCATGGCGGTCGTCGTCACCGGGCTGCTCTGGCTGGATCGGGTGCCCAGCGTGCTGCCACGCCAATGGGGGCGTGACGGCGCGGTGAGCTCGACGATGCCCACCTGGGCGATGGCCGTGATTGCCGTCGTGGTGAGCCTCGGGGCTGCGAGCATTGCTACCTATTGGCTCCGTGAGCGCGGCGCGCCGAATCGACGCCAGGTTTACCTCGGACTCGGCTTCGCGGCCGGGCTGTCCTCGTGCTTGTGGCTGACCACGGCCGGCCTCACTGTCGCCGCTGGTGACGGGGAACCCGAGATGGGCGCCTGGGTGCTGTTCACCTTTGTTGCCTGCGGTTATGGCGCGCTTCCATTTTTTCTCGCCCAGAAATGGGTGGCGCCGCGGACGGCACCGGAACCCGCAGACCCCCGTGACGAGACCATCGAGACGGACCCGACCGCCACCTGGAGCAGACTGGTGACGAGCCCGGTCATAGCTGCCATCGGCGGACTTATCGGTCTGGGCGGCGCCGTCGGTGTGTTCGCGTTGCGAGGCGATGCCGCACAGTCGGCCGCCGCGCGCGTCGTACCGGTAGCGATCGTTGGGCTGATCCTGGTGATGACACTCGCCTTTGTGCAGGTTCGGGTGACGGTCGACAGACGCGGGCTGCGCGTGGTGTCGCGGCTGCTGGGCATCCGTTTGAAGCAGGTGTCGCTCGACCAGGTGGAGTCGGCGTTTGGTGACACGGTGAATCCGCTGCAGTTGGGCGGCTGGGGCTATCGTCTAACGAGCGGGCGCACGGCCGTGGTGATGCGTGGCGGGCCGGCACTGATGGTCAATCTGCGCCGGGGCAACCAGTTCGCCGTGACGGTGGACGAGCCGCAAGCCGCCGCCACCCTGTTGAACGCCCTGAGTGCAGCGAACTCGTCGGCGCACTAGCGCCCGGGCCCGCCTTATGACCCGGGGCCCAGTTTCTAACCTGGGCCCGTGGACGGGGCCCGGGCCCCGTCCGCAAAAATGGGGGCGTCAGGGGGTGGCGGTGTGGCGAGCTACCTCGTAGCCGCCGGCGGCGTAGATCGTTGTGAATTCGACGCCGGGATGCAGCGCCGCCGCCACGACCTGGGCCGACGTCCACTCAGCGGGCAGACCGCCGGCCTCGAGGTCGATCACGAGGTAGTCCGGCCGGGGATTCTGGTTGCCGAGCCAGTAGACCTCGGTTCGTTCCACGAGATAGTTCATCAGACCGATGTCGGATTCGACCGAGGCACCGTCGGGTACGATTCGCAGCGCGGCCGCAGCGGCAGAGCCGCGGTGGGCACTGAAATGGGCGGGGACATCCGTCAGTTTGAACAGCGGCAGCGTCGTGGCGAGCACCAGAGCGGCGATGATCGAGACGGATGCCGCCTGCCGCCCGTAACCGCGCAGCCAGCGCCGCCGGCTGCTGCGCGCGAGTGCAATGCCGTCGAGGGCAGCGGCGAACACGATCGGCATAAGCACCGCGCTGTACTGCCAGGTGTAACCCCAATAGCCGGAATTGTCCGACAGAAACCGCCAGGCGAGCGTTGGTAACAGCACGAGCGCGAGCGGCGACCGCAGCGCGATCAACCCGCCCGCCACGATCAGCAGGAGGAGGGTGACACCCTTTTGCGGCTGCAGCAGCCGGGCCGGGTCGGTCAGAATACCCAGCAGGTCGATGCTGCTGGAATAGGCCCACGCCCCGTTCGGGTTGAGTAGCGGCAGAATCACCAGGGTGGCCAAGGCGAACCAGCCGACACCCCAGACGGCCAGCCACACTCCGAGCGGCTGCCGGCTGCGCACGGCCAGCACAAGGCCCAAGGCTGCCACGGTGAGTCCGAGGTCTTCCTTCACGAACACGAGCGGCATCGCCCACAGCAGGCAGGCCACCCACCTGTGCTGAAGAAAGGCGGTCAGCGATAGCGCCAGCAGCGGTACCGCGAAGGCGATCTCATGGAACTGCGCTTCGACTGCACCCTGCAGTCCCCAGCTGAAGGCGAAGGCAAGCCCGAACAGCGTGCCGGTGGAAGGCCCGAGCAGCCGAATGGCCCCATAGGTCAGGGCGGCAGCGGCGAGACCGAACAGCGCGTTCTGCACCACCAGAAGGGTGAAAGCGTGCGGAAACACCGCGAACACCGGCCCGAGCACCGCCAGCAGCGGATGAAAGTGGTCACCGAGCAGATTGAAACCCTCGCCCTTGATCGTGACGATCGGCGCCTCGAGAACGGCGTACTGCCGGGCGAGCTGCGTGAAGATGCCGAGGTCCCACGAGGGAGCGGCGAAACTGCGCCACTGCAGGGCCGAGAAAACGGAGTACAGCGCGGTCGTCACCAGTCCGACCCCCGCCGGCAGCAAAAGAGGCCATAGCTGCCCGCCGCGAAATCCTCTCATCGAACCACGCTAACGCAGGGTGCGGGCAATCCTGTAGCAGTACAGGACCTTTGGCCCTGTTTCGCCGACCGGTGTCGGTGCACACTGAGAGCGTGCCACCAACAACGGCACACTGGGAGATCGCATGACACTCACTTGCCCCTTCTGCCGTTCTCAAGCCCGACTGAGCCCGAATCCGGCCCACGCCGAGCGCAACTCGCTCCCCGTCTACCTGCTCAAATGCTCCGGATGCGACCACACCAGTGTGCGCGTCGGCCCGGTTCGCACGCCGTTGCCCGCCGCTCACATTTAGGCCACCGACGGCTAACCCGATCATCCTCGCGGCGTCCCCCGACACCGTCAAGGACCCAAACACCTTCGCATCCTCCGTGCGAAGGTGTTTATTCTGCCCGGCAGGCTTTTAGAGTTCGGCCAGAAGGCTGACCGGGCTCTCGATGCAACGGGCCACATAGGTGAGGAATCCCGCGGCGGTTCCGCCGTCGCAGACCCGGTGGTCAAACACCATCGACAACTCGACGACGGTGCGCACCGCGAGTTCGTGATCCACCACCCAGGGCCGTTCGATCATGCGCCCGATTCCGAGGATCGCCGCTTCGGGATGGTTGATGATCGCCGCCGAACCGTCGACGCCGAGCGACCCAAAATTATTCAGGGTGAACGTTCCCCCGGTGAGCGCGCTCGGCGCGAAAGTGCCGTCGGGAGACTGCGCCACCAGGGCAGCGATCGAATCGCGCAACTGGCGGGTGCTCATAGCGTGTGCTCCGTGGATGACGGGCACCATCAGTCCGCGTGAGGTTTGGGCGGCGATGCCGAGGTTCACCGCCCCGTGCTGCAGGATCTCCTGGCTCGCGGTGTCCACGGAGGAGTTGAGTACCGGGTACAGCCGCAAACCGGCCACCACGAAACGGGCGATCAGAGCCGTCACGCTGAACCGCTCACCGGTCGCCGCGAGCAGCTGGTCGCGGGCCGCGAACAGCGCGGTTGCGTCGACATCGAGCCAGATCGTAGCTTCGGGAATCTCCCGCCGCGATGTGCTCAGCCGCTGGGAGACGACCTTGCGCAGGCCGGAAATGGGGATGCGGATGTCGGCGCTGCGGTCGGAGGCGCTGGGCGCATCCGGTGCGGTGGTCGTTGACGGAGCCGGCTCCGGAGCCGCAGCCGGCGCGCTGAGATCGCGAATATGATCCTCGACATCACTGCGCACCACGAGTCCTTCCCTGCCGCTGCCGGCTAGGGTGCTCGCGTCGAATCCGTTCTCGCGCGCCAGTCGGCGCACGATCGGAGACACGACGGGGGAGCGGCGGATCGGGTTGACCGTGTTGGACGAATCGATTGCGGTAGAAGCGGATGCCGCCGCCTCGGCGGGGCGCTCGGCGCGCGCAACAGGGACCGGCGGTGGTGCGGGCGGTGCTGGAGCATCCGCTGCCCGCGGGGTACCGAAACGTCCGGCGGTCACCTTTCTCGCCGGCCGGGTGCTCTCGGTCGTGCCATAACCCACCAGAACGGCGCCGGAGCCCTCGGTCGGGGCAGTGGCAGTGGCAGTGTCAGTGTCGGTGTCGGTGTCGGTGTCAGTGTCGGCGGAAGCGGAAGCGGAAGCGGAAGCAGCAGTGGAAGTCGCTGCGGTGGCCGGTACGCCAACGAGAGCGGGTGGAGCGTCGTCCGAAGCAGAATCGGCTACGGTCAGCAGCACCTGCCCGGCGTGGATGACCTGCCCCGGCTCACCGAACAGGCTCGCCACGACGCCGCCGTAGGGCGAGGGCAGCTCCACGATCGATTTGGCCGATTCGACCTCGACCACGGCCTGGTCGATGACGATGGTGTCGCCGGGAGCGACCAGCCAGGCCACGATCTCCGCTTCGGTCAGGCCCTCGCCAAGGTCGGGCAGCAGAAAATCGCGGCTCATCAGGACCACTCCCAGGTGGAGAGCGCGGCAAGAATGCGGTCGGGGGTTGGCAAGAAGTACTCCTCGAGTTTGGGCGACGGGTACGGGATGTCGAAGCCGGTGATGCGCAGAATGGGCGCGGCCAGGTAAAAGAAGTTGCGCTCGGTCAGGCGGGCGGCAACCTCAGCGCCGTAGCCGCCGAACTGCGCGGCCTCGTGCACGATGGCGGCCCGGCCGGTCTTCTGCACGGATGCCCCCACGGTCTCGTCATCAAACGGGGAGAGCGACCGCAGGTCGATGACCTCGATCGAGAGTCCCTCGATGGCGGCCTGTTCGGCGGTAGCGAGGGCAGTTTTCACGGTCGGCCCGTAGGCGATGAGCGTGACGTCGGTGCCCTCGCGCAGCACGACGGCGCGGTTCAGCGGCTCGGTCTGCACCGGCAGGGCGAGCGAAGCCTTGCTCCAGTACCGGCTCTTGGGTTCCATGAAAATGACCGGGTCGTCACTGGCAATGGCTTCGCGCAGCATGGAATAGGCGTCGGCCGGGTTGGACGGGCTCACCACGGTGAGTCCGGGCGTCGCCGTCCAGTATGCCTCCGAGGAATCGGAGTGGTGCTCGACCCCGCCGATATCGCCGGCGTAGGGAATGCGGATGACGATCGGCAGCGGAATCTTGCCGCGTGTGCGGTTGCGCATCTTTGCCACGTGCGACACGATCTGCTGGAACGCCGGGTAGCTGAACGCGTCGAACTGCATCTCGACCACGGGACGGAGACCGTACATGGCCATGCCGATCGCGGTTCCCACGATCCCGGCTTCGGCCAGCGGGGAATCGCTCACCCGGGTTTCGCCGAATTCGGCGTAGAGCCCGTCGGTCACCCGGAACACTCCGCCGAGCGGTCCGACGTCTTCGCCGAACAAAACGACCGTCGGGTCGTCAACCATCGCATCGCGAATCGCCGCGTTGAGGGCGGCGGCCATCGTGAGGCTTTCCGGCGCGCGCACCGCCGTGCCGGTGGCGAGGGTCTGCTGCGGGCTCATCGGGTGCTCTCTTCGGTGTTCGTGCCGGTGAGCGTAGCGGATGCCGCGGCATCGCCGTCGATTTCGGCCGCCAGGAAGGCGCGCTGTTCGGCTAGGGATGTCCGGGCGGTGGAGTAGACGTGCTCGAACAGCTCGAGCGGATCCACGACCGCCTGCTCGGTCATGCAGTCGCGGGTGGTCGCGGCGAGTTCCTCGGCCGCGGCCGCGATACGATCGCGCATCTCGTCGGAGAGGGCGCCCTGCGCTCGAAGATATTTCTCCAGGCGCTCGATCGGGTCGCGGCTGCGCCACAGGTCTACGTCGGCGGTCTTGCGGTAGCGGGTGGGGTCATCCGAGTTGGTGTGGGCCTCGATGCGGTAGGTGAGGCCTTCGATCAGAGTGGGACCGCCACCGCTGCGGGCGCGGTCCATGGCGGCGGAGATGACGGCGTACATGGCGGCGACGTCGTTGCCGTCGACGTAGTAGCCGGGCATGCCGTACCCGATCGCCTTGTCGGCGATGGTGCGGCAGGCCATCTGCTTGTCGAGCGGCACGCTGATTGCGAATTGGTTGTTTTGCACGACAAACACGACGGGAGCCTGCCACACAGCGGCGAAGTTGAACGCCTCGTGGGCGTCGCCCTCGCTTGTGGCCCCGTCGCCGAGCAGGGTGAGCGCCACGGTGTCGTCGCGTTTGAGCTTTGAGGCCGTGGCCAAGCCAACGGCATGCAGCGCCTGGGTGGCCAGCGGCGTGGCCTGCGGGGCGATCCGATGCTTGGGATAGTCGTAGCCACTGTGCCAGTCGCCACGGAAGGCGGCGAGGATATCTTTCGGCTCGACGCCCCGGGTGAGCAGCGCGATGCTGTCGCGGTAAGTGGGAAACAGCCAGTCCTGCGGGGCGAGCGCTGCGACCGCGGCGATCTCGCAGGCCTCCTGGCCGAGGGCGGAGGGGTAGGTGGCGAGTCGCCCCTGCCGCGTGAGGGCCGTGACCTGCACGTCGAATCGGCGGGCGATGACCATCTGTCGGTAGAGACCGAGCAGGGTGTCAAGGGCTGGCAACGTGAAGCCGCCGCTCTCGCTTTCGGCAACCGCGTGACCGGTGTCGTCGATCAAACGAAGGGGTGGGGGTGCCAGCACGGCCGTCAGCGGCGTGCTCTCGACATTGAGGCTCATGAGCCAATGGTGCGCTCTTTTGGTCAGCGCGGCGGAGCTTTTTCGTAGTTGTGAACGTTTGGCCGAGCAATTGCCAGACGGCGGCCAAACGGCGCAGGGAAGGCGCGAATCAGTGCCAGGCGTCCGGAGTGGCGCCGGGGGCGTGGCCGATGATCTCGTCGAGAATTAGGTGCGAGCGGGTGGAGATCACTCCCGGCATGGTGTGGATATCGCGCAGGATGGCCTGGCTGAGCTGCTCATGGTCGGGAGCGCTCACCGTGAGGATGATGTCGATATCACCGCTCACCGCCTGAGCCTTCTCGACGAAGGGCAAACGGGCCAGCTCGGCGGCGATCTCGCCCCAGGCGACGTCGCCGATCTTCACGACAACGAGCGCAGACACGTTGAGACCGAGCGCCTTGCGGTCGGTCTGAGCGCCGAATCCGGTGATCACGCCGTGGCTGATCAGTTTCTGCACCCGCGTGTGGGCGGCGGTGCGGGAGATGTGCACCAGCAGGGCCAGTTGACGCATCGAGAGTCGCCCGTCGCGGCTGAGCTCGGCAATGATCTGGCGATCCGTGCTGTCGAGTCCGGGGTGGGGAGGCTGCGGCTGCGTCATTGGACTCTCACACTACCGGCGCGGGCACCGAAGCGTGCAGGGCGCGCAGGTAATGGTTCTTCGGCCAGTGTCGCAGCCGGCGTGGCAGGCGGGGATAAATCAAGCGGATGCCGCCTAACACCCGGTCGAAGCGTCGCTGGCGCCGCGCCGACCAGGGCAGGTCGAACAGCAGCCGTACGTGCGCGGGCAGCAGGCCGGCAGTCATGAGGCGAGCCAGAGGCAGGGCGGCGCGATACCAGAGCGGCGCGGTGCGTGAGTGCAGCAGGTCGTGCGCGACGGCGCGCGTGGCGGCATCCGTCGTCAGAAGCGCGAGCTGCTCGTTCCAATAGCGGCGGAAAGCGCTGCGGTTGGCCGGCCAGAGTTCCGGCGGAACCTGCAGCGAGGTGCCAAGGCGGGAGTACTCGCGGTAGACCGCATCGGCTGTTTCGTCGTCGAGGGGGCCGTAAAGTCGGCCGTGCAGGTCGGTGGCGGATTCGTACAGCGTGGCGGCGACCCAGAGCTGCAATTCGGGCGTGAAAGCGTTGTACTCGGGAGCGGTGCCAGTGGAGTGCACCGGGACGTGCGCGTGGTTGACGCGTGAGGCCATCGAGGCGGCCAGGTCGGCATCTCCGAACACGGTGGCATAGACGTAACTCAGCGTGCCATTCAACCGGTCGAGCGGCTTGTCGGCGAAATGGCTGTGGTCGGCGACGCCGTGCCCGATGGCCGGATTCGCCAGCTGCAGCAGGATGGCGCGGCCTCCGGCGGCGATCAGGACGCCTTCGCCGGCGACGCCCTGCATGTTCTGTGCCCGACGTGAGCTCACGGCTACCTCCCAATAAACACGCAGAACTCCGTGACAGGGTGAGCCTATTCGGTCAGGCTGAGTTTTAGGCCCCGGCTTAACGCCCGAACAGGGGTAGATGAATATTTGGGATTTGGGGAATACGACCGCCTTCTATGCGCTTGCATGTATCCGAGGGCGACAATTCTTGGGCCCACACACTTGAGGAGAACTTCTATGAGCGAGACCACCGTAACGAGCATCCCGGGCTACAAGGCCGGAACGTGGACCATCGACAAGACCCACAGCTCCGTGAGCTTCAGCATTCGTCACATCGTCATCAGCAAGGTCAAGGGCACCTTCGATGATTTCGATGCCACCTTCATTACCGGCGAGAACCCGCTCGAGGCGAGCGTCACGGCTTCCGCCAAGGTCGTGTCGATTAACACCAACGAGCCCAACCGCGACGGCCACCTGCGCACCGGGGACTTCTTCGACGCCGAGACCTACCCGACCATCGACTTCGCGTCGACCGGTGTTCGTGAAGTCAAGGGCGACTACCTCGTCGACGGCAACATCACCATCAAGGGCGTCACCAAGCCGGCAACCTTCGAGCTCGAATTCGGCGGATTCGGCGCAGACCCGTACGGCAACTACAAGTTCGGTGCCACGGCCAAGACCGAGGTCAACCGCGAAGACTTCGGCCTTACCTACAACGCAGCCCTCGAAACCGGCGGCATGCTGCTCGGCGACAAGGTCACCATCACGCTCGAACTTCAGGCCTCGCTCGACGCGTAACGTTCGTTCTCTTTTCAGCACGGCAAGCAGGGCACGGCTTCGGTCGGGCCCTGCTTGACTTTAGACACTTTTGATGTTCCCCGACCTGCAGCCGCGCTACTAGCCTGCGTTGAGTCGGAGCATCCATTCGGTTAGACGCCGGCGCAGCCCGCCGCCATCCAGGTCTGCTCGACCGAGATCTGTGTAGTTGGGCGCCCAGGTCTCGACCCTCGGGTAGGCCTTCAACGCCGCGAAGTAATCCCAGCGGGCGACATGGGGAGCGGGGGAGCCGAATGCCTCGTCATAGGCCAGGGTGAACTCCTCGGCGGCCGTTACGTCATAGAGAAAAACGAGGTCCTGGCGACACCAGGCCAGGTCGTAGCCGCGCGGTGCCAGCCCGGCGCCGGACCAATCCACGATTCCGGTGAGTCGGCCCCGCAGCCAGACGGTATTGCCCGACCAGAAATCGTTGTGGGTGAGCACGCGGGGTTCGTTGGTGAGCTCGTGCCACACCGAGTGAAGCGGTGAATCAGCCGCCGGTTCGGTGAACAGATCGGGAAGCTCCGGGTTGACCGGCAGCGAGTGGATGCGCGCGAGTGCCGCTCCGAGTTGCCGCGCGAAGTCCTGCGGGTCTGCGGGGGTGATCGAGGCCAGACCCGGCAGCAGTGTCGTGACGATGAGCGGGCATCCGTTAACTGTGCCGGCTGGGTCGGCGGCGAGTAACTGCGGAGCCAGGGCGCCGAGCCCGCCGAGCCCGCCGAGACTGGCGAGCACGCGCATCTCACGGCGTACGGCGTCGTCGCCGGGCGGAAATTGACGCAGTACGAACTCGGATCTATTCGACGCTCCGATGACGGTCGTTGTGGCGTGCGTGCCGCCGGGCAGCGTGCGCACCCAGCGCAGCTCGGTGACGGCGAGCTGCCGGGCGGCCCACTGCAGAACGGCGGGGGAGATAGAGCCGGAAGTCATGCGGTAAAGCTACGCGCTGGCGACTGCGGGTTCAGCATTCCCCTATAGGTGAGCACGTTCATGGGCATGAAGACCAGACCGACTGCGATGTAGAAACACCCCATGATCGTGCTCCCCCTCTGCAGTTCCACCCTGCCGATCCCAGCGCGGCGACCAGTTTCAGACCGGGCGGGAGTCTTTGCCGTCGAGCCACAGTTCGACGGACTCGTCGCGATGAACGCCGTCCGTGCCGACGTGCTTCTCGCTGATGGTCGAGCCGTTCTTGATCACGTAGACGAGGGCCATCGCGTGCCCGCGACCGAGGCCATAGTCAGACTTGAGCCAGTCAACGATGGCGGGGGCCTTCGTCGCCGGGTTATCGAAACCGCGCTCGTGCGCCAGCGCGACCAGCTCACGCGGCGTCAGGCCGGTTTTGTCTTCAATCGCCGTGAGATAGGCCTGAAAGGACATCGCGTCTCCTAGATTTACGGGGGCCTCGGAACTGACTACTGCACCAACCAGATGAGCTGCGACCTCGCCTGACTCCGTGCCAAGGGCCGCGTCAAACGCCGGCACGGCCTCACCGGTGGGCTCAGCTTTTGTCATTTTCGTCACGGCATCGAGCGTCGTCCCTACGGTACCTTCCCCGCCAGACCCACGTCCAGCGTGTTAGGCCGGAACCACCGTTTAAGAGACAGTCCCTAGCGGACAGTCCCTGGGTAGCAGGTCCCGGCGCGCTCAACCGTGGGAATTGGTGTTGGCTGGCTGGCTGGGTGGAATGGGCTGGGTGGATGCGCTGGTGGTCCAGAGCCTATTTGTTCCAGTTGGGTTGTTCGGTGGGGGTGGTGGCGCGGTTTTGGCGGGCGGGGCGCCAGGTTTGGGTGGGGTCGAGGAGGAGGGGGCCGCGGATCCAGGGTCGGCCGTTGCGCATGTCGATGTCCCAGCCGGAGGTGTTGATGCTGGTGTGGGCGGCGTTGCAGAGGAGGACGGCGTTGTCGATGTTGGTGGGGCCGCCTTGGTTCCAGGGGATGACGTGGTGGGCTTGGGTGTATTGGGGTGGCATGGTGCAGCCGGGGATGATGCAGCCGCCGTCGCGGGCGGCGAGGGCTCGGCGTTGGGTGTTGGTGAAGAATCGGTGGGTGGTGCCGAGGTTGAGGATGGTGCCGGTGTGGCCGAACAGGATGGGTTGGTAGCCGGCGGCGTCGATGAGTTCGTTGACGTGGTGGGTGGTGAGGGGTCCGTCGAGGCCGTCGATCCAGCCGGCGCCGCGGCCGGCGAGGAGGTCGTTGATGTTGATGTGTACGAGTACGGTGGGGGCGGCGCCGCCCATGGTGGGGGTGTCGGGTTGTCGGGCGGCGGCTTCGAAGACGGCGCGGAGGATGCCGGCTCGTTTCTCGCTGATGGACCGGGTGTCGTCGGGTTGTTGCGGGCAGGGACCGAGCCCGTCGGGCTGAACACTCTCTTCGGCTTCAGCTTCAGCTTCGGTTTCAGCTTCGGTTTCGGCCTCGACTTCTGCCTCAGCCTCCGTCGGTTTCTCGGCAACAGCCTCGGCCGGGTTCTCGCTGGCCGACGGTTCGGTGTCTTCGGTGTCTTCGGTGTGGTCGGTGTGGTCGGTGTGGTCGGTGTTGGTGGGTTCGGTTTCTTGGAATTGGACCGTCGTTCGCGGCGCGGTGTCGTTGGTGTCGGTCTTCGGGGTGTCGGTCTTCGGGGTGGGGGTCGAGCCGGTGGTAGCGCCGGTGGTGGTGCCGGGGACGGGGTTGGTCGCGGCGGCGGAGAGGTAGGCGTCGAAGACGTTGCCGATGATGGCACGGTCGAGGGTGGTGAACCAGCCGCTGAGGCTGTAGCCGCCGTTGCTGAGGCCGCCGAAGCTCAGCCAGCTGCGCCGCTCTGCGGGGGTGTCGCCGGGCGCGGATCCGTCGGGCGCGAGGCGTGCCTGCCATTGAATGCCCTGCTGTCGGAGCAGTTCGGGGGCGAAGGCGATGCCGGCGCCGGGCAGGCCCGCGGTTTCGGGGGTGATCGTGCCGGAGCCGCTGGCGACGAGGGAGCGTTCGACGCGGTCGAGGCCCTCGATCAGTACCGAGGTGCGCAGGCCGTCGAGCACCGTCACGATGACACGGGCCTGCTCCACCCCGACGGCTCCGTTCTGCAGGGCATCGCCAAGAACGGGGTATATGGGGGTGAGGGGGCGGCCGAGCAGCATCCGTTGGCCGGTTTTCGCGCCGAGCGCGGCACGCTGGCGCACCTGGGCGCGGGAGACCCGGGCCAGGGTGCAGACCAGCTCGACGCCGCTGCGGCAGCCGAGCCGACGCGCCAAGGTCGGCGCGGCCAAAACCACCGCCGCACCGGCGGCCGTCTGGGTCGCAGCACTCTGGCCGGCGGTAGCCCGAGCTGCGGCGCTCTTCGCGGCGGAAGCATCGAAGTACTCGGAGCGGCGGAGCACATCGGTCGTGGAGAGCACCCGGGCTCCATCGACGACTCGGCCCACGCTCTCCAAAGCCAGCAGCATAGTCAGGGATTCCTCGTCACCGAGCAGACCGAACGACACCCCACCCAACGCTGCCAGCAAGAGATCCCTCGCCTGCTCCACCGCGACAATGGCGGGATTCGAGGCGGTGGTGCCGGAGTTTTCCATGAACATGGGCGTCAGTGCCTCCTTCAGATCCATTTTACCGCAAATCGAACATAAAAGCGAGAGAATCTCAAGAAAACCTCAGGAGCAAAAGTGGCCTGGGAAAGTATCGGAACCACGAGTTCGAGCTAATTTCGCTGTGTGTCGGGCCGTGGGGCGCCGTTCCGTCGGGACTATTCAGCGCCTTGCGTGGCCCAAATCGAAGTCATGAACGAATTCGCATCCTCAAATTGGCCTGCAGGTTCATGCCGCGCCTTTCGGCCAATGCTGCGATCCGCCGGCCGGGCCCATGTTGTGACCGTGGGCCCAGTTTCTAACCTGGGCCCAGGGACGGGGCCCGGGCCCCGTCCCCCAGAACTGCGCTCCCGCGGTTGGAGCGGATTCGGTATGCGCCGGTTCGTTGGAGAGGAGCCCTTGAACTGGCCCCACTGGATCAGGGGCAGTGGCGGAGCATCGGTTCGGCAGCCCGCTCCAGTACGACGGGAGACTGGACGGCGGACCTCCAAGCCACGGTCCCAGACTTCGCAGAAGGGCTGGCCGAGGTGGCATCCGTTCGCGGCCAATGCCAGACCGAGACAGGCTGCAAAGCTGAAGGCATGGATGATTCCGCGGAGAAAGTGACCCTGCTGCGCAACCTGAGCACCGGCCGAGAGGCCCTCATTTGGAAACTCGACGGGCTCAGCGAATGCGACGTGCGGCGCCCCATGGTGCCGACCGGCACAAACCTATTGGGCCTGATCAAACACGTAGCGAGCCTTGAAGCAGGTTACCTGGGACGGTTCCGTCGGCCTGCGAGCCGATAACAGTAACCTGCCGTCCGCTGACGCTGCCTGGTGGCAGGCCTACCGAGAACGCCTGGAGGCGGCGGCCCGTGACGCCGGCTCGTAAGGCCGGTTCGTGACGTCGGGTCGTAAGGCGGGTTCGCAAAGCCGGCTCGTAAGACCGGTTGCTGAGGTCGGTTCTTAAGGCCAGCCCGTTGAGCCGTTTCGTCACGGACACGCTGGGAACTGTGCCAAGGTGCAAGGGGGACGCTGGCTGAAGCGCACCCGGAATGACCGTAGTAGTTCGCCATTTCAGTTACTGGAAGAACGCTCTAATGATGAGGAGATTGCCGTGTTCACCCTGAACGACCTGGAGATTCCGATCATTGCGGCGCCGATGGCGGGCGGCGCATCGACTCCGAACCTCGTGGTCGCGGTGAGCAACGGGGGCGGCCTTGGCTTTCTGGCGGGCGGGTACAAGACGCCGCAGGCCCTGGCCGCACAGATCGTCGAGGTGAGGCAACGCACCGAGCACGCGTTCGGTGTCAACCTGTTCATGCCGCAGGCGCCGCTGACCGACCGAGCGGCCGTTGAAACCCTTCGGGACCTGCTCGGCCGAGAGTACGGCCTCTCTCTCGGGCAGATAGCTGACGCCGACGACGACTGGTTCGCCGAGAAGGTCGCCCTGGTTATCGCCCATCGCGTACCGGTGGTCTCGTTCACCTTCGGCCTGCCGTCCGACGACGTCATAGAGCGGATGCACGCCGCGGGGTCCTTCCTAATCGCCACGGTCACGTCGGTGTCAGAGGCCCGCCAGGCCGAAGGCCTCGGCGTCGACGCCCTGTGCGTTCAGGGACCGGAATCCGGCGGGCACCGGGCAACGTTCACTACCAGGGGCGAACCGGGCACCCTGGCCCTGGGGGAGTTGTTGATCGCGATTGGCGAGCTGGTGTCGCTGCCGCTCATCGCGGCGGGCGGCATCCACTCTGGGGGTCAGATCGCGTCGCTGCTCGCTGGCGGAGGCACCGCGGCCGTGCAACTCGGCACTGCCTTTCTGCGCACCGAGGAATCCGGCGCGAACCCGGCCCATCAGAGTGCCCTCGTCGACCCGCGCTTCACCGAGACCGTCATCACCCGCGCATTCTCTGGTCGTCCGGCGCGCGGGCTGCGGAACGCCTTCATCACCGCCCACGACGCGGCAGCGCCCCATGAGTATCCGCAGGTGCACCACCTCACCAAGGTCGTTCGAGCGGATGCTGCCCGCCGCGGCGACCCCGACGGGCTCGCTCTCTGGGCAGGCACCGGTTTTCGTGAGGCGCGCACCGGCCCGGCGGCGGCGGTGCTCGGCACCCTCTGGAATGACACGCAGCTAGCCGTCGTCAGCTAGCCGCCGCCAGTCAGGCAGCGAGCCTGCAAGCCAGCGAGCCTGCAAGCCTGCAAGCCAGCAAGCCAGCAAGCCTGCAAGCCTGCAAGCCTGCAAGCCAGCGAGCCTGCAAGCCAGCCAGCCAGCCAGCGTGCCAGCGTCAGCCAGCAGTCGCGTCCAGGCCGCCGGTGCGGCGATTGGCGGCCCGACCCGAAACTCTTCTGGAGTGCACCCCAAGGTAGGCTCTTTCGACGGGTATGCAGCATCGGCCCGGTTAGGTCAGCGTCGATCGGCGCGAATCGCACGACAAGAAATGGTTTCCCTTTGCGCACATTGAATATTTTTCGGGCGGGAAAGCTCGCGGTTGCCGTCACGGCGCTGCTGGCCCTCGCCGGCGGATTCGCCGGCGTCAGCGCCGCGACAGCGAGCCAGCCGCCGACCGCCGTCACCGGCGAAACCTACGTCATCGGCACCGACACCACCTTCGCGCCGTTCGAGTACCGCGAGAACGGTGAACTGACCGGTATCGACATGGATTTGATTCGTGACATTGCCGCGAACCAGGGCTTCAAAGTGGAGATCAAGTCGCTCGGCTTCGACGCGGCGTTGCAGGCGTTGCAATCCAATCAGGTCGACGGCGTCATCGCCGGAATGTCGATCACCGATGAGCGCAAACTCATCTTTGACTTCTCCGACCCGTACTTCGACTCCGGCGTTCAGATGGCCGTCGCCGAGGACAATGCCAAGATCACCGGGTACTCCGACCTGGCCGGCGAAACCGTCGTCGCCAAGCGCGGCAGCGAGGGCGAGACCTTCGCCAACTCGATCAAGGACGAGTACGACTTCACCGTCAAGGCCCTCGCCGACTCGGCCACGATGTACGACGACGTCAAGGCTGGCAACTCCGTCGCGGTCTTCGACGACTACCCCGTGCTCGCCTACGGCATCAATCAGAACAACGGCCTCAAGTCGGTCACCGAGAAGGAGCAGGGCAGCTCCTACGGTTTCGCTGTCAACAAGGGCCAGAATCCCGAACTGCTCGCCGCGTTCAACACCGGTCTGGCCGAGCTGAAAGACAGCGGCGAGTACCAGGCCATCCTCGATGAGTATCTCGAGCAGCCGGCACCCGCCGCAGCATCCGGTTTCTTTGGTCTGTTGAGCGACAGCCTGCCAGCCCTCATGAAGGGCCTCGGGCTGACCCTGCTCGCGACCGGGTTGTCGATTCTGATTGCCCTCGTGCTGGGTGTGCTGTTCGGGTTCTTCAAGGTTTCAGAGAGCCGCGTGCTGCGCGGCCTGGCCAGCGTCTACGTCAGCATCTTTCGCGGCACGCCGCTTCTCGTGCAAGCGTTCTTCTTCTACTTCGGCTTGCCGCAACTGACCGGGCAGTCGATCGACGTGCTCACCGCCGGTGTGCTCACGCTGAGCCTCAACGCCGGTGCATACATGACCGAGATCGTGCGCGGCGGCATCCAGTCGGTCGACCCGGGCCAGACCGAGGCCGGCCGCAGCCTCGGACTCGGCTACGTCACGACCATGCGCCGCGTCGTGCTGCCGCAGGCCGTGAAGATCATGACGCCCTCGTTCATCAACCAGTTCGTGATGACCCTGAAGGACACCTCGCTCCTGGCCGTGATCGGCTTCGCCGAGCTCACCTACCAGGGCCAGCAGATCTACGCCGCCAACTTTCGCACCGGCGAGACCCTGCTGATCGTCGCAGCGCTCTACTTCATCGTCATCAACCTGCTCACAATGCTTTCCAACAAGCTCGACAAGAGGTTCAACAAATGAGCACCAGCGCCAATAGCACCGCGAGCGTCGGCAGTAAAATTAGTGTCAGCGGTTTGCGCAAATCGTTTGGCTCCAACGAGGTGCTCAAGGGCCTCGACGTCGAGATCACCGAGGGCGAGGTCGTCTGCGTCATTGGTCCCTCGGGTTCGGGCAAGTCCACCTTTCTGCGCTGCCTCAACAAGCTCGATGAGCTCAGCGCCGGCACGGTCATCGTCGACGGATTCAACCTCGGCGACAAGACCGTTGACCTCAACGAGGTGCGCCAGCACATCGGCATGGTATTTCAGCACTTCAACCTGTTCCCGCACATGACCGTGCTGCAGAACATCATGCTCGCTCCGGTCGAGTTGAAGAAGCAATCCACAGCGGATGCCCGTGCCACCGCCCTCAAGCTGCTCGACCGGGTAGGCCTCGCCGACAAGGCCACCGCCCGTCCCGCCCAGCTGTCCGGCGGTCAGAAGCAGCGCGTGGCCATCGCCCGCTCGCTCGCCGTGAACCCCGACATCATGCTCTTCGACGAGGCCACGAGCGCCCTCGACCCTGAGATGGTCGGCGAGGTGCTGCAGGTCATCCGCGACCTTGCCGCCGAAGGCATGACCATGGTCGTCGTCACCCACGAGATGGGGTTCGCCCGTGAGGTCGCCGACCGGGTCATCTTCATGGCCGACGGCCTCATCGTCGAGGAGGGCACCCCGGCCGAGCTGTTCGGTAACCCGCAGCAACCACGCACCCAGGACTTCCTCTCCAAGGTTTTGTAGACCGCGTCAGGGAGAAAACGGATGCTCCGCGCGCGACCCGCGCGGAGCATCCGTTTTCTACGTTCCGGCTCAGGCGCGATCGCCGACGATCTCCTCGCGCACCCGGCGCAGGTCTTCCATGAGTGAGCCGATCAGGATCCAGTGGTCCGGGTGCGGCGTGACGATGCGCAGGGGCGCGGTCAGGGCCAGCACGTCGAGGTCCGCCGGCTCCGGCACGCCCGTGAGGTCGCCTTCCTCCCGCGCGAGCAGAGCCAGGTCGTGGGCGGCCCGGGCGAGCTCCCGAGAAAACGCCTGAACGCTCGGCTCGAACTGCAGGGACGCGTCGTAGTGGTCGTGCAGGGCGCGGGTCATGCCGATGGCGCGGGTGACAAGAGTCGGCAGCCGCTCGATCATGTCGTGGTCGGCGTCGAGCGCCACGCGCAGCTTGGCCTTGCGCGGATTGAGCATGAGGCTCTCCTCCGCCTGGGCGATGGCCTTTTCTGCCGACACGAGCATGGGGCGCAGCAGACGGGCCTTAATCATCAGCTCCATCAGGTCGATCGGAGTCTGCGGGGTGCGCAGCGCCTGCGCGATACGGTCAAAGGTGTCGGCGAGCTCGCGGGCGAGCAGGCCGACGGCGTCGCGCGCTGGCGCTATCAGCACGGGGGGAACGATGAGGGCGTTGATGACCAGGGCGATACCCGCGCCGATAAAGGTCTCGAGGATGCGATCGAGGGCGTACCCCGGCGTCGTAGCACCGAGGGCGAGCACCAGCATGGCGCTGATCGGAATCTGGCTCGCCGACACCGGGGACAGGCGCAGCGCCCACGCCACGAGGATGCTCAC
Organism: Cryobacterium sp. PH31-O1; assembly: GCF_030063455.1. Lineage (GTDB taxonomy): Bacteria > Actinomycetota > Actinomycetes > Actinomycetales > Microbacteriaceae > Cryobacterium. Next base: position 437,028 of record NZ_JASITB010000001.1, on the reverse strand, counting down.
CACGATAGTGCCGAGTACGACCCAGCTGGACTGACCGAGGAAGAATCCGATCGACGAGGCGATGATGACACCGCCGATCACGCCCGCGGTGCGTTCGATGGCACGGCCGAGGGTCTGGTTGACGCTCGGCTGCACCACGAGCAGGGCCGCGATCGCGGCGAAGATCGGCAGGTTGCTCGGCAGCAGCAGCTGGGAGGCGAGCCAGGCGAGGGCCACGGCGACGGCCATCTTGACGACCTGCAGCACCGGGAGTCGTTTGGAGATGCGCAGGGCCGAGGTAAGTTTCACTGGTCAAGGCTAACCCGACTGCGACCGCTCAAGCGGATGCCGACACCGCCGGTTTCGCGATCGGCCGATGCTTCACGCCCAGAAACCGTGCGTAGTGCGACGCTGCGCGGGCGAAGCCGCGCTGGGTTTTGTCGGCCCGGGCCTGGGCGGTCGTCGTCGCCGGTGCTTCGAACAGCGTCGCCGCTGCGGTGAGTCCCGACGTTGCGATCTTCTTGCGCCAGGTGCCGACAATACGCCCGTCCGTGACGACGAGCGGCAGAAAGATTCCGTTTAGTCCGGGTACCACCCGGGTGAGATCGGCGGCGGCGATCACGTGGCTGCGATCCCGGTACCCGAGCAGGTACTCGTCGAACCCGGGGAGCGCGAGCACCGGCGTGTGCTGGCGCCGGCCCGTCGCCACGACTGCGGCATCCGCTGTTTCGGCGGCTAGAAAATGCGCTGCGCCGTCGACCTGCACCTCGGTGAGCCTGCGCCGGGCCACGGCCAGGCCGGTTTTCGCGTCGGCGACGGTGAGCTGCGACCACCAGGCGAAGTCCACCAGGGTCGCCGGCCCATGGCCGAGAAAATAGCGGTATACGAATTCGCCGAGCGCTTCATCGCGCTCAAGCCGGCGTGGGGTCGGCACCCACTCATCGAGCAGCACCAGCCCTTGCTGGGTGCCGACCTGGCGTCCCCAGCATAGAGTTCCGGTGAGAGCGAGGTGGGCGATGGTGTGGTATCCGCGCTGGCCCTCGGTCGGCAGGGCGGACGCCTGAAGCATGGTCATGAATTCGGCGCGGCTGAGCTGTTTCTGCCCGGTCAGCGCGGTGATCGCGGCCTCACGAGCACGCTCCAGCACGGGCAGGTCGAGGCCGAGCCGTTCGTTGATCGTGCGGGTTTTGGCGAGCAGGCGCGGGGTTGTCAGACCCTGCATCCAGCCCAGTTCCCCGGCCGGAACGAAGTGCAGCGTGCCCCGCATTGGCCACGACCGCACGATCTCACCCGCCGAAACGGCTGCCTGCACGTCGGCCAGGGTTGCGCCGGGGGAGCGCACGCCGAGGGCCCACTGTCCAGCCTGGTAGTCCTGCGCCTGCACCGCGAGCATCCGCTCGGCGACGGCGACGGCACTCGGCAACGGATCGCCGGCCAGACCCTGGGCGTGCAGGCGCAAGCGTACGACGTCGGCGCGGGAGAGGGCAACGGGCATGACACCAGTATGCTCAACTCCCGCGCCGCGTTCGCTCAGGCGTGAAAAACGCTCGCGCTATTTTCTGCGGCTATTCGGGCGGACAGCCTGAATGACTCGGGCGCTTCCATCGGAGGTCTGGGTGCCGAAGGCATCGAACTGATCCTCGGGCGGCCCGGCCGTCGGTCCGCCACCACCGAACCGGCGCCGCAGCGCCTTGACCAGCGGCGGTACCACGAGGAACACCACGATCACGGTGTACACCACGACGGCGAGCGGTTCGCTCAGCAGCGCGGCGGGATCGCCCGCGCTGATCTGCAGCGCTCGGCGCAGCTGGCGTTCCATCTCCGGGCCGAGGATGGCGCCGACGATGATCGGCAGCACCGGAAACCCGAAGCGACGGGCCATGTAGCCCAACGCGCCCAGAAGCAGCAAAATCAGAATGTTGAAGGTCTGCATGCCCGCCGCGTAGGCACCCAACGTGGCGAAGAACAGAATTCCCGCGTAGAGGTACGGCCGCGGAATGCGCAGCAGCTTGGCCCACAGCGGAGCGAGCGGCAGGTTGAGCGCGAGCAGCAGCGTGTTGCCGATGAACAGGCTCGCGATCAGGGTCCAGACCAGCACCGGTTCGGTCTGAAACAACATCGGTCCGGGGTGGATACCGTACTGGTTGAACGCGGCGATCATCACTGCGGCGGTCGCCGTGGTCGGCAGACCGAGGGTCAGCAGCGGTACGAGCGTACCGGCAGCTGAGGCATTGTTGGCCGCTTCCGGGCCGGCGACGCCCTCGATGGCGCCGTGCCCGAACTGTTCCGGATGCTTGGACAGCTTCTTCTCCGCCACGTACGACAGGAAGGTGGGAATTTCCGCGCCACCGGCCGGAATCGCGCCGAACGGAAAGCCGATGACCGTGCCGCGCAGCCACGGTTTCCAGCTGCGCTTCCAATCGTCCTTGCCCATCCACGGCACCCCGACCGGGATCGTCGGGGGTGTGCCGTGGCGCAGGTGCGCGGCGATCCAGAGGGCCTCACCGACCGCAAACAGGGCGACGGCGATGACGACGACGTCGATGCCGCCGGAGAGCAGCGGCTGCCCGAAAGTCAGCCGTGCCTGGCCGGTCGTGGCGTCGAGGCCGACAAGTCCGATGGTGAGACCGATGAACAGCGAGGCGAGCCCGCGAATGCGGCTCGAGCCGAGCACTGCGCTGACGGCAACGAAAGCGAAGACCATCAGCGCGAAGTATGAGGGAGCTCCCAGGCCGATCGCGATCGCCACGATGAACGGAGCGACTAAGACAAGGGCGCCGGTGGCGAGCGTACCGGCCACGAAAGAGCCGATCGCGGCCGTCGCTAGCGCCTGCGCTCCGCGGCCGGCCTTGGCCATTTTGTTGCCCTCGAGCGCCGTGACGACCGACGAAGACTCGCCCGGGGTGTTGAGCAGAATCGAGGTCGTCGAGCCGCCGTACATACCGCCGTAGTAGATGCCGGCGAACATGATCAGCGAACCGGTCACGTCGAGGGCGTAGGTGAGCGGCAGCAACAGGGCCACGGTCATGGCCGGGCCGATGCCGGGCAGCACGCCGACGGCGGTGCCGAGTAGCACACCGATGAGGGCGAACAGCAGGTTCTGCAGGGTCAGCGCGTTGCCGAACCCCTCCATCAGCAGGGTGAGATTTTCCATTAGAGAATTCCCGTCAGCAGGCCGGCCGGCAGGTTGATGCCGAGGCCCAGTACGAAGCCATAGAACGTGCCGACGGCCAGAAGAATGCCGATCACGAGCGCCCAGACGAAGCGCCTCGAGCCGAGCAGCAGGGCGGAGCCGTAGAACAGCAGCGCACTGCCGATCACGAAACCGAGAAAGTCCATCGAGAGGGCGAAGACGAGAATGAGAGCGCCGAGGCCGAAGACGGTGGGCCAGTGGGCCTTCTGGGAGAGGTCGATGTCCTCGCCGTCTTCGGCGTCGGCGTGGCCGCCCCGCAACACCGAGATCGCCAGGGCGATCGCACACAGCGCCAGGCCGGTCGCGATGATCGTGGGAACGACCTGCGGTCCCATCACGCCGGCGTTAATGGCCGTGTGACGGATGTTCGCGGTGTCGACCGCGATCACGATCGCGATTCCCGCGAGCAGGGCGGCAACACCGAGCTCGGAGCGACCCCGCAGGCGCGCGCGAAAGCCGGACGCAGCTTCGGAGCTGGGGGAGGACACGATTAGACCAGGCCCAGGGTCTTCAGCACGTCAGCGACGCGGGTGTCCTGCTCGGTGAGGAAGGTGCTGAAATCGTCGCCGGTGATGAAGGCGTCGGTCCAGCTGTTGTCCTCCAAAACCTGCTTCCACTCCGGGCTGTCGTGCATGGCGGTGACGGCGTCGACGAGGCGGGCAATCTCGGCATCGGACAGGCCAGGGGCGGCCAGCAGCCCGCGCCAGTTGGTGAAGACCAGGTCGATGCCCTCTTCGGTGAGGGTGGGGGCGTCGATAACGGGAACGCGCTCTTCGCTCGTGACGGCGAGCACCCGCAGGTCGCCCGACTTCACCTGTTCGAGGAATTCACCGTAGCCGGAGGCGCCGAACTGCAGCTTGCCGCCGAGGATTGCCGGCAGCAGTTCGCCGCCGCCGTCGTAAGCGACGTAGTTGACCGCCGTCGGGTCGATGCCGACGGCATCCGCGAGCTGCATCGGCAGCAGGTGGTCCGGGCCGCCCGGTGACGAACCGCCGCCGACGGCGAAGGTGGACGGGTCGGCCTTCCACGCGGCGACGAGGTCGTCGATGGTCTGGTACGGGGAGTCGGCGGCGACGAAGATGGCGCCGGCCTCTTCGATCAGGCCGGCGATCGGGGTCGCGTCGGCGACCTTGGCGTCACCCTCGTTTGTATACGCGGCGCCGACGACGCCGAGTCCCATCATGAGCAGAAAGTTGGCGTTGCCGGTTTCGGTCAGGGTGCGGGCGAGGCCAACGGTTCCGCCGGCCCCGGCCAGGTTGGTGACCTCGGTGCCGGTAGCGAGGCCCAGGTCGTCCATCACCTTCACTGCGGCACGGCCGGTGACGTCGTAGCCGCTGCCCGGGGCGTTGGGAATCATGACCTGCAGGTTTTGCATCGGGCCTTCGTCGGTGGCCTCGGTGTTCTTGGCGCTCGTGACCCCGCAAGCGCTAAGGGCGAGCGCGACGGCGCCGGCGAGAACGACGGTGCCCGCCGTCCGGCGAGAGCGCATGGTGCGTGCTGTGATTGGCATGCTTGAATCCTCTTCGATTTCTGGCGAGCCTCTTTGCTGGCCGAGTTCAGCCTGCTCGGTGGGCCGGGCCGGGCACAACTTGTGACGTTAGTGAACGTTGTGTAGCTTGCGGTTGTCGGCCCCAATTTCGGTTTGACCCCGGAATGAGGGATTATCTCTTATGGCCAGAGAAGACCGAGGGGACTCGATGCCGCGCCCGCGCGGGTCCGGCATCCGTTCAACCCGGCTCAGCCTGACCCGTCAACTGCTGCTGTTCCAGCTGAGCCTGATCGCGCTCGTGCTCATCGCCGTCACGGCCATTTCGATCGAGCAGACCCGCAGCAGCTTTGAGAGCGGCGCCCAGCGACGCATGCTGACGGTCGCCGAATACACCGCAGCCACCCCGCTCGTTCGCAGCCTGCTCGACAGCGACGCGGAATCTCAGCAGTTCTCTGTTCCGGTCGAGGCGCTGCGCACCACGACCGGAGTCGACCAATTGCTCGTGACGGATGCCGCTGGCCGCGTGATCGCCTCACCCGCCGACCCACGGCTGCTCACGACCAATCTCACCATTGACCCGACACCCGACGCGTCCGACGCCGCCTGGGCCGGCGTTGCGCCGATCGGCGCCAACGACTTCGTGGTCGCGCAGGTGCCGGTACTGGCCAACTCCGGGGAGGTCGTTGGTACCGTGGTCGCCGCCCGCGAGTTTCCGTCCGTGACCGAACTGCTCGTCAGCGCGGCACCGAACCTTCTCGTCTACGTCGGGGTGGCCGGAGTGCTCGGCGTCGCGGGATCGCTGCTGCTTGCTGCCCGAGTGAAACGGCAGACCCTCGGCCTTGAGCCCGAACAGATCGGCCGACTGGTCGAGCATCGGGATGCCATGATCCACGGCATCAGGGAGGGGGTGATCGCCATCGACACCGACGGGCTCATCACGCTCGCCAACGACAGCGCTCGTACCCTGCTCGGTCTGCCCAGTGATGCGGAGGGTCGCGCCATCGACACGGTCGGCCTCGACGAGGAAGCCGTGCGGGCGCTGCGCCCGCAGGAGGTGGGCGCGATCGACACGGTCTTCGTGAACCGCGGGGTGCTGCTCGTGCTGAACCAGACGCTCATCCACCCGCCGAGGTCCCGGCCCGAGGTCGTCACGACCCTGCGCGACCGCACCGAACTGATCACCCTGCAGCACGACCTCGGCAGCAGTCGGCAAGCTACCGATACCCTGCGCGCCCAAACCCATGAGTTTGCGAACCGGCTGCACACTATCTCAATGCTGATGCAGTTGGGCGACACGGATGCTGCGGTCGAATACGTCGATGCCGTCACGCGTGACCGCACCGAACTGGACAACTCCGTGCTGACCCGCATGCAGGAACCGGCGGTCGCCGCGCTCGTGATCGCCAAGACCTCACTCGCCCGCGAACGCGGCGCAACACTCGTGCTGTCGCCCGAATCGGCCCTGGCCCGAGTCGATGGCGACCTGTCCGCGGACCTCGTGACTGTTATCGGCAACCTCGTCGACAACGCCCTCGACGCCGTGACCGGAGCCCCGGAGCGCAGTGTATGCCTCGACGTGCAGACCGTTTCGGGTGCGGTGCGGGTGACGGTGAGCGACTCAGGGCCCGGTATCGACGCCGCACTCATCGACCGGGTGTTCGAGGTCGGGGTGAGTAGCAAATCCTTGCTGGCCGGCGGAGACTCCCACGGTTACGGCCTCGCCATTGTGCGCCTGGTCGCAACGCGTCGCGGGGGATCGGTCGACTACCGAGCCGACAACGGTGCCGTCTTCGAAGCCGTACTCCCGGTCGATGGCGCCAGGTCGAGCGCCGAGGAGGAACCGACCCGTGTGTGAAGTCCTCGTCGTCGACGACGATTTCATGGTGGCGCGCGCCCACGAACGCATCGTGGCGCAGCAGCCCGGGTTCACTGTGGTCGGCGTAGCGGCGACCGGCTCAGACGCCCTCGCCCAGATCGCCGCCAAGTCCCCAAACCTCGTGCTGCTCGACATGTACCTGCCCGACATGACCGGACTCGACGTGATCCGCCGGGCCCGAAAAGCCGGACGCGACGTGGACTTTCTCGTGCTCAGTGCCGCCCGAGAGGCCGAGATGGTCACCGCGGCACTGCAGGGCGGCATCGTGAGCTACCTGCTCAAACCGTTCAAGATCGTCGAACTGCAGGCCAGGCTGGCCGCCTACGCGAAACGACGTCGACTGCTCGGCGCCGGCGGTGACCTGAGCCAGAGTGACCTGGACCAGGCGCTGGGGCGAGCATCCGCTCTGCCGAACGTGGCATCGGTCGGGGCCCTGCCGAAGGGCCTGAGCAAGGAGACGGCGTCGTTGGCCGCAGCCGCCCTCGCCGGCAGCGAACCCGACCTGGCCGCGTCGGAGTGCGCCGAACTGCTCGGCCTGTCCCGGGTAGTGGCCCGCAAATACCTGGAATATTTCGTGACCAGCGGTCAGGCCGCCGTCACGCTGCGCTACGGCCAGACCGGCCGCCCGCAGCGTCGCTACGCCTGGCTGGCCGGTTGACTCGTGCGCTGACTAGCCGAGGTCGTCGTCGGTGCGAGCGCCGAACACGATCTCGTCCCAGCTGGGCATCGAGGCACGCCCACGTTTGGGCGTCGTGCGTCCGTGATTGGTGCGTTCCTGCGCCCTGGCAGCCTGGTTCGCCCAGGCATTTCCGGTGGGCTCCGGCGTGGTGGCCGGTGCCGCGCTGGATTCGTCGGTGACCGTGGATTCGGTCGGAGCAGCCCGGCGCGGCCGGAGTGAGGCTGACGGTTGCGCAGCCGTCGGCAGCACCGGTTGCTGCAGCGAAGCGGATGCCGACGGCTTGGCCGCCGCCCCACTCGAAACGGCCCCGCTCGACGCCGCCTCGCGTTCGCCGCGACGACGACGCAGGGATTCCAGAAGGTCAGCGGTTTCGCTCATGTTCGAAGCAGGCTCTGCCGCGCGTTTGATCGCCGCTTTCGACACGGCATCGTCCCGGCTGGCCCCACGGGAGTACGGAACGGCTTCGAGGTTCGGGCTGGTGTCGTTGAGGATCTCGTCGGCGAGGGATTCCTTAAAATTGAAGGCGTTGCTGTCGAAACGCGACACGTCGGCGTCGCTCGTCTCCGAGCCGACCGCGCGCAGGCGCGGAATCAGTGAGCCCTTGAGCTCACCCTGCTGGGACAGCGCTATGGCTTCGCTGCCGATCGGAGACAGTGAGTTCTTCTTTGGCTCATATCCCCAGCGGGCATCATGGTCGATCTCGTCGGCGGTAAACGACAGCTTGACGATCCAGCCGCCGCCGGGCTCTTTCCAGCTCGCCCACCGTTCACCGGTCGCACCGAGCGAGGCGAGGCGTTCCCGAATGACGCTACCGAAGTTGACGTTCTCGTCAACCGGGTCCGGGTCGATGGCGGTGTGTACCGGAACGCTCAGGGCTGAGGAGACGATGTACTCCCGCTCGGCCACGACCGGGCCCTCAAAGCGGCGCACGTAGTCGAGTGATGCGCCGGTGACGGCGGCGACGTCTTCGGCGGACATGCCGGAGCGGATGTGCGCCTGAACCTCCCGAGGAGACAACTTGGGTGCGTTGGTGCGTTCCGTCTGGGTTTGACGAAGCCGAGACTGTAGAACCTCGTCGATGGCGATGCGATACCGGTCGCCATCTTCGGACGCTGCCAGCAGCGCACCGTTCTCAACCCCAATAACCTTCAATTCCTGCATGAAGACAAGCCCTCTCGCGATTACCGTTGGCTGCAAGACTGCCACGGGTTGGTGTCTATTCGCGGGAATACGCCGGGCGTGCCGCAAGTTGTTTCTTCGTGTCCGAATAAATAGTTGGCGGACGGTTTGCTATTCCGTCCGGATTGTTGGAAACTGTGCCCGCCGATTTCGTTTATCGGCGTAACTGAAATGGATGGGCATGGCAACCGATTACGACGCACCCCGAAAGACTGAAGACGACTCCGAGTCGATCGAGGCCCTCAAGGAACGTGTGCCAGACAAGATGTCCGGCAGCGTTGATGTCGACGACTCCGACAACCCCGGTGGGTTCGACCTTCCGGGCGCCGACCTGTCCGACCTGGACCTCGATGTCGTCGTTCTGCCCGCGCAGGCCGACGAGTTCACCTGCGTGAATTGCTTCCTGGTGAAGCACCGCTCGCAGATGGGACACGAAACCAAGCTCGGCACCGTCTGCCTGGAGTGCGACTCCTAGACCACTGGCACCTGCATTACCCCACGTTGGCCGTTCGCGATTCATTGATCGCGGCGGCCAACTCTCTTGGGTGCCGGCTGGAGATGATCCAGTACGGTGCCGGGTCGGTCGCATCCACGATGGGCACGCGCACGACCGGGTCGACCCAGCCACGAATAAGCAGCCAGGCTCTAGCATCCAGTCGGGGGCCGCGTTCCTGGGTGGCCTCTGACTTCTCGAAGGCCGTCGCTTCGCCGAGCAGTCCGGTGGAGATCGTGGCGGGGCCGGCGATCAGTTCGCCGTTCTGCACGCGCACGACCGGCGCAGCCAGCACGAGCAGCAGCACGCAGCCGCCGTACAGAACGGCGGCCGTCACTATGCCGGCAAACAGGGAAATGGGGACGAGCACGAGAATGCTCGCTGGGATCACCAGGGCGGTGACGATGAAGGCCCAGGCGTTGGGCCACAGTTTTTCGCGGTAATCAGGCATGGCTCTATTCGATCAGATATCTGCACTACCCTCGACACGTGGTAGAAAGCGTCGAAGTCCTGATCCAGGCATCCATCCTCCCGAACTACGCACACCCCGGTGATGCCGGGGCTGACCTGCATGCGGCTGAAGGCCTTGTGCTCGCTCCGGGAACCCGTGCACTTGTCGGTACCGGCGTGTCGATCGCCCTACCCGACGGTTTTGCGGCGTTTGTTGTTCCTCGCAGCGGGCTCGCCGCCAGGCACGGCATCACCATTGTGAACTCTCCGGGAACAGTGGATGCCGGCTACCGCGGCGAAATCAAGGTGGCCCTGCTCAACACCGACCTGAGCGAGTCATTCCCGATCGCCGTCGGCGATCGTATCGCCCAACTCATCGTGATGCCCGTCGCCCGGGCCACTTTCATCGCCGTCGATAAGCTGCCAGGCAGCCACCGCGGCGAGGGCGGCTTCGGGTCGACCGGCGTTCAGCCGCGCACGCACGACAACGCACCAGTGCCGGGCCTAACGGCCCCGCAGACAGGAGATATCCGGTGAGTGACCTCACGAACCTGGGGGAGACCCCCGAATTCATGCCAAAGTCGGCTCCCGACGACCGCGAGACTGATGGCCCGTTCGACGAGTCAGAGGCCAACCCGGTTCGCCCGTACGTCGACCTCGGCGGAATCAAGATCCTTCCGCGTGAAGGCCTGCACCTGCGCCTTGAAATTGAAGAGGGCAGCAAGCGAGTCGTGGCGATCGGTCTCGACTTCGCCGGTTCGACCCTGCAGGTGCAGCCGTTCGCGGCGCCGCGCTCAAGCGGCCTGTGGCACGAGATTCGCGACCAGATCGCTGACCAGATCGGCAAGCAGGGCGGAACGACGACGCCGCGTGAGGGACCGTTCGGCCCCGAACTCGTCGCCGAGATTCCTCTCGCGGCGGGCCAGGAGGCGGGTGGCGTCACCCGCCTGGCCCGCTTCATCGGTGTCGACGGCCCGCGCTGGTTCCTGCGTGGAGTGATCGCCGGCGAGGGCGCGATCGATCCGGACGCCGCAGCACAGATCGAAGACCTGTTCCGCAGCATCGTCGTCGTGCGCGGATCCACCCCGATGCCGCCGCGCGACCTGATTCCGCTGCGCATGCCGGCCACCCCTGCCGGCGCCACCGAGACCACCGCAGTCTAACCAGGCCATGAGCGACCAGGATCGGCCAGAACAGCCGTACGCGGCCGACGAATCAGCAGCCGTACCGCCGTCAACCCCCGTGCCGCCGACAACCCCCGTGCCGCCGTCAACCCCCGTGCCGCCGACAACCCCCGTGCCGCCGTCAACCCCCGTGCCGCCGTCAACCCCCGTGCCGCCGACAACCCCGGTGCCGCCGACAACGTCCGCACTCTTCGCCGATTCGATGGCCGGAGCGGCCCGCCGCGCCGGCTTCGGGGCGGCGACCGAGGGGGAGCCGATTAGCGGCCACGCGCTACTGAAAGCGATGGGCGGCATCCGCGGTCTGGTCGAAGCAGTATTGCCCGGCCTGGTCTTTCTGGTTACCTACTCGCTCACTATCGACCCGTCAACCGACGTGACGAGTGACCCGATCGGCACGCTGCTGCCCTCGCTCGTGGCCCCGCTCGTGATCGGCGTGATTTTCGTGGTGCTGCGCGCGATCACCAGGCAGACCACGACCCCGGCCCTCGGCGGTCTCGTCGGCACCGCCATCAGCGTGGCCCTTGCACTGTTCTCCGGCAAACCCTCTGACTTCTTTCTGGTCGGCCTCTGGACCAACGCCGGTTACGGCGCAGCCCTGTTGATCTCCGTGCTCGTGCGCTGGCCCCTCATCGGCGTGGCCGTCGGCTTTCTCATGGGCGATGGTGTCGCCTGGCGCCTCAACGCCAGCAAGCGTCGCGTGCTCACCATTTTGACGCTGTGCTGGACCGGCCTCTTCCTTGGCCGCCTCGCCGTGCAGCTTCCGCTCTACCTCGCCGATAACGTCGAGCTGCTCGCCTCGATGAAGCTCCTCATGGGCATCCCGCTCTACGCGCCGCTGCTCGTCGTCTCCTGGCTGATGGTGCGGTCCGTCTATCGCAGAGCTGAGACGTCCGACTCGCTCTGAATCACGACCGGCAGCCCGCGGTCGCCTGCTAGAGTTATCTCGACGTCAAGATAGTTGCTCGGTGAAAATTCACCAAAACAACTCGATGGAAAAAGGCAGCCCCCGGCATCCGCTGGTTAGGCTTGCCTTGCTGGCACGAGGCTGTGCCTGCCACAAGAATTGAGGATTGCCGCCGGTCTCCCGTCGGCTCCCACAACGGAGAGGGCATTGTGTTGGAATCAACAAATACCGCGGTAAATAGCTTCGGAGCCAAGGACACCCTGCGCGTCGGTTCGACGGACTATGAGGTCTTTCGTCTGGACGCGGTCGACGGCTACGAGAAGCTGCCGTACAGCCTGAAGGTGCTGCTGGAGAACCTCCTACGCACCGAAGACGGCGCCAACATCACCGCCGAGCACATTCGTGCCCTCGGCGCGTGGGTACCAACCGCGGAGCCCGATACTGAAATTCAGTACACGCCGGCTCGCGTCGTCATGCAGGACTTCACCGGCGTTCCCTGCATCGTCGACCTCGCCACCATGCGCGAAGCCCTCGTTGAACTCGGCGGCGATGCCAAGAAGATCAACCCGCTCGCCCCGACCGAAATGGTCATCGACCACTCCGTTGTCGCGGACCTGTTCGGCACCCCCGACTCGTTCGAGAAGAACGTCGAGATCGAGTACGAGCGCAACGGTGAGCGTTACCAGTTTCTCCGCTGGGGCCAGACCGCGTTCGATGACTTCAAGGTCGTGCCACCGGGAACCGGCATCGTGCACCAGGTCAACATCGAATACCTCGCCCGCGTCACCATGACCCGCGAGGTCAACGGCGTGCTCCAGGCCTACCCCGACACCTGCGTCGGCACCGACTCGCACACCACCATGGTTAACGGCCTCGGCGTGCTTGGCTGGGGCGTCGGCGGAATCGAAGCCGAAGCTGCGATGCTCGGCCAGTCGGTTTCCATGCTCATTCCCAAGGTTGTCGGCTTCAAGCTCTCCGGCATTATCCCGGCCGGCGTCACCGCAACGGACGTCGTGCTCACCATCACGCAGATGCTTCGCAAGCACGGCGTCGTTGGTAAGTTCGTCGAGTTCTACGGCTCGGGTGTCGCCTCCGTACCGCTGGCTAACCGCGCCACCATCGGCAATATGAGCCCCGAATTCGGCTCGACGGCCGCCATGTTCCCGATCGACGATGTGACCCTCGGCTACCTGCGCCTCACCGGCCGCAGCGAAGAGCAGGTCGCGCTGGTCGAGGCCTACGCGAAGCTGCAGGGCCTCTGGCACAACCCCGACCAGGAGCCGATTTTCAGCGAGTACCTCGAGCTGGACCTGTCCACGGTCGTTCCCTCGATCGCCGGACCGAAGCGCCCGCAGGACCGCATCATTCTCTCTGAGGCCAAGACCCAGTTCGAGCGCGACCTGGACAACTACGCCAACGCACCCGTGTCGCTCGTCGACGCGGCAATAGAGGGTACCTTCCCCGCTTCCGACCCGATCGGCCTGACCTCCCAAGACGAAGAGACCGCACACAACCACGCGTTCGAGAGCGGCCTGGACCGTCACACCAGCCGCCCCACGCAGTCGCACCCGCAGCCGACCGACGTCACCCTCGCCGACGGCCGTGAGTTTACGATCGACAACGGGTCTGTTGCAATCGCGGCCATCACCTCCTGCACCAACACGTCGAACCCGAGTGTCATGCTCGCGGCCGGCCTGTTGGCCCGGAACGCCAGCCTTAAGGGCCTCAAGAGCAAGCCGTGGGTCAAGACCACGCTCGCTCCCGGCTCCAAGGTCGTCACCGAGTACTACGCGAAGGCCGGCCTGAACGGCTACCTCGAAGACCTCGGCTTCTACCTCGTCGGCTACGGCTGCACCACCTGCATCGGCAACTCGGGTCCGCTTGAAGATGAAATCTCCACCGCCGTGCAGGAGAACGACCTGGCCGTCACCGCCGTGCTCTCGGGTAACCGCAACTTCGAGGGACGCATCAACCCCGACGTGAAGATGAACTACCTGGCCAGCCCGCCGCTCGTCATCGCTTACGCCCTCGCCGGCACCATGAACTTCGACTTCGACACCGACTCGCTCGGCAAGGACAACGACGGCAACGATGTGTTCCTCAAGGACATCTGGCCCGATGCCGCCGAGGTGCAGAAGACCATCGACGAGTCGATCGACTCGAACATGTTCGAGACCCAGTACGCCGGCGTGTTCGACGGCGACGAGCGCTGGCAGGCGCTCGAAACGCCCGTTGGTGACACCTTCGCTTGGGACGCCGAATCCACCTATGTGCGCAAGCCCCCGTACTTCGACGGCATGAGCCTGGAAACCAGCCCGGTTGTCGACATCTCTGGTGCCCGCGTGCTCGCCAAGCTCGGCGACTCCGTCACCACCGACCACATCAGCCCGGCCGGTTCGATCAAGGCTGACGGCCCCGCCGGCCGTTACCTGGCCGAGCACGGTATTGAACGTGGCGACTACAACTCCTACGGCTCGCGTCGTGGTAACCACGAGGTAATGATTCGCGGAACTTTCGCGAACATCCGGCTGCGCAACCAGCTTCTCGACAACGTCGAGGGTGGTTTCACCCGCGACTTTAGCGTCGCTGGAGGCCCTCAGGCCGACATCTACGATGCCAGCCAGAACTACCAGGCCGCCGGCACTCCGCTCGTCATCTTCGGCGGCAAGGAGTACGGGTCGGGTTCCAGCCGGGACTGGGCAGCCAAGGGCACGAGTCTTCTCGGCGTCAAGGCCGTTATCGTAGAGAGCTTCGAGCGCATTCACCGCTCGAACCTCATCGGCATGGGCGTCGTGCCCCTGCAGTTCCCGGTGGGTCAGAGTGCCGACTCGCTCGGCCTGGATGGCACCGAGATCGTATCGATTTCGGGTATTACCGAGCTGAACAACGGTAAGACGCCCAAGACCGTGCACGTGACCTGCGTTCCGAGTGAATTCTCGGCCGCCGGCAAGGCACCGGTCGAGTTCGATGCCATCGTGCGCATCGACACCCCGGGCGAGGCCGAGTACTACCGCAACGGCGGCATCCTGCAGTACGTGCTGCGCTCGCTCGTCTGAGTTGACTGAGGCGTGACCAATTACGGCGTGAGCTGAGTAGGTCGCCACAAGCGCTCTTCCCGTACGACGCCGGCGCGTAGACTCGATTCATTCGGGTCCACGCGCCGGCTTGGTTTGATGAGCAGTCGTGGGAACGTACGACGTGAAAGGACGACGGATGACTCTTCTGGAGACGATTCACGGTCCCCGGGACCTCGATGGTCTCTCGAAAGAGCAATTGCCGCAGCTGGCCGCGGAGATTCGCGCCTTTCTGGTGCGGGAGATCTCCAAGACGGGTGGCCACCTCGGGCCGAACCTCGGCGTCGTCGAGCTGACCATCGCCATCCACCGGGTCTTCCATTCCCCGACCGACGCGATCGTCTTCGACACCGGACACCAGTCTTACGTGCACAAGCTCCTCACCGGGCGGCAGGACTTCAGCAAGCTGCGGCAGCTGGGTGGCCTGGCGGGGTACCCGCAACGGTCCGAGTCCGAGCACGACATCGTCGAGAGTTCGCACGCCTCCAGCTCTCTGTCCTGGGCCGACGGCATCTCCCGGGCGTTCGAGATCACCGGCCAGAACGACCGTCACGTCGTCGCCGTCGTCGGCGATGGAGCACTGACCGGGGGAATGACCTGGGAAGCACTCAACAACATCAGTGATGACAACACCCGCAAGCTCATCATCGTGGTCAACGACAACGGTCGCTCCTACGCGCCGACCATCGGCGGCATGGCCCGCTTCCTCAACACCATCCGCACCCGGGCCAGTTACCGGGACGCCTACCTCACCAGCAAGGACGTGTTCGATCGCCTCGGTGCGCCCGGACGGGCCGTCTGGCGCGGCGTACGCGGCGGCATGCACGGGTTCCTCGCCCGTGTCACCAACAACGAGGCCCTGTACTCCAACCTTGACATCAAATACATCGGTCCTATCGACGGCCACGACGTGCACGCGATGGAAGAGGCCCTGGCCCAAGCCAAGGGCTACGGAGCGCCGGTCATCGTGCACGCCATCACCCAAAAGGGCAAGGGCTACGATCCAGCCGTGCAGGACGTGGCCGACCAGTTCCATGCCGTCGGACAGATCGACCCGGAGACCGGGGAATCGGTCGAAGAACCCGGCGCCCAGTCGTACACGTCGGTCTTTGCCGACGAGCTGCTGAAACTCGCCATCGAGAACGATCGAATCGTCGCGATCACCGCCGCCATGCTGCGGCCCACCGGGCTGCACAAGATGGCCGAGCGCTTCCCGTCGCGCGTGCACGACGTGGGAATCGCCGAGCAGCACGCGGTGACCAGTGCCGCCGGGCTCGCCTTCGGTGGCCTGCATCCCGTCGTGGCACTGTACGCAACGTTCATCAACCGGGCCTTCGACCAGGTGCTCATGGACGTGGCCCTGCACAAAGCCGGCGTCACCTTCGTGCTGGACCGCTCTGGCGTCACCGGGCCGGACGGTCCCAGCCACCACGGCATGTGGGACCTCGCCATTTTGCAGGTCGTACCCAATATCCGTCTGGCCGCGCCGCGCGATTCCGCGCGCCTACGTGAAGAACTGGCTGAGGCCGTCGCGGTCGACGACGGACCAACGGTGGTGCGCAATCCCAAGGGCACGGTCGGCCACGAATACGATGCCATACGCCGTCTCGACGACGGCGTTGACGTGCTCCAGGAGGCGACCCAGCAGGATGTCCTCATCGTGACGGTCGGTCCGATGGCAGCGATGGGGCTGGACGTGGCCGATCGGCTCGCCGCGCAGGGGATCGGCGCAACGGTCGTCGACCCGCGCTGGGTCGTTCCCGTGCCACGGAGCATCGTCACCCTCGCCGCCGCGCACCGCATTGTCGTGACGATCGAAGACGGCATCCGGGTGGGTGGCATCGGCACGCGCATCCGTCAGGACCTGCGCGAGGCCGGAGTGGACACGGCGGTGACCGAACTCGGCCTGCCCGACCAGTTCCTCGATCACGGCACCCGTGCCGAGATCCTCGAGCGGGTCGGCCTCACCCCGCAACGCATCGCTCGCGATGTCGTGGCCATGGTGCTCGGCAGCAAGATTCCGAACGCCCGGCCCCTGCCGGAAGGCCACACCGACACCGGTGCCATCCAGGTAACCCGCCGCGACTAACTCCCACCCGGCACCCGCGTCCCGAATACGGACGGGGCCCGGGCCCCGTCCACGGGCCCAGCTTATAAACTGGGCCCGTGGCCATAGGGTGGGCCCGGTCGGCAGACTGGGTCCGGTTCTCGTTAGTTTTGAGCGGATGCCGCCGGTACCGCAGCACCGATACCGCGAATCGGCGGGGTATGGAAGGTGCCGCCGAACACACGCTCGCTCGCGCCGACCCGGTCGAGGTACGGGGTGATCCCGCCCATCTGGAAGGGCCACCCGGCTCCGAGAATCATGCAGAGGTCGATGTCTTCGGCCGCGTGCACAACGTCGTCGTCCAGCATCCGCTTGATCTCGTCGACCAGACCGTCTTCCACCCGCTGCAGAATCTGCTCGGCCGTCATTGGCGTGGTGCCGCCGGCGACGATCTTCAGCGCTCCCTTGTCGAATCCGGTGCGGCGACCCTTACCGTCACGCTCGAGGATCTTGCCGTGCTCGGCGAGTTTGTGCAGGTTGTCGCTCTCGAAGAAGCGGTCGGGGAACGCCGCGTGGTGCGTGTCGAGTACGTGAGCTCCCACGGTGAGGCCGACGAGCTCGAGCAGCTCGAACGGGGTCATCGGCAGTCCGAAGGGCGCCACCGCCGCTTCCACGACCTCGAACGGTGTTCCGGTGTCGACCGCGTGCATGGCCTCACCGAGCAGCTTGGCCAGAACCCGATTCACCACGAAGCCGGGAGTGTCCCTGGTGATCACGGCGTTCTTCCGCAACTTGCCGGCGATGACCATGGCCGTAGCCAGGGTGACGTCGTCGGTTTGCGGGGTGTTGACCACCTCGATCAGCGGCATTACCGCCACCGGGTTGAAGAAGTGGAACCCGACGAGGCGTTCCGGATGCTTGAGCTTCGATCCGATCTGCTCGACTGACAGCGACGAGGTATTGGTCGCAAGAATCGCCTCGGGCGACACGAACTTCTCGATTTCAGCGAACACGGACTGCTTCACGCCGAGTTCTTCGAAAACGGCCTCGATGACCCAGTCGGCGTCGGAGAACAACGACTTGTCGGTGGTGCCGGTAACCAGGGCGCGCAGCCGGTTGGCTTCGTCGGGGGAGATGCGATTCTTGGTTTGAAGGGCCGCGATCTCGTCGTGAATGTACGCCACACCCTTGTCGACACGGGCCTGGTCAAGATCGGTGATGACCACCGGCACCCTGAGACGCCGCACGAAGAGTAGGGCGAACTGGCTGGCCATGAGACCTGCGCCGATCACACCGACCTTAGTGATCGGACGAGCCAGTTTCTTATCCGGCGCTCCTGCGGGGCGTTTGGCGCGTTTCTGTACGAGGTTGAAAGCGTAGATGCTCGCCTGCAGCTGATCGCCCGATATGAGGCCGGCCAGGGCTTCGTCTTCGCGCTGAAACCCCTCGGCGCGGGTACCGCTCTTGGCGGCCTGCAACAGGTTTAGCGCCACGTACGGTGACTTCGCGACCTCGCCGATGCGGTTCACGAGCATCTTGCGGGCGACGCCGACGGCGACGTCCCACTTGACGAGACGCTCGACCTTGCCGGGCGCGTTCGGGCGGGACACCTTCTCGGTGCCCGCAATGACACCGTCGGCCCAGGTGATGGAATCTTCGAGGAATCGCGCCGAGGTGAACATGACATCCGCAATTCCGAGCTCAAGGGCATCCGCTCCACTGAGGGTGCGGTTGTTCTTGAGCGGGTTCTCGATGATGACTTTGAGGGCGTTTTCGATGCCGATCAGGTTGGGCAGCAGGTAGGCGCCGCCCCAACCCGGAATCAGACCAAGAAAGACTTCGGGTAGGGCGATAGCGGGCACGGCCGCGTCGATGGTGCGGTAGTTAGCATTCAGGCCGATCTCAAGGCCGCCGCCGAGCGCGAGCCCGTTGATGAAGACGAACGACGGCACACCGAGCGTGTCGAGCTTACCGAGCGCGTGGTGGCCGAGCTGGCTGAGCAGTTTGCCCGTTTCGAGCGAGGGGATCTCGGCGACCTTGGTGAGGTCCGCACCGGCGGCGAGGATGAACGGCTTGCCGGTGACGGCGACACCGTGGATCTCGCCGCGTCCGGCGCGGGCGGTCAGTTCGTCCAAGGTGGCGGCGAATTCCAGCAGGGTGACCGGACCGAGCGTGTTTGGCCGGGTGTGGTCACGCCCGTTGTCGAGGGTAACCAGGGCGAGCGTGCGGCCGGCGGCGAGGGGTACGTCGCGCACGAAGCAGTGCGTGACAACCTCGTCGCCGGAAATCTCGACCAGCGGGCTGAAATCAAGAGAACTGTAGTCGGTCATCGTTTGGCTGCCTTCTTGTTGAAGTGCGGGTTTTCCCAGATCACGCTGCCGCCCTGGCCGAGGCCGATGCACATGGCAGTGAGACCGTAACGCACCTCGGGGTGCGACTCGAACTGGTGGGCGAGCTGGTTCATCAGGCGAACGCCGGAGGAAGCGAGCGGATGCCCCAGCGCAATAGCCCCGCCGTATTCGTTCACGCGGGGGTCTTCATCATCGATGCCGAAGTGGTCGAGAAAGGAGATGACCTGCACGGCGAAGGCTTCGTTGAGCTCGAACAGGCCGATGTCGGTAATGGACAGTCCGGCCTTGCGCAGAGCCTTCTCGGTGGAGGGGACAGGGCCCAGGCCCATGACCTCCGGTTCCACGCCGGCGAAGGCGAAGCTCGTCATGATCATTTTCACGCCGAGGCCGAGTTCCTTGGCCGTGGCGGCGCTGGCCAGAAGGCACGCAGAGGCGCCGTCGTTAAGACCGGAAGCGTTGCCGGCCGTGACGCGGCCGTGCGACCGGAAGGGGGTGCGCAGCGTTGCCAGCCCCTCCATGGTGGTTTCCGGGCGGGGTGCTTCGTCACGTGTGGCCAGGCCCCAGCCGGATTCGCTGCGCGTAGCAACGGGAATCAGGTCGGGCTGGATCTTGCCAGCGGAGTAGGCTGCGGCGACCTTCTGCTGGCTGCGCAGCGCGAACCGGTCGGAACGTTCCTTGGTATAGGTCGGGAACCTGTCGTGAATGCGTTCGGCGGTGGCGCCCATGTTGAGCGCGTCTTCGCTCACGAGCTTCTCGGACAGGAACCGCGGGTTCGGGTCGGCGCCGAAACCCATCGGGTGGCGCCCCATGTGCTCGACGCCGCCGGCGATGGCGAGGTCGTAGGCACCGAAACCGATCGAGGACCCCATCGTGGTGACGGCGGTCATCGCCC
Source organism: Cryobacterium sp. PH31-O1 (assembly GCF_030063455.1). Classification (GTDB taxonomy): domain Bacteria; phylum Actinomycetota; class Actinomycetes; order Actinomycetales; family Microbacteriaceae; genus Cryobacterium. The sequence goes on along the minus strand of NZ_JASITB010000001.1, from coordinate 417,238 downwards.
CGGCGCACATGCGGTCGATCGCGAAACCGGGTACCGACTTCGGCAGGCCGGCCAGCAGGGCGGCCGTGCGACCGAGCGTCAGGCCCTGGTCCCCGGTCTGGGTCGTAGCCGCGATCGCGACGTCGTCGATGCGTTCCGGCGGCACGCCCGGATTACGTTCCATCAGCCCAATGATCGCCTTGACCACGAGGTCATCGGCTCGGGTTTTCCAGTACATGCCTTTTTCGCCGGCGCGTCCGAACGGAGTTCGAACCCCGTCCACAAAAACGACTTCTGCTCTCTCGGCCACAATGCCTCCAGTACGTGTTAGATCAGATCCGAATCGATCTGTTAGGGCTGATCCGATCCTAGGGTGACGAAAATGGCCGCCCGAATCGTTTGCCGGTTTCTACGACTCCAGATCAGAGACGGGAACGGCTGCTTGTGGAACCTCTACAAAAGCATCCGCTATTAGTTGTGCAGTCACGTCAACTTGCCAGCGTCGGGCCCCTAAATTTACCAGTGCGACCTTAACGGATGCCGCATCCGCCGGCTCGGGCGGCGACCACGCCACCCGGCGCAGGTAGTCAGGGGTGAGCAGGTTCTCCAGGGGGATAGCGAGTTCGTCCGAAACGGTCTGCAGTGCAGCGCGGGCCGCCTTGTACCGCACGTCGGCCTCCGGATTGCGGTCGGCCCAGGCTCGCGGCGGAGGCAGGGTGTCGTTGTTGGCCTTGAGCGCGGGCAGGTCGGCGGTGGCGCGGCCGCGCGCAATCGCACTCCACCAACGATCGAGCTCGTTGCGGCTCGCCCGTCCGTTGAATTCTCGCAGGTCGCTGAGCGCCTGGCGGGTCGCCGGCAGCACGCGGGCAGCGGCCAGCAGCGAGGCATCGGGAACGAGTCGCCCGGGGGAGACGTCGACTTCGCGGGCGTATTCGTCGCGGGCCAGCCAGAGTTCGCGGGCGACGGCCAGGTTGCGCTGGCCGTGCAGCGAGTGGATGCCCGACAGACGCCGCCACGGGTCGACGCGGGCGGCCTTGGCTTCCTTGGCCAGGGTCGCGGCGAACTCCTGGGCGGCGATGTCGGTCTTCTTGGAGTCGACGAGCAGGTCGACCATGCGGTCGCGCAGGTCGGGCAGCAGCTCCACGTCGAGGGCGGCGTAAACCAGCCAGGATTCGGGCAGCGGCCGGGTCGACCAGTTCGCCGCAGAGTGCTCCTTGGCGAGGTGGATTCCGAGCAGTTCTTCCACCACGGTGCCGAGTCCTACCCGCGGAATGCCAAGCAGCCGCGCGGCGAGCTCGGTGTCGAAGATGCGGGCCGGGTCGAGTCCGACCTCGCGCAGGCACGCGAGGTCCTGGCTCGCGGCATGCAGAATCCATTCAGTGTCGGCGAGGGCATCATTCAGTTCGCTAAAGTCGCCGATGGGCGGCGGGTCGAACAAAAAGGTGCCGGCGCCGCGGCGATAAATCTGAATCAGGTACGCGCGTTGCGAATAGGTGAAACCGGATGCACGTTCCGCGTCGACCCCGACCGGCCCGTCACCGGCGGCCAGCGCGGCCGTCGCGGCGAGGTAGGCCTCGCGGGTATCGACGACCTGGTGTTGGACGATGACCTGCTTGGGCTGCGATTCAGCCACGGGCTGCTCGGCGTGCTGACAACATGCTGACTCCTTCCCCAGCGGGAGGGAGGCCGGCGAGCATGCAGAGCAGCTCGCCCCAGCCCTCGACGTGGGCGGTGAGATTGTGATCCAGGGGTGTCCACGACGCGCGCAGCTCAATCTGCGCGCCATCACCCTGTTTGGCGAGTTCGCCAAAGCCTGACGAGATTACTTTAGTCGCGGTTCCGGAGGCCGCCGTGTACGTGGCTTTGCGGGAGTCCAGCGCATCGACGAGCCACGCCCAGGTGACTTCGGCCAGAAACGGGTCCAACCCGATCTCCACCTCGAGCGGAGCCTGCGCGAAACACACCACGCGAAAGGCGCCGTTCCAAGCCTCTGGCTCCTGGGGGTCATAGAGCAGAATGAACCGGCCCGTTCCGAGGTCCGAGTCGCTGCCATGCCGCACGGGCTTGATATTGGCGGCGAGCGCGATCGAATACGGCGCGAGCTGGGCGGGCGCGGCGATTTCGGTGACAACTAATTCGGCCCGGCTTCTGGCACGGCGAATCGCGGTCAACGCCGCGGCAAACTCCGCGGGGAGCGATTGATCAGTTTCGGGCACGTCTGCAGACTAGAGTTTTTTCTGGGTGTTGTCCGTGAGGCACGCCGACCAGTCGGAGGTGCACATGCACGACCCACAGCCCCCCTATGGGCGTCAGCCGAATGCACTGCGGGCGGTTCTGGGCGTCAGTGGCATCATCGTCGCCGGGGCAGCCGTGGCCATCGTCGCGGCGGTTGGGGTTCTCTCGGCCGTGATGGCGAAGACGATTGTCACCCCTCCGGCCCAGCGTGAGGACGACACCCGCGTGGTCGCGGTCGACCTGTCGGGCGGTACCGTCACCCTGCAACGCCACCGCGACTCCGTACTTTCGGGCGATTACAGCTTCTTCTTCAGTGCGGGCACCGGCCATGCCCGGGTCGGAGAGATCACCGCGCGCACCAGGCACACCGTAACCCGGCGCATCCTCAGCCTGGACTATGGAGACCTGGCCGCCGCCCGGCGTGGCCGGTTCAGCGGCTGGCTCTACACCGGTCCCGCCGATCTCGGGTTCGAGTGGAGCGACGTCACCGTGCCAACGCGCATCGGGCCGGCGCCCGCCTGGCTCATTCCAGCGGATGCCGCATCCCCGTCGTCCCACTGGGTCATTCAGGTGCACGGCCGGGCGGTGCGCCGCGAAGAGGCCTTGCGGGCGGTGCCGGTCTTCCGCGCGGCGGGCTACACGTCCCTGCTCGTCTCCTACCGCAACGATGGCGACGCGCCGGCCAGCTCGGATGGGCGGTACGGCCTCGGTGACACCGAATGGCCGGACGTGGTGGCCGCGATCGAGTACGCCGCCGCGCAAGGGGCCACGAGCATCGTGCTGATGGGGTGGTCGATGGGTGGCGCCGTGGTGCTGCAGTCGATGACCCGAAGCAAAGACATCGGCCTGATCACCGGTATCGTGTTGGAATCCCCGGTCGTCGACTGGGCCGATGTCATCAACGCGCAGGCGATGGACCGCAGGCTTCCGCGGCTGATCGCGCGCGGCGCCGTGCTGCTGATGGGGTCACGCTGGGGCGCCAGCTTCACCGGCCAGGCTGCACCGATCGACTTCGGTCGGCTCGACTTCGTCGCTCGCGCCGATGACCTGCAGCGCCCCATTTTGCTTCTGCACAGCGACGATGACGGTTTTGTTCCGGCCGCCGGTTCGCGCCGACTCGCCGGCCGGCGGCCCGACATTGTGACCTTTGTTCCTTTTGCCCAGGCCAGGCACACCAAACTTTGGAATTATGATCCCGCTCGGTGGAACGCCGAGATCACGGCCTGGCTCGCCCGACTGCCCGAGGTCTAGGCGAGCCGCTCGCGCAGCTGCCGCTTGGCCCGGCCGAGCATGGCGGTCATTCCGCGCAGGCGCAGCGGAGAGACAGCCTCAGTCAGTCCGATCGACTGCGGATAGTCATCGGGAACCATCAGCACCTCCTCGGCGCTCAGCCCGTCGAGGCCCTGGGCGAGGATCGACGCAAACCCGCGGGTGGTCGGCGACTCGCGGGGAGCCGTCGCGTGCAGGTGAAACGCGTCGGCAGCATCCAGTTCAACGAAGATGAACACCGGCGACTGGCACTCGACGACGCGCTCGAGCAGGTCGGGGTGGTCCTGAAACTTCTGCGGGAGTTCCGGCAGCTCGTTGGCGAACTCGAGCAGCAGCAGTAGACGATCCTTCTGCTCAAGAGCCAGAAAGTCGTCCTGGATTTCAGCCAGCTGGGCGGGAAGTGCTCTCATCGACGCGGCGCCGCACCGGGTTCGGTGCCAACGGCGATCGGCACGGCCACGGCGTTGCCCCATTCGGTCCAGGACCCGTCGTAGTTGCGCACCGTCTCAAAGCCCAGCAGGTGCGTCAGCACGAACCAGGTGTGGCTCGACCGCTCGCCGATTCGGCAGTAGGCAATCACGTCGTCACCGTCAGCCAGGCCGGCCTCTTCGCGGTAGATGACGTCCAGTTCGGCGCGGGTGCGGAACGTGGAATCGGCTGCTGCAGCGCGGGCCCACGGCACCGAAGCGGCAGTAGGAATGTGGCCGCCGCGCAGGGCTCCCTCTTCGGGGTATGCCGGCATCGTCGTGCGGGCGCCGCTGTACTCCTCATCGGAGCGCACATCGATGAGCGGATTGCCGAAGTGCGCGAGAACGTCATTTTTGAAGGCGCGGATCGGCAGGTCGTTGCGTTCGATCACCGGGTACTCCGTGGGGGTGACGGGGGAAGCCTCCGTTGTGATCTCGCGCTCCTCGGCGAGCCACTTCGTGCGCCCACCGTCGAGCAGGCGAACATCTGCGTGCCCGAACAGGGTGAAAACCCAGAGGGCGTACGCGGCCCACCAGTTGCTCTTGTCGCCGTAGATGACGACCGTGCTGTCGCGGGCGATGCCCTTGCTGCTCATCAGGGCGGCAAATGCTGCGCCGTCGATGTAATCGCGGTTTACCTTGTCGTTGAGGTCGGTGTGCCAATCAACCTTCACCGCGCCCTTGATGTGTCCCACTTCATAGAGCAACACGTCTTCGTCGGATTCGACCACGACCAGCCCGGCGTCGCTGCGATGCTGCGCCAGCCAGTCGGTGGAGACGAGCCTGGTGGGGTGGGCGTAGGCGGCAAATTTCTCGGTCGGATCGAACGGGGCAGACATATAACCTCCAGGTGGACCGCGATGCATACGGATTCGGGTTGACCGCGGATTAGGCTTATCGGGCCCACCGTTTAAACCTACGCGGTGCCGGCACACCGCGCATTTGCAAAGCTCTGCGCATTCGTTAGCTAGACCCAGAGGAACGGGCATTTTCAGCATGGCACCAGAGGCCCATCAGAAATCACAGCACACGGTTCCCCAACTGGCCGAGCGCACTCCCACCATCACCGGCCGGGAAATCGTGGCCGAACTGGTTCCGCCTCCCCAGTTCGAACACGCATCGTTCGAGAACTACCGGCCCGATCATGACTACCCGTCCCAGGTCGCAGCCGTTGAGAAACTTCAGGAATTCGTCAACCCCCGGCCGGCCGGATTCTTCTCCCGTCGCCGCCAGGCCAAAGACGACCTGCCCGGCATCTACCTCGACGGTGGGTTCGGTGTCGGTAAGACGCACCTGCTCGCCGCTCTCTGGCATGCCGCGAGCGGTCCGAAATATTTCGGTACCTTCATTGAATACACCGCCCTGGTCGGAGCGCTCGGCTACCAGGAGACCATCAAGGAGCTGCGCAGCGCGAAGCTCATCTGCATCGATGAGTTCGAGCTCGACGATCCAGGCGACACCATGGTGATGACGCGACTGCTCGGCGAACTCGTCGCCACAGGCACCCGCGTCGCCGCCACGTCGAACACCCCGCCGAACTCGCTCGGCGAGGGACGATTCGCCGCGCAGGACTTTCTGCGCGAGATCTCCGCCATGAGCGCCAACTTTGAGACACTGCGCATCGACGGCCTGGACTACCGTCGCCGCAACGTTACCGGCCAGGCCGTGGCGGTGGACCCCGAGGCACGCGAGCATCTCGTTAACACCCTGCTCGAGCGCGGTTCGAAGGTCACCGAGGATGACTTCGGCTCGTTGATCCGTCACTTGGGTACCGTGCACCCGTCGAAATACGTGAAGGTCATTCGAGGCGTCGAGGTCATCGTCCTGCGCGGCGTCTTCCTGCTGACCGACCAGTCGGATGCCCTGCGTCTGGTGGCGTTCATCGACCGGGTGTACGACGCCGAGATTCCGATCGTCGCCAGTGGGCGCCCGCTGAACGAGGTGTTCGACGACGAGATGATGGCGGGCGGGTATCGCAAGAAGTATCAGCGGTCCCAGTCGCGCATGGTTGCCCTCACCACGGGGGAGTTGCCGCCGCACACGGACTGACCCTGAAACGTGGCGTTAACAATTCGCCAAAGCTCGTAACCGGCACGAAACACGTCGGAAGGTTTGTTGTAACAGTCACCTCAGATACTTGACTCGTATCCGGGGTGATTCACCTCGCGCTACAGCCTGCACATTCGAGATGCGTGAGGACAATATATGGATACCGGAAGCATTGCCTGGGGACTGACAGCCACCGCACTGGTCTTGTTCATGACACCGGGTGTCGCCTTCTTCTACGGCGGACTGGTCAAGGCCAAGAGCGTCATCAGCATGATGATGATGAGTTTCGGCGCACTGGGGCTCATCAGCGTCCTATGGATTCTGTACGGCTTCAACATGAGCGCCGTGGGCAGCCCCACTGAATTCGCCGGCAACCCGTTCTCCGACTTCGGTTTGGGTCAGCTCGCGATGGGTGAGACCGGCAGCATCGATCTGCTCGGCGCCACCTACGGTGCCACCTTCGCGATCATTACCGTCGCCCTGATCAGCGGCGCGGTAGCCGACCGGGCAAAATTCGGTTCCTGGATGATCTTCGCCGGTGTCTGGGCGACCCTCGTCTATTTCCCCGTCGCGGCCTGGGTCTGGGGCGGTGGCTGGATCATGGAGTTGGGCACCACACTCGGCCTCGGCGATATCGCCGTGATCGACTACGCCGGTGGAACCGCGGTTCACATCAACGCCGGTGCCGCTGCACTCGCTCTTGCCCTGGTCCTCGGCAAGCGCGTCGGGTTTCAGAAGGGCATCACCAAGCCGCACAACGTGCCGCTCGTACTCATCGGTGCCTCCATCCTCTGGTTCGGCTGGTTCGGTTTCAATGCCGGAGCTGAGTGGCTCAACGGCCTCGCCAACGTGGGCATCATCGTCGTCAACACCCTCGGCGCCACGGCAGCAGCCATCCTCGCCTGGATGCTCGTGGAGAAGTTCAAGGACGGCAAAGCCACCTCGGTCGGCGCTGCGTCTGGTGCGGTTGCCGGCCTCGTCGCCATCACCCCCGCCTGCGCCAATCTCGAGCCCGGCTGGGCGCTCCTACTCGGCGCCGTCGCCGGTGCCGTCTGCGCCATGGCTGTTGAGCTCAAGTTCAAGCTCGGTTTCGACGATTCGCTCGACGTTGTGGGCATCCACCTCGTCGGTGGCATCATCGGAACCCTGTACCTCGGCTTCTTCGCCATCGGTACCGGCCTGTTCACCGGCGGCGACCTCAGCCAGCTTCTGGTGCAGGCGATCGCAGCCTTCACGGTTCTCGCCTACTCCTTCGTCGTCGCCTATGTGCTCGGCTTCGCGATCGAGAAAACCATCGGCTTCCGCATCAAGAACGAAGACGAACTGGCCGGAATCGACACGAGCGTGCACGGCGAAGAGGGCTACGCCCTCGAACGTGTCTAGGTACTGACGCTCACCATTGCGGCGGGCTGAGGGCGGTATGGGAGGCGGGTTTACCCGCTTCCGGTGCCGCCCTCTTCGTGCGCCTGCCGGCGCTGTGCCTGCCGTTTTGTACCGGTTATCGGCCAGCCAGCGATGAGCGGATGCCCGCGGCTCAGCCGCGAACGCAGGTGCCGGAGGAGACCGGGGTTGACAAGCCGGGCGCCTGGCTGATGACCGGTGACACCTCGTCGAGCGCGAGGGCATAGCCGACGTTCTCGGTGTTGCTTGCCTTGGCGAAGATGACGCCGACCACGAGGCCGGATTCGCTCAGCAACGGTCCGCCCGACTCGCCCTGCTGCACGTCGGACGCGAGGGTGTAGACCTGACGGGGCGTCGGGTCCTGGCCGTAGATATCGGCGACGCTGACGGTGCCGAGCGCGATGACCCTGGCCGGATCGGAGACGTACGGCCCGCCGAAGGGATACCCCTCGGCGACCGCGCCACTGCCGGTAGCGAGGTTCTCACCGACGGTCAGCGGTGCCGTGTCAAGGCCGGGCACCGAAATGATGGCGAGGTCGTCAATCGGGTCAAAGTACACGATCTCCCCGGCGAGCGCAACGCCGGCCCGCGTTTCCACGACGGGCTGGCCGACACCGGCGACCACGTGCGCGTTGGTGATGACGCGGCTATCCGAAACGACGAAGCCGCTGCCGGACTGGCTCTGCCCACAGTCGTACGCCGTGCCTGTGATGCGCACGACCGACTCCGCGGCTACGGCCAAAGCCGGGCTGCTCGTGTCGGCCTGGGCAGCATCCGGTGTCGGTCCGGTGAAAGCATCGACAATGCGCGGCAGACCCTGCGTCACGGCCACGGAACGCAGCTGGGCCATGAGCGCCTTGACCGGGTCAGGAGTCAACGAATCGATGCCGGACACAACGGTGGATGAGGCGATAGCGGGGGAGAGGAACGGAATGCCGAGGGCGCCGATACTGAACGCCACCATCGACGCCACGAGGGCCGATGCCACGGCCGCAAAAGCGGCTCCGAGCACTCGATTGATCGTTCCCAGGGGGGAACGTCGCTTTCGGCGTCCGGCCATTCCGCCGGCCGAAGCGCCGAGCGAGTGGCCGATGAGCACGAGCAGAATAGCGACGGCGATGGTGCCGGGCGTACGCCACTCCGGCGCAGGAATCCAGCTGCCCACGAGAGGAACGACGAAGAAGGCGGCGATTCCGCCGATCACGGCGCCGACAATGCCGGTGAGGCTCTGCAGCAGCCCACTGCGGTAACCGTTGACGAGGGCCACCAGCAGCATCAGGATCAGCAGGAGGTCGAGAACGGTTGAGCCCGGCATCGGTCTCCTCGATTCGGTCGCGACGATTTCGTCTGCTTCATGCTTACACAGCCCGCCTCCGCGATTGCTGGGGGCACCGGCCAGAGAGCTGGCATTCCCGGGCGATCAACAGGCGCGCACCGTGCATCAGCGACTACCGTTGAACCAGAGCAGTGAAGGTTTTTTGTGAAGGGACGTGCGTGACGAACGCCGAGGCTTATCCCATTTCGGCGATCGCACCGCCTTTGGCCGGCCGGGCAGTGGCCAGCCAGCGCTGGTCGCACCTGGTCTTCCTGCATTGGCGAGTGGATGCTGCGCTGGTCGCGCCGCTATTGCCGGAAGGCCTCGTCCCCGACGACTATGACGGGTCGAGCTGGGTCGGCCTGATCCCGTTCGTGCTGGATCGCGCGACCATCCTCGGCAGCCCGCCCATTCCCTACTTCGGCAGTTTCGTCGAGGTCAACGTGCGCCTCTATGCCGTCGACGCGAAGGGCCGCCGCGGCGTCGTGTTCGTCTCGCTCGAGGCTGGTCGACTCGCCGCAGTGCTCGCCGCCCGCACCCTGTTCGCGCTGCCCTACATGTGGTCACGTACCCGGCTTCAGGTGGACTCTGGCCGGTACCGTTACACCTCGACCCGCCACCGCGATCGCAGTCTGCACACCGACATCGTCGCCCGCCCCGGGTTCGACGCTGTAATTGACGATCCATTGGCCGATTTTCTGACCGCTCGCTGGGCACTGTTCACGAGCATCCGTGGGCGCACGATTCATCTGCGTAACCACCACGAGCCGTGGCCGATCTACCGCGCCGATCTCCTGAGCCTGGACGACACGCTGCTGGCTGCCGCGGGTTTCGTCGGCCTCGCCGATCGCTCTCCCGATTCCGTGCTCTACTCGCCCGGCGTCACGACCTGGTTCGGCCGCGGCCACTAGGTCAGCGAAGGAAAATCAGTGCAGAAGGGTCAGCGCGCAAACGGGCCGTGCGCCCAAGATCAGTGCGCCCAGGATCAGTGCGCCCAGGATCAGCGCAGAGCGGCGATGGCCTCGCCGACGGGTACGTCACCGTCGGTGAACTCAATGAAGCGGCCCACGGTGTTCTCGTCGGCCAGCACGGCGGCGGCGACAAGCGCCACGTTCTCGCGTGAGGTTTCGGCGCGGGGCAGGTCGGAGCCCCCCGGAATTGAACCAACACTGATGGCGCCCGTCGCCGGGTTCAGGGTCAAGGCACTGGGTCCGAGAATGGTCCAGTTCAGGGAGGTGGCGCGCAGGTAGTTGTCGGCGGCGGCCTTGGCTTCGTAGTACGCGAACATGCCATCGTCGGGGGATGCACCGTGATCGGCGCGTGAGCCCAGGTACGACACCATCACGTAACGATAGATGCCGGCCTGTGCGGCGGCGTTCATCGAGCGGATGGCCGCATCCCGGTCCACCGCGTAGGTGCGCTCCGCGCTTCCTCCGCCGGCGCCGGCCGACCAGACCAGAGCATCCTGCCCGGCCAGTGCAGTCGCGAGCTCGTCTGTGGACAGGTTCTCAATATCGGCCAGCACTGGCGTCGCACCGGTCGCCGCGACGTCGTCGGCGTGTGCCGGGTTACGAATCAACGAACTCACTTTGTGGCCGTCAGCCGTGAGCAAACGAGCCAGGTGGAGGGCAACTTTTCCGTGCCCGCCGATGATCGCAATATTTGTCATGTGTTCAACCCTGCCACGACTAGCCGCTTGTGGCACTCAGCCTTGGCCGAAAAGCAGCCGCGCACTCAGCGCCACACAGATCAGTTGCACCGTGAGAAAGACCCCCACCCAGATAATGCCGGGAATGTGCGTCAGCCGGGCCAGTTGATCCGCGTCCGACGAGGAGCCGGCCCGCCGTGCGCGGGATTGCTGCAGCTCGAGGGAGGTGCGGAGCGCGCCGAACAGCAGGAACGCCGTCACGAGCAGAGCGAACACCCCGTGCACCTCTGCCGACCCGAACCAGGAGACACCGAACACCACGGCGGCGGTCACGGCCACCGACCAGAGTCCGAACCAGTTGCGAATCTGCACGAGCAGCAGGGCCAGCGCGGCGAGGAGGGCCCAGAGCAGGCCAACGTCGTACCCCCGGCTGAGGAGCCAGGCTGCACCGAGACCCAGAAACCCGGCGGCCGGGTAGCCGGCGAGCAGGGTGAAAACCATGCCCGCGCCGGTTGGGCGCCCGCGGCTCACGGTCAGACCGGACGTATCCGAATGCAAGCGGATGCCGCCGAGCCGACGCCCGCAGAACACCGCGACGACCCCGTGGCCGCCTTCGTGCACGATTGTGATGGCGTGGCGGGCCAGGCGCCAGGCCGGCGGAAAGAGCACGATCAGGGCGGCTCCGGCAACGGTCAGCCAGGCTATCAGCGGCGTCAGCGCGGCATGCGGTGTCGTCATGCGTTGCCAGATATCGAGAAGCACGTCCATGTATCTCAGACTAGGTTGCGCCGATGCGACTCTCCTTCGGCACAGAGCCGGCGTGGGCACTAAAAAGCCCCGATTTCTCGGGGCTTTTTTGTGTTTGTGGTGGGCGATGCGGGACTTGAACCCACGACCTCTTCCGTGTGAAGGAAGCGCGCTACCAGCTGCGCCAATCGCCCAAACTCTTCTCGCGCACAGCACTCCGGGGTTTGCCGTGCGACTTTTGATACTAGCCCAGACTGGCGCGTCGCCGCACATCGGCGCCGCGCCCGGTGTGGCGTCTGCGGCGCAGCGACCCCGATACGGGCTGCCGAGCATCCCCGCAGGCAAACGGTGCAACACGCCGTGAACGGCTGGGTTTGGTTTCCGTCTTGCTATTCGGCTAGAGTCTCCAAGTACGCAGAAATGCGAACAGTTGCGGATGTGGCGCAGTGGTAGCGCATCACCTTGCCAAGGTGAGGGTCGCGAGTTCGAATCTCGTCATCCGCTCGAATGAACTGGAATCGGTCGAAAGGCCGGTTCCAATTCGTTTGGTATGAACCCGTCTGGTACGAACCCATACGGTGGGTTGGCCGAGAGGCGAGGCAGCGGCCTGCAAAGCCGTTAACACGGGTTCGAATCCCGTACCCACCTCCATTCTTTGTGCTGGTTCTTAGAATATGCAGTTCCCAGAAACTTGGGCGATTGGCGCAGCGGTAGCGCGCTTCCCTGACACGGAAGAGGTCACTGGTTCGATCCCAGTATCGCCCACAGTAAAAACCCCGGTAAAGCGGGGTTTTTTTGTGCCCGAAAGGCCGTGACGCGGTGTGCCCTTTGCTGCTGCCGACGAGCGCGCTCCTGCACGCCGCTAAAGTTGACGGGTAGGCAAACAACAGGGAGTTATACACGTGGCTGACGGCTTTGCGCTTTTCACCGATCGATCCGTTGTCGCAATGCGCGTCAACGGGGAGTTGAAAGATCTGGCGGCCACCGTGTTGCCAACGGATGCCGTCGAACCGGTCAGCATAAATTCTCCCGACGGCCTCAATATTCTGCGCCACTCGGCCACCCACGTGCTCGCTCAGGCGGTGCAGACCGTGAACCCGGCCGCCCGCCTCGGCATCGGCCCATTTGTCACCGACGGCTTCTACTACGACTTCGACGTCGCCGAGCCGTTCACGCCGGACGACATCAAATCGCTGGAAAAGGCGATGGACCGCATCATCCGTCAGGGCCAGCGTTTCGTGCGGCGCGTGGTCACCCACGACGAGGCCCGCGCCGAACTGGCCGCGGAACCCTACAAGCTCGAGCTGATCGGCATCAAGGGCGGGCCCGGCGAGGGCGGCGATGCCGCCGCCAACAACAGCCCGACCGCCGACGAAGAATCGGTCGAGGTCGGCGGCGCCGAGCTCACCATCTACGACAACGTCGACCCGAAGACGGGCCAGACGGTCTGGAAAGACCTCTGCCGCGGCCCGCACCTGCCCAACACCCGCATGATCGGCAACGGATATTCGCTCACCCGCCTGGCCGCCGCCTACTGGCGCGGTTCGGAGAAGAACCCGCAGCTGCAGCGCATCTACGGCACCGCGTGGCCCACCAAAGACGAGCTGCGCGGGTACCAGACTCGCCAGGAAGAGGCTGCCAAACGCGACCACCGCAAGCTCGGCGCCGAGCTGGACCTATTCAGCTTTCCCGAGGAGATCGGTTCGGGCCTGGCCGTCTTCCACCCCAAGGGCGGCATCATCCGGCAGGAGATGGAGAACTACTCTCGCAAACGCCACACCGAAGCCGGCTACGACTTTGTGTACTCCCCGCACATCACCAAGTCGACCCTGTTCGAAACCTCCGGCCACCTCGACTGGTACCGCGAGGGCATGTTCCCCCCGATGCACCTCGACGAGGAACGCGACGAGACCGGCCACGTCACGCGCCAGGGCGTCGACTATTATCTCAAGCCCATGAACTGCCCGTTCCACAACCTCATCTTCAAATCGAGCGGCCGCAGCTACCGTGAGCTGCCGATGCGCCTGTTCGAATTCGGGTCGGTCTATCGCTATGAGAAGTCCGGCGTGCTCAACGGGCTCACCCGCGTACGCGGCATGACCCAGGACGACGCCCACATCTACACGACCAAGGAAGGCATGAAAGAGGAGCTCACGAGCACCCTCAACTTCGTGCTGGCGCTCCTCGCCGATTACGGCCTCGAGGACTACTACCTCGAACTGTCCACCAAAGACCCGAAGAAGTTCGTCGGCAGTGACGACGCCTGGGAGGAAGCCACCCAGACGCTGCGGGAGGTCGCCGAGGCATCCGGTCTCGATCTGGTCGCCGACCCGGGCGGGGCAGCCTTCTACGGCCCCAAGATCTCGGTGCAGGCCCGCGACGCCATCGGTCGCACCTGGCAGATGTCGACCATTCAGCTCGACTTCAACCTGCCCGAACGGTTCGACCTGGAGTACACCGCGAACGATGGCAGTCGCCAGCGCCCCGTCATGATCCACCGTGCCCTGTTCGGCTCGATCGAGCGGTTCTTCGCCGTGCTCACCGAGCACTATGCCGGGGCCTTCCCGGTGTGGTTGGCGCCGGTTCAGGTCGTCGGCATCCCGGTATCTGAGCAGTACGGCCCCTATCTCGACGACGTGATCGCAACCTTGAAGAAGGCCGGCGTACGCGCAGAGGTCGACCATTCCGACGATCGCATGCAAAAAAAGATCCGCACCCACACCAAGGCCAAGGTGCCGTACCAGCTCATCGTGGGCGAGGACGACCAGGCCAACGGTGCGGTGAGCTTTCGCTACCGCGACGGCACGCAGCAGAACGGCGTGCCGGTTGCCGAGGCCGTGCGCATGATCGTGGAGTCTATCGAGAACCGCGCCCAGGTCGTGACCTCCCCGGTCGCCCCGATAATTCCCGTCGCGGCCGACGTGCAGGCTTAGCGTGGGCAAAATTCCTTCCGATCGGCTGCGGGGTTCCGATTCGGCAGACGCCGGCGAGACGTCGGCCGAATTCGCGGCCGTTCCGGATGCCTTCCAACGGCTCTGGACGCCGCATCGGATGGTCTACATCCAGGATGGACAGCAGCCGCATCCCGACGACTGTCCCTTCTGCATCGCGCCGGGGCTGGACGATGAGAAGGCGCTGATTGTGGCGCGTGGTACCCATGCCTACGTGCTGCTCAACCTGTTCCCCTACAACAGCGGTCACCTGCTGGTCTGCCCGTATCGGCACGTCGCCACCTATGACCAGGCCACTCCAGAGGAGGTCGCCGAGATCGGTGAACTCACCCAGATTGCCATGCGGGTGCTCACTCAGGTATCGAATTGTGACGGATTCAACATCGGCATGAACCAGGGGCGTATCGCCGGGGCCGGCATCGCCGAGCACCTGCACCAGCACATCGTGCCGCGGTGGGCTCTGGACTCCAACTTCTTTCCCATCATCGCCGGCACTAAAGCCATTCCTCGTCTGCTCGGCGACGTGCGCCGTGAAATTGCCGACGGCTGGCCAGCCACGACCACCCGCTAGCTCGTGTCCCACGGCCGGATGCCTGCTGGTATGCCTCCGCCCGTTCCCGCTCTGCCCACACCAGCCCCGACCAGACCACCACCGTGTAAGGAATAGGATCGTAGTTATGACTGAATCAAACTCCGCAGAGCAGTTCGGCTCGAGCCGCGTCAAGCGTGGACTCGCCGAAATGCTCAAGGGCGGCGTCATCATGGACGTCGTCACCGCTGCCCAGGCTCGAATTGCTGAAGACGCCGGCGCTGTCGCCGTCATGGCACTCGAACGCGTTCCCGCCGACATCCGCTCGCAGGGTGGCGTGGCCCGCATGAGCGACCCCGACCTGATCGACAGCATCATCGCCGAGGTTAACATTCCGGTCATGGCGAAGGCCCGCATCGGCCACTTCGTCGAAGCGCAGATTCTCGAGGTACTCGGCGTCGACTACATCGACGAGTCCGAAGTGCTCAGCCCGGCCGACTACAAGAACCACATCGACAAGTGGAACTTCACCATTCCCTTCGTCTGTGGCGCCACCAACCTCGGTGAGGCGCTTCGCCGCATCAACGAGGGCGCGGCCATGATCCGATCCAAGGGCGAGGCCGGCACCGGAGACGTCTCGGAAGCCACCAAGCACATCCGCACCATCAACGGCGAGATCAAGCGCCTCACCTCAATGAGCCGTGACGAACTGTACGTCGCTGCCAAGGAGCTGCAGGCCCCGTACGAGCTCGTAGCCGAGATCGCCTCGACCGGTAAGCTGCCCGTCGTGCTGTTCACCGCTGGAGGCGTGGCCACCCCGGCCGACGCTGCCATGATGATGCAGCTCGGTGCTGATGGCGTGTTCGTCGGCTCCGGAATCTTCAAGTCGGGCAACCCAGAGCAGCGCGCAGCAGCCATCGTCAAGGCCGTCACGTTCTACGACGACGCCAAGGTCATCGCAGAAGTCTCGCGCGGCCTCGGCGAGGCCATGGTCGGCATCAACGTGTCCGACATTCCCGCGCCGCACCTCCTCTCCACCCGCGGCTGGTAGCGCATCCGTTCGTGACGATCCTCTCCGTGGGTACCCGACCGACAGAAACCGTTGTACCGGCAGGACTGCGGGTCGGGGTGCTCGCGCTGCAGGGGGATTTTCGTGAGCACGCGCTGGTTTTGCGTGAGCTCGGAGCGATCGTCGATCTGGTGCGCCGTCCGGAAGAACTCGACCGAATCGATGGTCTGGTCATTCCGGGCGGCGAATCGAGCGTCATGGACAAACTCGCGCGCACGTTCGGCCTCGCGGAGCCGCTCCAGACGGCCATCCGCGGCGGGTTGCCGGTGTACGGCACCTGCGCCGGCCTGATCATGCTCGCCGACACGATTCTCGACGGCATGAACGGGCAGCAGAGTCTCGGCGGACTCGACATCAAAGTGCGGCGCAACGCGTTCGGCTCCCAGACGGCCTCCTTTGAGACCGACCTCGACATTCCGGTGCTCGGTGACCTGCCGGTACACGCGGTGTTCATCCGGGCTCCGGTCGTCGAGACCGTCGGCCCGCGAGCGAGGGCTCTGGCCACCCTCGACGACGGGCGATGCGTCGCCGTGGAGCAAGGCAACCTGCTCGGAACCTCCTTTCACCCGGAAATCACCGGAGAATACCGTTTTCACCAGTATTTCCTGCAGAAACTGGTCGCCGCCGCGCGGTGAGGAGACACTCATTTGTGCCGGGCGCGCGAGTGTGGCTAGGGTTCAGACATGACTCAGACAACCGGTGGTCAACGATGACCCGTTATGTAGCACTGCTCCGTGGCATCAATGTCAACGGCATTACGATTGCCATGGCCGATCTTGCCGACGTTTTCTATGGACTCGGCTACACCGACGTTAAAACGGTTCTGGCGAGTGGAAATGTGCTCTTCAGTATCGACAGTCCGCTCGTCGACAAGGCGGATGCCGCCGCACTCAAGGTGCGCATCGAAGCGGCCCTGACCGCGCGGTTCGAGTATGAAGCGTGGATCGTGCTCGTCGACGCCGAATCCCTCGACCGAATCGTGCGCGCCTACCCGTTCACTGCCGACCACGACGGTTGGCATTCCTATGTCATGTTCTCCTCTGACCCTGGCCACCTCAGCGAACTTGCCGGGCACGCCAAGGAGCTCGAGCCGTCCGACGAACGAATCGAACTTGGTCACGGTGTGCTGTATTGGGAGGTGCGCAAGGCCGTTGGCATCAAGAGTGCCTTCAGCAAGAAAAGCGCCAAGCTCAAGTACCGCGACACGACCACCACCCGTAACCTGAACACACTGCACAAGCTGCTCGAAGTCACTCCGGGATAGACTGGCTCGGCACCGCGCGTGCACCCACTTCGCAGCGATCACAAAGAACTTGATCGTACACAGCTTGATCGAGCACAACAACGGGAGATGTATGTCCGGGCATTCCAAATGGGCCACCACCAAGCACCAGAAGGCGGTCACCGATTCCAGGCGGGCCAAGGCGTTCGCCAAGCTCATCAAGAACATCGAGGTCGCGGCCCGACTGGGCGGCGCAGACCTCTCGGGCAACCCCACCCTGGTCGACGCCATTCAGAAGGCCAAGAAGACCTCGGTGCCCAACGACAACATCGACCGCGCCGTCAAGCGCGGTGCCGGGCTATCGGGTGAGCAGGTCGACTACACGACCATCATGTACGAGGGCTACGCCACCCACGGCGTAGCGATCATGATCGAGTGTCTCACCGACAATAAGAACCGCGCTGCGGCCGAAGTTCGAACCACGATGGCCCGCAACGGCGGAGCCATGGCCGACCCGGGAAGTGTCGCCTACAATTTTCACCGTAAGGGCGTTGTGGTGGTCAAGCACCTGCCGACGATCACCGAGGACGACATCATGCTCGCCGTTCTCGATGCCGGTGCCGAAGAGGTCATCGATGAGGGCGAAACCTTCGAGATCCACTCCAACGTGAGCGATCTCGTCGCCACCCGCACCGCGCTGCAGGCCGCCGGCATCGACTATGAGTCAGCGGATATCGCCTTCATTCCTTCGCTCAAGATTGAGGTCGACGCCGAAACCGCCCGTAAGGTGTTCCACCTGATCGACGCGATGGAAGACCTCGACGACGTGCAAAACGTGTATTCCAACTACGACCTGTCGGCCGACGTGCAGGCCACCCTCGCGAGCGAGTCAGAGTAGTTCGATGGCGGTCCGGGTTCTCGGCATCGACCCGGGCCTCACGCGCTGCGGTGTCGGCGTCGTCGACGTCGACGGCAATCGGTCGGCCCGCCTCGTGGACGTGACCGTGCTGCGCAGCGCGCCCGATCTGCCCCTTGAGCAGCGGTTGCTGCTGTTGTCCCAGGGGCTGGAAGAAATGCTCGACCGCCACCGGCCGCAGTTCATCGCCATTGAGCGGGTCTTCGCCCAGCACAACGTGCGCACCGTCATGGGTACCGCTCAGATCAGCGGGGTCGCCCTTCTGCTGGCCGCGCAGCGCGGTCTGCCGGTGACGCTGCACACGCCGAGCGAGGTCAAAGCCGCGATCACCGGTTATGGTGCCGCCGACAAGAAGCAGGTCGGCACCATGGTCGCCCGCATCCTCGGGCTGACCGAGATCCCCAAACCGGCCGACGCAGCGGATGCCCTCGCCCTCGCCATCTGCCACGCCTGGCGAACCGGAGCATCCGGTGGCACCCTGCCGACCGTTGCCTCGGTGAAAGCTGCCGCGGTCCCGACCGGCGCCCTCACCCCGGCCCAGAAGGCGTGGCGCGCCGCTGAACGCGGGTCGGCGCCAGGGGTGTCTGTACCGGCACTGTCGGTGGTGCCCCGTAGTCTTAAGCGGTGATCTCTTCCGTACGTGGCCTTGTCCTCTCAGCCCTCGGCTTAACCGCCAGCTCAGCAACGGTGGTAATCGAAGTCGGGGGAGTCGGCCTGGCCGTGCAGGTGACTCCGGCCACAGCACTGGGTGTGCGCGTCAACGACGAAGCCCGGCTGATGACCACGCTCATCGTGCGCGAAGATTCGCTCACCCTCTATGGCTTTCCCACCGCTGATGAACTCACGGTCTTCGAACTGCTCGTCGGAGTCACCGGCGTTGGCCCCAAGTCGGCCCTGGGCGTGCTCGCCGTGCTCACCCCGAACCAGATCGCCCAGGCCGTAGCCGGCGACGACGACGGCGCGTTCCGCAAGGTCAGCGGCATCGGGCCGAAGACCGCGAAACTCATCGTGCTCTCCCTCGCCGGCAAACTCGCCGTGACGACTGCCAGCGCCCCGAGCCGCCAGCCGGGGGCCACCTCCGTCGCCGCGAGCGTGCAGGCGGCACTGATCGGCCTTGGCTGGTCCGAACGCGTAGCGGCCGAGGTCGTCGACGAAACCCTCACCGAATTGGCGGATGTAGCCGGCCCCGATTCCGCGCCGCCGGCGGTCGCCGCCGTGCTCAGACTAGCCCTCGGTCGCCTCGGCCCGGCCGCGCACCATGCACCGGGTTCGGCGGCCGCAGCTGCGACCGGCAAGGACCTCTCATGAACCCCGACCCCGCCGCCGACTACCCTGCCGCGGAGCATCCCGCCGTTGAACTCAGCAACCCCTCGTTGGAGAGCGAATCCGAGCTGGCCTTCGAGGGCGCGCTGCGCCCGGCGAGCCTGGCCGAATTCGTCGGCCAGAAGAAGGTGCGCGGGCAGTTGCAGCTGCTGCTAACCGCAGCGACCATGCAGAATCGTACCCCAGACCACATCCTTCTGGCCGGCCCACCCGGCCTCGGCAAGACCACCCTGGCCATGATCGTCGCCTACGAGGGCAACCGCCCGCTGCGCATGTCGAGCGGCCCGGCCATTCAACACGCCGGCGATCTCGCAGCCGTGCTGTCATCGTTGGTGCCCGGCGAAGTGCTGTTCATCGACGAAATCCATCGCATGGCCCGCTCGGCCGAAGAAATGCTCTACCTCGCCATGGAAGACTTTCGCATTGACATTATGGTCGGCAAGGGCGCCGGTGCAACATCGGTACCGCTCGATCTGGCGCCGTTCACCCTGGTCGGTGCCACGACGCGGTCCGGTTTGCTACCCAACCCCCTGCGCGACCGTTTTGGTTTCACAGCGCACCTGGAATTTTATGCCGAAAGCGAACTCGAGCAGGTTCTTGGCCGGGCCGCGCAGCTGATCGGCCTGCCGATCAAAGCGGATGCCCTCGCCGAAATCGCCGGACGCTGCCGCGGCACACCGCGAATCGCGAACCGCCTGCTGCGTCGGGTGCGGGACTACGCCCTCGTGCACGGGGGA
This sequence comes from Cryobacterium sp. PH31-O1, assembly GCF_030063455.1. Lineage (GTDB taxonomy): Bacteria > Actinomycetota > Actinomycetes > Actinomycetales > Microbacteriaceae > Cryobacterium. Next base: position 397,381 of record NZ_JASITB010000001.1, on the reverse strand, counting down.
GCGGCCGACATCGCGGCCGTGCACGCGGCCCTTGAGTTGTATGACGTCGATGCGATCGGTCTTGATCGACTCGACCGTGAGGTCATGAAGATCATCCTGACGCGCTTTGGGGGTGGGCCCGTCGGCCTGAACACGCTCGCCGTCTCGGTGGGTGAGGAGTCCGAAACGGTGGAGGCGGTCGTGGAGCCGTTCCTGGTACGGATAGGCTTCCTCACGCGTACCCCGCGAGGGCGCGTTGCCACCAGCGCAGCGTGGCAACACTTTGGTCTGGCTGCTCCACCGGGCTTGACTGCACCGGGCAGTGCCACCCTTCTTGACCTATAATTCAATTTGGCCCCCTTGTCTATACCCAAAAAATCCCGGGCGACTGCTCGTGACATATCTGGGTCCAGACTCACAATCTTCGGCCACTCGTGCCGCAATCGAAAGGTTTCACCGCTCTATGGATAATCTGACTCTCGTCATGCTGGCCGTTTTGGCTGTTCTCGTCTTCTTCATGTTCCGCAACGGACGCAAGCGCAAGAAAGACCAGGAGGCACTGCAGTCCACCATGGTTCCCGGCGCCGACGTCATGACCAACTTCGGCATGTACGGTACGATCCGTGCCATCGATGAAGAGGCCAACAAGGTCGAACTGCAAATCGCCCCCGGCGTCATCGTTGAAATTCACCGCCAGACCATCGCTCGCGTGGTCGAGCCGGTCGTTTCCGAGGATCTCGAAGACACCAGTGTCGACAGCATCGACTCGCTCACTGAGCCGGAATTCGGACAGCGAGTCGTCGACACCGACACTGACACTACCGAGCAGCCCAAAAAGGGTGACGCGTAGCTCCTGCTTTTTAGGTCATACTCGCTTGGCACGACATACGTACTGCATCACGCGGCGCGCCCACGCATTCTGGCGTGGGCGCCAACAGAAAGCTGAGTTCATAGGTGGCTAAGTCGTCGTCTCCGGCCAAAAAGGCCTGGCGTTCCCTGACCTGGTTGGGCGTACTCATCGTCGGCCTGATCGCCCTCAACGCTTTCGGCGTGTTCACCCAGAACGGATCGTGGACGCCCAAGCTGGCGCTCGACCTTGAGGGTGGAACGCAGATCATCCTCGCACCGCAGATCGAGAGCGGGCAAACGGTCACGTCGGACCAGCTGAGCGAGGCCGTGGGCATCATCCGCCAGCGCGTCGACTCTTCCGGCGTCTCAGAGTCGGAGATCAATACCCAGGGCGGGCAGAACATCGTGGTATCGATCCCCGGTACCCCCGACGACGCCACCCTGGAACGCATCAAGTCGTCGGCCAAACTTGAATTTCGGGCCGTGCTCGTCGCTGGCCAGCCGTCCGGCCAGACCGTCGGCGCTGACGGTACAGCGACGCCGGCACCGGAGGCGACCGTCGATCCGACACTGTCGACCACACCCGCGGTTGAGCCGACCGACGCGAGCGACCTCAACTACGTCACTCCCGCACTCCAGGCGGAGTACGACGCCTTCGACTGCAGCAAAATCAACGCGACCAACGTGGCACCGGCGAATGCTCCCCTCATTACCTGCGAGTCCGACGACTCGGTCAAGTACATCCTCGGTCCGGTCGAGGTAGATGGTTCAACGATCGCGGACGCGACCAACGGCCAGCGCACCACGCAGAGCGGTGCGACCACCGGCGAGTGGGCTGTGAACATCGTCTTCAACAACGATGGAACCTCGAAGTTCGCCGATGTCACCCAGCGTCTGTTCAACCTCACCGGTGTGCAGAACCAGTTTGCGATCGTGCTCGACGGGCACGTGATCTCGGCCCCGGCCACGCAGGCTGCAATCCTCGACGGCAAGCCGCAGATCACCGGCTCGTTCGACCAGGAGACGTCCAAGGCCCTCGCCGACCAGCTCAAATTCGGTGCCCTCCCGATCAGCTTCACGGTGCAGAGCCAGGACACCATTTCGGCGACGCTCGGCTCGACGCAGCTGCTCAACGGCCTCATCGCCGGTCTGATCGGTTTGATCCTCGTGGTCATGTATTCGCTCGCACAGTACCGACTGCTCGGACTGGTCACCGTCGCCTCCCTCGGAGTCGCAGCGGTGATCACCTACCTGCTCATCACCATCCTGTCCTGGCGCGAGGGGTATCGGCTGTCGCTGGCCGGTGTCGCCGGTCTGATCGTGGCCATCGGTATCACCGCCGACTCGTTCATCGTCTACTTCGAACGTGTGCGCGACGAATTGCGTGATGGTCGCGGGCTGGAATCGTCGGTCGAAGCCGGTTGGAAGCGCGCTTTCCGCACCATTGTCGCCTCCGACGTCGTCAACTTCCTCGCCGCCGCCGTACTGTTCGTGCTCGCGGTTGGCAATGTGCGTGGCTTCGCCCTTACCCTCGGTCTCACCACGATCGTCGACCTTCTCGTGGTCAGCCTGTTCACGCACCCGATGCTGCAGCTGATCGCCAAGACGAAATTCTTCAACGAGGGCCACAAACTCAGCGGACTCGACCCGCGCGCCCTCGGCGCTGTGTACCGCGGACGGGCTCGGTTCGAGCCCTCGGCGTCGATATCGCCGACCAAAGTCTCTTCCTCGAGCAAGGAGGCCACCAAGCGACAGACGATCGCCGAGCGTAAGGCGTCTGAGCTCGTGGGCACCAAGCTTGCGGGTACCAGTACTGATCGATCGACGGACGGGAAGGATTCCTGATGGCCAGCTTCTCGAAATTTGGAAATGATCTCTACACGGGCGCTCGTTCGCTCAATATCGTCGGGCGTCGCAAACTCTGGTATCTGATCGCCGCCGGTATGATCCTCATCGCCCTGGTCGGCCCGTTCCTGCTGCGCGGCGGGTTCGTCTTCGGTATCGAGTTCACCGGCGGAAGCCAGTTCGTCGTCTCGCAGACGACGAGCCAGTCCGAGAGCATCGCAACGGATGCCGTGGCGAGCGTCGTTCCCGATGCCGTTCCGAAGATCTCCACCGTCGGCTCCGATGGTGTGCGCGTGCAGACCGACCAGCTGTCCGAAACGGAGACGACAGGAGTGCGCGACGCACTCGCTGCCGCCTTCGACGTGCCGGTCGCTGAAGTGGCCACCTCGTTCATCGGAGCCACCTGGGGTCAGGACATCACCGGGCAGGCTCTGCGCGCTCTCGTCGTGTTCCTCGTACTCGCCGGCATCATCATGGCGATCTACTTTCGCACCTGGAAGATGTCGGTGGCAGCCATGGTCGCGCTGCTGCACGACCTCGTCATCACCGCCGGATTCTACGGAATCACCGGTTTCGAAATCACACCGGCCGCGGTGATCGGTTTTCTGACGATTCTTGGCTACTCGCTCTACGACACGGTCGTGGTCTTCGACAAGATTCGTGAGAATACCAACTTCGACGGTTCAGGCTCGAGCCGAACCTTCTCCGAATCGGTCAACCTCGCCGTCAATCAGACGCTCGTGCGTTCCATTAACACGTCCGTAGTGGCGGCTTTGCCAGTGGCATCCATTCTGTTTATCGGTGCGTTCGTGCTGGGGGCCGGTACCCTGCGCGACATCTCGCTTGCCCTGCTTATCGGAATTTTGGTTGGGACCTACTCGACCATCTTCATTGCCTCGCCGCTGTACGCCCAGCTGCGAAACGGTGAGGATGCCATCCGCAAGCATGACAAGAAAGCCCTGGCGGCCCGTGCGAAAGCGTCGGCTCCGGCCGCCGAGAGCGTCACGGCGTAGCTCCAGCAATCCGTGGAACGGAACGGTCGGTCCGTGCGGGCCGGCCGTTTCTGCGTGTGACCGGCGCGTGATCGCTTGCGGCGTACGGGTGCCTCCCGCAGAACCGGCATAATTGACAGTACGCGAACCCGCCCCTGCATCTTCGCCGGGCTCGCGCAGATGATAGGACGACGTACGAGGTGAGACTATGACGGACACGACGACCCCCTCCCCGGCGTCTCTGCGCCGTCTGGTTCCCCGCATCTTCTCCCGGGCGCAGCCTGCCGGAGCCGTCGACCGCCTGATCAAGACGGTGCGACTGAACCACCCCAAGGTGGACCTGTCGATCATCGAACGGGCCTATACGGCCGCTGAGCGCGCACATGACGGTCAGCTGCGTCGCAGCGGCGAGCCGTACATCACACACCCGGTCGCCGTGGCACAGATTCTGGCCGACCTCGGCATCGGCACTAAAACCATCGCTGCGGCTCTGCTGCACGATACCGTCGAAGACACCGACTACACCCTAGACGCCCTGCGGGCCGACTTCGGCGATGAAATTGCGATGCTCGTTGACGGGGTCACCAAGCTCGACAAGGTGAAGTACGGCGATTCGACCCAGGCCGAGACCGTGCGCAAGATGATCGTCGCCATGTCCAAAGACATTCGTGTGCTCATCATCAAACTCGCTGACCGGTTGCACAATGCGCGCACCTGGGGCTTCGTGCCCAACGAATCCGCCGTGCGCAAGGCCACAGAGACCTTGGAGATCTACGCGCCCCTCGCGCACCGCCTGGGAATCCAGACCATCAAATGGGAACTCGAAGATCTCTCGTTCGCCGTGCTGTACCCCAAGTTGTACGCGGAGATCGAAAGCCTGGTCAAGCAACGCACGCCGCAACGGGAAGAGTTCGTTCAGCAGGTCATCGACACCATCAACGACGATCTCAAATCGGCGCGCATTCGCGGCAAGGTCGCCGGGCGCCCCAAGCAGTACTACTCGATCTACCAGAAAATGGTTGTGCGCGGTCGGGAGTTCGATGAGATCTATGACCTCGTCGGAATTCGTGTGCTCGTGAACTCCGTGCGGGACTGCTACGCGGTGCTCGGCTCGATCCACGCCAGGTGGACGCCGCTGCCCGGCCGGTTCAAGGACTACATCGCCACTCCCAAGTTCAACCTGTACCAGTCGTTGCACACGACAGTGCTCGGCCCGAGCGGCCGCGCCGTTGAGATTCAGATCCGCACGACCGAGATGCACCAGCGCGCCGAGTTCGGCGTCGCCGCACACTGGAAATACAAGGAACAGGTCAACGGCAAGAGTGCCGGCGGGCCCGGCCCGCAGAGCGACACCGACATGGCGTGGCTCGCTCACATCTCAGACTGGCAGGCTGAGACTGCCGACCCCGGTGAGTTCCTCGACTCGCTGCGTTATGAGATCGGTGCCAAAGAGGTCTACGTTTTCACGCCGAAAGGCCGCGTCATCGGCCTGCCCTCCGGCGCTACCCCGGTCGACTTTGCCTATGCCGTGCACACCGAGGTCGGCCACCGCACCATGGGCGCCAAGGTCAACGGCCGACTGGTACCGCTTGAGAGTGAGCTCATCACGGGGGACGTGGTCGAGGTTTTCACCTCGAAGAACCCCGACTCCGGCCCGAGCAAAGACTGGCTGAACTTCGTTAAGAGCCCTCGGGCGCGCAACAAGATTCGGCAGTGGTTCACCAAGGAGCGCCGCGACGAAGCCATCGAGCAGGGCCGCGACGCGATCGCGCGGGCAATGCGCAAGCAGAACCTTCCGCTGCAGAAGCTGATGAACCAGGACTCCTTCGCGGAGGTTGCCGCCCAACTCAAATACGAGGATGTATCGGCGCTCTACGCCGCCGTCGGTGAGGGCCACGTCTCCACCCAGTCCGTGCTCGAGAAGGTTGTCTCCTCGGTGCAGAGCATCGAAGACAACGACAGCAACGACTTTCCGGTCGCCGCACGGGGCCGGCCGCAAACCGCCCGTAACGGTGACTCGGGAGTGCTCGTTCGCGGTGCGCCAGACATTCTGGTCAAGCTGGCCCGGTGCTGCACGCCCGTGCCGGGGGACAAGATCGTCGGCTTTGTCACCCGCGGCGCTGGCGTCTCGGTGCATCAGGCCGCCTGCCACAACGTGCAGTCCCTGCTCAAGGAACCCGAGCGCATGATCGAGGTGGAGTGGGCACCCACCTCGAAGAGTCTGTTCCTGGTGCACATTCAAATTGAAGCCCTCGACCGGTCCGGACTGCTCTCCGACGTCACGCGCGTGTTGTCGGAGCACCACGTGAACATTCTCTCGGCCACCGTCAACACCTCGAGCGACCGGCTGGCACTCAGCCGGTTTGTATTCGAGATGGGGGACACCACCCATCTCGACCGCGTACTCAACGCCGTGCGGCGCATTGATGCCGTCTACGACGTCTATCGGGTCAGCGACGGCTAACCGGCGGCACTGGTCGACTGCTCGGGTCGGTGCGTTGGCGCAGCGCAGAAAGCGGTGCGCTAACGGCCGCGAATCGGGCGACGGCCAGGGTGCTGTGGGCGGCGCTGCCCCGTTTGCACAGGTGCACGGCGTCCGTGACATCGGCGTACGTGCCGTAGTGCAGCAGGCGTGCCAGCAGCGCGGTGAGTTCGTTCGACGACGATGATGCTGACGATGCTGACGGCGGTGTGTAACGGGCCAGATCGACGGCGGTACGCAGGGGGGTGGTGATCCGCACGCCCGCAATAGTGTGCACGTCTTCAGGGGTGCGCACGATCTCGCGCACCTGCGCCCGCGGCGACCACAGTGCCGTCGTACGAGCCCCGATCACGACACAGAACTGGTGCCGGCGCGGCTCCGGTGCCACGCCGTAGATCCACGCGGCAGTGAGCCGCTCGGCGATGGCGCGGGGCGGGACCAGCTGGCTGGCAGCGACGGCTCGGCTGGAGCATCCGTCTATCTCGTCGATCACACACCAGGAGTCGGCGAGTTGAAAAACCTGCCCGTCGAGGCGGGCGCCGTAGAGTTCGGCGAGCGGCAGGTCGTTGACCGTGAACACTCGTTCCCGTGGAACTGTCATGCGACCAGAATGATGCTTAACCAGATCCAGGCCCCCGAGGGAGCCCGGATCTGTGGAGAAGCGCAGTGCCGCAAGCTGAGTGTGGATAACCGCGGGGAGTGCTCGTGCGGACTACTCGCCGATCGCCTTGAGCCAGGACTTTCGGGCCTCGAGCGCTTCGGTGGCGTCCTTGATGGCGCGGGCGTTCTGGCCCTTCTGTGCCGTGGCGAGTTCAGCCTCGAGCTTGGCGATCGCGTCGTTCAGCTGACCGGCGAGGCCCTCGGTGCGGGCCTTCGTCTCGGGATTGTTGCGCTTCCAATGGTCGTCGTCGAGTTTGCGCACGACAGCCTCCACCTTGCGGAGACGATCCTCGATTGGCTTGACCTGGTCGCGGGGAACCTTGCCGATCTCGTCCCACTTGCGCTGGATCGTGGTGAGGGTGTCACGCGCGGCGTTGCGATCGGTGGTGGTGAGCAGGGTCTCGGCCTGGGTCAGTAGTTCGAGCTTGAGTACGAGGTTCGCGGAGAACTCCTCATTGTCTTGGGCTTCGACCTCACTCTTGACCGAGTAGAGCACGTCGCCGGCGGCCTTGAACTTCGCCCACATGGCGTCGTCCTGCTTCTTGCCGCTGCGGCCGGCTTTTTTCCACTCGTCGAGCAGGTTGCGGTAGGTACCGACTCCGTCGGCGCCCTGGGGGGCCAGGGCCTCTGCCTGTTCGATCAGGTGCTGCTTTTTGGCGCGAACGTCTTTGTGAGCGCTGTCGAGTTCAGCAAAGAACGCCTTACGGTTCTGCTCGATAGTGGTGCGTGCGGCACGAAAACGCTTCCACAGGTCGTTGGCCTCGCCTTTGGGGATGCGCGGGGCGTCGTGCTGGTGGGCCTGCCATTTGGCGAACAGGGCGTCGAGGGCTGCGCTGGTCTGCTTCCACTGCGTCTTGGCCGGATCTTCGGCGGCCAGGCGTTCGGCCTCGGTTACGATCTCCGCTCGCTCGGCTACGGCAGCAGCAGATGCGGCCTTCGTTTCGATGCTCTGCTGTTCGGTGAGCTCGCTTACGGCTCCACCGAGGGCGCCGAGACGTTCGGCCAGTGCGGCGAGGTTGCCCACGGCGTTGGCATTGGCAACGGCAACGGTCAGGTTGGCGACCGACTTGGCGATGTCCGCGGCTGGAGCGCCACCCTTAGCACGCTGCTCGAGCAGGGTGACCTGACCGTTGAGCTCAACGTACTTGCGTTCGAAGTAGGCCAGTGCCTCTTTCGGAGTGGCATCCGGGTACTGGCCGACGGCGCGTTCGCCGTCTGCCTCGCGCACGTAAACCGTGCCGGTTTCGTCTACGCGACCCCATGGTTGCTGATCTGTCGTAGTCAAGAGCCTCACCTTTGCTGAGTTGTTGTGTATGGATCCGCGGGAGTGGAGAGTGCGAAACCTAAGAAATACCCTGATAAGCCTATTGCACTAGCACAGGGTGGTCGATCGATCCTACTGAACTGTTATGGCGGTGATCGTCGTGGGCACCTTCGGGGCGCCGTCTCCGGAGGCGTCAGCGGTACCGGCATCCGTGATCTGGGCCTTGAGCTCGTCGAGTCCACTCGTGACGTGACCGAGCACGGTGTAGCCGCCGCCGGCGTCGGAGGGAATGGTCGTGTCGTCGTAGACCACGAAGAACTGACTGCCCATGCTGTACCCGTTGCCGCTCTGCCTGGCCATCGCGAGCGTGCCGGCCGGGTAGACGTCGTCGGCCGGGGCGTTCTCGACGGGGCCGTAACTGTAACCTGGGCCGTGCGTGGCATCTGTGCTCGTGCTGTTCGCGTCTGGATCTCCGCACTGCAGCACGAAGAAGCCGCCGTCGGTGAGGCGGTGGCAGCTGACGCCGGTGTAAAACCCGCTCTGAGCGAGGCTGATGGTGGAAGAGACGCCCTGCGGGGCGAGCGCACCGTCGAGTTCGATGCCAAGCGGAATGTCATTGAGAGTGAGCGTGCCGGTCCAGGTGCGGTCCTCGGCAAGGGCGCTCGCGGGTACGTCACCCGAGTTCTCACCGGCGGCCGCAGTGGCGGCCGGGGTCGGAGTTGCGCTCCCGGGTGCTGTGAGCGCCGGGGTGCCGGGGCCGCCGTCGAAGTAGAACACCTGCGCGACGACGATGAGAGTCAGTACGACGAGCAAACCGCCGCCCGCGATCACGTTGTCGCGCACGCGACGCCGGTGCTGGTGTTCGTGAACGGCCCGCCGGGCCTGGTAGGAACGCACACGGCCGCGCTCTTCACGTGCCGCACGCTCAAGCTTGTAATTCGAAGCCACTTGGAACCCCTCCAGGGCCGTCGGGGGTTGGCGACGGCCGAACAAAAAGCAATCAGGCGCTAACACGCCCGACCTCGTAGAACTCTACGCACAAACTACGCTGGAGGAATGTCGAATGCTCAACCGGGTCTGCGCAGTGTTGAGGCCCCCCTCGCCGTACGAATGCGCCCGAAAACCCTCGACGAGGTCGCCGGTCAGCGTCACCTGTTGACGCCGGGATCCCCGCTGATGAGTCTGGCGAGCGACAAGACGGGGGAGCGCGGCAGCGTTTCGGTTATTCTGTGGGGACCGCCAGGTACCGGAAAGACGACCCTCGCGCAGACGATCGCGCACAGTTCCGGGCGACGATTCGTTGAACTCTCGGCCGTGACCGCCGGGGTGCGCGACGTGCGCCAGGTGATGGAAGACGCCCGCACCAACCGCGATCTCTACGGCCTCTCTACCGTGTTGTTTCTCGATGAGATCCACCGTTTCTCGAAGGCCCAGCAAGACGCTCTGTTGCCCGGCGTGGAAAACGGCGTCATTATCCTGGTCGCGGCGACGACCGAGAACCCGTCGTTCTCGATCATCTCCCCCCTGCTTTCCCGGTCTCTGCTGCTCACCCTCGAGGTGCTCAGCGATGACGACCTCGGCATCGTGGTCGACCGGGCCGTCATTGATGCGCGCGGCCTGGCCGGCCGGTTCGAGCTGGAGCCCGAGGCTCGCAGCGCGATTATCCGACTCGCTTCGGGCGACGCGAGGCGGGCGCTGACGGCGCTGGAGGCGGCATCCGTTTCGGCTGAATCAACCCGTGAAGCGGATACGACCGGCAAGCCCGTGATCACAACCGACATCGTCTCGCTCGCGGTTGATCGGGCGCTGCTGCGGTACGACCGCAACGGCGACGAGCACTACGATGTGATCAGTGCCTTCATCAAATCGGTGCGCGGCAGCGACGTGGACGCCGCGCTGCACTACCTTGCCCGCATGATCGAGGCCGGTGAGGACCCGCGCTACATCTGTCGCCGCATCATCATTCTCGCCTCGGAGGACATCGGCATGGCCGACCCGCAGTCGCTGCTGATCGCCGTGGCCGCCGCCGACGCCGTAGCGCTGATTGGCATGCCAGAGGGGCGCATTCCCCTCGCGCAGGCTGTCGTGCACCTCGCGACCGCCCCCAAATCCAATGCTGCCTACATGGCCCTCGACGCGGCGATCGCCGACGTGCGGGCCGGCAAGATGGGCCGCGTGCCCAAGGGAATGCGTGACGCGCACTACCCGGGCGCCAAGCGCCTCGGGCATGGCAAGGGCTACCTGTACCCACACGACGACGCCCTCGGCGTGGTCACCCAGCAGTACCCACCCTCCGAACTGAAAAGTACCCAGTACTACGTACCGACCGAGCACGGCCACGAGCGCGACATCTCAGCTCGTCTGCTCAAAATCCGCCGCATCGTTCGCAATCAGTAGAGGTTCGGGCGGGGCTGGTTGTCCGCGGGGTGCGCGTTTTCGCCTGAGCGAGGAGCGCATGGCCCGTGGGCGCAGCACGCCTCCGGAACGCGAGGAGCAGTATCCGGTCGTGTGCTAACCTTGGCAGGCCTACAACTGGTTTCGGCATGCGGCTGCGTCCGTTTCCGGTTTGGAGGGGAATCGTTTTGTAGCCGAACGTCCCATGGCACCCAATCCTCTGATCTCCCATGACCTGTGTCGTCTTTGTGCGCACTCGCCCTGGTATCCCTGTTATTGAGTCCGATTGAAAGGAAACCGTGTCTACCAAGTCACGTACCCGCAGTAAAACTCGCCTCTCGCGCGCCCTGGGCATCGCCCTCACGCCGAAGGCAGCCCGCTTCCTCGAGAAGCGCCCCTATGCACCCGGTGAGCACGGCCGCACCAAGCGCAAGACCGATTCTGACTATGCCGTGCGCCTGCGCGAAAAGCAGCGCTTACGCGCCCAGTACGGCATCCGCGAAGCCCAGCTCAAGATTGCCTTCGAGCAGGCTCGTCGTCGCCAGGGACTGACCGGTGAGAACCTCGTCGAGATCCTCGAGACCCGTCTCGACGCCCTCCTCGTTCGTTCCGCGATCGCCCGCACCACCGCGCAGGCTCGCCAGATGATCGTGCACCGTCACATCCTCGTCGACGGAGAGCTCGTCGACCGGCCCTCCTTCCGCGTGAAGCCGGGCCAGCTCATGCACGTCAAGGCTCGCAGCGAGGGCATGGAGCCCTTCCAGGTTGCAGCAGCCGGCGGACACGTCGACCTGCTTCCCAAGCTCCCGCCGTATCTCGAGGTTGAGCTCGACAAGCTTCAGGCCCGCCTGGTGCGCGCCCCGAAGCGCATCGAGATCCCCGTGACCTGTGAAGTCCAGCTCGTCGTGGAGTACTACGCAGCTCGCTAGACCAACCGGTACGCTGAAGGGCGGATCACCTCAGGGTGATCCGCCCTTTTGCATACCCGGGCTCTCGCCGAGCCCTCGAACAGAGTGGAGTCACCGTGTCAGGTGGAGATATTGCCGGCCTCATCGCTGCCGGCGTGTTCGCGATCCTGGTCGCGGTCATCGCCATCCCGCTGGTCAAACTAGGCCGGGTATTCGACGAGACGACCGCGGCCATCCACGAACTCAGCGACGGAATCACCCCGATGCTTGCCGAGACGACCGAGACCATCCGCTCCACCAACCAACAGTTGATTCGGGTGGACACCATCACGAGCAACGTAGCGGATGTCGCCGGTAACGTCTCAGCGCTCGTCGCGTTGTTCGCGGCGACCGTCGGCGGGCCGCTGATCAAGCTCGCCGGGTTCTCGGCCGGCGTGCGGGCGGCCTTTCGTGGCGATCGGCCGCGGCCTCGGCGCAATCGGGGTTGACCGGCTACTCTGGACACGGCGTTGATATTCTCGCGCCCGACTTATCGGTAGCTTCGGCTAGCGGCGCCCGGCTTCATTCAATTCGGTTCTATTGTCTGCGGCTCTGAGCCGCGCAGATTCAGGGAGAAACGCCATGAAGAACGTCATCTGGTTGGTTATCGGGGTTGCCGCGGGCTTCGTGGTCGCCCACGAGGTTAACAAAACCCAGCAGGGCAAAGCGTTTTTCACCGAACTCGACACCAAAGCACGCGAGTTCGGCGAGGCCATGTCCGAGGGGTACCGCCAGCGCGAGGCCGAGCTGCACGCCGCGCTCGACGACGATGCCGCTGGGACGGCGCCCGTGACCGGCGCGCCGTAGGCATCCGCTGAGCTGAAGCGGCACTGAGGCAGCCCTGATTTGAAGCACCACCACATTCATGCACCACGAACAAACGGACACCATGCAGACTGCTGACATTCGCGGGCGCTGGCTCGACTTCTTCGCCGATCGTGGACACACCGTTGTGCCGTCCGCGTCGCTGGTGAGCGACGACCCCACCCTTCTCTTCACGGTGGCCGGCATGGTGCCGTTCGTGCCATATCTCACCGGGCTCGTTCCCGCGCCGTACCCGCGCGCCACGAGCGTGCAGAAGTGCATTCGCACCAACGACATCGAAGAGGTCGGCAAGACCCCGCGCCACGGCACGTTCTTTCAGATGAACGGCAACTTCAGCTTCGGCGACTACTTCAAGGAGGAGGCCATCGGCTTCGCCTGGGAGCTGCTGACCACCCCGGAGAATCAGGGCGGTTATGGTTTTCGAGAGAGTGACCTCTGGGTCACCATCTACCTCGACGACGACGAGGCGCACCGCTATTGGCGTGCACTCGGAGTGCCGGAAAACCGCATTCAGCGTCTCGGCATGGAATCCAACTACTGGTCCACCGGCCAGCCGGGGCCGGCCGGCCCCTGCTCGGAGATCTTCTTCGACCGTGGACCCGCTTACGGCAGGGACGGCGGACCGGCCACCGACGACGACCGTTACGTCGAAATCTGGAACCTCGTCTTCATGCAGTATTTGCGCGGCGAAAGCACCGGCAAGAGCGACTTTCAGATTCTCGGCGACCTGCCGAAGAAGAACATCGACACCGGTATGGGCCTGGAACGTGTCGCCTTCCTCAAGCAGGGCGTCGAGAACATGTACGAGATCGACCAGGTACGCCCGGTGCTCGACCGCGCGGCCGCCCTGTCGGGCCGACGCTATGGCGCCGATCACGATGACGATGTGCGCATGCGCATCGTCGCCGACCACGTGCGCTCCTCCCTCATGCTCATGAGCGACGGCGTCATGCCGTCGAATGAGGGGCGCGGCTATATCCTCCGCCGCCTGCTGCGGCGCAGCGTGCGCGCCATGCGCCTGCTCGGCGTCGACACCGTGAGCCTGCCTGAGCTGCTGCCAGCCTCCCGCGACGCCATGAGCGCCGCGTATCCCGAGGTCAAGAGCGACTTCGGTCGCATCAGCCAGGCGGCGTTCGCCGAGGAAGAAACCTTCCTGCGTACCCTCGCGAGCGGCAGCGCCGTGCTCGACCTCGCCGTGGCGAAGACCAAAAAGGCCAACAAGACCGAACTGGCTGGTCCCACCGCTTTTCTGCTGCACGACACCTATGGTTTCCCGATCGAGATCACCCTCGAGATCGCCGAAGAGGCCGGCCTGAGCGTGAACCGCGACGCGTTCGACGTGCTCATGACCAAGCAACGCACCATGGCGAAGGCCGATGCGAAGTCCAAAAAGACAACCCTCGCCGACCTCGGCGTCTACAGCGTCTTCCGCGCCCTCGGCGAGACCGTGTTCACCGGGTACGACGACCTGCAGAACGAGTCGAGCGTGCTGGGCCTCATTGTGAACGGCGAGTCCGTCACGAGCGCGGTCGCTGGTGAGACGGCGGAGGTCATCCTCGCCGAAACCGCCCTGTGGGCCGAATCCGGCGGGCAAGAAGCGGATGCGGGTCTCATCGTCGGTCCCGGCTACGAGCTCAAGGTGCTCGACGTGCAGAAGCCGGTCAAGGGACTGATCAGTCACAAGGTGCTCGTGCAGTCCGGTGAGGTCGCTGTCGGCGACAGCGCAACCAGCGTGGTCGACGAGAGCTGGCGTCGCGGCGCCCGCCAGGCGCACTCCGGAACGCACGTTTTGCACGCGGCCCTGCGCCAGGTGCTCGGCCCGAACGCCCACCAGTCCGGCTCCTACAACAAAGCCGGATTTTTTCGTCTTGACTTCTCCTGGAACCAGGCCCTGTCACCGGCGACCCGCACCGAGATCGAAGAGATTTCCAACAACGCCATCCGCGACAACCTGCCGGTCTCCACCCGGGAGCTGCCCCTTGCGGAGGCGAAGGCGCTCGGTGCCATGGCCCTGTTCGGGGAGAAGTACGGCGACGTCGTGCGTGTCGTTGACATCGGCGGTCCGTGGTCCCGCGAACTCTGTGCCGGCACCCACGTCTCCAGTAGCGCTGAGATTGGCATGATCAACCTGATCAGCGAGGCTTCGGTCGGATCGACCAACCGGCGGGTCGAATCGCTCGTCGGCCTCGAAGCCTTCCGCGACCTCGCTGCTGAACGGATGCTGGTGTCCGAGCTCACCTCGAGCCTCAAAACACCGCGCGACCAGCTCCCCCAGCGCATCAGCGATCTGGTCACGAGTTTGAAAGCGGCCGAAAAGAAGATCGCCGCCTTCGAAGCCCGCGCCCTGACCGACCGGGTTCCCGCCCTGCTGGCCACGGCCCGTCGGGTCGGCGCCGTAACCGTCGTCGCCGAAGATCTCGGCGTGCTGGGCTCCCCGGACGACGTGCGCATGCTGGCCCTCGCGACCAGGGAACGCCTCGGAACCGACGCGGTCGTCGTTGCCCTCTCGGCCGTTGCCGCCGACAAGCCGGTCGTGATCGTTGCCACCAACCAGGCGGCCAGGGATGCCGGACACACGGCCGGCGCTCTCGCCAAGACCGTCGCCGGTATCCTCGGCGGTGGCGGCGGCGGCAAGGACGACCTTGCCCAGGGCGGCGGCCCCAATGGGGACGCCATTCCGGCTGCGCTTCAGGCCGTCGTCGCGGCGATCAGCCGCTGAAAATGCGTTCCGACCGAACCCCGGCTCGGCCCCGCACCGACAGGTCGGAGGCGGGGGCGGTCGAGGTCGTGCCCGCGCACCAAATGCGTTCCGGCGTGCGCGTGGGCGTTGACGTCGGCAAGGTGCGCATCGGCCTGGCTCGTAGCGACAACCACGGCATGCTGGCCACGCCGGTTGAAACCGTGGCCAGGGATCAGGCTGGCGTGACCGACCTCGCCCGCATTCGCACGGTTGTGTTGGGGCTTGAAGCGGTGGAGGTCATCGTCGGGCTTCCCCTGGCGCTGTCCGGAAACGCGACGGCCTCGACCGACGACGCGGTTGACTTCGCCAACCGACTCGCGCGGGCCCTGAACGTACCGGTGCGTCTGGTCGACGAACGGCTCTCCACCGTGTCGGCGCAGTCCGCGTTGCGGGCATCCGGTCGGCCGGCTAAGACGCAGCGGCCAGTGATCGATCAGGTTGCCGCGACTATTATTCTGCAACACGCGCTTGACAGTGAGCGTGCCTCGGGGCGACCAGCTGGCTCGCCCGTCGAACCGACCGAGAGGCTGTAACGTGCCGAGTTCCACCCCGGAAGAGCCACCGCTGAGCCGCCGTCAGTGGCGCGCGCAACAGGCCGCTGCCGTGCAGGCCGCTGAGGCCGGCACGGCGACTGGCGCTGAGGCCGGCACGGCGACTGGCGCTGAGAATGGCCCTGAGAAGGGCCCTGAATCTGCGACTGGAGCTGGCACTGGAGCTGGCACTGGCACTGGCACTGGAGCTGACGCTGCGGCCTGGATCACGGGTTTAGCCGCGCGCACGAGCGAGTCAGAACCCCGCCTTCGGGCGGAGTCCGCCGACGCCCCGCGGTTGCCGCGCCGCGCCGCGCCGCACCCGGAGCCAGCCGAGCCAGCTGATTTCGGTCGCGGACGCACCAACCGCCGCTCACTGCTCGCCGACGAACCACCGCGAGAAAAGCGCAGCCACAAGGGTGCCTGGGGCTGCCTCATCGTCTTCGCCGTGCTGGCCGCGCTCGTGGCCGGCGCCTACTTTTTTCTGCAGGGGCCGATTTCCCAGATTATCGCGGCCACCCAGGGACCGGCCGATTTCACCGCTGAGGAAGCAGCCACCGGTGAGGATATCGTCATCATGATTCACGAGGGCGACGGCGGTTCCGATATTACGAGCACTCTCGTCGACCAGGGCGTAGTGAAGAGCTTCGACGCTTTCTACTCCATTTTGTTGGAGACTGCTCCGGAACCGGTGTTCCAGCCCGGCGCCTACCAGTTGAAGACCAAGATGGCTGCCAGCACCGCCCTCGATGCCCTGCTCGATGACGGCACGCGACTGAACCAGACCGTGATCGTACCCGAGGGCACCGCGGCCGTTGACGTGCTGCAGTCGATCTCGGAGGGAACCGATATTCCCCTCGCCGACCTGCAGGCCGCCGCCGCCAACGTGGCCGGATTTGGCCTGCCCGCCGAGGCGACCACCCTCGAGGGCTTTCTCTTTCCGGCCACCTACACTTTCGCGCCGGGGGACACCGCCCAGATCGTTTTGCAGTCCATGGTAAACCGGCAGTATGAGGCTCTCGACGCTGCCGGAGTCGCCGTCGCCGATCGCTGGAAGACCATCGTGTTTGCCTCGCTGATTCAGCGCGAGGCCGGTCTGCGCGACGATTACTACAAGGTGGCGCGGGTCTTTTTGAACCGGCTGGACCCGGCCCAGTGGGAGAGCGGCCTGTTGCAGTCCGACGCAACGGTCGCCTACGGCACCGGCAACACTCATCTCGTGACCACGACCGACGCGGAACGCGCCGATGCTGGCAACCTGTACAACACCTACGCGCGTCCGGGTATGGTCGTCGGGCCCATTTCGAACCCGGGCGACCTCGCAATCGACGCCGCCGTGCACCCGGCCGAAGGACCCTGGCTGTTTTTCGTGACGGTCAACCTCGATACCGGGGAGACGGTTTTCTCCACCACGGTGGCCGAGCATGATGCGGCGGTCGTCGTCTGGCAGAACTGGATGAGGGAGCACCCCGAATATGGATAGTCTCACGTCGAATCGGCTCGCGGTGCTCGGCTCGCCGATCAAGCATTCCCGGTCGCCGATGCTGCACCGGGCCGCCTACCGGCAGCTCGGCCTCGACTGGACCTATGAGGCCGTTGAGGTGAAGTGCGGCTCCCTGGCCATGTTCCTGAGCACGCTCGGTCCAGAATGGCGCGGCCTGTCCCTGACCATGCCGCTCAAACAGGAGGTGCTGCCCTTCATCGACGACTGCGATCGGGTCGCCCAGCTGACCGGTGCGGTCAACACCGTTCTTTTGCGAAGGGTCAACGGTCGCGGCACCCTGAGCGGGTACAACACGGATGTTGCCGGGCTGGTGCGAGCCCTTGCCGAAGGGGGAGTCACCCGCGCCGCGCACGTGACCCTGCTCGGAGCCGGAGCAACGGCGGCATCCGCTTTAATGGCGGCGGCGGAACTCGGCACCGAGTTTGTCACGGTGCTCGTGCGGGACCCGCAGAAGGCACTGCCCCTCGTCGAACTCGGTCGGTCGCTCGGCGTTGTGGTCGAACTGGAAGATTTCAGCGGCGCTACCCGTGTGGACAGCGACGTCGTGATCAGCACCCTGCCGGGGGGAACCATGCTGCCGGCACCGTTGCCGCTCGCACTACGGGAACGGGCTGTTCTGTTCGACGTGGCCTATTCGCCGTGGCCGAGCGGTGTGGCCACGTCGTGGCAGGAAGCCGGCGGCACCGTGCTAAACGGCCTGGGCATGTTGCTGCACCAGGCGCTCATTCAGGTTCGGGTCTTCGTTACCGCTGACCCGTTCGAGCCACTGCCCGATGAGGCTGCCGTACTGGCGGCCATGCGCGGTGCGCTGACCCGCGACTCCGGCCCCGGTGACGCTCGTCCCGGTGACGCTGGACCCCATACTGCTGTGGAAAGATAGGAACCATGCTTCGTTGGCTTACCGCCGGAGAATCTCACGGCCCCGAACTCATCGCCATTGTCGAGGGTTTGCCCGCTGGAATCCCGGTCACCCTTGATTCGATCCGCCTCGATCTGGCGCGCCGCAAGCTCGGCTACGGCCGAGGCGCGCGCATGAAGTTCGAAGAAGATGAGCTCACCCTCTCTGGTGGGGTGCGGCACGGACTCACCCTCGGTGGGCCGGTCGCGCTGCGCATCGGTAATTCGGAATGGCCCAAGTGGGTCGACGTGATGAGTGCAGCACCGGTCGACCCTGCCACCCTCGCGCGCGGCCGTGGCGCCCCCCTGACCCGCCCCCGCCCGGGCCACGCTGACCTCGCCGGCATGCAGAAGTACGACTTCGACGAAGCCCGTCCGGTGCTCGAACGGGCGAGCGCCCGCGAGACCGCTGCGCGGGTAGCGCTCGGCGCGGTAGCCAGGTCCTTCCTGAACGAGTTGGGAATTGAGCTGGTCAGCCACACCATCGCCATCGGTCCGGTGCGCGTGCCCGACGGTTCGCCGCTGCCGGAGCCCGGCGATGTCGAAACCCTCGACGCCGACCTGCTGCGCTGTTTCGACGTGGCGACATCCGCTTTGATGGTGGCTGAAGTGGATGCCGCGCACCAGGACGGCGATACCCTCGGCGGCGTCGTCGAAGTTCTCGCCTACAACCTGCCCCCCGGCCTGGGGTCCTTCGTGCACTGGGACCGCCGCCTGGATTCGCAACTTGCCGCTGCCCTGATGGGTATTCAGGCGATCAAGGGCGTTGAAGTCGGAGACGGTTTCGAGACCACCCGCCGCCGCGGCTCGGCCGCCCACGACGAACTGGTGCAGGCGGATGGCGCCATCCAACGAGTCAGCGACAAGGCCGGCGGCACCGAAGGCGGCATGAGCACCGGCACGGTGCTGCGGGTTCGCGCCGGCATGAAACCGATCGCGACGATTCCGCGGGCGCTGCGCACGGTCGACGTGGCCACGGGCGAACCGGCTCCCGCGCACCACCAACGTTCCGATGTGTGTGCCGTTCCGGCGGCCGGCATCGTCGCCGAGGCCATGGTGGCGCTCGTTCTCGCGAACTCGGTGCTCGAGAAATTCGGGGGAGACTCGATCGGGGAAACCCGCCGCAACCTCACGTCGTACCTGGCCAACATTCCCACCAACCTGCGCACCGGCGCGGCGAGCGACGCATCGCTGTGACCGCGAGCCGGCTGAAGCCATGCTGACCCGGCGAAACTCGCTGTTGCCGATCGTGTTCATCGGGCCGATGGCCGCCGGCAAGACCAAGATCGGTCGCCGGGTGGCCCGCGGCCTCGACGTGCCCTTCATCGACACCGACAAGCGCATCGTGGAAACCTACGGTCCGATTCCGGAGATCTTCGCTCGTGAGGGAGAAGAATACTTTCGTATCGTTGAGCGCGAAGCGGTGGACTGGGCGCTTGGCGAGCCGGCCGTCGTCTCGCTCGGTGGGGGAGCGGTTCTGCACGCCGAGACCCAGTCCGATCTTGCCGACGCGACCGTCGTTTACCTGAGCGTGACCACCGCGGCCGTGCAGGCACGCCTCGGCGGCACCAAACGCCCGCTCCTGCCCGGCGGTATAGCCGACTGGGAGCGCATCTACAACCTGCGCCGCGAGGTCTATGAATCCCTCGCGACGATTCGCCTGGATACCTCCAACCGGCCCATCAGCGGCATCGCCGACGAAATCGTGAACTGGGTTCAAGAAAGAAATGATGACTGAGATCTCCCAACAGACCGCTACCACCGTGATCACCGT
The DNA here is from genome assembly GCF_030063455.1 of Cryobacterium sp. PH31-O1. GTDB lineage: Bacteria > Actinomycetota > Actinomycetes > Actinomycetales > Microbacteriaceae > Cryobacterium. Next base: position 377,699 of record NZ_JASITB010000001.1, on the reverse strand, counting down.
GACCGGGGTCGACAGCTATCCGGTCAGTGTGGGGCGCGGCCTGGTCGATACCGTCGCCGAGCAGCTCGGCAGCGGCGTCACCAAGGTGCTCATCGTGCACACTTCCACGGTCGGGGCCCGCGCCGTCGCCCTCCGCGACAACCTGCTCGAGACCTATTCCGAAGTGCTGCTGGCCGAGATTCCCGACGCCGAGGCGGCCAAGCGCGTCGAAGTTGCCGCCTTCTGCTGGGGAATCATGGGTCAATCCGACTTCAGCCGCACCGACGCCGTTATCGGCCTCGGCGGCGGCGCCGTCACCGACCTGGCCGGCTTCGTCGCGGCGACCTGGCTGCGCGGCGTGAAACTCGTGCAGATCCCCACGAGCGTGCTCGGCATGGTCGACGCGGCCGTCGGCGGCAAGAACGGCATCAACACCGCCGAGGGCAAAAACCTCGTCGGCACCTTCTACGCGCCGGCCGCCGTACTCTGCGACCTGAACCTGCTCGACGCACTGCCCCGCAACGAGGTCCTCGCCGGCTTCGCTGAAATCGTCAAGGCCGGTTTCATCCAGGTTCCCGAGATCCTCGACATCATCGAAGCGGATGTCGACCGCGCCACCGACCCGACCACCCCCGAATTTCGGCGGCTGATCGAACTCTCCATCGCCATGAAGGCCCGCATCGTGGGCGAGGATTTCAAAGAGGCCGGCCTCCGCGAGATCCTCAACTACGGCCACACCCTCGGCCACGCGGTCGAACACGCGGAACGGTACGGTTGGCGCCACGGCGCAGCCGTCGCCGTCGGCATGATGTTCGCGGCGGAACTCGCCGCCCTCAGTGGTCGGCTCTCGGTCGAGGTCGTCGACCGGCACCGCACCATCCTCGAATCGCTCACCCTGCCGACCGGCTACCCGGTGGGTCGCTGGCCCACCCTGCTCGCCACGATGCAGCGCGACAAGAAGACCCGCAGCGGCATGTTGCGCTTCGTCGTGCTCGATGATGTCGGCAAGCCTACCATTCTCGAGGGCCCGGACGCCTCGTTGCTGTTCAGCGCGTACCAGGCCATCGGTCAGTAGGGCTCAAGCCGAAACAGCCTGCGTGGGGGATGCGGCGGCATCTGCTTCGACGGTGTCGGTCGTGCCGGCGAACGGGGCTACCGTGCTCATGAGCTCGGAGCGGATCAGGAAGCGCACGCCGCGCGGTGCTTCGGCGCTGAAGCCGCTGCCGCGCCCCGGCACGACATCGACCGTGAGGAAGGTGTGGCTCCAGTAATTGAACTGTTCGGCCGACATCCAAAAGTCGAGGGGCTGCCCGGGCTCACCGACCGGGGCCAGATCGAACTGGCCGAGGCGCACGTCTTGGTCGGAGGTGATGAATTCGCCCGCCATGAACAGCATCGGCGAGCTGCCGTCGCAGCATCCGCCGGACTGGTGGAACATGAGTGGTCCGTGCTCTTCCCAGAGGCTGCGCAGCAGGTCGACGGCCACCGGAGTGAGCTCGACGCGAGGGACGGTTTCGCCGGCGATCGTGACCGACGCGGTTATCGTAGATGTCGACATTGACGGGCCTTTCTACAGAAGTGACGGTAAAAAAAGGGGCTGCCTACGACGTTACGTCGTCGGCAGCCCCCGGGCCAGACCTGCGGCAGAACTCCCACCCGACGGGGGCTCTGGCGCAGGCCAAGGTATGGCTTAGAAGAAGCCCAGCTTGTTCTCGGAATACGACACCAGCAGGTTCTTGGTCTGCTGGTAATGACCGAGCGCGAGCTTGTTGTTCTCGCGACCGATGCCCGAGCTCTTGTACCCGCCGAACGCTGCACCGGCCGGGTAGGCGTGATAGTTGTTGACCCAGACCCGGCCGGCCTGAATGTCGCGGCCAGCCCGGTAGGCGACGTTGCCGTTGCGCGACCAGACACCGGCACCGAGGCCGTAAATGGTGTCGTTGGCGATCGAGATTGCGTCGTCATAGTCGGTGAAGCTCGTCACCGCGAGTACCGGTCCGAAGATCTCCTCCTGGAACAGGCGCATCTTGTTGTGACCTTCGAAGATGGTCGGCTGCACATAGTAACCGTCGGTGAGGTCCCCGCCGAGGTCAGCACGTTCGCCGCCGAGGGCGAGCTTGGCGCCTTCCTTGGTGCCGATATCGATGTAGGACAGGATTTTCTCGAGCTGGTCGTTGCTCGCCTGGGCGCCCATCTGGGTGTCGGTGTCGAGCGGGTTACCCTGGATGATCTTTTTGGCCCGGGTGACGGCGTCGCCGAGGAAGCTGTCGTAGATCGGCTTCTGAAGCAGCGCGCGGCTCGGGGCCGTGCAGACCTCGCCCTGGTTGAAGGCGAACAGCACGAAGCCTTCCTGGGCCTTGTCATAGAACGCGTCCTTCTCCTGGGCGACGTCGCTGAAGAAGATGTTCGGGCTTTTGCCGCCGAGCTCGACAGTGGAGGGAATGATGTTCGCGGAGGCGTACTGCAGGATGAGACGACCGGTCGTGGTCTCCCCGGTGAACGCGATCTTGCGAATCCGGTTGCTCGAGGCGAGCGGCTTGCCGGCCTCGAGACCGAAACCGTTGACGACGTTGACCACTCCGGGGGGGAGGATGTCGCCGATGAGTTCCATCAGCACGAGAATCGAAACCGGGGTCTGCTCGGCCGGCTTGAGCACGATCGCGTTGCCGGCGGCGAGGGCCGGGGCGAGCTTCCAAACGGCCATCAGAATGGGGAAGTTCCACGGGATGATCTGGCCGACGACGCCAAGCGGCTCGTGGAACTGGTACGAGACGGTGTCGCCGTCGAGCTGCGCGTGGTCGCCGTCCTGGGCGCGGATGGCCGAGGCGAAGTAGCGGAAGTGGTCGGCGGCGAGGGGGATGTCGGCGTTGATCGTTTCGCGCACGGCCTTGCCGTTGTCCCAGGTCTCTGCGACGGCCAGCATCTCGACGTTGGCGTCGATCACGTCAGCGATCCTATTGAGAACGGCAGCACGTTCGGTGGGGCTGGCCTTACCCCAGGCCGGTGCGGCTTTGTGGGCGGCGTCGAGGGCCAACTCGATGTCTTCGGCGGTGCCGCGGGCGACCTCGGCGAACGGCTTGCCAGTGACAGGGGTGATGTCTTCGAAGTACTGGCCCTTGACCGGGGCGACCCACTCGCCGCCGATCCAGTTCTCGTACCGAGACTTGAAGGTAACTTTGGAGCCCGGTGTTCCGGGGGCTGCGTAGACGGTCATGTCACTCCTATTTCGACGACGGTGTCGGGCTCGCAAACCTGCGGCCTGATCCGACTCTAGGAGCGGGAACGTTGCAGAATGTTGCGATGTTCGCCAATTTCGTCTTCGATGCGCGCAAGATGCGCCACGACCGTCGCCCGTTTGGGCGACCGGGCTGGAAGCAGCTCGAGGCAGGCGCGCCAGACTTCGGTGTCCCAGGTGGCTTCCTCGGTACGCGCGTAGGTCAGCAGCAGATCGACCGAAGCATCCGCGAGCATCGCCTCACGCAGTCGGCTGCTCACTTCTGAACGAATTTCTACGATCCCGGGAGCCGACGATCCCGGGAGCACAGCCCCGCGGTAGGCGCCGAGAGCCACCCGGTGGGCGCCGCGCTCCAGAAAAGCCAGCACCTGCTGCGCATCCAGTTCGAGTCGGGATTCCAACCGATACGGTCGGGAGGTGATCGTAATCGGAGGGTCGAGCACGGCGAGTACCTTGCGTACCCGCACCATTTCGGCGCGCAGCGTCTCCACCGCTGTGTCGTGATCGAAGAGATAACCGGCCAGACGATCGGCGGAGAGTCCTTCGCGGTGCCAGGCCAGGAGCGTGAGAATCTCGGTGTGGCGGGGCGAGACATCCGCTGTGCTGCCGCCGCACTGCAACTGGCCGTGGTCGGTGCCGAGAACACTCAGAACGGCCGGAGCCAGTCGCGGCACGGTCGTTGATAGCGAGAGGCGCGACCGCTGGGCGGGCGGCGCGGCATGCGGCCGGTCCAGGCGTTGGATTCGCAGCTCCGCCTCCATCGCGGCGACGGCGGCCTCGACCAGGGGCAGAGTTTGCGGAGCGACGGCTTGGTCACCGCCGGTGATGTCGATCACGCCGAGGATCTTGCCGGTGTCCGGGTCGTGAATGGGAACGGCCGTGCAGCTCCACGGGTGCGCGAGAGCGTTGAAGTGTTCGGCCCGTCGAATCTGGATGCCGCGGTCCAGGGCGAGGGCGGTGCCCGGTGCACTCGTTCCTACTCGGCTTTCCGACCAGTCGGCACCCTCGACGAACAGCATTTCCTCAACCCGGCGACGCAGCACGCGGTCTCCGTCGATCCAGAGCAACCGACCGGCTTCGTCACCGATGGCGACGATCAGCTCGGCGTCGACCGCATGACGAATGAGCAGGTTGTGCACGACCGGTAACACCGCGGCGAGCGGATGCTGGTTGCGCAGGTCGCGTAACTCGGCGTCGGTCAGCGCCCGCTCCGGGGCAACACTTGACGGGTCCAGGCTCAGGGACAGGGAACGCTGCCAGGAATCCTGGACGAGCTTGCGCACGCCGGTTTGGAAAACCCGATCGGTCATCGCGGATTCGTGAGCCCGTTCCAGGGCGACGATGTTCTCCCGCGCGTCGCCGGTCGGGACCGACGAAGAACCCTTCAAGCCGTATCCCATGAGCGTCTGCCTCCGTTAGCAGTGGTCGGGTGACGCGGCCACAGCCAGCATCGGATTTTCATTCTACCGGCACGGCCCCGGCCGAGCGTTTGGAGTGGCGGGCATTCACAGCCACAACGGTGCATCTCCGTCGGAGATTATCCACAATCGGGCCTACCGAACTCTTTCTGGGGATAACTGGTCGCCCTCTGCCGGATCCGCTCAGAATGGCGGCATGACAATGACTGTGAAGCTCGACGACGCTCCGCCCGTGACCACGCCGGAGCAGGCCAGAGCACGAGTATTCGACCTGGTCGGCCACGCCATCCGCCGGCAGCTCTGGCTCATGCTGCTCGACGCCCATGGGCAGCAGCTCTCCATGCTGATCCCCATCGACGGCATTCCCCTCCGTCCCGAACCGGGCTCGGTGCGGCCCTTTGCCGTCCGCATCAACGACATCCTGGCCAGAGAAGCTCCCGGTGGCAGCATCATTGTGACCCTGGAACGGCCTGGTTCGGCCGCCCTCACGGCTCCAGACCAGGCCTGGGCCATCGAACTGACCGAATCGTTTGGCAAGCTCATGCGCATCACCGGCCTGTTCGTCGCGCACGATCACGGCGTCGCGGTTCTCGCTCCCTGACCGGCACCGGCTTGTCGGCGGGTGCCCACGGCCTAGGCTGAGTGAATGAGTACAGTGCTGGTTCTGAACGGTCCGAACCTCGGGCGTCTCGGCAGTCGCGAGCCCGACGTGTACGGGTCCGCGAACCTGGACGACCTGCGTACGCTGCTGGTCGCATCCGCTCGAGACGGGGTGAGCATCGATCTGCGGCAGACCGATGACGAGGCCGAACTCATCCACTGGCTGTACGAAGCCGTTGACGAGCGGATGCCGGTCATCCTCAACCCGGCAGCGTTCACCCACTACAGTTACGCACTGCGAGACGCCGCTGCCCTCGTCACAAAGGCCGGTCTGCCACTGATCGAGGTGCATATTTCTAACCCGCACGCCCGCGAAACGTTCCGCCACACCAGCGTCGTGAGCGCCATCGCCACCGGGGTCATCGCTGGCCTCGGCTTCGACTCGTACCGGCTGGCCCTGGATTTCGTCACCGCGCAGTGACCCGCCTGCGGGATGCAGCCTTTGGCGACTGAGGCTTCGGCCGGTAGAATCCTAAGGTGCCATTTGCACCCGCGCACCTTATCAATTGAACGGAACACCCCTCCCATGGCTTCTACCGCTGATATCAGAAACGGCGTCGTACTCAACATGGATGGCCAGCTTTGGGCCGTCGTCGAGTTTCAGCACGTCAAGCCGGGCAAGGGTGGCGCCTTCGTTCGCACCAAGATGAAGAACGTCGTCTCGGGTAAGACCGTTGACCGCACGTTCAACGCCGGCGCCAAAATCGAGACCGAAAACGTCGACCGTCGCGACTTCCAGTACTTGTACAACGACGGCGACGCTTACGTCTTCATGGACGTCGCCGACTACGACCAGATCACCGTCTCCGCCGCCGTCGTCGGCGATGCGAGCAACTTCATGCTCGAAAACCAGGCCGTGACCGTGGCGCTGCACAACGGCAACCCGCTCTACGTCGAGCTGCCGGCCTCCGTCGTTTTGGAAATCACTTACACCGAACCTGGCCTGCAGGGCGACCGCTCCACTGGAGGCACCAAGCCGGCCACCGTCGAGACCGGTTACCAGATTCAGGTTCCGCTGTTCCTGGAACAGGGCACCAAGGTCAAGGTCGACACCCGCACGGGCGACTACCTCGGTCGCGTCAACGAATGAGCGCACGGACCAAGGCACGCAAGCGCGCCATCGACATTCTGTACGCCGCCGATGTACGTCAGATCAGCATTCCGGAGTCGCTCGCAACCGAGGCTGAGCGCGCCGCGAGCGAGCCGGCCCGCGTGGCATCCTGGCTCTACGCCCGGGAGCTCGTCGACGGGGTCGTCGACCACAGAGAAGAAATCGATGAGCTGATCGAGACGTACTCGCAGGGTTGGTCGCTCGCGCGCATGCCCAACATCGATCGCGCCATTCTGCGCATCGGAATTTGGGAGATTCTCTACAACGACGCCGTGCCGCACGCCGTCGCCATCGATGAAGCCGTTGAGGCCGCCAAGATCCTCTCAACGGATGACTCGGCCGGCTTCGTCAACGGACTGCTCGGCAAGATTGCCCAAACCGCTCCTTCGGCCTAATCGCCCGCCGGCCTAATAACCCGCCGGCCTAATAACCCGCCGGCCTAATAACCTGCCGGCCTGATCACCGCCGGGCCGACCGCCCGATCGGTCGTATCGACTTCTGCCGCATTCGCCTCGACGTTACCGAAGGACACGCACATGGACATCTCCGGACAAGACGCTCCTGGCGACCAGCCGGTTCAGCCCAAACCGTACCTGCCGGTGCCGCCGCTGGGCGAGGCGAATCCACCGCTCGTGACACCGCCATTCGTGACACCGCCGTTTGTGACACCGCCATTCGTGACGGCACCGAAGACGAACACGCTGGCCATCGTGTCGTTCGTGTCGTCGTTCTTCATAGGGCTCGTAGCCATCATCACCGGGCACATCGCGCTTGCTCAGATTCGGGCTCGTGGTGAACTGGGCCGTGGTTTCGCCCTCGCCGGCCTCATCATCGGTTATGTCGCCACTGCTCTGTTCGCCATTCTCGTCGTGTTCGCGATCATCTTCGCCTCCGCAATCGCGGCATTCGTGGTCGCCGTTGATTCCAGCTCGAGTTCCGGCCCCGCGACCTCGTCGTCAGCGCCGGAATCGACCGAGCCGGAATCGACCGAGCCGGAATCGAGCACACCGCTGCCGACCGGGCAGCTGGGCGCCGCCGACTTCGACAGCGGCTATCTCGAATTCGGCACCGGAGCGGTCATCGTCGACGAATACGTCGACCCGATGTGCCCGTTCTGCGCCCAGTTCGAGGAAGCCAACGGTGAGCTGCTGCTCGCCGGGGTGGAGAGCGGCGTTATCACCCTCCGGGTGCACTCGCTCACCTTTCTGGACCGGATGTCCGAGGGCACCAACTACTCCAGCCGGGCGTCAGCGGCTCTCACCTGCCAGGCCACACTGAACCCGGGTGAAACCCTCCCCTTCTTGGCGGCGCTGTTCGCCAATCAGCCGCTCGAGCAGACGCGCGGGCTCAGCAACGGGGAACTCGCTGCCCTGGCGACCGGCCCGGTGAACATTATCGACTGCGTCGATTCGGGGGATTACGAGGGCTGGGCGCAGCAGAACACCGAGGCAGCCCTCGCCGGACCCATCGACGGCGCCGAGATCGACGCCGTTGAAGGTACCCCGACCGTGCTCGTTGACGGCCTCCTGTATGAAGGCAGCCTCACCGACACGGCCGAATTCTCCGCCTTCGTCGCTTCCGCGTTCTAAGAGTTCGCTCCACCGGTGCACCACGGGCTAGGCTGGACTCATTCAGACATCCTTTAATGATCCGTCCTGTGAGACGGGGAAGGAGGTCGGCACTTGGCGCACACTGTGCTCACTCAGGCTGACATCACCCGCGCGTTGACTCGAATCTCCCACGAGATCCTGGAGTCCAATCGGGGCCCGGACAACCTCGTCATTCTCGGCATCCCGACCCGTGGCGTTATTCTCGCCCGCCGCATCGCCGAGACCATCCAGCGCATCGAACCCGCAGCAACGGCCGTGCGGGTCGGATCGCTCGACGTCACGCTCTACCGCGACGATCTCGCGCACGGCCGAACCCGAACGCCGTCGCGCACCGAAGTGCCCGGCAGCATCAACGGCGCCACCGTCGTGCTCGTTGACGACGTGCTGTACTCGGGACGTACCATCCGCAGCGCCCTCGACGCGCTCGGAGACCACGGCCGTCCGACCATCGTGCGGCTGGCAGTTCTCATCGATCGGGGACACCGGGAGCTGCCCATTCGCGCCGACTTCGTCGGCCGCAACCTGCCGACGGCAACCGATGAGCGCATCAACGTGCACCTCGAGGAGATCGACGGCGACGAATTCGTCTCGATCGACGGCGGGAGCAACCGATGAGACATCTCCTCTCGACCAAGGACCTCACCCGTGACGAGGCCATCAACCTGCTCGACATCGCCGAAGACATGGCGGATGTCGCCCAGCGCGAGGTCAAAAAGCTTCCGACTCTGCGCGGCAAGACCGTCGTTAACTTGTTCTTCGAGGATTCCACCCGCACCCGCATCTCGTTCGAGGCCGCCGCTAAGCGCCTGAGCGCCGACGTGATCAACTTCAGCGCCAAGGGCTCCAGTGTGTCGAAGGGCGAAAGCCTGAAGGACACCGCGCAGACCCTCGCCGCGATCGGCGCCGACGGTGTCGTCATCCGCCACCCGGCCTCCGGCGCCCCGGCGGTGCTCGCCGCAAGCGGGTGGATCGACGCGGGCATCATCAACGCCGGTGACGGCACCCACGAGCACCCCACCCAGGCCCTGCTCGACGCTTTCACCATTCGGCGCCGCATCCACGGCCAGGCGTCCCGCGGCACGGGTCTCGACGGGGTCACCGTCACGATCGTCGGCGATGTCCTCCACTCCCGGGTGGCCCGCTCGAACCTCTGGCTGCTGACCACCCTCGGTGCGGAGGTCACGTTCGTCGCACCACCCACCCTGTTTCCCAGCGACACCACCCTCTGGCCGGCCCGATTCAGCTTCGACCTCGATGATGCTATCGATGCCGGCCCCGACGTGGTTATGATGCTGCGCATCCAGACCGAACGGATGAGCGCGGCTTTCTTTCCGAGCAGCCGCGAGTATTCCCGGGTCTGGGGTCTCGACGACGCGAGATTCGGCCGACTCGGTCCGGCTAGCATTGTCATGCACCCCGGCCCGATGAATCGTGGCCTTGAGATTTCATCGGCGGCGGCCGACTCCGCTAATTCGACCGTGCTCGAACAGGTCACGAACGGCGTCTCCGTGCGAATGGCCGCACTCTACTTGCTCTTATCCGGTGACCGGAAGGAATCGAAGAATGTCGATTGACGGAATGCAGCCACAAGGACGGCAGCAGAGCTGGCTGATTCGCGGCGCGACCCTTCCGGACGGCACGGGCACCGACATCCGTCTCGACGGCCGGCGTATCGCCGAGCTGGGGACCGGCCTGTCGCAGAACGGGGCGAGCATCATCGACGCCGACGGCCTGATCGCGCTGCCAGGCCTGGTCGACCTGCACACTCACCTGCGCGAACCTGGCTACGAGCACAGCGAGACCGTGCTGAGCGGCAGCCGTGCCGCAGCCAGAGGGGGCTTCACGAGCGTGTTCGCCATGGCCAACACCCTGCCGGCGCAGGACACCGCCGGGGTGGTCGAGCAGGTGCTCTACCTGGGAGAGAGGGCCGGCTACGTCGATGTCCAGCCGATCGGCGCCGTCACGGTGGGCTTGGCGGGCCAGCAACTCGCCGAACTCGGCGCTATGGCCTCGAGCCGAGCTCGCGTGCGGGTGTTCTCCGACGACGGTTTCTGCGTGTCGGACCCGCTTCTCATGCGCCGCGCCCTCGAATACGTGAAGGCCTTCGACGGCGTGATTGCGCAGCATTCGCAGGAACCGCGCCTCACCGAGAAAGCCCAGATGAACGAGGGCGCCCTCTCCGGCGAGCTCGGTCTCGTCGGCTGGCCAGCCGTCGCTGAGGAGTCGATCATCGCCAGGGACGTGCTGCTCGCCGAACACGTCGGATCGCGGTTGCACGTCTGCCACGTTTCGACGGCCGGCTCGGTCGACGTGATCCGCTGGGCGAAGGCCCGCGGCATCAACGTTACGGCCGAGGTCACGCCGCACCACCTGCTGCTCACCGAAGACCTCGTTCGCGGCTACGACGCCCGCTTCAAGGTGAATCCGCCCCTGCGCAGCCGGGAAGATGTCGAGGCCCTGCGGGCCGGACTCGCCGACGGAACGATCGACATCGTCGCGACCGACCACGCCCCGCATCCATCCGAAAGCAAAGACTGCGAGTGGGATGCCGCTGCCAACGGCATGGTCGGGCTGGAATCAGCCCTGTCGGTCGTGCACGCCGCGGTCGTGGCGACCGGGCTGCTTGACTGGGCCGACATCGAACGCGTGCTCTCAAGTACCCCGGCCCGCATCGGGCGAGTGACCGGCCAGGGTAATCCGATCGCGGTCGGGTCGCCGGCCGAACTGACGCTGTACGACCCGGCAGCGACCCGCATCTTCGGGCGCGCCGATCTGGCCGGCACGAGCACCAACTCGCCGTACCTGTCGATGACCCTCCCCGGCGAGGTGCGAGCTACCTTCCACCGCGGCTATGCCACGGTGCTCGATGGTGCTGTGCTCAACAGCTCTGAGATAACCAAGAACGCAAGCGGAGTCCTCACTCATGGATAGATCCATCCCGGCCATCATCACGGCGCTCGTTTTGCTCGGTGTTCTGATTCTCATGTGGCGCAGCTGGCGAAAGCGCAGCCGACGCGACGCGACGCTCACCGCCGGCTATCCCCTGCCAGAGACCAACGACCACGCCCTCGCCGGGGCCGATGCCTATTACGTGGCGACGACTCCGCGCGATGCGCCGCTGGAACGGCTTGCCATTGGCGGCCTGGGCTTTCGCGCCCGCGCCGCCCTGACGGTGACGGACGCCGGGATCATTCTCGACCTCGACGGCAATCAGCCGGTCTTCGTTCCGGCCGGCGCCATCGATGCGGTCGGCGCCGCCCAGGTCGCCATCGACCGGGCCGTCGAAACCGACGGACTGGTGCGTTTGTCCTGGCGTCTGGCCGCAGGCACCCCCGACCGTCGCACTGTCGACAGCTTCTTTCGCATCATCGATCCGAATGATCGGGCTCGCCTCGTCGACTCGATCCGAACCATTGCCGCAAAGGCCGCCGCCCCGGCCCATCAAGACGAAAGTGAGGCCTGACGTGCCCGATTCGACCGCACCAGACCAGGCAGAACCCAACCAGGCCGCACCAGTTGACGGCCTGGCGAACGAGGCCGGCGCATCCGCTACCCTGCAGTCCACGTTTTCAGTGTCGGCCCGGCCCGGCCCGGCCGTGCTCGTGCTCGAAGACGGCCGACGCTTCGTGGGTCGCAGCTTTGGCAGCGAGGGTCAGACTCTCGGCGAGATCGTCTTCGCCACGGGCATGACCGGCTACCAGGAGACACTGACCGACCCGTCCTACGCCGGCCAGATCGTGCTGATGACCGCCCCGCACATCGGCAACACGGGCATGAACGACGAGGACATGGAATCCCGCCAGATCTGGGTCGCCGGCTTTATCGTGCGTGAGCCGGCCCGCATCGCCTCCAATTTTCGCGCGACCCGCACCCTCGACGATGACCTCGAAGCATCGGGCGTCGTCGGCATCAGCGGAATCGACACCCGGGCGATCACCCGCCATATCCGCTCTGCGGGCGCCATGAAGAGCGGCATCTTCTCGGGTGACCTGTTCGGCCTGTCCGACAGCGAACAGCTCGAACGGGTGCTCGCTGGGGCTGCCATGCGCGGCCGCAACCTCTCGTTCGAGGTCTCCACCGTCGAACCCTTCTCGATCCCCGCGCAGGGCGAACGCATCGGCTCCGTCGCTGTGCTCGACCTCGGCGTGAAGACCAGCACGCTCAGCTACCTCGCCGAACGCGGCTTCGAGGTGCTCGTGCTGCCGCAGTCGGTCACCGCCGAGCACGTTCTGTCGTTGAAGCCCTCTGCCCTGTTCTTCTCAAACGGACCAGGCGACCCGGCCGCCTCCGACGCCCACGTCACCCTGTTGCAAGAGGTGCTCCGGGCTGGCATTCCCTACTTCGGCATCTGCTTCGGCAACCAGCTGCTCGGCCGGGCCCTCGGTTTCCGCACCTACAAACTGCCGTTCGGGCACCGCGGCATCAACCAGCCGGTACTCGACAAGACCACCGGACGGGTCGAGATCACCTCGCAGAACCACGGCTTCGCCGTTGACATGCCCATTGAGGGCATCCATGAGTCCCGGGCCGGTTTCGGCCGGGTCGAGGTGAGCCATTACAGCCTCAACGACCAGGTGGTCGAAGGCATCCGCTGCCTCGATATCAACGCTTTCTCGGTGCAGTACCACCCGGAGGCGGCTGCGGGCCCGCACGACGCCAACCACCTTTTCGATCGATTCAGAGACGTTGTTCTGGCTGCGCAGTCAGCCGTTGCAGGAGAAACCAAATAATGCCCAAGCGCGACGATATCAACAGTGTTCTTGTCATCGGCAGCGGGCCGATCGTCATCGGCCAGGCCTGCGAGTTCGACTATTCCGGCACCCAGGCCTGCCGCGTACTGCGCGAGGAGGGCGTGCGCGTCATCCTGGTCAACTCGAACCCGGCCACGATCATGACCGACCCCGACTTCGCCGATGCAACCTACATCGAACCGATCACGGCGGAGATCCTCGAAACCATCATCGCGAAGGAACGCCCGGATGCGATCCTGCCGACGCTGGGTGGGCAGACCGCCCTCAACGCGGCAATTCAGCTGCACGAGCGCGGAATCCTGGAGAAGTATGACGTCGAGCTGATCGGTGCAAGCTTCGACGCCATCAACAAGGGCGAAGACCGCATGATCTTCAAGCAGCTCGTGCTCGACGCTGGCGCCGGGGTTGCTCGCTCCTTCATCGCCCGAACGGTTGAGGAGGCCGTCGGCTACGCCGAAGACCTCGGCTACCCCCTGGTCGTTCGCCCCTCCTTCACCATGGGCGGCCTTGGCTCCGGCTTCGCCTACACCGAGGTCGAGCTGCGCCGCATCGTCACCGACGGCCTGCACCACAGCCCGACCACCGAGGTATTGCTCGAAGAATCCATCCTGGGATGGAAAGAATATGAACTCGAGATGATGCGCGACACGGCAGACAACACCGTCGTGGTCTGCTCCATCGAAAACGTAGATCCGGTCGGCGTGCACACCGGCGACTCGATCACCGTCGCCCCGGCGCTGACCCTGACCGACCGCGAGTTTCAGCACCTGCGCGACATCTCAATCGACATTATCCGCGCCGTCGGCGTCGACACCGGCGGCTGTAACATCCAGTTCGCGATCAACCCGGCCGACGGCCGCGTTATCGTGATCGAGATGAACCCGCGCGTCTCACGGTCCTCCGCCCTGGCCAGCAAAGCCACCGGCTTTCCGATCGCCAAGATCGCCGCCAAACTCGCCATCGGCTATCGCCTCGACGAGATTCCCAACGACATCACCGGTGTCACCCCGGCAAGCTTCGAACCCACCCTCGACTACGTCGTGGTCAAGGTGCCGCGCTTTGCATTCGAGAAGTTCCCGGCCGCCGACCAGCGCCTGACCACGACCATGAAGTCGGTTGGCGAAGCCATGGCCATCGGCCGCAGCTTCGCATCCGCTTTGCAGAAGGCCCTGCGCTCGCTCGAGAAGCGCGGCTCGAGCTTTCACTGGGGCGACGAGACCCGCACGGTCGACGAGTTGCTCGCCGCCGCCGAGATCCCCACCGACGGCCGCATCGTCACCGTGCAGCAGGCTCTCCGCCGCGGCGCGACCATCGAGCAGGTGTTCGACGCCACCAAGATCGACCCGTGGTTCCTCGACCAGATCGTGCTCATCAACGAGATCGCCGAGCAGGTCAAGGCCGCCGACCGACTCGACCGCGACGTCATGATCCTCGCCAAGGACCACGGCTTCTCCGACGCGCAAATCGGCGAGTTGCGCGGCTTCGGCGAAGCGGATGTTCGCACCGTGCGCCACATTCTCGGCGTGCGCCCGGTATTCAAAACCGTCGACACCTGCGCGGGGGAGTTCCCAGCGCTCACGCCGTACCACTATTCCAGCTATGACGACGAAACCGAGGTTGTCGCCAGCGACCGCCGCAAGGTCGTCATCCTCGGTTCCGGACCCAACCGCATCGGACAGGGCGTCGAATTTGACTACTCCTGTGTGCACGCATCCTTCGCGCTGTCCGAGGCCGGCTACGAGACCATCATGATCAACTGCAACCCCGAGACGGTTTCCACCGACTACGACACGAGCGACCGGCTCTACTTCGAACCGCTCACCCTCGAGGACGTGCTCGAGGTCATCAACGCCGAAAGCCAGAGCGGTGAACTCGTTGGCGTGGTCGTGCAGCTCGGCGGGCAGACCGCCCTCAGCCTTGCCCGCGGCCTGGAAGCGGCCGGTATCCCCATTCTCGGCACCACTCCCGACGCGATCGACCTGGCCGAAGAGCGCGGCCTGTTCTCGAAGATCCTCGATGACGCCGGCCTGTTGGCACCCCGCAACGGAACGGCGATCGACTTCGCCGGCGCCGTCGTCGTGGCCGAAGAAATCGGCTACCCGGTGCTCGTGCGCCCGAGTTACGTGCTCGGCGGTCGCGGCATGGAAATTGTCTACGACTCCCCGTCGCTCGCGGACTATTTCACGCGGATGTCCGGGCAGGGAATCATCGGCGCGGGGCATCCGCTTCTGGTGGACCGTTTTCTGGATGACGCGATCGAGATCGACGTCGACGCCATCTACGACGGCCATGAGCTCTACATCGGCGGCGTCATGGAGCACATCGAGGAGGCTGGAATCCACTCCGGCGACTCGAGCTGCACCCTGCCGCCGGTCACCCTCGGCCGCGCCGAAATCGACCGGGTGCGTGACGCCACGCTGGGTATTGCCCGCGGCATCGGTGTCAAGGGCCTGCTCAACGTGCAGTTCGCGATCGGTGCCGGTGTGCTCTACGTACTCGAAGCCAACCCGCGTGCCTCGCGCACGGTGCCCTTCGTCGCGAAAGCGCTCGGCATCACCCTGGCCAAGGCCGCCGCACTCATCATGGTCGGTACGACCATCGCCGAGCTGAAGGCTGAGGGCAAGCTGCCGCTCATCGACGGTTCCCGCGTGCCGATCGAGTCGCCGGTCGCCGTGAAGGAAGCCGTGCTGCCGTTCAACCGGTTCCGTACCCCGGAGGGCCTCGTCGTGGACTCCATCCTCGGCCCGGAGATGCGCTCCACCGGCGAGGTCATGGGCATCGACGGCGACTTTCCGCGGGCGTTCGGCAAGAGCCAGCTCGCCGCCTACGGTGGAATTCCGCTCTCCGGCACCGTGTTCGTGTCGGTTTCAGACCGAGACAAGCGGGCCATTATCCTGCCAATGTTGCGCCTGCAGCAGCTCGGCTACGAGATCGCCGCGACCATCGGTACCGCAGAAGTATTGCAACGCAATGGCATCCGCGCCCGGGTCGTGACCAAATTCAGTGAGAAGACGGGGGAGGACGACGTATCGATCGTCGAGCTCATTCGCCGTGAAGAGATCCAGATCGTCATCAACACCCCCGGAGGCAGCACGGCCAGAGCCGACGGCTACGAGATTCGGGCGGCCGCTGTCGCCGGCGATCTGCCGCTATTCACGACCATCGCCGAGCTCAGCGCCGCGGTCGCGTCGGTCGACTCGATTCGCGACGGGTTCGAGGTGACCTCGCTCCAGGAGTATGCCACCGCCCGTACGGCCCTGCTGTGAACGGCGGCCCTGCTCTAAACGGTGGTCCGGCTGGGACGGGTCCTGTTGCGGCGGTGGGTGCTGGGTCGGTGATTGCCGGGTCGCTGGCGGTCGTCTCCTTTGGCGAACGCCTCGAACGGGTGTTCGCCACACACGGCCAGCTCTGCGTCGGCATCGATCCGCACTCCTGGCTGCTGCGTGACTGGAACCTGCCCGACACGGCCGCTGGCGCCGAAACGTTTGGTCGCGCCGTCGTCGCCGCTGCAGCGGGCCGGGTCGGCCTGGTCAAGCCGCAGGTCGCCTTCTACGAAAGGTTTGGGTCCGCCGGGTTTGTGGCGCTCGAGCGTGTGCTGGTTGACGCCCGCCAGGCCGGCCTGCTCGTGATCGGCGACGCCAAACGCGGCGACCTCGGCACGAGTGTCGAGGCCTACGCGCAAGCCTGGCTGTCGCCGGGCTCCCCGCTTGAGGTGGATGCCCTCACCCTCGCCGCGTACATGGGTGTCGGTTCGCTCGACTCGCCGCTCACTCTCGCGGCCGCGAACGGCAAGGGTGTCTTCCTGCTCGCCGCGACCAGCAACCCCGAGGCCGCGCACATCCAGCAGGCCATCGTGGCCGACGGGCCGCAAGCCGGATCGAGTGTTGCCCGCGCCGTTCTCGACGAGGTCGGCCAGCGCAATGCGCGGGCTGGCGCGGCATCCGCTCGAGTGGTGACCGGTCTCGGGTCGATCGGCGTCGTCCTCGGCGCCACTCTCGACCTGGCCGCTTTCGGTATCGACGTGCAGCAGGTTTCGGGCGAATTTCGAACACCGGTGCTCGCGCCGGGCTTCGGACACCAGGGTGGGAATATTATGGATCTGACCTCTATATATGGTGGATACGCCGGAGGGGTTATCGTGAGTGAATCGCGCAGTGTGCTCTCGGCCGGACCCCACCGGATCGAAGAAGCCATTGAGCGCCGAGTAGCCGAAGTAGGTGCCGTTCGTGGTTGAAAACCGTCCCACCCCGCCCGAAGTCGACCGGGTCGCCGCGTCGCGTGCCGCTGTCGCCGCCCGCCGGGCCCGCGCCAAGGTCAAGGCTGAAGTCGCCTCCGGCGAACGAACCGCGCTTGAGGTGCTCGCCGCCGCAATCGCCGATCCGATCGGGGTCGAGGGCCGCCTAAGAGTCACCGAACTGCTCGTGAGCATTCCGGCCATCGGCGTGACCAAGATGCAGCGCATCATTCACCGCCTCGAAATCTCGCCGTCCAAACGCCTCGGCGGCCTGGGCAGACACCAGCGCGACCGCCTGCGCGATTTTCTCTCTGAACGGCCGGTGCTGCGCCACGGCGTTGCCGACTCCAAACTCATCGTGCTCGCGGGCCCGACCGCGGTCGGCAAGGGCACCGTGGCGGGATACATCCGCGAGAACTACCCCGACGTATTGCTCTCGGTCTCTGCCACGACACGCGCGCCGCGTCCGGGGGAGACCGAAGGCCTCAGCTACTACTTTGTTTCCGACGAACAGTTCGACCGTATGATCGAGGACGGCGAATTACTCGAGTGGGCCAAAGTGCACAATGCCTATCGCTACGGCACCCCCCGCGGACCGGTCGATGCGGCGATCGCCGCCGGAAACAGCGTGCTGCTGGAGATCGACCTGCAGGGCGCTCGTGCCGTGCGACGCGCCATGCCGGAAGCCCGCCTGGTCTTTTTATTGCCGCCGAGCTGGGACGAACTGGTGCGCCGCCTGATCGGCCGGGGCACCGAAGATGCCGCCGAACAGGCTCGCCGGCTGGAGACCGCGAAGCTCGAATTGGCCGCCCAGGGAGAGTTCGATTACCAGGTGATCAACCACGATGTCGGCGACGCCGCCCGCGAGGTCGTAGACTTGATGGAGATCCGCGCTGCATCCAGCATGTCGTAGCGCTCGTTTTTGCTGAATTCGTGTGCGTCGTCGGGCGCGCATCCCCCCGCCAAACTCGCACGCCGCCTCAGGCCGTGCTCTATTAGGAGTGTGACACCAATGGCGAACAAGCCCACTGGCATCATTGACCCGCCCATCGACGACCTTTTGTCCAAGGTTGATTCGAAGTACGCCCTCGTGATCTTCGCGTCCAAGCGTGCACGTCAGATCAACGACTACTACGCCGACCTGCACGAAGGCAGCCTCTTCGACAACGTCGGCCCGCTCGTCGACTCGACCGTCGAAGACAAGCCGCTCTCGGTCGCCCTGCGCGAGATCAATGACGACAAGCTCGTTTCTCGCCCGATCGTCGAGGCCTAAGCTTCACGATTGAGCCCTGAACCAACCCCGAAGCGCGCAGGATGAAGACACCTCGCACGATCGTCGTCGGCATCACCGGCGGCATCGCAGCGTACAAGGCCGTCAACATCGTGCGCGCTTTTGTCTTAAACGGTGACTCAGTGCACGTCGTCGCCACCACTGCAGCCCTGCGCTTCGTCGGTAAGCCAACGCTCGAGGCCATCTCTCGCAACCCGGTGCACACCGATCTGTATGAGGGCGTCGCCGAGGTGCGTCACGTGGCCATTGGCCAGGGCGCCGATCTGATCGTCGTCGCCCCCGCGACAGCCAACAGCATCGCCAAACTCGCTGCCGGCCTCGCCGATGACCTGCTCGGCAACACCATTCTGGCCAGCACGGCGCCGCTCGTGATCGCCCCGGCGATGCACACCGAAATGTGGAACAACCCGGCGACCGTCGCGAACATCGCGGTGTTGCGTTCCCGCGGCATCACGATTGTCGGCCCCGGCGTCGGGCGGCTCACCGGCGCCGACTCCGGCGCCGGCCGCATGGAAGAGCCGGAGACCATTGTGGCCGTGGCGCTGGCCGTGCTTGACCGGCAGGCTTCTGGGCTGTCGCGCGGGGCGGAGGCTGCGACATCCGCTGTGCAGGATCTGGCCGGTCGCCGCGTGCTGATCAGCGCCGGCGGTACCCGCGAACCGCTCGACCCGGTGCGTTTTCTCGGCAACCGGTCCAGTGGTAAACAGGGCGTCGCGCTCGCCCAGGCGGCCCTGGCCAGGGGCGCAACCGTCACCCTCGTCGCCGCCAATCTCGAGGTGGCCGTTCCAAGCAGTATCACGACCGTTCTGGTCAGCAGTGCCATGGAGATGCATGAGGCCATGACTCTCGCCGCCGAATCGGCCGAGGTCATTATTATGGCTGCCGCCGTCGCCGACTACCGGCCCAAAATGGTGCAGCTCGGCAAGATCAAGAAGGAAGACGTGGGCGACACCCTCACCCTCGAACTGGTGAAGAACCCCGACATCCTGGCCGGGCTGTCCGCTGCGCGCCGGCGTGGCCAGCTGATCATCGGCTTCGCCGCCGAAACCGAAGCGGATGCCGACCGACTGCTCGCGCTCGGCCGCGACAAGATCACCCGAAAGGGCTGCGATTATCTGGTCGTCAACCGGGTCAGTCAGCACGAGGGTTTCGGCACGGAACGTAACAGCGTGACAGTGCTCGATCGCCACGGAGTTATAGTGAACGAGGCCTCCGGCAGCAAAATGTCGGTGGCTAATTGCATACTTGACCTGATCGGTTAGCCCCCGCAGCGACGGGCACGTCGGGTCACCCAGACACTTTCAACTTCTACGTTTTCATTCAAAACTTCGGTTTTAATAAACAGAGACGGGCCAGATGAGCGATCTTCGCCTCTTCACTTCGGAATCAGTCACCGAGGGTCACCCCGACAAGATCTGTGACCAGATCTCCGACAGCATCCTCGATGCCCTGCTCACCGACGACCCGCGGAGCCGGGTCGCCGTCGAGACCCTCGTCACCACGGGGCTCGTGCACGTGGCCGGTGAGGTCAGCACCGAGGCCTACGTCGAGATTCCCTCGATCGTGCGCAAGTGCATCACCGACATCGGTTACGACTCCTCCGACGTCTGGTTCGACGGCCGGTCCTGTGGCGTCGAGATTTCCATTGGCGGTCAGTCACCCGATATCGCCCAGGGCGTTAACAACGCCTTCGAAACCCGCGAGCAGGCCAGCCTTGACGACTTCGACCGGCAGGGCGCTGGCGACCAGGGCATCATGTTTGGCTATGCCACCAGAGAGACCCCCGAATTGATGCCGATCCCCATCTGGATCGCGCACCGACTGGCCGAACGCCTCGCGCTCGTGCGCAAAAGCGGCGAGCTCGACTACCTGCGCCCCGACGGCAAGACTCAGGTCACCATCGGCTACGACGGCATCATTCCGCGTACCGTCGAAACCGTCGTGGTCTCAACCCAGCACGCTCCCTCTGTTTCGACCGAGCAGCTTCGCCTCGAGGTCGAAGAGCTCGTCATTCGCCCGGTGCTCGACACGATCGATCTCGACTCCTCGTCGATCGCGACTCTTATCAACCCCACCGGCCGGTTCGAAATCGGCGGCCCGCAGGGCGACGCCGGCCTCACCGGACGCAAGATCATCATCGATACCTATGGCGGATCGAGCCGCCACGGCGGCGGTGCATTCAGCGGTAAAGACCCGTCCAAGGTCGACCGTTCGGCCGCCTACGCCATGCGTTGGGTCGCCAAGAACGCCGTCGCGGCCGGCCTTGCCGAACGCCTCGAGGTGCAGGTCGCGTACGCGATCGGCAAGGCGTCGCCGGTCGGCTTATACGTTGAAACCTTCGGCACCGGTGTGCTGCCCGACCGAGAGATCACGGCGGCGATCCGGGCGGTATTCGACCTGCGTCCGGCAGCGATCATCCATTCCCTCGACCTGTTGCGCCCCATCTACGCGCAGACGGCAACGTATGGCCACTTCGGTCGCGAGCTGCCCGACTTCACCTGGGAGCGCCTCGACAAGGTCGACGACCTGCGCAGCGCCGCCAAACTCTGAAACCGGCCCAGTCATGACGCACACCGGCCTCGTCGCACGGGTGCTGATCGATTCCCCGCTGCCGCAACTGGACCACCTGTTCGACTACGGCGTACCCGCCGAACTGGTCGGCCAGGTGGCCGCCGGCGTGCGGGTGAAGGTGCCGTTTCGTTCGGGCGCGCGCGTCGTCGACGCCTACGTGATCGAGGTCTTCGATCCGCGAGCCGAGTCAGCTTCCGAAACGGATGCCGCCTTCCGCGGCGCCCTCAGCCCGCTCGACTCGGTCGTGTCCACGGCCGTTGTCTTGACACCCGCGGTGTGGAAACTGGCTCGCCGACTCGCGGATCGGGCCGCCGGGACCGCGAGCGACATCATCCGTTTGGCCGTGCCGCCTCGGCAGGTGCGGGTCGAAAAGGTTTGGCTGGCCGCGCAGGCTAGTGCAGCTGCGTCGCCTGCGGAGGTCGAGACCACTATTCCGGCGCCGGAACCGACATCGATCGCCCTGGCGACGCCCGCCTTCGTCGGTTACCCGACCGGCCGCCTCGACACCGCGATCATGGAACAGCACCGGGTGGCCGTCGCGGCGATCCCCGAGCTCGTGCAGCTCGATGACGGCAGCACCATCGGCCGTTGGGCGCAGACCCTGGCCGAACTCGCCGTGGCTACGGTCGGCACCGGGCACAGCGCAATCCTCTGCGTGCCCGACTTTCGTGACCAGGACCAGGTGCAGGCCGCCCTGGGCCAGCTCGCCCCGATGCTGCCGCTGAGCCGGGTCGATGCCCGCCAGCCGAACCCGGATCGCTACCGCGCCTTCCTGGCCTGCCTCGAACCCGCACCGCGCATCATTCTCGGCAACCGGTCGGCCGTCTACGCTCCGGCGCACCGCCTCGGCCTCATCGCCGTCTGGGACGATGGCGACCCGCTCTACACCGAACCGCTCAGCCCCTACGTCAACACCCGCGATGCGGCCCTGGTGCGCCAGCAAGACAGCAGCTGCGCTCTCGTGCTGCTCGGCCACTCGCGCAGCGTCGAAACCCAGCGCCTGGTCGAACTGAACTACCTGACCGAGGTGAACCCGGCCGCTGACCGACACCCGCGCATCATTCCCACCGACTTTCAATCCGAACCTGACCAGCAGGCCCGAGCCGCCCGCATCCCCTCGGCCGCCTGGCAGGCCGCCCGTGAGGCGCTCGCTCACGGGCCGGTGTTGGTGCAGGTCGCGAGCCCCGGCTACGCGCCGATGCTCGCCTGCCAGGGCTGCAAGAAGGCGGCCAGGTGCACGCACTGCCAGGGGCCGCTCGGGCTCAAATCGGCGTCGGCCGTGCCGTCCTGCCGTTGGTGCGGCGCACTTGCTGCCGGCTGGACTTGCGCGCACTGCGAGAGCACCAAGCTGCGGGTCGTCACCCTCGGCACCGGGCGCACCGCCGAAGAACTTGGCCGCGCTTTTCCCGGCGCCCGCGTCATCGTCGCCGATGGCGAGCACACGATTCAGACGCTCAGCGCCCAACCGGCCCTCGTCATCGCCACCCGCGGCGCCGAACCGGTCCCAACCGGCGGCTACCACGCCATCCTCATCCTCGACGGCGAACGCATGCTTGCCCGCGAATCGCTGCGGGTCGGTGAGGACTGCCTGCGCTGGTGGGCTAACGCGGCGGCCCTCGCCGCACCAGGCGCTCCCGTACTGCTCGCCGGAGTGGGCGGGGCCCTCGCCCGCGCGCTCAACGCCTGGCGTCCCGACATCTTCGCCGCGAGCGAGCTAGCCGACCGCCGCCAGCTGCGCTTCCCACCGGCCGTGCGGGTCGCCTCCGTCACCGGAACTCCCGCCGACGTCGACGCCGCCCTCACCGATCTGGGCGCGGTCGCCGGCCTCGACATCCTCGGCCCGGTCGATACCGAGGCGTCACTCGTGCGCGCGGTCGTGCGATTCGGCTACGCCCGGGGCGATGAGGTGGCCCACGCACTCAAGGCGGCGGTCGTGCGGAACGCCGCCAAACGCCGCAAACCGAAGTCGGGCTCGTTCCAACCGGCACCTACACTTAAGGTTCGATTCGATGACCCGGAGCTGCTCTAAATGAAACTCGTCTTTGCCGGCACGCCCGAGGTCGCCGTTGCCAGCCTGCTCGCTCTCGCGGCAACCGAACACGATATTGCCACCGTCATCACGCGAGCGGATGCCCCGCTCGGCCGCAAGCGCACCCTCACACCGTCACCCGTGGCCGACGCAGCAACCGCCAAAGGCTATCCCGTGCTGAAGACCAATCGGCTGGGCGACGAGGCGACCAGCCAGATCGCTGCCCTCGCGCCGGACCTGGGCGTCATCGTGGCTTACGGCGGAATCGTGCGTGAGCCGTTGTTGTCGGTGCCTCGCCTCGGCTGGATCAATCTGCATTTTTCCGTGCTGCCCGCCTGGCGCGGTGCCTCGCCGGTGCAACGCGCCGTTATCGCCGGAGATGCCCTCATCGGCGCTGCGGTTTTTCAACTGGTGCCCGAGCTCGATGCTGGCTCCGTCTTTGGCAGTTTTGCCGAGCCCCTGCCCGCCCATTCCACGTCGGGAATGCTTCTCGAATCGCTCAGTCACAGCGGCGCGGAGCTGCTGCTGACGGTCATCGATCAACTAGCCGCCGGTACCGCGCAGGCCACGGAGCAAAGCGGCACGGTGACTCTCGCTCCCAAACTCAGCATCGATGATGCCCGGGTAGATTGGAACCAGCCGGCAGCATCCGTTTATAACCTGATTCGCGGCGTAACGCCCGAGCCCGGCGCCTTCACGATGCTCAACGATGCCCGCCTGAAAATTCTCGACGTTTCGCCCGTTCGGGCCGGCGATGCCGACAATATTCCCACCATTGGCGCAGGCCATATTCGGCAGCAGGAACGAACAGTGTTGATTGGTACGCAGACGGAGCCCCTGGAGCTTCGGCGCGTGCAACCGGCCGGAAAGAACGCAATGACAGCACTTGATTGGTGGCGCGGAGTAGCGGCAGATGAGGTGGTCGCCTCATGAATGACCGCGTGCAACTCCCCAAATCACGCGTGAAAACGACAGACTTCGTGCAACCGGCACGGCGGGTGGCCTACGAGGTCATCGCTGCCGTGCGAGAAGCCGACGCCTACGCGAACCTGCTGCTCCCCACCCGCATTCAGCGTGCTGCCCTCAACACAGCGGATGCCGCCCTCGCCACCGAGCTCACCTACGGCACCCTGCGCCTGCAGGGCTTCTACGACCGCGTTATCGCCTTGGCCGCCAACCGGTCGGTCACCGCGATCGACCCGGCCATCCTCGACGTGTTGCGTCTCGGCGCCCACCAGCTGCTGGCCACCCGCGTTGCTACCCACGCCGCGGTCAATGAGTCGGTGTCGCTCGCCAAGCAGGTCGGCTCGCGCTCGGCGACCGGCTTCACCAACGGTGTCCTGCGAACCATCTCGCGGTCGAGCGCTGAGGAATGGCGTGACCGGGTGCTCGAAGGTGCGGTCAACGTCGACGATCGGCTTGCCGCCGAGTACTCCCACCCCGCCTGGATCGTGCGAGCTTTCCGCCAGTCGTTGAAGGCTGAAGGCCACGAGAACGAGCTTGCCGACCTGCTCGCCGCCGACAACATGGCGGCCAAGGTTAACATGGTCGCGCTGCCCGGCCTGTCGACCGACGCTGATCGGGAGCGACTCGGGCTCGCCGATGAATTCTCGCCGGTCGGATTCGTGCTGGACTCGGGCGACCCGTACCACCTGGTAACCGCAACCGGCGGACGTGTTCGCGTGCAAGACGAGGGCTCCCAGATCGCCGCGCTCGCTCTCAGCCGGGCCCGCCCGATCGTAGCGGGAGAGCGCTGGCTCGACCTCTGTGCCGGGCCGGGAGGCAAGGCCGCACTGCTCGCCGCCGAAGCACGCGCCGGGGGAGCCGAACTCGTGGCTAACGAGCTTGTTCCGGCCAGGGCCGCCCTGGTGCGTACTGCGCTGGCTGCCCTGCCCGAACCTATTCCGGTCTGGGAGATGGATGGCACCACCATCGGCCAAACGCATGCGGGCGAGTTCGACCGCATCCTGCTCGATGCGCCGTGCACCGGTCTCGGTGCCCTGCGCCGCAGGCCGGAGGCCCGGTGGCGCAAGCAGCCCAAAGACGTGGCCGATCTCGCGGGGCTGCAATCCGCACTCATCGACGCGGCCCTACTCGCCCTGAAGCCCGGCGGGATTCTCGCTTATGTCACCTGCTCGCCGCACACCGCCGAGACCCGCGCCATTGTGGCGCTGGCCGTGCGCAAGGCCGCTGGCACCGTGACCGCCCTCAACACCGCCGCCGTCGTTCAATCTTTCAGCGCGGCGAACCTCGACCTGCTCGCCGACAGCGGTAGCGTGCAGCTCTGGCCGCACCGCCACGGCACCGACGCCATGTTCATCACCCTTCTGCAGCGCGCCGTCTAGCCTCGCGCATCGTCGACGCCACCGCCCTGCCCCAAACCGGCCCGGCGAGCGGATGCGCGGGCCCGATATAGATAGGCCCTGCCGGCGTTTGGGGACATCCCCGTAACCGGAACGGATGCCTGACCCTAAACACTTCGGGAAATCAATTCAAACAAAACTTCGCTATGTAGCCTGCGAAGTTCACGATTTTGGGAATCAGCATAGGCCTGTGATTACCGCCATCTCGGGGCGTCCCGTGCTAATACCCTCCATAAGCGCGTCCAAATAGTTGCTCGGTGACGAGGAATCCCTGACTATGCTGCTGGCTTTGGAGAGCGTGGGCCGAGTCGTCGATGGAGCCCGGGTGCTGTCCACGACCGATGTGCTCCGCCTCTCCGAGTACTTCGATGCTTCCGCCGCGAAGAGCGCCGCAGCTCGGGCTACCGCCGGCCAGAGTGTGGCGGCCCAGACGGCCGCCGGTGCGGCGGTGGTTTTGGCCGCGCCGACCTTGGCGCGTCGGCTCGGCTGCCGCAGCGGCGTCGAGCTGGTCTGCACCCTGGCCCGGGTCTCCCGCGCCCAGGTGCGCCAGCGTGCCGCGCTCGGCGCGGAAACCGGCCAACGGATGCTGCTCGGCCGCCCCCTCACCCCCATATACCCCGTTCTTGGCGATGCCCTGCAGAACGGAGCCGTCCCCGGCACCACCACCAACGAGGAATCTGCGGCCAGCGAGAACCCGGCCGAGGCTGTTGCCGAGAAACCGACGGAGGCTGAGGCAGAAGTCGAGGCCGAAACCGAAGCCGAAGCCGAAGCCGAAGAGAGTGTTCAGCCCGACGGGCTCGGTCCCTGCCCGCAACAACCCGACGACACCCGGTCCATCAGCGAGAAACGAGCCGGCATCCTCCGCGCCGTCTTCGAACCCGCCGCCCGACAACCCGACACCCCGACACCCCCACCATGGGCGGAGCCGCCCCCACCGTACTCGTACACATCAACATCAACGACCTCCTCGCCGGCCGCGGCGCCGGCTGGATCGACGGCCTCGACGGACCCCTCACCACCCACCACCGAACAACCCAACTGGAACAAATAGGCCAGCGCTGGTCCGACGCGACCTCCTGACGGCCTGAGACGGGCTCCGTCTGGCCCGGGGCAGAGGTTACGTCCCGGCCGAATCGCGACAATTCGGGGCTTCCGGTCGTTGCATCACGTGAAGATAGGTGACCATCCGACGAGCGGTGCGAACTACCCGAGGGTAGCCACGTGCGCAGCTGTAGCTCGCTAGGCTGAGCGGATGGCCAACCGCATCAACCCCAGCATCCTCGCCGCTGATTTCGCGAACTTTGAGAGCGAGCTGGGTCGCATTCGCACGGCCGATCTGGTGCACGTCGACATCATGGACAACCACTTCGTGCCGAATCTCACCTTTGGCCTCGGCATGGTCGAACGCCTGCAGCAGGTGTCGCCGCTGCCGCTCGACATCCACTTGATGATCGACGACCCCGAGCGGTGGGCGCCCGGCTACGCCGAGGCTGGCGCTTTCTCGGTCACCTTCCACGCCGAGGCCACCACCGAACCGGTCGCGCTGGCCCGTCGGTTGCGCCAGATCGGTGCCCGCGCCGGAATTGCGCTTAAACCGGGCACCGACGTCACGCCCTACCTTGAGCTGCTCCCCGAATTCGACCAGGTGCTCGTAATGACCGTCGAACCCGGTTTCGGGGGGCAGAGCTTCATGGAATCGACCATGCCGAAGCTGGCGCAGCTGCGCGCGAAAGTACAGGGCAGCGACCTTGACCTCTGGCTGCAGGTCGACGGCGGCATCACCGAGCAGACCATCCAGATCGCCGCTGCAGCCGGCGCAGACACTTTTGTGGCCGGTTCCAGCGTGTTTGGTGCTGACAATCCGGCCGCCCAGATCGCTCTGCTGCGCGAGCGCGCGGCCAGCCACCGTCACGGGGCGGGTAACCTAGAGTCGTGAAAACTTTCGATGACCTTTTCGTAGAACTGAGCGACAAGGCCCGCACCCGCCCAGAGGGCTCCGGCACCGTACGTGAACTCGACGCCGGCGTGCACGCCATCGGCAAGAAAATTGTTGAGGAAGCCGCCGAAGTCTGGATGGCCGCCGAGTTTCAAAGCGATGACGAAACCTCCGCTGAAATCTCCCAATTGCTATACCACCTGCAGGTCATGATGATCGCCAAGGGGCTCTCTCCGGCCGACATTTACCGACATTTGTGACCTGCGCCAGCGCCCAATGCTGGCCCATATCAGTCACGAGTCGTGTGAAACAAAACCGAGAGAGTAGTCCCATGCTGAGAATTGCCGTGCCCAACAAGGGTTCATTGTCTGAAACCGCCGCGCAGATGCTCGCCGAAGCCGGCTATACCGGCCGCCGCGACCCGCGCGACCTTGTCACCGCTGACCCCCGCAACGGGGTTGAATTCTTCTACCTGCGTCCCCGCGATATCGCCACCTACGTCGGATCCGGCGCCCTCGACGTCGGAATCACAGGCCGCGACCTGCTGCTTGACTCGCACTCGAAGGCGGTTGAGATCGCCAGCCTCGACTTCGGCGACTCCACCTTTCGTTTCGCCGGGCCGGCCGGCCGCTTCACCGAGCTGAAAGACCTCCACGGCCTGCGCGTCGCGACGAGCTACCCTGGCCTGGTCGAACGTTTCCTCGCCACCCACTCGGTGACCGTCGAGCTGGTCGAACTCGACGGCGCGGTCGAATCCGCCGTGCAGCTCGGCGTAGCGGATGCCGTCGCCGACGTCGTCTCCACCGGCACCACGCTGCGCAAGGCCGGCCTCGAAATCTTCGGACCGGTCATCCTCGAATCCACCGCCGTACTGATCAGCTCCACCAATGACAAGGCCGGAATTGACACGCTGCTGCGTCGCCTGCAGGGCGTGCTGGTGGCTCGCCAGTATGTGCTGCTCGATTACGACATCCCGCTCGCCCTGCTCGACGCCGCCGCAGCGCTCGCTCCCGGCATCGAGTCGCCGACGGTCTCCTCCCTGCACGATCCCGAGTGGGCGGCCGTGCGGGTCATGATCGCCCGCCTCGATATGAACAACGTGATGGACGCGCTCTACGCCCTCGGCGCCAGGGCCATTCTGGTCACAACCATTCACAACGCCCGCCTCTAAGAACCAGCGGAGGAGAACTAGCGATGAGCCTGAGTGTGCGCGTCATTCCCTGCCTCGACGTGGCCAACGGTCGCGTCGTCAAGGGGGTCAACTTTCAGAACCTGCGCGACGCCGGCGACCCGGTCGAACTCGCGCGCCGGTACTACGAGCAGGGCGCCGACGAGCTCACCTTTCTCGATGTCACTGCGACGGTCGATAATCGCGCGACAACCTACGACGTGGTGCGCGCGACCGCTGAGCAGGTGTTCATTCCGCTCACCGTCGGCGGAGGCATTCGCAGCGTCGAAGACGTCTCTCGCCTGCAGGCGAGCGGCGCCGACAAGGTCGGCGTGAACAGCGCAGCCATCGCCCGGCCGGCCCTGATCGGCGAAATCGCCGACCGGTTCGGCGCCCAGGTGCTCGTGTTAAGCCTCGATGTCAAACGTTCCCAACGCACCGAGAGCGGCTTCGTCGTCACCACCCACGGTGGGCGCACCGAGACCGATCTGGACGCCGTCGCCTGGGCCCGGCAAGCGATCGAGCTGGGAGCCGGGGAACTCCTGGTCAACTCGATTGACGCCGACGGCACCAAAGCCGGCTTCGATACCGAGCTCATCGCGCTCATGCGGGCCAACAGCCGGGTACCGGTGATCGCCTCCGGCGGCGCCGGACGGGTTGAAGACTTTCCACCGGCCATCCGGGCCGGGGCGGACGCCGTGCTGGCGGCATCCGTTTTTCACTCTGCACAACTGACCATAGGCGACGTCAAGCGCGAGCTGTCTGAAGCCGGAATGCTGGTGCGCTGATGAGCGCCGACCTCACCGATCAGCTTGATGCTGCAATTTTCAACGACGCCGGACTGCTGCCCGCCGTCATCCAGCAGTTCGACAGCCGCGAGGTACTCATGCTCGGCTGGATGAACCGGGAAGCGCTGCGCCGCACCCTCACCGAGGGGCGCGTCACGTTCTGGTCACGCAGCCGGCAGGAGTTCTGGCGCAAGGGCGACACCTCCGGGCACGCCCAGTACGTGCACTCCGCCGCTTTCGACTGCGACAACGACACCCTGCTCGTGCAGGTCGACCAGGTCGGCGCGGCCTGCCACACCGGCACGCGCACCTGCTTTGACGGCCGCGATCTGGGTGCAATCAGCTTGGAAAGGCCTATGGAATGACCGATAGCACCCCAGCCGCAACCGGCGCCCGCACGGCCGGCTCCACCACGCGCGCCCAGTTCGATGCGCTCATCGACGCGCACCGGGTCATCCCGGTCATTCGTGAGCTCTTCGCCGACGGGGAAACCCCGGTCGGCATTTATCGCAAGCTCGCCAACGGCCTGCCGGGCAGTTTTCTGCTGGAATCCGCCGAACAGGGCGGGATCTGGTCGCGATTCTCCTTCGTCGGGGTCTCCTCCTTCGGCGTGCTCACCCAGGAGGGTGACGACACTCGTTGGATCGACTACGGACTCTCCGCTGACCGCGCCCTCGGCTCCGCTGCGACGCTCGGACCGCTCGCCGCCCTGGCCTACCTCTTCGACCGCTGGCAGACGCCGCGGCTGCCCGAGCACCCGCCGCTGACCGGCGGGCTGGTCGGCTTCATCGGCTGGGAGGCGATTCGCCAGATTGAGCGCCTGCCGCACCAGCCGCCGGCCGATTACGATGTGCCGGGTCAGTCTTTCAGCTTCGTCGCCGACCTCGTCGTGCTCGACCACAAGTACGGCACGGTGCAACTGATCGCCAACGTGCTCGGCGACGGCACCGACACGCCCGACGAGCTGTGGGCTGACGCGTCCGCACGGCTGGACTCCCTGCAGAAGCGCCTGGCCGCGCCCGCCGAAGCCTGGCTCGCCGAGGTCGACCTGCAAGCTCCGAGCGCGCCAAGCTATCGAACCACCCGCGATGATTTTCTCGCCGCCGTCAATATCGGCAAGCAGCACATCGTCGACGGCGACGTGTTTCAGGTCGTCATCTCGCAGCGCTTCGACCAGGTCTGCACGGCCCACCCCATAGACGTCTACCGGGTACTGCGCAGCCTCAATCCCAGCCCGTACATGTACCTGCTCAGCCTCGAGACGCCGGGCGGTGACCCCTACTGGATTGTCGGTTCGTCACCCGAAGCGCTCGTCAAGGTGCAGGGCCAACGCGTCTTCACGCACCCGATCGCCGGCTCCAAACCCCGCGGCAGTACGCCGGATGCCGACGCCGACTACGCGATCGAACTCGCCGAAGATCCCAAGGAACGCGCAGAGCACCTCATGCTCGTCGACCTCGCCCGCAACGACCTGCTCAAGGTTTGCCTGGCCGGATCCGTTGAAGTGACCGAGTTCATGCGCATAGAACGCTTCAGCCACATCATGCACCTGGTCTCCTCGGTCGAGGGCAACCTCGTCCCCGGCAAGACCGCCATCGACGTCTTCCGCGCCACCTTTCCGGCCGGAACCCTGTCTGGCGCGCCGAAGCCTCGGGCACTCGAGATCATCGACGCCCTCGAACCGGCCCAACGCGGCGTGTACGGGGGAGTGGTGGGCTACTTCGGCTTCGCCGGCGACGCCGACCTCGCCATCGCCATCCGCACCGCCACCATCAAGGACGGCGTCGCCCGTGTGCAGGCCGGCGGTGGCGTCGTCACCGACTCCGATCCTGCTTCCGAGTACCAGGAGTCTAAGAACAAGGCGGCCGCGCCCCTGCGTGCGGTGGCCGTGGCCAACGCGATGCGGCGGGTGTTCTAATGGCAGAACGGATGCCCCCGCGCCGGCTCAAACTCGTGCTCATCCTCACGGTCCTGGCCGCGAGCTCGCTGGCCCTGCTGGCCTGGACCCAAATGTGGGTGCAGGCCGAAGTCGGGCTGCCCGATGCCGGCACGCAGGTATTGGAGATCGACGGGGCCGTCGCCGCTCCTGCCCTGACGGCACTGGCCCTCTCCGGATTCGCCCTCGCCGGAGCCCTCACCATTGCCGGGCGGTTTATCCGCGTCGTGCTCGGTGCACTCGAGGTGCTGCTGGGGTTTTCGGTGTTCCTTGCTGCGTACCTCGCGGTCGAGGACCCGTCCCAGGCCAGCGCAGCCGCGGTCACCGCCGCGACCGGGATCGCCGGGCACGAATCCATCAAGCTCAGCGTTATCGGTACGGTCGTGACGCCCTGGCCCTTCGTCGCCCTGGCTGCCGCCGTCATCATGGCGGCCACCGGAGTGGCGGTCATTCTGACGAGCGCCCGCTGGCCCGGCCAGACGCGCAAATACCAGGCTGTGCGCTTTGAAACGGTGGCGTCGCCGGACGGGTCCGACACCGCCGTGCCGCCGGTCGGCTACGAGCCTACCGAGGTCGCAGCCAACGACTCCGTCGGCGACTGGGACGACCTCAGTCGCGGCGAAGACCCGACCGCTCGCTGAACGCCGGCCACCGCTCCGCTAGACTTAACCCGCTTATCCACGCACTAAACGTATTCACGAGGAGAACCATGAGCATCGATCTGTCAGATCCCGGACACGGCCACTCCGCGGCGGCCTGGACCGCTGTCACCATCATGCTGGCAGCCTTCACCATCGGAACCATCGCCTTCTTCTTCGAACTGGCCTGGCTCGTCTGGGCCTCATTCGGGCTGCTCATCGTCGGTGTAATCGTTGGCTATGTGCTCAGCAAGGTCGGCTACGGCGTCAGTGCTGCGCCCGCTACCTCGCACGGCCACTAACCGGCTGCGCTGAGACCTGGTGCTCCAAGAACTTCTCGCTGGCGCGCTCTCCGACGCCGAACAACGCCTCCTCACTCGCCCGCTGGCAAGCGTGGAGGCTTCGGCGCGCGCTCACGCGCCCGCTCTCGACGCGCTGGCAGCCCTGGCCCCGACCGATCGCGTCAAAATTCTGGCAGAGATCAAGCGGTCCAGCCCGAGCCGCGGCTCCCTGGCCGCCATCAGCGATCCGGCAGCCCTGGCCGTCTCCTACGAGACCGGCGGTGCGAGCGCCATCAGCGTACTCACCGAGGGTCGCCGTTTTCACGGCTCGCTGACCGACCTCGAGCAGGTGCGCGCTGCCGTGAGCATTCCCATCCTTCGCAAGGACTTCATCGGCACGCCCTACCAGGTGTTTGAGGCCCGCGCGGCCGGCGCCGACCTCGTGCTGCTCATCGTGGCCGCCCTCGACCAGGTCACCCTGGTCTCCCTGCACGATCTCATCCGCGAACTCGGCATGACTGCGCTGGTCGAAACGCACAGCGGTGACGAAGTGAGCCGGGCGCTCGATATCGGCGCAAATCTGGTCGGTGTCAACGCACGCAACCTGTCCACTTTTGAACTCGACCAGAACCTCTTCGGCGCTCTCGCCGACAAAATCCCCTCCGGCGTCATCCGCGTCGCCGAATCCGCCGTCAAGACCGCCGCCGACGTCGCACACTACCGTGCTGCCGGTGCCGACGTCGTGCTGGTCGGCGAAGCGCTCGTCACGAGTGATCCCATCCGAACCCTCTCCGAGTTTTTGGCGGTCTAAAATGTCTTTGCGTACACAGTCCGGCCCGTATTTTGGCGACTTCGGCGGCAGATTCGTGCCCGAGTCCCTCGTGGCGGCCCTCGACGAACTCACGGCGGAATACGAACTCGCCAAGAAGGATCCCGCCTTCGCTG
Source organism: Cryobacterium sp. PH31-O1 (assembly GCF_030063455.1). Lineage (GTDB taxonomy): Bacteria > Actinomycetota > Actinomycetes > Actinomycetales > Microbacteriaceae > Cryobacterium. Next base: position 344,755 of record NZ_JASITB010000001.1, on the reverse strand, counting down.
CGGCGCTGATGGAGTTGCACCATAGCTACACCGGTCGCCCCTCCATCATCACCGAGGTGCCGCGCTTCGCCGAGTATGCCGGCGGCGCCCGCATCATCCTCAAGCGCGAAGACCTCAACCACACCGGTTCGCACAAGATCAACAACGCACTGGGCCAGGCCCTGCTCACCAAGCGCATCGGCAAGACTCGCGTGATCGCTGAAACCGGAGCCGGTCAGCACGGCGTGGCAACGGCTACCGTCGCCGCCCTGTTTGGGCTGGAATGTGTTGTCTACATGGGCGAGGTCGATACCGAGCGTCAAGCGCTCAACGTAGCCAGGATGCGTCTGCTCGGCGCCGAGGTCGTGCCGGTCAAGACCGGCTCACGCACCCTGAAAGACGCCATCAACGACGCCATGCGTGACTGGGTCACCAACGTGGAGACCACCAACTATATTTTCGGAACCGTGGCCGGACCGCATCCGTTCCCCGCCATGGTGCGGGACTTTCAGAAGATCATCGGGGAAGAGGCCCGCCAGCAGGTTCTCGATCTGACCGGCAGCCTGCCGGACGCCGTCACCGCCTGCGTCGGCGGCGGCTCGAACGCTATGGGAATCTTTCACGCCTTCCTCGACGACCCCGATGTTGCGCTGTTCGGCTACGAAGCGGCCGGAGACGGCATCGAAACATTGCGGCACGCGGCAACCATCACCAAGGGCCGTCCCGGAGTGCTGCACGGCGCCCGCAGCATGCTGCTGCAGGATGAAGACGGTCAGACCATCGAGTCACACTCCATTTCGGCCGGCCTCGACTACCCGGGAGTCGGTCCAGAGCACGCCTGGCTCTCGAGCATCGGCCGGGCCACCTACCTGCCGATCTCCGATGATGAGGCCATGAGCGCCCTGCGCCTGTTGAGCCGAACCGAGGGCATCATTCCAGCGATCGAGTCGTCGCACGCCCTCGCCGGTACGCTCGAACTCGGCCGCGCACTCGGCCCGGAGGCGACTATCCTGGTCAATCTCAGTGGCCGCGGTGACAAGGACATGGAAACAGCTGGCCGGTACTTCGACCTGCTCGACAAAGGCGCGGAGCAGTCATGAACCCCCAAAAAATCAGTGACCCAGTCGTGAGCGGCACCGTGAGCACGGTCGAGCAGACCATTGCCCGGCGGCGTTCCGAGGGCGGGGGCGCCCTCATCGGCTACCTGCCGGTCGGTTTCCCCACACTGAACGAGAGCATCGACGCCGCGGTGGCCCTCGTTGCCAACGGAGTCGACATCATCGAACTCGGCCTTCCCTACTCCGACCCGGTCATGGACGGCCCGGTCATTCAGGCTGCCACCCAGCAGGCACTGGCCAATGGTTTCAAACTGGCTCACGGGTTCGAAGCCATCAAGGCCATCACCGCCCAGGTCGATGCCCCCGTCCTTGTCATGACCTACTGGAATCCGGTCGTGCAGTACGGTGTTGAACGCTTCGCCGACGACCTGCGCACCGCCGGTGGTGCCGGCCTGATCACGCCCGACCTGATTCCCGACGAAGCGGGCGACTGGATGGCTGCCAGCGAACGCACCGGACTCGACCGGGTCTTCCTGGCCGCACCGTCCTCTTCCGATGCCCGCCTGGTTCAGGCGATTGAAGCGAGCCGCGGCTTCGTCTACACCGTCTCGACGATGGGTACCACGGGCGCTCGCGCCGGCGTCGATGCGGCCGCACGCATCTTGGTGGAGCGCTTGCGCGACGTCGGCTGCACCAGCGCGTGTGTCGGCCTCGGCATCTCCACCCCCGAGCAGGTGCGCGAAATCCTCGGCTACGCCGACGGCGCCATCGTCGGTTCAGCCCTCGTCAAGGCGCTCACCGACGGGGGAGTGCCGGCCGTGGCGCGTTTGGCGCTCGAACTCGCCGCCGGCGCGCAAGATATTCGCCCGGCCTCCTAAGCGCGTTCTCCACTAAAATAATCGACGCGATCGATCGATTCGCCCCCGGTGACGTGAGTCACGATGAAAGGTAGTACCCAGGTGTCTTTGAGTCTTCTGAGCACGAGCATCCCGAGCCCCGACTGGAGCTTCTTCGATCTCGGCCCGTTCCGCATTCACGCCTACGCGCTGTGCATTCTCGCCGGAATCATCCTCGCGACGGTCATCACCTCCCGCCGCCTGACCAAGCGCGGCGCCGAGCCGGGAGTCGTGCTCGACATCATCCTGTGGGCCGTACCCCTCGGCATCGTCGGGGCCCGCATCTACCATGTGCTCAGCCACCCGGGCGATTACTTCTTCGAAGGAGCCGATCTGCTCCGCACCCTGTACATCTGGGAGGGCGGCAACGCTATCTTCGGGTCGCTGCTGGGTGGAGCGGTTGGTGCGTACATTGGCTGTCGTCTGGCCGGCATCCGCTTCTGGACCTTCGCCGACGCTGTCGCCCCTGCCCTGCTCGTCGCGCAGGCCACCGGGCGTCTCGGAAACTGGTTCAACAAGGAACTGTTCGGACTGCCGACGACTCTGCCCTGGGGCCTGGAAATACAGCCGAGCAATCCGGCCTTCCCGCTGGGGCTGCCAGCCGACACGCTGTTCCACCCAACTTTTCTCTACGAGATCATCTGGAACCTTCTCGGCGTCGCTGTCATCCTCTACCTCGAGCGCAAGTTCCGTCTGCGGTTCGGCCAGACCTTGGGCGCATACCTCATCTGGTATGGACTGGGTCGCAGCTTTTTTGAGTCGATTCGCATCGACCCGAGCGAGATTTACTTCGGAATTCGCACAAATGTCTGGGCGGCTCTCGCGGCGATCGCGCTCGGCCTTGTCATCATTCTCGTGCAGCGCCACCGCCACCCGGGTCTCGAACCCAGCCCGTATATGCCCGGTCGCGAATGGATTGCGCCCGACGCTGGGGTAGAATTCGATGACAGCGATTCGGAGTCAGACGATCACAACACCGCGGATCAAAGCGATGATGCCGATGACCACACCGAATCACCCGAGGCTCCAGCCACAAGCACGAGCGCTTCGCGTCTGTAGACTCACGTTCGCTGAATCCCAGTTGACACACATGTAGCGCTGTCCGGCCAGGGCGAACTCGAACAGGCCGAACCCGAACAGGGCTATGGCTACAGCTCCCTGCATTCATCTTCTTCGGGCCAGCGTCGTCCCTTACTGCCAGTCATTTCGTGAGGACGGTCTCAATGGCTCAGAAACCTCTCTATTCCCGCTTCAGCAGCATGCCCGAAGCCTCGGGCTTGTACGACCCTGCGGCCGAACGCGACGCGTGCGGCCTGGCCATGGTGGCGACCCTGCGCGGAACCGCCGGGCACGACATCATCACCCAGGCCCTCGACGCGCTGCGTAACCTCGAACACCGCGGCGCGGTCGGCTCCGATGCCGGAACCGGTGATGGTGCCGGCATCATCACCCAGATACCGGATGCCTTCCTGCGCGCCGTCACCGATTTTGCGCTTCCCCCGGTGGGCCAGTACGCCGTCGGCAACGTTTTTCTGCCGACCGACCCCACCGCCCGCACGGGTATCAAACGAGCGATCAGCCTCATCGCCGACGAGGAAAGCCTCACGATCCTCGGCTGGCGTGAGGTTCCGGTGCACCCGGAAGACCTCGGCAGTCAGGCTCGCGCCAACATGCCCGCCATTCAGCAAGTGTTCGTGCAGAGCACCCGCACCACCGAAGCCGGCGAGCCGCTTTCGGACATCGCCCTCGATCGCCAGACCTTTCGGCTGCGCAAGCGCGCTGAACGTGAGCTGGAGATTTACTTCGTCTCATTGTCCTGCCGCACCCTGGTCTACAAGGGCATGGTCACGACCCTGCAGCTTGAACCGTTCTACCCCGACCTGTCCGACGAACGCTTCGTTTCCACGCTCGCCCTCGTGCATTCCCGCTACTCCACCAACACGTTCCCATCGTGGCCGCTCGCGCAACCGTTCCGCATGATCGCCCATAACGGCGAGATCAACACGGTGCAGGGCAACCGCAACTGGATGCGCGCGCGCCAGTCCCAGCTCGAGTCCGAGCTGCTCGGCGACCTGGCACCGCTGCTGCCGATCGTCACTCGGGGCGCTAGCGACTCAGCGTCCTTCGACGAGGTCGTCGAACTGCTCAGCCTGTCTGGGCGGTCGCTGCCGCATGCCATCATGATGATGGTGCCGGAGGCCTGGGAAAACCAGACCGACCTCGACGACGATCGTCGTGACTTCTACGAATACCATTCCATGCTCATGGAGCCGTGGGACGGCCCCGCCGCGATCGTGTTCACCGACGGGTCCTTGGTCGGTGCGACCCTGGACCGTAACGGCCTGCGTCCCGGCCGCTACCTCATCACCGACGACGGCCTCGTCGTGCTGGCGAGCGAGACCGGCGTGCTCGGCATTGACCCGGCCCGGGTCGTGCGTAAGGGACGATTGCGCCCCGGCCAGATGTTCCTGGTCGACACCGTCGCGGGTCGCATCATCGACGACCGTGAGATCAAGGCCGAGCTGTCGGCGAGTGAACCGTGGGGCGAGTGGCTCCAGGAGGGGCGCATCAACCTCAAAGACCTGCCGGAGCGGGAGCACATCGTGCACCCACCGGCATCCGTCGTGCGTCGCCAGCGCACGTTCGGCTACACCGAAGAAGAGGTGCGCATCCTGCTCACCCCGATGGCCCGCACCGGCGCCGAACCACTCGGCGCGATGGGCAGCGACACCCCCATCGCCGTGCTGAGTGACCGCCCGCGGCTCATGTTCGACTACTTCACCCAGCAGTTCGCGCAGGTCACCAACCCGCCACTCGACTCGATCCGCGAAGAAGTCGTCACGAGCCTCAAGCTCGGCCTCGGCCCCGAACGCAACCTGCTCAGCGCCGGTCCCGAGCACGCCCGGCAGGTCATTTTGGACTTCCCGGTCATCGACAACGACGAACTGGCTAAGATCCAGCACATCGACCCCGTCGTCGGCAGCCGCACCACCACAACCATTCGCGGCCTGTACCGCTTCGAAGAGGGGCCGAACGCGCTCTCGAAGCGGCTCGCCGCCATCTGCGTCGAGGTTGACGAGGCCATCGAGGCCGGCGCCCTGTTCATCGTGCTCAGTGACCGCGATTCCAACAAGGACCTCGCACCGATTCCGTCACTGCTGATGATCGCCGCGGTGCACCACCACCTGATTCGCACCGAGAATCGTATGAAGGTCGGCATTGTCGTCGAGGCCGGCGACGTGCGCGAGGTGCACCACGTGGCACTGCTCATGGGCTACGGCGCCTCTGCGGTCAACCCGTACCTCGCCATGGAAACCTGCGAAGACCTCGTACGCAGCGGCATTATCACCAATGTCACTCCCGAAAAGGCCGTGCGTAACGTGATCAAGGCCCTCGGTAAAGGCGTGCTCAAGATCATGTCCAAGATGGGCATCTCCACCGTGTCGTCCTATGCCGGCGCGCAGACCTTCGAAGCCGTCGGCCTGGCCCAGTCCTTCGTCGACCAGTATTTCACCGGCACCACGAGCAAATTGGGTGGCGTCGGCATCGACGTGATCGGGGTTGAAAACCTGTCGCGGCACGCATCCGCTTACCCGATGGATGCCGCGGTGACCGCTCACGAGCGCCTCGCCACCGGCGGCGAGTATCAGTGGCGCCGCGACGGCGCCCCGCACCTGTTCAACCCGGAGACCATCTTCCGGCTGCAGCACGCCACCCGCACCCGGCGCTACGACATCTTCCGCGAGTACACCAAGATGGTCGACGACCAGGCCGAATCTCTTATGACGCTGCGCGGCATGTTCACGCTCAACCCCGGCCAGCGTCCGCCCGTACCGCTCGACGAGGTCGAGTCTGTCTCGCAGATCGTCAAGCGGTTCTCCACCGGCGCGATGAGCTACGGGTCCATCTCGCAGGAAGCGCATGAGACCCTCGCGATCGCGATGAACCGCCTCGGCGGCAAATCGAACACCGGTGAGGGTGGCGAAGACCTCGACCGGCTGCTCGACCCGACCAGGCGCAGCGCGGTCAAACAGGTTGCGTCCGGCCGGTTCGGCGTGACGAGTATGTACCTCACCCACGCCGACGATATTCAGATTAAGCTTGCCCAGGGGGCCAAGCCCGGCGAGGGCGGCCAGTTGCCGCCCACCAAGGTCTACCCGTGGATCGCCCGCACCCGGCACGCCACGGCCGGCGTCGGCCTGATCTCGCCGCCGCCACACCACGACATCTATTCGATCGAAGACCTCAAGCAGCTTATCTTTGACCTGAAACGGGCCAACCCCAAGGCGCGCATCCACACCAAACTGGTCAGCCAGTCTGGTATCGGAGCTGTCGCGGCTGGCGTGGCCAAGGCACTGTCCGACGTGATCCTGATCAGCGGCCATGACGGTGGTACGGGCGCCAGCCCGGTTAACTCCCTCAAGCACGCCGGCACGCCGTGGGAACTCGGCCTCGCTGAAACACAGCAGACTCTCATGCTCAATGGCATGCGCGACCGCGTGGTCGTGCAGGTCGACGGCCAGTTGAAGACTGGTCGTGACGTGCTCATCGGTGCCCTGCTCGGCGCCGAAGAGTTCGGTTTCGCCTCCGCTCCTTTGGTGGTGGCCGGCTGCATCATGATGCGGGTCTGTCACCTCGACACCTGCCCGGTCGGCGTCGCCACCCAGAACCCGGAGTTGCGCAAACGCTTCAACGGGCAGGCCGACCACGTCGTGAACTTCTTCGAGTTCATCGCCCAGGAAGTACGCGAGTACCTCGCCGAACTCGGATTCCGCAGCCTCGACGAAGCCATCGGCCACCGTGAAGTTCTGAATGTGAACCGCGCCCTCTCCCACTGGAAGGCGCAGGGACTCGACCTCTCGCCCATTCTGAGCGGTCCGGACTTCTCCGAGAGCGAACCACGCAAGTGCGCGCGCGCGCAGGAACACGAACTCGACAAGCACTTCGACAACGAACTCATCCGTCGCAGCCAGAGCGTGCTCGAACACGGCGGCACGGTCAGTATCGACCTTCCGATCCGCAACACCGAACGCGCTGTCGGGACCATGCTCGGCAACCAGGTCACTCTCCGCCACGGCGAGAACGGCCTGCCGGCCGGGTCCATCGAGGTCACCCTCACCGGGTCGGCCGGGCAGTCCTTCGGAGCGTTCCTGCCCAGCGGTATCACCCTGCGGCTTGAGGGCGAATCCAACGACTACGTCGGCAAGGGCCTGTCGGGCGGGCAGATCGTCGTGCGTCCCGACCGGGCTAGCCTGTTCCCGGCTGAAGACAACGTCATCGCCGGAAACGTCATCGGCTACGGAGCCACCCAGGGCAGCATGTTCATTCGCGGCATCGTCGGCGAACGATTCCTGGTGCGCAACTCCGGAGCGATCGCCGTTGTCGAGGGCGTGGGCGACCACGCACTGGAATACATGACCGGCGGACTCGCTGTCATCCTCGGCGAGACCGGACGAAACCTCGGCGCCGGTATGAGCGGCGGAACCGCCTACGTCTACGGGCTGACCGCCGAACGGGTCAACCGCGAGGCGCTCACCACGGGGGAGTTGCGACTGCTCGCCCTCGACAGCGTCGACCGTGAGATCGTGCGCGATCTGCTCGAACAACACCGGGTCCAGACCGACTCGGCACTCGCTGCGCGCATGCTGGACTCTCTCGAAGAGACCATGAACACTTTTGTCAAGGTGCTGCCGCGCGACTACGCGGCCGTACTGGAGACCAGACAGACGGCCGTCGCCGAGGGACTCGATCCCGACGGACTCGTCGTCTGGAATCGAATCTTGGAGGTAACCAATGGCTGATCCGAAGGGATTTCTGAAGACCACGGATCGTGAGCTGCCCGCTCGCCGGCCGGTGGCCATCCGTTTGATGGACTGGAAAGAGGTCTACGAGCAGGGTGATGCCGCGCAGCTCAAGCGGCAGGCCGGTCGCTGCATGGACTGCGGCGTGCCGTTCTGCCATCAGGGCTGCCCGCTGGGCAATCTCATTCCCGAGTGGAACGACCTGGTCTGGCGCGACGAGGGTCGCGCGGCCATCGAACGCCTGCACGCGACGAACAACTTTCCCGAATTCACCGGACGGCTCTGCCCGGCCCCGTGCGAATCGTCGTGTGTGCTCGGCATCAACCAGCCAGCCGTCACTATCAAACAGGTCGAAGTCTCGATCATCGACCAGGCCTTCGCCAAGGGCTGGGTACAGCCGCAACCGCCCGGTCGCCTGACCGGCAAAACCGTCGCGGTCGTCGGCTCCGGCCCCGCCGGTCTGGCCGCCGCCCAGCAACTCACCCGCGCTGGCCACACCGTTGCCGTGTTCGAACGCGACGACCGCATCGGCGGGCTGCTGCGCTACGGCATCCCCGACTTCAAGATGGAGAAGAAGCACCTTGAACTGCGCCTTGCGCAGATGACGGCCGAAGGTACCCGGTTCCGCGCCAACGTCAACATCGGCGTGGACATCACCTGGGACGACCTGCGTGCTCGCTACGACGCGGTCGTGGTCGCGACCGGCGCCATGGTTCCCCGTGACCTGCCGATTCCGGGGCGAGACCTGCCCGGCGTTCACTTCGCCATGGAATACCTCGTGCAGCAGAACAAAATCGGCGCCGGCGGCAGCATCGAAGCCCAGATAACCGCCGAAGGCAAGCACGTCGTGGTTCTCGGCGGCGGTGACACCGGAGCCGACTGCATCGGCACAGCGCACCGTCAGCTGGCCGCATCCGTCATCAACCTCGCGATCGGCAAGCAGCCGGGTACGACCCGGCCGGAGAACCAGCCGTGGCCGATGTCACCGACCCTGTTCGAGGTCTCCAGCGCCCACGAAGAGGGCGGCACCCGCCAATACCTCGCATCGACCGTTGAATTTCTGGCCAACGAGTTCGGCGAGGTGCGAGCCATCCGCATCGCCGAGACCGAGTACCTCGACGGACGCCGCGTTCCTAAGGCCGGCACCGAGCGGGAAATCCCGGCCGATCTCGTGCTGCTCGCGATGGGCTTCACCGGCCCGGAACCGGACGACCTCAGCCACCAGCTGAAACTGCCCTTCGACGACCGCGGCAACGTGGAACGCGACGGCAACTACGAGACCAGCCACGAGGGTGTCTTCGTCGCCGGTGACGCCGGTCGCGGTCAGTCACTTATCGTCTGGGCCATCGCCGAGGGCCGCGCCGCTGCGGCTGCTGTCGACCGGTTCCTGGAGGGTCAGACCCTACTGCCGTCTCCCGTTAAGCCCACGGACCGCTCCTTCGCCCTCTAATCCACTAGCCTTCCTGCACCACGTCGTTATGCGCCCGTAAGGCGCGGAAATTGGAGATTCACCAGAATGAGACGCGCAAAAATCGTTGCCACCCTCGGGCCGGCGGCTGCCAGCTACGAGCAGATCAGAGCGCTCATTGACGCGGGCGTCGACGTCTGCCGCATGAACCTGAGCCACGGCAACTACCAGGTGCACGAGGGCGTCTACGCCAACGTGCGCAAGGCCGCGAACGACTCCGGACGCGCCGTCGCCGTCATGGTCGACCTGCAAGGTCCCAAGATTCGCCTCGGCAAGTTCGAGGGCGGCCCGTACGAACTCGCGGTCGGTGACATTTTCAAGATCACCACCGAAGACGTGGTCGGCACCAAGGAGCTCTCCGGCACCACGTTCAAGGGCCTGCCGAACGATGTGCACGCCGGCGATTTTCTGCTGATCGATGACGGCAAGGTGAAAGTCCAGGTTGTCGAAACGGATGGCGTCGTCGTCACCACGCGCGTCATCGTCGCCGGCCCGGTCTCCAACAACAAGGGCATCAACCTGCCCGGTGTGGCCGTCAACGTGCCCGCCCTGTCCGAAAAGGACGAGGCGGACCTGCGCTGGGGTCTGCGGCTCGGCACCGACCTAATCGCGCTCTCCTTCGTGCGCGATGCATCCGACATCACTCGGGTGCACGAGATCATGGCCGAAGAAGGCCGCCGCGTTCCGGTGATCGCCAAGATCGAGAAGCCACAGGCCGTCGACAATCTCGAAGAGATCATTGACGCATTCGACGCCATCATGGTCGCCCGAGGCGACCTGGGCGTTGAGCTGCCGCTTGAGGCCGTGCCGATCGTGCAGAAGCAGGCGGTTGAAATCGCCCGGCGCATGGCCAAGCCGGTCATCGTTGCCACCCAGATGCTCGAATCGATGATCCACAGCCCTGTTCCCACCCGCGCCGAGACCAGCGACGTCGCCAACGCCGTGCTCGATGGTGCGGATGCGGTCATGCTCAGTGGTGAGACCAGCGTCGGTGAATACCCCGTTGTAACGGTGCAGACCATGGCCAGGATCGTCGAATCGACCGAGGTCCACGGCCTCGAGCGCATTGGCAAGCTGACCAACAAGCCGCGCACGCAGGGTGGAGCCATCACTCTCGCGGCCATCGAGGTCGCCGAGTTCGTTGATGCCAAGTTCCTCTGCATCTTCACAGAGTCGGGTGATTCAGCGCGGCGCATGTCGCGTCTGCGGTCCAAGATCCCGATGCTCGCGTTCACGCCCGAGCCGGGCATCCGTCGCCGTCTGGCACTGACCTGGGGCATTCAGACGTATCTGGTTGAGTCGGTGACGCACACGGATGCCATGTTCGGTCAGGTCGATGACATCCTCATCGGTCAGGGCCTGGCCGAAATCGGTGACAAGGTTGTCGTCATCTCCGGCTCCCCTCCCGGAATCGTCGGCTCGACCAACGACATTCGCGTGCACCGCGTTGGCGACGCCCACAACGAGGTCGCACCGGCCTACGTCAAGAAGTAGTGCTCTAAACGAAAGCCCCGCCCGGGTCGTCTCGGGCGGGGCTTTTGTGTGTTCCGATTCGAGAACCGACTCTGCACTCTCCTGCACGCTGTCGGCGCACTGGCCTTGATATCTGGTACCGGTGGTGGGACTCGAACCCACACGTCCTTGCGAACAAAGCATTTTGAGTGCTCCGCGTCTGCCATTCCGCCACACCGGCTTGCAACTACTCGTTCAGAATACCGTAGGCTTTCCTCGTGACCGACCAAGACAGCACCCCCACCCCTCCGCGCCGCGTTGTCGTCGCTGAGGATGAATCCCTCATCCGCCTCGACATCGTCGAGATTCTGCGCGACAACGGCTTTGAAGTCGTCGGCGAAGCCGGTGACGGAGAAACAGCCGTTGCCCTGGCGCGGGAGCTGCGCCCCGACCTGGTCATCATGGACGTCAAGATGCCCCAGCTCGACGGCATCAGCGCTGCTGAGCGCCTCTCCAAGGAGCACATCGCCCCGGTCGTGCTGTTGACCGCGTTCAGCCAGAAAGAACTCGTCGAGCGCGCCACCGAAGCCGGAGCCCTCGCCTACGTCGTCAAGCCCTTCACCCCCAACGACCTACTGCCCGCGATCGAGATCGCCCTCTCGCGGTACAGCCAGATCATCACCCTCGAGGCCGAGGTCGCCGACCTGGTCGAGCGCTTCGAGACTCGTAAGCTCGTCGACCGGGCCAAGGGCCTGCTCAACGAAAAGATGGGCCTCACCGAGCCGGAAGCCTTCCGCTGGATCCAGAAGGCCTCGATGGATCGCCGCCTCACCATGCACGACGTCTCCCAGGCGATCATCGAGCAGCTCAGCGCCAAGAAATAGTAGTACCGCGGTGAGCGAACGGCCCGGCAGATTCTGCCGGGCCGTTCTCGTACCGGTCGGGAGCAGCCGACGACGTTCGAGGCCGCGTGTCGGGGGCGCCCGCTACGCTCGAAACTGACGAAGGGCGGGCGCGTGTTCCTACTAGACGGCGGCGTGGTGACCAGCGCGAGCGACCTGAGCGCGGCATCCGTCTGCGAGTTTGCGTTTCTGCGGCGCATCGACGGAAAGCTCGGCCGCATCGACGTTGGGCAAGACCCGGTCGACGCCATGCTCGAACGCACCTCGCGACTCGGAGACGAGCACGAACACCGGGTGCTCGAACGTTACCGGCGCGGCGGGTCGGTAGTCGAAATCGCCCGGCCCGAGCGGATGGCGCGCCCCGCCCTGCAGGCAGCGGCCGACGACACGCGGCTGGCTTTCAGCGCGCACGCGGAGGTTATCTTTCAGGCCACGTTCTTTGACCCCGAATTCGGCTCGCCCACCGCAGAAATCTGCTTTCTCGGGTTCGCCGACTTCATCGTGCGACAGGCTGATGGCAGCTGGCTTCTGCAAGACACCAAACTCGCCCGGCACGCCCGTGTCACCGCCCTGCTGCAGCTGGCCGCCTACGCCGAGCAACTTGACCGCATTGGCGTGGCTGTCGCCGACACCGTGGAGCTGCTGCTCGGCGACGGTTCGGTGAGCGTGCATCGTCTCGCTGATATCGAACCCGTGTACCGCAAGCGCAAGCAGCGCCTGGTACAGATCATCACCGAACGACTTGCCGATTCGGCGGCCGTCGCCTGGGGAGACCCGCGCTACACGGTCTGTGGGCGCTGTGCCACCTGTGAGACGGAGGTGCTGGCGCACCACGATCCACTGCTCGTCGCCGGCTTGCGGCTGTCACAGCGGGCCCGGCTGGCGGCAGGTGGCATTCGCACCATCGACGACCTCGCGGCGTCCACGGGTGAAATGCACGGCATAGCCGACTCGACGCTCGCCGCCCTCCGCACGCAGGCGCGCCTGCAGCTTCAGTCGATCTCGGGCGCAGCACTGCCGGTAGATGTGTTCAATCCGGGGGCGCTGGCAGTGCTGCCCGAGCCGAATCCCGGCGATATTTTTTTCGACTTCGAGGGTGACCCGCTCTATACCGAAGAGGCTGCGACCGTGGCTGCGACCGTGGGCGCGACCACTCAGTGGGGCCTGGACTACCTGTTCGGCCTGGTCGACACCGATGAATCCTTTCGCGCATTCTGGGCGCACACCTGGTGTGACGAGAAGCAGGCTCTCGTCGACTTCCTGGCCTACCTCAACAAGCGCCGCGCTGAGTTTCCGGGTATGCACGTCTATCATTACGCCGCCTACGAGCGCACCCACCTGCTCAGCCTCGCTGCCCGCCACGGCGTCGGCGAAGACCAGATCGATCAGCTGTTGCGAGAAAACGTGCTGGTCGACCTCTATCCCCTCGTGCGCAAGAGCGTACGCGTCGGATCGCGCTCCTACTCGATCAAGAAGCTTGAACCGCTCTACATGGGCGCGGAATTGCGCGGCGGTGAGGTCACCAATGCCGCCGACTCGATCAGCGAATACGCCGCAGCCCGTGACCTGCACGCGCACGGCGATGCGGCCGAAGCCCAGCGGATGCTCGACTCAATCGCTGACTACAACCGCTACGACTGCCTGTCAACGCTGCGCCTTCGGGACTGGCTGCTGACATTGGCGCGCCGGGCCGGCATCCGTTCGATCGGCACGGCGACCGCAGCGGATACCGGCCCGATTGAGCCATCATCGGTACGCGACGCCTTGCTTTCACTCGCGGTCACGACCGGGCGCTCCCCGCGCAGTGCCGACCAGACTGCCGCCGCTTTCGCTGCCGCCGCAATCGACTACCACCGGCGGGAACAGAAGAGTTTCTGGTGGGGGCATTATTTTCGACTCGAGTATCCGGTCGACGAATGGCAGGACAACCGTGACGTGCTCGTCGTCGAGCAGGTTGACGTAGCGCGTGACTGGTTCAGGGAAGGCCAGCAACGCGTCGATCGTCGGCACCTGTGGCTGCGCGGGCGACTCGCCCCGGGCAGCAGTATCAAGCCGGGCGACCAGGCCGGACCGTACCTGCTCTACGAATACCCAGGGCCCTTCAAAAACCCCGACACCTCAGAAGGCGCCCGCACCCACCGCACAGTGAAAGTGCTCCAGGTCACCGATGACGGCAACATTCTCGTTGAAGAGACGCTCCAGAAAGACACGGCCCGGTACAGCCATCGGCCGAGCGCTCTCGCACCGGCCGCGCCTCCCCGGCCGTTGCAGCAGAAACCCGCCATCGATGAGTGGGCCGAAGCCATCGTCAACGCGCAGCCAGGCTGGCCGCGCGACCCGATGGTTGACATTCTGCGACGAACCCCGCCTCGTACCGGCGCTGGTCGCCTCACACCGGTATCCGCTGACGGTACGACCATTGACGCCGTGATTGCGACCCTGCTCGACCTCGACGACTCCTACCTCGCGGTGCAGGGGCCGCCCGGCACCGGCAAGACATACCTGGGCGCCCACGTCATCACGACGCTCGTGCAGCAGCACGGCTGGAAGATCGGCGTCGTCGCCCAGTCGCATGCGGTCGTGGAGAACCTGCTGGGCGCCGTCGTCACGGCCGGGCTCGACGTCACTCTGGTCGGGAAGGTCGCGAAAACCGGTGCCGACCCCGCACCGGTCGCCTACACCGCGCTCCCGAAGGACGGCCAACTGCTCTTCGGCCTGCAGCACGCCGCCACCGGATTCGTCATCGGCGGCACCGCCTGGGACTTCAGCAATGCGGCGCGCATTCCGCGGCACAGCCTCGACCTGCTCGTGATCGACGAGGCCGGGCAGTTCTCGCTCGCCGCGACGATCGCAGCCAGCGCGGGAGCCCGCAACCTGCTGCTGCTCGGCGACCCCCAACAGTTGCCGCAGGTCAGTCAGGGCACGCACCCCGAGCCGATCGACCAGTCCGCGCTCGGTTGGGTCGCGGCCGGCCACGATGTGCTGCCGGCCACCCGAGGCTATTTTCTCGCCGACAGCCGCCGCATGCATCCGGCGGTCACCGGCCCCGTCTCCCGGCTCTCCTACGGCGGAGTGCTGCGCGCCAACCCGGTCGCCGCGACCCGCCGGCTGGTGGGCATCGCACCGGGTCTGCATGCGGTCCCGGTCGAGCACACCGGTAACGCGATTTCCTCGCCGGAAGAAGCGGATGCCGTCGTGTCGCTCCTGCGCAACGTCCTCGGTCGCCGCTGGACCGACCCTACCGCCGGTCGGAACAACGACCAGCTGAGCCAGGCGGATGTCATCGTTGTCACGCCCTATAACGCGCAGTTGACGCTCGTGCGGGAGGCACTCGCCGCTGCCGGCTATCGCGATGTTCGCGTGGGGACGGTCGACAAGTTCCAGGGCCAGGAGGCGGCCGTCGCGATCGTCACGCTCGCTGCGTCCTCGGCAGATGACGTGCCACGTGGCATGGCGTTCCTCATCATGAAGAATCGCCTGAACGTGGCCATTTCGCGTGCGAAATGGGCCGCCTTCCTGGTCTATTCGCCCGCGCTGACCGAATATCTGCCCGTCACGCCGGTGGGAGTGGCCGAACTGAGCGCTTTCATCAGCCTGGTTGAGCCAGGCCCTGAACCGATCTAGGCCTTCGGTGGCAGATCTTTGATGATGTTCGTGATTCGAATCGTCGAGCAGCGGCGCCCGTCGTCGTCGGTGACCACGATTTCGTGGGTCGTCAGCGTGCGTCCGAGGTGAATCGGGGTGCAGACCCCGGTGACGTAACCGGACGTCGCCGACCGATTGTGCGAGGCGTTGATCTCGATGCCGACGGCGAGCTTGCCTGGCCCGGCGTGCAGGTTCGCTGCCATCGAGCCCAGCGACTCGCCGAGCACGACATAGGCGCCGCCGTGCATGAGCATGGCGGGTTGCGTGTTGCCAGCCACGGGCATCCGGGCCACGGCCCGGTCGATGGTGAACTCGGTGAACTCCAGCCCCATTTTCTCGGCCAGGTCTCCGCCGCCGCGCTGCTGAATCCAGGCGAGTGCGTCGTCAGTCGTTTCGAACATGATCACCTTTGGTCGGGGAGCCCACGCGTGAAGACACTTGTAGGCTGGGGGAGTGCTGGACTCCGAAAAGCCTACCCTGATGATCATCGACGGCCATTCCCTGGCATTCCGGGCGTTCTTCGCCCTGCCAGTGGACAGCTTCCAGACCCACGCCGGGCAGCATACGAACGCCATTCACGGTTTTCTGTCGATGCTGCTCAGCCTGCTGCGCAACGAGAAACCGACCCATCTGGCGGTCGCCTTCGATATTTCGCGCGCCTCCTTTCGTACCAGGGAATACCCCGAGTACAAGGGCACCCGTAATGCGACTCCGCCGGAGTTCCTCGGCCAGATTCCGCTGCTGCAGGAAGCCCTCGCCGCGATGAACATCTCGACCATCACCAAGGAAGACTTCGAGGCCGACGACATTCTCGCAACCCTGTCGGTCGAAGGCACCGCGGCCGGCTACAACGTGCTCGTGGTCTCCGGTGACCGTGACGCCATCCAGCTGGTCAACGAAACTGTCACCCTGCTCTACCCCGCCAGCCAGGGAGTGTCAGCCCTCACCCGTTACGACCCGGCCCGCGTGCGTAAACGCTACGGAATCGAACCCGAGCAGTACCCCGACGTCGCCGCCCTCGTTGGCGAAACGAGTGACAACCTCATCGGCATCAGTAAGGTCGGCGAGAAGACCGCGGTAAAATGGCTCGGCCTGTACGGCAGCCTCGACGGCATCCTCGAACACGCCGACGAGATCAAGGGCGTCGTCGGCAACAACCTGCGGGAACAGAAAGAGAACGCGATTCGCAACCGCCGCCTCAACCGTCTGGTCACCGACCTGGAGCTGCCCATGAAGGTTGCCGCCCTCGAACGCGGCGCAATGAACACCGATGCCGTGCGCGACATCTTCACCCGCCTCGAGTTCAAGACCCTCCTCGACCGGGTGCTCAAGCTCGCCGGCGAAGACCCGGCGGCCGAAGGCTCCGCTCTCACCGCTGTAATCGACGAGGCGCCGGCAGTGCAGGCCCCCGTCGCGCAGGACCTGCTCGATGAGGAACTGCAATCCTGGCTGGATCGTGCTACGGTCGCCCACCCGGCCGGACTCGGCCTCACGGTGGAGGTGCAAGACGGCCGGGCCATTGGTTTCGGCCTGGCCAGCCCCGTTGAAACCCTCAACCTGCCCTGGCAGCCCGGTCGCGCCGACTACGCTCCGCTCGAATCCTGGCTCGCGAGCGACGCTCCGAAGATCATGAACGACGCCAAACATCAGGTGAAGGCGTTGCGCCGCAGCGGGCTGCCGTTCACTGGCTTGGCCTTCGACACGCTGGTCGGCGCCTGGCTCATCCGGCCCGGCGGTCCCGACAAGACCCTGGCCGACCTCGTATCGCGCTACCTCGACGAAACCCTCCCCATCGCCGACCCGAATCAACTCGTACCAGACGAGACCCAACAGTCCGGCGCTCCAGCCCAGGCCTGGTACACCCTGCGCGTGTTCTCCGCTGTCGAGAAGGCCCTCGACCCCGGGTCGCTCAAATTGCTCATCGACATCGAGCTGCCGACGCTGCTGGCCCTCGCCGACATGGAACTGGCCGGCGTGAGCGTGTCGCACGAGCAACTCGCCGAGCTGTCCGCCGAGCTCGGCGCCAGCACGGCGAGCCTCGCCGCCGCCGCCTATGCCGAGATCGGCCGAGAAGTGAACCTCGGCTCGCCCAAACAGCTGCAGGACGTGCTGTTCGACCAACTCGAGATGCCCAAGACCCGCGCCAACAAGACCGGTTTTTCAACGGATGCCGGCGCTCTTGCCGACCTGCAGGCCAGCAACCCGCATCCTTTTCTCGACCTGCTGCTCAAGCACCGCGATGCCACCAAGTTGCGTCAAATCGTGGAAACCCTCGACAAAGCCATCGACACGACCGGTCGCATCCACACCACCTACGTGCAGATCGGCACCACAACCGGCCGCATCTCCTCGAACGACCCCAACCTGCAGAACATTCCGGTGCGCACCGAGGAGGGCAGGCGCATCCGCGCCGCGTTCCAGGCCGGTGCGGGCAGCGAAAGCCTGCTCACCGCCGACTACTCACAGATTGAGATGCGCATCATGGCGCACCTCTCCGAAGACGCCGGGCTGATTGAAGCATTCAACGCCGGCGAAGACCTGCACCGCTTCGTCGGTTCGCGCATCTTCGGCGTCGATCCCGCCGATGTCTCCTCCGAGATGCGCAGCAAGGTCAAAGCCATGAGCTACGGGCTCGCCTACGGCCTAAGCGCCTTCGGGCTGTCCAAGCAGCTGCGCATCGACACCAAAGAGGCCAAGCAGCTCATGACCGACTACTTCGAGCGGTTCGGCGCGGTGCGCGACTACCTGCGCAACGTTGTCGAACAGGCCAAGGTCGACGGTTACACCGAAACGATCTACGGTCGCCGCCGCCCCTTCCCCGACCTGGCCAGCCCCAAGCGGGTGCTGCGCGACAACGCCGAACGCGCGGCCCTCAACGCGCCGATCCAGGGTTCGGCCGCCGACATCATGAAGATTGCCATGAACGGTATTGCCGCCGATCTGGCGGATACCGAGATGGATTCTCGCATGCTGCTGCAGGTTCACGACGAATTGATCTTCGACGCGGCTCCGGGGGAGTGGGATGCCCTGCGCCAGGTGGTCACCCAGAACATGGAATCCGCCGCCGACCTTCTCGTGCCGCTTGAGGTGCAGGTCGGTCGCGGACCGAACTGGGACGCCGCCGCGCACTGATCGCTGGCTTGCGCACTCGCGTGTTCACCGGCTTAAACGCGGGCGTGATGTCTGGCGGTTGAGCGGCCAGTTTCCCCAATTTGGGGGTTCAGATGGGGGTGTCTTGTTCTAGGCTCATGACATGACAAACGAGATCCAGCGCACTCCGACGGCCATCGATCAGATCGCTGAGAAGTGGGTGGACACGCTCGTCGACCTCGACCCGACCGTCGGTACGTACATCGGCCGCACCGAGGGTGACGGACGGTACGGGGACTACTCCCCGGCCGGGCACGAACGTTTCGTCGACGAGGCGAAGAAGACGATTGGCCAACTAGATGCCGCCCGTGCGGTCGACAGCGTCGACGAGGTCACGCAGACCGACCTGCGCAGCGAGTTATCGCTGAGCGTGGAAAGTTCGGACGCGCAGCTGCAGCTGCGCGATCTCAACGTCATCGCCTCACCGGCGCAAGAAATTCGTGAAATCTTCGATCTCATGCCCACCAAGACGGTCGACGACTGGGCGAACATAGCCTCCCGGCTGGGCAACCTGCCCGCCGCCATCGATGGCTACATCGAGACTCTGCGCCGCGGCATCGAACGCGGCGTGACGCCGGCGCGACGCCAGGTACGTGAGGTGCTGGTTCAGGCTCAGCGCCACGCCGCCAACGACGGATTCTTTGCTGATTTCGCTGCTAATGCGGCGCTCGATGACGGTACCCTGCCCGCCTCCTTGGCCAAGGACCTCGGCCTTGGCGCGCGTCGCTCAGCTACGGCCTACGACAAACTCGCGACATTCTTCAGCACCGAACTCGAGGGTAAAGCCACAACAGACGACGCGATCGGCCGCGACCTGTATGCCCTCGCCTCGCGCCGATTTCTTGGCGCCACGATCGACCTCGACGAGACCTATGAGTGGGGCATCGAAGAGCTCGCCCGCATGGTCGAAGAACAAGAGAAGGTCGCCGACCAGATCAAACCCGGCGCGAGCGTTCTCGAGGCCATCGCCTACCTCGACACCGACCCCAGCCGCAAGCTGCACGGTACTCAGGCCCTGCAGGAGTGGATGCAGAAGACCAGCGACAAGGCCGTGGCCGACCTCGCCGACACCCAGTTCGACATTCCTGATGAAATCAAAACCATCGAGTGCATGATCGCCCCCACGCAGGAAGGCGGCATCTATTACACAGGGCCGACCGACGACTTCTCCCGGCCGGGCCGCATGTGGTGGTCCGTGCCCGTCGGAGTGACTGAATTCGATACCTGGCGCGAACTCACCACCGTTTATCACGAGGGTGTGCCCGGCCACCACCTGCAGATCGGCCAGGCCGTATACAACCGCGCCAAACTCAACACCTGGCGCCGCCAGCTGGCCGGCACCTCCGGCCATGCCGAGGGTTGGGCGCTCTACGCTGAGCGACTGATGGAACAACTCGGTTACCTTGACGACCCGGCTGACCGCCTCGGCATGCTCGACGGGCAGCGGATGCGCGCCGCTCGCGTCGTTCTCGATATCGGAGTGCACCTCGGCAAGACCCTGCCAGACGGTTCCGGTCCGTGGACGGCGGACCACGCCTTCGAATTTCTCGGCCAGAACGTCAACATGAATGAGAGCTTCGTTAAATTCGAGGTTAACCGCTACCTGGGCTGGCCGGGTCAGGCGCCTTCCTATAAAGTCGGGCAGCGAATCTGGGAGCAACTCCGCGATGCTGCGCAGCAGCGACAGGGCGCGGCCTTCTCAATCAAGGAATTCCACCGCTCGGCTCTCGACCTCGGTGGCGTGGGGTTGGACACGTTGCGCTCGGCACTGCTGAAGTAGGGCATCCGTTTGGTGCGGTCACGCTTCAACCCGGTCAGGTTGCCGGGTTGCGTGTCGTGGTCAAGTTGCCCGTGAGGGAGTCTGGTAGCTAGGATAGAGTGTCACATTTGTGGCGCCTATCCGCTGCCATGCGCGGAGCGTTCCACGGTCTTCAATACCGCGGAACATTCATAAAATCTGAACGACTTTTCGCGTGTGGCCCGACTATGTCCATCCTGGAGCAACTACTACATGACAATCGCAACGACCGAACGGGCACCTAAGCAGGTCGCCATCAACGACATTGGATCTGCTGAAGACTTTCTTGCCGCGGTCGAAAAGACTCTGAAATTCTTCAACGACGGAGACCTCATCGAGGGCACCGTTGTGAAGATCGACCGCGACGAGGTTCTCCTCGACGTTGGGTACAAGACCGAGGGTGTCATCCCCTCCCGCGAACTTTCCATCAAGCACGACGTTGACCCTTCCGAGGTTGTCAAGGTCGGCGACCTGGTCGAGGCCCTCGTTCTTCAGAAGGAAGACAAAGAAGGCCGCCTCATCCTGTCGAAGAAGCGCGCTCAGTACGAGCGTGCATGGGGAGACGTTGAGAAGATCAAGGAGTCCGACGGTGTTGTCACCGGTTCGGTCATCGAGGTCGTCAAGGGTGGACTCATCGTCGACATCGGCCTGCGTGGCTTCCTGCCGGCATCGCTCATCGAACTTCGCCGCGTGCGCGACCTGACCCCGTACCTGGGGCAGGAGATTGAAGCGAAGATCCTCGAGCTCGACAAGAACCGCAACAACGTCGTGCTGTCGCGTCGCGCCCTGCTTGAGCAGACGCAGAGCGAAAGCCGCACCACGTTCCTCAACAACCTCCAGAAGGGACAGGTTCGTAAGGGCGTTGTCTCGTCGATCGTCAACTTCGGTGCGTTCGTCGACCTCGGCGGCGTCGACGGCCTGGTTCACGTTTCCGAGCTGTCCTGGAAGCACATTGAGCACGCCAGCGAGGTCGTTGAAGTTGGCCAGGAAGTCACCGTCGAGATTCTCGAGGTCGACCTCGACCGTGAACGCGTGTCGCTCTCGCTCAAGGCAACGCAGGAAGACCCGTGGCAGGTATTCGCCCGCACCCACGCCATTGGCCAGGTTGCACCGGGTAAGGTCACCAAGCTCGTTCCGTTCGGCGCGTTCGTTCGCGTTGCCGAGGGCATCGAGGGCCTCGTGCACATCAGCGAACTGTCCGGAAAGCACGTTGAGCTCGCCGAGCAGGTTGTCTCTGTCGGCGACGAGGTCTTCGTGAAGGTCATCGACATCGACCTTGAGCGTCGCCGCATTTCGCTGAGCCTCAAGCAGGCTAACGATGGCGTCGACCCCGACGGTACCGAGTTCGACCCAGCCCTCTACGGCATGCTCACCGAGTATGACGACAAGGGCCAGTACAAGTACCCCGAAGGCTTCGACTCCGAGACCAACGAGTGGCGCGAAGGCTTTGACGAGCAGCGCGAAAAGTGGGAGCAGGACTACGCTGCCGCCCAGGCTCGCTGGGAAGCCCACAAGAAGCAGGTTTCGACCGCGAACGACGAGATCGCTGCCCCCAGCGACGTCGCACCGGCCGGCTCTGCGTTCTCGAGCGAGTCGGCTGGCGCCGGCACGCTCGCCGACGACGAAGCACTCGCGGCGCTCCGCGAGAAGCTCTCCGGCGGCAACTAGCACTGCAGCACCACCGCACTACGGCGCCTTAAGAAGACGCTGACAACGGGCCGCATCCTTAGGGATGCGGCCCGTTGTGCATCACTTGCCGGGTTCACTGCGGCTCTCCTGCCCTGAGCGGGGCTTGCGCACGGGCACATCCACTTAGCAAATTCGTGCTCTACACTGATACCTGAGGATCTATCCTCTTATGGCTTATGATCTCGTGCCTGACGGGATTGTCTTCGCCGCTGAGTTTTCCACCGATGCACCCCTGGGCCTAGCTGGGATTCGAGAGCGAATACGTATTCCATGCACGACAGCCCCATCGGAGAGTCCCATGTATAGTCTTCACCCCGCCGACAATCCTGAGATCACGGTCGAGGACGATTCTGGGTCAATGCCTGCGACGCATTCCCCCACCGTAGCGAGCATTGCCGCGCCGAGCGGTCACTCAACAGCACTCGTTGTCGAAGACGATCCAAATTCATCCAAGTTGGTTCGGCTTTTATTAGAAGCGGAGGGGTTTCATGTCATATCGGCTCCGAGTGGTGAAGAAGCCCTGGAGCTCGCGCAGCGCATACCCCTAAACCTGATTACTCTTGATCTGCGCCTTCCAGGTATGGACGGATGGGAATTCTTGCTCAGATTGCACGAGTCGGCTGCCTTGGCCTCCATCCCCGTTGTGGTTATTGCCGGCCTTCCGAACATAGGTATGGCACTTAGCCGTGGAGCCGCTGCCGTTCTGGAAAAGCCTTTGCAGCGCGCAGAGTTGCAGAAGTCTCTCACCCTGCTCGGGCTGCGACCTGCCCGGTCTCACATTCGGCGCGTTCTGGTAGTCGACGACGACCGCCAAACGGTCGAACTCGTCACGTCCTTTTTGGAGAAGCCGGCCTATCGCGTCGAGGCAGCCGCTTCCAACGAGGCGGCGATCAACGCTGCCGTAACCCTGCCGCCGGACCTCATCATGATCAATCTCATGATGGAAGACCTCCGAGGGTTTAAGATCGTGCGCGCCCTTCAGCACAATGTCGCTACTCAGCGCATCCCCGTTTTGGTAATGTCGTCGCTGAAAATCACCGACGAGGAACAGGACACCATTGATTTTGACCCGGCGCAGCCGGTGGTGGCCATGAACAAGCCGGACTTTAACCGGGAGGCACTCCTGGCCGAGATCAAGCGTGCTCTAGGCTGACCTTCACGGGTCAAAGTTCTTCGCGGTGAGCCGCCGATGTACGCCACCAGATAGCATTGCGTAATGTATCTGATTGGGCTGACCGGCGGGATCGCGTCGGGCAAGAGCACCGTGGCGAAACGTCTGGCCGCTCTGGGAGCCGTGGGTATCGACGCCGATCAGCTGGCCCGTGAAGTGGTTGAACCCGGAACGCCTGGCCTTGCCGCGATCGTTGCCGAGTTCGGCAACGATATTCTGCTGGCCGAAGGCAGCCTGAATCGAGCAGCGCTGGGCACTGTCATCTTCGCCGATCAAACCCGAAGGGAGCGGCTGAACGCCATCACTCATCCGGCAGTGCGGCAACTCACCCGGGATCGGGTTGCTGCCGCAGGGGCCGCAGACCCGCACGCGATCGTCGTCTACGACGTCCCGCTCCTGGCCCAGGCTGTCGCTGGCGGCCTGGTCACGTTTGATCTGATTGTCGTCGTGCACGCCGGCGCTGGCACTCGTATTCAGCGCATGGTGGACTTGCGTGGCCTGACCCGGGAGGAAGCAACACAGCGCATCTCCGCGCAGGCGAGCGACGCGGACAGACTGGCCCTGGCCGATGTCGTGATCGACAACACCGGCACCGTCGACGCCACTCTGGCCCAGGTCGACGCGCTCTGGGAGCGGGTGCGCACAGCGGAAGCCCACGCGAACCGCGTGAGCAACGACATCCGCTCGCCGCTATCCGAGCTGTAGGGCCGAGTGTCAGACCCCCTTTGTAGAATGGAGGCATGGAACCCACGCGCTCTGTGAACCCGTTTGAAGTGGTCAGTGAGTACACGCCGAGCGGCGACCAGCCGGCCGCGATCGCCGACCTGGCCGCACGTATCAATGCTGGCGAAACCGACATCGTGCTGCTCGGTGCGACCGGTACCGGTAAATCGGCCACAACGGCCTGGCTGATTGAGCAGGTGCAGCGTCCCACGCTGGTTCTGGCGCACAACAAGACTCTGGCCGCCCAGCTGGTCAACGAATTCCGCGACCTGATGCCGAACAACGCGGTCGAGTACTTCGTCTCCTACTACGACTATTACCAGCCGGAAGCCTATGTTCCGCAGACGGACACCTTCATTGAGAAGGACTCCTCGATCAACGAGGAGGTCGAACGGCTGCGACACTCCACCACCAACTCGCTGCTGAGCCGCCGCGACGTTATCGTGGTGTCGACCGTGTCGTGCATCTATGGGCTCGGCACCCCAGAGGGCTACATGCAAGCCATGATTGCGCTGCAGGTGGGGCAAAAGGTCAGTCGCGACTGGCTCGTGCGCAAGTTCGTGGCCATGCAGTATAAGCGCAACGACGTCGACTTCTCGCGCGGCAATTTTCGGGTACGCGGCGACACCATCGAGATCATTCCCATGTACGAAGAGCTCGCCATTCGCATCGAGCTGTTCGGTGACGAAATTGAAGGACTGTACTCGCTGCATCCGCTCACCGGCGAAATTGTCAAAAAGCTCGAGGCCGTGTCCGTGTTTCCTGGTTCGCACTACGTCGCAAGCGACGACGTGATGCGCCGTGCGATTGGCACCATCGAAGTCGAATTAGCCGAACGGCTAGAGGTGTTAGAGCGCGAGGGAAAACTGCTCGAAGCCCAACGTCTTCGCATGCGCACCACCTTCGACCTCGAGATGATGGAGCAAATTGGTTTCTGCTCCGGCATCGAAAACTATTCCCGGCACATCGACGCACGCGAACCGGGTGAAGCGCCGCACTGCCTGCTGGACTACTTTCCCGACGATTTTCTGATGGTCATCGACGAGTCTCACGTTACCGTTCCGCAGATTGGGGCGATGTACGAGGGGGATTCATCGCGCAAGCGCACCCTGGTCGACCACGGCTTTCGGCTGCCGAGCGCGCTCGACAACCGACCGCTCAAGTTCAACGAGTTCAAGAACCGCGTCGGTCAAACCGTGTACCTTTCAGCGACGCCGGGCAAGTACGAGATGGGGATCGCTGACGGCATCGTCGAGCAGATCATTCGCCCGACCGGGCTCATCGACCCCCAGATCATCGTCAAGCCGAGCGCAGGGCAGATCGACGACCTGCTCGAAGAAATCAAGAAGCGCACCGAGAAGAACGAGCGTGTGCTCGTAACGACCCTCACCAAAAAGATGGCCGAGAATCTCACCGACTTTCTCACCGAGGCCGGTGTGCGGGTACGCTACCTGCACTCCGACGTTGACACACTGCGGCGCGTAGAACTCCTCACCGAACTTCGCGCCGGCATCTACGACGTGCTGGTCGGTATCAACCTGCTGCGAGAGGGCCTCGACCTGCCAGAGGTCTCGCTCGTGGCCATCCTCGATGCCGACAAGGAAGGGTTTTTGCGCTCCGCCACCTCGCTCATCCAGACCATCGGCCGAGCCGCACGCAACGTGTCGGGCGAGGTGCACATGTACGCCGACCGGCTCACCGCGTCCATGGAAAAAGCCATCGACGAAACCGATCGTCGCCGCGAGAAGCAAGTGGCGTACAACACCCTGCACGGCATCGATCCGACCCCCTTGCGCAAGCGCATCGGTGATATCACCGATGCCCTCGCCCGTGAAGAGGCCGACACGGCCGAACTACTGGCCGGTCGAGATGCCCGTCGAAAGAGTTCGACACCGACCCGTCGGGTCGGGCTGGCCGCGAACGGTGCGAACGATCTTGAATCGATCATCGCCGACCTCAACTCGCAGATGCTGGAGGCCGCCGGTGAACTCAAGTTCGAGCTCGCCGCCCGACTGCGTGACGAACTCTCCGAGCTCAAACGCGAACTCCGTCAGATGGAGAAGGCCGGTCACCTGCAATAGCGGTCGCATACACTCGCGGCACGCGTTGGAGAAGCTGGCACTCCCAGGAACACGTGCTGCATTTCTCGGTCTGTCATGCGATCACCCGCGCCGCCCTGGCCGGGCGGCCACGCCTCGGCACCTCGGTGTTCAGCGGCAGGGGAGCGGCAAGGCCAGCGGCGCGAGCTCGGGCCAGCCGCTGCTCCGAGTGCTCGAGCCAGCGCGCTTCGGCCTCGGCCGCAAAGATGAGCGAATCAATCACCAGAAGCCAGGCGAGTTGCTCAGCGGATTCTGGATCAGCCGCGGCATTTTTGGTGCGGATCAGTTCTTGCAGCGTGCGCATCGTCGCGCTGCGTTGCACTTGAATTACCTGGGCAATGTCCACTCCCGGTAGCGTCACCGCGACGGCAAGCTTGACGGCGAGTTCGTCGCGGGTCGCCATGGTGCGCACAACGGGGGAGCCGAGCCACTCGGCCACTTCTAGATGACCGGCATCGGTTATCTCGACGTAGTTCTGCCCATCAGCGTCAATATCGGCTTTTCGCACGAGGCCGTCACGTTCCAGTCGATCCAAGGTGTTGTAGATCTGGCCGACATTGAGCGGCCAGGTTGAGCCAGTCCGACGATCGAATTCGGCTCGCAACTGATAGCCGTAACACGGCCCCTGATCAAGGATGGCGAGCAGACTCTGGCGAACAGACATACAACCTCCGGTTTGAGCACGTGAGTAAAAACTACTGAGTATATACATACTCTAAAACGCTATCCGTGGCCGGCTTCATGTTCGCTCTCGGCGGTAGCTGTCGGTCAGCGGTGTCGGTGGTGTTGCATAGACTCGATAAGTGTCGATTACCAAGGTAGAAACAGGCCCAAAACTCAGTGTGCGCGGCGCCCGCGTGCACAACCTCCACAACGTTGATCTCGAGATACCGCGCGATTCACTCGTGGTCTTCACCGGGCTCTCCGGGTCGGGAAAGTCGTCGCTCGCCTTCGACACGATCTTCGCCGAGGGGCAGCGCCGGTACGTCGAGTCGCTCTCGGCTTACGCCCGCCAGTTTCTTGGGCAGGTTGACCGGCCCGACGTCGATTTCATCGAGGGCCTGAGCCCGGCCGTTTCGATCGACCAGAAGTCAACCAACCGCAACCCGCGGTCTACCGTCGGCACCATCACCGAAATCTACGACTACATGCGCCTGCTCTGGGCCCGCATCGGCGT
Source organism: Cryobacterium sp. PH31-O1 (assembly GCF_030063455.1). Lineage (GTDB taxonomy): Bacteria > Actinomycetota > Actinomycetes > Actinomycetales > Microbacteriaceae > Cryobacterium. The sequence goes on along the minus strand of NZ_JASITB010000001.1, from coordinate 317,747 downwards.
GCCGCACTGCGCCGTCTGCGGCGAGGTCATTCAATCGCAGACCGTGCAGCAGATCGCCGACCAGCTCATGGAATTGAAGGCGGGCATCCGCTATCAGGTGGTCAGCCCGATCGTTTCGCAGAAGAAGGGCGAGTTCGTCGACCTGTTCCAGGAACTCGCCGGCGGCGGTTACTCCCGCGCCATCGTCGATGGCACCCAGATTCAGCTGAGCGAACCACCCACGCTCAAGAAACAGCAAAAGCACGACATCGCCGTCATCGTTGACCGACTCGTCGCCGGGCCCGAGCTGCTCAGCCGCCTCACCGACTCACTCGAAACGGCGCTCAAACTCACCGACGGCCTCGTGCAGATCAACTTCCTCGACGAAGAAGGAGACAAGGCCTGGCAGAACTACTCGGAGAAGCTCTCCTGCCCCAACAACCACCCGGTGCAGCTGACCGAGATTGAACCGCGCACCTTCTCTTTCAACGCCCCGTTCGGGGCCTGCCCGGAATGCTCGGGGCTCGGCACCCGCATGTCCGTCGACGAAGACCTGCTGCTCGGCGATCCAGACCTGAGCATCGCAGAGGGCGTCGTGCTGCCCTGGACAACCCAGGGCAAGGGTCTGTTCCAGTACTACGAGAAACTGCTCGACGGCCTCGCCCGCGACCTCGATTTCTCGCTCGACACTCCCTGGGGCGAACTCCGCGACGAGGTGCAGAACGCAGTGATGCGCGGCGACAACTTCGAGGTACGGGTCAAGTGGAAGAACCGCTACGGCCGGGAGATGAGCTACACCTCCGGTTTCGAAGGTGTCGTGCCCTACATCGAGCGCCAATACCTGCAGGCCGAGAGCGACACCCAGCGCCAGCGCTGGTCCGAATACCTGCGTGAGGTGGACTGCCACGTCTGCAAGGGCACCAGGCTCAAGCCTGAGGTGCTCGCTGTGCTCGTGCACGACGCGAGCATAGCGGATGTCTGCGCGCTCAGTTTGAGCGACGCTCGCGCGTTCATGGACAAGCTCACCCTCACCGACCGGGAGGCGGCCATCGCGGCTCAGGTGCTGCGTGAGATTCGGGCCCGCCTCGACTTTCTCATTCGGGTCGGGTTGAACTACCTCAACCTCGCCCGCGCTGCGGCGACCCTCTCCGGCGGTGAAGCGCAGCGTATCCGCCTGGCCACGCAGATCGGTTCCGGCCTCACCGGTGTGCTCTACGTGCTCGACGAACCGAGCATCGGCCTGCACCAGCGCGACAATCGGCGTCTGATCGAGACCCTGGTCACCCTGCGCGACCTCGGGAACACGCTCATCGTGGTCGAGCACGACGAAGACACCATCAAGACCGCCGACTGGGTTGTTGACATCGGTCCCGGTGCCGGCGTCAACGGCGGGCACGTCGTGCACTCCGGCTCCTATGAAGGGCTGCTGGCCAACACCAAGTCACTGACCGGCGACTACCTGTCCGGGCGCAAGTCCATCGCCACGCCGCAGACCCGCCGCCCGATCGACCCTGAGCGCCTGATCGGCGTCACCGGCGCCGAGGCCAACAACCTGCAGAAAGTCTCGGTGACCTTTCCGCTCGGCACCTTTACGGCCGTCACCGGGGTCAGCGGCTCCGGCAAGTCGTCGCTTGTCAACGACATCCTGTACCGGGTACTCGCCAACCGGCTCAACGGCGCCCGCAAGCTGCCAGGCAAGCACACCCGAGTCACAGGACTGGAACAGCTCGATAAGGTCATCCACGTCGACCAGGCGCCGATCGGTCGCACGCCGCGGTCCAACCCGGCCACCTACACCGGCGTGTTCGACAAGATCCGCACCCTGTTCTCCGAAACCATCGAATCGAAGACCCGCGGCTACCTGCCCGGCCGGTTCAGCTTCAACGTCAAGGGTGGGCGCTGCGAAGCCTGTTCGGGCGACGGCACCATCAAGATCGAGATGAACTTTCTGCCCGACGTCTACGTGGCCTGCGAGGTGTGCGGGGGAGACCGGTACAACCGCGACACCCTCACCGTGCACTACAAAGGCAAGAACATCGCCGAAGTCCTCGACATGCCGATCAGCGAAGCGGCCGATTTCTTCGAACCGATTTCTTCCATCCACCGCTTTCTCAAGACGCTCGTCGAGGTCGGACTCGGCTACGTGCGCCTCGGGCAGAGTGCTACCACCCTCTCCGGCGGCGAAGCCCAGCGGGTGAAGCTCGCCACCGAACTGCAACGCCGCTCCAACGGGCGCAGCGTATACGTGCTCGACGAGCCCACAACGGGCTTGCACTTCGAAGACGTGCGTAAATTGCTACTCGTGTTGAACAGCCTGGTCAACAAGGGCAACACCGTCATCGTGATCGAGCACAACCTCGACGTCATCAAGTCCGCCGACTGGGTGATCGACCTCGGCCCAGAGGGCGGATCCGGCGGCGGTAAGGTGCTCGCCACCGGTACACCAGAGCACCTCGCCACGGTCAAGAAAAGTTTCACCGGTTCCTTCCTCAAGGAGGTACTGGCTGCCGGCTAGGCGGCAACGGCTATGTCTGATGCGCTGAGCTATCGCCCGAAATCGGGCGAGATTCCCACGACCCCCGGGGTGTACCGCTTTCGCGACGCGACCGGGCGGATCCTCTATGTCGGCAAGGCCAAGAACCTGCGGGCGCGGCTCAGTAACTACTTCGCCCCGCTGCACAGCCTGCACGAACGTACGCGGCGCATGGTTACCACCGCGACGGGCGTGGAGTGGACGGTGGTCGGCACCGAGGTCGAGGCTCTTCAGCTCGAGTGGATGTGGATCAACGAGTTCGATCCGCCCTTCAACGTGCAGTTCAAGGACGACAAGTCCTACCCCTACCTCGCCGTTACCCTGGCCGACGAGGCTCCGCGGGCCCTGGTCACCCGCACCGAGGGCATCAAGGGTGCCCGCTACTTCGGGCCGTATCCCAAGGTCTGGGCCGTCCACGAAACCATCGAACTCATGCTCAAGGCTTTTCCCATTCGCACCTGCAACAACGCCAACTACAAGCGCGCGATGCAGAGCGGCAAGCCCTGTTTCGCCGGGCAGATTGGGCGCTGTTTCGGCCCCTGCTCCGGGCTGGTCTCCATGGAGGACCACCGCGCGATCGTCAATGAGTTCGTCAGCTTCATGAGCAGCCACGACAAGAAGCTCATCAACGCGCTCACCCAACAGATGAAGGACGCGGCCGCGGCTCAACAGTACGAAATAGCGGCCAAACGTCGCGATCAGGTGCGGGCGCTCAACGCCGTGCTTGAGAAGAGCGCGGTCGTGTTGCGCGACAATGTGGACATTGACTTGTTCGCCATCGAGCAAGACGAACTCGCAGCGGCCGTGCAGCTGTTCATCGTGCGTGGCGGGCGCATCCGCGGTGTGCGTGGCTGGATGGTCGACAAGGAGCTCGATGTCACCACGAGTGAGCTCATCGACTCCATGATGCGCACCGCCTACAATTCCGACACCTTGCCGCCACGCGAAATCGTGCTGCCCGAGTTGCCTGACGATGCCGAAGCCCTTGAAACCTGGCTGGCCGAGCGAGCCGGACGCAGGGTGCGCCTCGTCGCCGCCCAACGCGGTGAGAAAGCCGCCCTGCTCGTCACGGCCGGCAACAACGCCAAGCAGGCACTCATGCTCTACAAGACCCGGCGCAGCTCGGACTTCGTGGCACGGTCCAAAGCCCTCGAAGACATCCAGGATGCCCTCGAGATGCCCGCTGCGCCGCTGCGCATGGAGTGTTACGACGTGTCGCACCTCAGCGGCACGAATATTGTCGCGTCCATGGTCGTCTTCGAAGACGGACTGCCCCGCAAAGACGAGTACCGACGCTTCAACATTCCCGAATCCACCGATGACACCGATTCGATCTTTCAGATTCTGTCCCGCCGCCTCGCCTACCTGAAACCCGATTCCGCCCCGGCGGATGCCGGAGATCCAGAAGCAAACGCGGCCGCCGATGGCGATGGGAACGACGTCGTCACGGTCGAGCAGAAGCGGGCCAAATTTAAATATCAGCCGAACCTGCTCATCGTCGACGGTGGCCAGCCGCAGGTGGCTGCCGCCAAACGTGCCCTCGCCGAATCCGGCGTCACCGGCATTCAACTGTGCGGAATTGCCAAACGGCTCGAAGAAATCTGGCTTCCCGACTCCGACTACCCCGTGATTCTGCCCCGCAACAGTGATGCGCTGTTTCTCATTCAACGCATCCGCGATGAAGCACATCGGTTCGCGATCACGCATCAGCGCATTCGCCGCAAGAAGGACATCTCGTCCATTCTGGGTGAAATCGCTGGGCTCGGGCCGGCCAGGGTGAAAGTCTTGTTACAACATTTCGGTTCGGTAGCGCGGCTCAGGGTTGCTTCCGCGGCGGAAATAGCGGATGTCCGTGGCATCGGCCCGGTCTTGGCCGAGTCGATCCACGCCCACCTGCGTGCGTGAAGTGTCCGGCGCTGGGTAGGCTTGATAACCCACCAACTTCTCATTAAGGCGATTTCCAAGAATGACTATGGACCCCGACAAGCAGGAAGTGCTGATCGTCACGGGAATGTCCGGGGCGGGACGCTCCACGGTTGCCAACGCGTTGGAGGACCTCGACTGGTATGTCGTCGATAATCTGCCGCCACAGATGCTGCGGCCGCTGGTCGATCTGGTTGAACGGGCCGGCACTAACCTGCCCAGAATCGCAGCGGTCGTCGATATTCGGGGCCGCGACCTGTTCGGCGACTTCCTCGAGACCGTGCAGCTGCTACGCAGCGGTACCCAGGTGCAGGTCATCTTTCTCGAAGCCAGAGACGACGCGCTCGTGCGCCGTTTCGAATCAGTGCGCCGCCCGCATCCGCTGCAGGGGGACGGCACTCTGCTCGACGGTATCGCGGCGGAGCGATCCAGGCTGCTCGCCGTGCGGGAGTCCAGCGACCTCGTCATCGACACCTCAGATCTCAACGTGCACCAGCTCGCAACGACGATCACGGAGCGGTTCGCTGCTGAGGGTCGTGCGGGGGTGCAGCTGACCATCATGAGTTTCGGTTTCAAGTACGGCCTGCCGACCGACGTTGATCTGGTCGTCGACGCCCGCTTCCTGCCAAACCCGTTCTGGATCCCTGAACTGCGCGCACACACCGGCGTCGACCCGGAGGTGAGAGACTTTGTACTCGCCCAAACTGGTGCCCTCGAATTCATCGAGCACTACGCTGCAGCCATGGCACCAGTCTTGGCCGGATACCAGCGAGAAAACAAACGCCACGCCACCATCGGCATTGGTTGTACCGGCGGCAAGCACCGCTCCGTCGCGATGGCCAGAGAACTGGCGTCCCGGCTCGAAAAACTTCCCGGAGTTGCGGTCAATATCAAGCACCGCGACCTCGGACGCGAATAAGCGAGGCGGGGCGCAGCATCCGCTCCCCGGTCTTTCATCACTCAGACGTAACGCAACTGATCAACAGAATGGAAAAGCGATTGGCACTCACCGCCGACGTTAAAGATGAACTTTCGCGTGTGGAGGTCTCCAAGACCACTGTACGCGCGGCCGAACTGGCCACGATCCTCCGGTTCTCCGGCGGTTTGCACATGATCAGCAGCCGCATCGCGATCGAATCAGAACTCGACACCGCTATTTTGGCCCGCCGGGTGCGCAAAGATCTCGCCGAGCTGTACGGCGTGCGCAGCGCCCTGCAGGTCATCGCTGCGACCGGTATTCGTCAGTCCAGCCATTACCTCGTGCAGGTGATCGAGGGCGGCGAAACGCTGGCACGCCAGACCGGCCTGCTGGATGCCCGGCGCCGACCGATTCGCGGTCTGCCGAACCGGCTAACCACAGGCTCGAAGGACGAAATCGCCGCCGTCTGGCGCGGAGCTTTCCTCGCCCACGGCACACTGACCGATCCGGGCCGCTCCGCAGCCCTGGAGGTCGTCTGTCCCGGGAATGAGGCAGCCATGGCGCTGGTCGGAGCGGCGGGGCGCCTCGGCGTCGCGGCTAAGGCTCGTGAAGTGCGCGGGGTGCATCGCGTCGTCATTCGCGACGGCGACGCCATCGGCGCGATGCTCGTGCACATGGGCGCGACCAACACCGTGCTCAACTGGGAAACCCTCCGCCAGCGCCGCGAAGTGCGCGCCACGGCAAACCGACTGGTCAACTTCGACGACGCGAACCTTCGCCGTTCTGCCGAAGCGGCTGTCGCCGCCTGCGCGCGGGTACAACGGGCCATGGACATTCTCGGCGAAGATATTCCCAAGCACCTGCGTTACGCGGGAGACCTGCGCCTGAACTTTCGCGACTCCAGCCTCGATGAGCTGGGCCACCACGCCGACCCGCCAATGACCAAGGACGCCGTCGCCGGCCGTATTCGACGCCTGCTCGCCATGGCCGATAAAAAGGCGGTAGAACTCGGCGTCGAAGGCACGGATGTTGAATACCCGATTCATTCCGATGGCGCGTAAATCTTGGAATTCTGTGGCTCGCAATGCGCGCAGCTAGACTAAACCGTCGCATACAACGCCACGCACCCGGTGCGGTGGCACAACTCACAAGGAGATAAGTAATGGCCGAATACACCCTGCCCACCCTTGATTATGACTATGCGGCCCTCGAGCCCAGTATCAGCGGCACCATCATGGAACTCCACCATGGCAAGCACCACCAGGCCTACGTCACCGGCGCCAACACGGCCCTGACCCAGCTCGCGGAGGCCCGCGACAGCGGAAACCTCGCCAACGTGAACAAACTCCAAAAGGATCTCGCCTTCAATCTCGGCGGCCACGTCAACCACTCCATCTTCTGGACGAACCTGTCCCCGAACGGCGGCGACAAGCCGGTCGGCGAGCTCGCTGCTGCGATCGATGACAACTTCGGCTCTTTCGATAAGTTCCAGGCACATTTCACCGCCGCAGCGCTCGGCGTTCAGGGTTCCGGCTGGGCCGTCCTGGCGTGGGACTCCATCGGGCAGCGTCTGATCATTGAGCAGTTCTTCGACCAGCAGTCCAACTTCGCGGCCGGAACCGTTCCGGTTCTCATGCTCGATGTCTGGGAGCACGCCTACTACCTCGACTACCGCAACGTGCGGGCCGACTACGTGAAGGCTTTCTGGAACATCGCGAACTGGGCGAATGTGCAGGAGCGTTTCACCGTCGCACGCGAGAAGACGAACGGCCTGCTGCTACTCTCGTAGCCTGCCGGTGCCCCGAACGATTCGGGGCACCGCGGTTCCCGTCCCGCCCCCGTCCTCTTTTCATCGCGCCTAGCGGCGCCTCTTCTCAATCAGGAGCTACAAGTGTCCGTAAAGATCGGCATCAACGGATTCGGCCGCATTGGTCGTAACTACTTCCGAGCAGCCCTCGCCAAGGGCAGCGACATCGAAATTGTCGCTGTCAACGACCTCAGCGACCCCGCATCGCTCGCCCACCTGCTTAAGTACGACTCCGTCGGCGGTCGACTGAACGCCACCGTCGAGGTCGATGGAGATAACATCGTCGTCAATGGCAAGCCCATCAAGGTGCTGGCCGAGCGCGATCCGGCCAACCTGCCCTGGGGGGCGCTCGGCGTGGAAATCGTCATCGAGTCCACCGGTCGATTCACGAAAGCCGTCGATGCGCAGAAGCATATCGAAGCCGGCGCCAAGAAGGTCATCGTCTCGGCCCCCGCAACGGGTGCCGACGTCGCGACCCTCGTACTCGGTGTGAATGAGAACACCTACGACGCCGCAATTCACAACATCATCTCGAACGCGTCGTGCACCACGAACTGCCTCGCGCCGCTCGTCAAGGTGTTCCTCGACAACTTCGGCATTGAACGTGGCCTCATGACCACCATCCACGCCTACACCGCAGACCAGAACCTGCAGGACGGCCCGCACAGCGACCTACGACGGGCCCGCGCTGCCGCACTCAACATCATCCCCACATCGACCGGCGCGGCCAAGGCCCTCGGCCTGGTCATTCCGGAGAGCATCGGTAAGCTTGACGGTTACGCCCTGCGCGTTCCGGTCCCGACCGGCTCGATCACCGACCTCACCATCACTGCCTCCCGCACGGTGACAGTCGAAGAAGTGAACGCCGCCTACAAGGCTGCCGCCGAGGGACCGCTCAAGGGCATCCTCAGCTACACCGAGGACCCGATCGTCTCCAGCGACATCGTCGGCGACCCGCACTCGTCGGTCTTCGACGCCGGACTCACCAAGGTGATCGGGGACCAGGTCAAGGTTGCCTCGTGGTACGACAACGAGTGGGGCTACTCCAACCGTCTTGTCGACCTCACCGAGTTCGTCGCCGAGCGACTCTAAAGGTTGCGCGGTGACGTTACGCACGATTGACTCGCTGGGACCGCTGCGCGGAAAGCGGGTTATAGTCCGCTTCGACCTGAATGTGCCTTTGAAGAACGGTCAGATCACCGACGACGGACGAGTGCGGGCGTCACTGCCCACCCTCAACGCCCTCGTCGCCCAGGGCGCCCGCGTGGTCATCGTCTCTCACCTCGGGCGCCCCGACGGTGCAGTTGATCCCCAATACAGTCTGGAGCCGGTTGCCGCTCGCCTCGGCGAACTGGTGAATCTCCCGGTAGCCTTTGCCACCGATACCGTCGGCGACTCTGCCACCCGTGCCGTCGCTGCGCTGAAGGACGGCGAAATTGTCGTCCTGGAGAACCTGCGCTTTAATGCCGGAGAAACCAGCAAAGCGGATGCCGAGCGCGTCGCCTTCGCCGAGCAACTCGCCCGGCTCGGCGACGCACTCGTATCCGACGGATTCGGGGTCGTGCACCGCAAGCAGGCGAGCGTCTATGATCTGGCTTCGCTCTTGCCGAGCGCGGCCGGGCTGCTCATTGCCGCCGAACTCGACGTGCTTGATCGTCTCACCGAGAAGCCGGACGCACCGTACACGGTCATCCTCGGTGGCTCCAAGGTCAGCGATAAGCTCGGCGTCATCGGACATCTGCTGCCAAGGGTGAATTCCCTGCTCATCGGTGGCGGCATGCTGTTCACATTCCTCGCCGCCCAGGGACACCAGGTCGGCGCCAGCCTGCTGGAAAGCGACCAGATCGAGACAGTTCGCGGCTACCTGGCCGAAGCCGAACGTCTCGGTGTGAAAATCGTGCTTCCGACCGACGTCGTGGTGGCGTCGAAGTTCGGTGCCGACGCTGAGCACGTAATCACCCCAGCTGATGGAATTGAGAACACACCGTTCGGCGCCGCCGGACTCGGCCTGGACATCGGGCCCGAAACCGCGGCAGCATTCGCGGCCATTATTCGTGTGTCGAACACCGTGTTCTGGAACGGTCCGATGGGTGTTTTTGAACTGGCACCTTTTGCGGAGGGCACCCGAACGGTGGCCGCCGCCCTCACCGAGGTCACCGGCCTCAGCGTGGTCGGTGGCGGCGACTCAGCCGCGGCCGTGCGCATCCTCGGTTTCCACGACGACCAATTCGGTCATATTTCTACCGGCGGTGGCGCTAGCCTCGAATTTCTCGAAGGCAAACGTCTACCAGGACTGGAGGTCCTCGGATGGCAGTAAACATCAACCCTCGGCGCACACCGCTGATCGCGGGCAACTGGAAGATGAACCTGGACCACCTCCAGGCAATCGCTTTCGTACAGAAGCTCGCGTGGAACCTCAAGGACGCCGGGCACGACTTCGCCGCTGTCGAGGTGGCAGTTTTCCCACCGTTCACCGATCTGCGCAGCGTGCAGACGCTCGTGTCGGCCGACAAGCTCCCGCTGGCGTTCGGTGCTCAGGATGTGTCAGCCCAGGATTCGGGTGCCTATACGGGCGAGATCTCAGGTGCGTTCCTTGCGCAGTTGGAATGTCAGTACGTCATCATCGGGCATTCCGAACGCCGAACGCTGCACAATGAGAGCGACGGGCAGGTTGCCGCCAAGGTGACCGCCGCGTTGAAGCACAACCTCGTACCGCTGATCTGTGTCGGTGAGAGCGCTGAGGACCTCGCCGTCCACGGTCCGAGTGCGGTTCCGGTCGCCCAACTGCGCGCTGCCCTCGCTGGTGTCACGCATGCGGCCGACATTGTCGTCGCCTACGAGCCGGTGTGGGCGATTGGCTCCGGCCAAGCCGCCACACCGGAGCAGGCGGAACAGGTCGCCGCAGCGCTGCGCGGAGTTCTCGTCGACACTCTCGGACAGGATGTTGCCGACAAGACCCGAATTCTGTATGGCGGCTCGGTCAAGAGCGGCAACATTGCCGCTTTCATGCGTGAGCCCAACGTTGACGGTGCCCTGGTCGGCGGTGCGAGCCTGGACATTCCGGAGTTCTCCAGCATTATTCGGTATCACAAGCACGTCGGCCTGTAGTCCGACGCGTTCTTGACATAGCGTGGCGAGGTGGTTGCCCCCAGGGCAACCGCCTCGCTCCCGTGTCTCGGGTATAATTACGATGGTCTGGGCGCCAGAGTTGCGCCCACCGTGTCTTGAAAGGTTTCGTGTGGAGATTCTCCAGGTCGTCATGCAGGTGCTCGTCGGAATTACGAGCCTCCTGCTCACCATGCTCATTTTGTTGCACAAGGGACGGGGCGGTGGGTTGTCCGACATGTTCGGTGGCGGCGTGACGTCGAACCTTGGAGCCTCTGGGGTTGCCGAGCGCAACCTTAACCGCATCACAATTATTCTGGGCCTGCTCTGGATCTCGTGCATCGTCGTGCTCGGATTGATCACCAAGTTTGACACCGGGGCTTAACTTTTCGCCCCGGGCGGAGTTACCCTGTCTTTTCAGGGCACAGAATTTCGGCAGCACCAACAAATTTCTGCAGCACTAATAACTGCTCGATAATGCAGCGCACGACTGCACGATTCAACGGAGGAACAAGATGGCATCAGGCGGCAGCGCAATTCGTGGCTCGCGTGTAGGCGCGGGCCCCATGGGTGAGCAGGACCGCGGTTTTCACGCGGACCGCATCAAGGTTTCCTACTGGGACGCACTCGGCAACGAGACCGTACGGTACTTTGCCGCGAGCCTTCCCGACGAGGAGATTCCCGTGACCATCGATTGCCCGTCATCCGGGCTGCCGGCCGGCCGCGACAAGGAGAATCCTCCCTCCGTCGTGAAGCTTGAGCCCTACAAGACACACCTGGCTTACGTCAAGGAACGTCGAACCGAGGAAGAAGCAGAGTCGCTCCTTGAAGAGGCGCTCAATCAGTTGCGCGTTCGTCGCGGCAAGCTGTCTCCCACAAACTGATATTCGAACGCAAAAGCCGGTTCTCGATAAATCGAGAGCCGGCTTTTGTGCTTTGCAAGAAGGAGTCTTTTCCAGGCGGTGTCTTTAGAGACCGTCGACGTTTGGACTATGCCGGTGAGATAAGGTTTTCCGGGACCTGGGCTGCCGCGTCGCTGTCAACGAAGAACATCGTGCGGTAGCGTCCCTTGATTCCCGCTGCAGGAACCTCGTCGCGGCTCGCTCCCGCCAGTGCAAGTCCAAGGGCTGAGGCCTTGTCGGAGCCGGCCAGAACCAGCCAGACCCGGTCTGAAGAATTGAGCACGGGGCGTGTCATCGACAGGCGATCAGCCGGCGGCTTGGGCGAGTCGCGCACGATTATCACGCTCGCGTCCCGCTCGCGAATGCCCGACCGGTGCGGGAACAGCGACGCGATGTGCCCGTCTGGTCCGACCCCGAGAAATGTCACGTCAAAACGGGGGTACTGGGCACCCTCCGTAGCGTGGGCCAGCAGCTCCGCCGTGTACCGAGCGGCCGCGGCCTCGAGGGCGTCCTCTCCCGCTGTGTGTGGGTCATCTGATGCGCCGAATGCGTGGATGTTGGCGGGCGGCACGTCGATGTGGTTGAGCAGAGCATCGCGTGCCTGTAACTCGTTCCGCTCGGGGTCTGCGCGAGGGACCCAACGCTCGTCACCCCACCAAAAGCTGACTCGGGACCAGTCGATGGTGTCGCGTGCGGCCGATTCGTTGATGGCCGCCAGCACGGCGATTCCCACGGAGCCACCGGTCAGTACAACGTGCGCTTCATCTTGTTCCTGCAGCACATCGACCATGTTTGTCAGAAATCGGGCAGCGACCGAACCGGCCAACGCTTGCTTGTTCTGGTGCACCAGCACGCGTCGATCATTAGTCATGGTCACAATCCGGTTCCTGGGCTCAGCACATCATCGAGTTGCGGCAGGCCGCGAGTGATGACCTCACCATACAGCTCGTCGGGATCAAGTCGACGCAGTTCGTCGGCCAGACAGTCGCGCAGGCTGCGACGTTTGAGGGTCAGATCCTGCATAGGTTGTCCCGGCTGGCTGAGCGTGGCGATGTCTGGCACTTCACGTTCGAGCGAGATAGTCCCTGACTCGCGGGTGAGGTGTACCCCGTGCACGCCGCCCTCGTGGGGACCGGTGGTCAGCTCGTAGTCCACGGGCACCTGCAGCTGCATCTGCAGCCACGCTGCCAACAGGGTGGTCGACGGTGAGGCCGCGGCGCCAGAGACCCGGATGCCGGTGACCGGTTCATACGGGGGCTGGTCCAACACGGCGGCCAACTGAGCTCGCCACAGCGTCAGGCGGGTCCAGGCGAAGTCGGTGTCGCCTGGCTGGTAGCTATCGCACAGGTGGTGCAGCGCGGCCTGCGGATCCGGCTGCGCCGAGGCATCCGTGATGCGGCGGTAGGCGATGCGGCCGAGTGGGGAATCGCCGGGAACGGCCGGGGCCGTCCCCGGCCACCAGGCGACGACGGGAGCATCCGACAACAGCAGGCCGGTGACCAGGCTTTCCGGATCGCTTGCGGCCTCTCCGTACACGCGCAGAACGATGACCTCACTGGCGCCGGCGTCACCGCCAACTCGAATTTCCGCATCGACCCGTGCCTCGGGTGTCGCTGCCGAAGGGTTGGTTTCCTGAGTGGACACGACGATGACGCGCATAGGATGCTCCCGCGAGGCGTCATTGGCGGCCTCGATGGCTTCTTCCTCGTGTCCGACGGTTGATGCAATGATCAGGGTCAGTACACGGCCGAGGGCGACAGCGCCGCCCTCTTCCCGAATGCGAACGAGTGCTTTCGAGATCTTCGCGGTCGTGGTGTTGGGCATATCGACGATCATGGACGCCTCCAGGTACGGCCGTCGCGGGCCAGTAGGTCATCAGCGGATGTAGGGCCCCACGTTCCGGGACGGTACTGCTCGGGCTGCCCCTGCGTGGCCCAGTACTCCTCGATCGGGTCGAGGATCTTCCAGGACAGTTCCACCTCTTCGTGCCGGGGGAACAGCGGCGGGTCGCCGAGGAGAACATCGAGGATGAGTCGCTCGTAGGCCTCGGGACTCGCCTCGGTGAAGGCGTGGCCGTAACCGAAGTCCATGGTCACATCGCGCACCTGCATGACAACTCCCGGAACCTTCGATCCGAACCTGATCGTGACTCCCTCGTCTGGCTGTACCCGAATAACAAGGGCGTTATGGCCGAGTTCGGCGGTCTGTCCGGGGGCGAACAGGTATTGCGGGGCGCGTTTGAATACCACGGCGATTTCGGTGACGCGACGTCCGAGACGTTTGCCTGCACGCAGGTAGAACGGCACTCCATCCCAGCGGCGCGTGTCGATGGTCAGGCGCATAGCCGCGTAGGTCTCGGTGACCGAGTCCGGATTCATGCCGTCCTCCTCGAGAAAACCTACGACCTTTTCTCCGCCCTGCCATCCACCGGCGTATTGACCGCGGGCGGTGCCGCCTCCGAGGTCGGCGGGCAGCCTTACCGACGCGAGCACTTTTTCTTTCTCGGCGCGCAGGTCGGCGGCGTCGAAGGAAATGGGCTCTTCCATAGCAGTCAGGGCGAGAAGCTGCAGCAGGTGGTTTTGAATCACATCGCGCGCGGCGCCGATGCCGTCGTAGTATCCGGCGCGGCCTCCCACGCCGATATCCTCGGCCATGGTGATCTGCACATGCTCAACGTGGTTGGCGTTCCAGAGCGGCTCGAACATCTCATTGGCGAAGCGCAGCGCCAGAATGTTCTGCACCGTCTCCTTGCCGAGGTAGTGATCGATCCGAAAGACGGAATCGGGCGGAAAGACCGACTCAACGACATCGTTCAGCTGACGCGCTGTCTTGAGGTCGCTGCCGAAAGGCTTCTCAATAACGACACGGCGCCACTGGCCATCCTTCTGCTCGGCGAGTCCGGAACGGCGCAGCTGCTCGGTGACCTGGGGGAAGGCCTTCGGCGGGATCGCCAGGTAGAACGCATGGTTGCCCATTGTTCCGCGCTCACGGTCGAGGTCGTCGATGGTCTGGCTAAGACGGGTGAAGGCTTCATCGTCATCAAAAGTGCCAGAAACAAAACGGATGCCCTCGGCCAATTGCGCCCAGACATCCTCGTGGAACTCGGTGCGGGCATGCTCCTTAACGGCATCATGCACGACCTGCATGAAGTCTTCGTTGTCCCAGTCTCGGCGCGCAAAACCGACCAGGGCGAAACCGGGCGGCAGCAGCCCCCGGTTAGCGAGGTCGTAGACAGCGGGCATGAGTTTTTTGCGCGCAAGGTCACCGGTGACGCCGAAGATTACAAGGCTAGAAGGCCCGGCAATTCGATTCAGACGATAGTCGGAGGGCGACCTGAGCGGATTAAACTCCGGAGTAATTTCCACCGGGGACATGCAGCTCCTTTGACGGGACAGTGCAGAAAGTTTGAGGAATAAAAGGCGGTGATTCAGCGAAGATCTTACCGGGTACCACCGGTCGGTTCCTCGCGAGCGGGCGCCAGCAAGGAACCGACCTCCGTTTAGGCGAGTGCCTGGAACAGGGTGGAGATGTTCTCTTTAGGCTGCGTCAGAGTCAACGTAAGCACGGGGCGAGCGTGCTCGGCGAGCACGCTCGCGTCGCCACTGGCCTGAGCCTGGATCAGCTGACCGAAGGTGAATGGACGCTCGGGAATGTCGAGGTCCTCCGCCGGCGTGGCGAGAATCTGCAGGTACACGGCGGTGGCCGGTCCGCCCTTGTGGAACTGCCCGGTGGAGTGCAGAAAGCGTGGCCCCCAACCGAACGTGACCGGCCGCTTCGACAGGGCGGCGAGCTTGTTGCGAATATCGGCCAGTTCCGGCAGGGCGAGACGGTCGACATACGCCTGAACGGCAACGTAACCCTCGGGGCCGAGCTCTTCGAGCAGGGCGTCGATCGCCGAGGCGAGGTCGCTCGCGGCACCGATGACGTGCGGCGTGCCACGCACTTCAATGCCGTCGGTGATAAACGCGGCCGGCTCCGGCGCTGGGCGGGCGTCGAGCAGACCCCGGGTGGCGATCTTGGCGGACTCCACGTCTGGCTGATCGAACGGGTTGATGCCGAGCAGTCGACCGGCGACGACCGTCGCGTATTCCCAGACCAAAAACTGCGCCCCGAGGGTTCCGCTGACCCGGATCTCGTCGCCTGAATCATCAAACAGCGCGGTTCCGGCATCGGCGACAACCCGCACGAGCTGCACATCCGGCAGAGCCTCGGCCAATTCGGGAGCGTCCAGCTCGAGCACGACCGGCAAGATACCGGTACCGAGCTTGCCGGTGGATTCGGCGATGAGCTGCTCGACCCAATCGGCAAATCCGACGATGGGGGTCCCGTCCGAGACAATGGCGAGTTTGTTGCGCCGCGGGTTTGTAGCGGCGATCGCCGCGCCGAGCACGAGTCCCGGGTTCTCGGGGGAGTCCACGGCCAGTGCCAGTGCGACCGACTCGGCCTCGTCGAGCAGCGCGCCGACGTCGACTCCGGCCAGTCCAGCCGGCACGAGACCGAACGCGGTCAGTGCGGAGTAGCGACCGCCGACGGTCGGGTCGGCATTGAAAACACTGTAGCCAGCTTCCCGAGCGGATGCCTCGAGCGGCGATCCCGGATCGGTTACGACAACGATGCGCTCGGCCGGGTCGATGCCGATGGCGCGGTACGCGCGTTCGAATACGCGACGTTGGCTGTCGGTTTCGACCGTCGAGCCGCTCTTGGACGAAACCACGAGGGCCGTTCCGGCAAGGTTGTCATTCAGGGCAGCGAGCACCTGTCCAGGGTCGGTCGCGTCGAGCACGGTGAGGGTCACGCCTGCGGTGCGCGTGATGACCTCGGGCGCGAGTGACGATCCGCCCATTCCGGCGAGGGCGATCTGGGTGACGCCGCGCGCCTGCAGGATGGCCCGCAGTTCCTCGATTTCCGCTACGAGCGGGCGGGAAACGGCGACGGATTCGGTCCAGCCGAGGCGCACAGCGGCCTCGGCTTCGGCCTCGGGGCCCCACAGCGCGGGGTTCTTGGCGGTGATACCGGAGGCGACGCGATCCGAGACCAGGGCAGGCACGCTGGCGCGCACGGCATCGGCCGCGGCGCCACCGACCGAGATGCGAAAACTCATTACACTGCCGCGCTGGTCGAGGCGGCGGTGAGGGCTGTCTGCACGGTATCGAGCAGTTCGTTCCAGGACACCTCGAACTTCGACAGGCCCTCCTCTTCAAGCAGGCGGGTCACGTCGGTGTACGAGACGCCCTGGGCTGCGAGTGCGTCGAGTATGGCGTTTGCTGCCGTGTAGGAGCCGGTGACCGAGTCGGCGGGAATAACGCCGTGGTCGGCAGCGGCAAGCATGGTCTTTTCTGGCATCGTGTTGACGACCTCAGGGGCGACGAGCTCGGTCACGTACAGGGTGTCGGGCAGGCTGGCGTCCTTGACCCCGGTCGAGGCCCAAAGCGGGCGCTGCTTGGTAGCGCCGGCCTTGATCAGACCGAGGGCGCGCTCACTGCTGAACGCCTGCTCGTACACCTGGTAGGCGAGCTGCGCGTTGGCGACGCCGGCCTTGCTCTTCAGCGCGAGGGCTTCGGGGGTTCCGATCGCTTCGAGGCGGGCGTTGATTTCGGAGTCGACGCGCGAGACGAAGAACGAGGCAACCGAGTGGATGGTGGCGAGGTCGATTCCGGCGGCCTTGGCCTGTTCAAGGCCGGACAGGTAGGCATTAATGACCTGTCGGTGACGCTCGAGGCTGAAGATCAGGGTGACGTTGACGCTGATGCCAAGAGCAATAGTCGCCGTGATGGCTTCCAATCCTTCGACCGTCGCGGGAATCTTGATCATCGCGTTGGGGCGGTTGACCTTGGCCCAGAGCTGCTGGGCTTCGGCAACCGTTCCGGCCGCATCGCGGGCGAGGCCCGGCTCGACCTCGATCGAGACGCGTCCATCCTGGCCGTTGGTCGAGTCGTACACCGGGCGAAAGATGTCGCAGGCGGCGGCGACGTCGTCGGTGGTGATGGCGAAGACCGCGTCGGTCACATTCGTGCCAGCGGCGGCCAGCGTCGCGACCTGCTCGGTGTACGCTTCGCCCTTGGCCAGGGCGCCAGCGAAGATCGTCGGGTTGGTGGTAACACCGACGACGTTGCTGTTCTTGATCAGGTCCTGCAGCCCGCCGGAGTTGATGCGTTCGCGAGAGAGGTCGTCGAGCCAAATGCTGACGCCGGCTGCGGATAGCTGGGCGAGGGGTGTCGGGTTTGTCATTGTTGCAATCTCCTTTGTGCTGCCGTCAGGCAGTGAGCTGTTGCGGTGTGGTGGAGAGGATAGTGCCGTATTGACCCCTATCGGGGCCAACGTCAGGCTGCGCTAATTGATTCCTTGGCGGCAGCGACAACGGCCTCTGTGGTGATGCCGAATTCGCGAAACAGTGTCTCGTAGTCGGCGGATGCCCCGAAGTGCTCGATGGAGATGCTACGGCCGGTGTCGCCGACGTAGCCGCGCCAGGTCAGCGCGAGGCCGGCCTCGACCGAGACGCGGGCCGTGATCGCGGCTGGAAGCACCGATTCACGGTATTCGCTGCTCTGTTCTTCGAACCACTCCACGCACGGGGCGCTGACCACGCGCGCATTGATGCCTTCCAGGGCCAGCTGCGCGCGGGCGTCCACGGCGAGCTGCACCTCTGATCCGGTGCCGATCAGGATGACGTCGGGGGTTCCGCCGGCTGCTTCGACGAGCACGTAGGCGCCGCGAGCGACGTTTTTCGCCGAGGCGAAGATTTCAGCGGATGCTGCGCCCTCGCCACGCTCGTAGACGGGAATGTTCTGACGGGTGAGGGCGATTCCGGCTGGGCCGTTTCGTCGTTCCAGAATGGTCTTCCAGGCCCAGGCGGTTTCGTTGGCGTCGCCGGGGCGAACGACGTCGAGTCCGGGGATCGCGCGCAGAGTTGCGAGCTGTTCGATTGGCTGGTGGGTGGGGCCGTCCTCGCCGAGTGCGATGGAGTCGTGGGTCCAGACGAAGATCGACGGCGCCTTCATGAGCGCGGCCAGTCGAACGGCCGGGCGCATGTAGTCGCTGAAGATAAGGAAGGTGCCGCCAAAGGGGCGGGTGTTGCCGTGCAGCACGATGCCGTTGAGAATCGCGGCCATAGCGTGCTCGCGAATGCCGAAGTGCAGCACCCGACCGTAGGAATTGCCGGTCCATGCACCGGTGGAGTGCTCGCTCGGAATGAACGATGCGGCGCCGCCGATGGTGGTGTTGTTCGATTCGGCGAGGTCAGCCGAACCGCCCCACAGTTCCGGGATGACTCCGCCGAGGGCGGTTAGTACCTTGCCGGACGCCGCGCGAGTGGAGACCGCTGTGCCCGCTGCGAACAACGGAAGGGAAGCGTCGATGCCGTCGGGCAGATCGCCGGACAGCACCCGATCGAGCAGTATCCTACGCTCGGGGTTGGCTGCAGCCCAGGCATCGAAACGCACGGTCCACGCGGCGTGCGCGGTGGCGCCGCGCTCCACGGCGAGGCGGGTGTGGGCGATGACCTCGGGGGACACGTCAAAGGTCTTCTCCGGATCGAAGCCCAAAACCGTCTTGACCCCGGCGAGTTCCTCGGCGCCGAGAGCGGAGCCGTGGATCTTGCCGGTGTTCTGCTTCTTCGGACTCGGCCAGCCGATGATCGTCTTGAGAATGATCAGGCTCGGCTTGCCGGTTTCGTTC
Source organism: Cryobacterium sp. PH31-O1 (assembly GCF_030063455.1). Taxonomy (GTDB): domain Bacteria; phylum Actinomycetota; class Actinomycetes; order Actinomycetales; family Microbacteriaceae; genus Cryobacterium. The sequence continues at coordinate 298,905 of NZ_JASITB010000001.1, read as the reverse complement.
TGGGCGGCCTCGATGGCTGCATTCAGCTCGGCGACGTCTTCCACGTAGGAGCCGGTCTTCTTCCAATCCACCGTCTGCACGTGCCAGTCGTAGGCGGCATAGCGCGCAGCGACATCCTCCGTGAAGGCGATGTTGGTGTCGTCCTCGATCGAGATCTGGTTGCTGTCGTAGATGGCAATGAGATTGCCGAGCTGCTGGTGGCCAGCGAGAGAGGATGCCTCGCTCGTGATGCCTTCCTGCAGATCGCCATCCCCGGCGATGACATAAACAAAGTGGTCGAACGGGCTGGCGCCATTGGCGGCATCCGGGTCGAACAAGCCGCGCTCGAAACGCGACGCGTAGGCGAACCCGACAGCGGATGCCAGTCCCTGGCCGAGCGGGCCGGTCGTGATTTCGACGCCATCAGTGTGGCCGTATTCCGGGTGGCCGGGGGTCTTGGAGCCCCAGGTGCGCAGAGCCTTGAGGTCGTCGAGCTCGAGGCCGTAGCCACCGAGATACAGCTGCACGTACTGGGTCAGCGAGCTGTGGCCGACCGAGAGAATAAACCGGTCGCGACCGATCCATTCGTTGTCGGCCGGGTCGCGGCGCATGATCTTCTGGAAGAGCAGGTATGCGGCCGGGGCAAGACTCATTGCGGTGCCCGGATGCCCGTTTCCCACCTTCTCAACGGCGTCAGCCGCCAGAATCCGCGCGGTGTCGACCGCCTGATCGTCAATGGAATCCCATTGGAAAGCTGCCACGTCACGTAACCCTTCATCGGAGCGAAGGCGGGTTGAGCTCAACCCATCCTTTGATAGTTGTGCAATTGTCGGCAACCATTTCGCTCTTGCTTGTCGCGCCTTCCCGGCGCTGGACGACAAGCGAAGTGTCACCCCCAGCGAGTTGGCCTGCTTTACGCTGCCATCTCCCACCCGGGGGCTCGCCGAACTACTGATTCACTGTGGGGAGCAGTGCAAGTATACGGAAGGAATGTGCCGGAGGCTCGAAATGCCGTGACATGAAGTCACATTCCTCATTCGCGTCCGGTGGAGCGTCGTGCGGCAGATGTCCTAGAATAGGAAGACTTGCCTAGCGTTAGAGGATTAATGGACGTCGCCCTGAAGACCCCGGTCCGGAGCGGACCGCGCACACTGAAGCGCACCATCAGGGCCTACGTTTCCCTCACTAAACCGCGCGTTGTCGAGTTGCTTCTGGTTGTCACGGCCCCCACAATGCTGCTCGCTGAGCGGGGAATCCCCAATCTGTGGTTGATTCTGGCAACGCTGGTCGGCGGGTCGCTCAGCGCCGGGTCCGCGGGTGCGTTCAACTGTTACCTGGATCGTGATATCGATCGCCTAATGAAGCGTACGAAGAACCGGCCGCTGGTCACGGGTGAACTCAGCGATCGGGAAGCGCTGATTTTCGCGTGGGCGCTGGGCGCAGCATCCATTTTGTGGTTGGGGCTGCTGACCAACTGGCTCGCCGCCGCGCTGTCGTTCGGCGCTATTTTGCTCTACGTCGTGTTTTACACGATCATCCTCAAACGTCGTACGCCGCAGAACATCGTCTGGGGCGGCGTCGCCGGGTGTATGCCCGTGCTCATCGGCTGGGCGGCCGTGACCGGTGATCTGTCGTGGCCACCGATCATCCTCTTCATGATCATCTTCCTGTGGACACCGCCGCACTACTGGCCGCTATCGATGAAATACCGCAGCGATTACCAGGCCGCTGGCGTTCCCATGCTCGCCGTTGTGCGCGGTCGCGCCCAAGTGGGCCTGCAGGTCATCCTCTATGCGTGGGCCACCGTCGCGTGCTCGCTGCTGCTTATTCCCATCGCCGGTATGGGACTGTTGTACAGCTTCACCGCGCTCGTCACCGGTGGCTGGTTTATCTATGAGACGCACCGCCTGTACAGCCTGGCTATTCGGCACGAGCACGTGTCACCGATGCGTGTCTTCCACGGTTCGATCGCCTACCTGACGCTGCTGTTTGTGGCTGTTGGAGTAGACCCGCTGCTTCCGTTCTAGCCCGGCTGGTACTTTTCGGTTGAGGTTAAACCCGGCGGGTGAGGCGGGTATCAATCTTGCCGACATCCGCCGCGTGCATAACGACCGTGACGACGCGCCCAGCCAGGGCCATCGCCGTAGCGGTGAAGTCGGAGGCCGTGACGGTGATGGCGGGCAGGGCTGTGTCGTCGACGACCAGGTTCGACCGGTGGGCCAGTGCCAGCTCGATCTCCGACTGCTGTTGGGTATGCCGTTCCGCCCATAATTGCGATCCGAAGTCGTACGGGTTCTTGGCATAATTCATCACGATGTACTGCAGGTGCTGGTTCAGTGCATCTCGGATGGGGTCGCCGCCACGACTGGTAGATCCCGGCACGTCGGTGAAAACGAATCCGCGCAGTTCGGCGATGCCGACCGGTCCGGCGGGGGAATCTTCAAACCAGAAGTTGCCCGACGGGTCGGCGAGCCAATAGTGCGCCTGCGCTTCGAGCGTGCGGCCGTGATTGCCGTACCAGCTCCAGCCGCGTTCCTGAATGCGCGGTTGCGGCACGAAACCGAACACCGGCGGACCGAACAGGGCGAGGCGCGCCGCGTCGTCTGGCGGCTTCGATTTGGCTCCCGGAGCGAGATGCATGTCTGGAGAGTACACCGGCGGGCACCGCCGGGGGAGAGCCACGCGGACTAATTCCTCGCGGCACCGTTCCCAGCAAACTCGGGCAGGCCGGCGGATCGACCGACCGGGGCCTTGAGGTTAAGCACCACGGCGGTCATCGCTGCGGCAAGCACGCAGGCGAGCACCATGTGCAAGCCAACGAGCAGCGGCGGGAGCCCCAGATTCGCTTGCAGCAGTCCGACCACAATCTGAGCGAGTTCAACCACCAACAACGTCACCACGAAGGAACGAACGGGGAGCTTGCCGCGAACTGATGCCACGAGCAGCACGAGCGTCAACGTCAGCGTCGCGTAGCCCGGCCAGGCGTGCAGGTGTTCAAACAACTCGGCATTGAAACCGGTGCGCCCCGCAGCAGCATCTCCCGAATGCGGTCCGGAGGCTGTGGTGAGCACACCCATCAGTACGGTCAGCGCCACCACAAAACTCGTGGCGTGGGCCAGACCGGCGAAACCGACCGGGACGACCAGGGCGCGCCGGCCCGGTGCGAGGTAGACCCGGTGCACAAGCACGGTCGCTATGCACACCATGATGAGCGATATTGTGAAGTGAAAGCCAACGATGAACGGATTCAGGCCGGTCAGCACGGTGACTCCGCCGACGAGTGCCTGGGCGAGAACGCCGGAGCCGAGGATTACGGCGAGCACGAAGAGATCTTTTCGCTCCCGGCGTAAGCGCCACAGCAGCACGACGGCCGCAATCGCGATGATGCCGATCAGCCCGGTCATCAGTCGGTTGCCGAATTCGATGACGCCGTGAATGCCCATCTCCTGCGTCGGCACCAGAGACCCGGCGACACAGGTCGGCCAGGTCGGGCAGCCGAGCCCGGAGTCGGTGAGGCGAACGGCCCCTCCCGTTCCGACGATCAGAATCTCCGTCACGAGTGACAGCCAGGCGACCACCCGAATCCGTGCGTCGATAGCGCTCGGTAGCCATTGGTATATCGCATTCACCGGTTCTGCTCCCACTGTCCTGCTTCTCATCGCGTGCCTTCTGATCGTGCCCTGTGCAAATGTGAATCGACCAGCAAAGCACGCGTATCCTGCTGATCAACCTGTAGAATTGGGATCTCCATGGAGATCTTTCGTGCGGTCATGGTGATTGCACGTTTTAATCGGAACCGAACAGCCTCACCGAGGCCTGGCTGGCTCCGGTTCGTTTCTTGCTCCATGAATATTCTAGGTACGCAACGAAGCTGTCCACACAACCCGTTCCCCGTGGCCTCCACTGAGTTTCTCAACAACTGAGTTGTTCAGTACGGCGGCCAGGGGGGAATGACCGGACTAATATCCGGGTTGTGCTGGGTAGAGAAGAGGTAATTATGTCGGATGTCCTGTTAGACCGTCCCGACCTTGAGGGGATCGGCACCTACGAATTTGGGTGGGCCGATTCAGACAAGGCCGGAGCATCCGCTCGTCGTGGTATTTCCCCTGAGGTCGTCACTGACATCTCGAACCTGAAGTCCGAGCCGGATTGGATGCTGCAGCGACGCCTCAAGGCCCTGCAGCTGTTCGAACGCAAGCCGATGCCCACATGGGGCGCGGATCTTTCTGAGATCGACTTCGACAACATCAAATACTTCGTGCGTTCCACGGAGAAGCAGGCCCAGACTTGGGAGGACCTGCCCGACGACATCAAGAACACCTACGAAAAACTCGGCATCCCCGAAGCTGAACGCCAGCGCCTCGTCTCTGGTGTCGCCGCCCAGTACGAATCCGAAGTGGTCTACCACCAGATCAACGAAGAACTCGAAGCTCAGGGCGTTATCTTCATGGACACCGACACGGCGCTCAAGGAGCACCCGGAGTTCTTCGAGGAATATTTTGGCACCATCATCCCCTCCGGTGACAACAAGTTCGCCGCGCTCAACACGGCCGTCTGGTCGGGTGGATCGTTCGTCTACGTGCCGCCCGGCGTGCACGTCGAGATCCCGCTTCAGGCCTATTTCCGCATCAACACGGAGAACATGGGCCAGTTCGAGCGCACGCTGATCATCGCCGACGAGGGCAGCTACGTGCACTACATCGAGGGCTGCACGGCCCCGATCTACAAGTCCGACTCCCTGCATTCCGCCGTGGTCGAAATCGTCGTGAAGAAGAACGCACGCGTTCGTTACACGACCATCCAGAACTGGTCGAACAACGTCTACAACCTCGTCACCAAGCGGGCCACGGCCGGCGAAGGTGCCACGATGGAGTGGATCGACGGCAACATCGGTTCCAAAGTCACCATGAAATACCCGTCGATCTACCTCATGGGAGAGCACGCCAAGGGCGAAACGCTCTCGGTGGCTTTTGCCGGCCCCGGCCAGCACCAAGACGCTGGCGCCAAGATGATCCACATGGCTCCGTACACCCAGTCGTCGATCGTTTCCAAGTCCATCGCTCGCGGTGGTGGCCGCAGCGGTTACCGTGGCGAGGTTCGAGTGGACGCTGCCGCGCACCACTCCGCCAACACGGTGCGATGCGATGCCCTCCTGGTCGACACCCAGTCGCGCTCAGACACCTACCCGTCCATCGATATTCGGGTGGATGACGTTCAGCTCGGTCACGAGGCCACCGTCTCCCGCGTTAGCGAAGAGCAGCTGTTCTACCTGATGAGCCGCGGCATGCCCGAAGACGAAGCCATGGCCATGATCGTTCGCGGATTCATCGAACCGATCGCCCGGGAGCTCCCGATGGAGTACGCCCTCGAACTCAACAAGCTCATTGAAATGGGCATGGAAGGATCCGTCGGCTAAATGTCCGCCGCTTCAGCGCTTTCGAAGAGCGCTTCAAAAACTGTGCCCGAATCAACCACCCCCGCCGCCGGTCCCTCGACCCTTCCGGTCGGCCAGCACGGCATTAAGGAACACTCAGACGGGCGTTTCGGCTACGTGCCGGTACAAACCCGCTCCGACCGTTTCAAGAGTGTCAACGTCGCCGATTTCGAGGCCGTAACCGGTCGCGAAGCGGTGTGGAAGCACTCGCCCGTCGCAAAGTTCACCGACCTCACCGCTGGCGACCTCGATGGCTCTCGTTACCCGGTCGAATCGACTCCCTCAACGGATATCACCGTTGAGTGGGTGGCCAGAACTGATGCCCGCATCGGCACCGCCGGACTTCCGGAAGAACGCGCTGCAGCCAACGCCTGGTCCGCGTTCGACCAAGCTCTTGCCATCACGGTAAGCGGCGAAGAAGCCAAGGAGATCACGGTCACCCGGTCGGCCCTCGGCAACTCCGCCCGCGGTGCTCACACGATCATCGAGGCCAAGCCGTTCAGCCAGGCCACGGTCATCCTGCACAACACCGGTGACGCCCGCCTGAGCGAAAACGTTGAGATCATCCTCGGCGAGTCCGCGAACCTCACGGTCGTTTCGCTGCAGGAATGGGACGATTCCGCGGTGCACCTAGCCAACCATTTCGCATCCGTCGGTCGTGACGCGCGTCTCAAGCACGTCGTCGTTTCCCTCGGTGGCAGCATCGTGCGGGTCAACCCTTCGGTGCGTCTGGCCGGCCCCGGCTCGGACACCCTGCTCCTCGGCCTGTACTTCGCCGATGCCGGCCAGCACCTGGAACAGCAGGTCTACGTCTTCCACGACGCCCCCAAGAGCCGCAGCCGCGTCAACTACAAGGGCGCGCTGCAGGGCCAGGACGCGCGCACGGTCTGGATCGGCGACGTGCTGATCGGCAACAAGGCCGCCGGCACCGACAGCTATGAACAGAACCGCAACCTGGTGCTCAGCGAGGGCACGCGTGCCGATTCCATTCCCAACCTGGAGATCGAAACCGGCGATATCGTCGGGGCCGGACACGCCAGTGCCACCGGACGGTTCGACGATGAGCAGCTGTTTTACCTCCAGGCTCGCGGCATCACCGAGGAGGAAGCGCGGCGACTCGTTGTGCGCGGTTTCCTCACCGAGGTCGTGCAGCAGATTGGTTCCCCCGAACTTGAAGCTCGGTTGCAACTCGCAATCGAGGCCGAACTTATTGGAACGGACGACAAGTAAGCATGGCCGCAACGAAGATCTGCGCACTCGATGAGCTCGAAGTAAACCAGGCCGTTAAGGTCGAAATTGATGGGGTCGCTATCGCCCTCGTGCGTGACGCCGCCGGCGACGTCTTTGCCATCGGTGATACCTGCACGCACGGAGATATCTCTCTGTCCGAGGGATTCGTGGAAGGCCAGACTCTCGAGTGCTGGGCCCACGGCTCGATGTTCTCCCTCACCACAGGCAAGCCGCTGTCCCTACCGGCCTACGACCCGGTCCCGGTTTACAACGTGGAACTTATCGACGGTTTCGTCTTCGTTGATCCGTCCGTCACTGTCGCGGTCTGAGCCTGCTCTCGCAGCACCGACCGCCCCACCAGCTCATTTTTAGAATTCAGAAAGGAATATGACAGTCATGTCTGTTCTTGAAATCAAAGACCTGCACGTCAGCGTCGAGACCGACCAGGGCACCAAGCAGATTCTGCGTGGCGTCAACCTCACAATCAACGAGGGCGAAATCCACGCCATCATGGGCCCGAACGGCTCTGGCAAATCCACCCTCGCCTACACGATTGCCGGCCACCCCAAGTATCACGTCGAGAGCGGCTCCATCCTGCTCGACGGTGCCGAAGTACTCAAAATGACAGTGGATGCCCGTGCTCGTGCCGGCCTGTTCCTCGCCATGCAGTACCCGGTCGAGATCCCCGGAGTGACCGTCACAAACTTCCTCCGCACCGCAAAGACAGCCATCGAGGGTGAAGCTCCGCCGATCCGCACCTGGATCAAGGACGTTCGTCAGGCCATGACCAACCTGCGCATGGATAAGACTTTCGCCGAGCGTAACGTCAACGAGGGCTTCTCCGGTGGAGAGAAGAAGCGCAACGAGATTCTGCAGCTCGAACTTCTCAAGCCCAAGTTCGCCGTGCTCGACGAGACCGACTCCGGTCTCGACGTTGACGCACTCAAGATCGTTGCAGAGGGCGTTAACCGCGCCAAGGCCAACACCGGTCTCGGGCTGCTCCTGATCACGCACTACACCCGCATCCTGCGCTACATCCACCCGGACTTCGTACACGTTTTCGTCAACGGGCGCATCGCCGAACAGGGCGGTCCCGAACTTGCCGACCGCCTCGAGGACGAGGGCTACGATCGCTTTCTTGTCCCGTCGAACGTAGGCTAGTCCCATGGCCTCCACACTCAGTCCGGCACGCTTCGATGAAATCGAAGAAGCCCTCAAAGACGTCATGGACCCGGAACTCGGCATCAACGTCGTCGACCTCGGACTCATCTACGACCTCGGCTGGGACGACGAAAACAATGCGCTCATCATCCATATGACCCTCACCTCGGCCGGCTGTCCGCTGACCGATGTGCTCGAGGAGCAGACGGCTGAGGCCTTGGACGGCGTCGTCGATCAGTTCCGCATCAACTGGGTCTGGATGCCGCCATGGGGTCCGGAGAAGATCACCGACGATGGTCGCGACATGATGCGTGCCCTCGGCTTCGCCATGTAGCTCTAGTTCTATCTCGACGGCCCCGCCTGCATCTGCAGGCGGGGCCTTCCTGGTTTTGTCGGGTTGGGCCTTGACGCTGGTCCCGCCGCTCTGGCCTGACGTGACGGTTGATTTCTTCAGAGGCGGGGGTCTACCGGCTCCGATTCCAGGGCCAGCACACCGAAGACGGCCTGGTGCACCCGCCATAGCGGTTCGTCAGCGACAAAGCGCTCGACCGCTTCGACTCCGAGGGCGTACTCGCGAAGCGCCATTGAGCGCTTGTGCCCGACATCCCGGTCGCGCAGGCGCGCCAGGTTGATTGCATCGAGGTAGTCGGGTCCATAGATGATCCGCAGGTATTCGGCTCCGCGCACCTTGATGCCCGGCTGGGCGAGCGATCGCGTTCCGCGAACCAGGCCGGCCACCGGCTTCACCACCATGCCTTCACCACCGGCAGCGGTCAGATCCTCCCACCACGTCGTTGCTGCGGCCTCCGACTCTGACGACGTCAGGTCGACGTCGATGTGCCGGGTGCGTCGGATGAGCTGCTCGTCCGCGGCGGCCAGACGGTCGGCGATGGCGAGGTGCCAGGAGTGATCCTGACCCAGATGGCTCGCTCCTTCGGAGGCGAGCAACTGAAACGGGGCAAGCTGCACGCCGTCCAGTCCAGACACCGGCTGGCTGTAACGCCGGTATGCGTCTCGGTAGGCCTCGGCGTTGGACGCGCGGTGCCGCGTGCGTGCGAGCAGCTCGGTGACGTCGACACCCCGGTTGACGGCGGCCTGCAGAAACCGCGACGCGGCCGGCAGGGCGCTCGTTGCCGCTGCTGCGACGCTCGCGTACTGCTCTCGGATCATTGCTCCCGCTTTGAGCGACCAGGGCAGCAGTTCGGCATCGAAAAGCAACCAGGACGTCTGGAGTTCGGACCATAGCCCTGCCGTCTCGACGGCTCGGTCGAGCCGCGCGAGAAAGTCGTCGGTCGTCGACTCATCGAAGAATGGGCGGCCCGTGCGAGTGTGGACCGCTCCGCGCCAGCCGTCAGGTGCGCCGAAACGGGTGGCGTTTCGGGTGAGCAGCACGACCGCTCGGGATCCCATGTGCTTCTCCTCGCAGATCAGCCGATCGAGGCCCTCACGACGGTAGGCGGCGAACGCCTCGACCGGGTGCTCCAGAATGCCGTCGCGATCAGACACGTGCGGAGGGCTCATGGTCGGCGGCAGGTAGACGAGGCGGCGCGGGTCGGTGGCGAACCGGCTCATGACCTCGAGAGCGCCGGCAGCATTGTCCTCACGGATTCCGACCTTGCCGAACACCCGGGTCGCGACGATCTGCTTGCCGAGCACGTCGTCGATTCTGAGAAGTCCCGGCTCACGCGTCACGGTTCCTGTTGTCACTTTTCCGTCGGAATTTCGCGCCCCCAGGGGCGCGACTGGTTCGTACCAGATCTTTTCGGCTGGCACATCGACGACCTCCTTCTCTGGATAGCGGAGGGCACTGAGCTTTCCACCGAACACGCAGCCAGTGTCGAGGCACATCGTGCCGTTGACCCATTCAGCTTCGAGCGTGGGGACGTGGCCGTAGAGCACGGTCGCCTTTCCGCGGTAGTCCTCGGCCCAGGGCAACCGTACCGGCAGGCCATGCTCGTCGGTTTCGCCCGTCGTATCGCCGAACAAGGAGAAGGCGCGCACGCGGCCGGAGGCCCGTCCGTGGTATTTCTCGATCAGACCGGCATGCGCCACGACGAGTCGGCCGTCGTCGAGCAGGAGGTGAGAGACCAGGTCGCGGCAGAAGTGCAAAACCTCCAGGCGAAACTCCTCCGTCTCGCTCGATAGCTGGGCGAGTGTCTCGGCGAGGCCGTGGCTCGCCTGCACCTTTTTCCCCTCCAAGGCGCGCACGAGCTTGGCCTCATGGTTGCCGGGTACGGCCAGGGCGTGGCCGGCCGCGACCATGCCCATGGCGAGTCGCAGCACGCCGGGGGTATCGGGACCACGGTCGACGAGGTCACCCAGAAAGATCGCGCGGCGCCCGTTAGGGTGCACCGCGTCGATGGGGCGCCCCGCGTCGTCGCGCACGAGCTCGTAGCCGAGCTTGCCTAGAAGCGTCTCGAGCTCACTGCGGCAGCCGTGAACGTCGCCAATGGCGTCGAACGGGCCGGTCTCGTCGGAACGGTCGTTGAGAAGGGGTTCACGCACGAACTCCGCGGCCGCGATTTCGTTCAGCCCGGACAAAACGTGGACCCGCCGAAAGCCCTCCTTGCCGAGCTGTTTAAGGGAACGTCGCAACTGATCGTGCTGACGCTTGATGACGGATGCCCCGAACGTGCGGTCTGCGCGCGCGGCATTGCGCTCGACGCAGACACTCTGCGGCAGGTCGAGCACGACGGCAACCGGTAGCACGTCGTGTGCTCGCGCGAGCGCTACGAGTGAGCGGCGAGCATCCGCCTGCACGTTGGTGGCGTCGATGACGGTTAGAAGCCCGGCGTCAAGTCGCTTTCCCGCGACGAACCGGAGCGCCTCGAACGCCGCGGATGTCGCAGCCTGATCGTTTTCGTCGTTGGAGACGAGCCCGCGGAAGAAGTCGCTCGACAGCGTCTCGAACTGCCCGAAGTGAGTGGCGGCGAACGTCGACTTTCCGGAGCCAGAGGTGCCAACGAGCACGACAAGCGACAGGACGGGAAGAGCCAGGCGGGTCATCAGTGGGTGGCCTTTCGAAACAGGGCGAGCTGGGTGGGGGAGCCGAGTTCGACGTCGACGTCGCCGACCGTCCGGTACTCGACCGTGTAGCCGCGGCGAGCCGCGACTCCAGTCGCCCAGGCATCGAACTCGGTCCGGGACCACTCGAATCGGTGATCGCGGTGCCGGAACGAACCGGCGCGCAATGACTCATACCGGGCATTAAAATCGGCGTTCGGCGTCGTCACGATGACCGCGCCAGGAGCGGCAGCTCCGAACACGGCCGACTCGAGCGCCGGGAGCCGCTCCAGGTCGAGGTGCTCGATCACCTCCATCAGCACGATAGCGTCGAGGCCGGCGATGCGGTCGTCCTGGTACGTCACCGACGACTGCATGAGCTGCACCCGCTCGCGCTGTTTATCGCTGGCCTCACGCAGGTTGAGCGTTCGCGCAGCCCTGACGAGAACGCTCGTTGAGACATCGCAGCCGATGATCGTCGTGAACGCCGCGTTCGCGCTCAGGCGCTTTAGCAGGGCGCCTTCGCCGCATCCGACATCGGCCACCGAGTGCGCTCCGACGTCGTGCAGTGCTGTGAGCACAGCCTCCGCGCGCTGCGGGGCCAGCGGCGCCGTGCCGGACTGCTCGCTTTGCTCTGCCAAGTCGTCGAGGTCGTTTAGCCGGGTGTCCGCGGAAAGCAGTGCTGTGGCCTCGTCGACCATCGACCGCTGATGCGCGAGGTATCGGCGCGTGATGAGTTCGCGCTCGGGGTGATCAGGCAGCCAGCCCTCGCCCGCGCGGAGAAGCTTGCCGATTTCGTCGTCTGACACCCAGTAGTGCTTGGCGTCGTCGAGTACGGGCAGTAGCACGTAGAGGTGCCGAAGCGCGTTGCTGAGCCGGACCTCACCGCGCAGCACGAGGTCAACGTAGACGGAATCGCCCCACTCCGGGAACTCCGGGTCCAGCGGGATCGGCGTCTCAGCGACGGACCAGCCGAGCGGCTCGAACAGTCGCGTGACGAGGCCGGCGGTGTCGCGGCCCCTGGCCGGCACGGCCGCCACGGTGATCTCGAGGGGTAGCGCGGATGCTGCGAGCTCGGGAAACGACTCGCTCGTCCCGTTCATGGCCGTGCGAAAGACCTGGCCCAGCGCGACGGCGACCATGGAGGAGGACGCATATGGCCGGTCGTTCACGTAACGGGCGAGTGCGGCCGCGTCGTTTCCTCGGAAGCGCTTGTCGCGCACCAGACCGATGGGGTCGACTTCGAGAACCAACGCCACGGTGCAACGTTCATCGGACACCTCAGGGTAGAAGACGTGCGCCGTACCGACACTGAGCGGAAAAGCCTGCGCACGATCCGGGTGCTTGCGAAGCAGGTGGCTCAGATTGGATGCGGCAGGCGCGGTCGAGGTGACGGTGACGAGCACGGGGTCCTTCCTTCAGGCAACGGTAGCCGCCAGTCTATTGATGCCTGCTGCGGCTGCGTCCCTACACCCGTCACTTGGCGCTGATCACAGCAAGGTCGTCGACGACCGCGGGCTGGCCCTCGGTCTCAGCATTTCGGCACACGTGCTCGCCGCCATCGGTGCCGGATTGGGCGCGTTCGCGGACTTCGCTCGCAGGATCACGCGCCCCTGAGCATGACGACCCGGCTGCCTGCCCGATGGACGATGCTGGCTGCTGCCAGCGTCATTGCTGCCCTTTTAGCCTAAGTGCTGCGTCGATGGCCCCTAGAACGGTTGGGGGTCAGGGTTCTCGGCGTTATCGATGGGCCAGACGGAGGTCCAGTCGGAGGCCCACGGGTTAGGCACGGGTGGTGGTGCGGCCGGCGGCTCTGGGCTGGTGGCGCGGTCTGTTGTAGGCGGGGGCCTCATGCGGGTGGCGGGGTCGGTGGCGTAGTGTTTGCCGGCGGGGCTGGTCCAGTGCAGGGTGCCGTCGGGGGTGGCGATGGCTTTCCAGTCGCTGAAGTGCTTCAGGTTGTGGTGGGCGGGGGAGAGGAAGTGCAAGTTGGTGGCGGTGGTGGGGCCGCCGAATTGTTTGTCGATGGTGTGGTCGAGGTCGCTGTGGCCGGCGGAGCGGTTGCAGCCGGGGAACCGGCAGGTTCCATCGCGCAGCCGCAGGTACTTCTTCAGGCTGGCCGGTACCCGGAAGGGTTCTTGGCTGACGTCGAGCACGATGCCGGTATGGGGGTGGGTGAGGATGCGCAGGAAACTCGTTGCGGTGCCGGCGAGGCGGCGGGCGGTTTCCGGGTCGATCGGCCCGTACCCTTCCAGGTCGGCCGGTTCTTCGCTTCGTCCCATCAGGGTGAGCACCGGCACGGTGATATTGACATTGGCGGTCAGGCCGGCGCCGAGGCCGCTGCCGGTGACGCCCTGCTGGAGCAGGTCGACGGCGACATCGGCGCGCAGCTGGCTGAGGGTGCGCTCTTCGTCGGGGCCTTGCAGGCTGAGGGCGGCGTCGGTGACGCGGGTGTAGACCGCCTGAAGGTCCTCACCGGCGGCGCGCAGCCAGAGGGTGGCCATGCCGTCCTTGTCGGGGAAGAACTGCACTCGGCGATCAGCCAGGCACCGGGCGCGACGCAGGGTGATGCTGTCGGGGTGGAAGCGTTCGCGTAGTTTGCGGGCCTTACCGTCGAACTGGGTGGGGGTGAGCCTGCGGGCGTGCGGGAGGAGCACCGCTTCCAGTTCGGCGCGAGCGGGCTGCGGCACGGAGCCGAGCTGGTCGAGCAGCCGGCGGGCGTGGCGGAGGGAGATATCGCCGCTGCGGAGCGCGGTGAGAGTATCGGGCCGCTCGACCACCAGTTGCCGGCTCTCCTGGAGCAGGCCGGAGGCGGTGCCGGAGGGGATGCGCAGCGCGCACGCCATCTCGGCCACCAGGCCCTGCTGCGCGGCGAAGGTCGCATCCCAGTCATGCTCGTGGCCCGGCCCGGACAGGGGCCGGCCGGTGTCGGCGGTGTTGGTGGTGTAGTCCCACGCTGCGGTGAGGACCTCAGCTTTGCTCGCCTGCGCCCAGGCGATGATCTTCTCGAGGTAGAGCACCCGGTCCACGAACTGCGCCTGATGCCGCTGGAACGGACTCAGCGACTCGGCCGGGCCGCCGTCGGCCGGGTCGGGGTTCTCGGCCGGGAGGAAATCGTCCGGGTGGAAATCGGCCGAGAGAAAATCGGCCGGGCGGAAATCGTCCGGAAGGAAATTGGCCGCGAGGTACTCAGCGCAGAGGATCTCCTCGCGGAGGTCCCCATCGAACCGGTGCTCGGGCGGCACCGCGGCAAACGCCTCGGTCAGGTCCAGGCCGGCCGGCAGAGGCGGACCGTCAGGCATCTCCCGGCGATAGAACGCCCGGCCGACAGGCTCCGGACCGACAGACGCCCGGCCGACAGGCGCCAGGCCGACAGGCTCCCGGCCGACAGTATCCGCTGCGAAGGGGTCCGGGCTGACGGGCGCGGTATCGACGTCTTCGCGGGCGTCATACGGAGCGAACTGCCCGAGGCCCTCGGCGATCTCGACCCGCCAATCGGCCTGGCACTGCGCCCAGAACGCATCAAACTCAGCGCGCTCCTCGGGCGAAACCGGCCAAGTACCGTGTGCGGCGAAGAACGGATCGACACTGCCCGACTGCTGGGGGGTGTCGCCGCTCTGGCTCATAGAACAAGTGTACCAAACACAACCCCTCAAGTCGAGGGAATCTCATATACTTTTGGATTTCCATACGAAGCTGAATTCGCACTGACACTCGCTTTTTCCAGACCGGTGAGCACCGCCCCTAGCACCAGAACAGCTCATTTTCTTCGAATCTAAAAACGACTTGTACAACGAACTCCCAACACAGCATCGTTACTGGCAGCTGAATCCAGTGAGTAGAACGGTATGCTAGTTGTATGGATACAGGGGAGAACGGGGCCATGAGGCGGCGAGCGGCACAGGCTGCGAGTACGCGGGCGGAGATTGTCATGGCGGCGGGGCGCCTCATGCTTGAGCGCGGGTATGTGGGCACGTCGGTCGCCGCGATCGCGGCGGAGGCGGGCGTGGTGGTGCAAACCATCTACAACTCGGTGGGCTCGAAGGCGGAGTTGCTTGCGGCGGTTCTTGATCGAGTGGCCGCTGAACCGGGGGCACCGGCTTTGCTGTCGGGGGCCACGCGCGAACGCATTGCCGAGGCACGCACCGCGACCGAAGTCATCCGTATTTTGGCTAGGTCAAGCGCGCTCGTGAACGAACGTACCTCGGGCATTCTGCGCATTGTCAGCGAGGCGGCCGTGGTCGACCCTGACGTGGGGGAGTTCGCGCAAAAGCGGGACGCTGCGCGGCTGCACGGCTTCGGCGAGGTAGCTGCGGCGTTAAGGGAGAAGCGCGGACTGCGCGGCGGCATTAGCGACCATGAGGCCGCTGCAACTATGTGGGCCTTGGCGCATCCGCACACCTTCAGGACGCTCGTGCTGTCGCTCGGCTGGTCGACCGAGGCATACCTGAACTGGCTGGAAAAGTCGCTCCTGGCGGCCCTGCTCTAGGCTCCTGTGTGCCCAGCCAGTCTGAACGCAAATATACTAGTGAGTTGGACCGCTTCGGCCCACTCACACTTCACACCCGTACAAACACTTCGAATGGACTATTGCTGTGCTCAACGTGCAAGATCTCGAAATCCGCGTTGGAGCCCGCGTGCTCATGGAGGGCGTCAACTTCCGCGTCGCGAGCGGCGACAAAATCGGCCTCGTCGGTCGTAACGGTGCCGGCAAGACGACCCTGACGAAGACACTCGCGGGGGAGACGAACCCGACCAAGGGCTCGATCAGCCACTCGGGTGAAATTGGCTACCTGCCCCAGGACCCGCGCGCCGGCGATCCGAGCATGCTGGCTCGCACACGAATCCTGGACGCGCGTGGTCTCGGCACCATCGCTCTCGGCATGCACGAGTCCAGCCTGGCCATGGCCGATCCCGATGCCAAGATCGCCGCCGCGGCCATGAAGAAGTATGGTCGTCTGACCGATGAATTCAATGGCCTGGGCGGCTACTCCGCCGAGGCCGAAGCTGCGTCAATCGCCAGCAACTTGAAGCTGCCTGACCACATTCTCGACCAGGCATTGAGTACCCTGTCCGGTGGACAGCGTCGTCGCATCGAACTGGCCCGAATCCTGTTCTCGGCCGCCGAGATGATGATCCTCGACGAGCCCACCAACCACCTCGACGCCGACTCGGTGGCCTGGCTCCGCGAGTTCGTCAAGAACTACAAGGGTGGCGTCATCATTATCAGCCACGACATCGAACTCGTCGGCGAGACGGTCAACCGGGTGTTCTACCTCGATGCGAACCGCATGATGATTGACATCTACAACATGAACTGGAAGAACTACCTGCTGCAGCGTACAGCGGATGCCGACCGGCGCAAGAAGGAACGCTCCAACGCCGAGAAGAAGGCGTCCACGCTGCAGTTGCAGGCCGCCAAATTCGGCGCCAAGGCCAGCAAGGCGGCGGCAGCGCACCAGATGGTGGCCCGCGCGGAGAAGCTCCTTTCCGGTCTCGACGCCGTGCGGGCCGTGGAACGCGTCGCGAAGCTGCGTTTTCCCGAGCCCGCCCCGTGTGGTCGAACCCCGCTCATGGCCAAGGATCTCTCGAAGAGCTACGGCTCACTCGAGATCTTCACCGCCGTCGACCTCGCTATCGACCGCGGCTCCAAGGTGGTCATCCTCGGACTCAACGGTGCTGGAAAGACCACCCTGTTGCGCATGCTCGCGGGCGTCGATGAATCCGACACCGGTTCGATCGAACCCGGCCACGGATTGCGCATCGGCTATTACGCGCAGGAACACGAGACGATCGACGTCAAGCGCAGCGTGCTCGAGAACATGGTCTCCTCATCGCCGAGCATCACCGAGATGGAAGCGCGCCGCGTGCTTGGCTCGTTCTTGTTCACCGGCGACGACTCCAACAAGCCGGCCGGCGTGTTGTCCGGTGGCGAGAAGACCCGTCTCGCCCTGGCCATGATCGTCGTTTCCGGCGCCAACGTGCTGCTGCTCGACGAGCCCACCAACAACCTCGACCCGGCCAGCCGTGAGGAGATCCTCGACGCACTGGCACACTACGCCGGCGCCGTCGTGCTCGTGAGCCACGATGAGGGTGCCGTGCAGGCCCTCAACCCGGAGCGCGTGCTCATCATGCCCGAGGGCACCGAAGACCACTGGAACAAGGACTACCTCGATTTGATCGAGCTGTCCTAACCGCTCTCACCGATTGGGCGTCTGGTGGTGCCGGTTCGCCTCAGGAAAAGGACACGTGCGTGCTTCCGCTCCAGAAACCATTGCGTATTGCACTGGTCTGCCTACACACCTCACCCGGCACTGATCCGGGTGCCGATGACGCCGGGGGAATGAACGTCGTGGTGCGCCACCAGGCCGAGGCTCTCGGAGCCCTCGGGCACAGCGTGACCATCCTGACTCGCCGTGCGTCTGCCGCCCAGGCTGCGCGCGAACAGCTGGCACCGGGAGTGACGCTGCAATTTCTCGATGCGGGCCCGGCTGTTCCGGTCAGCAAGGGCAAGCATGAGGCACTGATCGGCGAATTCTCCGACAAGATCGCCGCACTCGAACCGTTCGACATCATCCACTCGCACCACTGGTTTTCCGGCATGGCCGCTCTCCCGGTCGCCCGTCGGTGGAACATTCCGCATGTGCAAAGTTTTCACAGCATTGCTGCGGATGATTCGACGCCGCTCTCCGCTGGGGAACGAGCCGAATCACCGGGACGGATGCTGGGTGAAGCCTGGCTGGCCCGCGAATCGGATGTGCTCGTCGCGATCAGTGCGGCCGAGGCTGCGACGATCACGGGGCGCCTGGGCGGTGCCGTCGAACGCATCTCCGTCGTTTGGCCCGGGGTGGACTGCACTACCTTCACGCCAGTCGCGGGCGCCGACTCGGAAGAATTCGGGGAATCCGAAACCGGCTTTGTGCTGGTCGCGGCCCGCCTGGAACCGCTCAAGGGTCTGGATCTGGCCGTCACCGCCGTCGCCGCAATGCCGGTCGGCATCCGTCCCACTTTGGTCGTTGCCGGCGCGGCCTCGGCCGACTACGCCGGCTACGTTGACCAGTTGCGGGCTCTCGCCGAGAGCGTCGGACTCACCAAGCAGTTTCGGTTGGTCGGCGCGCAATCCCGGAACGACCTGGCCAGCCTGTTTCGTGGGGCACGCCTGGTGCTGGTGCCGTCGCACTCCGAAACCTTCGGTCTCGTTGCCCTTGAGGGTGCAGCGAGCGGCGTGCCCGTGATCGCTGCGGCATCTGGTGGCCTGCGTGAGGCCGTCGTCGACGGGGTGACCGGCCTGGTGCTGGAGTCGAGAGATCCGCTGGTTTGGGCCGATGCGCTTTCTGGCATTCTCGTTGATCGACCGCGAGCCCGTCAGCTTTCTCTGGCGGCACGCAAGCACGCCCTCGAGCTGGACTGGACCCGGTCGGCGCAGGCGTTGCTCACCGTGTACCGAAAGCTCCTGGATACCCGAACACCCGAACGGGGCAGTACCGGCACATTGCCGCACCAGAGCGCCGTTGCCTGACACATAACCGTGCCGATCTGGCCGGTTGAACCTCGACTCAGAGCGCCTGACGGTCGAGCAGGGCGTCTTCGATTTCGGCGTCGTTACGTGGTTTCGCCGCACGCTTGCGGGCGCGCTCATCCGCCCGTTCGCGTTCCTCGGGGTCTTCAGCATTCACGGCTCGGTATTCTTCGCGCAGTGCCCAGCCGAGGCCGATGAACGCGAGCAGACCGAAGACAAACCACTGGAACGCATACGACAGGTGTGGGCCTTCATCGCGGATGGGTTTAACGACGGCGGTCGGGCGCTCCTGGGACGCGGTGGGGTTCTCGGTGTCCATCAAGCCGTAAGCACCGGTGTAGGTGGGTTGGTCGAGACGTTCGGCAATGGTCGTCAGGTTGATCGTCGCAACCTGGTCGCCACTGGCCGTGCGGCCAGGCAGGTCCGGTTCGCTCGCCTTGAGTCTGGCAACGACGGTGACCGTTCCGCTTGGCGGCGCCGGCACGGAGTCAGGCGCATCCTGTTGCTCTCCGGTGGGCAACCAGCCGCGATCGACGATGAAAATGGTGCCGTCGGTGAGCAGCAGCGGGGTCAGTACCTCGAAGCCCGGAGTGACGTTGAGCGGTCGGTTGCGCGCGAGCATCTCGTCGTCCGTGAGGTAGGTTCCGGTCAGTTCCACTGGCATCCACTTTTGGGATTCATTGAAGGCGCTCAACTCCGGGAGTGCCTCGGTAACGGGAATCGGATTGGAATCGAAGTTGGAATCGATCTTGAACAGCTCGGTGAGAGCCTCGTCGCGCCGGGCCAGCTGCCAGACGCCGAGGCCAGAACACACCGCGGCGAACAGGATCGTCAGCGCCAGGTACCCCGCCCAGCGGCGGCTGAAGGCGAACCGCCAGCCCATCATTGCTCATCTCCGCGCGGCGACGGCGTCGTGCCGAGCTCGCTCACGATCAGGGGAAAGTCCCGGGCGGCCAGAAAGTCACGCAGATACTCGACGTGCTCGTCGCAGGCCAGCCAGGTTTTGACGCGGTCGGTCGAGTGGATGCGCGGGTTGCGCCAATCCAACCGCCAGCGCCCAGCGTTCTTGCAATCGGCCCGCGAGCACGTCGATGATTGCAGGGGAGCGCCCAGTCCGATCATCGCACTTGTCGCAGCGGCCGCGCGAGCACTCACTTGATCCCATCGTCGCTCGTGCGGTTCTCAGGTCGGGTATAAATCTCGACACTGCCCGGCCGCAGCACTTCGGCGCCGCGCGGCGCAATCTTCACGTTCGCCACGACGACGGCGAAGTACGGCAGTGCGATCGCACCGATGGCGCACAGCACCAGCCACCAGCCCTGCACGAACAACATGAGCACAATGCAGACGACACGCACACCCATCGCGATCGAATATTTGATCATCCGATTGCGTCGCTCGACCTCGGGGGAGGCGGGGAGCGAGGTGATCGACTGCTGCTTCATAGGCCCATCGGGTTCGTCGTCGGTTTCTTCCACGGTAGAAAATCCACTGGATCAAGCCTACGTCCGCGCGGCCCGGTTGTTGCACGCCTTAAACTTGAATCTGCCGGGTATTTCAGTGATCCCGACCCGCGACCTCCATTCACAGCAGGCAAGAGAACAGGAACTTTATGACAACGGCTAGAACAGTGCTCGTCACCGGCGGTAACCGCGGCATCGGCTTTGCCATAGCGGAGGAATTCCTGGCCCAGGGTCACCGCGTGGCCGTGACCTCACGGTCCGGTCACGGACCATCCGGAAGTCTTACCGTGCGCGCTGACGTGACCGACTCCGCTTCAATCGATGCCGCTTTCGCCGAGATCGAGGCGACCTACGGTGCGGTCGAGGTCGTCGTGGCCAACGCCGGGATCACCCGCGACACTCTGCTCATGCGCATGTCAGAGGACGACTTCACGTCGGTGGTGGACACGAACCTGAGTGGGGCATTCCGCGTCGTCAAGCGTGCCAGTAAGGGCATGCTCAAGGCACGTTTCGGCCGGATCGTGCTCATCTCCAGCGTTGTGGGCCTCTACGGCTCCGCCGGGCAGGTGAACTATTCGGCGTCCAAGAGCGGCCTGATCGGGTTGGCGCGCTCGGTCACCCGCGAGCTGGGCGCCCGCGGCATCACCGCCAACGTGGTCGCTCCCGGATTCATCGAAACCGATATGACAGCAGCCCTGCCAGAAGCGCAGCAGGCGGACTACCAGCGCAGCATCCCCGCCGGCCGATTCGCCACGCCCTCCGAAGTGGCTCGGGTCGTCAGCTGGCTCGCCGGCGACGACGCCGCCTACATCTCGGGTGCGGTCATTCCGGTCGATGGCGGTCTAGGCATGGGCCACTGACCATCGAATCGTAAACCGCCGGCTGCGGCAGAGCTGCCGGTTCAGCCGCGCAGGCCGAGCAGCGGAAGCACCTGACTGAGATTACAGTGGTCGATCACCAGGTCGGCTTCGCGCTGCACCCTCGGCTTCGCGTTGAACGCGACGGCGAGACCGGCCGCGTGCATCATGCGCAGGTCGTTTGCGCCGTCACCGACCGCGATCGTCTGTGCCAGGGCGATTCGGCTGCTTGCGGCCCATTCGCAGAGGGCGACCGCTTTCGCCTCGGCGTCGATGATCGGCCCGAGAACGCGCCCGGTCAGGCGGCCCGCTTCGACTTCGAGCCGGTTGGCCCGCCAATGGTCTAGCCCCAGCGTGGCTGCGAGCGGGTCGAGCAGCTCGTGAAATCCGCCTGAGACCACTCCGACAACGCCACCGCCGGCATGAATACCCGCAATCAGTTCGGGAACCCCCGCAGTCAGGCGGATGCGTTGCCCAACCTCAGCGAAGACGGTATCCGGCAGTCCCGCCAGGGTCAACACCCGCTGGTGCAGGCTTTGCGCAAAGTCCAATTCTCCGCGCATGGCCCGTTCGGTAACGTCCGCGACGAGATCGCGTGAGCCGGCGGCATCCGCCAGCAGTTCGATCACTTCGTCCTGGATCAGGGTGGAGTCGGCATCGAGCACGACGAGGAAATGTGGTGCGGTAGCAAGGCTCACGGGGTAACGAGCACGCCCTTGCCGACAACGGTGATGCCGGATTCGGTCACACTGAAGCCGCGCGCGAGATCACGATCCCGATCGACCCCGACCGTGGCACCGGCCTCGACGATGACCTCCTTGTCGAGAATGGCGCGCCGCACTACGGCACCTGGCCGAATCTGCACCCGGTCGAACACGATCGAGTCGACGACCTCGCAGGCGGAGCCGATCGAGGTCCAGGGGCCGAGAACGCTGCGCTCGATGTGAGCGCCGGAGATGACGCAGCCCAGCGAGACGATCGAATCGATCATGGTCCCCAGGGCGCCATGGCCGTCGCGCACGAACTTCGCCGGCGGCGAGTTCAGTTGCATGCTGAAAATCGGCCATTTGTGGTTGTACAGATTGAACACGGGAAGCGCCGAGATGAGATCCTGGTGCGCTTCGAAGAATGAATCGATGGTTCCCACATCGCGCCAGTAGTACTTATCGCGATCGGTCGACCCTGGCACTTCGTTGCGCTGCAGGTCATACACGCCCGCGTCGCCGCGGGAGACGAAGTCGGGAATGATGTCACCGCCCATGTCGTGACTCGAATCGGTACGCTCACCATCGCGCAGCACCGCCTCGATCAGGGCATCGGTGTTGAAGACATAGTTGCCCATCGAGGCGAACACTTCGTGCGGGGCGTCGGCAAGACCGACGGCATCCTTGGGCTTCTCCCGAAAGTCCGAGATGCGATCGGGAGTGGCGGCAGCCACTTCGATGACGCCGAACTGGTCGGCCAGGCCGATCGGCTGGCGAATAGCCGCGACCGTCGCAGACAGTCCCGACGCGATGTGTGCGTCGATCATCTGGCTGAAGTCCATGCGGTAAACGTGATCGGCCCCGACGACGACGACGATGTCGGGCTTCTCGTCGTGAATGAGGTTGAGGCTCTGCAGAATTGCGTCTGCCGAACCGCTGAACCAGCGCTTGCCGAGGCGTTGCTGGGCCGGCACCGAGGCAATGTACGAGTTGAACAGCCCACCGGACACATGCCAGGTCTGGGAAACGTGACGGTCAAGGCTGTGCGATTTGTACTGGGTGAGCACCACAATCTGGGTGACGCCCGAATTGATCAGGTTGGACAGGGCGAAGTCCACGAGACGGTAATGCCCACCAAAGGGGACAGCGGGCTTGGCCCGGTCCTCGGTCAGCGGCATTAGCCGTTTTCCCTCGCCACCCGCGAGAACGATTCCAAAGATCTTCTTGGCCTTCATGTGTACAGAGTAGGGCCAACCGGGCAAGTCGACCAGCACCACGGGATGTGCGTCGGGTCCGGCTGCGCTACCTTTGCTGCATGCGAGTGGATTTGATGACCAAGGAATATCCCCCGGAGATCTACGGGGGAGCGGGAGTGCACGTCACGGAGCTCGTGCGAGCGCTCCGCGAAGACATTGATGTTTCGGTGCGCTGCTTCGGCGCGCCCCGATCAGATGTCGACACTTTCGCCTATGCGGTCCCCGAACAACTTGCCCACGCCAACGCCACCGTGAGCACGCTCGGCGTCGACCTGCAGATGGCACAGGATGCCGCTGGTGCCGATCTGGTGCACTCGCACACCTGGTACGCCAACGCTGCCGGGCATCTCGCCCAGATGCTGCACGGCATTCCGCACGTCGTCACCGCCCACAGCCTTGAACCCCTGCGCCCGTGGAAGGCCGAGCAGCTCGGCGGCGGCTACCGTGTGTCGAGCTGGATCGAGAAAACGGCCTTCGAGGCAGCGGATGCCGTCATCGCTGTCAGCGACGGTATGCGTCGCGACATCCTGCGCAGCTACCCGGCACTCGATGAGAGCCGGGTGCACACGGTGTACAACGGCATCGACCTTGAGCGCTGGAAGCCCAGGCTCGACGCTGATTTTGTGCGCGGACTGGGAATTGATCCTGACCGGCCGTCTGTCGTTTTTGTCGGCCGCATCACGCGGCAAAAGGGACTGCCCTACCTGTTGCGCGCCGCAGCGTTGTTGCCCCCCGAGGTGCAGCTCGTGTTGTGCGCCGGTGCGCCGGACACTCCCGGCATTCTCGCCGAAGTAACCGTCGGCGTCGAGGCCCTGCAGCGAGAACGGTCGGGAGTCGTGTGGATCAACCGGCTTCTCGCCCAGCCCGAGCTCGCCGCCGTGCTGACTCACGGCACGGTCTTCGTCTGCCCGTCCATCTACGAACCGCTCGGTATTGTCAACCTCGAGGCTATGGCCTGTGGCCTGGCCGTCGTCGGCACGGCCACCGGAGGGATTCCCGAGGTCGTCGCCGACGGCCAAACCGGGCGCCTGGTACCAATCGAGCAACTCACCGACGGTACGGGTACCCCGCTGCATCCCGAGCAGTTCGTCGCCGACCTCGCCCGCATCCTCACCGAGGTCGTGAGCGACCCGGCCCACGCCGCCGAGATGGGGCGCGCCGGCCGCCTGCGGGCGGAGCACGAGTTCGGTTGGAGCCAGATCGCCACTCGCACCCGCGAAATCTACGCATCGCTTCTCTGAACGGCCGGTGAGGGCGTCGGGTGCGTCTCGCTGACGGGCCCGGCGTATTTCGCCACCGCCCCCGCCCGATAACATGGTTGTATGGTCAACGTTCTGCATTTCACCGACGTCTCCGTCGTCCGGGGTGGCACCACCATCCTCGACTCAGTGAATTGGAGCGTCGACGACGACCAACGGTGGGTCATCCTCGGCCCGAACGGCGCAGGCAAGACAACCCTGCTGCAGATCGCTGCCGCCTTCATGCACCCGTCGAGCGGCCAGGCTGAGGTGCTCGATGAGACCCTCGGCGGAACCGATGTCTTCGAGTTACGACCCCGGATCGGGTTCGCCTCGACCGCCATGGCCCGCAAGGTGCCGGGCAGCGAGAAGGTCCTCGATGTCGTCATGACGGCGGCGTATTCGGTCACCGGCCGGTGGAACGAGGAATACGAGGTCATCGACGAACGTCGCGCCCAGCGCGTACTCCAGGAATGGAACCTCGACCACCTCGCCGACCGCAAGTTCGGAACTCTCAGCGACGGTGAGCAGAAACGAGTGCAGATCGCCCGCTCTGTCATGACCGATCCGGAGATTCTGCTGCTCGACGAACCCGCTGCGAGCCTCGACCTCGGTGCCCGCGAATCGCTCTTGCAGCTGCTCAGCGGTTTCGCGCAGGAACCCAACTCGCCGGCCATCATTATGGTTACCCACCACGTCGAAGAGATTCCGCTCGGATTTACCCACGTGCTGCTGCTGTCGGGCGGCCAAGTCGTCTCGGCCGGGCCGATCGGTGAGGCCCTTACCGCGGTGGCGCTCAGTGAGACCTTCGGCCTGAACATCGAACTGTCCCAGACCGATGGGCGCTACTCGGCCCGCGCGCTCTAGACCGAGCATGTGAACAGCTTGGCTTCCTGCACAAGCAATTTCTGCTAAACTCAGGGGCTGGCCATCTGGCCACCCAGCTTGCCGTCGGTGTGTCTTGCACGGCGGGCGGGGCCCAATATTCGAACAGCACTGTGACCAGTTATAAGTCTGTTCACCAGAAGTGCAAAAGGAAATTTCATGAAGTCTGACATTCACCCCGAGTACGCTGCCGTCGTGTTCCGCGACCTCGCCTCCGGTGCGACCTTCCTGACTCGATCGACGGTCTCCAGCAAAAAGACCATCGAGTGGGAAGACGGAACCACGTACCCCGTCATCGACGTGGAAATCTCCTCCGAGTCGCACCCGTTCTACACGGGTAAGCAGCGCATCATGGACGCCGCCGGCCGTGTTGAGAAGTTCAACTCGCGCTACAAAGGCTTCGGCAAATAGCACCAGGTTTTTAGAACAGAAAAGGCGACCGCCTCTGGCTGGTCGCCTTTTCTGTATGCCGAAGCTATTCGCGCAGTAGTGAGTTAGCGCAGCGGCCACGCAGTATCGGCGAGAAAGTCGGGATCGCGGTCACGCCGCATGTACTCTTGAAAACTTTCCGCCTGCTGCCGGTACCAGGTGACTTGCAGAGAATGCATCTCGTCGAGCGTTGCGGGCAGGGCACCTTGGTGCGCGCGGTGAATAGCCTGCGCGACACGTCCGGCCGCGATTGCGTCGGCACCGGCGTCGTGGGCGTCGTTGAGGGCGACACCATAAAACGCGCTCGTCACCTCGAGGGTGCGTTTTCCTTTGCGATACTTGTCGACGGCCTTGTCAATGACCAGGGGGTCGACGACCGGACTGGGCGAAACCAGGGGGGCAATGCCGTAGCGCAGGGCCTCACGGTCGAGCAGGGTGAGGTCGTACGGGGCATTGTAGGCCACGATGGGCAGCCCGTCGCTCAGGTGCCCGCGTAGCGCCGTGACGATCTCGGCCACGGCCTCCGACGCGATGCGGCCGTGCTCAACGGCCTGCTGGGTGGTGATGCCGTGCACGCTGGTCGCACCGGCCGGAATGTCGATGCCTGGATCCACCAGCCAATCGATTCGCTCAACGGGCGTGCCGTTCGCGTCGATAACGGCGACCGTAGCCGACACAATGCGGCAGGTTTCCACGTCGATGCCGGTGGTTTCAAGGTCGAATACGGCGAGGTGATCGCTCCAAGTGCTCATACAACCAGCCTAGGGGCGACCACCGACAGGCATCCACGTCACCCACCCGATGTCGTTCGGGACGGGCAGTCAGAGAGTGATCAGTCGGTTGATGACGTCTTGAGCGCTCTCCCGCATGGTGTGGTTGCGGGCCCGGGCATCGGCACGCAGTCGTTTGAAGGCCTCGTCCATGTCGACGGAGCTGACCTGGGCAATAACCCCCTTAGCTTGTTCGATCAGGATTCGGCTGTTAAGGGCCCGCTGCAGCTGCTCGTTGACGACGGCGTCCTCGCGCACGGTACGTTCCTGCAGGATGCTGATGGTGGCGACGTCGGCCATGGCCTGTCCGATTGCGGCGTCTTCGGGGGTGACGTCGCCCGTTTGGGTGCGGAACAGATTGAGCGCCCCGATTGCCCGATGGCGTACCCGCATCGGGATGGCGTGTACCGAGCGAAACCCCTGCGACAGGGCCGCCGCTTTAAAATCCGGGTAGGTGTCGCCGGAGGCAGCGATGTCGCCCATGGTGACGACCTTCCCGGTGAGATAACAGTCCACGCAGGGACCGGCACCGGCCTGCTGTTGGAGAACCTCGACGAGGTAGCTCTCCTCACTCGTTGAAGCGACCACTTGGAGTTCCCCGCCGGGGTCGGCCAGAAGGAGGCCAGCCGCGGTGGCGTCGAGCAATTCCACGCACTCCTCCACCAAGGTATGCAGCACGTCAAGAACGTCATATTCGCCGACCAGAGTGTCCGTCAACTTCACGAAGGCGGCGCTCACTAGTGAGGCACGAGTCATGGTGACCATGAGTAATTCCAGATCCTTTCTTGAATTTCAATCATTTTCCGGTGAAAATTGTAGGCTTCGTGCGACTACCTCTCCCGCGATGGTGCGCACCGTCTTGCCTTGGGAGAAGGCGTGCGCGCGAAGAACGAGCAGGGCATCCGTTGGTGTTACGTTCATCTGCACGAGCACCATGCCGGTCGCCTGGTGGATTTCCCGTCGTGATAGTGGCGATGTCCTTGGCGCTGCTACGGCGTCGCCGTTACCCGTCGATTCCTGCACGCGAAGCAGGCGGTCGAGCAGGTTCCAGGCGGTCTCGTTGGCCAGCACCAGGGCTTTCGCCCGGTCCGTGCGATCCAGCACGCCAGGCGTTCTGCTGTACAGCTCGACGATTCCGACATCGAGCGCGCCGAGTGTGAGCGGAAAAACGTAGAGCGCTTCGACGGCGGTGTCCATGAGGGCGGAGGAAAAAATCGGCCAGAGCGGATGCGCCGCCTCACGTATCCGCGGTTCCAATACGGGAAGTCGGGTACGCGCTGCCTCCCACCGCGGGCCCTCGCCAAGGTCGAACTGCAGTTCATCCAGGCGAGCGGCGAGGCTGTCCGTGGCGCAGACGACGGTTTCGGGGACAGCGCCACCGAACACTGACACTGCAGCACCGTCAACGGGTAAGCAGGAGAGAAAATGGGCACACAACGCCGTGTCCTCCACGCCACCGTCTGAACTCGACCATTCTGCCACCGACCGGCCTCCAGACCCTGGACGAGTGCTTCTCTAGACCAAGAATACGTCGGCGAACGGGCGTAATGAAGAAAAAGATGAGTATTTTTTTAGCCAGCGGTCCTGGCTGACCTCGGGCGATCTTCCCAGGTCAGCCGCAGTGTAACCAGTAGAAACTTTGTGCCCCGAGCGTGAGCGTCAGCGAACCCTCCTCGTTGAAACTGGGAAAGACGGCGCCGCCGAACAGATCGTAGAGCCGGGTCCCTGCCATGTCCACATCGTCGATGGTGAACGCGACCGGGTTGTGCGAAAAGCTGAAGACGCACATCACGGTTTCCGGCTGATCGCCGAACGTGGAACCAGAACCGGCGTAGCTGCGCGTGAACACGAGCACCGATTCGTGGTTGGTCTTGAGCACCCGGATCGTCCCGAGCCCGAAGGTGGGGTGAGCCTTGCGCACGTGGATCACGTTACGGATCCAGTGCAGGAGCGAACCGGACTGGGCCAGCTGGGATTCCACGTTTGTCTGCGTGAAATTGTAGACCAGCGATTGCACGATGGGCAGGAACAGCTTGCCGGGGTCGGCATCGGAGAACCCAGCATTGCGGTCGGGTGTCCACTGCATGGGGGTGCGGGAGCTGTCCCGGTCTGGCAGCCAGATGTTGTCGCCCATACCGATCTCATCGCCGTAATAGAGGAAGGGGCTGCCCGGCAGAGCAAACAGCAGGGCGTGGGCGAGCTCCAACTCTGCCCGGGAATTGTCGAGCAACGGGGCCAGCCGCCTGCGAATGCCGATATTGGCGCGCATCCGTGGGTCGTAGGCGTACCAGCCATACATGGCCTGCCGATATTCCTCGCTGACCATCTCCAGGGTGAGCTCGTCGTGGTTGCGCAGGAACACGCCCCAGCCGGCGCCGTCGGGAATATCGGTCGTCTCGGAAAGCACCCGCACCAATTCGTTGGCTTGCTGGGAGCGCAGCGAATAGAAGATGCGCGGCATCACGGGAAAATCGAACGCCATGTGGCATTCCGGTTCGTCTTCGGTGCCGAAGAACGCGGCGACTTCGCGCGGCCACTGGTTGGCTTCGGCGATCATGACCCGTCCCGGGTAGTCCCGATCCACCATGGCGCGCAGCCGCTTGACGAACTCGTGCGTCGGCGGCTCGCCCTCGCCGTTGCCCTCGTCGGATTCGAACAGATAGGGAATCGCGTCCAGCCGAAAACCGTCGACGCCGAGGTCCAGCCAGAAGCGCACGACATCGAAGATAGCTTCCTGGACGGCAGGGTTCTCGAAGTTGAGGTCGGGCTGGTGTGAGAAGAATCGGTGAAAGAAGAACTGTCGACGCACCGGATCGAAAGCCCAGTTCGATTCTTCGGTGTCGGTGAAGATAATGCGAATATTGGGATAACGCTCGTCGGTGTCGCTCCAGACGTAAAAATCTCCGTAGGGGCCGTCGGGGTCTTCTCGGGACTGCTGGAACCATTCGTGCTGGTCCGAGGTGTGATTCAGCGGAAAATCGATCACGATGCGCATATTCCGCTCGTGCGCTTTAGTGACGAGGTCCTTGAACTCCTCCAAAGTGCCAAATTCGGGCAGGATCGTGCGGTAATCGGCAACGTCGTAGCCTCCGTCCTTGAGCGGAGAGTTGAAGAACGGCGGAATCCACAGGGCGTCGATGCCGAGCCACTGCAGGTAGTCGAGTTTCGACACCAGGCCGGACAGGTCGCCGGAGCCGTCGGCATTGCTGTCCACAAATGATCGAACCATGACCTCATAGAAGACGGCGCGGCGATACCACCGCGGATCGAGGGCCAATCCGGGCAGCTGAATGGGTGCGGTGAAGCTCACGGCAGTCCTTCCGTCCCCGCAAAAGGGCTCTTTCGATGCAGATGGTGGCTTGAGTCTAGATCGACCACCCCGGTGCGCGTCCAGCCTTGCGCAAGTCTCGCGCCTAAACTAGGGCCGATGATCGTTTCTTCTCCCTACGACAGGCTCTTGCAGAGCCTCCCGGTGCGCGAGCTCACCGCATCCGTTCCCGGCACCGAACGCCGGTGTAGTGACACGCGGTACTGGGAGTACGGCGACCCCGGTGCGTCCACCACCCTCGTACTGGTGCACGGTTTTCGAGGCGATCACCACGGCCTGCAGCTGGTCGTGGCCGAGCTGCTCGGCGACGATACGTTTCCACCCGACCTGCGCATCGTGGCACCTGACCTGCCAGGATTCGGCCAGTCAGCTCCGTTCTGCGACGGCACCCATTCCCTCTCGGCCTACGCCGGCTGGCTTCAGGAATTTTTTCGCCTGCTGGCCCCGTCCGGTCGAGTTGCGGTGTTGGGCCATTCCTTCGGCTCGATCGTGGTCGCTGCGGCCGTCGCTGACGGACTGCCAGTTGACGACGTCATCCTGGTTAATCCGATCGCCGCGCCGGCACTGTCCGGGCCGCGCGGTGTGCTGACCCGCCTGGCGGTTTTCTATTATTGGGCCGCTGCGGCGTTGCCGGAGCGCTGGGGTTATGCGCTGCTGCAGAACCGTGCCATCGTGCGCGTCATGAGCGTGAGCATGGCCAAGACTCGCGATGCGCCCCTGCGGCGCTGGATTCATAATCAGCACGACCGGTACTTCAGTGGCTTCGCCGATCGTCGGGTCGTGTTGGCCGCCTTCACCGCCTCGGTCAGCCACGACGTGAGCGAGTTCGCTGCACAGATTCGGCAGCCCACGCTACTGATTGCCGCTGACAAAGATGACATCACCCCCCTCGCCGCCCAGTATCGCTTGTGCACGTTGTTTTCGAACGCGACGTTGCGGGTCATTCGGAATGTCGGCCATCTCATCCATTACGAAAAGCCAAAACCCGCCGCGGCCTTCATCCGGGACTTCCTGGCGGAGGAGCGCCCACTGTGAAGATTGTCGTCGACTGCCGCTATGTGCGCTTCGATCAGCACGATGGCATCAGCCGCTATACGGTGGGGCTGGTCGCCGAACTCGGCCGTCTGCATCCGCTCATCATGCTGATCAGTGATCATCGCCAGCTGAAGTTGCTTCCGGCTCTGCCCTGGCAGTTGGTGCGCGCACCGACCAGCCTGCTGGAACCGCTCGTTGCACTGTCGGTCAACCGGTTGAAACCCGACGTCGTCTTCAGCCCGATGCAGACGATGGGATCCTGGGGTCGCAAGTACCGGTTATTCCTAACCGTGCACGACCTGATCTACTACCGCAATCGCACACCGCCGCGCGATCTCTCCCCGTTCATCCGGCTGCTGTGGCGGGCTTACCACCTGTCGTGGTGGCCGCAGCGGATGCTGCTGAACGGCGCCGACGGCATCGTGACGGTATCCGAGACCACGCGTTTACTGATCGGGCAGCACCGTCTCACCCGGCGTCCGGTCACCGTGGTCCCAAACGCCGCCGACCCCGCGCCTGGTCTGCCCGGTCACCGGAGTATTCCGCAAACTACGCGGCTGATCTATATGGGTTCCTTCATGCCGTACAAGAACCTCGACACGCTTGTTCGGGCTCTGGCCGACCTGCCCGAATACGAACTGCACCTGCTCAGTCGGGTGACGTCGACCGAACGGGCCCGGCTGGGCCGGCTGGCGCCGCAGGCTCGTCTCGTCTTCCACGACGGGGTCAGCGATGAGCAATATCACCGTCTGTTGCGCTCGGCGACCGCGCTCGTGACCGCCTCGCTCGATGAAGGCTTTGGAATTCCCCTGGTCGAGGCGATGAGCCTCGGAATTCCGGTCGTCGTCAGCGACATTCCGATCTTTCGTGAGATCGGCGGTGACGCCGCCCTGTACTTCGAGCCGCGTAGTGCGGACGCGCTCGTTACCGCGGTGTGCCAACTGGCAGCTCCGGGGGAGTGGGCTGCCCGTTCGGCCCGGTCGATCGACCAAGCAGCCCGGTTCACCTGGGCGGCCTCGGCCAGCACCCTGCTCGGGGTGCTCAAGGGCACCTCTCCGACCGCGTAGACACGCCGACTGCTTGATGCATTCACGATTCACCGCTCCAGCGCGCCGCTAGGCAGTGGTGTTCGCGGCCGGACTCAGCCAACCTGCTGCGTGAACCTTCGAGGTACGAGCGGAGTCAGAGTACCGGAGAGACGGCGGCCTCGCCGCGATCGCCAGGCGACCGAGTCGTTGCATCGAAATGCGTCAACAGCAGTTGATTGTTTTCCCACCGAAAGTCGTGCACGGAACCGTTGGCGATGAATTCACCGTGTCTCGGTCGGTCGCCCGCGGTGACATGGCGCAGCAGCGTGCCGATGATGCCGCCGTGGCTGAGCACGAGCACGCGCTGGCCCGCTCGCCCGTCGGCGAGCGCCGCGAGGGCCATGAGCACCCGATCAACGACATCTCGCCGGGTTTCCAGCCCGGGAACAGACACACCGTCGGGAAAGCGAAGCTGACGCTCAGTGAACGTGAGCCCCTCAATGGCGCCATGGTGGCGTTCGGTGAGCGCGGCAACAATCTGAGGGTCGTTCAGACCGAGCTCGGCAGCGATGATCCGGGCAGATTCTGCCGCGCGAACCAGGGGACTGGTCACGATGGCATCCCAGCGGCGTCCCGCAAGACGAAGGGCGGCGGCGGCGGCCTCGTCTCTCCCAGTGGCGTTGAGAGGTATGTCTGTGCTGCCCTGGATACGATGGTGCAGGTTCCAGTCGGTCTGGCCATGACGCACGATGGAAAACGATGTCATCACTGGTTCACCCCCTGCCTTGGTGATTGGGTCGGTGGACAAGGGCGGTCAGCCTAGCAGCCGGGCAGCCAGGGCAGCGAGGGTTTCGGAGGTGCCAGCCTCGAGCTTGTGCAACGCGCGCCCATCGCCCTTGGTCACGCCGCGGTTGATGACGATGATGGGCAGCTTGCGTCGACGAGCCTGTTCCACCAGACGGATTCCGGAATTCACGGCCAGCGACGACCCGGCCACGATGAGTGCGTCGGCACCCTGAATCAAAGCGGATGCCTCAAGAAACGTTTCTGTGGGAACGAGTTCGCCGAAGAACACGACGTTGGGCTTGAGCATGCCGCCGCAGACGGTGCAGTCCGGAACGACGAAGTCATCTATATTTCCCACATCGGCATCGCCGTCGGGGGCGATACGGATGCTCTCCGGGTCTCGAAGCACCGGGTTGTCGCTTTCGAGCCGGGCGGCGATGCTGTCACGCCCGAAAGCCTGACCGCAGGCCAGACAGATGACCCGATCGAGCGAGCCGTGTAACTCGACCACGTGACGTGACCCGGCGCGGGTGTGCAGGCCGTCGACGTTTTGGGTGATGACTCCGGCGATGGCGCCGGCGCTTTCCAGCCGTACGAGGGACCGGTGTCCCAGGTTGGGTTCGGCCAGGCGGAACACCCTCCAGCCCAAGTGGCTGCCGGCCCAGTATCGTTTACGGGACCGTTCGTCGGCGACGAAGGTCTGGAAGGTCATCGGGGTGCGCGTCGGCGCACCCTCACCGCGATAGTCCGGAATTCCTGAATCGGTACTGAGGCCGGCTCCCGTGAGCACCGCGGTACGTTTGCCGCGCAGCAACGTGGCGACGGCATCCACTGCGCGCTCGGAATCGAGGGCCAGCGCCGAGGCGAGCGCGGAGGCGGTATCGGGAGCGTCGGCCGGTTCGAGCGCGTCGACGAGTACCGTGTCGCTGGGCTGGGCCGAGTCGGCAGTCATCGGCGCTCCTTTCGGGCCAGGGCGAACAAGAGCAAATGCTCGTTCCTTGATTCTAAACTCGTCTGTTTTCCTGTTTGACTACCCACCTGTCAGGCTTGGGGCCAAACACTCATCTCGAAAGGCACTTATTCGTGCAGATCACCCGCATTACCGACCTGTCCAGTGCGGGTCTCGCCGATTATTCGCGGTTGACCGATGTCGCCCTCCGTCGAGTTCTGGAACCGGCTGGCGGCCTGTACATCGCCGAGTCGCCGAAGGTCATTGCCCGGGCACTGAACGCCGGGCACCGACCCCGCTCCCTGCTCATTCAGGAACAGTGGATGCCCGACGCCGAGCGACTGCTTTCGGACTGGCCGGACGTGCCGGTCTACGTCGGTACTGCGAGCGTTCTCGAACAGCTGACCGGCTACAACCTGCACCGTGGGGCGCTCGCCGCCATGCACCGGCCGGCGCTTGAGCCGGTCGAGGCGCTGCTGAAAGATGCCCATCGCATTGTGATCCTGGAAGACATCGTGGACCACACCAATGTCGGTGCGATCTTTCGCTCCGTTGCCGGGCTCGGTGCCGACGCTGTGCTGATCACCCCCCGCTGCGCGGACCCGCTCTACCGGCGTAGCGTGCGCGTGAGTATGGGCACCGTGCTGCAGGTTCCGTGGACACGCCTGCCGGAGTGGAGCGTGGCCACCCCGCTCTTGCACGCGGCCGGATTTCATCTGGCCGCCCTGGCGCTTTCCGATGACGCTGTGTCGCTGGACGTGTTCGCCGAGGCATCACCCGAGCG
Organism: Cryobacterium sp. PH31-O1; assembly: GCF_030063455.1. GTDB lineage: Bacteria > Actinomycetota > Actinomycetes > Actinomycetales > Microbacteriaceae > Cryobacterium. The sequence continues at coordinate 265,070 of NZ_JASITB010000001.1, read as the reverse complement.
CCTCGCGATCATCCTCGGAGCCGAAGGCGACGGGCTCAGTCAGCACGCCCTCGCTGCCGCCGATACGGTCGTGACGATTCCGATGCTGCACGGTGTGGATTCGCTCAATGTCGCATCCGCGAGCGCCGTCGCACTCTACGCCCTGCGCAGTCGTTCGTACACTCGGGCCGGCCTGAAGCACGACGCGAAGAAGTTAGGCTGAACGGATGTCTCCCTCCCGGCGCGTAGTCCTCCAACGGCGGCGAGTGGCCGTCTTCAGCATGGTGCTCCTGATGCTGGGCGGCGTCGGATATATCGGTGCCACCAATCTGGCTCCGGTACCCGCGAGCGCCGCGGCCATCGTGCAGCCCGCAGACCTCAGCCAGCCGGTAGCCGCACCGACCTGGCCTTCCTTCGGTGCGAGCGCCATCGGTGCGGTCGGCTTTCCCGGCGTTCTGGCTTCGAGCGGCGTGCAGGACACCGTTCCGATTGCGAGTATCACCAAGATGGTCACCGCCCTGGTCATCCTCGATGCGAAGCCGCTCGGCGCCGGGGAAGCCGGGCCCGACATCACGTTCACCGACGCCGACGTGGATATTTACTACGACGTGGTTGCTGAGAACGGTTCGGTGGCTCCTGTTGTCTCTGGAATGGTGCTCACCCAGCGGCAGGCCTTCGAGGCGATGCTACTGCCGTCGGCCAACAACTATGCTGCCTCCCTCGCGGTGTGGGCGTACGGATCCGTTGATAACTATCTGGCAGCGGCGAAAGTCTGGCTGGCTGGCAATTCCCTGGCTCAGACCAGCGTCGCCGACACCAGCGGCATCTCCTCGTCGAGCGTGAGCAGCCCAGCCGACCTCGTGGAGATCGGCAAGCTCGTCGTCGACCATCCGGCCCTCGCAGAGATCGTGGCCCTCCCCTCGGCGGTCTTGCCCGTCATCGGCACCATCACCAACACCAACAAGCTTCTCGGCCGTGAGGGCGTCGACGGCATCAAGACGGGAACCACGGATGTTGCCGGTGCCTGTCTGTTGTTCTCGACCGACTTCACGGTCGGAACCGACACGGTTACCCTCGTCGGTGTGGTGCTCGGCGGAGAGACGCACTCCGAGGTCAATTCTGCGATTTCGGCGCTCATCACGAGCGTGCAACCCGGGTTCCACGAGGTTACGCTCGCTGAAGCCGGAGCCGTGTTCGGCAGGTACACGACCGAGTGGGGCGACGTGAGCGACATCGTCGCGGAGCGGGCGGCATCCGTTCTGGTCTGGTCTGACTCACCGATCACGGGTGCCGCGGCGGCCGCTGACGTGCAGCTCGGCCGAGCGGGCGATGAGGTGGGGGAAGTGTCGTTCACGATCGGCAGCGGAACGCCGACGACGGTGACCGTGCCGCTCAAGCTGCAACGCACCCTGACCGATCCCGGCCCGGCCTGGCGTATGGGCCACCCTGGCGAACTCGCGGCGGGCTGACCGAACCGTCCCTGATGGCATGACCGGTGCCAGTGGCAGGCGCGCCGATGCTGACGGGGATAGCCGGAACTGGGTGACCGTGGATGACACGGCGATTTGACGTCCCTCAAAGTGGGTAACTAAGGTAAGGCTGTCCTAAGTTACTCGCGCTGGTGTTTCTTGCCGCGTTCAACAGGAGGAGATTTCTGTGCCCAAGCTGCTTGAAGAGCCGACCACGAACGCCGCCCGTGCTGCGGCCACCCGCGCGGCCGCAAACCAATTGTTCAACGGCCAAAACCTGGCCCGCTACGAAGAAGAACTCGGCCGGGGCCTCAGCGCCGTGTCAAAACAGGTTGCGGGCGTCGACGCGCCGTTCACAGGGATCACCCCGGCCGAGCTGCGCATCGAGGTCGCCGCAGTCGACCTCGACCAGCCGCTGCCAACCGGCGCTGCGGCCCTCGCTGAGGTCGAGCGTCTTTACCTGCGCGACGCCGTGTACTTTCACGACGTCAGGTACGTCGCCCATCTGAACTGCCCCGTCGTCATCCCCGCGCTGGTCGGCGAAGCGTTGCTCACCGCCGTGAACTCCTCGATGGACACCTGGGACCAGAGCATCGGGGCGACCCTGATGGAACGTCACCTGGTCGACTGGACCGCCGGCCGTCTCGGCCTCGGCCCCCGCGCTGACGGAGTCTTCACCAGCGGCGGAAGCCAATCGAACCTGCAGGCACTGCTCGTGGCCCGCAACCGGGTCTTCGACCAGATGCGGCGGGAAGCCCTGCCGAACGAACTGCGTCTTCCCGACGTGCTGGCGCGGCTGCGCATCTTTACCTCGCAGGTGAGCCACTTCAGTATCCGTACCGCAGCGTCTACCCTCGGCCTCGGCTTCGACGCCGTCGTGGCCGTGCAGACGGATGCCGCCAAGCGCATGGACGTCGACGCTCTCGCTGTCGCCATCGCCGAGTGCGTCGAGGCAGGCCTCGTGCCGATGGCCGTCGTCGCGACCGCCGGCACGACCGACTTCGGAAGCATCGATCCGCTCTCGGAAATCAGCGGGATCTGCAGCGCCAGTGGCGCGTGGATGCACGTCGATGCCGCCTACGGGGGCGGACTGCTCACTTCCAGCCGGAACCGCTCGCGCCTGAACGGCATCGAACACGCCGACTCTGTAACCGTCGACTATCACAAGACCTTTTTTCAGCCGGTCAGTTCCAGCGCCTTGATTGTGCGCGACGGTGCCATGCTCGGTCATGTCACCCACCATGCCGACTACCTCAACCCGCGCACCGCCTCGATGGTGGTGCCCAACCAGGTGGACAAGAGCATCCAGACGACGCGGCGCTTCGACGCACTCAAACTCTGGCTGACGCTGCGCACCATGGGGGCTGACGGGATCGGTGCTCTGCTCGACGCTGTGATCGATCTGGCGCAGCGCACCTACCTGGTGCTCGATCGCGACCCCGACTTTGAGGTGGTTGTGGCGCCGGCCCTCAGCACGCTGGTCTTCCGTTACCGACCGGCGGCGGTCGCTGCGGACGGCCGTGAGGATCTCATCGACAAGCTCAACCAGCACGTGCGCAGTGCCCTGTTCGGTTCCGGCGAGGCCGTGGTCGCCGGAACCACGGTGGCCGGACGCCACTACCTCAAGTTCACGCTGCTCAACGCCGAGACCACTTTGGCTGATCTCGAGCACGTACTCGGGCTCATCCGCCACCACGGCACCCGCTTTCTGGTGGCAGAACTGGAGCAGGCACATGTCTGACTCCTCCGCAACCGCCGCTCTTCCCGGCGATACCGGCATGGTTTATGACTTCATCGGCATCGGGTTGGGCCCGTTCAACCTGGGGCTCGCCGCCCTCTCGGCCCCGATCAGCGAGCTCAACGGGCTGTTCCTGGAATGCTCCGCTCGCTTCGACTGGCACCCCGGAATGATGCTTGAGACCAGCACCCTGCAGGTCCCCTTCCTGGCCGACCTCGTCACCCTCGCCGACCCCACCTCGTCGTACTCCTTCTTGAATTACCTCAAGGAAGCGGGACGGATCTACCCGTTCTATATTCGGGAGAATTTCAACCCGCTGCGTGCCGAATACAACCAGTACTGCCAGTGGGTTGCCGAGCAACTGCCGAACGTGCGCTTTGACAGTTTCGTCGACAAGGTCATCCTCGACGACTCGACCGGCCATTACCAGGTGCGGCTGGCCGGGGGAGCACTCGTGCGCGCGCGCCGCCTCGTTGTCGGAACCGGCACGACTCCGTCCGTACCGGCGAGCTGCGCCGGACTGCCTGGCCCGGTGTTCCATAACGCCCAATACGTCTCGCACAAGGCCGACCTTCAGCGGATGCGCAACATAACCATTGTCGGCGGCGGCCAGAGCGCCGCTGAGATCTACTACGAGCTCCTGCAGGAGGCCGATGCGCACGACTACCACCTGACCTGGGTGACCCGCTCCGGGCGGTTCTTCCCACTCGAATACGCCAAGCTCACGCTCGAGATGACGTCGCCCGAGTACACCGGCTATTTCCAGGCCCTGCCAGCGGCCACCCGTGACGATCTCATCGCCGACCAGAAAAATCTGTACAAGGGCATCAACGAAGACCTCATCAACGATATCTACGACCTGCTCTACCTGAAAAGTCTCGGCGGTCCGGTCAACACCACGTTGCTCACCAACTCGGCCCTGACCGGCGCGGAGTGGGACGGCCTCCACTACAGCCTGCGATTCACCCAGCAGGAGCAGGAGCAGGACTTCACCCTGCTCACGGAGGGCCTCGTGCTTGCCACCGGTTACAGCGCCGTCGAACCCGCCTTTCTCGACGACCTGCAGATCAGCCGCGACGACCGTGGCCGGCTCCAAGCCGACGCCGACTACCGCATCGACGCGCGCACCACGACCGGCACATTGCCGGCGGCATCCGCACTTCCGGGCGCGATTTACGTGCAAAACGCCGAATTGCACACCCACGGACTGGTCGCCCCCGACCTCGGGATGGGTGCGTACCGCAATTCCTGCATCATCCGCGACATGCTCGGCTGGGAGTACTACCCCGTCGAATCCCGCATCGCCTTTCAACACTTTGGGGCGCCAGCTCCCGAGCATTCAGGAGCCATCCGATGACATTTACCCTTCGCCCCGTCGACCCGCAGGCCGATGCCGTTCTGCTGCACGGTTGGATGGTCCAGGACCGTGCCCGGTATTGGGGAATGCAGGAGAGCAGCGTTGACGAGGTCGCCAGCGCCTACGCGTCGCTCGGCGTCGGCCACACGGCCCTCCTCGGCTTCCGGGGCGACACGCCGTCGTTCCTGATGGAACGCTACGACCCCAGCACTGACGCGGTTGGGAGCCATTACGAACCGGCGCCGGGAGACGTGGGAATGCACCTGCTGGTCGCCCCCACATCGGTGCCGGTACCCGGCTTCAGCCGCTCGGCCATGACCGCCGTGCTCGCGTACCTCTTCGCCGATCCGCAGACCGAACGAATTGTCGTCGAACCCGACGTGCGCAACGAGAAGATCCACATCCTGAACGCGGCGACCGGGTTTCGTAAGGCCGCGGTCATCCACCTTGCCGACAAGGATGCCTGGCTCAGCTTCTGCACTCGCGCCGGCTTCGATGCCGCCCGCGCCCACCCCACACCCGGCTACCTGACTCCCGCTCGGTGGCAAGCGGCTACCCGGCATCTGGTGGGTAAGGCCATCGCCGAGTTCTCCCACGAACGACTGCTTACTCCGACGGCCGTCGGCGGCGAATTCTCCCTGACCAGCGACGACGGCCGCACCGAATATCGGTTCGGGGCAACCCAGCGCGCGCTTGATCATTGGGGCATCCGAGGCGAGGGCATCCGTCGTCTGCGAGCCGGTGTCGATCTGCCGCTCGACGCCCTCGAGTTTATTCTCGAGTTTCGGGGCACCCTGGGCATCTCCGACGAGGTACTGCCGATGTACCTCGAGGAGATCAGCAGCACGCTGGCCGGCGGCGCCTACAAGCTCGATCAGCCCGCACCGACCGCGGCGGAACTCGTCGACCCGACCGTTGAAGCGGCGACGTTCGGCCAGCGGATGGAACGGTCGATGACCGAGGGACATCCCTGCTTCGTTGCCAACAACGGCCGCCTCGGCTTCGGGCTCGGCGACTACCTCGCCTATGCCCCGGAAACCGGCGCGCCGGTGCACCTCGCCTGGCTGGCCGTCACCTCCCGCAATGCCGTGTTCAGCGCGAGCAGCCATCTCAGCTACGACGGGCATCTGCGGCAGGAACTCGGTTCGCAGACTCTCGTCTTGTTCAGCGCCCGCCTCGAATCGCTCGGGCTCGACGCCGCCGACTACCTGTTCATGCCGGTGCACCCCTGGCAGTGGGAGAACAAGCTCACCGTTACCCTCGCCGCCGATATCGCCCGGCAGGACGTGGTCTACCTCGGCGCCGGTCTCGACCGTTACCAGGCCCAGCAGTCGATTCGTACCTTCTTCAACCGTGACGCACCCGAGCGCTGCTTCGTCAAAACCGCGTTGTCGGTATTGAACATGGGCTTCATGCGCGGGTTGTCGCCGCAGTACATGGAGCACACGCCCGCCATCAACGATTGGCTTCATGACCTTGTGCAGAACGACCCGCAGCTGCAGCAGTCGCGGTTCGGGATTCTGCGCGAGGTGGCAGCGGTCGGCTACCACAACCGGTACTACGAGGCAGCCGCCCCGGCCGGGTCGCCGTACCAGAAGATGCTGTCCGCGCTGTGGCGGGAGAGTCCGGTTCGCCAGCTCGCCCCCAGCGAACGCGTAGCCACGATGGCGAGCCTGTTGCACCGTGACCAGGCCGGTCGGCCGCTGGTCGCCGCGCTGATCACTCAGTCCGGTCTTGACGCAGCCGACTGGATTCGCCGCTACCTGCGCGCCTACCTCGTGCCGCTCGTGCACTGCCTGTACGCCTATGAGCTCGCATACATGCCACACGGCGAAAACGTCATCCTCGTGCTCGAAAACGGTATCCCGGTGCGCATCCTGATGAAGGACATTGCCGAAGAGATCGTGGTGCTCGGCGAGCGGATGCCCCTGCCAGAGCAGGTACGCCGCATCCGGGTGAAGGTACCCACCGAGGAACACGTACTGACCATCTTCACCGATGTGTTCGACTGCTTCTTTCGGTTCCTTGCGGACATCCTCGCCGACGACACCGGCAGCGCCGGCGCGGTGCTGCCCGAGGACGACTTCTGGGCCCTCGTCGCTGAGACGATCACCGATTACCAGAGCGGGGCGCCAGAGCTGGCCGCCGAATTCGCCCGGCACGACCTGTTCGCCGCGGAGTTCCCGCTGTCCTGCCTCAATCGCCTGCAGCTGCGCAACAACAAGCAGATGCTCGATCTGACCGACCCGTCAGCATCGCTGCAGCTCGCCGGAACCCTCGTGAATCCGATCGCACGTTTTCGAGCCTGATCTGACCTGACCTGACCTGACCGGGGCCCGGGCCCCGTCCACGGGCCCAGCTTATAAACTGGGCCCCGGGCCCGGGCCCGGGCCCCGACCGCGAGAACTCGGGTCAGACCGGCGGCAGGGTGAACGGGCCTGCCTCCGGTCGCTTGGGCAGCACGTGGTCGCCGGAAGACTGGTGCCTCACCCGGCGCAGCACCCACGGCACCAGATACTCGCGCGCCCAGGCGAAGTCTTCGGTGCGCGCCTGACGCCAGCTGGTGCCCGGCATCGGCTCTGGTGCACTCGGCTCAAGGGAATTCTTCACGTTCAGGGTCTGCAGCACCATGCGAGCCACCGTGTGGTGACCGAGCGCGTTCAGGTGCAGCCGGTCGGGCGCCCACATGCGCGGGTCCTGGATCTCAGTCAGCTGCCACATGTCGGCCACGATGCAGTCGTATTTCGTGGCGATCGCCCGCAAATTCTCGTTGTAGATCGCGACCTTGCCGCGGATGCTGCGAAAAACAGGGGAGAAGCCCACATCGGCGCCGGTGAACAGAACGACCGTCGCACCGTCCCGACTCAGCCGCGAGATCGCTTCGTCACAGCGCGCCGCAATGAAATCCGGGTCGGTTCCCGGTCGAATCACGTCATTGCCACCGGCCGAGATGGTGATCAGGTCGGGGCGCAGAGCCAGGGCCGGCTCGATCTGTTCGTCGGCAATCTGCCTGATGAGTTTTCCGCGCACGGCGAGGTTGGCGTAGGCGAAATCATCGGTGCCGTCGCTCAGAATCTCGGCGACCCGGTCAGCCCAGCCTCGGTGCCCGCCGGGGCTCTGCCCTTCGGGATCGCCGATGCCCTCGGTGAACGAATCACCGAGTGCGACGTAGCGTGACCATGGATGCTGTTGCTTCGTCATCAGACCAGTCTGTCTGAACATCCTGACGCTCGTCGAACCTGGGTGCGCACGCGAAGGTCGGCGGCCTTTGGTAGATTTGGCAGAAGTGAATACTCCATCGGTTTTCGGTCCCGCGCAGGGAACGAGTGCAGCCGAACACCTCTCGCCGTCCTTCCCCGAACGCGCGGCCTGGGGCACCGCCGGCAAGCTGCGGGCCTGGCAGGCCGAAGCGCTCGAAGCCTACTTCGTGCACGAACCACGCGACTTCCTCGCCGCGGCCACGCCCGGTGCCGGCAAGACCACGTTCGCCCTGCGCCTGGCGGCCGAACTCCGGTCCCGGCGAACGATCGACCGCATCACCGTCGTCGCCCCGACCGAGCATCTCAAGAACCAGTGGGCGGATGCCGCGGCGCGCGCGGGCATCCGTCTCGACCCTATGTTCAAGAACGCCGACCGCAGTTACGGCAGCCATTATCACGGGGTTGTCGTCACGTACGCCCAGGTTGCAGCGCGCGCCGCCCTGCATAAGCAGCTCACCGAGTCGAGTCGCACCCTGGTCATTCTCGATGAGATCCATCATGGGGGAGACGCCCTGAGCTGGGGCGATGCGATCCGCGAGGCGTTCGGCCCGGCCACACGCAGGCTGTCACTGACCGGTACCCCGTTCCGGTCAGACACGTCGCCGATTCCGTTCGTCAGCTACCTGCCCGACAAGCACGGCATCCGCATGTCGCAGAGCGATTACGCCTACGGATACGGCCGGGCCCTCGCCGACGGCGTGGTGCGCCCGGTCATGTTCATGGTCTACGCCGGGCACATGAAATGGCGCACCCGCGCCGGCGACGAGATGGAAGCCAAACTCGGCGAGGGCAACACCAAAGACATCACGAGCCAGGCCTGGCGCACCGCTCTCGAGCCCAGCGGGCAGTGGATTCCCTCGGTGCTGCGCGCCGCGAATTCGCGCCTGACCGAGGTACGGCATGGTATTCCGGATGCCGGTGGCCTCGTCATCGCCACCGACCAGACCACCGCACGCGCCTACGCGGTCATCCTCGAGGACATCTGCGGTGAACCCGTCACGATCGTGCTCTCCGACGAGAAAGAAGCCAGCGACCGGATCGACGAGTTCTCCAAGAACACCCGGCGGTGGATGGTTGCCGTGCGGATGGTGTCGGAGGGCGTCGATGTACCGCGCCTCGCTGTCGGCGTCTACGCGACCAGTGCGGCCACGCCGCTCTACTTTGCTCAGGCCATCGGCCGCTTCGTGCGTGCCCGCCGTCGCGGCGAGACGGCATCCATTTTTCTGCCGAACGTTCCCGGGCTGCTCAGCCTGGCCAACGCGCTCGAACTGGAACGTGACCACGCCCTCGATCGCAGCAACCGTGAAGACGGCGACGATGGCATGTACAACCCCGAAGATGCCATGGTCGCCGCAGCGAACAAGGACGACAAAGCGTCCGATGACCTTGGCCTGGATGATTTCACCTGGCAAGCCCTCGACTCACAGGCGACCTTCGACATGGTCATGTTCGACGGTGATGAATTCGGAGAGCTCGCCGAACCCGGCACCGATGAGGAATTCGACTTCATCGGTATCCCGGGTCTGCTCGAACCGGAGCAGGTGTCAGAGTTGCTCCGTCAACGCCAGTCCCGTCAGTCCAAGCGGTCGACCGACAAGCGTAAAGATCCGGTCACCGGCGACATCGCCCCGCTCGAGCCGCCGCCGCTGTACCGCACGCTCAAGGAACAGCGCACCCTGCTGTCAAGCCTTGTGGGCATGTGGTCGAAGCTGGCCAACGAGCCGCATGGCATGATCCACGCCGAGATGCGTCGGATCTGTGGCGGGCCAGCCGTCGCCCAGGCCAGCGTGACCCAGCTGCAAATGCGCATCGACCTGCTGCGGCGACGCCTCGGCCGCAGCTAGCTCCGCAGGGGTGCCGACCTGGCGTCGGTCCCGACGCCCACAGGCACGTGGGCGACCAGCAGCGCGTTGAGAATGTCGTCGAGGAGATCGTCGACGTGTTCGAGCCCGATCGACAGGCGCACGATGCCGGCGCCGGGCCGCGCCTCCGCCGCTACCGGCCGGTGGGTCAGAGACGCCGGATGCTGAACGAGAGAGTCGACACCGCCGAGCGACACGGCGTGTGTGATCAGCTTCAGCGCCTCGGTGAAGCGCACTGCGCCGGCATAAGAGCCGAGGTCCAGCGCGATCAGGGAGCCGGCACCGGCGCTCTGTCGGCCGATCAGCCCCTGCAGGTCCTGGCCCGGCAAGCCGGGGTAAAGCACACGGGTCAGCGCAGGATGTTCGTTGAGCCGGGCAGCGATCACACCCGCTGTGTCCTGCTGGGCGCGTACCCGAATCGGCAGGGTGCGCAGCCCGCGATGCAGCAGGTAGGCGTTGAACGGCTGCAGTAAGCCACCGGTGAGCGCGCGCACCTTCCGCAAGCGCACCATCCACTCCTGTGGTCCCGAGACGGTTCCGCCCATGGCGTCGCCGTGCCCACCGAGGAATTTGGTCGCGCTGTGCAGAACCAGGGTGGCCCCCGACTCGATCGGGCGCTGCAGCACCGGGGTCGCGAAGGTATTGTCGACCAACACCGGAACATCGCCAACGGCCGCCACGACCGCGCGAATATCGGTGAGCTCGAGAGTCGGGTTAGCCGGCGTCTCCAAGACGACCAGGCCAGTGTTTGAACGGATGGCCGCAGCCACGCCGGCCAGATCTGTCCAGGTGACCGTCGTGCCGAGCAGCCCACTGGCCAGAACATGATCGGTTCCGCCGTAGAGGGGGCGGAGCGCCACAATATGGGGTTTGCCGGCGGTGACCGTCGCGATCAGCGTCGCGGTGAGGGCGGCCATTCCGGTGGCGAACGCCACGGTGCCATCCGCCCGTTCCAACGCCGCGAGGGCACTTTCGAACCGGGCGACTCCTGGCTGCCACAACCGCTGATAGACCGCCGAGTCTCCGGGTTCCGGACTGCCGCCGGTTGCCAGGTTTTCGTAGGACTCACCACCCGTCTCCACGCCGCGCAGCGGGTTTGTGGTCGATAAGTCGATACCCGGAACGTGAACCCCCGCCTCGGTGAGGCCGTCCATTCCGGCATGCACGGCAAGGGTTTCAAAATGTGGCTTCGATGGCAGCATATCCTCACAGAAGCAGATTCTGTGCGTTCGTGCAAGGCTCCCTGCAGACCCTTGCGAAACTCTTCTTCGCATCGCATAAACTCCTTGATAACAAGGGAGTCTCTGAATGGAATCGAAGAAGCCGGAACTTGACCGCGTTGATCGCGCTCTGCTGCGCGCCCTGTCGGTCAATGCCAGGGCTTCGGGGGCTGCTCTGGCCAGCGAGATCGGTGTTGCCGAGTCGACCGTGTCCTTGCGCCTGCGTCGGCTGCAGCAGCTCGGCCACATTCGTGGCTACCGGGCCAATATAGACTTGGCCGCGCTCGGCGCCAGCTTGCAGGCTCTCATCTCGGTACGGCTGGCCAAGCACGCCAGGGTGCAGATCGACGACTTTCGTAACGCCGCCCCGCACTGGCCAGGGGTGATCGGTTTGTTCCACACTGCCGGAGCCGACGACTATCTTCTGCACGTTGCCGCAGCGGATGCCTCCCACCTGAGGGACTTCGTGCTCGAGCACCTGGCCGAGCATCCGGCCGTCGCCCACACCGAGACTAACCTCATCTTCGAGTACGTCGACGGCGACGGCTGGCAAGACCTGGTGAAATAGTTCTCGGAGGCCCTCCATCAGGATTGGACGAACGATTCCTAGCGCAAGAAGATCTGCCAGTCAGCTGCGCGAGCAGACGACGGGCTACGGTGCCGGGTTAAAACAAGAACGCCCCCCGCGTTAGCGGGAGGCGTTCTTCGCAAGCTCTATTTAGAGGGCGCGGATGTTCTCGGCCTGAGGACCCTTGGGGCCCTGGGTTACCTCGAACTCGACCTTCTGGTTCTCATCGAGGGACTTGTAGCCATTCGACGCGATCGCGGAGTAGTGCGCGAAAACATCGGCGCTTCCGTCGTCGGGTGCGATAAAGCCGAAGCCCTTTTCAGCGTTGAACCATTTCACGGTACCTGTTGCCATTTGTAAAACTCCTCCAGGAGTGTTAGACCGGCCCCGACTGTCGGGACCGTTCGTCGCGGTATTCGTCGTCCGCTTCCGAAAGGAATGTGGCGCACAAACTGCGATCCAGTTGAATCACAGTCGGTGCGTTTAAGACGTGCAAGCACTACAACTTCGAGTTCAACACTAGCCCACAAGTCTGGACGGTTTCAAAATTCCCAGCCTTTTCGACACGAAAGCGTTACGTTTACAGCGAAATTAGGGTGAACTTCCGGTCTACCACTGCGCGTTGGGGCCCCCAGACACCTCGAGACCCAAGCTCGCTACGGCGTGTCATTGGGCTGTCACGAAGTCCATCAGGTGTTCCACGCGCCCTAGAAGTTGCGGTTCCAGATCGGCAAAAGTGCGCACCCGGCTGAGAATTCGCTGCCAGGCCCTGGCGATATCGGCCTGCTCCTCGTGCGGCCAGCCGAGCGCGTCGCAGATGCCATGTTTCCATTCGATGCTCCGCGGCACCTCCGGCCAGGCCAGGAGGCCAACCCGTGCCGGCTTGACCGACTGCCACACATCGACGAACGGATGCCCCACCACGAGTACATTCGCGGCGAACGGCCCGCGCGCTACGGCCTCCGCGATGCGGCTCTCCTTGGAGCCGGGCACGAGATGGTCGACCAGCACCCCGACTCGACGGCCCGGCTCTGGCCGGAACTCGCGGAGGATCTGATCGAGGTTGTCGACCCCCTCGATGTACTCCACGACGACGCCTTCGATGCGCAAATCGGCGCCCCAGACCTTTTCCACCAGCTCGGCGTCGTGCCGGCCCTCGACAAAGATGCGGCTCTCACGAGCGACCCTGGCCCGAGCGTTAGGCATTGCGGTCGATCCAGACGCCGTGCGTACCCGGCCGAGGGCGGCGGCCATCGTTGGAGCTACCAGGGTCACCGGACGGCCGTCGATCAGAAAACCGGAACCGAGGGGAAAGAGCCTGAGCTTGCCGTGCCGATCCTCCAGGGTGACGATCTTCTTTTCGACACTCATCACCGCACCGCAAAATCCGGTCGCGACCTCTTCCACGACCAGATCACGCGTGGCTTCCTGCGTTGGAATGACACGGCGACCGGCGTCGCGCCAGCCGGGGGAGAGCACGTCTGCACTATATCGATCGTCCATTGCATCGACGCTAGCCGACAACCGCGAGGCGCCCCGGCAGGGCGCGGTATTCTGGAGGAATGTGTGGTCGATTCATCATTACCGATACAGCGCCCGATCTGGCGGCCATGTTCGATGTGGAACACGAGGGGGAGAACCTGCCGGAGCCGTCCTGGAATATCCGGCCGACCGAGCAGATCCCCATCGTGCTCGAATCCGCTCGGACCGATCCAGCCGTGCGCCGGCTGGAATCGGCGCGCTGGTCACTGATTCCCTCGTTCGCGACAGAACCGACATCAAAATTTCCCACGTTCAACGCCCGCGCCGAAACCGCCGCCGAGAAACCAACCTTCAAGGCATCCGTGCGGTCGCGGCGTGCCCTGATACCGGCCACGGGCTACTTTGAGTGGCACACCGAAGGAAACGTCAAGACACCCTACTTTGTCCACTCCGACGATGGCCTGCCGCTGGCTTTCGCGGGCCTGTATTCCTGGTGGAAGAACCCGGCAGCCGCCGAGACCGACCCGGCACGTTGGGTGCTGTCCGCCACCATCTTGACAACGGATGCTCGGGGTTCGCTCGCGCAGATCCACGATCGCACCCCCGTAGCTTTGCCGGAAGAATGGTGGGATCACTGGCTGGATCCGGCCACTGAGGGCGACCAATCGCTCGTGGATGCCGCCGTGGCGGCGTCGCAGGAGGTCGTGGAATCGCTTGATTTTCACGAGGTCGCCCCGGTGAACGGAAATGGTCCCGAACTGATCGAGCCGATCAACCGCGATTGAAGGTAAGTACACCGGGCACCAACCGGTACGCTCGAATCAGTACAAAAAATCAGTACGCTCAACTCAGTGACTGGCGAAATTACGCGGGCGCTGCCGTGAAAGGACCACCCATGAACATTGTCGCCTTCGTCGTCGCGTTTGCGATCTTCGTCTTCGGTTTTTGGCTGTTCGGCCTGGCATTCTCGGTCACGTCCCTAATGGCCCCGATCTTCATCGGCGGAATCCTCTGCGTGGCCATCGCCATGGCGATTCCGTTTCACCTGCTGCGCGACTAACCACAACCCGCTCGCCCACGCGCCGGGCCAAGCACCGTGACAACCATTGCAATCAGTGCAGCAAACCGGCGACGAGGTTGATCAGCGTGGCCAGAATCACCGATCCGAACGGAAATGACAGCAGCGCGTGCTGAAGGGTCGCCATCCGCAGGGCGTGACTTTGGATACTCGTGTCGGAGACCTGATAGGTCATACCTATCGTGAAAGCCAGGTAGGCGAAGTCGCTGTACTGCGGAGGCTCGGTCTGATTGAAATCGACGCCTCCGGGGGCGTCGCTGTAATATAAAGACGCGTAGCGCAGGGTGAACAGCGTATGCACCAGAACCCAGGACAGCGCAACGCTGGCGATGGCCACTCCGGCCAGCAGCCCGCGCTGCGGCCCCGACGTTGTAGTGGTACCCAATAACAGCACGACGATGGCGCCGAGGCTCGCCAGCCCAGCGAGAAGAATGAGGAATTCCGAGATACCCCGCGAAGGATCCTCGCGGATGGCGTGCCTGGCCGTCTTGTCTGCATCCTGGCGACCGACGGCAATCCAAACCCAGGCAATGTAGGTCACACAGGCGGCCGCCCAGCCGAGGATCACCGCGAGGGTCCAGTCACCCCGCACACCGGCCGCCACGCCGGCGATGACTCCGACGATGAGCATGACGATTAGTCGGGTGCTGTACCTGTGCAGGGGCGCGAGTGGAAGGGTCACGGGCTGATCGTGGCACAGAATAGGCCGATCAACCGCACCGGGCGCCCTCGGCGCGGTGTCAGAATGGCGCGGTAATGTGGACTTCCGATCGATTTTTCAGCGATCGTCTTCGAACACGGAAAGGTCCCGCCCAGGATGCAAGATAGCCCGGCCGCATCCACTCCTTACGAGGTCCTCGGAGTGAGCCCGACCGCGACCGACGATGAGTTACGCCGCGCCTACCGGCTGCTGCTGCGCCAAACCCACCCCGACGTCGGCGGGAGCGCGATTAAATTTCACGCGGTACAGCTCGCCTGGGAGCGCATTGGCAGCCCCGAGAACCGCGCTGCCTATGATCGTCGACGTTTCGACGCCCCAGAGCCCGCCACGACGGATGCCTACGCCGCCCCCTCCGCCCGCGGTCCCGCCACGAAATCCAGCCTGAAAACCCGCATGCACGGCCACCCTGGCGGCCAGGCGCGGCTGAGATACCTCGATCTAGTGCGGGAATGGGCCGGCCGCGGCACGGTCATCGATGACCCATACGCCCCTGCCCTCATTCGCAGCGCCCCCAAACTCGTACGCCACTGCCTCGCCAAAGCTCTCGCCGAGGAGGCAACGGCGCAGCTGGTGGCCAACCTGGGAATCGGATTCACCGCCTGGCACGACATCGACACCGGCGGCCAGACCGACAAACTCGACCACATAATCCTCGGCCCGGCCGGGCTGTTTGGCGTGCTCTCCGAGGACTGGGGATCACCGATGCAACTGCGCCGCGGCGAACTGGTCGGCGACGAGCTGCCCGAAGAGGATCGCCCGATTCACCAGTTTGAAGATGCCGCGCGCTCCCTCACCCGCGCTCTGAAAGTGCGGTTCACCGCCCTCATCGTGGTCCTGCCGGACGGGGCGCTCGATGAAGCCGTGTCACTGCCAAAACGCGGCCGCCGCCCAATGATCATCGCCATCCCGCGGTCGCGTCTGGTCGGCGTACTCCGCGACGGCCTGGTTGGTATGGAACGCGGCAGCTTCGAGAAAGTCTTCGAGCTGCGCAGTACCCTCCAGAATGGCATCCGCTTCGTGACCACATAGCTGGTGACGGGCAGCGCCAGCTTTTCGACCCAATGACGCAGGAACGTCGCCCCGGCCTCATCGTGGATCTGATCGCGATCACAACGACCGGATACGGTCGGTCCAGAATTCCGTCGGAGGGCGCACATCCACGGGGAGACGCCGTAACCGGCGTCGTGCAGGTGGTCAGCCGTACGATAATCGCTGCGGGAATCGCCCACTGAGCGCCACAGCCGGGGCTGCGGTCTGCGCTGCGCGAAGCAGGCCAGCGCGCGCTTCGCTGCGTGGTCCTTGTTGAGGGTGACCGATTCGAGATCGTTCGAAATAGTCGTGGCGTCCAACCGAAACGGAATCTCACCGGAGGCATCCGCTAATTCGAGCTCGTTGAATCGCACGCCGAGGCCGTGTTGCACCGTCGATGACCGCCGACGGCAGTGCACGGGTTCGGTCGACGACCACCTCACCCATGCCGTCTTGCCGGATCGCAAACCACACAGCGCCCCGCGCGCAATCAGCCGGTGACGACAAGCGGATGCTGCACCCGTAGGCACAAGCGCCTATCGTTGCCTGTGATGATTACGCGACGAGAAGTAGCACTGCGCCTGGATATTCCCTTGGAGATGGCGGCTCGCCACGGCATTCCCTCTCGCCTGAGCGAGGGCCAGCTTGCCAAACTCGAGGCTGAACCGCCGGCCTGGCTGGTGCAATCGCGCGCCAATCGCACCGGCAAGAAGCCAGTTTGGGTGCAGCTCACCTGCACGATTTGTGGCTACACCGAAGCCGTCCGCCCGAAGAAATGGTGGCCGGTGTTCACCTACATCAGTTGCTCCAACCACGGTTTCGATGAGCTGCCCGCACCCGCCGCCGGTTTTGGCCGCACCGAGTGCGACGGCATCGGCAGCCAGTTCATCGGCATCACCGACGACGCGCCGACCCCGATCGAATCGGTCTGACCTCCCGTCGTACGCGCACCTGTAAATACGCTGATCGAGCAGCCTTCAGGCATGCTTGGGGCGTACGATCCGGGTATGAATCCGAATGCACGAGGTCGTTGATCATGTCTCACAATTCTCTCCGCTGGCTCCCCGCCGTCATCGTGCCGGCCGTTGTTGTCGCCGCCGTCATCGCCGTGCCGCTCCAAGCCGGCGCTGCCGTCGACCTGCCCGATAGAACTCCAGAGCAAGTGCTGCTGCTCGTGAACGACAGCGCCATGTCCACCTTCTCCGGAACGGTCACCCAGTCCGCTGATCTGGGGCTTCCGTCCCTCGAACTCGGGGGCATGGGAGGGGGCGCCGCCACCGAATCGTCGACAGCGTCAGCGGCCGGGGCGCTGACAACGGCCCTGGAACTACTCAGCGGTTCGCACGATTTTCGGGTGTACGTCGGAGGCGAAAATCAGTCGCGTGTGCAGATCAAGGACCGCATGGCCGAACGCGACGTGATTCATAACGGCAGCGATGTCTGGCTGTACGACTCGAGCAGTAACGAATCGACCCACCTAAGCGTCCCGCCAGACGTCTCCGCAACCGCCGAGGCGAAACTGGGCGAACTCAAGTCGCAGCTGCCCACCGACCTGTCCACACCGTCCCAGCTCGCCGAGCGCTTCTTGAACGATCTCGAACCGAGTACGACGGTCTCGGTCGGCACCGACGCCCGAGTGGCCGGGCGCAGCGTGTACCAGCTGGTGCTGACACCGCAGGCAACGGATACCCTCGTCGCCTCCGTGTCGATCGCGGTGGACGCCGAGACCGGCCTGCCGTTGCAGGTGACCGTGCTGGCGGAGGGGCAAAGCACACCGGCCCTGCAGGTCGGTTTCACCGCCATCGACTTCGCGGTTCCGGATCCTGCACTGTTCGACTTCGTGCCACCAGCGGGGGCTACGGTGACGGAACAAATCGTTCCGGAGATGTCCGACAGCGCTGCCGGGAATGGTGCGGTCAAACACCCCGGTGACCACAGTGCAGCGGCGGGTGCGGTTCCCATCATCACCGGAACCGGCTGGTCCAGCATCATCGAAGTGCCAGCAGCCGCGGTACCGGCCGAACTGGGTGACAACCCCATGTTCGACCAGCTGACGACGTCCGTTGCCGGAGGGCGCGCCCTGACAACGTCCCTTCTCACGGTGTTCCTAGCTAGTGATGGTCGCGTCTTAGCCGGCGCGGTCCCTCTCGCCCGACTCCAGGCAGCCGCCGAGTGATTTCTCCAGCGATGCTGGTCACCAAAGTTACTTACACCACGCTGTGACCAGCGCTGCCCCGGAGCGGGACCTTGCCATCGAGAGTCGGGGTCTGACCAAACGGTTCGGCAGGCAGACCGCTGTGGACAACATAGACCTCGCGGTTCCCCGTGGCTCCGTCTTCGGTTTTCTCGGCCCCAACGGTTCGGGCAAGACCACGACGATTCGCATGCTGCTCGCACTCACCCAGGCCACGAGCGGCACGATTTCCGTGCTGGGCCACAGCATGCCGGGCCGACTCCACGACGTGCTTCCCCGGGTCGGCGCCCTCGTTGAAGGGCCGGCCTTCTATCCCTTTCTCTCCGGCGCGGCCAACCTGCGCCGACTCGATACCGCCGACCGACATGCGCCGCGGAGCACCCGCGGCGCCCGGGTGCAGTTCGCCCTCGAACGGGTCGGGCTCTCCCACGCGGCCGACAAGAAGGTGCACGCGTATTCGCTCGGCATGAAGCAGCGACTTGGCATCGCCAACGCACTGCTGCTCCCACGGCAGCTGCTGGTCCTCGATGAGCCCACGAACGGCCTTGATCCGCAGGGCACCCGAGAGGTGCGCACTCTCGTGCGTTCCCTGGCGGCGGAGGGAACGACCGTGTTCGTGTCCAGCCACCTGCTCGCCGAAGTGGAGCAGATTTGCACCCACGCCGCCGTGATGAGCGCGGGCAGGATCGTCGCCCAGGGCACCCTGGCGGCGCTGCGGCAGGTCGGGGACACCCGGGTGCGCGTGCGCACCCCGGATGCCGCCGGTGCGGTCCGCGTGCTTACCCACCTCGGGCTGGAGCCAACCCCCGCTCCCAATGACCGTGCCGATTCGGACGTGGTCGCGCCGCTTCGTGGCTCCCACTGGCAGGCGGAGGCCATCGTGACGGCCCTCGTCGCCGGTGGGGTTCGCATCCGTGGTTTCAGCATCGAGGAGCCGAGCCTCGAAGAACGCTTCGTCGCCTTGACCGGGGAGGGTTTCGATGTCGTCCAGTGACGTTCTGACGCCGGAAAGCGCAGCCATCCCCGCCCGCCGCGGGGGCGGCTGGGACCTGCTCGGATCCGAAATTGCCGTGCTGTTTCGTCGTCGTCGCACCTGGGCCATGCTCGTCGCCGTTGCACTGATCCCGGTCCTGCTCGCCGTCGCGGTGCGGTTGTCGTCGTCGACGCTGAACCCGGGGGAGGGGCCGCCCTTTCTCGATCGGGTGACTCAGAACGGCCTGTTCGTAGGCTTCACCGCTATGGTCGTCGCCATACCCCTGTTTCTGCCCCTCACCGTGGGCGTGGTCGCCGGAGACACGATCGCCGGAGAGGCCGGCCTCGGCACCCTGCGCTACCTCTTGGTGGCGCCGGCCGGTCGGGTGCGGCTGCTGCTGGTGAAGTACGCCGGTGCGGCATTGTTTTGCCTCGTGGCGACGTTGACGCTCACCCTCTCCGGAGCGCTCATCGGAGCCGCCCTGTTCCCGGTCGGCCCGGTCACCCTGTTGTCTGGCGACACCATCAGCGTGGCCGAATCACTGCTGCGATCGCTGTTGGTGGCCGCCTATGTCACCGTCTCGCTGCTGGGCCTGGCGATGATCGGGCTGTTCATCTCCACGCTCACCGACGTTCCCGTGGGCGCCATGGCGGCGACGATCGTGGTCTCGGTTGTCGCCCAGATCCTCGATGTCATTCCGCAGCTGTCCTGGCTGCATCCGTGGCTGTTCAGCCATTATTGGCTCGGCTTCGCCGACCTGCTCCGTCAGCCCCTCGACCTGGGCTCGTTCGGCCAAAACGCCATCGTGCAGGTGGGCTACCTGGCCGTGTTCGGCGCGTTGGCCTACAGCCGGTTCGTGACCAAGGACATCCTGTCCTAAATCGCCCCCGAAAAAAACATCGCGAAAAAGACACAATCTTGAGAATATACAGCGATAACGAGACAAGGCCGGATCCATGGGATCCGGCCTTGTGAACTGTCTCAACCAGTCCTCGTTGATCTCCCGAAAGAAATCTCCGTGTCCGAGATGGGAATTGAACCCACACGCCCTTAACGGGCACTGGCACCTCAAGCCAGCGCGTCTACCAATTCCGCCACCCGGACTGGGTGAAACGGCCTCCGGATGAACCGGCTGCCGAGGTAATAACTTAGCACGGTTTCCAACCCTCCCTGTGTCACTGCCACCGGCAGCGACCGGTAGCGTTTGACCATGGCTTCCTTTCCGAACGTGCCCCCTGCTCCGCATTCCGCTCATTCAGCGGGCCCGTCCCGCGCAGATGCTCCCCAGGAACTTGACCTGACCGCTGAAATCGCGCGTGATCTCATCCGTTTCGACACCACGAACTTTGGTGAGGGTCGTTCCAACGGCGAGACGGATGCCGCCGAGTATGTTGCCGAGAAGCTGCGCGCCCTCGGCCTCGCCCCCGAGCTGTTCGATTCCGAACCGGGCCGCACCAGTGTGGTCGCCCGGGTGCAGGGACGGGACGACTCCCGGCCGGCACTGGTCGTGCACGGCCACCTCGACGTCGTGCCGGCCGATGCGGCCAACTGGAGCGTCGACCCGTTCGCTGGTGTCATCAAGGACGGTCTGTTGTGGGGCCGTGGCGCCGTCGACATGAAGAACATGGATGCCATGATCCTGGCCTCGCTACAGGACGTGATCAGCGCGCAGGGTGCGCCGGAACGAGACCTCGTCATCGCGTTCTTCGCCGACGAGGAAGCTGGCGGCGTGCTCGGCTCGCATTTTCTCGTCAACGAGCACCCGCACCTGTTCGACGGGGCTACCGAAGCGATCAGCGAAGTCGGCGGCTACTCGATCACCCTCGGCGGAAAACGTGCCTACCTGCTGCAAACCGGCGAGAAGGCGCTGATCTGGGTCAAACTCGTCGCCCGCGGCGAGGCGGGGCACGGCTCCCGCATACACCCGAACAACGCCATCACCCGGCTCGCTGAGGCTGTGGCCAAACTGGGGCGCCACGAATGGCCGATCCGCCTGACCGACACGACCGAGCAGCTGCTCGGTGAGATCGCCCGCATTCTCGACGTTGACCCCCAGCGCGTCGGCCCCGACGAGCTCGCCCTGGCGACCGGGACGGCCTCGGGCTTCATCCAGGCCAGCCTGCGCACGACCGCTAACCCGACCGGCCTCACCGCCGGTTACAAGCACAATGTCATTCCCGACACGGCTGAGGCCCTCATCGACATCCGCTCGCTGCCCGGCGAGGAGGACCTCGTACTCGCCCAGATTCAGGAGATTATCGGTTCCGACATCGACATTGTCACCATGCACCGCGATATCGGTCTGGAAACCGAATTCAGCGGTCCACTGATCGACGCGGTTGTGGGAACGTTGGAACGCCACGACCCCGGCGCACCGGTGTTGCCTTACCTGCTGCCGGCTGGGACCGACAACAAGGCGCTCAGTACCCTGGGAATTAAAGGGTACGGTTTCGCACCGCTTCGCCTCCCCGCCGACTTGGACTTTCCTGCGATGTTCCACGGAGTGGACGAGCGGGTACCGCTGGACGCATTAGTGTTTGGCAGGCAGGTTTTGACCGACCTGTTGTCAAGCTATTGACGAGGTGAAGTATCGCTCGGCGCAGCCGGGCGCGGATTCCCTGAGTCTTCGAAGTAATCCGAGAAAGCGAAGTGTGTGGACTTTCTGAATGCGATCATCCTGGGCCTGGTTCAGGGACTGACCGAGTTTCTCCCTGTGTCGTCGAGCGCGCACATCACCATCGTCGGCCAGTTTCTCGGTACCGGGGAAGACCCAGGCGCTCGATTCACTGCAATCACGCAGATCGGCACCGAGGCAGCCGTAGTCATATTCTTCTGGCGCGACATCGTGCGCATTATCGGCCAGTGGGCCAAATCCATTACGGGCCGAGTCCCTCGTGGGGATCCGGACGCCCGGTTAGGCTGGCTGATCATCCTGGGCTCGCTGCCCATCATCATTCTCGGCTTGCTGTTCCAGGACCAGATCGAAACAGTACTTCGCTCACTCTGGATCACCGCCACCATGCTCATCGTCTTCGGTGTGCTGCTCGGCATTGCCGACTACGTCGGCGCCAAACGGCGCAAACTGCAAGACATCACCGTCGGTCACGGCGCGATCTACGGCTTCGCGCAAGCGCTCGCTCTGATTCCCGGCGTGTCTCGGTCTGGCGGAACCATCACCGCCGGCCTGTTCCTCGGCTATGAGCGCGCTGCAGCTGCTCGCTACGCCTTCCTGCTGGCGATTCCTGCCGTACTCGGGAGCGGCTTCTTCCAGGTTTACAAATCCATCGCTGAGCCCTGCCTGGCCGGTGCGACCACCTGTACCCCCGAAATCTTTGGACCGCTCGAAATACTCGTGGCCACGATTATTGCCTTCTTCGTGGCCCTCGCCGTGATCGCCTTCTTCATGAACTACATTTCCAAGCGCAGTTTTCTCCCGTTTGTGATCTATCGCATCGTGCTCGGCATCGTGCTTTTCGTACTCCTCGGCACCAACGTCATCTCCGCGTAGCCGTTTCCGCCGCGATGACGCCTGCGAACTGATCGCCCGAGCGAAGCTAGGCTGGTCGAATGCGTGCATGGGAACGACCCGACCTAGTCTCTGTCCCCGGTGAGTCGAGTGCCCCCTGGCTTCACGACACCAAAACCGACAGCCTCGTGCTGGCGCTGCCGCTGGCTGCCGCCCGGCTCTACGTCTGTGGCATTACGCCATACGACGCGACCCATATCGGCCACGCCAACACCTATCTGGCCTTCGACACTCTTCAGCGGGTCTGGATCGACGCTGGTTTTCGTGTGCACTACGCCCAGAACGTGACGGATATCGATGACCCGCTCCTGGAACGGGCGACCGCCACCGGCGTGGACTGGCGTGATCTGGCTGAGTCTCAGGTCGAACTCTTCCGCACCGATATGGAAGCGCTCGGCATAATCCCACCGAACGATTTCGTCGCTGTGACGGAGGTCATCGACGAAGTCGCCACGGCCGTGGCGCTGTTGCAGCAGGCTGGACTCGCCTACGCTGTGCCGACCGAGGACGCCATCGCCGGCGCTGACGGAACGATCGCCGCCGACCTGTATTTCGACATTCGTGCCGCTGAAAACTGCACGGATTGGACGCTGGGCGACGAGAGCAACCTCGATCTGGTCAGCATGCTCCGCTTATTCGCCGAGCGCGGGGGAGACCCCGACCGGGCCGGAAAACGGGATCGCCTGGATCCGCTGCTCTGGAAAGCCGCACGCAGCGGGGAACCAGCCTGGGAATCGGCCGTCGGCGCAGGGCGCCCGGGGTGGCACATCGAGTGTTCGGTCATCGCCCTCAAAGAACTCGGCACCGACTTCACCGTGCAGGGCGGCGGTTCAGACCTGATCTTCCCGCACCATGACATGAGTGCCGGGCACGCTCAGGCGCTGTCCGGTCATCCGCTTGCCGGTGTCTACAGCCACACCGGTATGGTGGCCTACCGTGGCGAGAAGATGAGCAAGTCGCTCGGCAACCTCGTTCTGGTCTCCAGGTTGCGAGCCGGCGGTTTTGACCCGCGCGCGATTCGACTGGCTCTCCTGGCGCGGCACTATCGCACCGACTGGGAATGGACCGCTGCGCTGTTGGACGAGGCGGTTGTGCGTCTGTCGGTGTGGTCGGCGGCCTTCGGCTCTGCGACCGTGAACCCGGGCGCAGCCAGCCCGGCGGCGGCCGGCTCGTCTGCCGCGCTCGTGCAGGCCCTCCGGCTTGCGCTCCGCCATGACCTTAACACTCCGGAGGCCCTGCAGCTCATCGACGACGCGGTCGATCTGCCGCTCGACGACCTGGACCTGATCAATCGTGCGATCAGCGGGCTGCTCGGTGTGGCGCTCTAGCGCTGGCTTGCTGGGTGCGCCTAGTGTCGGGGCCCGTCAGGCCTGCTGCCTGGGCCATCCGGCCGACCGTCGGGTCGGCCATCGGCGCGTCCGTCGCTGCCGCGTTTGCGCAGGTATTTCTCGAATTCTTGGGCGATAGCTTCGCCGCTCGCCTCCGGCGAGTCGACCGTATCCCTCGCCTGCTCGAGCTGGGCGATATACGCCGCCATTTCCTCATCTTCGCCGGCGAGAACGTCGATCCCTGTCTCCCATTCGGCGGCCTCTGTCACCAGCACACCCCGGGGGATCACCACGTCGATGACTTCTTCGAGCTTGTCGATCAGCGCGAGCATCGCCTTGGGCGACGGGGCATTATGCACATAGTGGGGGACGGATGCCCAAATCGACAGAGTAGGAATTCCTACCGTCTCGGCGGCATCCGACAGCACGCTGAGAATACCGACCGGCCCTTCGTAGTTGCTGCGTTCGATCTGCAGTTCAGCCCGCACCTGCGCATTGTCGCTAGAAACGAAGATCGAAATTGGACGGGTGTGGGGAACGTCGGCGAGCATCGCCCCCAGGAACACCACGCCGCTCACGTCCGCCGCCAGGGCCGCGTCGAGAATCTCTGCGGCAAAACTCTTCCAGCTGCGCGACGGCTCCGTACCGATCAGGAGGTAGATGTTTCCTGCGTTGGTCCCGCTGACGCGTAACTGCGCGTCTTCGGCCAACGGAACGCTGACCGCACCGGGGGTTTTCGGCCCGTACATGATCGCGCCCGGCCAGCCAAGAACGCGAACGCCATCTTCATTGTTCGAGACGGTGGGTCGGTTGAACTGATAGTCAAAGTACAGTTCCGGATCGACTTCGGTGATCACCTCAACGTCGAGCAGGTCCTTGAGCGCACGGACGGCACCCGTCGCGGCCTCACCGGCATCATTCCAGCCTTCGAAAGCGACGACGAGAAGTCGTCCACCCAGAAACCCATTACCGTCAGCCACCGTGTTCGTCCTCAATTCCTTCGGCCTTCCGCGTGGACGGCCTCAGTCAAGGATAGGCGGTGGCCCTACACTTGAACCCCGTGAACGTTTTTCCTGTGCCGCTGCCAACGCCCGCCTCCCTGCCCGCCGCCGTCCTGTGGGACATGGACGGCACAATCGTCGATACCGAACCGTACTGGATGCGGGCGGAAACCGAACTTGTGACCGAATTCGGCGGGGTCTGGACTCACGACGACGGCATGTTGCTGGTCGGGTCCGGGCTGTGGAATTCCGCAGCGATTCTGCAATCCCGAGGCGTGGATCTCTCCCCGGATGCCATCGTGGCCCGGCTTACCGATCGGGTGCAGGAGCAACTGGCCGAACACGGCATTCCGTGGCGTCCCGGATCCCGCGAGCTACTGCAGGAGCTGAAAGATGCCGGCGTCCCGACGGCACTGGTAACCATGTCGGTGGAGCGCATGGCCCGCCAGATCATCGACCTCATCGATTTCGCCGCCTTCGACGTCGTCGTCGCCGGCGATATGGTCGCCAACAGCAAGCCCCACCCCGACCCGTACCTGGTCGCCGCTAAACGCCTCGGCGTCGACCCGGCCGAGTGCATCGCAATCGAGGATTCCGTGCCCGGCGTCGCGTCCGCTGTTGCTGCCGGCACCATCACCATCGCCGTTCCGCACCAGATCGACCTGCCGGAGAGCGAGTATTACACCCGCTGGTCTACCCTCACCGGGCGCACCCTCGGCGACATTGTCGCGCTGTACGAGTTCTCGACTCGTTCCGATTCGTCCTCTCCGGTTCATCCTCTCGCCCCCACCGGGTCCGCCCGAAACGAAAGCGCACCACTCGCATGAGCAACAACCAGGTCATTCAAAACAGTGGGCTCTTTCGCATTGGCGACCGTGTGCAACTCACCGGGCCGAAGGGGCGGATGAACACCATCACGCTTCAGGACGGCCTTACCTTTCACACGCACCGCGGCATCCTCGCGCACGACGACATCATCGGGCAGCCAGACGGATCCGTCGTCACGAACAATGTCGGGGTCGAACATCTGGCGCTGCGACCCCTGCTGGTGGATTTCGTGATGAGCATGCCGCGCGGTGCGGCCATCATCTATCCCAAGGACGCTGCCCAGATTCTGGCGCAGGCCGATATTTTTCCCGGCGCAACGGTCGTCGAGGCCGGCGTCGGTTCGGGGGCGCTGTCGCTCTGGCTGCTGCGCGCAATCGGCCCGGCTGGCCGCCTCGCATCCTTCGAACGCCGGGAGGAATTCGCCGATGTGGCCAGAGACAATATCGCCACCTTTCTCGGAAACGACCCGGAGAACTGGACGATCACGCTCGGTGACCTCGCCGAAACGCTGCCAGACACCCTGCCGGTGCACAGCGTCGACCGGGTCGTGCTGGACATGCTGGCGCCTTGGGAATGCCTCGGAGCCGTCTCCGACGCCCTCAAACCTGGGGGAGTGCTGCTCTGCTACGTAGCCACGGTGACGCAGCTCTCTCGCGTGGCTGAAGCCATTCGCGGCACCGGGTTCTACACCAACCCGGATTCCAACGAAACGATGATTCGCGGCTGGCATGTCGAGGGGCTCGCCGTGCGGCCGGATCATCGCATGATCGGTCACACCGGCTTCCTCATTACCGCTCGACGTCTGGCCCCCGACACGATACTTCCCGAACTGAAGCGACGACCGTCCAAAACAGATTTCAGCGACGCGGATGTCGAGGCCTGGACCCCGGGAGCGCTCGGCGAACGCAACGTGAGCGCGAAGGTTATGCGCAAACGCGTTCGGGCGGCCGGATCGAGCGCAGAGCTTTCCAAGGCTCGAGACCTCGACGCCGGTTAGGATAGGCCCCGGCCCTTTTGGTTGTAGTGCGCCTAAGCCACGGCCATCATGCGCCCTCAGCACCCGTACCGCCCCTCAAACCCGCGCAGCAGATCCACGCTGCAGCAACCCAGTACCGAAAGAAGGACTTGTGCGCAAAGCATCCGCGCTGATCATCACCGCCGGCCTCGTGATGACGGCACTGACCGCGTGTGCGAGCCCCGGCTCGGCTCAAGCCAGCTGTGACAGCACGACCACAGCGGGCGCGGCTACAGATCTGGTTTCGGTCACCGGGGACCTCGGTACCGCCCCCGACGTCAACTTTCCGACGCCGCTGAAATCGGCCACCACTCAGCGCAGCGAAATCATCGCGGGTTCGGGGGAGAAGATCGTTGCCGGCCAGCTGATCTCTGCTGAGATTAATATTTACAACGGAACCAACGGCAATGTCATCGCGCAGGGCGCCTATGACGAAGCCAACGCGCCCCTATTCCTGCTAAATGGCGCCGATATCAGCGGCATCACGGACGGGCTGCTCTGCGCCCGAGTTGGTGAACGCGCCGTGATCGTTGTGGCGCCCGAGGACGGATTAGCGGGTACAGACACTCTGCCAGCGGGTGTCGCACCGACCGATACCCTCGTCGTCGTCGTCGACGTCGTCAAGGCTTTCCTCCCCCGTGCGAACGGTGTGGACCAGACAGTCGCCAACGGCCTGCCCGCAGTGGTACTCGATGAAAACGGTGTCCCGGGAATTGTCGTACCGGGCGGCGACGCGCCGACCACGCTCGAAGTCGGCGTGCTGAAGAAGGGTGCCGGGGAAAAGATCGAGGAGGACTCAAACGTTCTGGTAAACCTCATTGGCGTTCTCTGGAAAGACAAAACGGTTCTGTCCTCGACTTGGAGCGACGGCTCGCCCACCCAACTGGTGCCCAACGGGGTTATCAAAGGGCTGGGGACATCGCTCATCGGACAGACGGTCGGCTCGCAGATCGTCGCCGTGATCCCGCCCGACCAGGGCTACGGAGCCACCGCAACC
This sequence comes from Cryobacterium sp. PH31-O1, assembly GCF_030063455.1. Taxonomy (GTDB): domain Bacteria; phylum Actinomycetota; class Actinomycetes; order Actinomycetales; family Microbacteriaceae; genus Cryobacterium. Next base: position 237,445 of record NZ_JASITB010000001.1, on the reverse strand, counting down.
GATACCATCCCGGCCGAGTCCACTCTCGTCTTCGTTGTCGATATTCTCGGCGTCAACTAAATCGGACCGTCTCATGCCAATCCAGCCGGGATCTAAGCCCTCGGAAAGCCTGAGCGAGCGTAAGCCGGCGTCTGTCACGGCTCCGGAGCGACTATTCAGCCTCGTCTTGGCTCTCGTCGCGACGGAAGCGGGCCTGACCAAGGGTGACATCCTGGCCAACGTGCAGGGATACCGCCAGCGGTTTGCCGCTAACGGTTCGAACGAGAGTCTGGAACGCCAGTTCGAGCGCGACAAGGACGACATCCGCGAATTGGGCATACCGCTGGAAACCATTGAGCCCCCGGACGATCCTGGCAGCAACCACTTTCTGCGCTATCGAATTCCCAAGGGTCTCTATGATCTGCCCGCCGATGTCACCTTTACACCGAACGAGGTATCCCTCCTCAAACTGGCAGGCACGGTCTGGCGCGAAGGGTCGCTGTCCGGGGAATCCCGCCGGGCCTTAATGAAGCTGAACTCCCTCGGGGTGGAATCGAGCGAACCGGTTCTGGGTTATGCGCCTGTGCTTCGCACGAAAGATCCGAGCTTCGACCCCCTGAGCAGGGCCCTCGACCGGTCGCAGGTCGTGGCATTCCTCTATCTCAAACCCGGAGAGACCAAGCCTGCACGTCGCGTGGTCGCGCCCCGGGCGCTCGTGCAGCATGAAGGGCGCTGGCACCTGTATGCCACAGATGAGGCTGTTCGTGCCTCTCGGACCTTTCTGTTGGCGCGCATCGTCGGTGCAATCGCTGTGGTTCCCAACGCGATTTTCGTTCCGAACAGTGACGGCACGAACAGCGGCGCCACCGACAGCGCAACGGCCCTCGCCGAGCTCGACGCCTTGTGGGCCAGTAACTCCGCGCGCATCGTCGTTCTACCGCAGTCAGACGCGGCTGTGCGGCTGGGTGCCCGGCAGTCAACACAGAACACCAGTGGTGCGCAGACGCTGTCCACGGACGACGCGCTCACCCTGCACTTCACCGACCTGAATATCTTCGCCGACGAATTGGCAGCATTCGGCCCGGAAGTGTTCGTCGAGAGTCCCGTCAACCTGCGCGCCGCGGTGCGAGAACGGCTGGTCGCCACCCGAGACGCCCACGCCAACGCGCTGCCCGAGGCCGTGACCGGTCGCAAACTTCGCCGCCGCACGCCACCCGCGCACCTCCAGCCGGTCAAAGTCGCCAACCAACCTCGTGTCGCCGGCGACCAGCTGACCCTGTTGCTCTCTCTCGTTCCGTACCTCATCGACCAGGGGCCGGTCACGGTCACCGAGGTAGCTGAACAGTTCGGCCTATCCCCAGACCGAGTGCGCGGGCTGGTGCGCCTCATCGCGCTGTCCGGCATTCCCGGGGAAACCCGTCAATACCTGCACGGCGACCTTTTCGACATCCTCTGGGATGAATTCGAGACGAATGATCGCATCGTGCTTACCCACCAGGTCGCGATCGACGATTCTCCGCGATTCTCGGCCAGGGAGGCCGCGGCCCTCATCGCCGGACTGCAATACTTATCAGCCCTGCCCGCCAATGTCGATACCGACGCGATCGCCTCGCTGATGGCGAAGCTGACCCGCGGCGCCTCCGCCCCGCCCACCCAGGTCGCCGTGGCACAGCGCGATGCCGGAACAACGCGCGGCATCGTGCAGAAGGCTCTGACCACTCAGATGCAGGTCGACTTCGACTACCTGAACGCTCGCGGCGGGCAGGAACACCGACTGGTCGACCCCCTGCGCATCGAATCCATCGACAGCGACTGGTATCTGCGCGGGTGGTGCCACCTGCGCGAAGCGGTGCGCACCTTCCGGCTGGACCGTATGAGTGCTCCTCACGTCACCGCGACGCCACGCAGCACCCACGCCGCCGATCTGCTGCTGCCCGACGCCCTGTTTCAGGCGTCCACCGACGATGTCGATGTGCGACTGGAGCTCGCGACCACAGCGCTGCCCCTGCTGGCGGATTACCGGCCCGAACGATCAGAGCCGGTCGGTTCGGGCGCACGCACCCGCACGACCCTGCGCGTTGCCCATTTCCACGCGCTCAAACGACTGGTCACCGGCCTGGCCGGAATCGTCACCGTGCTCGAACCGTCCGAATCACGCCGGGTGGTGGCTGAGTGGGCTGCAGCCGGGCTCGCGCAGTACGACGCTGCAAATCAGCCGCCGACGGCAACGGACTAGCAATGCCGTGGTGGTCGTGGGTGCTCATCTGGTGCGGCCTCGTGCTGGGCCTGATCGCCGTGCTCAGTTGGTGTGCGGTCGTCCTCTACCGCAAGGCGCTTGGTACCCTGCGGGCGGTTGAGGCCCTCAGCGATCAGATCTCCGCACTGGACCATGATCAAACGCACCCGGCGGCCACGTTCACCCCGGCCGTATTCGCCGACTCTGCCGAGCTGCGTGAGAACGTCGAGCAGCGGCGAGTGGAACGTACCCGCCGACGCCAGCTGCGTCGCGATGCGCTGATCGTGCGGGGTAAACTGATGCGAAACGTCCGCTAACCGCCACGCCCGCCAAAACAGAGGACACGCCCTCATGCTGCAAAACCTCACCGGATGGCATTTCCTGATCATCCTCGTCGTCGTCCTGCTCCTCTTCGGTGCGCCCAAGCTTCCCGGACTCGCTCGCAGCCTCGGCCAGTCGATGAAGATCTTCAAGAGCGAGATCAAGAGCGATGCTGTCGATCCTGATCCCAACGCCCCGACTCCGTCGGCGAGCACCACGGGCAATGACGCATCGAAGACGTCCGGCCCGACGGCGGCCGGCCCAGCCGATCCCGCCGTCAAGCCTTAGCACCGTGGCGGTCCGCTCCCGACGAAGTGCGACCGAAGCGGGAAAGATGTCGCTGGGGCAGCATCTGATCGAACTTCGCAAGCGCCTCTATCTGGCGGCGGCCGGTCTTCTCATCGGTGCCATCGCTGGTTGGTTCCTCTCGGATTTTGTATGGGATCAGTTGCGCGAACCCATTTACGCCATCATCAACGCGCAGCATCGCAACGCCCAGATCAACTATCCCGACATCACCAGTGCCTTCGACCTCAAGCTGAAGATCTCACTCTACGTCGGTCTGATCGTTTCCAGCCCGGTGTGGCTTTATCAGGTCTTCGCTTTTCTCGTGCCTGGGCTCACGCGTACCGAGAAGAAGTACACCTTCGGATTTCTCTTTACGGCTATACCTCTGTTTCTGGCCGGCTGCGCGGCGGGTTGGATCGTGCTGCCGCACGTCGTGGAGCTTATGACGAGTTTCGCCCCGACCGAGGACTCCGCGTTCATCAACGCGCAGGGCTACTTCGATTTCGTGCTCAAGCTCGTGGTAGCCATCGGTATCGCGTTCGTGCTGCCTGTCTTCATCGTGCTGCTCAACTTCGCCGGCGTTATCAGTGCCGCGTCCATAATCAAATCCTGGCGCATCGCGATACTGGTCATCGTGCTCTTCACCGCGATCGCCACTCCGGCCGCCGACGTGGTTTCGATGTTCCTGCTGGCCATTCCCATGGTCATGTTGTACTTTGCCGCCTATGGCATCGCCTGGCTGCACGATCGGCGCGCGGCCCGAAAAATGCTCGCGTTCGAAAAAGAACTCGCGCTCTAGCGCCTTGATGCAGCGACTGTTAAGGACCCCGTGACGCACACCCAATCGCCAGCTGAACGGTACGCAGCCGCACGCACCCGGGCCGGCCAACCAAGGCTGCAGGCCTTCGAAGGCGGCCTCAAATTCGACCTCGATCCCTTCCAACGCGAGGCCTGCGCCTGCCTGGAGACCGGCAACAGTGTGCTCGTGGCTGCCCCGACCGGTGCCGGCAAAACCATCGTGGCCGAGTTCGCCATCTACCTGGCCATGCAGCAGCCTCGCGCGAAAGTGTTCTACACGGCACCGATGAAGGCGCTCAGCAACCAGAAGTTTCAGGAATTCGTCGCCGAGTACGGCGCTCACCAGGTGGGACTACTAACTGGAGACAGCAACGTCAACCCGGGCGCGCGCATCGTCGTGATGACCACCGAAGTCCTCCGGAACATGCTCTACGCCGATTCCGACCTGCTCACCGACCTCGCGTTCGTCGTCATGGATGAAGTGCACTATCTCGCGGACCGTTTTCGCGGAGCCGTGTGGGAAGAAGTGATCATCCACCTGCCGCAACCGGTGCGCATGGTGTCGCTCAGCGCGACCGTGTCGAACGCCGAGGAATTCGGCGACTGGTTGCAGGCGGTCCGCGGAGAGACCGACGTGATCGTGTCTGAGGAGCGGCCGGTCCCGCTTGAACAGCACGTGCTCGTCAAGAACAATATGCTCGACCTGTTCGATTCCACCGGTCTGATCGGTACTCACCGGGTGAACCCCGAACTCGTTCGGCTGGCCCACGCCGGGGGACGCTCGGCCGGCGGTCGCGGCAGAGGTTCCGGCCGTCAGGGCGGCACCTCTGGCGGCTATCGGGGGCATGACAAGCAGCGCCCGCAGTTTGATGCCGGTCGCATGGATCGCGGCGATATCGTGCGCATGCTCGACGGCAAACATCTGCTGCCGGCGATCTTCTTCATCTTCAGCCGGGTTGGCTGCGACCAGGCCGTGCGTCAGGTTCTTCGCTCCGGGGTGCGTTTGACGCAGGAACACGAGCGCGATGAAATTCGCCGAATCGTCGACGATCGGTGCCGCACCCTGCTCGACGAAGATCTCGGCGTGCTCGGTTACTTCGAGTGGCTGGATGGGCTCGAACGCGGTGTCGCCGCCCACCACGCCGGTCTGCTTCCGGCGTTCAAGGAAGTCGTGGAGGAGCTGTTCCAGAAGAAGCTCGTCAAAGCGGTGTTCGCGACCGAAACGCTTGCGCTCGGCATCAACATGCCGGCCCGCACGGTCGTTCTCGACAAGCTCGAGAAGTTCAACGGCGAGGCTCGGGTTCCGATCACCCCGGGGGAATACACCCAGCTGACCGGACGGGCCGGTCGCCGCGGCATTGACACGCTCGGCCATTCGGTCATCCAGTGGGCGCAGGGCCTCGATCCGCAGGCCGTTGCCTCGCTCGCCTCCCGGCGCACCTACCCACTGAATTCGAGTTTCAAACCGACCTACAACATGGCCGTCAACCTCATCGACCAGTTCGGTGTCGTGCGCACCCGCGGTGTGCTGGAGTCGTCGTTCGCGCAGTTTCAAGCCGATCGCGCCGTCGTCGACCTAGCCCGTTCTGTGCGCCAGCAAGAGGAATCTTTGGCCGGGTTCAAGACCGGAATGACCTGTCACCTGGGTGATTTCGAGGAGTACTCAGCGGTTCGTCGCCGTCTCACCGAGGTGGAACGCGCCGGCGCCAAGGCCGATAATTCTCTCCGCGGAGAGCGCGACAAGCGCCAGCGGGAGGTGGCCAGCCTGCGCAAGCAGATGCGGGCGCACGGCTGCCACCACTGCCCCGACCGGGAGGCGCACTCCCGGTGGGCGGAACGATGGTTCAAGCTCAAACGGCAAACGGATGCCCTCAACCAGCAAATCTCGCAGCGCACCGGAGCCATAGCCCGCGTTTTCGACCGGGTGACCGATGTTCTGCTCGGCTACGGGTACCTCGAATCCGATGCCAGCGGCGCCATCGCGCTCAGCGAAAGCGGACGCATCCTGCGCCGCATTTACGCGGAACGCGACCTTCTCGTTGCTGAGTCCCTGCGCCGGGGTCTGTGGCACGAACTCGATGCCGCGAGCCTTGCAGCGATGGCGTGCGCGCTCGTCTTCGAGCCGCGACGGGAAGAGGGACTCATCGATGCCCGCTACCTGCCGAAGGGGGCATTCCGACCCGCCCTCGACGAGACCCAAGATCTGTGGAGCCGCATCGACGACCTCGAACGCGATCACAAACTGCCCGGCAGTAATCCGCTTGCGGTAGGTCTCAGCCTGGCCATGTGGAAGTGGGCTCGCGGTGCGTCGCTGAGCGATGTGCTCTACGAAGCAGAGATGGCCGCCGGTGATTTCGTGCGCTGGACCAAGCAGACCATCGACCTGCTCGACCAGCTCTCCATTGCCGGCGACGGACACGTTGGACCGACCGCCCGCACGGCCATGGATGCCATCCGTCGCGGCATCGTCGCGTACTCCTCGGTGGCTTGAACCGGCCATGTGGGGGAGTGAGCGTGCGTTCAGCCTGCCGTTGTGGGCATCCGTTCTCGTTGCGGCGGGTGCCGGAGCGATTCTCGACGCCGGTTTCCCGGATCGAGACTGGTGGTTTCTCGCGCCCGTGGGCGTCGCACTCATGCTGCTGGCGCTGCTCGGACGCAGCCTGGGTACCGGGCTGCTCGTAGGGTTAGTCGCTGGGTTGTCGTTCTGGCTGATCCACATCTTTTGGATCACGCTGTACCTCGGCCTGGTGCCGTGGTTCGCGCTCGGCGGGCTGCAGAGCCTGTTCTTTGCGGCCGGACTCGGACTCACCGCCGTCGTGCTGCGGCACGGTCACCTTGTGTGGCCGGGCGTCGGAGGCCGTCTCGGTGTTATGCCGGTCATTGTCGCCGGTCTGTGGACGGCGCGTGAGGCCATCAGCGCGGTCTGGCCCTACGGTGGCTTCGCCTGGGGTCGGATCGCGCTGTCGCAGTCGGAGAGCCCGTTTGGACCACTCGTTGCCTGGGTGGGCTTGTCCGGGTTGAGCTTTCTCATGGTCTGGCTGAGCGCCATCGCCGTGCAGCTGTGCCGCGAGCCCGAACTGGCCCGCACCCTGCGCGCGGGCGTTGCCGTCGGAGCTGTCGCCCTCCTGCTCGCCATCCCGGCCTGGCCGACTGTCCAGACCGGTACGACCCGCCTGGCCGCAGTGCAGGGCAACGCGGATGCCGGACTGTTCGCCGAGTACGCTCCTGGTCAGATCCTGGAGGACCACACCTCGGCCACCCTGCCCCTGCTCGGCGAAACGGTTGATTTCGTGGTGTGGCCGGAGAACGCGAGCGACGTCGACCCCACGCAGTCGGCTGCCGCCGCTCAGATTCTCGACTACATCAGCACCGAAATGGATGCCCCGCTCATCACGGGCACCATCACCCGGCCAGAAGACACCTACTACAACAGTTCGCTGCTTTGGAAAGCCGGCCGGGGGGCCGTCGACGTCTACGACAAGATTCATCCGGTACCGTTCGCGGAATACATGCCGGATCGTGCCTTTTGGCGACCTTTTGCCCCCGACCTGATCGACCTCATCGGCCGGGACTACGGCATTGGAACCCGAGACAACATCTTCGACATTGACGGTGTCCTGGCCGGCATCGCGATTTGCTTCGACATCGCAGACGATCAGCTCGTGCACGAGATGATTGACGGGAACGCCCAGATCATCCTCGCCCAGACCAACAACGCCGACTTCGGCCGCACCGACGAGAGCGTGCAGCAGCTCGCCATAGCCCGGCTGCGCGCGCTGGAAACCTCACGCACGGTGGTGAACATCTCCACGGTTGGGTCGAGCGCCATCATCACTCCCGACGGACAGACGTTGGATAGCCTGCCGACCTTCACGGCGGGCGCTATGGTGCAGACCGTGCCGCTCAGCGACGCCGTTACGCCAGCGATGCTGGCCGGCCGAGGCTTGGAATGGCTCGTCTCGGGACTGGGCCTGGCCGGCCTGGCGCTCTGCAGCGGTGCCGCTCGGCGACGGCACCGCCGCTAGCCGTTCCGGGATATCGAACGGCCTTGCTGGAAAGGCTTGGTTAACCAACGACGACCCCGCCACGGGGTGCGGGGTCGTGCGGAGTGCAACCGGCGGTCAGGCGCCGATCTTTTGCTGGCCACCACGGCGCAGACGCAACACGGAGAGGCGCTCTTCGAGCAACTCTTCGAGTTCGTCTCTCGTGCGGCGTTCCAGCAGCATGTCCCAGTGGGTCCGGGGTATCTTCTCGTCGGAGTGGTCAACGATCACCGGCAGGGAGTCGACGAGCCGGGTCGCCGTCCGTGCACAGTACTTGCATTCCCATTCGTCCGGAGCCTCAGCTTCGGCCGAAAAAATCATTACCGTCTCTCGCCCACACGTCTCACACCGATAGGTGTGCGGAACTCGGGGGGAGAAGGTGACGCCTTCTTCGCTCTGTAGGCTTTGTGCGCCTAATCTCATGCCACGCAAACTGCGGTCAGCCATAGTGTGGTCTCCTCTCGCTCGCAATCACGGGTCCGATCACGACGCTTTCACAGTTGTAAACCATCAAGCTGGGTATTAACCTTCCCGGACCCCCTGTTCTGGGAGGTAATTCTCAGGTTCGGCGAGTAATGGCGGCAACTGCCAGATCTGTGCGGTCTGTGACCAGTCCGTCGACGCCGAGGTCGAGGAGGCGAATCATGTCGAGGGGGTCGTTGATGGTCCACGCGTGCACCTCGACTCCTGCTCTGTGCATCATCGTGATGAAGCGAGGCGTAATGATTCGCACGGGCCCGGCTCGCTCGGGAACCTGCACGGCGACACAGCCCTGGAGGGTGCGGCGGACCAGGGCGGTGAGTCCCAGATTCGCCGCCGCCACAGCCCGACCCACGAGGGGCGCGGATGCCGACGAGACCACTCCGGGCAGCAGGCTAACCACGTGTCGGCGGCGTTGTTCATTGAACGAGGTAACGAGCACCCGAGCGGTCGCTCGCTGGGCCTTGATCGCGCGAGCGGCCGGTTCCGCGGCGGCATCCGTTTTGATATCAATATTGAATAATGCGGTGGGAAAGGCCTCGAGTGCTTCCGCTAGGGACGTGAAACCCTGGCCGTAGCCCAGATTGATGTGTCTCAACTCGGCCATGGTCAGCTGGTCGATGCGCACGTCCCGTCCTAGGCTCGCCAGGACCGGATCGTGGCTGATGACGGCCACACAGTCCAGCGACACGTGCACGTCGGTTTCCAAGTGGGTGGCTCCGACCGCGAGGGCTTTTACGAAGGCCAGCAGGGTGTTTTCCGGCGCATCCTGTGCCAGGCCGCGGTGGGCGAATACCCGGGGCGACGGTGCCGTTAAGAACTCCGACTGTGGGCTTTCTACCACCGACTAGACCTGGGGCGAGGCGGATGCTGCCGGTGCCGCCGCGCCGGACGGCGCAGCCTCGGGGGACTGGGCAGTATTTGCACCGAACGCACTGCCGATGCCCTTCATCGCTTCGGTTAGCTCACTCGGCACGATCCACAGCTTGTTGGCGCTGCCCTCGGCGAGTTTGGGCAGAGTGAGCAGGTACTGGTAGGCGAGCAATTTTGGGTCGGGATCTCCGTCGTGAATGGCCTTGAACACCGTGGTGATGGCTTCGGCTTCGCCCTGGGCGCGCAGGACGGCGGCTTTGGCATCGCCCTCAGCCTCGAGGATCGCCGCCTGGCGCGCGCCCTCAGCGGTGAGGATGGCTGACTGCTTGGTACCCTCGGCGGTCAGGATGAGCGCGCGACGGTCACGTTCGGCCCGCATCTGCTTTTCCATCGAATCTTGGATGGAGTGGGGCGGTTCGATCGCCTTGAGTTCGACTCGGCCCACGCGAATGCCCCATTTGCCGGTGGCTTCGTCGAGCACGATGCGCAGCTGGCTGTTGATGTTGTCACGGCTGGTCAGCGCCTCCTCGAGGTTCAGTCCGCCGACCACGTTACGCAGGGTTGTCGTGGTGAGCTGCTCGACCGCACCGAGATAGTTGTTGATCTCGTAGGTCGCGGCGCGGGCATCCGTCACCTGGAAATAGACGACGGTGTCGATGGAGACGACGAGGTTGTCCTCGGTGATCACCGGCTGCGGCGGGAACGACACGACCTGCTCGCGAATATCGAGCAGCGGGCGCACCCGGTCGACGAAGGGAACGAGCAGGTTTAGGCCGGGCAGCAACGTCTTGTGATATTTGCCCAGGCGTTCCACCACCCCGGCGTTTCCCTGCGGAATGATGCGAATGGCGCGCACGAGGATAACGATGACGAACACCGCCAAAACGGCGAGCAGGGCGATCACGAAGATCTGCCCGATGAAGGCTGCGGGATCAAGCATTGTTCTGGGTCCTTTCAACGGAGATGACGACGGCGGTGGAGCCCTCGATGAGATGCACGGTGACCGGCTGGCCGGGTTCCACGCTGGATCGGAACCCGATGTTGTCGCCGCCGGATGTCAGGAGCCGAGCCGTCCAGGTCTCACCATTGGCCAGTTTCACGAGACCGCCGGTCTCAGTGACCGTCGAGACGACCCGGCCGGTCATGCCGATTAGGGCATCGATGTTGCTCAACGCCGGATCGCCGCCCTTGCGCAGAGCCCGCAGTAGAAAGGGGCGGATGGTCAGGAGCAGCAGCACCGACAGGCCAGCGGCAACCACGATCTGCAGCCACCAGTCCAGGCCGAGCAGATTGGCCGCGAGACCCCCGAGACTGCCGATCGAAATCATGAGAAAAGTGAATTCCAGGCTCAACAATTCGATGGTGATGGCCACGAAAATGAACACGAGCCACAAAATCCAGAGATAGTCGGTCAGATCGACCATGAATGAGACCCTCCACAATCCGTTTCCCTCTGAAACTAGCAGGTGCCGGCGACAACACGCCGGGGAGCGGCCGAGGCTTGTTGATAAGGTCAGAACCTGATGGGATGGCCGATCAAGCCAAACTTCGCCAGGAAATATTCCGACCGATTAATAGAGGAGCACGCGTGACCAATCCACTTGCAGCAGGATCACTCGAGGGCAAGCGTGTACTCGTCACCGGCTCGTCCCGCGGCATCGGCGCAGATACCGTCGGCTATTTCGCGGGGGCCGGAGCTCGCGTCGTCATCAACTACCGCAATAAAGAGGCACGAGCCAACAAACTCGCCGACGCCATTCGCGCCGCTGGGGGAGAAGCCATCACTGTCGGCGCTGACCTGACGGATCCGGCGTCGGTATCAGCGATGTTCGCGAGCATTCAGGCGGAATACGGCGGCCTCGACATTCTCGTGATGAACGCCTCTGGCGGTATGGAAAGCGGCATGGCCGAGGACTACGCCATGACCCTCAACCGTGACGCGCAGGTGAACTTGCTGACGGAGGCGATTCCGCTGCTCGGCGACGACTCGCGAATCGTCTATGTCACGAGTCACCAGGCACACTTCATCAAGACCACCCCCACCATGCCGGAATATGAGCCGGTTGCCCGCAGCAAGCGCGCTGGCGAGGACGCCCTGCGCGCCGTCATCCCTCAGCTCGAAGAGTCCGGCATCGGATTCGTCGTCGTATCAGGCGACATGATCGAGGGCACCATCACGGCCACTCTCCTCGAACGGTCCAATCCGGGCGCTCTTAACGCACGTAAGGAGGCGGCGGGTCGACTGTATAACGTCAGCGAGTTCGCGGCGGAGATCGTCCGAGCCGCGATCGAGCCGGTTCCGGTCGGCAACACCCGACTCATCGGAGACACGACCGGTTTCGTCGGCGACTAACTGGTTGCAAGCGCGGAGCCCGAGTCGCGCAGAATCGAATCACAGGAGAACCGATGAGCACGACCACGAAAACGGCTACCCCGCCCGCTGAACCGCAGATTGCGGACAGCCACGATCTGATCCGCGTGCAGGGCGCCAGGGAGAACAACCTCAAAGACGTCAGCGTTGAGATTCCGAAGCGGCGCCTGACCGTGTTCACCGGGGTATCCGGCTCCGGCAAGAGCTCGCTGGTCTTCGGTACCATCGCCGCCGAATCCCAGCGCATGATCAACGAGACGTACAGCACCTTCGTGCAGGGATTCATGCCGACCCTGGCCCGGCCCGACGTCGACGTTCTGGACGGACTAACGACGGCGATCATCGTCGATCAGGAACGCATGGGCGCCAACGCGCGCTCCACCGTCGGAACCGCCACAGACGCCAACGCGCTGCTGCGCATCCTGTTCAGCCGGCTGGGCCAGCCGCACATCGGCTCGCCGCAGGCCTATTCCTTCAACGTTGCCTCGATCAGCGGCGCCGGGGCCTTCTCGAGCGAACGCGGCGGAAAGACCGTCAAGGAGCGTCGCAGCTTCAGCATCACCGGGGGCATGTGTTCCCGGTGCGAGGGTCGCGGGTCGGTCACAGACATCGATTTGACGGCGTTGTACGACGACACCAAATCGTTGAACGATGGCGCGCTCATCATTCCGGGATACAGCATGGACGGATGGTATGGTCGCATCTTCACCAGCTGTGGATTCTTCGATTCCGACAGCCCGATTGCGCAATTCAGCAAGAAAGAGCTGGCCGATCTGCTTTATAAGGAGCCGACCAAGATCAAGGTCGATGGCATCAACCTCACCTATGAGGGGCTGATTCCGAAGATCCAGAAATCGATGCTCTCCAAAGACGTCGACACCCTGCAGCCACACATTCGTGCGTTTGTGGAACGAGCCGTGACCTTCACGCTCTGCCCCGATTGCACAGGCACCCGCCTCAATGAGGGCGCGAGGTCGTCCAAGATCAACGAGATCAGCATCGCGGACGCCTGCATGATGCAAATCAGTGACCTCGCTGTCTGGGCCCGGACTGTCACCGAGCCGTCGATTGCCCCGCTACTGGCGGCGTTGCAGCACCTGCTCAACTCGTTCGTAGAGATAGGGCTGGGCTATCTGTCCCTCGACCGCTCCTCAGGCACCCTCTCTGGCGGTGAGTCGCAGCGCACCAAGATGATCCGCCACCTCGGTTCCTCCCTCACCGACGTCACCTACGTCTTCGACGAGCCCACGATCGGGCTGCACCCACACGATATTCAGCGGATGAATACACTGCTTCTCCAACTGCGTGACAAGGGAAACACGGTGCTCGTTGTGGAGCACAAACCGGAGATGATCCAGATCGCCGACCACGTTGTCGATCTTGGCCCTGGGGCAGGAGCGGACGGGGGAGACATCGTCTACGAAGGTACCCTGGCCGGACTTCGATCCAGCGGCACATTGACCGGTCGGCACCTCGATGACCGCGCTGCCGTGAAGGAAGTCGTGCGGGTTCCGTCTGGCATGCTGCCGGTGCGGGGTGCCAGCGAGCACAACCTTCAGGGCGTGGATGTCGATATTCCCCTCGGCGTTCTTACAGTGTTGACCGGGGTTGCCGGGTCTGGAAAAAGTTCGCTCATCCACGGCTCCGTTTCGGGCCTGGACACAGTGGTGACGGTCGACCAGGGTGCGATCAAGGGTTCTCGTCGGAGCAACCCGGCCACATATACGGGAATGCTCGAACCGATTCGCAAGGCATTTGCCAAGGCCAATGGTGTCAAGCCGGCACTGTTCAGTTCGAATTCGGAAGGGGCGTGCCCGAACTGTAATGGGGCCGGCGTGATCTATACCGATCTGGGCATGATGGCGGGCATCGCCGTAACATGCGAAGTGTGTGAGGGCAAACGCTTTCAGGCTTCCGTTTTGGAATATCACCTGGCCGGCCGCGACATCAGTGAGGTGCTGGCGATGTCGGTCACCGAGGCCGAAGAATTCTTTGGCTCGGTCGATGCTCGCACTCCCGCTGCCAACGCTATTCTGGGCCGCCTCGCCGACGTGGGGCTTGGCTACATCAAACTGGGTCAACCGCTTCCGACCCTCTCCGGCGGCGAACGGCAACGGCTGAAACTCGCCACCCAAATGGCGGAAAAGGGGGAGATCTACGTTCTGGATGAACCCACTGCTGGCCTGCACCTGGCCGACGTTGAGAACCTGCTTGGCCTCCTGGACCGGCTCGTCGATTCCGGCAAGTCGGTCATCGTGATTGAACACCACCAAGCGGTGATGGCGCACGCCGACTGGATTATCGACCTGGGCCCGGGGGCTGGCCACGACGGCGGCCACATCGTTTTTGAAGGTATCCCGGCAGACCTCGTGTCGACTCGCTCCACCCTTACGGGCAAGCATCTGGCCGCCTACGTCGGAGCGTGATGCTTGGATCGGCCAGGCGGCACGGTAGTCGGGAAGCCTCGGCCTGCTCCCTGATATCGGTGGGCGGTGGCACTGGGGGAGTCGGTTTGACGGTGAGCGAGGCGCCATCTCCCGGCCAATTATTGTCACGAGACGTCACGCCGCTCCAATGGTTGTAGGCATCTTGGTAACCTGATCAACGGGTGCCATGCGCGCCTGAGTTCTTTCTGCAGTTATCAGGGGTTGTCACATGCATCGTATCCGTACCGTCAGCACGTTTATTGGACGCTGGTTCGCCCTGATTGTGCTCACGGCGGGTGGTATCGCTTTGGCCGCCCCCAGCGTTTTCTCCGGCCTGACCGTGGCCATCCCGTGGCTGCTTTCCATCATTATGCTCGGCATGGGGATGACACTGCGCCCGGCCGATTTTGGCATCGTCGCCCGGCGACCGTGGCCGCTGCTGCTCGGAGTTGCTGCGCAGTACATCGTCATGCCGCTGCTCGGGCTCGGAATCGCGGTCGCGCTCGACTTGTCCCCGCTGCTAACGGCCGGAATGATCCTGGTTGGCGCGTCACCCGGCGGAACATCGTCCAATGTCATGGTTTTCCTGTCGAAGGGGGACACCGCGCTGTCGGTTGCGATGACCACGGTCTCCACCCTGCTCGCCCCGCTTCTCACGCCCTTACTGGTTCTCGTTCTCGCAGGGGAATTCTTGCCAGTCGACCCGGGTGCGCTTTTCATCTCCATCCTGCAAATTGTGCTCGTGCCCGTACTCGCCGGGCTTTTCTTGCGCATGCTGTTGCCCCGGATGGTGGAGAAGCTCCTCGATATTTTGCCGCTCGTCTCCGTGGCCGGTATCACCGTCGTGGTCATGGCGGTCGTGGCCGCGAGCTCATCAACCATCCTGTCAATCGGCATCCTCGTGGTGGTTGCGGTAGTTTTGCATAACTCGCTCGGTTACACCGTCGGCTACCTGATCGGCCGCGTATTCAAACTGCCGATCGCCAGTCGTCGTGCCATCAGCATTGAGGTGGGAATGCAGAACTCCGGTCTCGCCGCGGCGCTGGCCGTCGCTCACTTCAACCCCGTCGCAGCGCTCCCTGCAGCCATCTTTTCCGTCTGGCACAATGTGTCTGGTTCGCTGCTCGCGAGCTACTGGTCCCGTAAGGGTGTTCCTGTCGCCGAAACGCCAGCATCGGAACCGAGCCGAACGTCCGCTTGATTGTTCTTGCAAACGCGCTGTGCGCCCAAGCGCATACGACATGGCTCTGGCGTCGTGTGCTGGCCGTCGACTAGCCTCACTTGAGCCGCATGGTTCGTGACCGATAATGCACATTATGTCAATAAGTCAGAATCGGCGACCGTGCCGCTACCGATTCCGAGTCCGATCGGGGCCTCCCCGACCATCGTTCAGCCCTCTGCTTAGGGTTGGGCGTCGTCGTGACTTCTACGGTATTCCGTGATCGAGCGACGCCAGGGGCGGAAGCGGCGGTCCGGCGTGGCGGAATTCGCTGTCGTAGTCGTCTTCGATGATGCAGGCATCCGCTTGGCTCGCCCAGTGCAGCAGACGAAGTTGCCCGCCCCGGAGCCGGTGCGACAACGACCCGGGTCGGTGTCACCGCGCCTGCACCATGCAGCAAGACCGCCACCCGTGCCGGTGCGCCCTGCCTGGTGACAAGGTAGCCTTCCCCGTTGAGCTGATCATAGGCCGGGACCACGCTCCCCCGCGACACGCCGAGCCGACCCGCGAGAGCCCCCGTGGACGGCTTACTCTCACCCGGGCGTAACTCGCCCAACAGGATGCTGCCGCGCAACTGCGCCCCGATTTGTGCGCTGATCGATTCAGAGCCTGAGCGTTCTAGGGTGATACCGAGATGTATGCGAACTCGCGGCGACGATCGTCTTGCGTATTCCGCTCGACGAGGTGAGCCTGAAGGTGCGCACCGGGCCGCCGAGCGAGAGCATCGACGACGGCGAAGACCGCGCTGTCTGGGCGGGTGTGGTCTCGATGACCACGACGTGGAAGCCACCCGAAGCGTCACCCCTGACCCCCGAGACGATCGTCCAACCGGTCTCGGTACAGAACCAGCGCCTCGTGGATGCCCCAGCACTGCACTAGGTCACAAGCACCCAGCAAGCTCGTTGGTCGTCGCTTCGTCAGGCCTGGGTACGGTGAATGACCATGCCAAACTCATTGACCGGTTCAAAGGCGTCGCGGTCCCACGCCCCCGGGTGGGCAACCGGGCAGTTGACCAGGGTGTTTCGGGTGGAATGATCGATGGTGTGCTCGCGCATCGCCTGACCGCAGATCGGGCACGCCTGCCGGTCAATCGCGCTCCGCTCTTCCGGACTGTTTGAGGTGTTCCTGTCCTGAATCATGCCATTACGATACGCCGGATTAGACTAAAAGGCACGGAACTGCTAGGTAAATTCGTCTCGACGTATGCCCGAAAAGACTAGTCCTCGCCGAAGCCTGATTCCAGCAGGTCCGCGAGGGCCGTGATCGCCGGCCCGGCCGACGGATCGGTCGAGGCGAGCCGCACGCTGCTCCCCCTGGCCAGCCCGAGCGACATTATGCTCAGCAAGCTTCGCGCATCCGTTCCGTTTACCGTGATGGGAACCGAGAACGAGCTCGCCAGGTTAACGAACTCTGCGGCCGGCCGGGCGTGGAGGCCGTCCTTGTTGATCAGGATCACCGTGCGTGCGATCGCGCCCGAAACCGAGGCGCCGGCGGTGGTGTCGTGGTCACCGACCGGGGATGGGTTTGGACTGGTCAGCTGCAGCGAAGTTTGGGCGGCCGCCATGACAGCGTCCAGATCTCCCCCGGTCTCTGCGGCCACCGCCGCGGCCACCCCGCCCTCGACGAGCGGGGCATCCACGATCCGTACCCGGAGCTGCACCGTCTCGTCGAGAAAGTCCCGTGCCGTTTCCGCCGTCAGTATCGCCGACCCGAGATCACAGAGAATCACGACACCTCCCCCGGTGTCCGCCGCAGTGATCGCGTCACTGATCTTGTCGAAACTGGTCCCAATTCCGCCGGAATCCGTCCCCCCCGCTGCGAAGAGGTGCGCGGTCGGAGCCATCTGCCGCGCCAGTTCAACGAGCCCCGTCGCGATTTTTTCGCTGTGGGAGACGAAAACGATTCCCACACGCTGAGTGGATGCCGCGATCATCACGCAGCAGCCACGTCGGCGGCGGCGCGCAGCAGCAGCGTGGTCGACTGGGAGCCGGGGTCTCGGTGGCCGATCGCTCGCTCACCGAGGTAGCTCGCCCGACCCTTGCGCGCGATCAGCGGTTCCGTGGCCTGCGCGCCGGATACCGCGGCATCCGCTGCGGCCAACAGGACGGCGCCCACGGCCGAACCAGCCGCCTGCGCTGTCGCCGCCGCATTGACCGCGGGAGTCCAGGCGTCGATCATGGTCTTGTCACCCTCCTCGGCCTTGCCTCGCAGCACGATGCCGTCGCGCGCCGCCGTCAGCAGAACGACAAGTGCGGCCGCATCCAGCGACGAGGCCGACCCGACGGCGCCAGCTGCTTTGAGAAAAGCCGTGCCATACAGTGGCCCGGCGGCGCCACCCACGGTCGAGATAAGAGTTGTGGCGACCAGCTTGAGCACCGCGCCGGGGGTGGTGTCGTCGGCCAAGTCCTCGAGTTTGGGCAGGATTGCCTGAAAACCTCGATCCATGTTCTCACCGTGATCACCGTCGCCGATGTCCCGGTCGAGGGTGTTGAGTGCGGCGCGGCTGGCGGCGAGTACCTCGGCACTCCGGCGAATCCAACGAACGGTCCAGGCTGTGTCGAGCGTGAGCGATGCCGTACCGGGCGCTGTGTCGCTCGGGTCTGCACCAGCCTTGGCGGTGTCGGGTTGTTCCTTCGAGGTCATCGACTCTCTTTCTATCGTCCCCACCGTAGCGCCGCTGTCTGAACCGGGGCGTCCCACAGGCTCGTGAGTTCCTCATCAAGTTTAAGAATAGAAATGGAGGTTCCGGCCATTTCAAGACTGGTCGTGTAGTTGCCGATCAGGCTGCGGGCGACCGTGATTCCCTTCTCTGCCAGCGCTTCGGCGGCACGGCGGAACACGATGTACAGCTCAATCTGAGGTGTTCCCCCCATTCCGTTGACGAACAGGAGCACTTTGTCGCCACGGACAAAGGGCAGGTCTTCGAGGATGGGAGCCAGTAGCCGGTCAACTATGGCGTCGGCCGGTTCAAGTTTGATCCTCTCCCGGCCTGGCTCGCCGTGAATCCCAATGCCGATCTCGATCTCGTCGTCGGCGAGAACGAAGCTCGGCTCCCCCGCATGTGGAACCACACAGGGGGTCAGCGCCACGCCCATGGTGCGCACATACGAGTTCACTTTCTCGGCCACGGCGACGACGGCAGCCAGGTCATCGCCGCGTTCAGCGGCGGCTCCGGTGATTTTTTCCACCAGTACCGTTCCGGCCACGCCGCGGCGTCCCGCTGTATAGAGCGAATCCTTGACCGCCACATCGTCGTTGATGATGACAGAGCGCACGTCGATGCCTTCAGCGGATGCCAGATCGGCCGCGGTCTCAAAATTCAACACGTCCCCGGTGTAGTTTTTCACGATGTGCAGCACGCCGGCGCCGCCATCGACGGCCTGGGTGGCCGCGAGAATCGGGTCGGGCGTTGGCGACGTAAATACGGCTCCCGGCACGGCAGCATCCAGCATTCCGTACCCCACGAACCCGCCGTGAAGCGGCTCATGACCACTTCCACCACCGCTGACGATACCCACTTTGCCCGCAACGGGCGCATCACTGCGCACGATGAAGATCGGATCGTGCGAGACACGCACGATATCCCCGTGCGCCGCTTCGAATCCGGCGACGGCCTCGTTGACGACGTTCTTGGGATCGTTGATGAGCTTCTTCATGACCATCCATTCACTCGGTGATGCCACGGTTCGATCAGGTGCTGGCTGTGCGGGGCGGAACCGCCCAGTGCTGCCATTTTCCCACGGTCAACATACGCGCTGCAACTTCACACGGTAAGGGGCGGCATGGAACTCCATCAGCCCATTCCCCTTGATCACAGCCCGCGCTATGTTATTGCCATCCGCTCGCCGCAGAGGGGCAGCTTCGGCATCCCCGGCCTGATCAGAAAGGTTCTCGTGGAAAATATCGGAGCTGTATTCGTCTCGGAGGTCGTTGGCACCGCAATGCTGGTTCTCCTGGGAACCGGCGTGGTCGCCAACGTCGCCCTGGCCAAGAACAAGGGCCTCGGGGGCGGGTTCCTCATGGTGACCGTCGGCTGGGGATTTGCCGTGTTCGCCGGCGTCGTGGTCGCCTACCGTTCGGGGGCACACCTCAATCCCGCCGTCACCCTGGGTCTCGTCGCCAATGGCGCCGAAAAATTCGGGATGGATGTCCCCGTCAACGCGGTCTCCGTTCTCGCCTACATCGGCGCGCAGATGATCGGTGCCATTCTTGGCGCCGTGGCCTGCTGGCTCGCCTACAAGCAACACTTCGACGCCGAACCCGACCCGGCCAACAAACTCGGCGTCTTCTCGACCGGGCCGGCCATCCGCTCGTACGGCTGGAACCTCGTCACAGAGATCATCGGAACCTTCGTGCTGGTGTTCGTCGTCATCGCTTTCGGTGGCGACCGGCAGGGCGAAACCGGAGGTTTGGCCTCGCTCGGCGCCCTCCCCGTGGCACTGCTCGTGCTCGTCATCGGCACCTCGCTCGGTGGCCCGACCGGGTATGCCATCAACCCCGCCCGTGACCTCGGTCCGCGGATCGCTCACTTCATCCTGCCAATCAAGGGCAAGGGAAGTTCCGACTGGGCGTACTCCTGGGTTCCCGTCGTCGGCCCCGTCATCGGCGGCCTGCTGGCCGGGTGGGCCGCGCTGCCCCTCCTGCCCCTGCTGACCTCCTGACCCGAACCAACGGGCCGGTTCCCCAGTGGACCGGTTCGTTGTCGTGCACAAAACATGTTTCCTGAACGACTAAAGAAAAGGACTCGTACCAATGACTGACTACATTCTCGCCATCGATCAGGGAACCACCAGTTCCCGCGCCATCATCTTCGACAAGGCCGGCTCGATCGTGTCGACCGGCCAGCTCGAACACGAACAGATTTTTCCTCAGGCCGGCTGGGTCGAGCATGACCCGAAAGAGATCTGGGACAACACCCGTGAAGTGATCGGGCAGGCTCTATCCAAGGCCAACCTTACCCGCCACGATATCCGGGCCATTGGGATCACTAACCAACGCGAAACGGCCGTGGTCTGGGATAAGACGACGGGTGTTCCCGTCTACAACGCCATCGTCTGGCAGGACACCCGCACCCAGCCGATCGTCGATCGCCTCGCCGCCGACGGCGGTGTCGAGCGGTTCAAGAAGAAGGTGGGCTTGCCACTGGCTACTTACTTCTCGGGGACAAAAATCGTCTGGATCCTCGAAAACGTCGAAGGTGCCAGGGCCAAGGCGGACGCCGGCGACCTGCTCTTTGGAACCACGGACTCCTGGGTGCTCTGGAACCTGACCGGCGGAGTGGACGGCGGCGTGCATGCCACCGACGTGACCAATGCGAGC
The DNA here is from genome assembly GCF_030063455.1 of Cryobacterium sp. PH31-O1. Classification (GTDB taxonomy): domain Bacteria; phylum Actinomycetota; class Actinomycetes; order Actinomycetales; family Microbacteriaceae; genus Cryobacterium. The sequence goes on along the minus strand of NZ_JASITB010000001.1, from coordinate 217,092 downwards.
CGCACCCTGTTCATGGATCTAGAGACCCTGCAATGGGACGACGAGATTCTCGCAATTTTCGATGTGCCCAAGTCGATGCTGCCATCGATCCGCTCGTCGTCGGAGGTCTACGGTACCGCGCACACCTCGAGCCTGTTACGAGAAGTGCCGGTGGCAGGCATCCTCGGTGACCAGCAGGCGGCGACGTTCGGTCAGGCGGCGTTTGACCAGGGCGAAGCCAAGAATACCTACGGCACGGGAAACTTTCTGATCTTCAACACCGGAACGGAGATCGTGCACTCCAAGAACGGCCTCCTGACCACCCTGGGGTACAAACTCGGCGACGATGCTCCGCACTACGCTCTGGAAGGTTCCATTGCCGTGACCGGGGCACTGGTGCAGTGGATGCGCGACAACCTCGGCATGATTAGCTCGGCCGCTGAGATTGAAAGCCTGGCGAAGACGGTCGACGATAACGGCGGAGCCTACTTCGTGCCGGCGTTTTCGGGACTGTTCGCTCCGTACTGGAGGTCCGATGCTCGCGGCGCCCTGGTCGGCCTCACCCGATACGTGAACAAAGGCCACATTGCCCGCGCGGCACTGGAGGCAACGGCATTCCAGACTCGGGAAGTGATCGATGCGGTCAACGCCGACTCCGGTGTTCCCCTCACCGAGATCAAGGTCGACGGCGGCATGATTGCGAACAACCTGCTCATGCAGTTCCAGGCCGATATCCTCGGTGTTCCGGTGGTGCGACCGGTCGTCGCCGAGACGACGGCCCTGGGCGCTGCTTACGCCGCCGGCCTCGCGGTCGGCTTCTGGAGCGGTCTGGACGAACTGCGCACCAACTGGCAGGAAGACAGTCGGTGGACGCCCCAGATGGACGAGGCCGAACGCAGCCGCCAGTTGCGCAACTGGAAGAAGGCCGTCACTAAAACGTTCGACTGGGTCGACGAAGACGTTCTGTAGGGCGCCGCCTGGCTGTCCGAATCAGTCTGGAGCAATCAGCGCCTGCGGCGACCCGGAATCAAACCTGGGTCGCCGCAATCCACGCCGACAACTTGGCTGTCGACGCGCCGGAGTCGATTGCTTCGGCGGCGACGGCCATTTTGTCCCGAAATCGGTCGAGGATGGCCACCTGCATTTGTGAGAAATCGTTGGCCAGGTCGAAGGCGACGAGCCCGGCGGCGGCGTTGAGCAACACGATGTCGCGAATCGCACCCGGCTCGCCGGCGAGAACGGAGTGTACGACGTCCGCATTGTATTGGGGTGAGCCGCCCACCAAATCGCTGATCTGCGCACGTTTGATACCAAGTTCTCGCGGGTCGATGTCGTGTTCTGTCACCAGTCCTCTGGAAACCTCCCAGACGTGGCTGTGCCCGGTGGTGGTCAGTTCGTCGAGCCCGTCATCGCCGCGAAAGACCAGTGCCGTCGCTCCGCGTGTCTGGAACACACCCACAAAGAGCGGTACCCGGTCGAGGCTGGCCACACCGACAGCGGATGCCTCCGGTCGCGCCGGATTGCACAGCGGTCCGAGGTAGTTGAACACGGTGGGGATCCCCAGCTCCTTACGGGTGAGGGCTGCATGTCGAAATCCGGGATGAAATGCCGCCGCGTAGGCAAAGGTGATCCCGGTCTCCTTGAACACCTGCGCCACACGCGTGGCATCCCTGGACAGGTCGATGCCCAATTGACCGAGCACGTCCGACGATCCGGACGCGGAGCTGGCGGCACGGTTCCCGTGCTTGACAACCGGCACACCCGCCGCCGCGCACACGATGGAGGCCATGGTGGATATATTCACCGTGCCGAACTGGTCACCACCGGTTCCGACGATGTCGAGCGCCATAGGGTTCACCGGCAGCACAACGGCCTGTTCCAGAATCGCATCCCGAAATCCGACAATCTCGTCGACCGTCTCGCCCTTGGCACGGAGAGCCACCAAAAAGGCACCCAACTGAGACGGAGATGCCTCGCCAAGCATGATCCGTTCCATGCTCCAGGCAGCATCCGCCACGCTCAAGTCCCGTCCGTCAAGAAGGGAATTTAAGATGTTTGGCCAGGACTGCGATTCGAGCATGATTCCGATCATAGGAGAACGGGCCCAACTCCCCCGAATTCACGGCATCCGCGCACCGAAATTGCCCACCCAAACCAGGCAAAAACACCCACTTGCACGCCTGATTGAGAAAAACCTGTGGGAATATCGGCCATAATGGAGGGGTGACCAGCACCTCAATTACTCAGACGGCGAGTGCGCCCGTCGTGAACCGGCCCAACAGCGTGGCTGTAGGCACCATTGTGTGGTTGGGCAGCGAGGTGATGTTTTTCGCGGGGCTCTTCGCTATCTACTTCACGCTCCGTTCAACCTCCCCCGAGCTGTGGCTTTTCGAGGCCGATAAGCACAACTTCACCTTTGCGTTGATCAACACGCTCGTCTTGGTGTCGTCCTCGGTGACCTGCCAGTTCGGAGTGTTTGCCGCCGAACGGCTGCAGGCGCGCTCGACCGGCTGGAAGCCGAGTGAGTGGGGCATGGTCGAGTGGTTCTTCCTCACCTACGCGCTCGGTGCCATCTTCGTCACCGGTCAGGTGTTCGAATACGCCACCCTGGTGTCGGAGGGGATTTCGCTCTCCTCCAACGCGTACGGTTCCGCGTTCTACATCACAACCGGTTTCCACGGCATCCACGTGACAGCCGGCCTGCTGGCCTTTCTTCTTGTGATTGGGCGCGGATTCGCGGTCAAGAACTTCGGCCACAAGGAAGCCACCAGCGCCATCGTGGTTTCCTACTACTGGCACTTCGTCGACGTCGTCTGGATCGGGCTCTTCCTGGTCATCTACGTTCTCAAATAGACGTTCAAACTTAGAAACGGGAGCGGACTTTTCAGCATGACCAAGATCAAAACCCCTCGCGCACGCCGGGCACGCAAAGCCGGTCGTCGCCATCCTCTCGCCAGCGTTGCACTGATAGCCATCGGGTTGCTCTTCACCGGAGGCGCCTACGCAGCTTTCAGTACGAGTACCGCAATTGCCACAACGGATGCGTCGTCGCAGCAGACCATCGCCCAGGGTGAAAAGCTCTTCGCGGCGAACTGTGCCACATGCCACGGGCTCAGCGCTCAGGGCTCGTCAGAAGGCCCCAGCCTGATCGGAGTCGGCGCCGCCTCGGTAGACTTCCAGGTCGGTACCGGCCGCATGCCGATGCAGATGCAGGGCCCGCAGGCGCAGAAGAAGCCCGTTCAGTTCACCGCCGAGCAGACAGCGGCTCTCGCAGCGTACGTGGCGTCGCTCGCACCCGGCCCGGCGATTCCTGCCGCTGAGCTCCTGGACAGTGCGGGTGACTCTGCTAATGGTGCCGAGCTGTTCCGCATCAACTGCGCCATGTGCCACAACGTCGCCGGCGCTGGTGGCGCGCTAACCGAGGGTAAGTTCGCCCCCGCAATCGAGAACGTCTCTGCCCAGCACATCTACGAGGCCATGATCACCGGCCCGCAGAACATGCCGGTCTTCAACGACATGAATATCTCGCCCGAAGACAAGCGCGACATCATCACGTACCTCAAGTACGTCGAGGACAACCCGTCTCCGGGCGGATTGGCTCTCGGTTCCTTGGGGCCGGTAGCCGAAGGCCTCTTCATCTGGATCTTCGGACTGGGAGCAATCGTTGCCCTCACCGTGTGGATCACCGCAAAATCAAACTAAGCATCGGTATCTGGTGTTGACGCGGCATTCGGTTCCGATCGATTGCCGCCCAGCAGCGGAGTGCAGAGTATTTACACAGCCCACAAAGGAGAACAATGGCCAAGGACGATAACGGCGCGGAGCACGTAACCGCCGCCGACTCGCCTGGCGCGCAGCTCGCGACATCCGCCGCAAGCACAGCCGTCGTTACACGGGATGCCCTGGTCAATCCGGGATTCCCGCCGCACCGTCCGCGCATCACCGACCTTGACCACAAGGAAGAGCGCAAGGCTGAGCGTGCCGTTTACACGCTGTTTTACGTCTCCATCGTGGGTAGCGTTTTTGCCATCGCTGCCTACATGGCCTTTCCGATCGTCGCCGAAGATCCCGGTTCTGTTCGCTTGAACAACCTCTTCATCGGCCTCGGTCTCAGTCTCGCGCTGCTCGCCATCGGTATCGGAGCCGTGCACTGGGGTAAGGCCCTCATGAGTGATCATGAAGGTGTCGACGAACGTCACCCCGTTCGTGGAACCGAGCCAGTGCGGGCCCGCGCCGTGGAGATCTTCCAGCAGGCCAATGAAGAATCGGGCTTCGGTCGCCGTACGCTCATTCGCAACAGCCTCATCGGTGCCCTCGTCGTCTTTCCACTCCCGGCCGTCGTATTGTTTCGTGGTCTTGGCCCGATGGACCAGGACCCGGTTGCTCTCCTCAACGAAACCCTGTGGAAGAAGGGCGTTCGCCTGACCATGGACCCCAGTGGCACCCCGATCAAGGCAGCGGATGTCACGCTCGGATCGTCGTTCCACGTCATTCCAGAGGGCTTGGCCGAGATGGGCCACGGTCGTCTGGAAGAAAAGGCGAAAGCCGCCGTTCTGCTCATTCGCATGGACCCGGATGACCTCGTCGAAGAAGAGGACCGCAAGTCCTGGTCGTATGACGGGATCGTAGCCTATTCTAAGATCTGTACCCATGTCGGGTGCCCGGTCGCGCTCTACGAACAGCACACGCACCACCTGCTTTGCCCGTGCCACCAGTCGCAGTTCGACGTTGAGAACCACTGCAAGGTCATCTTCGGACCGGCCAAACGGGCACTACCCCAGCTCCCGATCGCCGTGGACGCTGAGGGCTACCTGATCGCGCAGAGCGATTTCACTGAACCAGTCGGCCCGAGTTTCTGGGAGCGAGCATGACAACGATAACCACCCGCGAATCCACTGAGGATCAAGCAGTCGGGGTGAAGAAATCCGGAGGCTTCACCGCATCCGCTGCCAATTACATTGACGAACGCACCAGTATTTCAGGTGCGGTCAAAGAACTTGGTCGCAAAATCTTCCCCGATCACTGGTCCTTCCTCCTCGGCGAGGTGGCACTGTACAGCTTCGTCATCATTTTGCTGTCGGGTTCTTTCCTGACGTTTTTCTTCCAGGCTTCCATGGCCGAAGTCGTCTACGACGGCTCCTATGCGCCGCTCAAGGGAATCCCGATGTCGGCCGCGATGTCTTCGACGATGGACATATCGTTCGACATTCGCGGTGGCCTGCTCATGCGTCAGGTTCACCACTGGGCTGCCCTGCTGTTCGTAGCCGCCATCGGCCTGCACATGCTGCGCATCTATTTCACGGGTGCGTTCCGCAAGCCGCGAGAGCTCAACTGGGTCATTGGCTTCGTCCTCTTCATCCTGGCCATGGCTGAAGGCTTCACTGGATACTCCCTCCCCGACGACCTGCTCTCCGGAAACGGCCTGCGCATCATCGACGGGCTGATCAAGGGAATCCCGGTCGTGGGCACCTGGGTCTCCTTCCTGCTGTTCGGTGGGGAATTTCCCGGCACGGACATTGTCGGGCGGTTGTACTCGCTGCATATCCTCTTATTGCCGGCCATCATTGTCGCCTTGATCGCCATGCACCTCTTGTTCGTCGTCGTGCACAAGCACACCCAGTACCCGGCCGCGGGACACACCAATCAGAATGTTGTCGGCTACCCGGTGCTCCCGGTCTACGCCGCCAAGGCCGGTGGCTTCTTCTTCATCGTGTTCGGTGTCGTCATGCTCATCGCTTCCTTCTTCACGATCAACCCGATCTGGAATTACGGCCCGTACGACCCCTCACCGGTGTCGGCCGGCACCCAGCCCGACTGGTACATCGGCTTCGCCGACGGTGCCATGCGGCTCATTCCGACCGGTTGGGAGTTCGTCTGGCTGAACCACACCTACTCGCTCAATATCCTCGTGGTACTGATCGTTGTCGGCTTGTTCATCGTTACCGTCATGATCTACCCCTTCATCGAAGCCTGGATCACCGGCGACAAGCGTGAGCACCACGTTCTCGATCGCCCGCGCAACGCACCGACTCGTACCGCGATCGGCGCAGCTGGCGTCACGTTCTATGCGTCGCTGTGGGCAGCAGCATCATCGGACATCATGGCAACGCACTTCCACCTCACCATGGAGGGGGTCATCCACACCCTTCAGGCGACTACCCTGCTCGGCCCGTTCCTCGCGTTCTTCATCGCCAAACGCGTCTGCTTGGCCCTGCAGAAGAAGGACCGCGAAATCGTTCTGCACGGTTACGAGTCCGGCCGTATCGTTCGGCTTCCCGGTGGCGAATTCGTTGAGGTGCACCAGCCCGTGGACGAGTACGAGCGTTGGAAGCTGGTCAGCTACAGTGACTTCAAGCCGCTCATGCTGCGTCCCAACGCCCAAGGCAAGATTGGTGCGACCGAGAAGGTTCGTGCCGGCCTGTCTCGCTGGTTCTTTGAAGATCGGATCACCCCGGTCACGCAGCCCGAGCTTGATCACGCCCACGGCGATCACCCCGCGGAGATTACCGACAAGTAGCAGAAACCAACAGAACGGGCATCGATGTCACTCCAGACGTTATCGGAGTGGCTTCGGTGCCCGAACTGTTTTCTCCCCTTGCATCCCAGCGGTCATCTTCTTTTGGGGTGTGAACGTGGGCATTCCTTCGACGTCAACAAGCGGGGATTCGTCAACCTGCTCACCGGGCCGCGCAAGTTCATCGGCGATAGTGCGGCCATGCTCGATGCTCGTGATCGGTTTCTTGACGCCGGATGGTACGAACCGCTCCGCGACGCCATCCGCACCCGTGTCGCCGGTGAATCCCCCCGGCGCCTCCTCGATGTCGGGTGCGGCACCGGCTACTACCTGGGCGCGGCGCTGCCCCCATCAGGCGGCGTGCGCGCCTTGGGCATGGACCTCTCCCCCGTCGCCGTCGGTCGCACGATCCGGCCGGACGATCGCGTTGACGGGCTGGTAGCGGATGTCTGGTCGCCCCTCCCCCTGCGCGATGGGACCGCCGACATTATTCTGAACGTTTTCGCACCGCGTAACGCTGCAGAGTTCCACCGTGTGCTTCGGGCCGATGGCCTGCTGCTGGTCGTCGTGCCGCAGCCGTCCCACCTGTGGCAGCTGCGGGAGTCGGGCCTTGCCGTGCAAATGCAGGCTGACAAGGCTGCACACCTGACAACGAGCCTTGCCGCCTGGTTCAGCCTGGAGTCGCACGACCAGCTTGAGCGCACAGTGCGGTTGTCGATGACTGAGGTGACATCGCTCATCGGCATGGGCCCGTCCGCGCACCACACCGACAGTGCCGCTGCAGTCGACTCCGTCGGTTGTGATCGGCAGGTCACAGTTGCCTTCGACATCTTCGGGTTCCGTCGCCGCTGACCGGTCCTGATCAGGCGCTGATCAGGCTCAGGAACTCCGTTAACCGACGATACCGACCTCCCCGAAGGGAGATCGGTATCGACTAGCGAAAACGTCTAGCGGGCGAACAAGCCCCGGTAGTACTCGTAGACCCACCCGGTGAGGGCGACCAGACCGAGACCAAGCCCGATGAAGCAGATCCAGATGCCAACAGCCAGGCCGAGGAACAGCAGCGCGGTGGACGCTGCGAGGAAGATCGGCCACCAGCTCCACGGGCTAAAGAACCCCATTTCGGGGTCACCGTCATCGACGTTGCCATCGAGGCGGTCCTCGGGCAGCTCGCCGCCCTGGGCGCCGCGTACCTTGTCGAGATAGAACGCTATGAAAGCCACGAGCAGCGCCGACAGGGCGAGCATGAACGTGCCGGCCCACTCGATCTTTCCGTGATTAGGGTCGAGCAGGTTCCAGGCAACATAGACGACTGTGACAATTCCGAAGAAAGCGGTGAGGACCCAGAGGATGTTGACGTTGGTCTTCATTTACTTAACCTGATTCGAGTCGATGTCGTAGACCGCAGCGTCGGGCGCATCCTTACCGGGGCCGATACCGACGGGTACGCCGGCTTCGGGGTGGTTCAGGTCGAAGGCGGGACGCTCGGAGCGGATGCGCGGAATAGAAGTGAAGTTGTGGCGCGGCGGCGGGCAGGACGTCGCCCACTCGAGCGAGGAACCATAGCCCCACGGGTCGTTCACGGTCACCAGCGGAGCCTTCCGAGCCGTGATGTACACGTTCAGGAAGAACGGGATCATTGACACGGCGAGGATCATGGAACCGATGGTGGACACCTGGTTCATCCAGGTGAAACCGTCCTCGGGCGAATACGTCGCGTAGCGTCGCGGCATTCCCATGACTCCCAGCCAGTGCTGGATCAGGAAGGTGGTGTGGAAACCGATGAACAGGAGCCAGAAGTGCCACTTGCCAAGGCTTTCGTTGAGCATCTTGCCGGTCCATTTGGGCCACCAAAAGTAGAATCCGCTGAACATAGCGAAGACGACGGTGCCGAAGACAACGTAGTGGAAGTGCGCGACGACGAAGTAGGTGTCGGACACGTGGAAGTCGAGCGGCGGTGAGGCCAGGATGACTCCGGTCAGACCACCAAAAGTGAAGGTCACGAGGAAACCGATGGCCCAGATCATGGGAGTTTCGAAAGTAATGGAGCCGCGCCACATGGTGCCGATCCAGTTGAAGATCTTCACCCCGGTCGGGACCGCGATCAGCATCGTCATGAGGGAGAAAAACGGCAGCAGTACAGAGCCGGTGACATACATGTGGTGCGCCCACACCGAGATAGACAGCGCCGCGATGGAGATGGTCGCGTAGACCAGAGTCTTGTAGCCGAACATCGGCTTGCGGCTAAAGACCGGGAAGACCTCGGAGACGATACCGAAGAACGGCAACGCGATGATGTATACCTCAGGGTGGCCGAAGAACCAGAACAGGTGCTGCCAGAGGATGGCGCCACCGTTGGCCGGATCGTAAATGTGCGAACCAAAGATGCGGTCGGATGCTGCGGCGAGCATAGCAGCGGCCAGCACGGGGAAGACCATGAGAGCGAGCAGCGACGTGATCAGCGAGTTCCAGGTGAAGATCGGCATGCGCCACATCGTCATGCCAGGGGCGCGCATGGTGATGATCGTAGTGATGAAGTTCACGGAGCCGAGGATGGTTCCGAAACCGGAGAGTCCGAGGCCGACCATCCACAGGTTTCCGCCGACTCCAGGCGAGAACGTTGTGCTGGCAAGGGGCTGGTAGGCGAACCAGCCAAAGGAGGCCGCACCCTGCGGGGTAAGGAACCCAGAAACGGCGATCAGGCTGCCGAAGTTGAAGAACCAGTAGGCGAGGGCGTTCAGCCGCGGGAACGCAACGTCGGGGGCGCCAATCTGCAGCGGAACCAGGAAGTTTGCAAAGCCGAAGAAGAGCGGCGTAGCAAACATCAGGAGCATGATCGTGCCGTGCATCGTGAAGAGTTGGTTGTACTGCTCCTTGGTCTGCACCACATCGAGGCCCGGCGCGAACAACTGGGCCCTAATGATCAGCGCCATGACGCCGCCGATGCAGAAGTAGATGAAGGACGTGATCAGGTACATGTACCCGATGACCTTGTGGTCGGTGGAGGTAATCCACCGGACAAGTACGTTGCCCTTGCGTTCCGCCGACGTGGAGACCGGTGCTGCCGGACGTGGCGGGGCGGGTGCGATGGTCGTGGTCATGGCTTAGTTGCCCTCCGGAGCCGTCGGGGCACTCGTGCCCGGCTGATTCTGATTACGGTCGAATTCATTGTCGAGCTGACCGACGTTACCCGCGGTGCGCAGCGACTGGATGTATGTGTCGTAGTCGGCCTCGGAAACGACCTTGACGTTGAAGAGCATGAGGGAGTGGTATTCACCGCAGAGCTCGGCACACTTTCCCGCGTAGGTCCCGATGCGCTCGGGGGTGACCGACATGTAGTTGGTCTTGCCCGGGATGACGTCTTTCTTGTACAGGAAGTCGATAACCCAGAACGAGTGGATGACGTCGCGTGATTCCAGAGCGATCTCAATGGTCTTGTTGACAGGGAGCACAAGCACGGGGAGTTCCGATTCGATCAGCGAGCCGCGCTCCCCATCGGGATCGGGCTGGCCCTGGATGCCGGGTGAGTAGACATCTTCGTCGACGTAGTTGAAGTCCCAAGCCCATTGCTTGGCCTGCACTTCAATCGACACATCGGGGTTGTCGTAACGCGATTCAATGGCGATCTGATCGCGCACCGTGAAGGCGAAGAAGCCGATGACGAGGATGAGCGGCACAACCGTGTAGAAGATCTCGATCGGCATGTTGTAACGCAACTGAACCGGCAAGCCGGTCTGGCCCTTGCGGCGCCGATAGACGACGATCGTCCAGATGATCAGGCCCCAGGTGATGAGACCGACGATGAGGAGCACGATCCACGAGGTGGTCCAGAGGCCGGCAATGCGGTCGGTCTGATTGGTCACCGCCGTTTCGCCCTCTTCTTCAAAACCGGGCATGAAGCCGTGGAGTTGGGCCTGCGTGCATCCGGCCAGTACAACGGCGAGCGTCGCTGCGAGCGGAATAGCAGCCCAACGAAGGCGGTGGTTATTGCGCACCGGGGACCTTTCGGGAGATTCGAGGACACTTCTCAGGAAGCGTTTTGATCGATTCCTAGCCTACTCCGCGAGAGCGGGCATGAAGTGCACTCCCGGTCGGGTCGCAGGCAATTTATGCTCGGGGCGGCTGGGGGACGCACAATTTTGGGCGGATGGAGCGCATTTCGGGCAAGAAAACAGGGACATCATCTCAGTGATGATGTCCCTGCCGGGTGTTTTCCAACACCTATGCTGCAATAAACCTGCGCTAGTGAAAGGAATCTCCACACGCGCAACTGCCGCCGGCGTTCGGGTTGTCAATGGTGAAACCCTGCTTCTCGATGGTGTCCTCGAAGTTGATCGAGGCGCCATCCAGGTAGGGAACACTCATTTTATCGACGACGACCCCGACGCCGTCGAAATCGACGAGAGCATCGCCGTCGAGGACGCGCTCGTCGAAGTACAGCTGGTAGATCAGGCCTGAGCAACCGCCGGGCTGCACGGCGACGCGCAGACGGAGGTCTTCACGACCTTCCTGAGTCAACAGGCTGCGCACCTTGAGGGCGGCGGCCTCGGTGAGACCAACGCCATGGGCAGCGGCCGGGGCGGGTGCGGTGTCAGCAGTGCTGACGGTTTCGGTCATGGTGTCGGTCATGCTTCTCCTCGGTTCACGCAGTCACGCACAGTTGCGATCGCAGTGAGTTGCGATCTCATAAATTCTACCTGCGACAACCAGAAAGTCGACGTGGGCATTCCCACCGTCTCACATTTTCTTGGCGGTCCGCTGGTGATGGACTTCACTTTGGGCTAAGGCTCGACGCGTTCGTTCAGGCTGCCGAGCAGGAAGGCCTCGCTCAGGACCGCGCGTTTGAAAACGCCGAGGTGGAGGGACTCGTTCGGACTGTGCGCCCGGGAATCCGGATCCTCCACTCCGGTGACCAGAATCTGAGCGGTCGGAAAGACCCGCACCAGGTCGGCGATGAACGGGATTGACCCGCCGACACCGATGTCGATCGGCGGCACGCCCCAGGCAGCGGTCATGGCAGATCGAGCCTCGGTGACGGCCCACCCGCTGGTGTCGACGAGGAACGGCTCGCCGGTGTCTACATCGTCGATTTCGACAACGGCGCCGAATGGTGCATTCTCACGCAGATGGGTCTCGATCGCCGTGGCGGCCTCGACCGCCGATTGGCCGGGGGCGATGCGCGTGCTGACGCGAACGCTGACCGACGGTGTGAGCGTGTTGGACGCGTTGTCCACGGTAGGCGCGTCAATGCCGGTGATAGTCAGGGCGGGCTGCGACCAGATCCGGCTGAGGATGGAGCCGTGGCCGATCGGTGTGACGCCGGGCAACAACCCCGTCTCCGCGCGCAACTGTGCTTCAGAGTACTCGGGGGTAGGGACATCGATGCTGGTGAGACCTGCCACGGCCACCGAGCCATCATCCTGATACAGAGTGGCCAGCAGCTTGATGGTGGCGAGCATGGCGTCGGGCACCGCTCCCCCGAACATGCCGGAGTGCGAGGCATGGGCCAGAGTGCGCACCGTCAAACGCAGGGTGACGTTGCCGCGCAGAGCGGTGGTGATGGCCGGCGTGTTTATGTCCCAGTTGTTCGAGTCGGCTACGACGATCACATCGCCGCGCAGGGATTCACGGTTTTCGTCGAGGAAAGTCGCGAAGGAGCGACTTCCGAACTCCTCCTCCCCCTCGATGAACAGGGCGATTCCCAGATCGAAATCCGCGCCGACGGCCGCGACCAGGGCACGAATGGAGGCGACGTGCGCCATGACACCGGCCTTGTCGTCGGCGGCGCCGCGCCCGTAGAGGCGATCGCCGCGCACGGTTGGTGTGAACGGGTCCGACTCCCAGTCCTCATCTCGGCCGGGGGGCTGTACGTCGTGATGGGCGTAGAGCAAAACGGTCGGACGGCCCTTTCTGGCCGGGCGCGACGCCAGGATCGCCGGCTGGCCAAGCTCGGTGCCGCCCGGAATGCGGGCCTGCACGATTTCGACCGATTCAAACACGCCGAGTTCGCGCACGAGCGCGGCGACGGCGTCGGCGCTGGCGGCGACCCGCGAAGGATCGAACGCCGCCCACGACACCGAGGGAATGCGCACCAGCGCACAGAGATCTGCGATCGTGCTCGGGAGCCCCCGTTCGACCGCGGTTCGGAGGGCATCGCGCGCGCCAGGATCGGCCGCGAGGTCAAGTTTTGCGCCGTCGGAACGGGAATTTGTCTGTGGGTTACCAGTCATACGGGTAATCTTAAGGCACCCAATTGCAAGGATTTGATGTGGCCAAGCCTCCCGTAGACCCCGACGCCCAGCCGTCGATTGAAAGTTCCGACGAGACCGCAGCACGTCTCGGTCTCACGCACAACGCGGGTAAGGGTCAGGCGACCCCCACCCGCAAGAAACAGGAAGCGGCGAACAAGCGCCCGCTGGTTCCGGACGACCGTAAGCTCGCCGCCAAGCAGGCGCGTGCCAAGTCCACCGCCGCCCGCGATGTGGCGAGGGCCGGCATGGCCGCCGGTGTCGACAAGTACCTGCCGCTTCGTGAACGCGGCCTGCAGAAGCGGTACGCCCGCGACTACGTCGACGCACGGTTCAACGTGGGCGAGCTGATGATTCCGGTCATGTTCCTGGTCATCCTGCTCACCACGGTTCCTAGTGTCGCCGGCGTGTCCATCATTGCGCTCTGGGCCTTCTTTATCTTCGCTGTCGTCGACTGCGTTGTGCTCGGTTTCATCCTCACCAAGAAGATCGAAGCCAAGTTCGGGGCTGACAAGGCAGAACGGGTGCGCTGGTATGCGGCCATGCGCGCGCTGCAGCTGCGGCCCATGCGTCTGCCCAAGCCGCAGGTCAAGCGCCGCCAGTACCCGGTCTGACGGGGCCGCGCCACAGCTCGCTGACCGTCCGGTGCCCCGGGGGCGCCGGACGGTCAGCTTTTCGGCGGGATCATCTCGCGAAGGCGCCCGCGCGAATCAGCGGCACCCGCACTTCCTCATCGGTGAGGGAACCGTGCTGCCCGATCATTCCGCGGGCCTTCTGATTCGCTGGTCGAGAATCGTAATAGGCGATGGATTTGCGGGCGGCGATGAGCACATCGCCGATGCGCGGGAGTACCTCCTCGGCGACCTGGCCGTACAGTCCGGCGGCGACAGCTTCGGCGCGGGTAAAAACCCAGGCGCGGTCCCCCTGGGACTCTCGCCAGGCGTCCGCCAGTGTGTCGGCGGCGCTGGGCTCCGCCGCCGTCAGCTGCGGCTCCAGGTGGAGCTGCACGCAGCGGGGATCCCCCGCGACATGGCGCACACCGGTGATGAGCGCGGGTTGGGTGTCGAACAAGACGTGGCGGGTGCTCGGCACATCGATCACACCGTGATCCGCGGTGAGCAGCAGGCCTTCGTCGGAGCGCAGGGTGGACGCGAAGCGGCTCACTTCGGAGTCGAGGGTTTCGAGCTGGGCCAGCCACCGGTCTGACTCCCAGCCGTGCGCGTGCGCGGCGACGTCGAGCTCGGCCACGTAGAGGTAGATCAGTGCCGTCGGGTTTTGCGAGAGGATGCTGCGCGCGGCAGCGAAGCGGTCGGCCACAGTGTCGGCAGGAACGTACCGGGCGCCGCGGAGCACTGCCTGGGTGAAACCGGACGCCACGAACCGTTTCGGGCCGATGGCGAAGCTCGGCACGTTCTCATCGGCGGCGCGGTCGAAGACGGTGCGGGCTCGCTGCCAGGTAGCTGGCTGCATTTCGCCATCCCAACCAGTGAGCTGGTTCACGACGCGGTCGCGGGCTCCATCGAGCACCTGGTAACCGACCAGGCCGTGCTGGCCCGGTTCCACCCCGGTGGTCAGGGTAGCGATTCCTGCGGCGGTCGTGGCCGGGAAAACGCTGTCGATGATGCTGGACTTGTTCAGTCGGGACGACAGAAAACGGGCGTGCCCGGCCCGCGCGCGGATTGAGCTGGCGCCGAGACCGTCGGCCAAAATAATCACGGCCTTCCGCACCGCGGGAAGCCCCAGCGCGTTCGGCCGGGCGCAGACGGCATCGAGGGAACTGGTGAGAACATCGGCAAGGCGGAGGGCACTGAATTGGCGGGCCGGTAGCATGGTGGGCATCGGGTCTTATTCTCTCACAGGGAGTAACCCGAGCCCTCCAGCGCTCGAAGGCGCTCCCTCCATAGTGCAGCGGTGACCGTTTCGACCGGTTCTCGTCGCACGCCTGAAGCAGAAGTCACAATGAGCCGCTCAGACAGCACCCCGCCAGCCGCCGCCAGCACCGAACGCATCGAAGACGTCGATGTGACGGTCGAGATGCAGGGGTCCTTCCTCGAGTACGCCTACTCCGTGATCTACTCCCGGGCACTGCCCGATGCACGGGACGGCTTGAAGCCCGTACAGCGGCGCATCCTGTACCAGATGAGTGAAATGGGGCTTCGTCCCGACAGGGGGCACGTGAAGAGCGCCCGGGTCGTCGGTGAGGTGATGGGCAAGTTGCACCCGCACGGTGACACGGCCATCTATGACGCCCTGGTGCGCATGGCCCAGTCCTTCTCCTTGCGGGTACCTCTCATCGACGGGCACGGAAACTTCGGCTCCCTCGACGACGGGCCGGCGGCACCCCGCTACACCGAAGCCCGCCTGGCGGCCCCCGCACTCGCCATGACCGAGAACCTCGACGAAGACGTCGTGGATTTCGTGCCCAACTACGACAACCAGCTCACCCAGCCCGACGTGTTACCAGCCGCCTACCCCAACCTGCTCGTCAACGGCACGAGCGGCATCGCCGTCGGCATGGCGACGAACATGGCGCCGCACAACCTGATCGAGGTCGTCGGAGCTGCCCGGCACCTGCTGGCCCACCCCCACGCCACCCTCGACGATGTGATGGAGTTCGTGCCGGGACCCGACCTGCCCACCGGCGGCACGATTGTCGGGTTGGCCGGCATCAAGGATGCCTACAGCACCGGCCGTGGCAGCTTCAAAACTCGTGCCCGCGTCGCGGTCGAGTCGATCAGCGCCCGCAAGACCGGGCTCGTGGTGACCGAACTCCCCTATCTGGTCGGCCCGGAAAAGGTGATCGAGAAGATCAAGGACGGCGTCAACTCCAAGAAGCTCAGCGGCATCTCGGACGTCACCGACCTCACCGACCGCACCAAGGGACTGCGCCTCGTCATCGGCATCAAGACCGGGTTCAGCCCAGACGCCGTACTCGAACAGCTCTACCGCTACACCCCGCTTGAGGATTCGTTCAACATCAACGCCGTCGCCCTCGTCAACGGTGCCCCGCAGACCCTCGGCCTGCTCGAGTTGCTGCACGTGTACGTCAACCACCGCATTGACGTCGTCACCCGTCGCTCGGCCTATCGGCTGGCCCGGCGCAAGGAGCGATTGCACCTCGTTCTCGGTCTGCTCGTCGCGATTCTGGACATTGACGAGGTCATCCAGGTCATCCGGGCCAGCGACGACACCGAGCAGGCCCGTGCCAAACTCATCGACGTGTTCGACCTGAGCCAGATTCAGGCCGAGTACATTCTCGAACTTCGGTTGCGACGCCTGACCAAGTTCTCCCGCATCGAGCTTGAGGCTGAACGAGACCAGTTGCTCGCGGAGATTGCGAAACTCGAAAAGCTCCTGTCATCCAAGCCCGCCATCCGTACGCTCGTGTCGGAAGAACTGGGCGCGGTGGCAGAGAAGTTCGGAACCCCGCGCCGCACGGTGCTCACCGAGGCGAAGCCGAGTATCGCCGGCTTGTCTGCGGCTGCCGCCAAACGTCAGGCCGCGGTGCTCGAGGTGCAGGACATACCTACCCGGGTCTTCCTGAGCGTAACCGGGCGCATCGCCCGCGTCGATCTGGTCGCCGTCGATGACGCCGTACCGCCGCGGATCCAGCCACCCCAGCGCCGCAGCAAGCACGATGCCGTGCTGTCGACGCTCGACACGACGAGTCGCACCGAAGTGGGCGCGGTGACCAACCGCGGTCGGCTCATCCGCTTTTCTCCCGTCGACCTGCCGGTGATGCCGCCGACGTCGATTCAGCTGGCGGCGGGCGTGCGCATCAGCGAGTATCTGGTATTAGCCGACAAGAAGGAACGAGTACTCGCGATCGTCTCGCTCGACTCCGATCGGTCCATCGCACTCGGCACCCGGCAGGGCGTTGTGAAACGCGTCACACCCAATGACTGGGCCAACAAGCCCGACTTCGAGATCATTGCGCTCAAGCCCAAAGACGAAGTGGTCGGTGCGGTGCAGGGTGCGGAGGACGACGATGTGGTCTTCATCACATCGGACGCGCAGTTGCTGCGCTTCGCCGCTCTCGGCGTGCGACCGCAGGGCCGCGCGGCCGGCGGCATGGCCGGCATCAAGCTCACTCCCGGTGAAACGGTCGTGTTCTTCACGAGCCTCTCCTCGGACGATGTCCAGGCGGCGGTCGTTGCCACGGTGGCCGCCAGTAGCCAGACCTTACCCGGCACCGATCCCGGCAGCGCCAAACAGAGCGAGTTCTCCGAATACCCGGCCAAGGGGCGCGGGACCAGCGGAGTACGGGCCCAACGTTTCCTCAAGGGCGAAGACACCCTCGCGGTGGCGTGGGTCGGCCGGGCGCCCGCCCGTGCTGTCGGACCGGACGGCACCCCCCGCGCTCTGCCGGAGTCCGGCTCTCGCCGCGACGCCTCCGGGGTCATGCTCGACGCCCTGATCGGAGCCATCGGCACCGAGATCTAGGTTCCACCGCTCTGTGTAAGGAACGCGCTAGACGTCGATGCGGTCCCGAGAGAGCGTGTCGGAGCTGTCGATGATGAACTCCTTGCGGGGGGCCACGTCATTACCCATCAGGAGTTCGAACACCTTTCCGGCGGACTCGGCGTCGTCGACGCGTACCCGCCGCAGCGTGCGGTGGGCACGTTCCATGGTTGTGGTTGCGAGCTGGTCGGCATCCATTTCACCGAGACCCTTGTAGCGCTGGATTGGGTCCTGGTAGCGGCGGTTCTTCTTCTCTAGCGCGCTCAGCACCGAATGGAGTTCTGTCTCCGAGTAGGTGTAGATGGTCTCGTTGGGTTTGCTGCCCGGGTTCATGACGACGACCCGGTGCAGCGGTGGAACGGCGGCGAAGACACGGCCCTCGGTGATCATCGGTCGCATGTAGCGGAAGAACAGTGTGAGGAGCAGGGTGCGGATGTGGGCGCCGTCGACATCGGCGTCGCTCATGATGATGACCTTGCCGTAACGGGCTGCCGACAGGTCGAAGCTGCGGCCGGAGCCGGCTCCGATCACCTGGATGATCGAGGCGCACTCGGTGTTGGAGAGCATGTCGGCGACGGACGCCTTCTGCACGTTGAGAATTTTGCCGCGGATCGGTAGCAGCGCCTGATGCTCACTGTCGCGGGCGAGCTTGGCGGTACCGAGGGCCGAGTCCCCCTCGACAATGAACAGCTCGCTCGTGGAGACGTCGTTAC
Organism: Cryobacterium sp. PH31-O1; assembly: GCF_030063455.1. Lineage (GTDB taxonomy): Bacteria > Actinomycetota > Actinomycetes > Actinomycetales > Microbacteriaceae > Cryobacterium. The sequence goes on along the minus strand of NZ_JASITB010000001.1, from coordinate 199,177 downwards.
TGCGGCAATCGACGAGCTTCGCCGGCAGGGATGAACTTTCCAGAGCATTCTTGCGCCGCTGGGTCTCTTTGTGGGCCCGGGCGGAGATGCGCGATTTCATCTCGGCGACGATCTTGTCGAGCAGCAAAGCTGACTGCGTCTTGTCGTCGCGTTTCGTTGAGGCGTAGCGCTCGGCCATGGCCGTGGCGACGACGTTTGCGACGATCGCGCGTACCGCCGGAGTGCCAAGTACCTCCTTGGTCTGCCCCTCGAACTGGGGTTCGGGCAGGCGCACGGTGAGCACGGCGGTGAGCCCGGCCATCACGTCGTCCTTGTCGAGCTTGTCACTGCCGACCTTGAGGCGGCGGGCGTTCAACTCCACTTGCCCTCGCAGAAACTTCAGCAATCCGGCATCGAATCCGGCTTGGTGGGTACCGCCCTTAGGGGTGGCGATGATGTTAACGAAGCTCTGCGCGATCGTGTCGTAGCCGGTGCCCCAGCGCAGGGCGATGTCGACCTGGCAGTCACGAACGAGCTCGGTCGGCACCATGGCACCCTTGTCGGTCAGCACGGGGACCGTCTCACTGAACGTGCCGCTGCCGGTCAACCGCCAGGTGTCGGTGATCGGGGCATCCGTCGCGAGGTGTTCGACGAACTCGGAAATACCGCCGTCGAACTGGAACAGGCTCGTGACCGGCTCCTCTGTTCGTCGGTCGGCCACCTCTATGGCCAGTCCGGGGACGAGGAAGGCCGTCTGGCGGGCTCGGTTCAGCACGTCGTCGGTTTGGAAGGTGGCGCCCTTGGTGAAGATCTGGCGATCGGCCCAATAGCGGATTCGGGTGCCGGTGACGCCGCGTTTGACCTTGCCGATCACCCGCAGTTCGCTCTGGCTTTCGAACGGCGTAAAGGGCGCGTCGGGGCTCTTCTCCCCAGAATCGGCGAACAGGCCTGGCTCGCCGCGGTGGAAGGACATGGCCCAGGTCTTGCCGTCACGATCGACCTCGACGTCGAGGCGCTCGGACAGGGCGTTGACAACGGATGCCCCCACCCCGTGCAGCCCGCCGGACGCGGCGTAGGACCCGCTACCGAATTTTCCGCCCGCGTGCAGCTTGGTGAACACGACCTCGACGCCGGTCAGTCCGGTCTTGGGCTCGATGTCGACCGGGATCCCGCGAGCCGTGTCGCGCACTTCGACGCTCTGGTCGGGGTGAAGCTCAATCTGGATTCTCGCGCCGTGTCCGCCCAGGGCCTCATCGACGGAGTTGTCGATGATCTCCCACAGGCAGTGCATCAAACCGCGCGAGTCGGTGGAACCGATGTACATGCCGGGGCGTTTGCGCACTGCCTCCAGTCCCTCGAGGACTGACAGGTGGCGGGCGGAATAGTCGGAGCTCACAACCATCAAGAATACCGGCCGCGACCGGTGATCTTTTGCGCCGGCTTGCTGGTTGGTGGTCGACACCCGGCCGCCCACGTCTACGCGGTAAGCGAAATACCGGCCGTTCATCTCGTCATTGGTCCTCCGGCGTGCTTACATTAGTGAATAGAGTTCATGCAATTCAGTCTGGAGGAGGAGAATATGTCCCAGATCGCCACCGAGAATGGTGCTGTAGACAACGGTGCTGTAAACAAGCAGGGCACCCCCCACCAGCTCACCGCAGCCGACCGCTGCGACGCTTGCGGTGCCCAGGCTTACATTCGTGTCGTCGTGAAGAACAGCGAATTGCTGTTCTGCGCCCACCACGGCCGAAAGCACCAAGAGAAGCTCGCGAGCATCGCCGAAAGCTGGCACGACGAGTCGAGCAGATTGCTCGAAGACCAGCGCTCCTAATTATTGGGGAGTTCGTTCAGAACAAATACCGCGCAGGCGGCTGGTAGATACCAGCTACCTGCGCGGTTTCTCGTTGCCCGCGTTGGGGTATTCGGCGCTCTGGCCTAAGCGAACAGCAACCTGATTGCGTGCGGCCTGTGCGGTCGCATCGACGCTGACCGCCAAGGCACCGCGGGAATACTCGAGTCCGTGACGACTGAATGCTGCCAGCAGCAGATGGTCGGCGAGGCCGGGATTGCGCGCCAGAACCGGACCGTGCAGGTGGGTGCAGAACACCTCGCCCATGGTCAGCCCTTCGATCTGGGGACCAGTTGCCTGGTCGCCGTTTCCTGTGCCGTGGACGACTCGTCCGAGCGGACTGGCTTCGGCGCCGACATAGTCACGGGCGTGGTTCTCGAATCCGATCAGCCGCCCATACTTCGAGGCGACGATAATGTCATCGGTGGCTCGGGTCGCCCGGGGCACAGCATGGCCGGCAACGAGCCCGAGGCCCTCCACTACGCTGCCGTCGGCCAGGTCGACGCCCCAGCTCAGCAATTCCCAACCGGTCCCGACGGCCAGGATGGGAACCCCGTTGTTAGACCAGACGCGGAGTTCTTCGACCAGAGTGCGCAGCCCATCTCGGGCCGGCAGGAGCGCAGCGTCCGTTCCTGAACCGATCGAAACGGCGTCGACCTGCCCGGGCAGATCGGCGCGCGAGTGCACATCGACAACCTGGGCGTCGTGGCCGCTCCAGCGCATGCGCTGGGCGAGCACCCGGGCGTTTCCGGCATCACCGTTGGTGTCGAGCAGGCGAGGCAGCAGCGAGACGACCGTGAACGGTCGCCCCAGGGACGTGGCGGTCATTCCGGATCCTCAGCGTTGGAGACGAGGCCGAGGTGGGCGCGGGTGCGACGCATGCCGTCGGCAGAGAAGATGATGGTTTTCACCCCGGACACGGGATCGGGCAGGGCCAGGAACGCGTCGAGGGCCGTCGGCACATCGGGTTCGATGCGTTCCACTGCAACGTTGTCGTAGGCGAGCTGCAGGGCGATGTCGTGCGCCTTCAGGCCCGACGCGATGAGTACGTGACCCAGGCCGGAGGTATCCACCGGCCAGAAGTACGATGGGTCCCGAACATCGGATCCGATGATCATCAGAATTTGCTCGGTGCCGGCCTCGAGGCTGTCAACGTTGAGTTGAAAGCTGGACGGGTTTTGCACGAGCACGAACTCAATGGTTTTACCACGAACAGTGACGACCTCGCCGCGACCGAAAACGGCTGGCATGGCCGACAGTGACGCACAGGCCACGGAGGGACTGAAGCTTTCGCCAAGGGTTGCCTGGGCCGTGCTCAACGCGGTCACAGCATCGACGGCATAGTGGATGCCCCGCGCCGGCAGACGGATGCTGCGGTCGCCCGTAGGGAACTGTACGTCGGCGTCACGACCCACCACTCGGGTCAGCTGAAGGCCTGTGCCGGCCGGCAGTCGATTCGCTGCGGTGTCGGCGTAACCCAGCCCGCGGGGATACTGGCCGAGCACTGCCGCGGTCACCCCGTAGCGGGCAACCCGCACGGTGGCGTCAAGGCTGGAGCCGAGATCGGCGAGGTAACGGTCGTCGGCGTTGAGTACGACCGTCTCCGTGGCGCGCGCAGCGATCTTAGCGAGCAGGGCGGCGACCATCTCGGAGTCGTGGAACCGGTCGATCTGGTCCACCATGACGTTGGTGAGGGCGACGACGCGAGGAGTCAGCGATTCGGCGATCAACGCGCCGTGTCCTTCATCCATTTCGAGCACGGCGACGTCGCCGGCGATCCGCCCGGACAGGTTAACCCGCTCCAGGAGGGCGCTGGTCAGACCCTGGCTGATGTTCGCCGTCGACTGGTTGGTGAAGACGTTCAGGCCGTGGGCTCGTAGAACCGCGACGAGCATTTTCGTCGTCGTTGACTTGCCGCTGGATCCCGTGACGATCACGAGCCCGAGCGGGAACCCGTTGAGGGTCGTGGCGAGAAAGCCGGGGGCGATGCGATTGACGACGACCCCGGGTATGGCGGAGCCGCCGCCCGGCTTGCGCCACCGCGCCAGCACCCTAACGGCCCGTCCGACGAGAATCGCGGGAGCGTACCGAAGGGAGCTCACGAAGTGCACGTCGTGAACCGGGCGAACCCTGTCACTGTCACGTTTACTCGAGGTAGTCGCGCAGGGACTGCGACCGGGACGGGTGGCGCAGCTTGGCCATCGTCTTGGACTCGATCTGACGGATCCGCTCGCGCGTGACACCAAAAGTGTCACCGATCTGGTCGAGGGTCTTCGGCATGCCGTCACCGAGGCCGAAGCGCATGCGGATCACGCCGGCTTCCCGCTCCGAAAGCGAGTCGAGCAGGCTCTCGAGTTGCTTCTGCAGCATGGTGAAGCCCACGGCGTCCGCCGGCACGACGGCTTCGGTGTCTTCGATGAGGTCACCGAATTCACTGTCGCCGTCTTCGCCGAGCGGGGTGTGCAGCGAGATCGGTTCGCGCCCATACTTCTGCACCTCGACGACCTTCTCGGGCGTCATGTCGAGTTCGCGGCTGAGTTCTTCTGGGGTGGGTTCGCGACCGAGGTCCTGCAGCATCTGGCGTTGCACGCGGGCGAGCTTGTTGATGACCTCGACCATGTGCACGGGAATACGAATGGTGCGGGCTTGGTCGGCCATGGCGCGGGTGATCGCCTGGCGAATCCACCAGGTCGCGTAGGTGCTGAACTTGAAACCCTTGGTGTAGTCGAACTTCTCGACGGCCCGAATGAGCCCAAGGTTGCCCTCCTGGATCAGGTCGAGGAACTGCATGCCACGACCGGTGTACCGCTTGGCGAGTGACACGACGAGGCGCAGGTTCGCACCGAGCAGGTGGCTTTTAGCCCTCGCGCCATCCTTGGCGACCCACTGCAACTCACGGCCGAGGGAACTCTTCTTCTCGACGTCGGTCATCTCCGACAGCTTGTCTTCGGCGAACAGGCCGGCTTCGATGCGCATTGCCAGCTCGACTTCTTCGGCCGCGTTCAGCAGGGCGACCTTGCCGATCTGCTTCAGATAATCCTTGACCGGGTCGGCCGTGGCACCGGTGATGGCGCTGGAGTAGACCGGCACCTCGTCGTCGTCATCGACGAGGGAGAGTACGAGGGCCCCGCTAGGAAGCGGTTCTGTCGATGCCGCGCGCTTGGTGCTGTCGTCGTCCGATTCGTCTTCGTCGGATTCGGAACCACCGTCAACGTCGGCTTCGTCGTCTTTCTTGACGATTTTCGCCTTGGTGGCGCGTTTCTTTGGAGCCGGTTTCTCGGCTGCAGCTGCGGACTTCTTCGTCGCGGCAGCCTCAGCGGCGGCGGCCTTGGCTGCTGCCGCCTTGGTGACGGTCTTCTTGACCGTCGGTACTACGGGAGTCGTGACAGACTCGTCGGTCACCTCGGTCTTGACGGTGGTTGCCATTCGAACACCTCTCATGCGGAGTCTTACCTGCTTCTGGAAGCCAGAAAGGAGCCAGAAGCGTTTTTGGGCAGAACTTGGACCCATGTCAAGTCCCGGGATGCCCACACTGAAACGAAATCAGCGTGCCCCGGACCAGAACGGGTCCTAGGAATAATTATTGCACGGTTTGTCTGGACGACAAGCCACAGCACGTACTACGATCATCTGTTACCCCGTTTCCAGGCGCGTGATAGTGCAACCCAGATCGGGGCGACTTCTATTCCCTCATCTTGGGAGAGTTGACGCCGCGTGCGCCTCCGCGCGTGCACCAGAAAGCCAACGCCGATTCCGACGACGATGTATTGCACCGAGAAGGCCAGCCGGAACGCATCAAGCGCGTACAGGTCGCCCGACGCTCCCCCGGCGACGCGCCATCCGTTCTGCAGGTCGAGCAGTAACCCGACCAGATACATCATGACGAAGCTCGCGGTGAAGCCGCCGACGTTGACGACGCCGTTGGCCGAGCCGAGGCTGCGTTGTGGGTTGAAGGTGCGCGCGAAGTCAAAACCGATCAGAGATCCGGGACCGCCGATGCCGAGCACCACCAACAACACCACGATCGTCCAGAGCGGCGGAACCCCGGGCCAGAGGAGCACGATCGCCCACGCGACGCCGATAGCCGTCACGATGCCCAGCACGATATTGCTCCGGCGCAGCGGGTGGCGTGCCGTCAGCAAACCCAGGATCGGGCCGAACACGAGACCGGCGCCGACCAGTACGGTGAGCATCCCGGCGGCGAACGCCGGTTCGTAGCCGAGACCGAAGACCATGAACGGATAGCCCCAGAGCAGGCTGAACACGGTACCGGACGACTGCGTCACGTAGTGGGACCAGAATCCGAGTTGGGTGCCCGGGCGCCGAAAACTGTGCCGCAACTGGGTCAGCGCCATGCCGAGGCTGTTGGCGCGCACGTGCTCGGTGACATCCCTGGGGCGGTCCTGCACAAAAATGATGACCACGATCAGAGCGATAACTGCTACGGAGGCGGCCGAGAGAAAGGCTGGGGTCCATCCGCTCCTGTGCAGCAGCCAGGCCAGAGGAACCGCGGAGAGCACCTGACCGAGTTGGCCGATATTGCCCATCCACTGCGACAACAGGGGAACCATGCGTCCGCTGAACCAGGAGCTGATCAGGCGGATCATCGAGATGAAGATGGTGGCATCGCCCGCGCCGACGAGAATACGGCCGATGACCGCGACGCTGATATCAGGCGCCAGGGCCAGGGTGATCTGGCCGGTCACCATCAGCGCGGTTCCGGTGATCATGAGCACCCGCGGCCCAAATCGGTCGATCAACACGCCAACTGGGATCTGCGCCGCGGCGTACACGATGAGCTGAACGACTGCCAGGCTCGACAGGATGGCAGCTGAGCCTCCAAACCGCTCCGTGGCGGCCACCCCGGCTATGCCCATCGAGGTGCGCTGCAAGACGGCCGACAGGTACGCGAACGACCCGATGATAAAGATCAGGGTGGATCGACGAGAGTTCACCCGATCAAACCTATCGCGTTCCCCGCAGCGATGAATCAGATCGCTCCGGCGGGCGATGAAAGGCGTGATCAGTTATGTTCAGCTGGTGGCCCCATCGTCACGACTACGGCGCAGGGCGAGAAAATTCTCGAGTTCCGCGGCGATTTCATCAGCCGATGGTAGCTCCCCGTCTTCATCTGTGAGGGGCGAGCGCAGCGGGCTGCCCTCCATATAAGCGTCGTACCGCTGCTCGAGGGTGCCAACGAGCTTGGCCAGTTCGGGGTTGCTCTGCACTTGATCATCGATGCGCGCGACGAACTCGCGATTGGCTTCGCGCAGGCGATCGGTCGGAAAGATCAATCCGGTGGACGCGCTCGTGCTTTCGAGGGCGCTCAATGCTGCCGCCGGAAACTCGGTGTCGCCGAGGTAATGCGGAATGAGCAACACGTATCCGACCGTCGATGCCCCTCGCTCCTGCAGGCGATATTCCAGCAGGTGCAGAACGTTGGCGGCCACCTGGGTGTGTGGCCGCCACACCGAACGGTTCTCGATGAGATCAGAACGATTGCCGCTGACCGTTACACCGACCGGGCGGGTGTGCGGCACTGGCATGGGGATGGCGTGCACCCAGGTGGTCGACGCGACGGTGAATCGGTCGACGAGCTGCAGCATGGCCGCGGTGAACTGCTCCCAGCGAAAGTCGGGCTCAAAGCCGGTCAAAAACAGGAAGGGCTGCCCGATCTCGTCGCGGGCCAGATACAGTCGCAGTGACGGCGGCTGGTAGTTGGTGAGGTGGTCCTGATCGAAGTAGATGATCGGGCGTCTGGCCCGATAGTCGAGCAGGGTGTCGGTGTCGAAGGACGCCACCACCGTGTGATCCAGTGTGGTCAAAAGGTAGTCGGTGAACTGCGCGACCGCACCGCCGGCATCCGCGAAGCCGGTCAGGCCCATAACCAGATGTAAACCTTGCGGGACGCCATCGGCGTCAACGGTGAGTTCGTAGAGCTCCTCTGGGTCTGACATTCCTTAACTCTAATCCGGAGGCCCCTTTCGTGTTGTGTTTGCGGGCGTTCAGCATCGCGCCGAGAGCGAACAGGGGCAAGCGAACAGGCCGGACCGTCGGCGCCAACAGGCCACGGCTACCATCGATGTATGACTGTTCCCACACTGTCCCTGTCCACCGAGTCCGCGCGGGCCTCTGCCGCCGACGTTCTCATCCTCGCTGCGCTCCAAACGGATGATGGAGCGCGGCTGCTCGCCGACGTCACGCTCGGTGAGGCCCTGATCTCGTCGGTGGCGGCTCAACTACCGCTGCTGAACGCGACCGGCGCGCGTGATGAGGTGGTGCGTCTGGTGGCCGATGTCGGGACCCCGCGCGGGATCGCCATCGTCGGGCTCGGACGGCAGGTCAGCACCGACACCCTCCGCCACGCGGCGGGTTCAGCCGTACGCCAACTGACCGGTGCCGCCTCGGTTGCCTTCGCAATTCCGCTGACCGACGCCGCTCAGGTGGAGGCTGTGCTCGAGGGTGCTGCCCTCGGCGGCTACTCCTATACGACCTACCGTCACAGTTCACTCGCCGACGCGAAGCTGCCAGCCCACAGCGTCGTCGTGCACAGCACGACTCCGGCGGCATCCGCTGTGGACCGCGCCCTGGCCAGCGCCGAGGCGATCCGCCTGGTCAAGGACCTCGTGAACATGCCGCCGCTCGACCTTTACCCGGCGTCGCTCGCCGACCTGGCGATCCTGGCCGCGCGCGACCTGCCGCTCCAGGTGACCGTCTGGGATGAACACGAGCTCGCCGCCGACGGGTTCGGCGGCATCGTCGGCGTCGGAGCCGGATCCACCCGACCGCCGCGCCTGGTCAAGCTCAGCTATTCCCCGGCCGAGGCCGTCAAGCACCTCGCCCTCGTCGGCAAAGGCATCACCTTCGACACCGGCGGACTCTCCCTCAAACCACCGGCATCGATGGTCGGCATGAAATACGACATGACCGGTGCAGCCACGGTACTCGCCGTGGTCGTCGCCGCTGCCCGGCTCAAGCTGCCGGTGCGCATCACCGCGTGGATGTGCATCGCCGAGAACATGCCGTCGGGTTCGGCTATTCGACCCAATGACGTGCTTCGAATGCGCGGTGGCCGAACCGTCGAAGTGCTCAACACGGATGCCGAGGGTCGCCTCGTACTCGCCGACGGCCTCGTCGCCGCGGCCGAGGAACACCCCGACGCCATCGTCGACGTCGCGACCCTGACCGGAGCTCAGGTGGTCGCCCTCGGCAACCGTTATTTCGGCACGATGGGCGATGACGTTCTCGTGCAGCAGGTGCTCGCGGCCAGCGCCGCGGTCGGCGAGGCTGCCTGGCCAATGCCGTTCCCGGACGAGCTGCGCGCCACCCTCAATTCAGACGTCGCCGACATCGCAAACGCGAAGATTGGCAGCACAGCCGGCGGGATGCTCCTCGCCGGGGTCTTTCTGCGGGAATTCATCGGAACGGATGCCGCCGGGCAGACGATTCCGTGGGCTCACCTCGACATCGCCGGACCGGCCCAGAACTCCGGAGCCGGCTGGGGATTCACGGCAACCGGACCGACCGGCGTGTCCGTTCGAGCGCTGCTTCGACTGGCCGAGGACTTTTCACGCCCGTAGTACAGTCGTAGGGGCAAGAAAAGCTTGTCAAACCACGCGGCCGATCAGCACAATCCGTCGGTCGTTGTGACAGAACGTAATGCGCGAGGGAGTAGCTGAGTGTCGGAACAGAATTTTGACATTGTCGTTCTCGGTGGCGGAAGCGGTGGATACGCAGCAGCGCTGCGGGCCGTGCAGCTGGGATTCACCGTTGGTCTGATCGAGAAGGGCAAACTCGGCGGCACGTGCCTGCACGTTGGCTGCATCCCGACCAAGGCCCTCCTGCACTCGGCCGAGGTTGCCGACGTCAGCCGGGAAGCCGCGAAATACGGCGTCAAGACGGCGTTCGAGGGCATCGACATCGCTGCCGTCACCGCGTTCCGCGAGGGAATCGTGGCGAGCAAATACAAGGGACTGCAGGGTCTGATCAAGGCTCGCGGCATCACCGTGATCGCGGGCGAAGGCCACCTGGTCTCGCCTACGTCCGTTCAGGTCGGCGACGACCTGATCGTCGGCAAGAACGTGATCCTGGCCACGGGTTCCTACTCCCGGTCCCTGCCAGGCCTCGAGATCGGCGGCCGCGTCATCACGAGCGAGACTGCACTCGCCCTGGACTACGTTCCGAAGAAGGTTGCCGTGCTCGGCGGCGGCGTTATCGGTGTTGAGTTCGCCAGCGTCTGGAAGTCTTTCGGCGCCGACGTCACGATCATCGAAGCCCTGCCGCACCTCGTTCCCAACGAGGAAGAGTCCATCTCCAAGCAGCTCGAGCGCGCGTTCCGCAAGCGCGGTATCGAGTATTCCCTCGGCATCCGCTTTCAGAGTGTCACTCAGTCCGACTCTGGCGTCGTCGTCACCCTCGAGAACGGTGCGACCGTTGAGGCCGACCTCCTGCTCGTGGCCGTCGGCCGTGGCCCGGTCACGGCGGATCTCGGCTTCGACGAGGTCGGAGTCACCATGGACCGTGGGTTTGTTCTCACCGACGAGCGCCTCGCCACGAACATCCCGGGCGTCTACGCCGTAGGAGACATCGTTCCCGGGCTGCAGCTCGCGCACCGCGGTTTTCAACAGGGCATCTTCGTTGCCGAGGAAATCGCCGGGTTGAACCCGATCATTGTCGAGGACGTGAACATCCCCAAGGTCACCTACTGTGACCCAGAAGTCGCCTCCGTCGGGTACAGCGAAGCCAAGGCCGCCGACAAATTCGGTGCCGACCAGATTTCCACCTACGAGTACAACCTCGGCGGAAACGGCAAGAGCTCGATTCTCGGTACCGCCGGTTCCGTCAAGCTCGTACGGGTCAAGGACGGCCCCATCGTGGGCATTCACATGATCGGTGCCCGCGTCGGCGAGCTCATCGGCGAAGGCCAGCTCGTGGTGAACTGGGAAGCGTACCCGGAGGACATCGCTCCGTTCCTGCACGCGCATCCGACGCAGAATGAAGCGATGGGTGAGGCCTTCCTGGCCCTCGCTGGCAAACCGCTTCACGCGATGTAGGCGGATCCCACCATTTTCATCCAAATTTTAGACAAGCAAACGGTTTTGAAGGAGACATACGCATGAGCGAATCCGTCAGCCTCCCGGCACTCGGAGAGAGTGTTACAGAGGGCACGGTCACCCGCTGGCTCAAGAACGTGGGCGACCGCGTGGAGGTCGATGAGCCGTTGCTCGAGGTATCGACCGACAAGGTGGACACGGAAATCCCGTCCCCGGTCGCCGGCATCATTGAAGCCATCCTGGTGCAGGAAGACGAGACCGTCGAGGTCGGCACCCCGCTCGTCACTATCGGCGATGGATCCGGCGCTGCCGCACCCGCTGCCGAGGCGCCTGCACCGGTTGCAGCACCGGAGCCCGTCGCGGCACCGGTCGCAGCACCGGAGCCCGTCGCGGCACCGGTCGCAGCACCGGAGCCCGTCGCAGCCCCCGTGGCAGCTCCAGCACCGGTTGCAGCACCGGAGCCCGTGGCTGCTCCAACACCGGTCGCCCTCGCCCCCGTGGCCGCTCCTGCACCGGTTGCCCCCGCCCCCGTCGCTGCAGCACCCGCGCCCGTCGCTGCTGCGGCACCGGCCGTCGCCTCCCCCGCAGCTCGTGGCTCACACGCCGGCACCAGCGGTTACGTCACCCCGATCGTGCGCAAGCTCGCGAACGAGGCCGGCGTCGACCTGTCGACGATTAGCGGCACCGGCGTGGGCGGACGTATCCGCAAGGAAGACATCGTGCAGGCCGCCTCGGCTGGCGGCGCGGCCGCAGTTGCCCCCGTGGTGGAGGTTTCGCCGCTGCGCGGCACCACCCAGCCGATGTCCCGCCTGCGCAAGGTCGTCGCCGAGCGTGCTGTCATCTCGATGCAGTCATCAGCTCAGCTCACCACCGTGGTCGAGGTCGATGTCACCCGCGTCGCTATGTTGCGTGACCGGGTCAAGGGTGCGTTCGCCGAGAAGACGGGCAACAAGCTCTCATTCCTGCCGTTTTTCGCCCTCGCTGCCGCCGAGGCACTTCGGGCTATCCCGATCGTGAACGCCACGATCGAGGGAGACACGATCGTGTATCCGGCCTCGGAGAACATCAGTATCGCCGTTGACACCGAGCGTGGCCTGCTGACTCCGGTCGTGCGTAACGCCGGGGAACTCGATCTGGCCGGTTTCGCCGCCCAGATCGCCGACCTCGCCGCTCGCACCCGTGACAACAAGCTCAAGCCCGATGAATTGAGTGGCGGAACGTTTACGCTGACCAACACCGGTTCGCGCGGTGCCTTGTTCGATACCCCCGTCGTGTTCCTGCCGCAGAGCGCCATTCTCGGAACCGGAATCGTCTACAAGAAGCCGCTTGTGGTTACCAACGACGGCCTCGACTCCATCGCCATCCGATCCAGCGTGTACCTCGCGCTGTCTTACGACCACCGCATCATCGATGGAGCGGATGCTGCCCGCTTCCTGACCACGATGAAGGCACGGCTCGAAGCCGGAGCGTTCGAGGGCGACCTCGGCATCTGATGCCGGGCATCTTCGAACCTGCTTGACGCTCACCGAGCTGACTCAGTAGTCGAATATCTCACGGAGACGCCAGCCACCCTCGCCCTTGACCACAAGGACCGAGGCTGGCTGGCCTTTTTCGTCCCCCGGCTCCGGGGTCAGCCCGACGACGGCCAAGTCGCCGTTTCGTTCCGCCAGTGCCGGCAGGAAACCCACGTAGTCGGCCATGTTGCGGCCCGTTCTGCCCTGCTGACGTTCGCGCGCGTCGTAGCTGTCTAGGGCCAGCATGGCCGAACCGGTCTGATCCACGTCGACCAGACAGACCAGGGACGAGGTCGCCAGACAGGACGCCCGGCGCGCAAGCAGCGCCACGACTGCCGGTACGGGGTCGTCTCCCGCTATTGCCGCCGGGTCGGGGGCTGCCGCACCGTCCGCGACGGGCCGTGCGCCAGCCCGGTCGGTGTTCGAATCGGTGTTCGGGTCGGCAGGCGGGTCGGCAGGCGGGTCGGCCGAGCCTGCGGCATCCGCTGGTGCAGTGGCCGGTGGAGAGTCGCTGGCCGGGGCCCGTGAGACTGTGTCTTTATCTGCCCCCACTCCATCTGCCTGCCCAGACACGGGAAACAGGGTAAGAGCGAGTACGAAAACGCTCGCACCGCCGAGGACCGACACCAGGAGTGGCCGTCGGTGGCCGTGCAGCCGCTTGCGGAGCACGTGCCCGGCGTCTCTGAGCGGATGCGAGTCGACCACGGTCGCGAGGGCCCGACCCAACCAGGCTGGCGGTTGCAATCCTCGCCCCCGTACCGCCCAGCGGTCGGAGAACCTGCGCAGGGCGTCGCCGGCTGCACCGAAGCGTCCGCGGGGCGGCTGATCATCGAATTCACGGTCGAATCTGTCGTCGATTTGAAAGTCAACGTGGGCGGACCCGTCATCGAAGTCGGGGTCTGCTGGGCCGGCCAGACCATCGTCGAGATGAATCCGGCGATTGTCTGAGAACTTGTTCGGTGCCTGATTGGTACAGTTCTGATCGGCATACTCGTGAATGGCGATGTCGTGTTCGCTGGCCGAGGGGGCCGGCACGACGCCACGAGATGTCGAGCGGACCTCGGGAACGGACCGGCTCGGAGCGTTCGTGTCTGGTTGGGAAGCGGATGGAAAACCGCGCAACGGTGCGGCATCGGCCCACTCGAAGAGGTCGTGTTCCAGGACATCGAGCACGGTCCCCAGGGGCGCGCCGGCAGCGCTTGCCCCGGATCCCCGGATACCGGTCGGGTTGGTGGCGGCCTCGAATCGCCGCAACACCGCCGCCCCACTCAGAAATTGCGGGTGTGCCGGGTCGAGCGTGTCGACGAGGGACTGCATCAAGATACCCAGGCGAGCGTAGTCCGCCTGGAGCAGTCGGATCCGCTCTCGGGTATCGTCGCTGAACCGCGAAACAGCGCCGAAACCGGTCAGCACGGCTCGACCGTTCTCGTCGAGCAGGACGGTGGCCTGGCTTAGGCTCCCGTGCGCAAACCCGGCAGCGTGCATGGACCTCAGCGCGACGGTGACCGGTGCCAGCAGCGTTACGACCTCCTCGGGGGACAGCCGCGGGTTGGCCACGAGGTATCGTGCCAGGGATCCCCCGGCGAGTCGTTCCAGCACCAGGCAGATTCGACCGTCAGCGAGCTGCGCGACATCAAGCAGGTGCACGAGCCCGGGCGCTGCCAATGACGTAAGCACGGCGATATCGAGCTCGATACCGGCTGCCGCGGTGTCGGCCCGAAAGATTTTCAGGGCCACGGCCTGGTTGCTCGGGGAATGCCCCAGGTACACCGTGGCTCGATCTCCCGTGCCCAGCAAGCGAATCACTCGGTGTCCGGCGACGACGCCATCCGTGTGCATCGTTCCCGCAGCGGTGACCTCAGCTTCACCGCGAGGTGGCGTGTACGGGCCACGACGAGGACGAAGCGATGTCGTATCGTCGACCGGGGCCAGTAGCAGTTCAGTGCGTCGTTTCACACCTCCATGATCGGGTGGGGGCCCGGTCAGCCGTGTAGCGCATCCCGCATCCGTGCAGAACAAACAATGTTCTTTCACGGTGGAGGAGCCGAGGCATCCGCTAGGCGCCGGCCGCCGGCGCTGACACCGCCCACCAGGCCAACTCTGCCCCTAGACTGGGGAGATGCTCGACTTTGTCGTCGCGGGGCTAAGCGCCAACTCCGTGCCGTATGTTGAGGGCCTTGAGCTCCAACGCGCAGTCCACCGTTCCGTCGTCGCCAGAGAGCGCCCGGACACCGTCCTCCTCCTGGAGCATCCGGCCGTCTACACCGCCGGAAAACGCACCCTGCCCGAGGAACGCCCCATTGACGACACGCCGGTCATCGACGTCGACCGCGGTGGCAAAATTACCTGGCACGGCCCCGGCCAATTGGTCGGCTACCCCATCTTGCACCTTCAGGAACCCGTCGACGTTGTCGGCTACGTTCGCTCCCTCGAAGGCATGCTGATCGAGGTCCTGATCGACTTCGGCATCGATGCGGTCCGGGTGCCGGGACGTTCAGGGGTGTGGGTCGGCGAAGCCGGTCACGAAGACAAGATCGCCGCCATCGGCATTCGGGTCGCCGAGGGTGTGACCATGCACGGCTTCGCGCTCAATTGCAGCAACTCGCTCGAACCCTACTCGCGCATCGTCGCCTGCGGAATCCGCGACGCCGGCGTTACCACGATGTCACGCGTGCTCGGGCACGCCGTCAACCCCGGCGAGCTGATCGACCCCATCACCGAAGCCTTCCTTCGCGCGCCGGGCCTGAACCCGACCAGCCTGTCCCCCGCCAGCTGCTCCCCTGTCAGCTGCTCCCCCGCCAGCCTTGAGACCGTCAGGACGCACGCATGAGCGCAGTACCCGAAGGCCGCAAACTCCTGCGCCTGGAAATTCGCAACGCCCAAACGCCGATCGAGCGCAAGCCCGCCTGGATCAAGACGGTCGCCAGGATGGGGCCTGAATACCAGAAACTCCAAAGTCTGGTCAAGAGCGAAAACCTGCACACCGTGTGTCAGGAAGCAGGCTGCCCCAACATCTTTGAATGCTGGGAAGACCGCGAAGCAACCTTTTTGATCGGGGGCTCCCAGTGCACCCGGCGATGTGACTTCTGCCAGATCGACACCGGAAAACCGGCCGACTACGACACCGACGAACCGCGCCGCGTCGGCGAATCCGTGGTGACCATGAACCTGCGCTACGCGACAGTCACCGGCGTGGCTCGCGACGACCTGCCCGATGAGGGCGCCTGGTTGTATGCCGAGACGATTCGCCAGATTCACCAGCAAAGTCCTGGTACCGGCGTTGAGATTCTCGTGCCGGACTTCTCCGGCAACCCGGAACACCTCGCCCAGGTTTTCGACGCCAAACCGGAGGTATTCGCGCACAACGTGGAGACCGTGCCGCGCATCTTCAAGCGCATCCGCCCGGCGTTTCGCTACGACCGATCGCTCGACGTGCTCACCCAGGGCCGGAACGCCGGCCTGATCACCAAATCCAACCTGATTCTCGGCATGGGCGAAGAACGTGCGGAGATCACCCAGGCGCTGCACGACCTCTACCAGGCCGGAACCGACATCATCACCATCACCCAATACCTGCGTCCGAGTGCCCGGCACCTGCCGGTGGCACGCTGGGTGCGCCCGGAAGAGTTCGTCGAGCTCAACGAAGAAGCCAAGGAGATCGGCTTTCTGGGCGTTCTCTCCGGCCCGCTCGTGCGCTCGTCCTATCGTGCTGGTCGTCTGTGGGCCCAGTCCATGGTCGCGACCGGACGGGCGATACCGCCCGAACTGCGCCAACTGGCGGATGCCCAGCTCGGCTTTGCCCAGGCCGTTTCGTAATGCGAATTCGGTCACGCGGCATTCGAGTGACTGGGTAGTCTTATACCCATGGCACGCAGCAAGGAAAAGACCCCCAAAAAAGCAAAACAGCCCGGCCGCTTGAAGCAAATGTGGCAGGTTTTCCAGATGACGAGACGCTACGACTCGAACATCGTCTGGATTCTGGTTTTGGCCTTCCTCATACCCGTTCTGATCAGCCTGGCACTGGCCCTGCTGATCCCGGGCAGCAACGTCTTCACGATGGTGCTCTGGATCGTCGCTGGCGTGCTCGCCGGTATTCTGGCGATGCTTATCATCCTCGGTAGACGTGCCGAGAAAGCCGCCTATTCGCAGATCGAGGGCCAGCCTGGTGCCGTGGGGGCAGTGTTGCGCAGTTCGCTCAAGCGGGGCTGGGTCGGCAGTGAGATGCCGGTAGCCGTCAACGGTAAAACCCAGGATGCGGTCTATCGTGCGGTCGGTCGCGGCGGCGTCGTGCTGATCAGCGAGGGCCCCAAGACGCGCACTGCCCGCATGCTTGACGAGGAGAAGCGCAAAATCGTGCGTATCGGCGGCAACGTCGGCGTCACCGTGATCTCGGTCGGACCCGACGAAGACGCCGTGCCGCTGCACAAGCTGGCACGCCGCCTCACCCGGATCAAGCCCACCCTGACCAAGGCCGAAGTGCTGGCCGTGAACAACCGCCTCAATTCCATGGGCACCAAACTTCCCATCCCCAAGGGCGTCGACCCGATGAAGGCGCGCCCGCAGCGCGGCTGACGCCGCTCAGGCAGGAATGAAGGGCCGGACACGTTGTCCGGCCCTTCATCGTTCTGACGTTCGCTCTACCGGCGAATCTGCAATTTCGACCCGCGAATCTCGACCGGTGAATCCGGGCTGGCGAATCCCTACTGGCGAATCCCTACTGGCAAATCCCTACTGGCGGATAAGCGCTGTCCCAGCGATCTTGTCGTGGAAGCCGCGCTGGTCGGAGTCCCACACCAGCGCGGGAAGCGCAATGCCCAGCAGTACGGAGCGAACGACCGGCCGCCACAGTCCGACCCACCCGCCGTGGATGGAAATGATCCGCAGCCCTACGAGACGATGACCGATACTGGCACCGATCGTCGGAATGAAGACGATTTGCATAATGACGAAAATGATCAGGTTCGCGGCCGGATCGTAGTCGAAGAAGATCGCGGAGACTCCGATGGCGATCGCCCAGTCGATGGCGAAGCCGAGCAGGCGCCGCCAGGGACGGCCTATGGAACTCGGGCCGATCTGGGGTAATCCGAGCCGCTCCCCCGGCCATTTGCTGGGCGGAAGCTGACCAAAAGTGTTCGGGCGGGAGCTGGAGTCTGGCACCCGATGAGTCTACCGAGGAGCCGCCGCTGTAACATGGGCGAAACATAAGCGTCACGGACAAGTAACGCAGCGCTACTAATCTCAATGAAACCGATGTAACCGATTCGGTCGTTTCCATACCCCCGTCGTCTGGAGTTAATCCGCATGTTCCGCGATTCGTCCGAAGTGCTTAAATTCATTAATGACAATGACGTCAAGTTTCTTGACATCCGTTTCACCGATCTCCCCGGTGTGCAGCAGCACTTCAACATTCCGGCCTCCACCGTCGATGAAGAGTTCTTCACCGTTGGTCAAATGTTTGATGGCTCCTCGATCCGCGGTTTCGCGTCGATCCACGAATCAGACATGCAGCTCATTCCCGACGTATCGACTGCGTACCTCGACCCGTTCCGCGCCGAGAAGACGCTCATTATGCTCTTCGACATCTACAACCCCCGTAATGGTGAGATTTACTCGAAGGACCCGCGCCAGGTAGCAAAGAAGGCCGAGAAGTACCTCGCCTCCACCGGCATCGGCGACACCGCCTTCTTCGGCTCCGAAGCGGAGTTCTACATCTTCGACGACGTGCGCTACGAAGTGAACCAGCACACCAGCTACTACAAGGTCGACTCCAGCGAGGGTGCCTGGAACTCAGGCCGCAAGGAAGACGGCGGAAACCTCGCCAACAAGACACCCTTCAAGGGTGGCTACTTTCCAGTCAGCCCGGTCGACCAGCACATTGACATGCGCGATGACATCTGCCTCAAGTTGATCGAATCGGGCCTCATCCTTGAACGCAGCCACCACGAAGTGGGCACCGGCGGTCAGGGCGAGATCAACTACAAGTTCGACACCATGGTGACGGCCGCAGACGACCTGCTCAAGTTCAAGTACATCGTCAAAAACACCGCGCACGAGTGGAACAAGACCGCCACGTTTATGCCGAAGCCGCTATTCGGCGACAACGGGTCTGGCATGCACACGCACCAGTCCCTGTGGGCCGACGGTAAGCCTTTGTTCTATGATGAGGCCGGCTACGGTGGCCTGTCTGACCTGGCGCGCTGGTACATCGGCGGCCTGCTCAAGCACGCCCCCGCCGTACTGGCTTTCACGAACCCCACGGTCAATTCGTACCACCGTCTCGTTCCCGGCTTTGAAGCCCCGGTCAACCTGGTCTACTCGGCCGGAAACCGTTCCGCGTCGATTCGAATTCCGATCACCGGCACGAACCCGAAGGCCAAGCGCCTCGAATTCCGCGCTCCCGACGCGTCCGGCAACCCGTACCTCGCCTTCGCCGCGCAGCTCATGGCCGGTCTCGACGGTATTAAAAACCGCATCGAGCCGCACGAGCCAGTCGACAAGGACCTCTACGAGCTTCCCCCCGAAGAAGCCAAAAACATTCCCCAGCTTCCCGCCTCGCTTGAGGAGGCCCTGCAGGCCCTCGAAGCTGACCACGACTTTTTGCTCGCAGGCAACGTCTTCACGCCCGAACTGATCGAAACCTGGATCCAGTACAAGCGTGAAAACGAGATCAAGCCGCTTGCCCAGCGTCCGCACCCGTTTGAGTTCGAACTGTACTACGGCGTTTAAGCCCCAGCAACCACAGTTGAACGAAGTACTGCGGTAGCAACACAGGAAAGGGACCTCATCTTGGGATGCGGGTCCCTTTCCTGTTGCGGCTGACCAGGCCGGTTGCCGCGCCGGCCGGCCGGGTCAGCCGACGGAGGGTCAGCCGACGGAGGGTCAGCCGACGGTGGGTCCTGGACGTTCCACGGGACCATAGAAAAGACGCTCGAACACCGCGCGGGAGCGTCGGGTCACGGCGAGGTAGTCGTCTTCGAGCTGGTTTCCCGACCCTGGCGGGTATTCCATGACCCGAGCGATTCCCTCCAAGGCCGCGCGATCGGTCGGCAGCACGTTCGAGGTGTGGTTCGTCCACAGCGTGATGGCCGAGCGGGCGCGGGACGCGAAGATCCACGCGCTACGCAACACCGCGGCATCCGCTGCCGGTATCAGTCCGGCACTGACGGCTTCAGCCAATGCTGACAGCGTGGATGTCGTTCGCAACGCTGGAATCGCTGCCGCGTGCCGGAGCTGCAGCAACTGCACCAGCCACTCCACGTCGCTGAGCGAGCCGCGCCCCAGCTTGAGGTGCCGGTTCGGGTCGGCGGCCTGCGGCAGACGCTCGTTTTCTACCCGAGCTTTGATGCGGCGCACCTCCCGCACGGCCTGCTCGCTGATGGCGGCCGGGTAGCGCACCTCGTCGGCGACCGCTCCGAAATCGCGCAACAACGCGGCGTCTCCGGCCACACCGCGTCCGCGGAGTAGCGCTTGGGCCTCCCAGGTCATCGACCAGCGGCGGTAGTACGCCTGGTAGGAGTCGAGCGACCGCACCACCGGACCGTTGCTGCCCTCCGGCCGCAGCCCGATGTCCAGGTCGAGCGGCAACCGACCGTCTTCGGTGAGCCGGGTGAGCTCCCGTACGATGTAGCGGGCCCGCTCGTTGGCCGCTTCGCCCTCGAGGGTGCCAGCGCGGAACACGTACATGACGTCGGCGTCGGAGCCAAAACCGAGCTCGGCTCCCCCGAACCGGCCCATACCGATCACGCCGAATTCAATCCCGTCGCCGGCGAAACGTGCGGAAACAGCCTCGCCGCCGGCCACCTCGGTACCCCAATGAACGGTCAGGTCTCCCCCGCGGATGGCGGCGATGACACCCCGAATATAGGTCGCGTTGACATCGGTCAGGCCCTGGCCAAGCTGGTCTAGGTCGATCTGGCCGAGGAGCGACGCGAAGGCCAGCCGAAGCATCTCGCGGCGCCGCGCCGCGCGCAGAATCGTTGCTGCGGCATCCGGGCTCTCATGCCGTCCCAGCACGGCCCGGGCTTCGTCCTGCAGAGCCTTGAGTGGTCGCGGCTGAAGATCAGCCTCGTCTTCGAGCCAGGCCACCGCTTCGGGGATCTTCTCCAGCAACTCGCCGATGTACCGGCTTCCCGACACCACGCGGGTGAGGCGCTCGGCGGCGCCTGAGGAGTCCCGCAGCATGCGCAGAAACCAGTAGGTCGAGCCGAGGTTGTCGCTCAGTCGCCGAAAAACCAGAAAACCGTAGTCCGGGTCGGCTCCCTGCGACAGCCACTGCAATAAGACGGGAAGCAGGTGCCGCTGGATGGCCGCACGCCTGGACACCCCGCCGGAAAGGGCCGCGATGTGCGCGAGCGCGCCCTTGGTATTGAGAAAGCCGATCGCCGCTAGGCGCGCTTCGGCCTGCGCGCTCGTCAGGTTCAGGCCTTCCGCCGGCAGCGAGGCCACGGCCGACAGCAAGGGGCGGTAGAACAGCCGTTCGTGCAGGCCACGAACGCGTTGTTTTGTCTCAGACCAGCGGATGGTCAGCCCGGCAGCGCTCGTGGCCAGGCCGGTGGACCGGGCCAGCACCCGCAGCTGGGCTTCGTCACGGGGCACCAGGTGGGTTCGGCGCAATTTCTGCAACTGCAGCCGATGTTCCATCAGGCGCAGCATGCGATAGTCGTGGGCGAATTCGGTGGCTTCCGCACGGCCGACGTACCCCGCCGTGGCCAGCGCGGCCAGCGCCGGGAGTGTGCCAGCCTGGCGAACGTCGGCATCGGTCTGGCCGTGCACCAGCTGGAGCAGTTGTACCGTGAACTCGATGTCGCGCAGCCCACCGGGGCCTAGCTTGAGCTGCACGTCGACCTCATCGTCGGGAATGTTGTCGGTGACTCGTTCCCGCATCCGCTGAACGGATTCAACGAAATTCTCCCGGCTGGCGCTGCTCCAGACCTTGGGCGTGACGGCGTCGATGTAGCGAGCGCCGAGCTCCCGGTCTCCGGCCAGCGTGCGGGCCTTGAGCAGAGCCTGGAACTCCCAACTCTTGGCCCAGCGGTCGTAGTAGGCCAGGTGCGATTCAATCGATCGCACGAGAGCGCCGCTTTTGCCCTCCGGGCGCAGGTTGGGGTCGACCTCCCACAGTTCCGGTTCAATCCCGGATTCGCCCAGACCCCTCATGATCAGCACCGCGAGTCGAGTGGCGATTTCAACGGCACGTGAGCTTTCCAGACCGGCCGTTTCGTCACCGTCCGCGACGAAGATGACGTCGACGTCGCTGACATAGTTGAGCTCGCTCGCACCAGCCTTGCCCATGCCGATGATGGCCAAGCGCGTGGCGCGCACCTGGTCGGTCAAAAAGACGCCGCGCCCGGCCGTGTCTCCGCTCGACATGGTGCGGGCGACTGTGAGGGCGGTTTCCAGCGCCGCGGTGGCGAGATCCGACAGGGTGCGGGCTACGCCGTCAAGCCCGGCCACCGGGTCGACTTGTTCGAGGTCAAAGGCGGCGAGCTGCGCCAGCCGTCGACGGTAGCGAACTCGTAGGGCGACCCAGGCCTCATCGTCGATGAGGCGCGAGTAGCCGTCGACGGCACCGACAGCGTCGAGCAGGTCGTGCACCAGATCGTCGACGTTCGGGAGTTCGACCAGCGGCGTCGCCAGCACCGGTAATTCCTCGGGGTGTCGGAGGAAGAATTCGGTGAATCCGCTCGACGCCCCGAGAACTTTCAGGAGTCGCCCGGCCGTCGCGCACGTTCGGAGGAGTGCGAACAGTTCAGCTGACCCTTGTCGCAACAGAGCGACGAGGGCCACGAGCGCGGCATCCGGGCTGGCTGTTGCCGCGAGCAGTGGCAACAGCGTCCGGGTATCGGTCGACCGGCCGGTCGCACCCGAGCCGCTGTGCGGGCTGTCCGCACCGAGCTGGGCGACCTCCTCGAGGCGCGCACGCACCTCGGCGAGGTCAACGAATCCGACCCGAACGAGTTCGGTCAGGGTCAATTTCAAACGCTCCATCGCGGGTGTTTCCTTCGATCGTCGACCCCGGTGCGGAGTTAGAGCATCTCCAGGTTTTTCTGCAGTTCGAACGGGGTAACCTGCGACCGATAATCGCGCCACTCCTGCCGCTTGTTCAGCAGAACGTAGTTGAAGACCTGTTCGCCAAGGGTTTCGGCGACGAGCTCCGACTCCTCCATGAACTGGATGGCATGGTCGAGGCTGGCCGGCAGCTGCGTGTAGCCGAGCGCACGACGTTCGGTATCGCTGAGGCTCCACACGTTGTCTTCAGCCTCTGGCGGCAGCTCGTAGCCCTCGTCGATGCCCTTCAGGCCGGCGGCAAGCATGAGCGAGTACGCGAGGTAGGGGTTGGCCGCCGAATCAATGGCGCGGTACTCCACCCGGGCGCTCTGGCCCTTGTTGGGCTTGTAAAGCGGAACGCGCACCAGCGCCGACCGGTTGTTGTGACCCCAGCAGACGAAGCTCGGGGCCTCGTCGCCGCCCCACAGCCTCTTGTACGAGTTGACGAACTGGTTGGTAACCGCGGTGATCTCCGGGGCGTGCTTGAGCAGACCGGCGATGAACTGGCGGCCGATCTTGGAGAGCTGGTATTTGGCGCCAGCCTCGTAGAAGGCGTTTGCGTCGCCCTCGAATAGCGACATGTGGGTGTGCATGCCGGATCCCGGATGCTCGGACATGGGCTTGGGCATGAACGTCGCGTAGACGCCCTGTTCGATCGCCACTTCTTTGACCACGGTTCGGAAGGTCATGATGTTGTCGGCGGTGGTCAGCGCGTCGGCGTAGCGCAGGTCGATTTCATTCTGGCCAGGACCGGCCTCGTGGTGACTGAATTCCACGGAAATTCCAAGGTCTTCGAGCATGCGCACGGAGCGGCGACGAAAGTCGTGGGCGGTTCCGCCGGGAACGTTGTCGAAGTAGCCGGCCGAATCGACCGGAATCGGTCCGTTCTTGCCGTACTTCGACGACTTCAGCAGGTAGAACTCCACCTCGGGGTGGGTGTAAAAAGTGAAGCCACGATCGGCGGCCTTCGCCAGCGTGCGCTTGAGCACGTTGCGCGGGTCGGCCACGGCCGGCTGGCCGTCGGGGGTCGTGATGTCGCAGAACATGCGGGCGGTCGGATCGACTTCACCGCGCCAGGGCAGAATCTGAAAGGTGGTGGGATCCGGGTGGGCCAGCACATCCGCTTCGAAGGAACGTGTGAGGCCCTCGATGGCCGAACCGTCAAAACCGAGGCCTTCGTTGAAGGCGCCTTCAACCTCGGCCGGTGCAATGGCAACGGATTTCAGGGTGCCGACGACATCGGTGAACCAGAGTCGAACGAACTTGATTCCCCGTTCCTCGATGGTCCGAAGAACGAAGTCGCGCTGCTTGTCCATTCACGTTCTTTCTGATTGCTCCAACAGGTACGTTTTCAAATAGCCACTTTCTTACATAGCTAGTGTCTAGGCTACTGGCTCCCGGCACGATTGCCTGCCTGACTACACTTGTCGCATGCCAGAGTTGACAGCACCCGAGCCCGAGCCGACGGAATCTCCCTCGGAAGTCGCCGTGCAGCATCCCTATCGCGCGGAGGCCGGGCCCAAACGGGTGCGGACCCGACACTTTCAAAACGCTAAGTCGCAGGGCATCCCCATTACGGGCCTGACCAGCTATGACATGCTCACCGCTCAAATCTTCGACGAGGCTGGGATCGACTTTCTCCTGGTCGGCGACTCTGCCGGCAACAACGTGTTCGGGTATGAGACGACCCTCCCGGTCACCGTCGACGAACTCATCCCACTTACCCGTGCCGTTGCGCGTGCGGTCATCCGCGCGTTCGTCGTTGCCGACATGCCCTTCGGCTCGTACGAGAGCGGTCCCGACCAGGCCCTGGCTACAGCCGTGCGGTTCATGAAGGAGGCCCAGGCCCACGCGGTGAAGCTCGAGGGCGGTCGGCGCAGCCATAAGCAGATCCGACGCATCGTCTCGGCTGGCATCCCCGTGATGGGTCACGTGGGATTCACCCCCCAAAGCGAACACGGCCTGGGTGGCCATATTATTCAGGGCCGGGGGGACGCCGCCGAAGAACTGCTCGCGGATGCTCTCGCCGTGCAAGACGCCGGGGCCTTCGCCGTCGTTCTGGAGATGGTGCCGGCGTCCGTCGCAGCTCGCGTGACGGAACGGCTGTCGATCCCCACCATCGGTGTCGGGGCCGGTCCTTCCGTTGACGGCCAGTTGCTCGTGTGGACCGATTTTGCGGGCATGACCAGTGGCCGGGTGCCCAAGTTCGTGCGCCAATATGCCGATGTGCGGGCGGTGCTGACGGATGCTGTGCAGCGTTTCACCGCGGACGTCGCCTCGGGCGCGTACCCGGCTACCGAGCACAGCTACGAGTAGAACCCGCAGATTGCGCTCGGCTCAGCGGGCATCGCGGGCGTCGTCTTCAGCCCATTTGGCGCTGTTCGCGCGCAGCTTCTCCAAGGCATGGGCTGCCTCATCGCGCGTGGCGAACGGCCCCACCCGATCCAGTGATGCCGACTGTAAGCCGTGCTCCACTTCACCGGTGCGCATGTTGTACCAGAATGCGTGTTCTTTGTCCTCGGCCATAAGCTTGATCCTATGCCTAAGGATTCAATCGGTCACCTCATCCCGGGAACGGTGTCATCGACCCGTTCCGTTCCCTCCCACATCGTTCGTCCCGAGTACGTGGGCAAGAAGGCGCCGAGCCCTTTCACCGGCTCTGACGTCTATTCGGCCGAGAAGATCGCGCTCATTCGTGAGTCCGGCCGCATCGCTGCCGGAGCCATTGCCGCCGTCGGCCGGGCCATTGTTCCCGGCGTCACGACCGAAGAACTCGACCAGGTCGGTCACGACTTTTTGGTGGCCAACGACGCCTACCCCTCGACCCTGGGGTACCGCGGCTACCCCAAATCGCTGTGCAGTTCGGTGAACGAGGTCATCTGTCACGGAATCCCCGACACCACGGTGCTTGAGAACGGCGACATCGTCAACATCGACATCACCGCCTTCAAAAACGGTGTGCACGGCGACACCAACGTCACGTTCATCGTCGGCGAAGCCAGCGCGGAGGTGACCTTGCTGGTCGATCGAACCAAGGAGGCCCTCGCCCGGGGCATCAAGGCCGTCGCCCCCGGGCGCCAGGTCAACGTGATCGGACGCACCATAGAGTCCTACGCCAAACGCTTTAATTACGGCGTCATCCGCGACTACACCGGCCACGGCGTCGGCGAGGCGTTCCACTCCGGACTCATCATCCCGCACTACGACGCGCCGCAGTACGACACGGTCATGGAGGTCGGAATGGTTTTCACCATCGAGCCGATGCTGACACTCGGTACCAGCGACTGGGATATTTGGAGCGATGACTGGACGGTGCTCACCCGCGACCGCAGTATCACCGCACAGTTCGAGCACACCCTCGTCGTGACCGAGCGCGGCGCCGAGATCCTGACCCTCCCCTGACGGGCTCCTTCGAACGGCTCGGCTTCGGCATCACAGAGAGAGAATAGGCACATGACTGCAACGACGGCAATCGGTATCGACATCGGTGGTACCGGAATCAAAGGGGCGGTGGTCGACCTCACGACCGGCGCTCTCCTCTCCGACCGGGTAAAGCTGCCCACGCCGAAGGGCGGTCGACCGCAGGACATTATCGAGGCCACCCGCACCCTGCTCGCCACCGTCTCGAAAGACGTCGACGGCCTGCCAGTCGGCGTCTGCTTTCCGGCCGTCGTGAAGAGCGGGCACACCATGTCGGCAGCGAACGTGTCGTCGAAGTGGATCGGACTTGCCGCCGAGGCGTTGTTCGAAAAGGGACTCGGACTTCCGATCCACTTCGTCAACGACGCGGATGCTGCCGGTTACGCCGAATCCCAATTCGGTGCTGCCCAGGGCGTCGGCGGCGTCGTCCTGCTGACCACACTCGGCACCGGCATCGGTTCGGCGCTGCTCAACGACGGTGTGCTCGTGCCCAACACGGAACTGGGCCACCTGCAGATCGACGGCCACGACTACGAGACCCGCGCGGCCTACTCGGCGAAGGAACGTGAGAATCTCAGCTGGGACAAGTGGGCTGCCCGGCTGCAGAAGTATTACTCGACTCTGGAGCTGCTCTTCTCCCCCGACCTGTTCATCGTCGGCGGCGGGGTCTCCAAACACCACGAAAGCTTTCTACCCCTGCTCAACCTGAAGACGCGCATCATTCCCGCTGTGCACCGCAATAACGCCGGAATCCTTGGCGCGGCAGCGTTGGCTGCAAGGTTTTCCAGCTAGCGGCGTGCGGGGAACGCCCCGCGAGTGTCCGGTGTAACACCATGACCTGCCGAGCATGAGGGGTGGAATGGGCCGGCTAGTACGCCGGGTTCTGTTCGGGTGTTTACACACCGTCGACGGCCATCTATCTCGTGACTACGTTACCGCAGCCCTCTAGCGGCCTACCCGAAAGCTCGGCGAGCAGCCTCAACGCTTTCTGTCTGACCTTGCTCCGGACGAGGTTTACCGAGCCGACCAGGTCACCCTGGCCTCTGGTGGTCTCTTACACCACCGTTTCACCCTTACCACCAGGCTCAACCCGAAGGCCGGGCGCTGGTGGCGGTCTACTTTCTGTGGCACTGTCTCGCGGGTTACCCCGGGTGGGTGTTACCCACCATCCTGCTCTGTGGAGCCCGGACGTTCCTCGGCAGTCGTATGATCCGAAGACCACACGACTGACGCGACCGTCTTGCCGACCCATTCCGAAGATCAAGCCTACAGGGCGTGCGGCGGGGCGTTGAACCCTGGTCAGATTCCGGACTCGTCGGTGCGCACCAGCACGGCGCCACAGTCGGGGCAGAAGATGACCTCATCGGCCGGCGCCTGGCGGGCATCGGCGAGGTCGCTTCCAGTCAGTGTCATCGTGCATCCGCTGCAGGTTCGGGCCCGAAGCAGCGCCGCCGCGTTGCCGTGACCGGTGATCCGGAGGCGCTCGTACAGTGCCGCGAGGTCATCGGGGATGATGGCGGCCACCGTGGCACGGTCCCTGGTCAGTTCACCGAGTTGGCGGGTGAGGTCAACGAGCACCTCATCGCGCGCTGACTCGGTAGCGCTCACGCGCTCCGCGATGGCGTCGCGTTCCTGCTGCACCACGGCAACGGCGGCCTCGTGCTCTTCCTGACGCTCCAGGACGGCGATTTCGATCTCTTCCAGGTCGAAGAGACGCTTCTTGAGCGAGGCGATTTCTGAGTCCAGGGCCTGGATGTCCTTGATTGATGAGGTGTGCTGCAGGCGGTCGGTGTCGCGTGCGATGCGCTTCTCCACGACCTCAACGTCGCTCTCAATGCGTCCTAGTTCGGTGCGCACGTCGTCGAGTTCGCCCGATCGACCGAGCAGTTTCATGCGGCTGGCTTCAGCCTCATGATTGAGCGCTGCGAGCTCGCTGTGTTGCACAAGTGACTTTGACTGGTGGCTGAGCTGAAGAACCTTGATGTCCAGGGCCTGAAGCCGCAGAAGTTCCTTCTGCTCGAGTGGTGATGCCTTCACGATGTCCTGACCTAACGCTAAAGATGAGATGTGGTGCGGAAAAATGGGGTGACTCGGAGATTAGTGCACAACGGCGAAAGACCACGGATCGGAGTTCAGCTCACTGACCGTGACGAGCATGCCCGGCAGGGCTTTACGCAGTTGCGCGGCCGCCGGTTCCAGCCAGAGCCATTCACTCGCCCAGTGCGATACGTCCATGAGAGCGGGGCCACCGGCACAGAGCGCCTGCTCGCGGGCCTCAGAGGCCGGGTGGTGGCGCAGGTCGGAGGTGATGTAGACATCCGCTGCCAGAACCTTGGGCTGTCGTAACAGCGAATCCCCAGCGCCGCCACAGAGCGCGACGGTGGTGATCGGGGTGGAATATTCACCAGCGACCCGAACCCCCGAGGCCGTGGCCGGCAGCAGTGCCAGCAGAACGTGCGACAGGTGTCCGAGGGTCGTCGGGCGCGGGAGTCGACCGACCCGGCCGATACCCGTGCCGTGCAGCGCGTTGTCCGAAATGGGGGTCGTATCGACCAGCCCGAGCCGGGTGGCGATGACATCGGAAACTCCGTCGGCGACGACGTCAGCATTCGTGTGGGCTGACAGCAAAGCACAGTCGGCGCGGATCAGCCGACTGAGCAGTGCACCCTTGTAGCGGTCTTCGGCGATACTCGTGACACCGCGAAGCAAGAGCGGATGATGTGTCAGGAGAAGGTCGGATTTGGTGGCGATAGCCTCATCGACGGTGGCGGCGACGGCATCGACAGCCAAGTGGATGCTGCGCACGGGTCGTGACGGATCACCGCTGACCAGGCCAGGGGCATCCCAGTCCTGCGCTCCGTCGAGGGGCCACAGGGTGTGGGCGATGCGGGTAACGTCGGCGACCGAGAATGACACTCGTTCAGCTTACCGGGAGACCGAGGGTGGAGCTTCGCCGGACACGACGCAACCCGATGCGCCGTGCCCGCCGAAAATTGGGTCAGTAGTCGAAATCGTCGAACTGCGCGGCAGCCGACTCCTCACGAGTCCACGCGGCGGGAATCATCGCCCCCGTCTGGGCCTTGCGGTGCAAAAAATCTGTCGTCTCCGGTTCGACCAGTTCCGCTGTCAAACTCTCGCTCGTCACGCTGACCAGCTGGCTCGCTGATCCGATCAAAAACTGGGCGCGTAGCAGATGCCCATCGTCGCCCATCACCGGAATGTCCACGACGTCCACTTGGCGTCGGTTGCTAAGTGCCTCGGCATAGAGCAACACCGCATCAGCGAGGTCGCTGCCGGTTATTACTGAACCGCCCGGGTGAAATATGCGTTTCATGATCGCCCCTCGATAGCTCGGAATATTCACGTGCTACCAGGGTCCGGGGTTGCAATAGTCAGTATAGGCCCGGTCCACCCTAAGACGATGGAATCTCGGCTATCTCGCATGTGATCCTCCCGGTCTACGAGCGGGCTGAACACGACGTGTTAGAGGGTGAGCGCGCGATTCACGATGCGTTCGGCGACTTCGGCCAGCGGAAGTCCATTGTTTCTGGCATATTCACGAATTTTGTCGAAGGCATCGCCCATGTGCACGCCGTGGGTATAGGCAACCACGCCCTTGGCCTGCTCGATCAGTACCCGGCTGCTGAGCGCGTGCTGGAGCTGCTGGCGAACAATGTCACTCTCGCGGATGGCGCGTTCCTGCAGGATTCCGATGGTCGCGACGTCGGCCAAGGCCTGCACCGTGTTGGTGTCCCCCGTGCTCAGGCCGCCGGTGCGATCCCAGAACAGATTGAGGGAGCCGATCGTCGTGGCGCGCAGTCTCAGCGGGACTGCATGCATGGACGCGAAGCCCTGGGCGAGAGCACCAGCCCGAAACTTCGGCCATTTGTCACCGGTAACTTCAATGTCGGGAATGGCCACCGCCAGGCCCGTTGTAAAACTCTCCACGCAGGGGCCGCTTCCAGCGCGAAGCTGAAGGATCTCGACGAGGCGGCTGCGTTCATTGGTCGAAGCCACAACTTCTAATTCCCCGTCGCCCGCCGACAGGATAATGCCCGCCGCCGAAGCCTCCAGCAGGGCGGCACATTTCTCCACCAGAGTGTGCAGCAGATCGACGACATCGTAGTCGGCGACGAGAGTATCGGCCAGGGTAACGAAGGTCTCGACGAGTTGACCTTCCCGGGTTTTTGTCACCATAATTCCATCCTAAGACTCAAGCATCGACGAAAAATCCAGTCGTCGTGTCACTACATCCGCGGCGACTTCCCGAACCGTTCGTCCGTGAGAAAACGCGTGGCCGTGAATAATCAGGAGCGCATCGGCCGCGGAAAGATTTAGCTGGGCCAGAACCATTCCGGTCGCCTGGTGCACGATGCGTCTTGAATATCCTTCATTATCTTCCAGATTCGTCTTCAATGTTCGAGACGCGAGCGATCGGCGCAAAACCTGTCCTGCGGCGATCTGGGCGAGCGTTTCGGCGTCGACGATTTGGCCGGTAGTCAGTGTTTGCGAGCTTTGGGAGAAGAGCGCTATCGCACCGATGTCGAGTGACCCCATGGTCAGTGGGAACGCGTAGACGGCCCGCACGTCGATGTGCCGTGCTGCTTTCTGAAGCGCTGGCCAGGGTGCATGCCGCACCGAACGGAGATCATCGATCAGTACGGGACGCCGGGTCGTCATGGCGTCCCAGCATGGCCCTTCACCGAGGTCGAACTGAAGCTCATCAAAGGTGGCGGCCAGGGACGTGCTGGCGCAAATGGTCTCTGATCCGAACGGGGCGCCCAGTGTGCAGACACTGGCGGCGTCGATTGGCAGCACGCGAACGAACGGCTCGCACATGCTCGTGCGGCGTTCGCAGGACGCGGTCAGGTCGTCGACGGCGGCGCCGAACCCACGGCGATCAGTCATCGCCGACCAAGACGAATCGACCGTGTTCGTGCCGGTGCTGATGACCGCATCGTTCCGTCATACGACCTCACGATCACGTCACGGGGAGAGAAACGCCGATCGTTTCACCCTGCCCGCACACCAGAAAACTCGTTGCCTGCCCGAAGGTAGTCACGAATGATGTTTGTGGGCCCTACCGGGCTCGAACCGATGACATCCACGGTGTAAACGTGGCGCTCTACCAACTGAGCTAAAGGCCCCGACGACGACAGCAGTCGCGGGTCTGTTTAGTATAGGTCAGAGTCGACGCGCGATTGACGACCCACCTCGATCAGAGAACCGGTGCGAGCTGCCCGAGTGCCGCGCGGTAGGAGTCAATCGAGCGAGCTTCGCCGGGAGCGGTGATGAAACTGGCACGGATGATGCCGCTTCGGTCGATGAGGAAGGTCGCCCGATTCGCGAATCCCTTTTCTTCGAGGAAGACGCCATATTCCTTTGCGACGGCTCCGTGGGGCCAAAAATCAGCGACCAGGTCGAAGGTGTATTTTTCCTGCTCGCCGAAGGCACGCAGGGCATGTCGGGAATCGACCGAAATGCCAATCAGCTCCACGCCGCCGTCCTCGAACAGTGCGAGGTTGTCGCGCAACTCACACAGCTCGCCGCTGCAGATCCCCGAGAATGCCAGGGGAAAGAAGACGAGCGCCACCGACTTCGTGCCCCGGTACTGGCTGAGCTGAACGCTTTGGCCGAATTGGTTGATGAGTTTGAAATCGGGTGCCTGGGTGTCGTTTTCGAGAGCCATGAATGCTCCTTTCCTGGTGCGCCGTCAGCGCACGGATTGGCCGGTGACACACTCTAGCCCGGCAATGTGCGCGCAGTCACAGTACTGGTCGGTATTTCGGGTCGTCGGCACCCCCGTGCGCGGACAACGGGCGAAATCTGTAGGCTTACGTGGTGCCGCTGGTTGCAATCCAACCTGCTCTTTTATGGCACGTGCCCCCGTGGCGTCGCAACTGTCACCACGGAGCATCATCGCTGCACAAACCCCAAGGAGAGGTCGACTGTGACGGTCAACGACCAGGACCCGTACTCGACGAACAACGCCGACTCCGATCCGGAGGAAACGGCGGAGTGGTCGCAATCCCTCGATTCGCTCGTCGCCGAACACGGCCACGAACGCGGACGCGAGATCATGCTCAGCCTGTTGAAGCGTTCGAAAGAGCTGCATCTGGGCGTTCCCATGGTTCCCACGACGGATTACATCAACACCATTGCCACGGAGAACGAACCTGATTTTCCGGGCGACGAAGATATCGAGCGTCGTTACCGCGCCTGGATCCGCTGGAACGCTGCCGTTCTGGTGCACCGTGCCCAGCGACCCGGGATCGCCGTCGGCGGGCACATCGCGACCTATGCATCATCCGCTGCCCTATACGAGGTCGGTTTCAACCACTTCTTCCGCGGCCAGGACCACCCAGGCGGCGGAGACCAGATCTTCATCCAGGGCCACGCCTCCCCCGGCACCTACGCGCGTGCCTTCCTTGAGGGCCGGTTGACCGAGAATCAGCTCGACGGATTCCGCCAGGAGAAGTCGCACGCCCCCGACGGCATCTCGTCGTACCCGCACCCGCGGTTGATGCCGGAGTTTTGGCAGTTCCCCACGGTCTCCATGGGACTCGGCCCGATCAACGCCATCTACCAAGCGCAGCTGAACCGCTATCTGACCAACCGGGGCATCAAGGATGCCAGCGACCAGCAGGTGTGGGCGTTCCTCGGCGACGGCGAGATGGACGAGGTGGAAAGCCGCGGCCAGTTGCAGGTGGCCGCCAACGAGGGCCTCGACAACCTCAACTTCGTGATCAACTGCAACCTGCAGCGCCTCGACGGCCCGGTGCGCGGTAACGGCAAGATCATCCAGGAGCTGGAAAGCTTCTTCCGCGGTGCCGGCTGGAACGTCATCAAGGTGGTCTGGGGCCGCGAGTGGGACAACCTGCTCAAGAACGACGTCGACGGCGCCCTGATCAACCTGATGAATGTCACTCCCGACGGCGACTATCAGACCTATAAAGCCGAGAGCGGCGCCTACGTGCGCGAAAACTTCTTCGGTCG
Source organism: Cryobacterium sp. PH31-O1 (assembly GCF_030063455.1). GTDB lineage: Bacteria > Actinomycetota > Actinomycetes > Actinomycetales > Microbacteriaceae > Cryobacterium. The sequence continues at coordinate 166,319 of NZ_JASITB010000001.1, read as the reverse complement.
CGACCCTCGGGCGCTCAAGCTCGTCGAACACCTCAGCGACGATGAGGTCTGGAACCTCAAGCGCGGCGGCCACGACTACCGCAAGGTATACGCGGCCTTCAAGGCCGCGTCCGAGCACCAGGGGCAGCCCACCGTCATTCTGGCGAAGACGATCAAGGGGTACGGCCTCGGTCCGAGCTTCGAGGGCCGCAACGCGACCCACCAGATGAAAAAGATGACTCTCGACAACCTCAAGTCCTTCCGAGACAGCATGCACGTTCCGATCACGGATGCCCAGCTCGAGGAAAACCCGTATCTGCCGCCGTACTACACCCCCGGCGACAAAGACGAAGCCATTGAGTACATGCACGAGCGCCGCCGTGCGCTCGGCGGCTACCTGCCCGAGCGTCGCACCACACACGCCAAGCTCAACCTGCCAGGCGACGAGACGTACAAGGTGGCCAGGAAGGGATCCGGAACGCAGGAAATCGCTACAACGATGTCTTTCGTGCGGCTCCTCAAGGAGCTCGTGCGGGCCAAAGACTTTGGAAACCGCATAGTTCCGATCATCCCCGACGAGGCACGAACCTTCGGTATCGACGCGTTCTTCCCCACCGCCAAGATTTACAACCCCAACGGCCAGCACTACACGTCCGTTGACCACGCCCAGCTGCTCTCATACAAGGAGAGCCCTCAGGGTCAGATCCTGCACGTTGGCATCAATGAGGCCGGCGCTGCCGCAGCATTCACCAACGTCGGCACCTCGTATGCCACCCAGGGTGAACCGCTCATTCCGGTGTACGTCTTCTACTCCATGTTCGGATTCCAGCGCACGGGCGACGCCCTCTGGGCAGCCGGCGACATGATGGCCCGCGGGTTCATCATTGGCGCCACGGCCGGTCGCACGACGTTGACCGGAGAAGGTCTGCAGCACGCCGACGGGCACTCGCCGTTGCTGGCGTCGACCAACCCGGCCGTGGTCTCCTACGACCCCGCCTACGGCTACGAGATCGGCCACATCGTGCGCGCCGGCCTCGAGCGCATGTATGGCGGCGCCCACACCGACCCGAACGTCATGTACTACATCACGGTATACAACGAGCCGGCCGTGCAGCCGGTTGAGCCCGCCGAAGTTGACGTGGACGGCATCCTGCGCGGTATTCACCGGATAAGTGCGTCCACAGTGAGCGGTCCGAAGGCGCAGTTGCTCGCCTCCGGGGTTGCGGTGCCGTGGGCACTGGAGGCCCAGCAGTTGCTCGCCGATGACTGGGGCGTCGCGGCGGACGTCTGGTCGGTCACCTCATGGACCGAACTGCGCCGCGACGGCCTGGCCGCTGAGGAACACAACTTCCTCAACCCCGACGACGAGCCGCGCATCCCATACGTCACTGCGAAGCTCGAAGGAGCCGCCGGCCCGTTCGTGGCCGTATCAGACTTTATGCACGCCGTGCCCGACCAGATTCGGCAGTTCGTTCCGAGCGAGTTCGCAACGCTCGGCGCCGACAGCTTCGGCTTCTCGGACACCCGTCCGGCCGCGCGTCGGTTCTTCAAGATCGATGGTCCGTCCATGGTCGTGCGCACCCTCGAGCTGCTCGCCCGCCGCGGCGAGGTGGACCGCAGCCTGGCAGGGCAGGCGATCGCCAAATATCGCCTGCACGACGTGAGCGCGGGCACCACCGGCTCTGCCGGGGGCGAGAGCTAAGAAACCGTGGCACCGGCGCCCAAGACTAAAGAGCAGACTCTCAACTGGCTGCGCACCATCTCCGGTGAGTTGTCGACCCAGACGCTCAAACGACTCGAAGACACGCTGTCCTGGTATGGCGATATGCCACCAGGACGGCGGTCCGCCGTGGGCCTGGTGGCACAGGCCGGAATCACGAGCTTCATCTCGTGGTTCGACGATCCGCGGTCAACCCCGTGGATCGCCGCGGACGTCTTCGGCGCCGCCCCGCGCGAGCTGCTGCGCTCAGTGAGCCTGCAGCAGACGCTGCAGCTTATTCGTGTGACCGTTGAGGTCGTCGAGGAGCGCGTCAAAGACGGCGGTGAAGCCCTGCGTGAAGCGATTCTGCTCTACTCGCGTGAGATCGCCTTCGGTGCAGCGGATGTCTACGCTCGCGCCGCCGAGGCGCGCGGTCTCTGGGACGCGCGGTTGGAAGCTCTCGTCGTCGACTCCATTCTCAGTGGGGAATATGACGACGAGTTGCCCAGTCGGATCGCCGCCCTCGGTTGGCACGGGCACGGTGAAGTCTGCGTGCTGGTCGGCACAACGCCGCAGATGCTCGACGTCGACCAGTTGCGCCGTGCCGCCCGCCACATGGCCGCCGACGTACTCATCGGCGTGCAGGGTAACCGCCTTGTACTCGTGATCGGTCGAGCCCGCCCGGCGCCGGAAGACAGCGAAGATGTGGGCACGGCTGCGGCGTTGACCTTCATGGAGATTGCCATGCAGCTTGAGCCGATCTTCGGCCCAGGGCATCTGGTTCTCGGTCATGAAGTGCCCAACCTCGTAGACGCGTCGAAGAGTGCCAAGGCCGCGCTGGCAGGTTTCGCCGTTGCCCGGTCGTGGCGGAATGCGCCCCGGCCGGTTCAGGCCGACGACCTGCTCCCTGAACGGGCCCTGGCCGGTGATCCGCTCGCCCGGGCCACGCTCATCCATCGTATTTATCGGCCGCTGCAGGCGCACTCCACCGAGCTGCTCACCACGCTGTGGTGCTACCTCGACAACGGCCGCTCGCTCGAGGCGACCGCGCGCGAACTGTTCGTCCATCCCAACACCGTGCGCTATCGCCTCAAACGCGTCTCTGAGGTCATCGGCTATGATGCCACCGGAGCGCGCGAGGCACTCATCCTGCAGTCCGCGTTGATCATCGGCTCGATCAGCGATCACGACGGTTCATCTCGCCGTCGCTGATTTGGCTCGCGAAACGCCGTCGATGTGCGACTACCGACAAAGCTTTCTTGGATACTTAGTGCGATCTGCACATTCATTCGCGCCATCAGATTGGAAGACTAACTAAGTGATCGTTGTCGTCTGCCCTGGCCAGGGCTCCCAAACTCCCGGATTCCTCGAACCCTGGCTGGCCCTGCCCGCCTTCAGCGCCGGCCTGCGGCAGATCTCCACCGACCTCGACCTGGACCTGGTCACCCACGGCACGATCAGTGACGCCGATACCATTCGCGACACGGCGATCGCCCAGCCCCTCATCGTGGCGGCCGGCATCCTCACCCTCGAAGCGCTGCTCACGCCGGAACGCCGTGACCGCATCGCCGGGATCGCCGGGCATTCGGTGGGTGAGTTGACCGCCGCTGCCGGGGCTGGCATATTGAACACCGCCGACGCGGTGCGATTCGTGCGCGAGCGCGGTCTTGCCATGCAGGCTGCCGCCGCCCTCGTGCCCACCGGAATGAGCGCCGTGATCGGCGCCGACGAGACCGAGCTCCTGGCCCGAATTGACGAGCTCGCACTGGAACCGGCCAATTTTAACGGCAGTGGTCAAATCGTTGTCGCCGGAGCCCTCGACGCCCTCTCCGTACTGGCCGCGACTCCCCCGCCCCGGGCCCGGGTGATTCCGTTGCAAGTCGCCGGTGCCTTCCACACCCGGTACATGCAGCCGGCCGTCGAACGGATGACCGTGGTCGCCGGCTCGCTGCGCCCCACCGATCCGACCCTTCCCATCTGGACTAACCGCGACGGCAGCCAGGTGAGCGACGGCATCCGTTTTGTGGACCTGCTCGTCGGTCAGGTGTCGTCGCCGGTACGGTGGGACAGGTGCATGGAGGCTTTCGCCACGGCGGGAGTCACTGGAATCATCGAGGTCGCGCCCGCTGGCGCCCTCGTCGGCCTCGCGAAACGAGGCCTCAAAGGCGTCCCCAGCGTCGCCATCAAGACCCCGGACGACCTGCCCGCCGCCTGGGCCATGATCGACCAGCAGTCCTGAATTCGATGAGAGAGACAATGCCAAAGCCCACACTTCAGCAGTCCCACGGACCGCAGTACACCCGCATCCTGTCCGTGGGTGCTGCCCGCGGTGAAAACCTCGTCCCCAACGCTGACCTCATCGAGGCGATCGATTCGTCGGACGAGTGGATTCAGCAACGCACCGGAATCATCACGCGTGCCCGCTCCGGCCAGGACGTCGGCGCCGTCGACCTCGCAACGGATGCCGCACGCGAAGCCATCGACAAGAGCGGCATCGAACCCGCCCTGATCGACGCCGTGATCGTCGCCACCATCAGCAATGGCCGTCAAACCCCGTCCATCGCTGCCGTTGTGGCCGACCGCGTCGGCACCAACCCGGCCGCTGCCTACGACATCAACGCGGCCTGCGCCGGATACGCCTACGCCATCGCCCAGGCGGATGCCCTGATTCGCACCGGTGCCGCGCATTATGCGCTCGTGATCGGCGCCGAGAAGCTCTCCGAACTCGTCGACCCCGCCGACCGCAGCATCTCGTTTCTGCTCGGCGACGGTGCCGGCGCCGTCGTCATCGGCCCGAGCGACTACCCCGGCATCTCCACCACGGTCTGGGGCTCCGACGGGTCCAAAGCCGAAACGATCCAGATGGACCACACGCTGCAGGAATATCGTCGTGGAGAGACCGCCTGGCCTACCCTCCGCCAGGAAGGTCCCGCCGTCTTCCGCTGGGCTGTCTGGGACATGGCCAAGGTGGCCAAGAAAGCCCTCGAAGTCGCGGGCATCGAAAGCTCCGACCTCGCCGCGTTCATTCCGCACCAGGCCAACATGCGCATCATCGATGAGTTCGCCAAACAGCTCAAGCTGCCCGAATCCGTTGTCATCGCCCGCGACGTTGCCACCACCGGCAACACCTCGTCGGCCTCTATTCCGCTTGCCACCCACCGCCTGCTCGCGGAACACCCCGAGCTCAGCGGCGGACTCGCCCTGCAGATCGGCTTTGGCGCCGGACTCGTGTTCGGCGCGCAGGTCGTTGTGCTGCCCTAACCTACCCACCCCCTAAACTAGGTCTCGGTCAACCGAGACACCCTCAAGGAGAAATAACATGGCATTGTCCACCGAAGAAGTTCTGACCGGCCTGGCCGAGCTCATCAACGACGAGACCGGAATCGCAACCGACACGGTTGAGCTGGGCAAGTCGTTCACCGACGACTTGGACATCGACTCCATCTCGATGATGACGATTGTCGTCAACGCAGAAGAGAAGTTCGACGTGAAGATCCCCGACGAAGAGGTCAAGAACCTCAAGACCGTCGGCGATGCCGTCGAGTTCATCGTGAAGGCACAGGACTAGGCCCAGGCCTGAACCAGGTCGGCCGGAAATCGGCCGACCTGTTCATTGGGCTGGTGCCGAACGCACCGGCCCACACGTTTGTCGTCCCATGGAGAGTTGACTTATGACCAAGAAAATCGTTATCACCGGTATCGGTGCCACTACGCCACTGGGTGGTACGGCGGTCGACACCTGGACGGCCCTCCTGGCCGGCGAATCGGGCGCCACGACCCTCGAGCAAGCCTGGGTCGCTGAAACGGCGATCCCCGTAACTTTCGCCGCACAGGCCCGCGTCAAAACCGTTGATGTGTTGCAACGATTTGAGGTCAAGCGACTCGACCCGTCCAGCCAGTTCGCCCTGATCGCCGGGCGTGAAGCCTGGGCCGATGCCGGCTCACCCGCGGTCGAGCCAGAGCGCCTCGCCGTTGACTGGGCGACCGGAATCGGCGGAGTGTGGACCCTGCTGGACGCGTGGGACACCCTGCGCGAACGCGGCCCGCGCCGCGTGCTGCCGATGACCGTGCCGATGCTCATGCCGAACGGCCCGGGAGCGGCCATCGGAATGGACCTGCACGCGCGTGCAGGCATCACCACCGTGGTCTCCGCGTGCGCGTCGAGCACCGAAGCACTCATCAATGCTTACAACCGCCTGCAGGCCGGACTGGCCGACGTCGTCATCGCCGGCGGGTCAGAGGCCGCGATTCATCCGCTGCCGATCGCTTCCTTCGCGGCGATGCACGCACTGTCGACGCGCAACGACGACCCGGCCACCGCGAGCCGACCGTACGACGTGACCCGGGACGGTTTTGTTCTTGGTGAGGGCGCCGCCGCCCTCGTCATTGAAACGGAAGAGCACGCCAAGGCTCGTGGGGCCCACATCTACGCTGAGCTGCTCGGCGGCGTCGTCAACAGCGATGCCTACCACGTGACCGCGCCGGACCCTGAAGGATCTGCCGCCGCCCGCGCGATGGTCTCGACCGTTGAGAACGCCGGCGGAACCCTTAAGGATGTGTCCCACATCAACGTGCACGCCACGAGCACCCCGGTCGGCGACATCGCCGAATACAACGCCCTCAAGCGCGTCTTCGGAGACCTGCTCGACGGTATTCCGGTGTCGGCGACGAAAGCGTCGACCGGCCACTTGCTCGGTGGCGCCGGCGCCCTCGAAGCGTTCTTCACGGTGAAAGCTCTCGCTGAGCGCACCGCGCCGCCGACGATCAACCTCACCTCGCAGGATCCGGAAATCCCGCTCGACGTGGTCACCACGCCCCGTGCGCTTCCGGCCGGCGACCTGCTTGCCCTCAGCAACTCTTTCGGGTTCGGCGGCCACAACGCCGTCGTGGCATTCCGCTCAGTCTGATCCCCGCTCTAAGAGGGGTCAGCTCACGAAACGGAATAAATACCACGCTAAGAGTTTCCGGGCCTGTGCAGGGGGCGGAGTTTTCCGGTGAGAATGCCCATCTCGATGTCAGTAATCGGCGGAATCTGCTCATCCTGATGTCACTAATCTGCTCATCTCGATGTCAGTAGGCTGCGCGCTCGTCCCAGTAGTGATCGTTGATCACCGTGGTGATCTGGTGGTCGGCAGAAGGAGTCGATGATGGGCGGACAGGACTCGGGGGCGCGGGATCGGTTTCCGCGTGAGGCGGCGGTGCGGCGGCTGATGGCCTTGGATGGTGAAGGCCGGCTGACGACGGAGGACGTGCTGCTGGCGGCGGAGGGGCTGGCCGTGTCGCAGCGGACCGTGTGGCGGTGGATCGAGCGGGCCCGAAGCAGCGATGACCTCAACCAGGCAACACGCGACCATTTCATGGTCACGGATCTGCTGCGTGAACGGCTCGCGTTCTGGCGTGGCAACATCTGCGCTGTGCACCGCGAGCTCGTTGAGGCGGCCACGAGCGCGGGGACTGCGGCGGTGAGCCGGCAGACCCTGCAGCGGGCCGTGGAACGGGACATCCTGCGGGGAGATAGGGCGGGCTTGCGCCACGGTGAACGTGCCCGGCGTGCGCATGACGTATTCCTGCAACGTCCGCGAATGCACCGCAATGAGACGTGGGAGTCCGATCACGTTGAGGCTCCCGTTGAGGTCGACGTCGAGGGCCGGCTGGTCAAACCATGGGTGACATGGTTCGTCGACGTTGGCACGAACGCGGTGTGCGGCACGGCCATCACACCGGGGGCGCCGTCCAGGGAGAGTATCTTGGCGGCGTTGCGCGCAGCGATCACCCTCGAGGTGCCGTACGGGCCGCCAGGTGGGCTACCCGAAAGAGTGCGGATAGACCGGGGGAAGGATTTCCTCTCCGACACTGTGCGCAGCGTCCTGGCAGGTTTCGCCGTGAGGGTCGTGCCTCTGCCTGCGTATACACCGCACTTGAAAGGCACGGTGGAGACGGTGAATGGGGCGTCCGTGCAGATGTTTTTCGCGGGCCTGCCCCGCTATACCGGCGCACAGAAGTTAGCCAATGGCAGATCGATCGATCCGGATGCGCCGGCGTTGACATTCGAGGCGTTCGTCGCCGAGTTGCTGGGCTGGGTGCGGTGGTGGAACACCGAGCACCAGATGCCTGTTCTGGAAGGCATGACACCGCTGCAGGCGTGGCTGGATGACCCAACTCCGCTGAACACGGTGCCGGCCGGCGACCTGCGGCTGCTCACCCTGGAGGACGATGGGCGCACCCGAAAGATCACCACGAAGGGTGTCTCGTGGCGGGCGCGCCAGTACGTCGCCGCGTGGATGACCGGGCAGGTCAGCCGCCAGGTGCGGCTGCGACATATGCCCCACCACGAGCACGAGCACGAGGTCGAGGTGTTCGACGCCAGCACCGGGGAGCACCTGGGTGCCGCGACGCTCGCTGATATGGCCAGCAGTGAGCAGATTGGTGAGCTGCGCCGCTCCCGCGAGGCTCGCCGCCGGCAATTGCAGGCAGACCTGCGCGCGGCGGAGAAAGCCCGCCGGATCCGGTATGCCGCGGCGACCACCGCGGCGCCCCCGCAACCGATCAGCGCAGTCACCGTCGCGCAGGCGACGGCCGAGCTGTCCGACGCCGATGATCAGCAGCTGCAGGCTGCAGCCCGGCCCCTGTTGGTGCCGTTACGTCCGCCAGCGCCGGGCTGGGTCTTGCCCCGTTCCCCGCGCGAGAAGACCACCCGTGCCTTGGGTGAAGACATCGGCGGGGGCCAAGGCCGGTGATTGCGTCGGCGGACATCGACGAGCGAGACGATCACTATCTCGGCTTGGCAGGGGCGAATGTGGTGGCGACCGAGGCCCTGCTGATGCTGCAGGACAACCTGGTCGACGTCATGGCAGCCAAAGCGATGATGTGTGTGCACGGTGACGCCGGGTTGGGGAAGACGCTGTCGGTCAACACGTCACTGCGGGCACTGGCGCCAGCCGACGTGTGCCGGGTGCAGTTCCGGGCTCGGCCCACCCCACGCGACATCCGCCACGTCCTGTTCGAGGCCCTCGGGGTCAGCGGAACCCCACCATCACGCCCGATCGAGTTCGATGCCCTCCTCAAAGACGTCTTGTCTGAACGGTTCCGCGTGTTGGTGTGCGATGAAGCTCAGTGGCTCTCACGGGAGTGCTTTGAGCTGTGGCGGCACCTGTGGGACGACCGGCGCACCGACATCGCGATCGTCTTTGTCGGTGGCGGCGACTGCTACCAGGTGTTGCGCCGAGAACCGATGCTCTCCAGCCGCGTCTACGTCTGGCAGGAGTTTCGGCGCCTGACCCGCGAGCAGGTCGTGGCCGTGATCCCGGCCTACCACCGGGTCTGGGCCGACGCCGACCCGGAGGACATCGTCTACACCGACGTCCACGCCGGACACGGCAACTTCCGGGCCTGGTCGAAGATCACCGCCCACCTGGTGACCGCGCTGGACCGCCTCGAACGTGAGCGTCCCGACCGGGAGGTCCTGCAATGGGTCTTCAGCCGACTGGGCGGCAGCGGTGGGTGAGCATGCCACCCGCCCGGATACACCGGCGCCGGTTCGGGTCCTGATGGACCCCACGGACGACGTCCGCGTGACGGTGAGCCTACTGGAGCACCACGACCCGGCCCGCGGACGGATCGTGGTGCATCCCACGCCCGCAACCTCGAGCCCCACGGCGTTCGTTTACGACGTGCTGGTCGCCCTGGCCCGGCCGGTGACCCGGCTTCAGGCTGAACATCTGACCGGGGAAGTACGCCCCTGGCAAGCCGTGGCCGCATGGATGGTCACCGATCAGGTCACCGACCTGATCGTGCTTCGCGCCGATCGACTCTCGGACGGCACCTGGAATCACCTGGTCGGGCTGTGCCAACACACCGGCACCCGCCTGATGTTGGTCTGCCACACCCGGCAGGTCCCGGAATCCCTAGGCGCCGTCCTGACCGGAATTGAGCACCACGTACTCACAGACTTGGCACAGGCCCTCGCCCCGCACGAGCCAGCCCACCCACCCCTGATCAGCTCGGAACCGCAGTCTGACCGCCCAGACACCGACCACCTGCCGGACCTACCCGCGGCCGGCGTTGCGCACTTCCGTGCCGAGGCCTACCGGCAGCTCGACGCTGCGGACTTCGCACGGGTCGATGCCGCCTACCAGCACGGGCACCAGACAGCCTGCGACTGGTTAAGCCGCCCCGCACCCGCGGAGACCTGGACTGGCACGGAGCACGTGCAGCTGTTCCTCACCGGGCTGGTGAATGACAGCCCTACCCGTGCTCACACCCTGGCCCGGCTACGCGGTGCCCAGGCCGGGTTCTGGGAACACGGGCTACTGCTGGGCATTCCCCCAGCTCGCGACCTCATGGACGTCCTGAGCGGGCCGGGACTGAATACTGTGCCGTTCAGCCAAGACATCCTGCAACGGATCCGTACGGGCGTGGCCCACCCCATGGTCGCCGCAGGCATGGCCACCTCACTATTCACCGGCATATCGCCGCAGGTGATGAGCTACGCAACACTGGCCCACCAGCGCCCAGACCTCGCTGCTCTGCGGCTGGCATGGCGGCCCCAGATCACCAAAAAGGCGCCAAACCTGATCACCCAGACGGCGCCGACCGTTTCGACCTGGGCTATCTTCCACGTGCCGGTCGCGGCGCGCCCGTTGCTCCGTGCCGCCGCCGCCTTCGCCATGCAGCAGCACCCCGCCACCGCCCGTCAACGGCTATTCGAACCGCCCGCGGCGACAAACAAGCGGATCCAAGCAGCGGCAGACCACTGTCAGATCGCGCTGCCTACTCAACCACCCACGCTCGAGGCCACCTGGCAAATCAGAATCACCTGCACCCAGATCGACGCCCCACCCGTTCATACCGCTGCTTCGCTGCCAGCAGGACAACCACCAACATCACGGGTCCTCGGCCAACCCAGCCGGCCAGCATCGACCCGCCGCGACCACGCCAAGCCAGCGGCAAACGACCATTGGCACGGGCGACGCCCACTGACCGAGGACACCGCCGCTAGCGTCCTCCACCTGCTCCACGACCACCTGAGCGCCATCCCGCCCTGCGATCGACATAAAAGCCCCACGGGGCGCAGCTGGCTACTCATCCGCCGCCAGCTCGCCTGCTATCCCCGCGACCCAGACGGGAACCTCACCGCCCTGGCACCCCACCCCGATGTCTTATATGCCCTGAGGCTCACCGATCGCCCAGCCCAAAACGTCCCCGAACGGACGCTCGTGAGACATGAAGATCATTAGACCGCTCCCGTAGCAGCTCCCATCCTGGTCGCAAGCGCCTACGAGGTCACTGACAGTCAAATGAGCAATTTACTGACATTGAGATGAGCATTCTCACGAAGTCGTCTGCACAAATGTTCATACTCGCCTGCACGGCTCGCTCCTGTCCTGTCCCATCTAGCTGAGGCATCAGGGGTTTTGTCTCGGCGTGTCGCCTGACAGTTAAGGCACTTGGCACCTCAGGGATTTTATAGTGGGCGCCTGGGACGCGCTATGGCGGCGCTGGACGTTCGACCCCGGCGCCGGGATTTAGCTGGCTCCTTGTGAGCTTCAGGGAGCAGTTCTCTGCTGCCCCCACGAGCGGCCGCTTGGACGAATGCTGGATGCTTCCATTCGAGGATGCACGTCCGGTACGCGCTCCCGCTGCGTTCAAAGGTCAACGAAATTTCACCGGCCTCTGGTGGTGCGCCACCACGAACCGTCATGTTGGTTTCGAGTCCTGGTGTGAGCGCGATCATCTGATGTGCCTGGACTTCGACCCGAAAGTTGTGGGGGGTTTCCTCGCAACCCGTTCGGATCACGATGCCGGAATCACTCCTCCAACGCACGCACGTTCCATGTTGACGGCATCATCGATGGATCTGGCCTTCCCGACCTGGAGCCCGGCCTGAAGGAGCCACAAAATTTCCTGAGTATCCCTTGTGTATTTGCTCTGTGTTCTGCCAAGATCACCCCAGGTTGATGATGAGTGCTTACCTAATTTTGAGGGACGCAATGGTGCGTAGTGGTCAGTGGTTCAGTGGTGTGGCGGTCGCGGTTTCGGTTGCGGTGGTTTTGGCGGGGTCGACTGGGGCACAGGCAGCAACGCTGTTTCCGACTGTCCCCGCTGAAAGCTCGGCGGTATTTGTCCCTCCCTCTGATACCGCCACTGATCCGGTTCCGGCATCAAACGCTCCGGAGGCGGCCTGGCAGCCTCAGCCGGAGACGCGGCTGCAACCATCGTCGGGCGGAACGTCACGGGCGCCGGCCGGGACAACCGTCGGGGCGCCAGGGCTGGGCGCGCTGCCGTATTTCTCTTTCGACACGATTGAACTCTCGGTCGATACCGTCGCTCGTGTGAACCTGGGAAACGGTAACCTTCTGATCACCTCCAGCGAGGGCGTACTCAACGGCCCGGGATTATCACTTCGAAATGACCGGTTCTACAACGGACTGTCGACTCGAGATGGTTCCTTCGGCGGCGGCTGGTTGTCATCTCTGCTGGCCGATGACATCGGCCTCCTCGACAGCGGCGCCACGGCCACGTTCGCGGGTCCCTCGGGATTCCTGGCGACGTTCACGAAAAGCGGCAGCGCATATGTTGCACCGTTCGGCTTCAACGCAACCCTGATCAAGGATGCAAACGGATTCACCCTGACTTATAACCGCACGGGCGAACAGCTGAAGTTCTCCCTGTCAGGATTCCTGCTCACGGACTTCGACCGCAACGGCCAGGGCGTCACCTACACCTATAGCGGCAGCCAGATGGTGTCCGCATTTCAAAGTTCCGGTCGACACATCGATATCAGCTACGACACCGCAGGCAAGGTCGACATCATCAGCGACTCGGCAGGTCGCAGCGTCTCCTACGCCCGCAATTCCACCGGCCAACTGAAAAGCGTCGACTCCGTCCGCGAAACATTCCTGTACGACTCGACGGGCCGACTCTCCGAAGCCCGATTCATCGGCACCGGCGGAACCGGCGATACCGCCACGACGCAACGGGTCGTATTCACCTACGACTCGTCACACCGCGTGACAGCCGTCAAGCGAGGAACGGTGGCATCGAGTACATTTCTCGCCACGACCACCTACACATATGCATCAGGCCAGACCACGGTCACCAACCCGAACGGGAGCGCGTCGGTATTCACGATCGACACGGCAGGGCGGGTGACAGCCACGAAAGACGCGTTAAACCGATCACGGTCACAATCGTGGACAGCAAACAATGACGTGGCGACGACAACAGACGCTCTGGCCGCCGGAGGCACCCCGGGTAACATCACGACCCTTGCGTATGACGCATTAAACAACGTCACGACCACCACACTCCCGACCGGAGCGGCCGCCAGCGCGGTCTACGCGACGGGGGTGAACTGCACCGGAACGGGCGGAACCGCCTTCCAACCCAAGTGCACGACGGACGCATCAGGAGCGACAAAGAAGTACGACTACGACACGGCCGGAAACATCCTCGCCAGTACCGATACCACCACGAGCGGCACGGGCGCAGTCACCCAACGGCACACCTACCAAGGGACCAGCGGGGCCGCCTGTAACGGGTTCACCGGTCAAGTGTGTTCCTCGACCGATGGGAACGGCAAGACCACTACCTACGCATACGACGGCGACGGAAACTTAGTCACCGTGACGCCGCCCACTCCGCAGGGCACCACCACGTACGGCGTGGACACGCTCGGCAGGGTGACGTCCGTCACAGACGGGAACGGCGACGTTACGGCGTACGTCTACAACATCCGCGATCAGATCGTGAAGACCACCTTCGACGGCGGCGCCACTGTCGTGGTCGGCTACTACCCGAACGCTCTGGAGCAGAAGCAAACTGACAGCGTCGCGGGCATCAAAACGAAAACATACGATGTTCTCGGTCACCTCACCGCCGAGGCGGGGCCGAGCACAGCGGCCGAAAGTTACAGCTACGACCCCGCCGGGAACCTCACCAAATATACCGACGGTGCCGGCCTGATCAAGTACGTCTATGACGCCGCCAACCAGCTTACGCAGAGCATCGAACCGGGCGGCAGCTGTCAAAGCGCCGCGGGGTCCGCCGCCGATTCGGGGTGCGTGAAGTACGAGTACGACGCCAACGCCACGGAAACCAAACGCACTTTCCCTGGCAATGCCATCGTCGCTACGACCCGTGACGCCTCCGGACGCGCCACCAGAATCACCGCAACCGATGCGGGCGGATATGTCAAAGCTGACGTCGGCTACTCCTACGCGGCCGGCGGACAGGCCGGCACGGCCAACGACCGCAGCACAATCCAATCCCGCACCAGCTTCACCGAGGTCGCCATTCCAGCAGGCGCCATAACCAGCTATGCCTATGACAGCCTGAACCGAGTGAAAACGGCCACCGAGAAAGCCGGGACGGTGACCAACGCGTCCTGGGCGTATACGTACGACAACGCCGGAAACCGCACCCAACAAATCCGCACCGGCAACACCGGAGCAGCCGCAGGCACGATCGGATACACCTACAACGCGGCCAACCGACTCGCATCGACCACAGCAGACACCACCAACTGGACATACGACGCGGCTGGCAACCAGACCAGGAACGGGATCACCGGTCAAACCGCGACATACAACAGCCGCGGCGCGGTGACCGCAATAGGGGCGACGACCTATACCGGATTCGGCCAAGGCAACACCGAGCAGCTCACCCGCAGCAGCTCCACCACCACCTACACTTCCTCGGCTCTCGGGCTCGCCCGCGAAATCCTCACCGGCGGCGCGCAGCGCAACTACACCCGCACTGGCGACGGCAGCGTGGTGAGCACCCGCTTCGGCAGTGGCTCCAAGTACTACTACATCCTCGACTCCCTCGGCTCGGTGATCGGCCTGTTCGACAAGACCGGTGCCTTCGCTGGTGGCTACTCCTACAGCCCCTATGGCGAACAACGCAACACCGTCACTGCTGGTTCAGCAATGGACAGCAACAGCCTGCGGTACATCGCCAGCTACGCCGACCGCGCTACCAGCGGCCAATACAAACTCGGAGCCCGTTACTACGACCCCAGCACCGGACGATTCACCCAATTCGATCCGACCGGGCAGGAAACGAATCCTTACGCATATGCGGGCTGCAATCCTATAAACGCCAGTGACCCATCGGGCACTGAGAGTTGCGTTGCCGCTGGAGCGGTACTCGTACTCGGTGGTGTATCCACTGTCGCTGGAATCGTGTCTTTCGCGACAACTCCTGTAACCACGGCTGCGGGTGGGTTCTTTGGTGCGGTGAGTATTAATCTCGGCATAGCCTCGTTGGTTGCTGGTGCAGGCATGCTTGGTCAATGCATAGCAGGAGCGTAAGCATGCAGTTTCGGAAAAGAACGCCTCTTGCGAGCATCCTGCTCATGCTCGTATTTGCATTCGTTATTGTGGCTGCATTCATCTGGGTGGAAGGCATTGCAAGGGTGCTCCTCTTAGCAAGCGCAAGCTTTGGTCTCCTAAGTTTGATCATCGTTGAAATCGCGCGCTCGCGAAGAAAATAGCCGCACGGTCCCTAGGATCTCCAGGTCGAGATCACTGACCTTGCCGTTGAGTGCAATGATTTGTAAGGAAGTCCGAGCCAAGTTTCCTAGGAGGGCTATCAGGTGACGGCGAAAATCAGAACTCCATCCAGTGGGAGCGGTCCACTCATATTTGGGCTGGTCGTTCTGCTCGCCGCTGGCCTCATCTTCATGGGGTCAGCTCACGAAACGGAATAAGTAACACGCTAAGCCGATTTTTTGGGCCTGGTGACGTGGTTGGGGCTCCGTTTTCGGTTTAACGGTCAGTGGCAGGGATCCACCGGTAGAGGGTCGGGATCAAGACCCCGACGTTGTGGGCGACGTCGGCGGAGGAGGTGCCCTGGGCGAGGAGCTGCCTCGCTGCGGTGATTTTATGGTCAGTCATGGGTCTGACTAGTAGCGGAACGGCCATTGGCGCTAAACCCCAGATCACCCGCAACGGCGGCCTGTCCGGTGTCCAAAATCGTTGAATTCTGCGACGCACGACACGCCGAACACGGCGTGTCCACAATTCAGCTGACATTCCTAGCGAGCTGGCCAACGTTTTGAGACGAGTTCTGAACGCGCGCATGCTCGCCGCTTCGTATCACCGCAGTCCGACCGACCGGTCCAGTCGTTACCGCCATTCACCGTCCCGCTACTGGTCAGACCCCGTTCCGGCCTCCGTGCCGGGGGCGGGGACGGAAGAACCCGCACTGGCGGGCGGGAGGCTGTGAGATTCGTAGGTGTGCTGCAACGCTGTCTGGCATGGGGCCGTTCAGAACACCCCGCGAGGAAGCAATTCATAGATGCGTGCATGATCTATTTTTCCGCGACGCTGCGTGATAGGCGCTGTTATGTTCAGCGAATGGCATCCGCGGGATCGATACGGGCTGCCCGCAATGCTGGCAGGAAAGCTGAGACCGCTCCGCCGATGATCCCTACCAGAGGTGCCAGCGCGAGAGCGGACCAAGGAACAGCTGCGGTCCAGTCTCGGGCAGCAGCCACTCCGACGGCAACCGTTAGTCCGAGGGACACGCCCGCCAAGGAACCGGCGAAGCCGACGATGATTCCCTCCCAAATGAAGATGGTGGCGACACCGGTCTGGCTGAGGCCAAGTGCGCGGCTGAGAGCGAGCTCCTGGGTGCGAGAGTGAACGGAAAGAAACATCGCCGATGAAGCGCTGAGAACAGCCAGAGCCAAGAGTGCGACAGATATGGAGTTGAGTAAGCCATCGAGGTCGGCGGACACACCGACTCGCAGGTTGCGCAGATCGCCAGTTGTTGACACGGCGACGTCAGCTGGAGCCGACGGCGACAGGGCGAGGGGGATGGCCTCAGCGACGCTCGCGGAAAAGCCCGGTTCCGTCCGGACGACGATTTCCGAAGCGGGGCTGGGAAGCTCCTCTAGCGGGATAACTACACTGGTGACCAGATTTGGGGCCCTGGGCGAGTCCGTGATCGTGCCGACGACGGAGTAGGGCCGTCCGGAGACCCAAACCTCGCTTCCGAACCCGCCAGGTCGTATACCGAGTCTTTCCGCCACTTCTTCGCCGACTAGTGCAACCCGGCCAGACGAAACTGACCCAAAGAATTGAGACGCGTTGACGGGGACCGTCACTACCTCGGACAGGGTCAGCAACGATTCGTTGACTCCCAGCGTGCTTCCCGAGAACGATTGCCCATCCACACTCGGAGACAGGGCAAAACGCGACGTCCTAGCGGTTGCGGCATCCAGCGCGGCCAGTTCCCCCACTCCAAGGACGTGTAGAAGCTCGCCGATTGCTTGTACTTGGTTGTGACGCTCGTCCGGACTTGTTCCGGCTGTGACGCTGACGCGCACCTCGTCCAAGGCTGCGGATGTGAGGCGATCCGCTATCTGTTGTGATGCACTGGCGCCGATGCCAGCCGCTGCCACCATGCCGGCGATCGCTAGGGTGAACGCCGCCACGAGAGCGGCGGATCGCATCGGACGCGATGTGACATTGTTCATGGCGCGGATGGCATGCTCCGGCCACCGTCGCATCGTCGCGCCGACGACACGCGGCCGCCTCAGCCAAGGCGATACTGCTGGTGTGAGGTCGTCAGCCGCGGGAGTGTGTTCTGGCTTGGTCTTCGGTATGGGTGCTCCGACTTCGGTGAGGATGCCGTCTCGGACTTCGACGATGCGGTGCGCGAAATCAGCCACTTTGCGATCGTGCGTGACGACAACTATGGAGGTTCCCAGCTCGTTCAGCTCGCGAAAAAGCTCCATCATCCGTGTTGCGGAGGCACTATCAAGATTCCCCGTTGGCTCATCTGCGAGAATCAGGCGCGGTTGTGTCGCGATTGCGCGCGCGATCGCGAGGCGCTGTCGTTCGCCACCCGACAGGGTCCGAGACATACTGTCGGCTTTGTCAAGAAGACCCACCACGGCGAGGGCTCGAGTGACCCGGGCGCTTTGTTCTGTCAGGCTCAGACCCTGAATGGCCAGTCCGAGGGCAGCGTTTCGCGCGGTGGATTCATAGGGATTCGCATATGAAGATTGGAAAACGAATCCGAACATGCTCGCGCGGAGCTTGTCACGCTCGGCCCGGTTGAGCTCCCTGACGTCGCGGCCGTCGATCTCGAAGGTGCCATTCCAGGTCTCATCGAGAAGCCCCATCGTATTCAGGAGCGTCGACTTTCCTGACCCGGACGGGCCGATGATCGCTACGAACTCGCCGTGCCCGATTTCTAGGGTCGCGTTTTGTAGCGCGAACCACTGTTGTTGATCTCCATATCGTCGGCTCACCTGTTTCAAGGAGATGAGAGGGTGCGTTGTTTTCACGGGGAAACCGTCACGTCGTCACCTACTGCTAGCAGGGCGGAATCAACGGCGCTCCACCCGTTTGCATTTCGCAGAATCGTGACGGTAACTCGTTCCGCCGTGCTGTTGTCAGCTCGGCGGAGAACATAATCGCCGCCAGAGTCTGAGCGGATCGCCAACGTTGGCACCGCCGTCACCAGCTCGCCTGCCACGCCGAAGAGCACGGCTACCGATGCTCCCGACGCCAGCGGGTCGTCTTCTGGCAAGTCGATACGAATGTCCCGGCCAGGGGGACGACCCGCGACGGTTCCGGACGCTTGGAAATCTCCGATCGACGTAACCGTTCCTTTTGTGGTGGCACCGTCGGCACCCTGCACCGATGCCTCGCTCCCTTGCACGATGTGATCGGCCTCACTGACACTAGCCCGCACGCTCACAAAGCCGCGGCCGATACTCAGGGTTGCAAGAGGGGTGTTTGAATCCAGCAGAGTACCGACCCCGGCGATGGTGCGGACTAGTGGCGGTTCGTCCGACGAGGGCAGTGACACGAACTCGCTGAGTCTGACATAGGTCCCGTTTCCTGCTCCGCCCGGGGGAACAAGCTCGGCTCCGTTATACAGGTGGCGAACGGCGTTAAGCGTGGAAGTATCCATAACCGCAGTCGCGGGGACGCCGAGGGCATCCTGAAGACTAGAAACGTCGGTTCCCTTGTCGGACCGGTGAATATCACGGAACAGGGGTATTTTCAGGGAGAAGACGAAAACGGGGCGATCTGACACAGTACCTACGAGCGCGCCGTTCGTCAGCGTCGCACCGGACGCAACACCGGCCTTCGTGACCACGGCGACAGAGGCACCGTCGGGGGCAGCCGCATATATGGGATGAGCGGTGCTTCCCACGACATCGCCCTGAATCCGAACATCAGCCGTCACAGCGCGCGACTCGACAGTGGCGAATACAGGAATGGTCTGGTCTCGCGCGTCAAGAATTAATGAATCCGGTGAGCGCACCAAAGTCCCCAGCCCGAAGGCAATGACCGCGACCGCGACCGCTAAGCCGATGAATACCCAAGTTCGTCGCGGGTGCGCCAGATACCGAAGCTTCGCTTGCGTGTGAGGAGTGTGTTCATCCGCCAAAGGTCGCCAGCACCTTTCTCACTGCGAAAAGGACGTCGTCTACCTTGTCGCGGTACGCCTTCAATTCGCTCTCATGCTCGTCGATATAGGCCATCTGCCCTTGCGCTTCGACGTCGGCGAGTTTCTGGACGCTGTTCAATGATTCCTTGCATGCGACATCGATCGCTGCGACTCGTAGTTGTTCCTCACCAGCGGCCGGAATCTCCGGGACCAACACGCCCGATTCACTGTCAGGGACTACGCCCTGAGCGACTATGCAGCTCGTCCAGTCCGCGCGCACGGAATCAAATGCACTACTTGCTAGAAGCGCTGTGAAAGACTCGTTCATCCCGACGTCGACGGGAGATGTGTCCGGCGCAGTGTTGAAACCCATGATGGGGAAGAGTTCAACTTTGGATTGGCAGGATTCGAATGCTTCCCACCAGTCATCGCCGAGCCCATCCTCTAACGTCGTCAAAGCGGCCGATTGAGGCGATTGGGGTAGCTCGTATCCGTTTTTCTCGGCGTCGGTCTGAGACCAGGCCCCATACCGACGATCAGGAATCGCGGGTATGGAGTCCCAGTCCTGGGTTGCTCGCGCAAACTGGCGGCCCCCGACGGCCAAACAATCGGAGACGAGGAGCGCATTCGCGTGCGAGACGTCCTGCATCTCCGACCAGCTCATGGCATACGCCTCAAGAGGGAGTCGAACATCGCTAGTTTGCGGATTGAGCTGCGCCCGGACCGTGCTGTAGTCCCGCTCCGGAGTGCTGCTACAGCCCACCAGACCCAACGTCACCATGATGAGACAGGCCGCATAAATCCTTGGTGGATGCCAAGGCATCGTCAATATACGAAGAGCGAGCTGAATGAATCATTGCGAGTGTCTGGCCAGCTGAAGAAACCTGCATCACCTGGCGCATGGACAAACACGTTCCCGGAGTATCCCGTGCCCGAGAACCAACCAATGTTCGTGGCTTTCCGGTTGCGAATTGATGAAATCTGATTATCCCAACCAGGAAGCGTCGACGCACTCGAGCTCCACATGCCGGGGAGACCCGAGGAATTGGAAGCGATCCAAGCGCACGCCCGGTTTGTGACGTTGCAGTCGCTGATAGCCGCATTCGCTGGAGAGCTGACAACTACCGTCGACAGGAGAACCAGTGCACCTGTTCCCAAAACTGCCAGTTTAGATCGAGTCTTCATCGCGTCCCCCATCGTCGTATTCTGTTGCCTCACAGTAGAGGGACCGCCTACCTCAGGTCTAGATGAAGGTGACCCCCACATCAGGGGACACCTTGAACGACCTTTCGTTTTCCAAGCCACCCCTGTACGGGGTCGCCTCAGAAAACGGAATAAATCGCACGCTACCGGTCGCTGGCGGGTAGCCAGCGGTAGAGGGTGGGGATGGATACGCCGAGGTTGTGGGCAACGGTGGCTGGTGGGGTGCCGGTGGCGAGGAGCTGTTTTGCGGAGGCGATTTTACTGTCGGTCATGATGCGTTTGCGTCCAGGGAGACGTCCGGCCTGGCGGGCTGCTGCCAGTCCGGCTTGGGTGCGTTCGATGGTGAGTTCGCGTTCCATTAGAGCGAGGGAGGCCATGACGTGGAAGAAGAATCGGCCAGCTGGGGTCGTGGTGTCGATCTGGTCGGTCAGGGATCGGAATCCGACACCATCGTGGTGAAGTTGTTCGGTGAATGTGATGAGGTTCTTCACGGTTCGGCCGAGACGGTCGAGCTTCCACACGACGAAGGTGTCACCGGGTCGGAGTTGCTCGAGTGCTTTGGTCAGTCCGGGGCGATCGGTGCGGGTGCCGCTGATGGTGTCGTCGAAGGTTTTCTGACAGCCGGCGGCGGTGAGGGCCTGGTGTTGGAGGGTGAGGTTTTGATCGTGGGTGGAGACGCGGGCGTAGCCGATGAGCATGAGGGCCTCGTAGTTTCTTGAAAGCCGTGGTTATGGGATGATATGAGAACACTATTCCGAGAACCATTTACGAGAATCGGGTGGTCTTGAATTGGCGCGTCGTTCGTTGTCTTGGTCGCCAGGCGACTGCACTCACGTTTCGGTTCTTGTTTTCTTCCGTTTTCGAGAAGGAGCGTGTATGCTGTGAATCTTTGCGCTCTTTGGCGGCGTTCTATGATCGCTATTCGGCACATCGAACTCCAAAAAAGGCCGCTTGGACAGGCGGCCCCTTTTGGATTGCTTCACGTCATGTAGTCAATCGTGATGGAAAAGCGGTCAGGTACCAGGGCAGGTCTGTTGTTAGTCGGGCGAATCACTAGGCAATAGCTGGTTTCCGGCCAAAGGAAGATCTCGATCGGCAGAATCGAGATCGGATGCCCGAAGGAGATCACGAGCGTTAAGGATCTCGATCTCAATCAGGCGCCCGTTCGCATCAAAATGGAGAAGCAATTCTCCCTTTTTGAGGGGATCTTGGATGCCGCTTACCGTCGTCGCTATCTCCCCTTGACCGGCGGGCCGTCCCGGAAAAAGCGACGCGGCGTTTGCCTCCTCATCGAATTTGAGTTTCATACTCCGCCTCCTCCGCCTCCGCCGCCCGCGCGGTAGACCGTGATGATTGCACCGGTCTTGTTATTCACGACGACGCGGATGCTGTTGGCTGTGAAGACCGACGTGCCAGGAGTGTTGCCAGCAGTCTTCTTCCCTTCCTGGACAGCGATCTTTACCAAATTCTGGGCAATGTTCTGCTGAGCAATCTTCTGCAGTGCATGGTTTGTCCAAGAGCCAACCAGACGCAACGCAGGAATCCACCAAGGATCTGCGACGACTGGATATGCGACGCCGGCTACGTTGTGCTGGACAATCTGAGTGATCGTGTTGCCAATCACTTCGTAATGCGTTGCGACTGCTTGCCCGTTTGCGTCCGTGGCCCACGGGGGAGCAACAACAGCTGTTACCTCGAGTGCAGCGTCGAGAACGGTGATACTGCCGTCGGATTCAGATACGAAGCTAGAGCCGTCGCTGATCCCGATTTCATAGTCGTACCGAGTCGGTGCGTCAACAGAGTCAATTACGGTGTTAATCTGAACCGATCCGTCATTCTTCACCACCGGAACCGTGGTCGAATCGTTGGCATTCTCATATGCCATCACCCCTGGCGCTAGCACTTCGGCCGCGCTGGCGGTGTCGGCGAATGGCAGGCTGATCAAGACCTCTGAACCAGGTTCTCCGATACTCAAGGCTGCCTCTGCGTCGCTTGGAACGAGGACATCAACGCCCGCAAGTTGCGCAGCAAATGCCGCGCCCCCGCGATCTGCAGCTTCGATAGGGGCTATGTTTTGAACGGTTTGAGTATTGGCGCTCTCAAGCGTAGAGAGAATCGATGGTCTTTCTGCCTCAGCATTCGCCGGGACAACTGATCCCAGCGCTAGTGCGCTACTTACAAGAACGACTGCTCCAAATGAAACGAATCTACGAAAATCTTGCATTAAGTGTTGACCTTCCCCTATAGCCATCAGTGAGTACGTGCCTCCCCCCATACGACAAGAACCAGGCAATCCGGAGGAGCCGTTCCGAAGAGCATACTTGTCGGGGCCACGTAGGAGGTCCTCGAAGAGTTCAGGCCCCTTGCCACGGTTAACGTTTAAGTTCGACGCCAAGCGTTAGGACTGTCCGGCGCCGGAGGTCTCAGGCATTGGGCACGACCGCTCAGGAACACACAACCGGCCGCAACGGGGGATGGCCAACGGATACCCCTGTGCAGGTGCAAGGCGCCGTTGAGCGCGGGGTCTTGGATTGTCGGTATAGTCCGACCTCGAACGAGCACGATGCAGCGTCAGGTGCTCAGGTGCTCAGGTGCTCAGGTGCTCAGGTGCTCAGGTGCTCAGGTGCTCAGGTGCTCAGGTGCTCAGGTGCTCAGGTGCTCAGGATTACTGTCCTAGAAAACTATAGATTTACGAGACACTCGACCCGCCGAAATCGAGTCATGGGCGAACTGCAGGAAAACGCGGAATCTCGTGCTCCTATTTTGTCTCGGAAAGTCGTCTCGCCATTCATGCTGTCTCACTATCTTCGAAGGGACTTTGTGAGGCAGAATGAGTTTATGAGGATGCTGGGTTACACGCGGGTGAGTACGGCAAGTCAGGATGCGCAGTTACAGCTCGATGCTCTGGTTGCCGCCGGGGTGCAGAAGCGCGACGTGTTTGCGGATATCACCTCGGGGAGCAAGACGGCCATTGAGCGCCCAGGGATGAAGAAGCTTCTCGATTACGCCGAACCCGACGACACTATTGTCGTGTGGCGGGTGGACCGGCTCGGCCGGTCCCTCATCGATGTCCTCAACACGGTGAACCTGCTCCGGGAACGGGGTGTGCTCGTCCGCTCGATCTCGGATGGGATCGACCCCGCCACGACGAACGGTCGGCTGATGCTGAACATGCTCGCCACACTGGCGGAGTATGAACGCGAACTCATCGTCGAACGCGTCAATGCCGGCATCGCCGCCGCACGCACCGCCGGCACCCGCTTCGGCCGGCCAGCCGTGAACCCGACAGTGATCGCCGACAAGCTCGGGATCGTCAACGCCGCCCGGAAGCGTGGACGTACCGCCGCCGATGCCGCCCACCTCGTCGGCTGGAGCCGAGCAACCCTCTACCGCCACCAACACGCCCTCGCCGCCCGCGAGGACCAATGATGTAACCAGTCGTGGACGGCGACGAGCGGTGGCGGGTTCTTCGACTTCACGTCGAAGACCAGGTGCCCCTTGCGGCTCTCGCCCGGGACGCTGGGATCAGCGCGCGGACGTTGCAACGCTGGCACCACCTCTACCGGCGTGGCGGAATCGTAGCGCTTGACCCGCACCCGCGCGCCGACACGGGAATGCCACGCACCGCAGCCACAACTGTGGCGTTCATCGAACGGCTCGCACTGACGAAGCCACGCCCGAGCCTGGCGACGCTGCACCGCCTCGCTGTGGTCGAAGCGCAACGCCAGGGCGCACTCGGACCGAGCTATTCGACGGTGCGGGAGATCGTCCTGGCATTGGATCCGGCCCTCGTCACTCTCGCGTTGGAGGGGCCGACGTCGTATCGGGATCGTTACGAGCTCGTATTTCGGCGCCGCGCTGATCGCCCCAACCAGACCTGGCAGGCCGATCACACGGAACTGGACATTCTCATCGTCGGCGCCAACGGGAAGCCCGACCGCCCGTGGCTGACCACGGTGGAGGACGATCATTCCCGCGCGATATGTGGGTACACCGTCTTCACCGGCGCACCCTCCGCACTCAACACCGCGCTCGCGCTGCGGCAAGCGATCTGGCGTAAAACCGATCCGACGTGGGCGATGTGCGGCATCCCCGACATCCTGCACGTCGACCACGGATCCGACTTCACTAGCCACCACCTCGAACGCACCGCCATCGAACTGCACATCCGCCTCATCCACTCCATCGTCGGCCGGCCCCAGGGACGGGGCAAGATCGAGCGGTTCTTCGGCACCATCAACACCGAGCTGCTCGCCGCCCTCCCCGGACACCTCGGTCCCGGGAGCCGAAAGCCGGAACCCGCACTGAACCTCCCCGATCTCGATCGAGCGATCGGAGAGTTCATCGCTACCTACAACGCCCGAATTCACAGCGAACTCGGCACCTCTCCACATGACGCCTGGGTTGCTGAAGGGTGGCTGCCTCGGATGCCTGACAGTCTCGAGGAACTCGACGGACTTCTGCTGACCGTACCCAAAAGCCGAACAGTGCAGCGGGATGGCATTCACTTTCAAGGCCAGCGCTACCTCGCCCCGACGCTTGCCCCCTTCGTGGGACACACCATCACCATCCGCTACGACCCGCGCGATGTTTCCGAGATCCGGGTCTACGACCACGACACTTTTGTCTGCGTCGCCGTCGATGAAGCCCACCCCAATCTCCGGCTCAGCCTGCGCGACATCGAAACAGCCCGCCGAGCGCGCCGCCGCGAGCTTCGCCACAGCATCAACGACCGCATCCCGTCGGTCGCCGCTCGCGTGGAAACCCAGGCCGTAGATCCTGCACCGCACCGGCGACGGCTGCGCACGTATGAAGAGGACTAGCAATGAATCAGGACTTCATCGTCACCAAGGAGCACCGCCGTTTCACCGAGTTCGCCAACGCCGTCCGGAAAGAGAAGACCATCGGGATCTGCCACGGTGACGCCGGCGTTGGCAAAACCAATTCCGCCCGCCGATACGCCAACTGGGACACCCTCGAGCCCTACATCAACGAATGGGGACCACGCGGCGACCACGACGCGAAGCACTACGCTCTCGCCAACCGATCCCGCACAGTCTTCTACACACCGGAGGTTCTCTGTAGGCCCAAGACGCTTATGGACGAGGTTGACCATTGGCAGGCCAGGGTCGGTATTTGCGCCGACGAACACCTCCGCACGCTCGACCCCGAGCCACTCAAACCGGGCAGAGCTGCACACCTGGTGGAACTGCTCATCATTGACGAAGCCGAACGACTCACCCCTGTCGCGCTTGAACTCCTCCGCGACCGCCACGACCGAACCCACCTCGCGATGATCCTCATCGGCATGCCCGGAATCGACCAGCGCTTCCGCCACTACCCCCAGCTATACAGCCGCCTCGGCTTCTCCCACCACTACCGTGCCCTCGGCCGCGACGAACTCCTCTTCGTGCTCGACCGCCACTGGAAACGCCTCGGCCGCACCCTGGACCCCGACGACTTCACCGACGCGCAAGCCATCGCCGCGATCGAACGCATCACGCGCGGCAACTTCCGCCTCCTCGAACGCCTCTTCCCCCAAGTCAACCGAGTACTCAAAATCAACCAACTTGAGATCATCACCGACGACGTCATCGAAGCCGCCGCCAGCATCCTCGTCATCGGGAATTAACGACACAGAGCGATCACAGAACGCCGCCAAAGAGCGCCGAAGTCCACACGTGTATGCCTCGCCGTCCTGTTCTGACTGTCATCGAGCGTCAGGAATTACTTGCTCTGCCTACGGACGCCGTGCAGCGTGTGCAGCACTTCACGTTGACCGATTCCGATCTCGCGATCATTCGCCAGCGGCGAGGTGAGGGGAACCGGTTGGGTTTCGCCGCCCAGCTTTGTTATCTCCGATTCCCCGGCCGGGCTCTCGGGGTGGATGAGAGTCCCGAGCCGGCCCTGCTCGAAATGCTCTCACGTCAGTTGGGCGTACCGGTTGACCGTTGGGAAGAATACGCGAAACGGGCACAAACGCGCAGCGAGCATTTCGCGGAACTTCAGACGTGGCTGGGACTTCGGACATTCAGTCTGTCTGACTTTCGTCGCTGGGCGGCCACATTGGCGCTCCTCGCTCAGCGCACTGATCGCGGCGGCGCCCTCGCCGAAGCCCTCGTCGAAGGTCTCCGAGGCGAGAGCGTCATTGTTCCGTCGGTCGACGTCATTGAGCGGATTTGCGGTGAAGCGTTGACGCACGGCACCCGGCGGATGCATGCGCAGTTGGTCGAACCCGTTCCTGCCGAGTCCCGTGCTGCGCTTGATGACCTTCTCGTGTTGGCCGAGGGAAGCCAGTTCAGCGGTCTCAGTTGGCTGCGGCAGCCGCCAGGGACGCCGCGTGCCCGGCATATTCTCGCGCATCTGGACAGGTTGAAAGCGGTTCGTGCGATCGGAATTCCGGTCGGAACAGGGAACGTCCTGCACAGTGGGCGTCTGGCGAAGTTGGCTCGGGAGGGTGCTCAGATGACATCCCAGCATCTGCGGGACCTCGAACCGAACCGTCGACACGCGACACTGGTCGCGGTGGTCCTCGACACGCAGGCAACGTTGATCGATGAGATCATCGATCTTCACGACCGGTGCCTGGGCGGGGTATTCAGCAGGGCTAAACGCACCCACGCGGAACAATTTCAGAACTCGGGCAAAGCGATCAGCGACAAGGTGCGGCTGTATTCACAGCTCGGCCGGGCTATTCTGGCCGCGAAAAAATCCGGTGTCGAACCCTTCGCTGCGGTGGAAAAAGTGATCTCGTGGGCGGCGCTGGAGGAAAGCGTCACGGAGGCGGAGCAGCTGGCCGGTCCCGCGAATTTCGATCACCTCGCCTTCGCAGCTGATGGGTACAGTCAGCTTCGGCGATATACGCCGGCGCTTTTGGAGTCCCTCGATTTCCAGGCCGCACCGGCCGCGCGTGACGTGCTCGCCGCAATCGTGGTGCTGCGTGACGTGTATGCGCGGCAAGCACGGAAAATTCCTGAAACCGCACCGACCTCCTTCGTTCGAAAACGGTGGGTCGACCTCGTCCGCACACCCGACGGGTTGGACCGGCGCTTCTACGAGCTGTGTGTGATGAGCGAGCTTCGCAATTCGCTCCGGTCAGGGGATATTTGGGTTGCCGGTTCTCGGCAGCACAAGGACTTCGACGAGTATCTCGTGCCTGCCGCCGTCTTCGTGCAGCGCCGTGCCGACGACACGCTCGGTCTTCCGATCATCGCCGACGTGGAACAGTTCCTCACCGAACGCACCACACGGTTGGAGCAGCAACTCGCCGTCGTCGAAAAGCTCGCGGCGGTCGGTGAGCTGCCCGATGCCGCAATGACCGCGACCGGGCATCTGCGGATCAGCCCGCTGACGAATATGGTTCCGGATGAGGCTGACGCTCTCATCCGAGCGAGCTACGGTCTTTTGCCGCACGTGAAGATCACCGAGCTTCTCCTCGAAGTTGATCGGTGGACCGGATTCTCCAGGCACTTCACGCACCTCAAATCCGGTCAACCACCCCAAGACACCACCCTGCTACTCACTGCCGTTCTCTCCGACGCGATCAATCTGGGGCTTCGAAAAATGGCTGAAGCATCGCCCGGGGCTACCGTCACGAAACTGGGTTGGCTCCAGGCCTGGCACGTCCGCGACGAAACCTACGCCGCAGCCCTCGCCGAGATCATCAACGCGCAAAGCCAGCAACCCTTTGCCGCCCGATGGGGCCAGGGCACCACCTCATCCTCTGATGGGCAGAATTTCAAGGCCGGCGGCCGCGGCCTGTTCGCCGGGCATGTCAACCTCAAATACGGCCAGGAACCGGGCGTTCAGTTCTATACCCACATCTCCGACCAGTACGCGCCGTTTCACAGCACAGTGATCTCTGCCACCGTCCGCGACTCCACCCACGTCCTCGATGGTCTGCTCTACCACGAGTCCGACCTACGGATTGAGGAGCACTACACCGACACCGCCGGTTTCACCGACCACGTCTTCGCCCTGACTCACCTCCTCGGCTACCGATTCGCCCCGCGCATCCGCGGCCTGGCCGATAAACGTCTCTACATTCCCGGACACTCCGACAGCTATCCGACCCTGAAGCCGCTGATCGGCGGCAACATCAATACCAAAATCATCCACGCCCACTGGGACGATATTTTGCGCCTCACCACCTCGATCAAGACCGGCACCGTCACCGCGTCGCTGATGCTCCGGAAGCTGGGCAGCTACCCACGGCAGAACGGTCTGGCTACAGCCCTGCGGGAGCTCGGACGACTCGAACGCACCCTCTTTACTCTCGACTGGATGCAAAACCCCGAGCTCCGCCGACGCGTGCAAACCGGCCTAAATAAAGGGGAAGCACGAAATGCGCTCGCCCGCGCGGTGTTCTTCAACCGGCTCGGCGAGCTCCGCGACCGTTCCTACGACAACCAACGCCACCGCGCATCGGGGCTGAACCTGCTCACCGCCGCGATCACCCTCTGGAACACCGTCTACCTCGACCACGCCATCACCACAACAGGCCACCCCACTGACGACCCGCTGCTCGATCACCTCTCACCACTCGGCTGGGAACACATCAACCTCACCGGCGACTACACCTGGAACAACCCCCGCCAACCCAAAGCCGGAAAACTCCGCCCCCTGCACAGGCCCGGAAACTCTTAGCGTGGTATTTATTCCGTTTCGTGAGCTGACCCCTAAGAGAATGACCCCGTCCATGTTTGGACGGGGTCATTTCTGTAAGGCGATTCACCGTGCCTGGCCCTATTGGGGGCACAGGCTGTGACTTCGTGGGATTGCCGCCGGGAATGTCACCGGTCGACATGCCACGCCGCCACGGGCGAACCGCACGCTTGGGGTGCCCACGGATCAGCCGACCTGATGCAGCCAGACCACCGCGTTCAGGTCACTGGCCTGACGGAACGGTTCCAGTTCGTCGTCCCAGGACTGTCCGAGAGCCAGACGCAACTGGCGGTGCAGTTCGATGGCGTTCGCCCCGGCGCTGTCCATGGCTGATCGGATGCGGTCTTCCGGAACCACGACGTTGCCCACGGTGTCGGTCTGCGCATAGAAGATTCCGAGTTCGGGCGTGTGCAGCCACCGGCCACCATCAGAATCGGGCCCGGCGTCTTCGGTGACTTCAAAGCGCAACTGATCCCACCCGCGCAAAGCGGATGCTAGCGCGGCACCGGTTCCGGGGGATCCCTCCCAGAAGTACTCGGCCCGGAAGGAGCCGGGAAGGGCTGGCTGTTCCGACCAGTCGAAATTTACCGCCTCACCGAGCGCACGGCCAGCCGACCACTCGACATGCGGGCAGACGGCTCGCGGAGAAGAGTGCATAAAAAGCACCCCCCGCGCAATCGGCGCCCGACGGTTGAGTGTTGAATCCATCGTGTTTCTCCGTTCCTAGTAGGTGCGTCTTCCCCAACGACCTCGGAACGACCGCGCTTTCAACTCATAGCTGTGGGCACGATGGCGAATATGAAATTGTTCGGCCGCTGGAACCCAGCGATCCGTTAGCGCCATTATGCCCCAGCCACCTGCGCATTTACAAGGACGGTTTGTCTGCGTCGAGTCTGGCGCACCGCACTTCGGCCGGCCAGCACTCCTGGCGGACTCGCTTGAACCTGAGAAAAACCCGAGTTTGCTTGTGGCATTGCCCATAGTGGGCAATGCTCATTTTATCAAACCCGGCCCCCAACTGCCGATCATCCGCACCAGCCGAACCAGTGCACGACACGAAATGTGAACCATGTCCTCGAAGAACGCTCGTTCCATCGCTCCCGCTTTCGCTGCCCGCACCAGGGCATCCGCTGAACTGACGGGTGCGGACGCTGCCCGTCCGCCGCGCCGGCTCGCCCTTCTGGCTGCCGGCGCCGCCTTGATCGTTGCCTTCACCGGTCTTGCTGTCGCGCCGGCGCATGCCACCACGGTTCTGCCGAGTGCCAGCACGACCGGGGTGCCCTCCGGTATTACCCTGAAGGTGCACAACGGCGACATCAACGTTACGAAGCCGGGTACCGTGCTGAGCGGGCTGGACATTCGTGGGCTGGTGAAGATCAGTGCCGCCAACGTCACCATCAAGAACTCGATCATTCGTGGCCGCACCATGAACGGTCCCGGCGCCCTCATCAACAACCTCGGCGGCTTCAGCAACCTCGTCGTGACCGACACCGAGCTGTCCCCGACGGTTGCCTCGCCCCACGCCAACGGCATCTACGGGTACAACTTCACCGCCACCCGCCTGGACATCAATAATGTGATCGACGGCATCCACGTCACCGGCAGCAACGTGCTCATCCAGAACAGCTGGATCCACGACCACATGCACTACCTCAAGGACCCGAACCAGGGCGGATCGCCCAGCCACGACGACTCCATCCAGGTGCAAAGCGGCAACAACGTCAAGGTCATCGCCAACCGCCTGACCGACTCCCACAGCGCCGCCGTGCAGATCACCCAGGACCGCGGAGTGGTTTCCAACTTCGTCTTCACCAACAACTACGCCAACAACGGCGCCTGCACCGTCAACATCGCCGAAAAGGCCTACGGCCCCCTCAAAGGCACCATCATCAAAGACAACACGTTCGGCCGAAACACCAAGGTCTCCAACTGCGCCGTCATCGCCAAGACCACCACGAAGATTGCCTTCGCCCACAACTACTACGCCCCCGACAACACCGCGGTCGTCGTCAAGAAGGGTTAGCCCCTCCTGCAATTTCCTGGCAGGAACCAGGCGGACCCCGCGTGCACACCGCACGCGGGGCTCGCCTTTTGCGCGTTACCCGAACCTGGGAGGAACCGACCATAGACGTCTCATGTTCGGCTATGGCGACCTCAGACTATTTGGCCTGGGCATAGTTGTCGACCGTGGCCACGGTGAGCATAAAATCCACCGGAAAGTCACCGAACAAAAGGCGCCCAGCAGTCTCGGCGGCCGTCGTGATGATCCGCGCCACGTCGGCGGCGTGCACAGCGGGGGTGTGCACGATCACCTCGTCGTGCAAAAAGAACACCAGGTGCGGCGCACTGTCGAAGGGCGCCCGGGTACCCGGAGGACCGAATTCTGCGGCGCTCGAACCGGATTCACCTGCTTTCGCGGGTGGAGCATCCGCTCTGCTGAGGGCGGTGAGCTCGCGTCGGATCTCCGCCATCCAGCACAGAGCCCACTCGGCGGCGCTGCCCTGCACGATGAAATTGCGGGTAAAGCGTCCCCAATCGCGCGCCTGGCTACGAGCACGCCGTTCGTCGGTCGCCGTGGCCGCCGGGTCATACGCCTGCGCCTGGGACTCATGCCAGCCCGGTGGGGGTGTCGGTGATGAGCGCCCGAGTCGGGTCGTCACAACCTCGCCGCGTTCTCCGGCGCGGGCCGCCGACTCGGTGAGCGCGATGGCCAGGGGGTAGGCACGGGCCAATCGCGGCATCAGTCGCCCGCTCTCCCCCGACGTGGCTCCGTACATTGCGCCGAGCATGGCGACCTTGGCGTGGTCGCGTGTTGCGACGACCCCGCTCGACACGATTCCGGCGTACAGGTCGGTACCTCGGCCGGCCCGTGCCATGCTCGTATCCTGCGCGAGCGCGGCGAGAACGCGGGGTTCGAGCTGGGCCGCGTCGGCGACGACGAGCTTCCAACCGTCGTCGGCGACGACGGCACCGCGAATCTGCTTGGGCAGCTGCAGCGCTCCCCCGCCGCGGGTCGCCCAGCGGCCGGTCACGACTCCGCCCGGCACATAGTCGGGGTGGAATCGGCCATCGACGACCCAGGATTCCATCCATGTCCAGCCATTTGCGCTCAGCAACCGCGACAGCTTTTTGTACTGCAACAGCGGTTCGATGACCGGATGCTGCAGCTTCTTCAACTCCCACCCGCGAGTCGACGTCACCGCGAGGCCCGCCCGTTGCAGCGCCCTGAATAGTTCCTGGGGTGAGTCCGGGTTGAGCGCGGCATCATCCAGTTCTGAGCGGATGCGCTGCGCCAGCCCCTCCAGTCGGGCGGGGCGAGTGCCGGGTGCAACCCGTGAACCTAGTTCCCGGGTGAGTAGTCGATCATGCACGTCGGTGCGCCAAGGCAGCCCGGCGTAGCGCATCTCCGCTGCAGTGAGCGCCCCGGCGGACTCGGCGGCGAGCAGCAGGCGCAGCCGCCCCGGTTCGGCAGCGGATGCCACGGCATCGAGTTGCCGGCGAAACTCCCGAAGTGCGGAATTACCGGCACTGTCATCGACTGAGGTGACGTCAAAATCAAAGAGTGTCGCCCGCGGTTCGGCCTGGTCACAGGCTGTTGAACTCGCGAGGTCCCACCGACCCGGAGCGGCCAGGGCGACGTCACTCGTCGATGTCAGAGCCGAGTTCTTCAGGATCACGTGACACAAGCGAAGATCGTAGCAGCGCTGCACCCGGATTCCTTCGGCCAGCAGGGCCGGATAGATGTGGGACGTGTCCTCCCAAACCCAGCGCAGCGCGGTGGTACCCGGTTCGACCGACGAGACCAACGATGAAAATGCGGCCGGAGTGAGCCGGCGTGCCGCCTCGAGCGCAGTGCCGGCGTCGTCCAACATGTCGACGAGGAATTCATCGTCGCTCGCTTGCTGCACCAGGACATACACCTCACCATTCTGCCCCGTTGCTGCCGGGCGTAACACCGCGCCCATCGGCTTCTCGGATGTCGCACGGAACCGCGCAACCGCGCCCATCGACAGCACCGCTACTGGTCGCATCACCGCTCCCATCGGCTTCTCGGAGTCGATGGGAGCGGTGATCTGCGAGTGGACGCCCCCAGATCGTGTTAGCCGGCGATCTTGTCGCCGTTGGGCGCGACCACCCACCAGACGTCGCCGACAGCCTGGCCGGTGGTGTCACCGGCGGCCGCGTCGCCAGCCCAGTAATACAGGGGCAGGCCGTTGAGCGTGACCTGCTTGCTGCCATCCGTGCGGGTTATGACACCGACCGTCCCAGTCACACCGTCAACGACAGGAGTGTCGGACTCGGCAACGACCGCGGGCCATTTGACTAGGCACTCGCCCTCACATGTACTCTTGCCCGAGTCTGCGACATCCTTGTCGAAAACATATAGGGTCATTCCCGCTGAATCGACGACGATCGTGCCGAGCGAACTGTCGGCCGTAGCGAGTGTGGCCTTGGCTGCCGGTTCGGCCGCCTCGCTTGACGAACTCGACGTATCCGCCGCGGGCGCCGTCGTCCCCTGGGAGCATCCGCTCAGCGCAAGAACGCTGAGGGCAACCGCCCCGACGACCGGTCCGACCTTGAGCCAAATTCTGCTGTTCATGATTGCTTCCTTCTCTCGATGCACTGGTCTGAATGGTGCGTGATGAAGTGGTGCTTGTCGTTGACTGCGGCTGTCGCTGACTGCTGCTGTCGCTGACTGCGGCTGTCGTTGACACGGTGCGCTGTTCGGGCGTGCAGGCGTAGGGGGCCTTGGAGCTACCACGAGGTGCGGCCGATAAAAGTTCAGCGCGTGAGCAATTGGTGGCCAGGTGAACGCGGCGCGCGGCAATGTCGTTAGCTTCTTCGTCCAGGGCGTAGGGAAGTCGTGAGGATCGGCCGGAACAGTTTCGGGTGGGTGTCTACTTTGGTCTGCCCGACTGCAGTGCAGTGGGGCCGGATGCCCATCCCGCCCATATTCCGCCACCCGCTGCAGAAGGAGCTCCTATGCTCGACCTGATCTATCTCCTGGGCGTTGGCGCCCTGTTCGCCCTCGTTGCCTTCGTCGCGTGGGGGGTCGAAAAACTGTGACTATTTTCTCGCTCATCA
The DNA here is from genome assembly GCF_030063455.1 of Cryobacterium sp. PH31-O1. Classification (GTDB taxonomy): domain Bacteria; phylum Actinomycetota; class Actinomycetes; order Actinomycetales; family Microbacteriaceae; genus Cryobacterium. The sequence continues at coordinate 132,274 of NZ_JASITB010000001.1, read as the reverse complement.
CGGTGGGCCTGGCGGTGGCCGCCATCGTGTACCTCGTCGTCGCCCTTCTCAAACCGGAGTCGTTCTAGTGGACGCGTGGTTGGTGGCCCTGCAGGCGGCGACCGTCGCTCTCGTGCTCGCTCTCATTTACCGACCGCTCGGTGACTACATGGCGCTCATTTACACCGGCACGCGCGATCTGCGCATCGAGCGCGGCTTCTACCGCCTGATCGGTGTCGATGCCCGCTCGGCGCAAACCTGGCAGTCCTACCTGCGCAGTGTGCTCGCGATCTCCCTTGTCGGTGTTGTATTGCTCTACTCCCTGCAGCGGCTGCAAACCGTGTTGCCCTACGCTCTCGGCCTTCCGGCGATTCCGCAGGGGGTCTCCTTCAATACCGCCATTTCTTTTGTGACCAATACCAACTGGCAGTCCTACTCTCCCGACGTGACTATGGGCTACTCGGTGCAACTGGTCGGCCTGGTTGTGCAGAATTTCGTCTCGGCGGCGGTCGGGCTGTGCGTGGCTATCGCACTGATGCGAGCTTTCGCGGCCGTGCGGTCCGGCACGATCGGCAATTTTTGGGTGGACCTGACCCGCGGCATACTGCGTCTGCTGTTGCCTCTGTCCGTTCTGGCCGCCGTTGTCTTGATCGCGTCGGGCGTGATCCAGAACCTGACCGGCTTCACGACCATCACGACCCTCACCGGAGCGTCCCAGTCGCTGCCGGGCGGGCCGGTCGCGTCACAGGAGGCGATCAAAATTCTCGGTACTAACGGCGGCGGCTTCTTCAACGCGAACTCGGCGCATCCGTTTGAAAATCCCACAGCTTTCACGAGCCTGCTTCAGGTTGTGCTGATGCTCGCCATTCCTTTCAGTCTGGCGCGCACCTTTGGAACTCTGGTCGGCGACCGCAAGCAGGGCTACGCCATCGTGGGCACGATGGCGAGCATCTTCGTCATCTCGCTGACCGCGCTGACCCTTTTTGAGACGCTTGGTACCGGAACAGCGCCCCAGCTAGCCGGTGCGGCGATGGAAGGCAAGGAAACTCGCTTTGGAATCGGGGCATCGACCCTTTACGCCACATCCACAACCCTCACGAGCACCGGTGCCGTCAATTCGATGCACGACTCGTTCACCGCCCTGGGCGGCCTGATGCCGATGTTCAACATGATGCTCGGGGAGGTGGCTCCGGGCGGTGTGGGCTCGGGGATCTACGGAATGCTCATCCTGGCCATCATCGCTGTTTTCGTCGCGGGACTGCTCGTAGGTCGCACGCCGGAATACCTCGGCAAGAAGCTTGGCCCGCGTGAAATCAAACTTGCTAGCCTCTACATTCTCGTGACACCGACCCTCGTGCTGGCCGGTACGGCGTTGTCCTTCGCGATTCCGGCCGTGCGAGCAGACGTCGAGGGCACGTCTATTTGGAATCCGGGCCTGCACGGCCTGTCAGAAGTTCTCTACGCATTCACCTCGGCGTCCAACAACAATGGCAGTGCTTTCGCCGGACTGACGGCGAACACGCCGTGGTTCAACGCCGCGCTCGGTTCCGCGATGCTGCTCGGCCGGTTCATTCCTATCGTGCTGGTACTCGCGCTCGCCGGAACCCTCGCCGCCCAAGACAGGGTGCCAGCGACGGCGGGCACCCTGCCAACCAATCGGCCTCAATTCGTCGGTCTGCTCGTGGGCGTGACGATCATCATCGTGGGCTTGACCTACTTTCCCGTTCTCGCGCTCGGACCTCTCGCTGAAGGGCTGCAGTAACCGCCATGACCACTCTCACCGACTTTTCAGATGACACTCCCGTCATTACCGAGCCCCGTCACCACCGACCGCCAGCCGCCACGGGAGCGATCAGCGTCGCCCAGCTGCTTGCAGCTCTGCCCGGAGCGTTTCGCAAACTTGACCCACGGCAGATGTGGCGAAACCCCGTCATGTTCATCGTCGAGGTTGGCGCGCTGCTCACCACCGCACTCGCGATCGCCGAACCGTTTCTTGGCGGTCCTGCCACCTCGGGTGGCGACACGGTGCCGCCGAGCTTTACCGCTGCGATCGCCTTCTGGCTGTGGCTTACCGTCGTGTTCGCCAACCTCGCTGAGTCTGTGGCAGAGGGGCGCGGCAAAGCTCAAGCGAACAGCCTGCGCAAAACCCGTACCAGTACCCGCACCAGTCGGTTGGTCGGCTACAACAGCGAAACGGATGCCGCCGCTTGGCACACCCCAAGCGAACAGGTGTCATCGGCCGAGCTGAAACTTGGCGACGTCGTTGTAGTGGTGGCCGGAGATCTCATTCCCGGCGATGGGGACATTATTTGGGGTATCGCCTCGGTTGACGAATCCGCCATCACCGGTGAGTCAGCGCCGGTCGTGCGCGAATCCGGCGGCGACCGCAGCGCTGTCACCGGAGGTACCCGGGTGCTCAGCGACCGCATTGTTGTCTTGATAACGAGCAAGCCAGGGGAAACCTTCGTCGATCGCATGATCGGGTTGGTCGAGGGTGCCAAGCGGCAGAAAACGCCCAACGAAATGGCCTTGAACATTCTTCTCTCGGCCCTGTCGATTGTATTTGTCGTGGTGACGCTCACTCTCAACCCCATTGCCGGGTATTCGTCCGCGGCGGTGAGCCTGCCGGTGCTCGTCGCTCTGCTCGTCTGCCTCATTCCCACGACGATCGGCGCGTTACTCTCTGCCATCGGCATTGCGGGGATGGACAGGCTGGTACAGCGCAATGTGCTGGCGATGTCGGGCCGCGCCGTCGAAGCCGCGGGCGACGTCACGACCCTGCTACTCGATAAGACCGGTACCATCACCTACGGCAACCGGCGGGCGACCGAATTCGTGCCGTTGAGCCACATCGAGCCCGTCGATCTTGTGCGATCGGCAGCCCTGTCATCACTGAGCGACCCGACCCCGGAAGGCAAATCCATCGTCGACCTGGCGGTGCTTCGGGGAGTAAACCGGCCCGATGCCCAGAACGGCCTCGTCGTGCCCTTCACCGCGCAAACCCGCATGAGCGGGATCGACCTGCAAGACGGTGCGCAGATTCGCAAGGGTGCCGGTTCGGCAGTGATCGCCTGGACGGCGGAAACAACGCCGGCTGAGTCCTCCGTGCTGGCCGACCTGGCCGGGCACGTCGATCGCATCTCGCAGGCGGGCGGGACCCCGCTCGTGGTCGCCGTCGGCTCGGCAACCGGCGTCCGAAAAATAGTCGGCGTGATTTATCTCAAGGATGTAGTCAAAGAGGGTATCGCTGAACGCTTCGCAGAACTCCGTGCAATGGGCATCCGCACCATCATGATCACCGGTGACAACCCGCTGACGGCCAAGACCATCGCCGCCGAAGCCGGCGTTGACGACTTTCTGGCCGAGGCCACTCCCGAAGAGAAGCTTGCCCTCATCCGACGCGAACAGGCCGGTGGCAACCTCGTGGCCATGACCGGTGATGGCACCAACGACGCCCCGGCCCTGGCCCAGGCGGATGTCGGCGTGGCGATGAATACCGGAACCAGCGCGGCGAAAGAGGCCGGCAACATGGTCGACCTCGACTCCGACCCGACCAAGCTCATCGACATAGTGCGTATCGGAAAACAACTGCTCATTACCCGTGGCGCGCTGACCACCTTCTCGATTGCAAATGATGTCGCAAAGTATTTCGCCATCATCCCGGCCATGTTCGCCGGGGCTTTTCCGGGGCTCGCCCTGTTGAACGTGATGCAACTGCACTCGCCGGCCTCCGCCATTCTCTCGGCCATCATTTTCAATGCGCTCATCATCGTGGCTTTGATTCCGCTGGCCCTGCGGGGGGTGAGGTATCGGCCTGCCGCTGCCGCCAGCATCCTGAGCCGTAACCTGCTGATCTATGGGCTCGGAGGAGTACTTGTTCCGTTCATCGGTATCAAGCTCATCGACCTGCTCATCACCCTGATTCCCGGTTTCTAGAACGTGTCTGCCAACCAGAAAGAAGCGCTCTCATGACCAGTGCCCGATCGAACGCACGCCACTGCTGGGTGGCCGTGCGCGCCATACTCCTGCTCACCGCGGTGCTCGGCATCGTGTATCCGTTCGCGATCACGATTGTGGGCCAGGTCGGATTTTCGGCACAGGCGAACGGTTCGCTGGTGTCCGAGAACGGCACCGTGATCGGTTCCGCGTTGATCGGACAGTCTTTTACCGATTCCGACGGCGCTCCGCTGCCCGAATGGTTTCAATCCCGGCCATCGGCGGCGGGTGCCGGTTATGACGCGGCAGCCTCGAGTGGCAGCAACTGGGGGCCGGAAAATCACGACCTGATTAGCGCCATCAGTGAACGCCGAAGCTCCATCGCTGCATTCGAGGGGGCGAGTGCCGAATCGATTCCCGCGGACGCGCTGACGGCATCTGCTTCGGGACTCGACCCGCAGATCTCTCCCGCCTACGCACGACTGCAGGTACCGCGGGTCGCCGCGGCACGCGGTCTCTCCGAGAGCCAGGTGCACGCGCTGGTCGAGTCTAAGCTTGCGGCACGAGACCTCGGGTACCTTGGGGAACCGACGGTGAATGTTCTACAACTCAATCTCGCCCTTACACACTTGGGTGGCTGACCTGAAACGGGGTGGATAGCATGAAGCGTGGCCGATTGCGGGTTCTGCTCGGTGCGGCTCCCGGCGTGGGAAAGACGTACACGATGCTTGAAGAGGGGCGACGCCTGCACGATGCGGGCCACTCCGTTGTCGTGGCGGTCGTCGAGACCCACGGACGCGAGGCGACTGCTCGAATGCTTGCCGGCCTTAAGGTGATCGACCGCATGGAGGTGGCCCACCGGGACATACTGCTCACCGAAATGGATGTCGACGCTGTGCTTGCCCTGGCACCGGAAATCGTGCTGGTCGATGAGATGGCCCACACCAACGCGCCGGGCTCGGCACGCCAGAAACGGTGGCAGGACGTTGAGGTACTTCTCGAAGCGGGACTGGACGTAATTACAACGGTCAATATTCAGCATCTCGAGTCCCTCGGCGACGTGGTCGAGCAGATCACCGGAGTGGCCCAACGTGAGACGGTGCCCGACGCTGTGCTCCGGGCCGCCGACCAGATCGAGGTGGTTGACCTCGCACCCCAGTCGCTGCGTATCCGTCTGGCTGAGGGGCTGGTCTATCCGTCTTCTCGCATCGATGCAGCCCTCTCCAACTATTTTCGTCTCGGCAACCTAACGGCGTTGCGCGAGCTGACGCTGCTCTGGCTAGCCGACGAGGTCGATTCTGCCCTGCAGAAATATCGGGCAGAGCACGGAATCAGCCACAAGTGGGAGGCGCGGGAACGCGTTGTCGTGGCGCTGACCGGCGGACCGGAGGGTGAGACGCTTTTGCGTCGCGGAGCCCGAATCGCGGCACGGTCAGCCGGCGGTGAGCTGGTGGCCGTGCACGTGACCAGCCAGGACGGTCTGCGAACCCCGCATCCGGGCGCGCTCGTCGCCCAACGGGCACTTGTAGACAAGCTTGGCGGCAGCTTTCATCAGGTCGTCGGCGACGACATTCCGCGAGCCCTGGTGGAATTCGCGCGGGCCGCCAACGCCACACAACTCGTCATCGGTGTGAGTCGGCGTGGCAAATTCGCCGCAGCGCTGACCGGACCGGGAATTGGGTCTACGGTCATTCGTGAATCCGGTGATATCGACGTGCATATCGTCACGCACTCCGCCGCCGCGGAAAAATGGACGCTGCCGCATCTCGGCGGTGCGCTGTCAACCAGGCGCCGGGTGCTCGGATTCGTCGGAGCGCTGATCGGCGGTCCGCTCGTTTCGTGGTTGCTGGTTACTTTTCGCTCGGATGAGTCGATCACGAGTGACGTGCTCAGCTATCAGCTGCTCGTCGTGTTGGTGGCTCTCGTTGGCGGCATCTGGCCGGCGGTTTTCGCCGCACTGTTGTCTGGCCTGACCCTGGACTTCTTTTTCGTCGCGCCATTGTATACCGTGACCGTGGCGGAGCCGCTGCACGTGCTCGCCCTTGTGCTCTACGTTCTGAACGGTGTGCTGGTGAGTTATGTGGTCGATCAGGCCGCCCGGCGCACCCGTACCGCCGTGCGCGCCCGTGCAGAGTCCGAACTCCTAGCCACCGTTGCTGGCGGAGTGCTGCGCGGCCAGGACGCGCTCCAAGCGCTCGTGACGCGCACCCGGGAGGCCTTCGGACTGGTAGGAGTGCGTCTGCGGGCCGGGGATACCGTGCTCTATACCGATGGCGAGCCGGTAGGCGATGATGCGGTCACTCTGATGCCCGTCGGCGAGCGGGCCGTGCTCGAGTTGCATGGCTCCGACCTCGCGGCGTCAGAGCGACGCCTGCTGCAGGTGATCGCCACCCAGATGGATGCAGCTCTCGAGCACAAGGATCTAGCCCAAACCGCGAATGAAATCGCGCCTCTGGCCGAGGCGGACCGGGTGCGCAGCGCCCTTCTCGCAGCGGTTGGACATGACCTGCGTCGCCCGCTGGCTGCCGCCACTGCGGCGGTCAGCGGACTTCGCGCTACCGACGTGGATTTGAGCGACAACGATCGTATCGAGCTGCTGGCCACCGCCGACGAAAGCCTCGAGTCGCTGTCGGCGCTCATTACCAATCTGCTCGACGTGAGCCGGCTGCAGGCCGGCGCGCTCGGCGTGCGGCTGGACCCTGTCGACGTGGCGGATGTGGTGCTGCCGGCCCTCGATGAGCTTGACCTCGGTCCCGAACTGGTCGATCTGGATCTGGGCCCGAATCTCAGTATCGTTCTGGCCGATGCGGGGCTGTTGCAACGGGCCATTGTGAACGTCGTGGCCAATGGCGTCCGCTTTGCTCCCGCCGGATCGCGAGTGCGCATTTCGGCCAGCGAGTTTGCTGGAAGGGTGGAAATTCGGGTCAGCGATCACGGTCCGGGAATTCCGCCCGGCCGACGAGCGGATGTCTTCGTGCCGTTCCAAAGGCTCGGCGACACCGACAACCTCACCGGCCTCGGCCTTGGCTTGGCCATCGCCAAGGGTTTCGTCGAAGGCATGGGCGGAACGCTCGACGCGGATGATACGCCCGGCGGCGGAGTCACTATGGTCATCTCACTGCCGACCATGTTCGGCGGTCCCGCCGAGGAGAAGCCCGAATGAGAATTCTGATCGCCGATGACGATCCACAGATTCTGCGGGCACTCCGCATTACCCTCGGCGCGCGCGGCTACGACATCATTACCGCTGGCGACGGTGCCGACGCACTCAATGCGGTGATCGAGCAGCACCCCGACCTTCTCATGCTCGATCTAGGCATGCCTCGGCTCGACGGTATGGCCGTCATCGCTGCCGTGCGGGGGTGGAGCCAGGTGCCAATTCTCGTGGTCTCCGGGCGCACGGGTGCCTCCGACAAGGTCGACGCCCTTGACCTCGGCGCCGACGACTACGTCACCAAACCGTTCTCGATCGACGAGTTGCTGGCCCGAATCCGTGCCCTAACCCGGAGGGTGCCATCTGTCGATGACGTACCGGTGGTTCAGCTGGGCGCCGTTACCGTCGATCTCGCGGCCAAGCGTGTGACCCGGCGCAGCGCAGCGCAGCCCGAAACCGTTCGGCTCACCCCGACGGAATGGCGCATTCTGGAAGTGTTGCTGCGAAACCCGGGCAAGCTCGTCACTCGCGAGCTGCTCCTGAATGAGGTCTGGGGACCACATCACGCCAACGATTCGGGCTATCTGCGGCTCTACATCGCCCAGCTGCGCAAGAAACTGGAGGCTGTTCCAGCGTCTCCGCGTTACCTTTTGACCGAGGCAGGCATGGGGTACCGATTCGATCCCGAACCGGCATCGTGAGCGAGGAGTGGATCGGGTGACTCGCCGGCGCGGGGCTGGCGAGTCACCCTAGCTCCGGCTGGGCGGTGGATTCGCGGCCTAGTCGCCGCCGAGGCTCACCGAGATCTTCACGACCTTGCCTATCGGTTGCGGTGCCCCGGTTGCGTCGGCCACGAAGGAGTTCGTCGTGACGTAGACGCTATTGCCGGCCAGTTCGATCGCGGACGGTGAGCTGACAGGGATCTGCAGCACCCGCTCGGTAAGCGTCGGGTGGAACACGGAGACCGCTCCGGTGCCATTGGGGCCACCGAACAGTTCGGTCACGGCGATCAGTCCGGTGCGTTGTGACACTGCCAGGTCAGTCGCGCCAACGAACCCGCCCATCACGAACTGCACTTCACCGTCGGCCGGATTGAACCGGTAGACTGCGCCGCGGGCGCCGAGGCTCGCGTCTTCGGGGCCGCCGGGCAGGCTCGTCACATAGAGCCAGCCGTCCCCACCCTGTTCCACGTCGGTCGGCACCGGTTCGAACCGATAACCGAATCCGGCCGTGCAGGCCGGGAACCCGACACCGGCGGCGATCTCAGGAGTGACCATGATCGGGTCACCGGCCGGAAGCACGGCGGCCGTGCTGACCGTTCCGTCGTAGCCGACTCTCAGGATGGCGTTCGCACCGGCATCCGCCACGTACACCGCGTCTTCCAATGGGAGGCTGGCATACGGGTGGGTATCGACGATTCCGGCGTAGGAGGCGGGTCCCGTCGGCGCCGCCGGATCGAACTGGTCGAGGCAGGCCTGCGGCAGGTCGACGAATCCGTACGTGTTCACCTGATCGGGGTTGGCGGTGCTCTCGTAGGCGTAGAGGTCAGCGAGTGGCGCAGACACACCACCGACCGGCATCGCGTACAGCGCCGATGCCGTGTGATCCTGGGTATTGGTGGAGTAGTAGACCGTGCCGCTGCGCACCGATACGGCGCCCAGTTCATCGCCGGGGTTGGCGCTCGCCATAACCTTGCTCGTTCCGCCGGGGCTGACCTTCGTCAACACTCCCAGTGCGTTCTGCGAGACGTAGGTTGTGCCGCCCGCACCGACCCCCAGACTGAGCGGCAGAAAAAGGCCGCTCGCTAAGACCGTGGGACCCCCGAGATTGGGAATCTCCACAGCGGATGCCGGGGCTGCGACCATCGCCGAAGCAACGGCGGTGACGCAGGCGACGGCGGTAAAGACCAACTTTTTCACAACGTGCTCCTTGACTCGATGTGGCTTTCAGCGGGGGTTTCCAAGAAGCACGACGGGTCGCGGGCAGATCTGTGGTGCTAAAAGATGCGTCAGCCAATTTTGAATGTGTGCGGCGCACCAGTGCGACGTAAATCGTGCTGTCCCGAAGGAGTCGGCGCACACAGACGCCGACGAGGGCACATTATCCCCGAAGCTGAGAGTTGTCTAGGTATTTTCCGCCAATGGCGAGAGGTCACTTCTCCGGTGGCAACGTAGAACGTCGCTACATACCCATAGCGGAAGTGAAAGACGACCCCGAGAATCAGGCTTTACGGTAAAAATTGACCACGCTGCGCGAAATTACACGTCGCCGACGGCCTTTTTCAGCAGGGTCACCAGATGTGTCTGGTCGGCGGCGGTGAGTTTGGTGACGGCGAAGGAGCTGGGCCAGAAATTGCCCTCGTCGAGCTTCGCATCGGGTTGAAAGCCGATGGTGGCATACCTCACCTTGAATTTGGCTGCGCTCTGAAAAAACACCACGACTTTGCCGTCGCTGTTTGCGTAAGCCGGCATGCCGTACCAGGTCTTCGCACTGAGATCAGTGTGGCTCTTCACCAGGTCGTGCAGGGTCTCGGCCAATTCCTTGTCAGTGCCGCCCATCGATGATATTGCTGCGAGGCAGGCGGCCTCCAGATCGGCGCCTTGCTGTGCGGCTTTGGCTTCGGCCACTGCGGCCCGCATTGCGGCCTTTTCTTCTTTGCTGAAAGTGGTACTCATACTCTCTCCCTCTCACTCACTGGTGCGGGTCATCGTCAATATCGGGCTCGATAGCGCCCAAGATTAGTGAAGGTGGGGATCACCAATTTGAGCGCCACGGCAGGACTTAAGGGTAATACTGACCCTATTCTCGATGACGATGATAAGGGGCCTAAACCTGCTCGCCGCTCCCGTTCCGCCCCGCAGGCGAGGGCCCGTCACCGACCAGTGACGGGCCCGCTTCGCGCCGCCTACTTCGCTAGGAACGCGAGCACGTGCCGGTTCCATTCCTCCCTGTGCGAAACGATGAGACCGTGCGGGGCATCCTCAATCAACACGAGTTCGCTGCCGGTGATGGCCTCATGAGTGCGCTTGCCGCTGACCTCAAACGGTACGATCGTGTCGGAATCGCCGTGAATCACCAGGGTCGGCACCGTAATTTTCGTCAGGTCGTCGCGAAAGTCCGTCGTCGCGAATGCGGTCGTGCAGTCGATCGTGCCTTTCGGTGACGCCCGCAGAGCGATATCGAGGTTGTAGGCAATCTGTTCGTCGCTGACCTTGGGCTTGTTGATCAGCGACGGCTGACCGGCGGTGAAGAACATTTGGAGAAATTCGTGCAGGAATGCCGGCCGGTCGCCGGTCAATCCGTCCTGGAACCAGTGGGCCAGTCCCTCGTCGACACCGCCGCCGGGATTGTCATCCGACTTCCAGAGGTACGGCGTCACTGCGCTGGCGAACACGAGCTTCGCCACGCGGTCGGTGCCGTAGGTGCCGACGTATCGGGCGAGCTCGCCGCCGCCCATCGAGAATCCGATCAGGGTGACCTCTCTCAGGTCGAGGGTGTCGAGTACGGTATTCAGATCGGCGGCGAACGTGTCATAGTCGTACCCGTTCCAGGGCTGTGACGAATGGCCGAACCCGCGACGGTCATAGGTGATCACCCGGCAGCCAGCGTCAACCAGCGCCGGGACCTGCCCCTCCCACGACCGGCCGCTGAGGGGCCAGCCATGAATCAACACGACGGGCTTACCGGCTCCGACGTCGTCGTAGTGCAATTCAACGCTCGGATTATTCTGGTTCGAAACGGTGATGATGGGCATGTTCTCTCCTTCTAATCTGGATGGACTCTTGAACGTATTCGGGATCGTCGTGTGACGTAATCGCGGTTACCTAGGAGAAGGCTGAGTCCTGCCTGGGGTCACGCCGCCCCCGTGTCAACTCGATTTCTTAGATTGCCCTGAGATATGAGGGGACATGCTGGGGAGATGAGCACAGGACTGCGACCAGATGGTGCTGATTACGCGACGTTCTAAAGGATCGTTTCGGTTTCTGTTGGTCGTTTTGATATCAACGCGCGGCGCTACCGTCGTGATGCTCGTGCACCGACAACGTCCACCATCGTTCGACGCCAGAACGCTCGCTCGTAGTTCCATCAGCGTTCGTCCGCGGCGCATGTGCGTTCGGGCCGCCCGCTCCCTGCCAGATTGACAATCTTTCCGTCCCCCGTCATCGTCGGCCGTCGAGGTTCCTCTGAATTTCACTCAATCCGAACCGACCCGAAAAAATTTCGGGAGGGACGGTAGTTCTGCCAAGTACTAAAGAGACATTCAGAATTGTCCGCTGGACGTGCGATACCCTACGGTTAGTGGCCCATTCTTGGGCTGAAGCAGAGGGAGGTGACATGAGACTGGTTCGTAAGCCACGACGGGCTGCGGCATCCGTTTCTGTGTCCCCTTTGATTTCCCTGTTGGCTCTTGTCGCACTACTTTTTGCAGTTTTCGCCATTCATTCAGAAGCCACCGGACATGCCATGCATGACCCCGTTCACTCATCGTTGACGGTGGCGGGCGCACAGGATCCCGTCGTGGTTACGACCGCAATGGTGACAGCCCCCGTCGTCGCGGTCACCTCCTCCGGAACCATGAGCGGCATGCTGCTCGACTGTGCTCTGCTCGCTTTGACCTGCGTTCTCTTGCTCACTCTGGTGGTCATGGTTTTTTTGACACGCTTGCCCGCTGTGTATCAGCGGTTGCTCGACGCTGGTGGCATCATCCTGGGCAAAGTGCGCGCCAGCGCATTCCCAATTCACCGTCCCAGCCTCACCGTTCTCTCCATTAGTCGCATTTAGACCTCGATGCGGTTCCGTGGCCAGTACGTGGCCTCGGAATTTTGCCGCGCCCTCGGCTACTCGGTTTCTAATACTGAACAATGAATGGATGAACAATGCTCAAATCACGAGCAATTCTTTGTGTCGTGCTCTGTGGATAGCCTCGGTCACGTCGCCACCGCACCACACGACCCCGGTGAGCGGACGCTACTATCTCGTCGGGACATTCGTGCGCTGGAGACCAGACTGCGGGAGGAACGCTCGGCTAAATTTGCCGCACCGTCGAAGCGAAGAAATCCTCGACCCGCGTCTTTACGGCAGCGAGCTGCGAGCGGCAGTGGCATAGCGCTGGTCGCTCTCTTTGCAATAAGCACATCTTTACCCGCACTGGCCATCGACTCAAAAACGCCGGAAACCTCGGCGACGAGCGCCCCGAAAAAGAACGACCTCCAAAGCATCAGTGCCGCCGGAACAACAACCCTGCCTATCGAACGTGACGGGTTTGCGATAACGGACGCACCGGCTCCTGCCTCGTACACCGACATTGCCAGCACTGGGGAATGGGCCAGCTTGAGCGCGGGCCAGCTCAGCGATCAAGGTTGGGCGCTCCCGGTGCTCGGCCGAATATCGAGCCCTTTCGGCTCCCGACCCAACAAACCCGTCGACGGTGTGGGTGACTTCCACAGCGGCACTGACATAGCCGCTCCGTGCGGCCGGCCAGTCTTTGCCGCGACCGACGGAAAAGTCGTCGACTCCGGATATCAGGGCTCCTACGGCAACTGGGTGCTGATCGACCACGGAGACGGTGTCGAGACCGGATACGCCCACAACAGTGAGCTCCTGGTCGACGCCGGGCAGCTGGTCGTGGCCGGTGAAATTATTGCCGTGGTGGGTTCGACGGGTGCGTCGAGCGGCTGCCACGTGCACTATGAGACGCGGGTCGACGGTGAACGCATCGACGCGGAACAATTCATGAGCGCGCGGGGGGTCTCTCTTGACTAGGAGCAGTAGCAAAGCTCGCATTGCGACTGCGACTGCGAGAGCGCGTTCGACGGTGCGACCTTGCGGGTGACTAATCTTCAGGCCCAAGCTGATGAGGCCGTTTCCGCTGCCGCCGCATCCACTGCCGCTGCAGTCAATCCGCAACCCTTCATGAACGACCGAGGAGTCACTCTTGGCTAAATTCCTCCGGCGACGCCGCATATTTGCGTTGGCTCTTCCGCTCGTTGGCGCTATGGCGCTTTCTGGTTGCTCAGCCACCGCCCCGGACACGGCCGCTGAGTCATCCGCTGCCGCCCCGGTGGCGAACGCGTTTCAGCACGTGCATGGTCTCGGTGCCGATCCCCTCACTGGTGAAACCTATGTCGCCACTCACCGGGGGGTGTGGCTCCTGCCGACCGGCATTTTGCCAGATAGCTATCTCGCTGGGGCACCACGATCCGACACGACCCAGCCCGTGCAAATCGCCAGCCGGGCACAGGACACGATGGGCTTCACTGTGGCCGCACCGGGCCAGTTGCTGGCGTCAGGGCACCCGGATCCGACTGAACCCAGCGAGCTGGCGCTACCCAATCTGGGACTGATTTCCAGCACGGACGGCGCGTCGACATGGTCGGTACTGTCCCTGGCGGGAAAAACCGATTTTCACGATTTGGATGCTGTCCCCCTCAACGACGGCACCCTGCGGGTTTATGGGTACGACGCGGCAGACAGCTCCATCTCCGTGAGCGATGACTCCGGCATCACCTGGTCGTCAGGTGCGGTCATCGCGCTTCGCGATCTGAGCGCGGACCCCTCGAACGCTGACCGCCTCTATGCGACAACGGCCTCGGGTCTCATGCTCAGTAACGATGCCGGCCAAACGTTCGCGCCGCTCGTGGGAGCTCCGGCACTGCTCTTAGTGGATGTCCGCGGCGCGCCCGCAAACGGAAACGTGATGGGAATCGATCCCGCTGGCGGGATCTGGCGGCAGGACGCCGAAAAGTGGACACAGACCGGAACGACCGGTCGCGTGCCCGAAGCGTTCATTGTGGTCGACGGCGCCTCACCGTGGATCCTCGTGGCAGACGCCGCCGGTATTACTGCCAGCGACGACAACGGCGCCACGTGGACCGCGCTGGTTTCTCTGAGCGATTGACCGGCCGAGCAGAGCCCCAACCGCCCATGCACCACCACGCTCACCGGCCTTTCGGCCGACTTTTGCTCTACATATCTAGGGAATTTCGATGAATTCATCTGTCACACGTCGCACCTTCCTCGGCGCGTCCTTCGCTACCGCTGCGACTGCAGCACTGGCGTCTTGTTCCACGTCAACGGCGCCCTCAACATCACCGCTCAAACGCATCTTGCCCACAGACAGACTGATCTCGCAATACGAAAGCGCTCGCCCGTCAACCGGAAACACGGTTACGCAGCAGTTGACCGCCGGCGTATTCGACACCGCGGTCGCGGGCATCGCCCTCAGCACGTGGGGATATAACGGAGCACTCAACGGCCCCGTCATCCGCGCACGGACCGGAGATACACTAAATATTCCGGTCACCAATTTGCTCGCCGAACCAACAAGCGTGCACTGGCACGGTCTGGCTCTGCGCAATGATGCCGACGGCGTACCTGATATTACCCAGCCGGCGATCGCCGCTGGTGATAATTTCGACTACCGGTTCCGACTCAACCAACCCGGCACCTACTGGTATCACTCACACGTGGATATGCAGCGCGAACGCGGCCTCTCCGGCGCTCTGATCATTGAAGACCCACGCGAGCCCCTGCTCTATGACCAAGAATGGGTCATCATGCTCGACGACTGGCTCGATGGAATCACCGGCACACCCAACGAGGCACTCGACGAACTATCCATGGGCATGGACATGTCTGGAATGAATATGCCGATGACACACATGCTGATGGGCGCTAGCAGCACCTATCTCGGCGGCGATGCCGGAGATGTACGCATGCCCGCCCACCTATTCAACGGCAAAGCTGCTGAGGATGCCGAGGTACTGCAAAGCAGCGCGGGCAACCGCATTCGCCTCCGGATCATTAACGCCGCAGGCGACACCGCCTACCGGGTCGGAGTACCTGGACAAAAGATCACCCTGACGCACACGGACGGGTTCCCGGTGCAGCATATCGACGTCGACGCAGTGGTTGTCGGCATGGGCGAACGCATTGATGCGATCCTCACCGTCCCGGATGGCTACACACCGCTCCTTGCCCTTCCCGAAGGAAAGGTTGGTCGTGCCTACGGCCTCATCAGCACCGGTAGTGGCACCGCCCCCGTTGCCGCCGCACTCCCAACATCTTTGGATGGCGTCGTCAGCGACGGAGGCCGTCTCAAAGCCGACGAATCCGTTCTGCTCACCGCTAAGACGCCCGACCGGGTCCACACCATGCGCTTGACCGGAAGCATGGGAAAGTACAACTGGAGCATTAACGAGCGGCGCTTCGACATGAAGAAACCATTTGCAGGTGCTTTTGACATCAAGGTCGGTGAACGCGTGAAGATCAAGATGGTCAATGACACCGCCATGTGGCACCCCATGCACCTGCACGGACACAGCTTTCAACTGAACGGCAACGGAGCACGCAAAGATACCGTTATCGTGCGTCCGAAAGAAACCGTCACGATGCAATTCGACGCCGACAACCCTGGACAGTGGATCGCCCACTGCCACAATGCGTACCACGCCGAACAAGGCATGCTGGGCCTGTTTTCCTACGTGCGGTAATGCGCCGACCCACATGCTCCGTTTTGCATCCTCTGCGCATACGCTGCGCACCTAAATCCCAGCCAAAAATATACCCCTAGCGGTATCATGAATACATACCGAACTACGAAAGGAATCGTCTGATGATGTGGGGCAATTCAACTATGGGGTGGTCGTGGGGATTCGGACTGCTGGCTTTGGTCGGCGTCGCCATTGTCATCTATGTTGTCGTTCGGCTAGTTTCTAAAAATGGAGGCGGCGAATCCTCATTACCGTCGGGGGTGAGGCCTGAAGCCGATGCTGCGCGCAAAATCCTCGACGAGCGTTTCGCGCGGGGCGAGATCACAGCAGAGCAATACCGCGAACAAATACGGGTACTCGGCGACGAAAGATGATGGTCGACATCAGCCGTCGGAACGCTCTGATTCTTGGCGCTGTTGGAGTGGGTGGCGTAGCCATCGGCTCAACGGGTTTAATCGTCAGTCAAAGCACCGGCTCGACGTCTTCATCAGGGTTTACGACCGGAAATGCCCTCGCTCTGCCACCTGAATTGCGCAGCACCAAAGGCGTTCTCACGGTCGCACTAGAGTCGTCGGCGCAGAAAATAACCGTTGCTGGCCGGGAAGTGCGTGCGCTGAGCTACAACGGGGGCCTACCGGGCCCCACCCTGCGCGTTCGAGCAGGCGACATCCTTAACGTCAGCCTGCACAATGCTCTGACCGACCCCAGCAACCTGCACGTGCACGGTCTGCATGTCTCGCCGCAAAATAATAGCGACAACATGTTCGTCACGATCGACGCTGGTGACACCTTCGAGTACCGCTATGAGCTGCCAGCTGACCACCCACCGGGCGTGTACTGGTATCACCCGCACCACCATGAACTCGTCGCCGACCAGGTCTTCGGCGGCCTCTATGGCGCCATTATCGTGGAGGATCCCGAGGAGATCGCCGCCACTCGAGAGCGCGTGCTCGTGATCTCTGACATCACCATCACGGCGTCTGGCACCGTACCTGCGGCTACTCAGATGGAAAAAATGGCGGGCCGCGAGGGCGAGCTCGTTCTCGTGAATGGACAGCTGACCCCAGAACTGACCGCGCGCCCGGGCGAACGGGAGCGCTGGCGCGTCATTAACGCCTGCACGTCTCGATACCTTCGGCTGCAACTTGACGGACAGCAACTCACCCTCCTCGGAATCGACTCGGGACGGTTTGAAACCGCGCGCGACGTAGGCGAGGTCGTTTTGGCACCGGGCAATCGCGCCGACCTTCTCGTGACGGCCCAAAGCGGCACATCGATCCTGCGCGCTGTGCGCTTTGACCGGGGCAGCTCGGGCGGGATGATGGGTGGCGGCGGCTCGTCCACTTCCGCCGATGTCTCGCTCGCCACCCTCGTCGTCGAAGGCGCTAGCACCGAGGGCCTGCCCGACGTCCCTGTGCAGCCCCTCCCCCGTGACCTGCGGTCGGCGACCGTCACCGCTCAACGTGAGCTGGTATTCGCGATGGGCATGGGCGGCGGCATGGGTGGCGGCACGATGTCAGCCACGATAAACAACCTCACCTTTGATGCTGCGCGAGTTGATACGACGGTGCAATTTGACAGCGTTGAAGAGTGGATGCTGACCAATACCAGCATGCTTGACCATCCCTTGCATCTGCATGTTTGGCCGATGCAGGTCGTTGAGCTAGGCGGCCAACCAGCGGAGTCTGTGATCTGGCAGGATGTCGTGAACATACCGGCGCGCAGCACCGTGCGAGTTCGAATCGCGTTCAATGATTTCAGTGGAAAAACCGTATATCACTGCCATATCCTTGATCATGAAGACGCCGGCATGATGGGTATCATTCAGGCGCTTTAGTACTACCCAGCCAGTCATAAATATGGTGCGATCATCCGGTTGCGGGAATCGGCATGGGAAGAGTTCACCCCATTCCGGTCCTACGACCCCGAGATCCGCCAAGTAATCTGCTCCACCAAAGCGATCGAGTCGCTCAACGCCCGATACGGGGCACGAGGAACATCGGTACGAAAAGTCACGCTAACGTCGGACCGGGTCCGATCTGAGCGAGCTCTGGTGGCGTCCAGGGGCCACCTCACGAAACGCAATAACACGCTAAGAGTCTTGGGGTCTGAGTAGTAATGGAACGAAAACGTCCGCTAAGGGGTCGGTCGTTCCGCCTTGGCTGTTCGGACCGTGCAGCGGGCGGAGTTCCATTACTACTCAGACCCCACGGCCCCTCGGCTCCACGGCCGATTCGACATATGACCAAGAGTAACTTGGCTGTCGCAGGTCTTGATGACGCCTGCCATCACTCGACTGACGGCAACGTTGCGCCTGCACGGATTTCGTATACGTCTTCGTGATATGTGGATCGTTTCTCGATAAATCGGTCGATATCCGTCCGTTCGCCAAACTCTTGACCCCTCCCGAAACGAAGCCACCAGCCGGTCTCATGTCGGCCAATTCGAGAGATGACAAGCAGCACCGGCCGGACATCAAACGACTCAAAAAAGTCGCGAAGTTTGGGATCACCTTCCAACACTTCGACAGTAACGTCGCCGGGGGTGAGTGACACAAGCCAGAATCCGATGTATTCAATCTCACAGAAGACCCCGGATTTGGTCCCTTCCAACGTCCACGTCCCACCACTTGAGCTCTCCCTGAAACCAATCTCACGCACCGAGTTCGCCATGGCCGGGAGAAGATTCTGGCGGAGCGCGCCGAGGCGCGACTGCGCAGCTACCATTGCTATCGAGGCCTCCACGGTTGATTTGACCCGTGAACGAACAGTCGATTCGTGTGGGATCCCGGACCCGATGTGAGCTGCCGCGGGGGGTTCTTACCTGCGGATGACGTTGACTGCCATCGGTTGATCAGCTTTCGAACCCCGATCAGGTAGTGCCAATCGGTGAGTTGAGGAGAGACCAAAAGTTTCGCCGCCAGACCTCGTCCGAGTATGAATCCTGCCGAAGAAAACGCACCGACCACTCATTCACGCATTCGGCGAACTCAGCGTCCGCCAGCTGAGACCCGCCCGCGTCCGGGCGACGGAACCAACGCCAGGGAGTCCGCCAGGAGAGGAGAAAATACCAAGTTTCCTCGTGTGGCATCACCCACATGTAGCGACCGGCGAAATCGCCTGTTGTCACGACTCCAAGAAGCGGGTGGCCCGAAGAAATACTTCCTCGTGCCGGAATACGTACCAACGAACGCGTAATCGACTCCTCCCAAGACACGGGTTCATCCAGTCGCGAAGGACGTCTTAGCTGCGCCCATGTTCCGATAGCTGCAGTGACGAATACACAAGTCGCCCAGAACCAGTCCTGCAGTAAAAGCAAACCGACGAAAATTGCCAGAGCTGCAAACCACGCAAGAGGCAACCCTCGATGGCGCGCTCGTCTCAGGAAGTCCTTCACTAGTTCATACCCCTGCCCAAGCGCTTGGCGAGACCGTGCACATACCGAGTCGATTCCACTGCCCCGTACTCCCTTTCCGCCACATGAAACGGACGCACAACACTTCGATTGAAGCGCCCGAAACTCTGCTTGATTTGTCGCCGAATTGGGGCGTTCTGGAGCTTGTTGCCGCGAACCCAAGTCGGATATCTCTTGAGTATTACGATCTTGGCAATTTTGGCCCCGTAGGTGAGGGCCTTGCCTGCTCCGAAAGTTGCGGCGCTTGCGATGTCACCCCATCCGTTTTGTCCATTGGCTAGTTTGTATATGCCTCGCCCGAGGGAGATCCCTGCCGACAAGCCTGCGCAGATGGCACAACCAAATAGCGCAGCCATTCCCAGAATCCCCGCCGCATTGTCTAAGGCATCGCCCCAGGCGATTCTCGCCTCACCGGTGAGGTCGAATTGGTTGATGGGGTCGTTCGGGTAGACGTAATCGTTCTCGACGCCGCCTTCGACGGGGTCGACTTCGAGGAAGCGTCCGAGGGCTGCGATGTATTGTCTGGCGCCCATTTCGGTGGTGGCGATGGAGCCTTGGTGCTCGTAGAGTCGGTCGTGTTGGCCGAGCCAGCCGTAGTCGGCGGATCCGGGGAGGTTATCGGGGGTAGTGTCGTCGGCGGTGAGGGTACCGATGTTTCCGGTGACGGGGTCGATGGGTTGGCCGAAGGGGTCGTAGCTGTTGAGGGTTCCGGTGCCGTTGCCGGTCATGATGTTGTCGCCGTGCAGGTTGGGGTAGAACCAGGCTTGTGAGCCGGCTGCGTTCACTTGGACGCTGGCGCCGCCGGGTAGGGCGATGGTGCGTTGGATGTGCACGCCGGCGCTGTCGAGGACGCCGTACGGGCTGTCGGATTCGTTGGTGTAGGTGTAGCGGATGGTGCTGGCGGGGCCGCCGGGTGGGGTGCTGGTGCGTTGTGCGATGCGGCCGGTGACGTCGCGCAGGTAACTGATGGTCGTGTTGTCGGTCAGCGTTGTCGCGAGGTGCTGGTCGGCGACGTCGTAGCTGAGTGTCTGGTCGGCGAGGGTGACGGTGTTGCCGTGGCTGTCGTATTTGAGGGTGTTGGCGGTGAGGTTGTTGGCGACGACTGGATTTGACCCGGCCTGGGCGTTAGCTGTTGTTGTGCTGATGAGTCGGTCGGCCGCGTCGTAGCAGTAGGCGACGGTGGCTGGGGTGCCGGCGTCTTTCACGTCGGATGTTCCGGTGCGGTTGCCGTTTCGTCCGGCGGCGGTGCTGGTGCTGCATCCGCCGGTGCCGACGTAGGCGTAGCTCAGGGTGTGGCGGGGGATGACGGCGGTGACGAGGCGTCCGCCCGCGTCGTCGCTGTAGGACGAGGAAGCGACGGTACTGCCACGCGTGAGCGTGTCGGTGAGGATCCGACCGGATTGTGCGCGTACGACCTGATCGATGATCGACGCGGCGGCGGGGAACGCCCAGGTGATTCCCGTCGTGCGACATCGAGGTCGCGAGCGCGGTCATGTTCGTCTCGAACTTGTCGGTGATTCCCGGGAATCGCCACGATCTTCACCAGACCCGGAGGATGCGCCCGTTGAAGACGCCCTGACTAATGGTTCTCAAGCCAGTTCTGAGCTCGCTGATCGCCTAAGGCTGCCGCCCGACGAATCCATTTCCGCGCCGACTTGCGCTTACCAGATTCCCATCGCAATACACCGAGGTTCAAGGCTGCGTGCGCGTCGCCCAGCGCGAAGCCACGGCGGAACAGCTCCTCTGCGGTCTCTGTATTGCCGATGCGAGAAAGGTGATTTCCAAGGACAATTACGCTGTCGACTTCGTCCGCGGCGACGCCCGCCCGAAGAGTCTCTTCGCCCTCATCGATTCGCCCGGTCTCGATCTGGAGTAACGCCAGATCCGCTCGTGCCGACGGGTAAGCGGTTGCCCCTCTTCGTAGGAGTTCTTCATCGCTGTTCGGACCAGGCCAGCGCATATCGCCCAAGATCCCCGAGGCGAGGTCACCGATCGGGCCAGGGTCTGACATTGCTTGGGACAACAGGCCCTCAGCTTCGGAAATTCGACCGTCGGCTCGAAGGTACATCGCCACCTGCACTTGGGCCTTCGCATAGTTTTGTTCGACCAGGGCAGCTAAGATCTCCCGCGCGCGCAGGACTTCGCCTTCGGACTCGAGAAGTTGCGCCAGGTTGAAGCCGGCATCTTCATCTCCGGCCGTCCAGGCCTGCTCGAACGCCCCTCGCGCCGCACTCTCATCGCCAAGTGCGAGGTAACTATTGCCGAGATCAAGCCCAACCCAGGCTTCGCCTCGTTCGATTGCCGATTGGAAGAGTTTAATCGCCTCCGAGTGCCGACCGGCCTCCGCAAGGTCGCAACCTTTAGCGATCAGGTCATTAACTCTCTCAGTGCTCACGGTGCCTACCTAAGTTTCGGTTTCGAGTGGCGTTTGTTGGGGTTTGCGGGGATTCTCTGCGCGCCCGAATGCCCGCGCGCATTTTCGTGGTTTTCAGGTGGCTTTCCTGCCTTGTCGTTCCCGTGTCCAATTCTGTCGGCGTTCTTCGCTTGAGCCCTCTTTTTATGTGCAAATTGGACGGTCTTGCCGCGTTGAGGGACGGCAACCGACTTATGGACTCTTGCATGTCGTGATTTCTCGTAGACAAGCGATCCGAGGTATACGGCACCGACAACGACCACGGCGGCGAGCACGACCCAACCGACGGGATTCCAGGCGTCGGCTGCACCGAACGCCAGCATTCCAAGTAGTACGGCGGCCATGTTGCCGTCGAGGTCGAATTGGTTGATTGGGTCGGTGGGGTATACATAGTCGTTGTCGACGCCGCCTTCGACGGGGTCGGTTTCGAGGAAGTGTCCGAGTGCTGCGATGTATTGGCGGGCGCCCATTTCGGTGGTGGCGATGGTTCCTTGGTGTTCGTAGAGTCGGTCGTGTTGGCCGAGCCAGCCGTAGTCGACTGTGCCGGGGAGGTTGTCGGGGGTGGTGTCGTCGGCGGTGAGGGTGCCGATGTTTCCGGTGGCGGGGTCGATGGGTTGGCCGAAGGGGTCGTAGCTGTTGAGGGTTCCGGTGCCGTTGCCGGTCATGATGTTGTCGCCGTGCAGGTTGGGGTAGAACCAGGTTTGTGAGCCGGCTGCGTTCACTTGGACGCTGGTGCCGCCGGGTAGGGCGATGGTGCGTTGGATGTGCACGCTGGCGCTGTCGAGGACGCCGTAGGGGCTGTCGGATTCATTCGTGTAGGTGTAGCGGATGGTGCTGGCGGGGCCGCCGGGTGGGGTGCTGGTGCGTTGGGCGATGCGGCCGGTGACGTCGCGCAGGTAACTGATGGTCGTGTTGTCGGTCAGCGTTGTCGCGAGGTGCTGGTCGGCGACGTCGTAGCTGAGTGTCTGGTCGGCGAGGGTGACGGTGTTGCCGTGGCTGTCGTATTTGAGGGTGTTGGCGGTGAGGTTGTTGGCGACGACTGGATTTGACCCGGCCTGGGCGTTGGCCGTTGTTGTGCTGATGAGCCGGTCGGCCGCGTCGTAGCAGTAGGCGACGGTGGCCGGGGTGCCGGCGTCTTTCACGT
Organism: Cryobacterium sp. PH31-O1; assembly: GCF_030063455.1. Taxonomy (GTDB): domain Bacteria; phylum Actinomycetota; class Actinomycetes; order Actinomycetales; family Microbacteriaceae; genus Cryobacterium. The sequence goes on along the minus strand of NZ_JASITB010000001.1, from coordinate 109,742 downwards.
CGGATGCTGCGGTGCGGTTGCCGTTTCGTCCGGCGGCGGTGCTGGTGCTGCATCCGCCGGTGCCGACGTAGGCGTAGCTCAGGGTGTGGCGGGGGATGACGGCGGTGACGAGGCGTCCGCCCGCGTCGTAGCTGTAGGACGAGGAAGCGACGGTACTGCCACGCGTGAGCGTGTCGGTGAGGATCCGACCGGATTGTGCGCGCACGACCTGGTCGACGATCGACGCTGCGACGGGGAACGCCAAGGTGATGCCCGTCGTTCGTCCGGCCTGGTCGCGGACGATCCCGGAGAGGGAGCTGCCGTTTCCGCTGTTGCCGGTCCCGGTCGGATACAGCACGGAGTCGAGCATCCCGTTGACATAGTTGAGGTCGGCGATGGGTTTGGTGGCGTCTTTGACGATGTCGAGTTGTCCGTCGAGGGTGTAACTGAATTGTTGTGCCTTGGCGGCAGCGCCGGGGGTGATGGTGGAGATGGACAGGACCCGGCCGGTGAGGTTTTCGTAAGTGGTGGTGGCGATGGTGCCCCAGACGTCTGTGTAGGTGACGGTGCGGCCGAGGAGGTCGGTTGTGGTGGTGACGCGTCCGTTGGTGGGTGAGCCGGTAACGCCGTCGTCTTGGTCCCAGCTGGTCAGCGGGTCACCACCGGGGGTTCCGTTGCTCGTGTAGGAGAAGGTTGATGTGCGTGCCGCAGCGGTGCCGTAGGCGGGGTAGGTGACTTGATTGGTGCGGCCGCGCGCGTCGAACGTCGTGCACGTCCACGCCGAATCCCCCGAGCGTTTCGTACCCACGGCACGCCCGAGGAGGTCGTAGGCATACGTCGTGACAATCGCGGAGCCCACGGCCGGGGTGGGCCCGGTATCCGTGCGGAGGAACCCGGACTGCGACGTATTGGCCGGAAGGCCGCAAACGGGGCCGGTGCCGTTGGCGGCTTCAAACGTTTCTGCGTCACCGTAGTAGGCGAACGTGGTCCCGGCCACAGCTGCGGTGGCGCCGGTGGCGACTGCGGCGGGCAGTCTTTTGCTGGTGCGGCGCAGGTAACCGCTGCCGAGGGCTTCAAAGGTGGTTTCGGTGCGCAGGTTCAGCCCGGCCGGGTCGACGATCGTCGCGGTCGCTTCACCCAGCCACGGGTTGGCATACTCGGCTGCGGTGGCCAGGTCGGGGACCTGTGTATCGGATACTCCGGCGACGCCGACGGGCGCCGCATCGTCGGTGAGGGTGGCGGTGGCCAGTCCGTAGTCGGGGGTGAGGGCGCTGCCGGGAATCAGCTGGGTGGTTCCGCCCGGGAGGACCCAGTGCAGTTCCAGTCTGGCCGCGCCGGTCAGGTCGAAGTACTCCACGCGGATGCGTGACTGTTGCCCGGCCGTGCGGGTGACGGCGAGGTTGTTCGGTGACCAGTGTTCGGCGCTGGGGACCCAGTCGTTGACGAGGAGGACATCATCGATCCATACTTTGGTGCCGTCGTCGGCGAAGGTTTTGAAGGTGAAGGTTCCCGCGGCGGGGAAGGTGACCAATCCGGTCAGGCGCAGCGACCAGTTGTCGGCTGGAATACCGGTCGTCGGTGCGGCAGCGGCCCAGTTCTGGGACACCGCGCCGCCCGCTGTTCCGATTCCGAGGCCGAACGCGGTGGGGGTGGCGGTGAGGGACGCGTTGGGGAAGTACTGGGCGTTCAGCCCGACCAGGCCCTGGTCGTAACTGGTCGCTGAGTGCGCCGGAACGATCGGGCACGAAGCCACGGGGCGCCGGTCAGGCCCGAAGCAACTCGTCGGTGCCGGGCCGTAACTGTCGGTGGCACGGTCTTGACCGTTGTAGAGGGTGGTGGACATTCGCCCCTGGGCGTCCGTCGCCGACAGCGGCATGTCCTTCTCGTTCCACACCGCCAACACCGTCAAACCGCTCGCGCTCATGTCCGTCAGTTGCCGGTAGCCGCTGTCGAAGGTCACCGTCCGCGCGTGCCCATTTGACGGTGCGGTGGTCGGCACGACGATTCCGGCAACGTCGACATAACTGACGCCGGCACCGTAGGTGTAGGTCTTGGACGGGCGGGCACTGACGGTGACGCCGTCCGGCGCAGGCAGGGCGACGGTGACTGCGCGGCCTTGAGCGTCGTAGCCGATCGTTGTTACGACCGGGCCAGTGGGCACTCGGGTGGTGTCGGCGGCGAGCCAGTCGTTGGCGAGGGAGTCGCGGATGGTGGAGAGGCGACCGCTGGTGTAGCCGAAGTCGGTGAGTTCATCACCGGGATCTTTGATCCGCACCAGCAGGCCGGAGACGTCATAATACAGCTGCGTCGTGTCCGCGGCGCCCGCCACATGCCCCGGGTAGACGATCCGACACAGCGCACCGGCAGGCGGGGCCGCATACCCGGTGGGTACCGGACACGCCAAGCCCGTACCGTCGGAATCTGCCGATGTCAGACCGACGCTGGTGGCGGTATCGCCGGCGTAGGCGAAGACCACTTCACGGAGGAAGCTCGGCGGAGTCGTCGCCGGGACTACCGCGGAGAGCCGGTCGGAGACACGGTCGATCTGTCCCGTGCCGGGGCGATACGTGGAGACCGGGCTGGCCGGTTTCAGCGCGTCAGCCGGGGTGGTGGACGATTGCACCTTGCCTGGCGCGTTGAAGGAATAGACGGTGCCGTCGTCGGAGGTGAGGGTGACCTGACCGGTCGCGTCGAGCGCCAAAACACCGTATTCACCGACCGGGGGCGTGTAGCCGCCGGTAGATGCTTTGACATACGTGTGCACGCCGCCGCTGGCGTCGGTGAGGACCACGGACGCTTCCGTCACCTGCGCCAAAGCATAGGCACCGCCAGCGCCAGAGAGTGGGGTCGACACCGACCAGCCCACCGGGAGGGATTGCACGGCCTTGGTGAACCACCCGGCCGGGACGATGTACTCCACGCCGCCCGCGTCGCGCACCCACAGTTCGACGTTGGCGGGTCCGCCGTCATCGTAATAGTCCATCGAGAAGGCAACGGGAGTCTGAGCCAACGCGATCGGGGTTCCCCACGACACGGCAGACGTCCACCCGGACCACTGGTCAATCACCTGGGTGTTGTTGACGCGCAGGCGGGTTCCATTGTCGCGGGTCACCCCGAACGTGTAACTACCCGACGTTGGCGGGGTGACAAAGCCAGACCAGCGAGCCATGAAATTATCCCTCTTCAACGAGGGGCCGGGCGAATCAGCGCCCCATTGGAACGACACCTGCGAATCCGTGCGGACCAGCACCGGCGTCTTCCCGGTGAAATCGAACGACGGAGCCTGCCCGGCGGGCGGAGTGACGTCGTAATAGGAGCCGGTCAGGCCGGCATTGCTGGGCTGCTGCGAGTTGTAGCTGAACGACATCCCAATCGGACCGCCCACCGTACTCACGGTCGGCGACGTGAACCCCACGGCCACGTTGCCGTTGGCCAGGTTCACCGTCACCGGCCCGGCCGAGTCGGTCGGTGCCGGACCGGCGTCGCCGATACGCAGATTCACCTGGAGACGGTTCCGCCACGACGCATCCAGCTGGTCGAAACCATCGTCGGTAAGCACCACCCAGGTGTAGGCCCCGCCGTCTTGCAGGGTCCCGGCGGGGACCGTCCACGTGGGAGTCGTCAACCAGCCCGAGTTGATCAGGGCGCCGGTCTTACCGTCGGATCCGCTCGCGATGCGGACCTGATATTTCACCGGATGCCCATTCACGTCCGTCACCGGAGCGGCGGTGAATGTCGGCGTCAACGTCCTCGAGACGCTCTGATCGGCCGGTGCGGCCGTGGCCTGCGGAGGCGTCGGCGCGGGCGTGTTCGTGACGAAGGACCACGTGGCGGAGCCACGCACGGTGGACGTCCCGTAGACGGTGTCGTAGCCGTCACGCACGTACCCCTTCCAGTCGTCTTCGTCGGCTAGCCCCACGGGATATCTCTTAGCGCCTGTTGGACCGCCGGTTCCATGGCGCAGCATTGTTCATTCGTTGTCGTCCTTTTCGCTGGCGTCGGGGTCGCGCAGTTCGCGCAGGGCGCCGAGGAGTTCGGGTATGACGAAGGAGTATTTTCCGTGGACGTCCAGGTGGCGGCGGATGAATGGCGACAGTCGGGCTGCGTCGTCGTCCAGGACCGGGTATCCCTGTGCGAGTAGCTGGTCTAGGGCGGCGTTGAGGTAGGACGTGTTCCACAGGACTACGCAGTTCAGGACAAGGCCCAGGGCTCCGAGCTGGTCTTCCATCCCGGTTTGGTAGCGCTGGTAGAGCTGGCCTTTCTTGCCGTGGAAGATCTTCTCCGCGAGGGCGTGGCGCCCTTCTTGCAGGTTCCGGATGCCCTTGATGTCGCGGCGGTAGACCTCGTCGTCGAGGTACGTCAGGACGTGCAGGGACTTGAAGATCCGCCCGTACGCGGCGATCGCGTCTCCCAGCGGGGTGGGTGACCCGTCGCGTTGCAGCATCTTGACCATGTCGTAGGCCCGCACCGTGCCGGTGTAGATGGACCCGACGACTCGCAGGATGCCGGGCCAGTGCCGGCGGACCTTGGCCAGGTCGATCTTCCCGCGGGCCGCGGTGTTCAGAGGCCCGTAGTCGGCGTCGGTGCTGATCCGCCACAGTTTCTGGTCCGGCAGATCGGCCAGCGCGGGCCGGTACTGCTTGCCGAGCAGGTGGACGAGGCCGAAGGTCAGGTCGGAGTAAGACCCGGTGTCGGTCACGAATACCTCCGGGGTCGGCCCGCCGTCCTGGCCGAAGAACACGTCGATCGCGTGGAGGGAGTCCTTGGGGGTGCCCGCGACAACTTTGGAGCCCAGCCCCGCGGCCTGGTTGTTGATCATGTTCAGCCAGGTCATGCCGCGCTTGGGCCCGAAGTACTTGCGGTTCGGGCGAGCAAACAGGGACGGGACCGGAACGACGAACCGCATCCCGTCCACCGCCGCGACGAGCCCGCCACCCAGCGCGGTCGCGAACGGAATCCTCGCCTGAGCCCCGATGAGCGTGGCGTTGGCCGCCGCGTACGTCTGGGCGCGCAGGTAGTTCTGGTCGACGTGGCTGATCCGGTCCCGTTCCAGGCTCTCGATGCCCTTCTTGGTGATCGGGGTGAACCCGATGTTCAAGGAGTGCGCGGTCAGCGCCGCGGCGATCGTGACCCGCAGGTCCTTCAGCCGGGACGTGCCCCCGGACAGGGCGGTGAAGGCTTCTTCGAACCCGGGCTCCCAGCCCATGACCTCCAAGATCAGCTCGGGGAGCTCCACCAGGGGCATCATCGCGGCGGTGCGCCTACGCAGGTCGACCAGGCTCGGTGGCTCAGGGACAGCTTTGAGGCTCGCGACATGCAGCTTGCCCTGATGATCGACGCTCGCCGCGGTGTTGGTCACCAGACGCCCGCCGACCTGCCGGTAGGCCTCGTCCAGCTCACGGGCGTGCCCAGCGAGGAGCGCGTCGGGGTTATCGGGCAGGCCCAGGGCTATCAGGACCGTGTCCTTGACGCCCACCCACTCGGCCCCGGCGAGCAGGTCCGCCTGCGGGTCGCGCCACCGGTCGGACGCGGCGGCGTACACGTCACGCCGCCGCAGGTGGTGGTGGAACTGCTCGAGGACACAGAACACATACGCGGACCTGTCGATACTCCCGTCCGGTATCGGGGACTCCCCAAACACCAACCGCTTCCACGGACCCGTCACTACACCAGCATGGATGTCGTTCACGGTCGGCTTCTTGCGACTGCTCAGCAGGGCAGGTAAGTCGCCCAACGCGTCGAGTACGGCGACGGCCTCCGGGTTCGCACCGAACGTTATGACGTCGGGAAGGATCTTCAGGAAGCCGCTGACCGTCACGATCCGCCCGGTCAGATCCTTGCGCCAGTCGCTGAAGTCGACAGCGTCCGGGGGCGGCAGCATCTCGGTGACCGTGGCCAGCGCCGCGCGCAGCTGGGGCCTGGAGACGATCGCGTCGATCGCCGCCCAGATGTCTCGCAGGTCCATGTGTTCATTGCCTGCGGTGGCCTCGAACAGGACACCCATCGCGGCTGCCAGCTGGGCGGACGCCTTAGCGAGCTGCGGATGACGGCGGACCGTGGCCTTATCCGCTTCCCGCTTTGCCTTGCCCACGAGCTCGGTGCTCAGCAGCAGATCGAGCAGGTCCAGGGCGTCGTCGGTTGCCGTGGCCTCCAGGTGCACGACTGTGGCCAACAGGGTCGCGATCTTGCGGGGCTCCGGGTGACGTTCCAACGCGGTGGCCTTACCCGCCATCCCGTAGCGGGCCAGCTCGACCAGACGCCGGCGAGGCACCACTCCCTCCACGCCCAGGCCCGAGAATCCGAGGCCCCTGATCTGGGCGACCCGGTCCAACGCCTTGATCATCGATGGGCCCGACGCCCGCGAGGGACCCTGGCGCCACCGCTCCAGGTCCGAGACCCGTGCCCCGGCCGGAACCACCAACAACGACCCCAACATCCGCCGCTGCTCCTCGGTCGTCAGGCAGGACAGGGTGTCCCACAAGCGTGCAGTAGCCGCGTCACGGACCCGGGCTACCAGCCGGGTCAGGGTACTGACCCCGGGCAACAGCACTTCGTGCTCACGCAGCCACACCGTAGCGTCTGTGAAAATGGCCTTCGGCCCATCGCCCGTAGTCCACGCCCGGGCGTCCACCCACGCCTCCAGTTCAGCCTCGGCCGATCCGAAATTCCTCAGCCCGTTGGCGGTCTTGATCTCCTCCGCGTGCTCGAACCGGGTCGAGCGCCGCTCCAGGTACTGCTTCACACAGGACGGGTCCGAGATCCCCAACTGATCCGCGAGGTAGTCCACGACCATCGTGGGCACGTCCAACGGATCAGCCAGGAACGTCCCCACATACCGGACCGTGGTCAGCAACAAGCTGAAGCCCAGCCGATTGTGGTCCCCACGGCGCACCCCGACGAGCGCCTGATCCACGTCATCGAGGAAAAACATCCGCTCCAGATCAGCACGGGACGGCACACCATCGAACCGGCCGAACCTGGCCGCTTCTACGTCGGTCAAGAAGTCAACAGGCACAACCACAACCTACGTCCAATCGCCGATCACTGATCACCACGTCTGTACTGGGCGCACCAGAGCTCGCTCAGATCGGGCCCGGCCGGGCGTTAGCGTGACTTTTCGTTCCAATGTTCCTCGTGCCCCGATACCGGCGGGCGGTGCGAGCTCGAGAACATTTCCCCACCGAGCGAGCCGCTCTAAAATGCTTGTATCTAGTCACTCGCAGTCTCGACCCCACTGGGGTTGGCCGACTGCGATGGACGATGCGGTGGAAGCCAACTCTCAACGCCTTCGCCATCACCTTCCGAGACCGCTGGGCGAAAGCAGAATCCTACTAATGAAAACCGGCGGGAACACCGTTAACGAGACACTCCCGATCATCTGAACACCATCGGCGTTGAACGATTTAAACCGGCGTGGCCTAGATATCGCGCCACCGCCCACCGGTTTCTCGGAATCTGCCCGAGAACTGCATGATCACTTTCAGGAAAGAAGACAAATTATGGTTGGTTCAACATCACTACCGAAGACCATGCGTGCGAGCGTTCTCCTACGACAGAAATCGCTGACGGTCGAGGAGCGTGCCGTACCCGTGGCGGGTGTTGGTGAAGTGCTCGTCAAAGTTGCCGCTGTGGGGGTGTGCGGTTCTGACGTGCACTACTACCGAGAAGGACACATCGGCGATTTCATTGTCGATTCCCCCCTAGTTCTCGGTCATGAGCTCAGTGGCATCATCGTGGCCGTAGGTTCTGATGTCGACGCGGTAAGAGTCGGCGAGCGAGTCGCCATTGAGCCGCAGCGGCCCTGTCGAACGTGCCGGGAATGTCGTGCCGGCCGGTACAACCTGTGCCCAGACATGAAGTTCTACGCGACTCCGCCCATTGACGGTGCCTTCTGCGGGTATGTGACCATTCAGGCCGAGTTCGCCCATCCCATCCCTGATTGCGTGTCGTTTGAAGCCGCAGCCTTGCTCGAGCCACTCTCGGTTGCGATTGCCAGCATTCGGAAAGCCCAGATCGCTCCCGGATCATCGATTCTCATCGCTGGCGCCGGTCCGATCGGCATCATTACCGCGCAGACGGCCCGGGCCTTCGGTGCGAGTGAAATCATCGTCTCTGACCTGATCAGTGCCAAACGGGATCGTGCACTGCAGTATGGTGCGACCAGGGTTATCGACCCAGTCGCTAGCGACCCGGCCACCCTCAACCTCGACGTCAACGCCTTCATCGACGCAAGCGGCTCGGCGCGGGCCGTCGACAGCGGCATCCGCTCGGTGCGGCCAGCGGGCATCGTGGTGTTGGTGGGGCTCGGAAATCCCGAAATGGTGCTGCCTGTCTCCCACATTCAGAACCTGGAGATCACGGTCACCGGCATCTTCCGTTACGTCGATACCTGGCCCACGGCTATTCACCTGGTTGCGTCGGGGCAGGTCGACCTCGACTCCCTCGTGACCGGGCGATTCGATCTCGACCACGTACAGGAAGCCCTAGAGAGCGATCAGTCAGAAGATAGCCTCAAATCCATCGTGTACCCGAATTAGAACCGCAGCCGTCGCGAAAAAGGCCGCGGCGCGCGGGCATGATTTCGTCACCATTGAGGCCGATATCACCGACGACGATCAGGTCACAACAATGACCGAGGAAGCAATAAGTGGCCTCGGAATGATCAAAGGAAATACCCAAAACATTGGTGGCGACCAGACACCGCATATTGGATCAAAAGCGAGTCACTTGATCTGCATCTGATCACGAGTTCCATGTTTGTGGTTTCTCATCGTGTCCCATCATTCGAACCCAAACCATGCAGGGAGAACAGCAAATCTTTCACCCGAGTGTCTTCGTTTTCAGCCAGCATCTCCGTGCTGAGAAAAGAGAATCCTAGATTACGTTCGGGCCAGGCGCCGTGCAGGCTTCCGCCTGCTCCGGAGTGTCCGAAAGCGCGCGCCTCTGGTCCGTAGGTACCGATCGGATCGGCCAGCTCGAATCCTAGGCCAAAGCGCAGCGGCCGGTCGTTGATGGCGTCGATCCCCGAAGACCAGGTTTCAGTGGCATCGGCAAGAGCGCCGGAGGAGACAAGATTTCCGGCAGCGAGCCGGGAATATAGATCGGCCATTGCATCGGCCGTAGCAATCCCCCCACCCGCGGCGAGTTCACCGCGATGCATTTCCACAGTATTTGCGCGCAGCGAGCGCCCGAGCAGGGTCGTGCCATACATCCGCTCGACGATTCTGCGTCGTTCCGGATCGGTGAGGAAGGTACTGATCGCATACCCCTTGGCGCGAAAAACCGGAGCCACCCTGCTTTCCAGTTGGCCAGGAAGGCCCAGATAGATATCGAGGCCCAAAGGCTCTCGAAGGAGTTCTCTGATGAGTTGCCCGGCACTTTTTCCCGTCACCCTGACAAAGATCTCGTTCATGAGATAGCCGTAGGTGATCGCGTGATACGCCACCCGGGTTCCGGGTTCCCACAGCGGTGCTTGTTCTGCCAGCACCGCCGCGTTCGCTGCGTTGTCGAGGTCGGCCCCCTCCCCCGTCGGTTCTGGATCCACGTAGACCAGACCCACGGTGTGACTGAGCACCTGAGCCACGGTAACGCGCTCCTTACCGGCAGCAGCAAATTCCGGCCAGTAATGCGCAACCGGACGGCGCACGTCGAGTGCGCCGCGGTCGACCAGCAGCGCGGCCACCGTAGCTACGACACCTTTGGTTCCCGAGAACATGACGGCCATGGTGTCTGGTTGCCAGCGGGGAAGCACGGCATCCGTTGACGACTCGCGTTGTTCGGTGCTGCCGCCGTAGAGGCGCACCAGCGGATGCCCGTTTCGATACACACAGAACGCCATTCCGCCGTGAGAACGTTCTACGTGCTCCGTGAACACCCGCGCGAGCTGGTCGAATCCGGGCAGAGCGCCGTCATTGTGAGCGTAAATCGTGCCGCTCACAGCGTCGGCACGTGGGTCAGCAGTTCTTGGGTGTAGCTGTGTTGCGGGTTTTCGAGCACCTCGTCGGTCGTCCCCATATCGACGATACGCCCGGCATGCAACACGGCCAGACGCTGGGAGATATGGCGGGCGAGGGCAATGTTATGCGTGACGAACACCATTGCCATTCCGGTTTCCACCTGCAGCGTGCGCAAGAGGTCGATAATCGAGGCCTGCACCGACACGTCGAGTGCACTGGTGACTTCGTCGCAGACGAGAACGGACGGAGCGTTGACGAGGGCGCGGGCGATGGCCGCACGCTGGCGTTCGCCACCACTCAGTTGGCCGGGTCTGCGGTCGATGAAAGACGCAGCGAGTTGCACCTGGTCCAGTGCTTCCAGGACCAGGGCTCGGCGCTCTTTACGGCTAAACGTTCCTGACATGTGCAACGGAACTTCGACCGATTCACCGATGGTGCGGCGCGGGTTGAGTGACGACAGCGGCGATTGGAACACATATTGAATGCGATGACGTTCTTCGGCGCTGCGCTGACGGGTGCCGGGTGCAAGCTCCTTGCCGGCCAGGCTGACCGAGCCGGTGTAGTTGTCATTAAGTCCGGCAATGCATCGGGCCGCCGTGGTCTTGCCCGAACCGGACTCCCCCAACAGCATCAGTGATTCTCCCCGACCGAGCTCCAGGGTGAGACCGTTGAGTACCGTGGTTTTGCCGTAGGACAGCCGCAAATCGGCCACGGACAGCAAACTGGCGCTGGTGGTCGCGGCAGGTGTTGCAGGGACCACTCGCGGAGCGGATGCCGCGCCCTTAAAACCGATGATCGGCATGGCTCCCGTCACCGCCGCGACCTCTCCGATACGATGCCGACCGGCCAGGTCCGGGACGGCTCGAAGCAGCTTTCTGGTGTACGCATGCTGCGGGTCGTGCAACACGTCGTCGCACGGTCCAACCTCAACGATCCGTCCGGCGAGCATCACAGCGACCTCATCCGCCACCTCGGAGACGACAGCAAGGTCGTGGGTGATGTAGAGGCCCGCGACGGCGTGTTTAGAGACGAGCTGATGGATGGTCTCGAGCACGAGTGCCTGCGTTGTCACGTCCAGCCCGGTCGTGGGTTCATCCATGACCATGACTTCGGGCCGAAACGCGAATGCCATGGCAATGCCCACACGCTGCTGCTGTCCACCGGAAAGCTCGTGCGGCCACCGACGCTGGTATGCGGCGTCGTTGGGCAACCCGACATCGGTGAGCACCTCGGCCAGCCGCTCCACGCGAGCAGCCTCCGATGCGCCATAGTCGTGCACGCGCAACACCTCCATAATCTGGGTGCCAATGCGCATGGCCGGATTCAGCGAGAGCGCTGGATCCTGAGGCACATACGAGATGGAACCACCGCGCAATCCGCGACGCCCGGCATCCGACAACGAGAGCAGGTCCGTTTCGTCAGACAAGCCGATGGTGCCGCCAACATGTTCCAGCCCGGCGCGAAAGTAGCCGAGGCAGGCCAGCCCGGCCGTCGTCTTGCCGGAGCCGGATTCGCCGACGAGCGCCAGCATCCGTCCCGGCACGAGGGTGAACGACACGCCGTGCAATATTTCCTTGCCGAGCGTGGTGGCCACTCGCAGATCGTTGACCTGGAGGGCGACCGTGGTCGTGTGATCGATCGTCGTGCTCATTTGCTTTCCTCCACGGTGGCCGAGGCGCGCGCGACGGCGTCGGTAATCAGGTTGCTGCCGACGGTCAGAATGGCAATGGCCAGCACCGGCAAAATGACGCCCCAAGGCTGCAGGGTGAGAGCGATCCGGTTCTCATTTATCATCAGGCCCCAGTCCGCGGTGGGCGGTTGCATGCCCAGGCCGAGGAATGACAGCGAGGCGATCGCGGCGATCGAATACGTCATGCGGAGCCCGAGTTCAACCATGAGCGGGCCGGTGATATTGGGCAGCACGTCCTTGACCAGAATTTTCCAGCGCGGTACCGCGTACATTTCCGAGGCTCGAATAAAGTCCTCGGTGATGACAGCGGATGCCGCCGCTCGGGTAACCCGAGCTATTCGCGGCGCGTGGGTGATTCCGATGACCAAAACCACAACCCAGCCCTGGGGCCCGAGCACGGTGATGGCCAGGAGCGCGAAGACGATCTGCGGCAGGGCGAGCAGCACGTCGTTGCCGCGCATGATGACGCTGTCCAGCCAGCCACCTTGGTATGCGGCGAGCATTCCGGCAGTCGTGCCAAGGAGCATTCCCAGCCCCGTTGCGAGGGCGGCAAAGACGAGCAATGTCAGGCCGCCGTCGAGGAATCGACTGAGGATATCGCGACCGAGATTGTCGGTCCCAAACAATCCGTCGGGCTGAAAGGGGCGCCCCACGAATTCCGTGCTGGTGTAGCCGGTGAGCCACGGCAAGACGAGGGGACCAAAGACGGCCACGATCACGACGAGTCCGGTGAGCACAAGGCCGATCTTGGCCTGTCGCTGGCGGATGATGCGGCGCAGCAGTCCAGGTGGCGTTTCGACGACGGTGGTCGACGTTTCTGTGTGGGTGTTGATCTGGGTCATCGTGTTCCTCCCGTGCGCAGTTTCGGATTGGTCAGAATGCCCACGATGTCCGCGAGCAGGTTAACCACGACATAGACGGCGGCAATCAGCATGGCGAGGGCCTGGACGACCTGCACGTCACGGTTAGTCACGGCATCGACGAGGGCTTGACCGACGCCCGGATAGCGGAACAAAAATTCCACGACAACGATGCCGCCGGCGAGCCAGGCGAGCTGGATTGCGATTACCTGAGCTACCGGTGCGATCGCGTGCGGCAAGGCATGGCGCCAGATGACTTGACGCTCGGGCACCCCCTTGAGCCTGGCCATTTCGACGTAGCCGGAATCCAGGACTTCGATCATCGTGGTGCGCATCATGCGAATGATGTACGGCATAACGACTAAGACGAGGGTCAGCACCGGCAAGATCAGTTGGCTCGGATAATCCCACACCTGCTCACCCGGTGGTGCCAGCGTCACCGACGGCAGCACGGTGAACACCGTGGTCGAGAACAGGGTCACAAGGACAATGCCGATCACGAAGTCGGGAAGAGCCGCGAGGACCAGGGAAATGCCCGTAGCTGCGTGGTCCCCCGCCCTGCCGCGGCGGAGGGCACTATAGGTACCGACAAGGATTCCGACGGGAATGCTTATCGCTGCGGCAGCGACCATCAGCACCAGCGAGGCTGCAATGCGATCGCCCAGGAGTGCGCCTACGGAACCACCCGACGCGGTCGACACACCAAAGTCGCCGACGAACAGGCCGCCGAGCCAGTGCAGATAGCGTTGCGCGAACGGATCATTCAGGTTCATCTGTTCGCGCAGCGCTGCCAACCGTTCGGGCGTAGCCTGCTGACCGAGAATGGCTTGGGCTGGGTCTCCGGGCAGCAACAGAGTCGCCACGAAAACGAGTATCGAGACGACAAGCAGGATAATCGCACTGATCGACAGTCGTCGAAAAATGAGCCCGGCCATCAGGACTGGCCTCCGAGCCAGACGCGCCGAAATTCGAGTCCTGACAGCGGTAGTCCGGTGCTGTTGGACACCAGCCCGCCGACGTAGCGCTGATAGGCATCCGCTTGATTGGGGTGGCCCCAGATGATGTAACCGCCTTCGTTGTATTCGATGGTTTGCGCCTCGGTAATGAGGGCGTTGCGTTCGGTCGGGTTAATGGTCGATTTGGCTTGCTCGACCAGTTGCTGGAAACGTGGATTTTGCCAATGGGTCTCGTTGTAGGGCGAGTTGGGAAGCGAGCCGTTGTTTGCCTGCGGCAAGAAATTGCGGGTGTACCAAAAGTCCTGCGCGAAATCCCACTGCAAATAGTCGTCACCGAAGAACGTGGTCGTGTCCACGCGGCGAATGTTCACGTTGATTCCTGCGGCGAGTGCCTGCTGCGCGAAGACTTGCGCAGCTTCAACGGCACCCGACTGGATCGGGGCGGTCACCAGCTCTACATCGAGCCCGTCGGGGTAGCCGGCCTCGGCTAATAGTTCCTTGGCGCGCTCGATGTTCTGTACGCGTTGCGGCAGATTTTCGGCGTAGCCGGGGTCGTACAGGGCATACATGTCATTGCCAACGGTTCCGTGCCCGCTGAGTACCTGTTCGACCATCTGTTCCCGATCAACGACGAGCCGGAATGCTTGCCTCACCCGAACGTCATCGAACGGGGCACGGTCCACGCGCATGGTGAAGGGAAGCCACATGCCGGTCTCAGAGTTGAGAATATTCACACGCGGATCCGTTTTCAGCACCTCGAGCAGTGCTAGCGGAACCTGGCCGATCGCGTCAACCTGCGTGGCGAGGAGTGCGTTGATAAGCGCATTGTCGTCGCTGAAATTGAGGATACGCAGCTCGTCGAGGTAGGGCTCGGCGTCCCGCCAATACTTGTTATTGCGCGTGAACAGGCTGCGCCGCCCCGCGGTGAATGACTTGTATTTAAACGGTCCGGTGCCGACCGGGTTCTGCGGGTCATAATCTGCTGGCACGATCCCCAGGGCGTACTGACCGAGCGAATCGTCGAAGGTCGCCGTTGGGGTGTTGAGCCGAAATTCCAACAGGTAGTCTTCGAGCACGGCGACCTCGTCGAGAACAGTCAGGCTTGCGGCCCCCGATTTCGGATTCTCCGGGTCGACGATGCGGGCGAAAGTCGCGGCGACATCTCGGCTGGTCATCGTGCGCCCATCATGAAAAAGCACACCCTGACGGAGTTTGACAGTCCAGGTTTTGGCATCGGCCGACGGCGTCGCCGACAGCGCCAGCAGCGGTTTGAGATCGAAGTTCTCATCGCGGTAGAGAAGTGCCTCGTAGAGGCTCACAACGCGGGCGATATCAGTAGTAGAGACCGGAATGTGTGCGTCGAGGGTGTCGGCTGCCCCGCCACCGACGAGACCTACCCGCAGTGTTCCCCCCGGTTGGGGCGGACCAGTCAGTGCGGGCAAGGGGGTTGCCGCCGTACTGCTGCAGGCGGTCAGGAGAGCGCCGACGCCAATGGCCATGCTGCCGCCCAGAACGTGACGGCGGGAAAGGAAGCGAGCGGATGCCGCAGAGAATATGCCCCGGACGGGACCGGCGTCAGAGATGCCGGCCGGCGTTCCCGGCGAATTCGGTTCTAGGGAAGATGATTCAGAAGTAGACATGGGACTCTTTTTCGATTGCAAAACGTGAAGCGGTCGCACGGTGAGAAAGCTGAGGCCGTGCCGGGTATACCGCTGATTGGTGTCGAAGTACTTGATCAAAGACGGTGCAGTTCTGCCCGATAACGCCGCTGCTGAAGGCAGAGCTTTGGCGCGCTAGAGCGACACAGCGCGACCGATCCAGTGCGGGACGACTGCGCCTTCTGGTATTTGATGGTCGATGATCGCGACGGTGACCGGTGCGGGGAACGCCACGGTGCGGCCCGATTCCGTATCTACGTGCAGGGCCAGCAATTCCTCGGTAGCGATCAACACGCCATCCGAGCGCATTTCGTGCGCGATGTGGAGTTTCTTGGCTGCCGCACCAACGACCGTGGTGGTGATGGCCAGGGCAGCGCCCTCACCGGTCTCCGCAAGGTAGCGCACGTGCGCCTCGACCGTGTAGAGGGAGCATCCGGTGCTAGCTCGATAGGCTGCGCCCAGGCCGATGGCGTCCATCACCTGATCGGTGGCGAAGCCGAAGGCGAGTACGTAGTAGCCCTCTGACAGGTGACCGTTATAGTCGATCCACTCCGGTCGAACAGTGCACTGGTACGCATCGAGCACCGTCATCAACGGCGCCCCCTAATCTCGTCAATCACGGTTCGAACGGCAATGATCGCCGCGTCGCGTTCGATGATGAGATCGTTCACCGAGCGTTCCTCAGCGTCATCGACACCGGCGATGACCGCTTCCCGCAGGTCATCGGTGAGTTCCGGGGCCTCAAGCCGGGTCCACGGCGATTTGAGTGATGGGCCAAAGTGTTCGAGCATGTGCCGCATCCCGCCCTGGCCGCCGGCGAGGTGAAAGGTCGTCATCGGTCCATGAATGGGCCAGCGCAGACCGGGACCGTCGGTGATCGAGCGGTCGATCTGCTCCACCGTGGCTTCGCCGTTGTCGATCATGTGCAGCGCCTCTCGCCAGAGCGCTTCCTGCAGGCGATTGGCAATAAAGCCGGGTATTTCGCGGTCCATCTTGATGACGGACTTTCCGATGTACTCGTAAAAGTCCGCGGCCCACTGCACCGCAGAAGCGCTCGTTGCTTCCCCGCCGACAACTTCGACCAGCGGAATTAGGTACGGCGGGTTGAACGGGTGGCCGACGACCAGCCTGCTCGGGGACTTCGCCCGAGTTGCCATATCGGTCATGCTGTAGCCCGAGGTGGAGGAGGCAATCACAACGTCGGCGGCGGTGACCGCGTCAATCTCGGCGAGCAGGTTCTGTTTGAGTTCGAGCACCTCCGGGGCGCTCTCCTGCACGAAACCCACCCCGACGACGGCTTCGGCGAGGTCGGTGTGCACGGTGAAGTTCTCGGGCGACGCGTCGGCGTGAAGCCCCAGCTGGGTCAGTGCCGGCCAGGCCGCTTCGATAAGTTGCCGCACTCTCGGCGCGGCGTCTGGAGCGGGATCCCAGATCTTCACGTGGTATCCCTTGGCCAGAAAATAGGCCGCCCAGCCGGCACCGATGGTGCCAGCGCCGATGCACGCGATCGTCCGCACGTCGGCGACGCTGCCGCGGGCATCCGTTTGAGTGAATGAAGCGGTCATGGTTACGCCTTTCGGTCGAGCTGAAGAATGTCGCGGGCTTCGTCGGGAGTGGCGACGGATTTGCCGAGGTCGTGCACGATGCTGATGGCCCGTTCGGTCAGTTGCGCATTTGTGGCCTTGATGCCTTTGGCGAGGTAAAGGTTGTCTTCGAGCCCCACCCGCACGTGCCCGCCGAGCAGCACCGACTGTGCCACCCACGGCATTTGATTACGACCGATCGAGAACGAGGTCCAGTTCGCCCCCGCCGGCAGCATGTTCACCATGGCCTGGAGCAGGCCGGGATCGGCCGGGGCGCCGTAGGGAATTCCCATGCAGAGCTGGTACAGCGGCGGCGGGCTGATCAGCCCTTCCTCGACGAGCACATTGGCAAACCACAGGTTGCCGGTGTCGAAGATTTCCATTTCAGGCTTGACGCCGAGCTCCTGAATGCGGGCGGCACCCTCGCGGAGCATGTCGGGCGTTGCGATATAGACGTTACTCCCCTCGCCGAAGTTGAGGGTACCCATGTCGATGGTGCAAATTTCGGGGCGCAATTCCACTACGTGGGCAAGCCGCTCCAGACCGCTGACCAGATCAGTGCCCGGCAGCTGCCTGGTCGGGTGTGACGGGTCAAGCACGAGGTCGCCGCCCATGCCGGCGGTCAGGTTGATGACCGGGTCAACGTCGCTGGCTTTGATGAGGCGTACAACCTCCCGGTACAG
This sequence comes from Cryobacterium sp. PH31-O1, assembly GCF_030063455.1. Classification (GTDB taxonomy): domain Bacteria; phylum Actinomycetota; class Actinomycetes; order Actinomycetales; family Microbacteriaceae; genus Cryobacterium. The sequence goes on along the minus strand of NZ_JASITB010000001.1, from coordinate 92,377 downwards.
GGCGACATCGCGCGAACTCTGCTTGGTCACAATGTCGCGAACATGAACATGCACGACGGATGCCCCGGCGCGGGTCGCAGCCACAGCATCCGCTGCGATCTCCTCCGGGGTGACCGGAACATGTTCGCTCTTGCCGGTGGTATCTCCCGCGCCCGTGACGGCGCAGGTGACGATAACTTTTCGATTCATGTTGGACTCATTTCTGTGGATCTTTGGATCTAAATAGCGGTGACGGGTGCCGGCTGGTCAGGAATTGGGCGTCACGATCGTGCGGTCGATAAACTTTTCAATCTGCGCATACATCTGATCCGGGGTCAACATTCCGGTGAGGACCTTAATGTTGAGGCCATCAATAACCGCGGTTAGCTGCATGGTGAGGTCGTCCGCGTCGACCAGTGTGAAGCAGCCGCGGTTCTGACCGTCGACGATGATGTCGTGTACTGTCTGCGACCAACGGCGGTAACTCTGCTCGTGCCCCTCTTGCCAGGCCGGGTCTACGGCGGCTTCAGCCCAGGTTTGCAACCAGATCGACATCTCAGCGTGTCCGCGCTCACCAGCTGGCAGTTGCAGGAAGGCCAGGCGCTTCAAGCGATCAACAGGGTCGGGGAAAAGATGCAGTTCCGCGATCTGTCGGTCGAAGGCAAGCTTTACCGAATAACGCAACGCTTCAGCGAAGATTTCACGCTTGGTGCGAAAGTAATAGTGCACCGTGCTGTCTGTCATTCCGCTCGCGGCAGCAATGTCGGCAATGCGTACCGAGGCGTAGCCTCGGGCGGCAAACAACCACCAGGCCTTTTCAACGATATTTCGGCGTTTCAGGGCGTGCCCACGGTCTTCAAAATGGCGGGTCGGCAGAATGGTCGCCGCCGGGACGGCAGACATTACCGCGTCTGCGTCGGTACCAGACAGGAGCCAATTTACCGTCACACCGGCCGCCCTTGCGAGCTGGGTCAGCTCATCGGGTTGAAACCGCCGAGTACCCCGAAGCGCCTTCGACAGTTTGGTTTCGTCGAGTCCAATGTGACGGGCTACGTCACGCTGAGCCAGACCCGAACTGCGAATGGCCGTGCGCACCCGCGCCAGAAGCGCCGTACGGTGTTCGGCTTCATCGACTCCATCTTCTTGCGATTTCATCTGACTAACACTAACCTTTACTTGCGATTATCGCAATAGCAACGATGCTTCACAGCGCCGGAGCGACGACGAACTGGCCGTCATGCAGGCTTCCTGACCTGATAAAATCGGTTCGAACTCGTGCTCGTTACCGACGATTTTAAGACCACGGCTGGGCTGACAACGCCCAGTTCCCACCATGGAAGTTGATCGAAAATATGCCCCAGTTAACCGGGATCCACCACCTCTCTCTTACCGTCAGCGATCTCGCTGTCAGCACCACTTTTTACCAGCGCGTCTTCGGTTTTCCACCCGCGGGCGAACTCGGTGGCGAAAACCTGCAGCGCAAACTCTTCGCGCTTCCCAGCGGCACGAACCTCGGGCTCACCGAGCACAGCCCTACGACGACGGAAAAATTCTCCCCGTTTCGACCAGGCATGGACCACGTGGGCTTTGGCGTAAATACGAAAGATGAGCTTCAAGCATGGGCTGATCACCTCACCCAGGTGAATATCGAGCACAGCGGACTAGTCGAAGCTCCCTACGGAACAGCCTTGAGCTTTAAGGATCCCGATGGGACGGCGCTGGAGTTCTTCTTCGGCGCGTAGCCCCAATATCTATCGCTCTGGACCCGTACTGAAGGCGCGACGCCGTCATGTTCTCTCGAACGAAGTCGGCGCCGCACCGACTCTTTTACTCGGTGCGGCAGGGACTGGGAATCACCATCACCCCGGCGCCGGTAGAGGATACCGACCTCGCGACTTTTCGTATTGCAGGACACTCCCCGCCGGGTTGAAAGTGGAGTTATGAGCGAAGAGCCGCCGCGTCCTCAAGGTTCTGACCCTTGGTTTCGGGGGCCATGAAGTAGCTGACGCCAGCGCCGAGCAGAGCAATTCCAGCGGCGATCCACATGGTTCCGGACAGCCCGAGATGGGTCAGAGACAACGGCGTGGCAAACGTTCCGATGGCTGCACCGATGCGGCTGGTCCCTGTACACAGGCCCACCGCCGTCGCACGCACCTTGGTCGGGAATAGTTCGTTCGGGTAAATCCATTCCAGAATTGAGGGGCCGCCGTTGAAGATGGCGTAGAAGGCGAAGGCCATGGCGATGAGGCCCAACGGGGCGGTGGGGAACAGCGCGAGAAAGAGCAATCCAACGCCCGAGAGGATAAATCCCCAAATCAGAACCGGTCGACGACCGAGTTTGTCAACGACCAGCAGTGCAACAACATTGCCGACGAGGAAAAATAGATTGATCAGTCCGTATCCGATATTGGCTTCGTCACCCGATTCAAGGTTGAACAACGCCAGAATCTGCGGACCGAAGGCGTAGATCGAGAACAGGGTCACAATTGTGCAGGTCCAAAAGACGGAGATAAAGATCACGCGGTGCAGATATCCACCAGTGAGCACCATCTTGAAGGCGGCGGCCGTGCTGAGCTTGGCGGCTTTCGGGTCGTGGGCGGTGATGCCGTCGAGTGTGGCGCTGTCACCGATGGTTTTCTTGAGGATGTCCAGGGCCTCCTGGTGCCGGCCCTTACCAACGAGCCAGTGGGGAGACTCTGGAATAGTGGCACGTGCGATGAGGATGAGGACGGCGGGGACGGCGGACGATATGAGCATCCATCGCCAGCCGTCTTCGAAGGAGAGAAGCCAGTAGCCGACGAAGGCGGCGACCGTTGCGCCAACGAACCACATGGCATTCAGTCCACCAAGTAGACGGGCGCGCCAGTTTCTCGGAACGAATTCGGCCACCAGCGCAGTCGCAATGGGGTAGTCGGCCCCCACCGCAACGCCGATAAGCAGTCGCAGTAGAAACAGTTGCCACGGCTCTTCCACAAAGAATTGCGCGAGGGAGAACACGATTATTGCAATGAGATCAATCGTGTACATGAGCTTGCGACCGATTTTGTCGGTCAGGTTTCCAAAGATGAGCCCGCCTAGGAAGACGCCAATCAGCGCCGAGGCACCTATGAGGCCGTTCCACCAATCGTTCATTTGCCAGGCCGGGATGATCTGTACGAGGGCGATTCCGATAATGGCAAGGATGTATCCGTCGAGAAACGGACCTCCGGAGCTAAAGAGGGTGAGGCGTTTATGGAATGAGTTCAGTGGCGCCGAGTCGAGGGTGACATCCGCGTCCTTCGTTTGTTGGAGCATGATAATTCCGATCCGAAGAGGGGTTTAGCGTCATTGGGTACCCCAGCAGATCCGTAGGACTACACGGTCAGGCTGGTATGTGTTGCTGCGACCGCATCTATTTCGATGCGTTTTTTCCCGCGGAAGCGGGCCACTTCCACGGTTGTTCGCGGAGGGAGAGGAAAACCGGTGAGCCGCGTGAGATAGGCAGCGTTGTACTGGTCAAATTCGTCAAGATCAACGAGGTAGACAGTGAGCTTGAGGAGGTATGACAGGCTCGATCCGGCTTCGTGAAGGACCGCTTCCATATTGTTGAAGGTCTGATCTACCTGAGCAGCAATTCCCTCTGGGACGGTACCGTCTTCGTAGGAAGGAATTTGGCCACAGAGAAAGACGATGCCGCCTGTCGATGCCGACGCCGCGTAGGGGCGTGGCTTTCCGTCAGCGAATTGCGTTCTTTGTATGGTCATGAGTCCGGAACTAGGTACTTCCGGGACATTCGATATATTGTGTTCCAATTTTCTTCTCTCACGTTCAGTGGCTGCGCTGGGACTTGTGTGGCGGATGGGTCGAGAGGGGAGACAGCGGGCAACATGATGACCAGCGTCGTGTCTGCGCCACTGTGCTCGTCAAGCAGCCCCTCCGAAACCTCGGCATAAAGGAGGTGTGAGTTTGCCCCCATCCCCTCGATAAGGGTGTGATTCTCGGCTCCAGAGAGCACAACTGGCTCCGCGTTAGCCGGATACGTGACGACAATGATCGGGCGCTGGATGAGGTCCGCGCGTCGAATCACCAGGTCGTTCCACAGGTGCATCGGAATAGAGGCGTTCCTGATCCGGACTGCGCATATCTCGCCAGAGGCGGAACTGGAGGCAAGATCAAGCATCTGGAGGGCACAGCGCAGCGCATTCCTGGGGGCACCGACCAGTTCTTTCAACGTTCCGTGCTGCCAGGTATCAGATATGACCTGCGCCGGCTTTTGCTGCGCGGTCCAGTCCGCGTCAAGCAGCTGTAGGAGCAGTTCGAGGCTGTCGTGACCGTCGAACTCTGCACGCACCACAGCGAGCGACCCTTCGTGGGCTTCGGCGGGATCTGCCCCCGCCGAGAAGAGTACGCGAAAAGCGGCATCTCTAATTTCTCTCGGCTGTACCCAAATGTGGTTCGGCTGTGCGCCGGTCGTTGATTGCGTCGTGGCCGAATCAAACATTCTGGTGCTCCCGTGTCGTGTCCATGACTGACGTGAACAATCGGCTCCAGTTACCGCCCATTACGGCAGCGATGCAGTCGTCAGAGAGTCCAGATGCCGACAGCCCGTCTGTCAATCGAGGAAAGTCGTGGGGGCCGGTGAACCATTTGGGCCAGTTGGGCCAAGTCGGTGCGTGTGCTGGGTCCGTTGGTTGCCAGCGTCCATTGCGGAGCCACCCGACGAATTCTTGGTCCCAGCCCCGTGTGCAATCGCTTCCGATGCCGATGCTATCGGGCCCGTACAGGTCCACCATGCGGGAGACCATGGTGCAAAAACTTTCTACCGTGAGATGTTCCCCTCCGCTTACCGTGGGGTAGAGGCAGCAGCCGATCACACCGCCGCGGTCCACCAGCGGTTGGATAACGTCGTGCGGCTTGTTTCGTGGCGTGTCGAAGAACCAAAGGGGGTTGGAGTGGGTTATTGCCACGGGACGGCAAGAGGCAGCTATTGCGTCACGGCTCGTTCGGTAGCCGACGTGCGAGAGGTCGATAAGCATGCCCACTCGGTTCATTTCCTCGACAACTACCCGACCGTATCGGGTCAGCCCTGCATCGTTCGTTTCGAAGCATCCGCCGCCGAGCAGATTTTGATTGTTGTAGGTGAGCTGGGCGACGCGCACGCCAAGTCGGTGGAAGAGTTCGACGTTGCGGTAGTCGTCCTCGAAGGGGCTGGAATTTTGGAACCCCAGAAATACAGCGATCTTCTTTTGGCGTTTGGCGGTGTCGATGTCGCTGCCATTGGTGGCCAAAAAGAGGAGGTCTGGATTGCGGTTTGCGAGTTCCAGCCACTGTCCAATCGAGCGGAGCGTGTCCGCCGCGTTTTCCCAGACGGCGCAGGTGGCATTTACGGCGGTGACGCCACCGGCGCGCAGTTCTTCTAGCACCGGTCGGGTCCAGTTGCTGATCTGGAGACCATCAACGACGGTCAGCTGCTCGTGAAGTGTCATTGCTTCTGTCCATAAGGAGTCGGGGGGAAAAGCCAGTCGTCGTCGGCTCGCCCGCTATTGATGTCTTCGGCCCGCGGAGCTCCGCTGAAGAGCGTGACGCGCAGCCAATCGGTGGACTGCGGGCTGAAATTGTTCATGCCGTAGGTAGCGAGCTGGAAACGCTGCGTACTAAGAGGCAGGAATTCGGCGTCAATCAGGTTGTCTTGGAGCTCCCCATAGGGATAGCGAAGAGTCTTTTGCACCCGAACCGCGGCAAAGCGGTGTTTCGGAAATGCCACTAAAAATTCTGCAACGCTGGCATCGGTAGAAAAATGTTTCAGATCGGCTGTCAGAGCGTTGATGCGGCGAGGAATATCGGTGCAGTGCTCCGTTGTCCCGGCGATAAAGGACTCACGGAGGGCACGGCGTGGTTCTTCGTTGGCCGCCGAGGAGAACCAGTAATACCGCTCCCGGTCTGGATCTGCGGCGTCATAGTCACGCGCCCACTCGTATTGGGTGGTCAGCAGGTGCATGAGATCTTTGCAGGTCATTGTCGGGTCAAATACGGGAACGGCTGGCAGGGTCAGGAGTGCTTCTGCCGTCTCGTCGAAGTCGTCGCGAAGTTCGATGACGATGGAGGCAAAGATGCCTCGTGCTTCGGGACCGAGATTGGTCGCGTGCTCGTGGAGGCGATGCAGAATCGCCTCTGGTTCCGTGGAGGAGGAGATGTACGTCTGCAAATCCCTTAGAAGAATATCAAGCTGTGGCCAGATGAGGTGGGTTGCTAAAAAAGGCGTCGTTTTGAGCGCGTGTTTGTCTTGCAAGTGGCGGATCGCCTGACCGAGAAGTGCCGCTACGCGGGCAAGATCAGCGTGTTCGGGGCCGTACCAAGTTGCGAGACCGACGGCGAGGGGGATCTCCCGCAGACGACACCAGGCATCCAGGTAGTCCGGGTGATTGATCACAAAAGGCACCATTCCCAGACCGGTTGCGTTTCCCACTCCGATGTACTTTCCCCAGCTCGCGTCTAGGGGTACGGCAATTTTTCCCGTCTTCGCGGCCTTGGCCCGCGCGACGTGATCGACCATATCCATACTGAGCTCACGCAGCAGCCAAGCCGTGAGCATTTGTGAACGGTACGGCACGGACAGCGGATGGTCGGGAGCGATATCGGCGAATTCTTTCAAACCGAACTTTCCGTTGCCATAGTACGCGGTGCTTCGAACCAAGTAGGGGCTCGGACCAATTACGTCGACATCGGGCTGAACCCCAGACGCGAGGCAGTCGCTGACGTAGTCAAAAAAACGCGCACTGCGGTTGGCGCGCGTCAGAATGATCGTGTCGGGATCAACGCGCCCGCGTTCCTGCAGCGGTACATTCTGTCGCAGCGCTGCTTCACGCTCGGGGGTGAGCTCACCTTCGATAAGCGCGGCCGTGATATCCCAGGCATCTGCAATAACCCGGTCAGTTCGCTCGCTTTCGTCGAGGGTTTGGGAGAAGGCAATGAAGTGGAGCGTGCACCCCTCAGCTTGGACGGTGTACACGGCACTGCCGCACCCAGTCTCGTCAAAGTCGGCCCGCGTTTTGGACACAGACCATTTCTGCGCTTGAGCGCGGCGAAGCATCGTGCGGGCAAAGCTGTGCCGAGTGGCCCAGGCGCCATTCATATCAGAGCCAGCGAGCACCTCGTGAGGGGGTCGCAGCTCAGGACTGGTTCGTTCGTCATTGACCGTCATGATTTACACTCTCGCCGGGGCAAGTCGCAAGTATGCGGTCTTTTCATGGGTGAAGAATGCGGCGGTAGCGCCGCTATTTTGTTCTCGCGGTCCCGCGAAGGTTGAATCCTTCATACCCCCAAAGGGTGCGTGAATTTCGGATCCCGTGGAGGGAGCGTTGACCTTGACCAGGCCTGCATCCAGGTGGGTGACGCACAGACGGGCTGAGCGCTCATCGCTGGTGAAGACTGCGGCGGTCAATCCAAATTGTGTGCTGTTGGCCAGATCGATGGCCTCGATCAGGGTGGCTGCGCGAAGAACCGTCACGACAGGACCAAACACTTCTTCTTTGCAAATGGTCATCGACTGGGGACCGACGAGCACGGTCGGCGGAACATAGAATCCGGCAGTCGGGGGCATAGCGGCTTGGGCCAGAATTTCGCCACCTTCCGCGATTGCCTCGCTGATCGCCGACATAATTTCGTCCTGTGCCGAGCGAGAAACAACCGGACCGATCTGCACCGATGCGTCAGTTCCCGGGCCCAGAACCAGCGAAGAGACTTTGTTCTTCACGCTCTCAAGAAATGCCTCGTGACCATCGCCGACGAGAATGATGCGTCGTGTGGCGGTGCATTTCTGGCCGGTGGATCCCATTGCTGCGTTGACTACGCTGCTCGCTGCCAGTTCGACGTCAGCGTCGGGAAGAACGATGGACGCGTTGTGGCCGCCGAGTTCCAGCTGCAGTTTTGCGCCCCGACCACAGACGATGGCGCGAATATGCTGCCCGACGGGGACAGAGCCGGTGAAGGTTACCCCAGCGATGAGCGGATGCGATACGAGTTCAGAGCCGATCGATCCGGGGGCCAAAAGCAGGTTTGTGACGCCCGCGGAGATGCCAGCATCGTTGAGAATGTTCATGAGTAGAACAGACACACCGGGCGTATTGCTCGCGGACTTCCACACCACCGTATTGCCCTGCAGAAGCGCTGGCGCGATCTTCCAGGCCGGAATCTGAAGGGGAAAATTCCATGGCGTGATGACGCCGACCACACCGAGGGGACGACGAACTGTGAGGATTCTTTCCTCCGGGTGGCTGGAGGGAAACTCGACCCCGATGGAGTTCCTGGCCGAGGCGGCGTGGTAGTCGAAAGTATCGGCTGAGGCAGCAACTTCCATTCTGGACTCGGCCAGAGTCTTACCGTTCTCTGCCGTCATAACTTGAGCGATTTCTTCGGCCCGTTCACGGATCAGGACTGCGGCAGCCGCCAGAAGTCGTCCGCGGGCCACAATGCCGAGGGCGTCCCATGCCGGTGCCGCAGCGGCGGCAGCCTCGATGGCTTGCGCAAGTTCAGCCGAGCCTGCCGGACGGTAAGTGGTGACGGCTTTGTCCGGTGCCGCCGGATTCATGTGGGAGGTCAGGGCTCCGGTACCCTCGACCCAACTTCCATCGATGAAGCTGCACACGGGTGTTGTCTTATTGGGCATTCTGAATCCTCTTTGAGTCATTTTTGAATCATGTGTGTGGCTGTCCCCGCGATTAACAGTAATCTCAGAACCCTGTTCACTGAAATATCTATCTACACTCAATCAATATTCGTTTAGTCTTGATCACATGAATCTACGGCGTCTTGAATTGTTCGCTGCTGTGGCGGAGGAACTGCACTTTACTCGTGCTGCCGAGCGGTTGCATATGGCGCAGCCCCCTTTGAGCCAGCAGATCCGCAAGCTCGAGAAGGAATACGGCGTGCAGCTCTTCGCGCGCAATTCGCGCAATGTGCAGTTGACCGCCGACGGGGAGTTACTCCTCAAACACGCGCGGAGGGTGCTGGCGGAGTACCGGGAAATGGATGGGGCGCTGCGTCAGTCACGGGACGGGGAGATTGGGCGTCTGCGGCTGGGTTTCGTTTCCTCTGCAGCGATTTCGGCGATACCTCAAGTGGTACGCCAGCTCAGGTCACAATGGCCGGGCTTTGACCTTGAACTTCGTGAGGAAACTACCGATGCGCAGGTCGAATTAATTACAGCGGGAGCTCTGGATGTAGGAATCGCCCGAGAGGTACGTGCCGTGCCGGGTATCGGGACAACACTGCTACAAAATGAACGGCTGGTCGTGGCCGTGGCCACCGACCATCCGCTCGCAATCCGGCAATCGGTGGCCCTGCGCGAGCTGAAGGGTGAAAGTTTCATCGCTTTTCCTCGCGACCGGATCTCGCGGCTTTTCGACCATATCGCTGGGCTACTTCATGCCGTTGATGTCGACTTCACTATCGGGCAGCAAGCCATTCAGTTCCCAACAATTTTAGGGCTGGTGGCAGCACATCTCGGCATTGCCATTGTTCCCGTTTCCCTGCGCACTTTTGCCATTCCAGGAATCGTGTATCTCGAGTTATCAGACATCACTGCCATCTCACGGGTCAGCTTGATCTACGGTGTCGATGCAGCAGAGTCGCCTCTCGTGATCAAAGTACGCACTGCGTGTCTTGAAGTTCTCCAGCAGACCGGTTCAGAGGCGTAAAAGTCGGTACTTGACGCCAGCGTCTCTTCTCTATCTACAGTGCCGCCAAGGGCCGGATTGGTGGGCCTCAGCAAGTACCCACCGAACTCCGGCCCCCGAACGCTAGAGCAAATTGGGCTCGCCCGGATCGGCGGCTTCAGGCTGGAATCCGAAGGACACCAGAATCTTCTCCAACTCTCCGCTCTTCCTTAACTCGGCGATGTCCTCGTTGAAGGCGGCGATCAGGTCGGGGTTGTCGAGGTTGACGGGAAAGTTGATCTGTCCTGGTTTCACGGTTGAGAGGATTGCAGGATCGGCGGGCGGCACCTCGAACTTCAAGCCATCGATCGGGGTCTTCTTCAACGTTGCCTGCGCGGAGGGATAGGTGTCGATTACGACATCGATTCGACCAGCTGCCAGGTCGGCGTACATGGCCTGAGCGGTTTCAAAGAGCTTCACACTGTCACCGAGATATTTTTGTAGGTCGTCGTTCCACAAAAACCCGAGAATAGAGCCGACCTTATGGCCCTTTAGATCGGGAACCGTGCCCACTCCCTTCTTGGAAACGATGATCAGCCGGTCGGCGAGGACGGGAGCACTGAGCAGCACAACCTTCGCCCGCTCGGCCGTGCGGTACCAACTGCCCGCCGTGGTGTCGGCGCGACCAGACGTGATTGACGGAATCATTGATGCGCCCGCGCCGGGCAGGGCTTTGGTCGTGAGGCACTCCATCGCCGCGATTTGGGTGAGAATTGCGCCTTCGGCCCCGCCGACACCGTCTCCCTCCGGGTACGCAAAGGGAGGGTATTCATAGGCGGCAACCGTGAGGTAACCGGCCTCGACGGTGGTCACATCGTGCTTGGGTACGCAATTAGAGGGTGCCGCAGCGTTGGTATCTGGTGCGGTACCAGCGTTCGCGCAACTCGACAGGACAAGAGAGAGTCCGACAGCCGCCGTGAGGATGGCAATTTTCGCTTTCATTAGGAATTTATCGCTTTCTAGATTAATGATTCGGCAAACAAAATGACTTCTGGTCGTGACTGGCTCGGCTGTTAGAGGTGTTTAGCCAGGTGACGCTCCAATCGCGATACGAGCATCGTTGTGGGGATCGTGATCGATGCGTAAAGAAACGCCGCGGCAAGAAAGACGGAAAAGTAGTCAAAAGTGACGGTTGCCTGAAAATAGGCGGCCTGCATGATTTCGGGAACGGTGATCGCATAGGCAAGTGATGTGAATTGGAAGAACTGTATTGCGATATTCATCAGGGGTGGAATTCCTACGCGGATTGCCTGAGGCGCGATGATGAACCGAAAGGAATCGACTCGGTTCATGCCAACCACGATCGCGGCTTCGCTCTGACCATTGGGCACCGCATCAATACTGGTTCGGATGACTTCTGCAGAGTAGGCACCTGCTGACCACGTGAATGCGATCACCGCTGACGCGAACGCTGTTGGAGTCAGCTGAAATTGTGGCAGGCCCTGATAGACGATGTAGAGCAGGACAAGCAGAGGTGCCCCTCGTCCGACTTCTACTACAACGAGCGCCACAGCTTTAACCAACCGCACCTTGCTGACGCTCCCATAAGCAAGTAGGAGCCCCAAGAAGAATCCGAGTACGATCACGATCCCGGTCAGAGCCAAAGCGACACCTACACCCGAGAAAAGGGCGGGCAAATATTGTGTCCAGGACAGCAAATTTGTGATCATGCGACTGAGAACCTTGCGCGCAGTCGGCTGTCAACGTGCCGCGAAACGATAGCGAGTGGAAGGCTCAACAGCAGGTAGATCAAACCCACGATGGCGAAGACAGTGAGTCCTTGACCTGTCTGTTGCGCTTGCGATCCAGCTCGGAAAGTTAGTTCGACGACTCCGATCGTGGAAGCTAGAGCTGAATCCTTCAAAAGACCAATTCCGTAGGTTGCCATCATTGGCCCGACAACCCGAAACACCTGCGGCACGACAATGAATCGGTAGCTATCGATGGTGCTCATTCCGAGGGCTGCGCTTGCTTCTTCTTGCCCTCGGTTGAGGGCCGAGAGCCCAGCCCGATAGATCTCCGCAAAGTAGCTCATGGCGATGACGCTAAAAGTAGCGATCGCGGCGGCCAAGGGCGACATCCGCAAGCCCAGTTCGGAGAAGCCGAAGAAGACCAAGAAGAGCCATACGAGTGGGGGCACTGCACGCACCACATTGACGACGACCCGCACGAAAATGCGAAGTAGAACGAAGCGCGACCGCTGAGCGAGCGCAAGTGGCAGTGCGAGAATCCCACCGACAGTGAAAGCGGAGGCCGTAATTAACAGCGTGGCACCAATCCCGAGGGCGATGTACCCGGCGACCCCTAACATCAACGCCCCACAACTGCGCTGAGGAATTTGCGGGTGCGTTCATGGGAAGGGTCACTCATAATTTTGTGAGGTTCCCCTTCTTCCACCACCGAACCGTCGACCATGACCACCATGCGGTCGGAGACGTCCCGCGCAAATGCCATTTCGTGGGTGACCACGATGGCAGTCATTCCTTCATCAGCCAGTTCTCGCATGACCGAGAGAACTTCTGCACCAACCTCAGGGTCGAGAGCAGAGGTCGGTTCGTCAAACAACATGACCAGCGGGTCCAGTGCGAGGGCACGAGCAATAGCGATGCGTTGCTGCTGCCCACCGGAGCATTGACCGGGGTAGGCCTTTGATTTCGCTTCAAGCCCTACGCGCTTCAGAAGCTGATACGACCTCTCGTCGGCCTCTTCCCTCGAGCGCTCCAGAACGCGCTCCTGTGCAAGCGAGATGTTCCTTAGCGCAGTGAGGTGCGGAAATAGATTAAACGACTGAAACACCATGCCCACGCTTCGGCGAATTGCAGCGAGGTCTCCCCTCGACGGCGGTCTGGAACCGGGCTCGACCGCAACAGATTCCTTGCCGATGCTAACCGTGCCCTCGGTCGGCATCTCAAGGAAGTTGATGCACCTCAGAAAGGTGCTCTTTCCCGCCCCACTCGGGCCGATGATCGACACGACTTCACCCTGATCAATTTCGAGCGTGACGTTGTCGACCGCTCGGTGCTCCTTGTAGGTCTTGGTTATGCCACTCGCTCGCAGAAACAAGGGCGCAGTCTCATCAGCATTGGCCAGGGGATCGTTCATGACATGTTTCCTTCGTTGTAAGAGCTCGCAAAACGGTGCGCCAAAATAACGCTGTCTTCAGTACGCTTCTCCCTATGACTTCCCGTCACGGGCACGGTCGTTCGAGGCGGAGCGCGAATGTCCAAATAGCGGCTGAGGACAATCAATATTGTGCATGTCGGCCGACGCCAGCCCTGTCGGAAACCGTTGCAATCGGACAAGGGCGTTCACTGCCGTCCTGATATGCAGATCGAATCGTCTAGGCGATTACGAGAATTCCCAGCACTGGCTGAAGTGGATGCACGGCGACTTCGACCAGATGAACACGTCGACTCTCGACGCGCCGGACTGTTGACGAGGCGTAGCGTAAAGACGGGCTTGCATCACGGTTGCTCCTAGATCAACGTCAGTGTTGTTTGGCTCAATCGTAGGAATCATTTTAGTAAAAATAAAGTATCAAAACGCCATCAATATATATTCAGCTATTATCAATAGATGGAAATGCAACAGTTGAGGTGTTTTGTGTCCGTCGCGACGGAACGGCACTTCGGGCGTGCAGCCGCACAGCTACACATGGCCCAACCCGGCGTGAGCCATCAGATACATCGCCTGGAACTACAACTGGGAGTTCGCCTGTTGACGAGAACAACAAGGCGGGTATCGCTCACGGAAGCCGGCGCAGCACTCCTGCCGGAGGCGCAGCGCATTCTGTCCGCCGTTGCCATCGCGGAGTCGATGGTCGAACAGGTAACCCGAGGAGAGACCGGCAAACTGAAGGTTGGTTTTGTCGCCTCCGCGTCTCTGGCCATCGTGCCTCGCCTGTCGCATGCCGTGTCTGAGCGGTGGCCCGGTCTCGCTCTGCAATTGAATGAAATGACAACTGGCGCACAACTAGAAGCGCTTACCCGGGGTGAGATAGACGTCGGGATAGGGAGAGAACTAGATGAGGGCGCTGGCTTTATCACTCGTCCGCTTGTGCGGGAACGGCTATACGCGGCTGTGCACGATTCTCACCATCTGGCGACGCGTCTGAGCATCTCACTTGCAGAACTCGGTAACGAACGATTTGTGGCGTTTCCTCGCCAGCACGTTTCGTTGCTTTACGATCACATTGCCACGCTGTGTAAAACAGCGGGGTTTGAACTCACTGTCTCTCAAGAGGCCGTGCAATTCATGACAATCCTCGGACTGGTTTCGGGAGGTGCAGGGGTGGCCATCGTTCCCGAGCCCTTGCGCGCACTGCATTTGCCGGGTCTTCGATTCATCGTTTTGGAGGATGAATTTGCTACGTCACTTGTTTCTCTCATTCATCTGCCAGACCGAGCAAACTCGCCGAATCTGCAAAGATTTCTCTCGATCACCGAACAGAGCTATCCCGTGCCCGCATAAGACGCTATTAATATTTGGCTCCAGGCGCCACCCATTGCCATGGCTGCGCCGATTGGCGGGGAGGAATGAGGCCCAACCCTTTCGTAAGCGGCCACATCAGGGCGTTTCCACCATCTAAGACATGAGGGCATCCGCTCTAGCAATGGAAGCGCGCGCGGCTAACCCATCAGTCAAGGAAGCGACAGGGGGCGTCAAGACAGGGGCAACGCGAGGAGCCGGGCGCCGTTTGTTACCGTCATGAGCTCATATGCGGCTGGAGTCACGCGCTCGGCGAGGCGAGGCAGGAAACGGTCGGGCAGATAGCGCAGGCCCGGCATTCCGCCGTAGGCGAGGTAGCGGCTGGACCGTGCGACGTCGCCGCCGAGCATTATTCGTGGTGCCGCGCCAGCGTCCACAGCCGCGACGAGACAATCGAGAATCGCTGAGTCCGGGGCTTCGCGGTGCCTGGCCATGCCGTCGTATCCGAGATACGCGCCGCGCTCGGCAAGCGACGAATGCAGGCCAGCATCTAAGTTGCGGTCAATGTGGGCCAGAACCACTCGACTCGGATCGACACCCAGTTCGGCGATACGGTCGAGTACTTCATGAGTCGCTGAGCCAAAATCGAGGTGCACCATGATTGCGCATCCCGTGGCAGCACTCGTCGCAGCAACGGCCTCGATGACTCGACTCTCGAACGAACCAATTGACCAGTACTTGATGCCGGCTTTTGCGATACCCGCACGAATGGGCTTCCCCTGCGGCGTGAGTGCCGGGGTGCCATCGTCGTTGGTCATCCCCGCACGAATGTCGTTGGTGAACAAGGCAGCAAGCTGGGTAGCGGACAAGGAGTGCAGCGGGTCATCTTCTGCGTAATGACCCGCGTGATGTGCGCCCGTCGTGTGAACGATCGCTAGGCCCGTGCGCGCGCTGATGCGCGCAACCGCCTCGACGTTGCGCTCCAGACCCGTTGGAGTGGCCTCAATCATGCTCGCGACGCCACTTTCGTAAAGGCTCGCCGCCTCATCGCCCGATGCGCGTTCATCGTTAAGCTCGTCGCCCTGGAGCAGCGGCGATGACTGGAAGAGATGCTCGTGATAATCGAGTACACCGAGCTGTGCCGGATCAGTATCCCCGAGAACCGTGCGCACGACGGCGGTCATCCTCATTCCCCCGGCACATCCAACGCGTTGAACCAACCTTCAAGGCGGCGGTAGGCATCCATGAACGTCTCATACTCGCCGCTGTAACGCGCGTGCCGGGCCGCATCCGGATCCCGCCGAACGGTGCGCCGAGAAAGATGGGCGGCCACATCGAAACCATCGAAGATTCCCACACCGATTCCACCCACAACAGCGGCACCAATGGCATTGGCCTCATCGACGAGATTGCGGGCCGTCACCGGCACTCCCCAGACATCGGCAAAGATATCGAGCAGCGTGTCGGCGTGGGCTGCGCCGCCGATGGCGTCGATCGAAGAAATCGCAGTGCCATTGTCGACGAATGCCTTGAGCCCGGTGTGCAGGTTGAAGGCGATTCCCTCGAGCACTGCCCGAGTCAGGTTTCCGCGTCCATGGTGCATCTGCAACCCCACGAAAGCGGCCCGTGCTTTGGGGTTCCAGTAGGGCGAGCGTTCCCCGAGCAGGTGCGGCAGAAAGAACAGACCATCTTCGGATGCCGTGCCCGCCGCCGCACCACCGAGAAGTTCGGAGTATCTATCCTCCTGGCCCGGGGCAAGTACCTGGGTGATCCACTGCAACGAAGCCCCGCCAGCCTGCATCGTCGCGGTCGGCACGAAGCGGCCCGGGATTACGTGATTGAAGGTCATTGACCGCATCAGAGGGTCGTGCAACGGCTGGTCAGCGCTCACAGAGACCCACGATGAGGATCCGAGGTACGCGTAAGCACCGGATTGCGCATCCACTATTCCCGCGCCCAGTGCAGCCATTGGGCCATCGCCTCCGCCGATGACGACCGGCGTACCGACCGCAAGACCGGTTTCCTCGGCCGCTTGCCTCGTGACGGTCCCGATGACCGTTGTAGACGGGACGATCTCGGGAAACAGCCCAGAATCGAGAGCAGCTGCGTCAATGAGTTCAGACGACCATGAATTCGTAGCCTGGTCAAAAGCGTTGGTGCCTGAGGCGTCGGACGGATCGGTCGCTTTGACGCCGGTCAGGCGGTAGGCAAGATAATCTTTTGCCTGGAACACGGTCTCAACCCGGGCAAACGCCTCGGGCTCCGTGTCCCGCAGCCACATCATCTTCGACAGGGAGTACGTGGGGTTGAGGCGATGGCCCGTGATCTTGTACCCGCGATCCATGCCAACGCGCTTGACCAGGGTCTGGCACTGCGCGCTCGAGCGCGTGTCGGCCCAGATGATCGCCGGCCGCACAGGGTCGCCAGCGCTGTCCACGCTGACGACTCCCATCATCTGCCCCGAAAACGAGACGGCATCTATGTCGGTATTTCGAATCCCGCCCTTTTCGAGTAACTGTCTGTTGGCCTTGGCCATTGCCGCCCACCAGTCGTGCGGGTTTTGTTCGGCGCGCCCGCCCGAACCGAAGTCTGCTCCGTAACTGACCGACACAGCCGCAACCATGGATCCGTCGTTCGCGACGAGGGTCGCCTTGTTGCCCGTGGTGCCTAGATCGTGCGAGATAATCACGTGCGTTCCTTACTGGTGGGTTGTACGCGTAGTTGAGATTGGGCTTTAGCGCAACGAATATCCGCCGTCCATGAGCAACTCCGCGCCGACGAAATAGGCCGCATCGTCACTGAGCAGAAAAGCCACCGCTCCGGCAACCTCTTCCGGTGTAGCGAAACGGTCAATGACGATATCGCGCTTCCACGTTTCGTGCATGTCAGCTTTGAGGAAATTAAGAGGAGTGTCGACGTATCCCGGTGACAGTGCGTTAAGACGAACACCGCGCGGTGACCACTCGACGGCGAGGGACTTCGTGAGGGCTGTAACTGCGGCCTTCGACGTGTTGTATGCACTCTGCCGTTGCGGATAGTTGACAACCGCATTACCCGACATCGAAGCAATATTTACGATGGCACCGCCGCCACGAGCGAGCAACTCTCGACCGAAGGCTTGGCAGGTAATAAAAACGCCGCGCAGGTTGACTCCCAAGACGGCATCGAACTGTTCGATGGACATGTCTTCTGCCGCCACGTTGTCTTCGACGATACCCGCGCTGTTCACCAGATGAACGGGTCGCGGGTCGTCGGCGTACAGCGCGGAAACGACCGTCGCCACCGACTCCGGGGAGGTCAAATCCATTTCAATCCCGCGTGCTCCAGTGGGAATGGAATCAAGGCCCCTGCGGTCCAGGCCGTACACCTCGGCGCCCTCACGCAGGAGGCGCTCGACAATGGACTGGCCGATGCCACCGGCAGCCCCGGTGACAGCAACACGGAGATTTGCGAAGCGTTCAACTGAATCTGTCATCATCTATTCTCAATTCTCTTGATTGTGCTCATCCGCGACGGCTCAGCACGACGATTGTTTGAATCTGGCCTGGACCCCACGGCGAAACTCCGTAGATTAGGTGGCGCCCGGGTTCGGAGGGGCTGACGCACTATGCGGAGCGAGTCGCGATTGACCGAGTTGGCTTCCATGCCATCTCGCGGAGACGCTTTTGCCCTGGCCACCTGGCTGACCAGTCGAAGCATCTTGAATCTCCTTTGATTGCATACGATCAAAAATTAGTAAGACTACATTTCGACCAAACGTCTGGTGCAATATTAGCCCAAAATTGATCCTTTGTGTGTACTTCACGGCTATGGTAGACAAATACTTGTAGTTTGACTACGTTTTTGATACTCGAGGAGGAATTACATGTTGCACACTCAACACCCCGTAGATCAGCCGACGCTGTTGGAGGTCTTCGCAACCGGAGACCTAACTGGAAGCTCACGCCGCTATGAGAAGCACATCACCGACATGGCCGGGGTTTACCTGAGCGAGGCGTCCTGGAGCCAGCAGGTATCAACGGCGGCAGCCGATACCCTGGTTTACTCCGTGAACGAGCAAAAGTACCAAGATGGGTCAGGGGCTCTCATTATCGGTACGAGCACGGTTCTGCCTGGCACGTACGGTGACGAATATGCGGTCACCCGCGGGCACCTTCACACGACGTCGGACCGGGCAGAGCTCTACTATTGCTTGAGCGGTAAAGGCGTCATGCTCCTCGACACCGTCGACGGCGATTCCCAGGCCATCGAACTTACAGCGGGTAAAGCCGTGAACGTTCCCGGTCAATGGGTACACCGTAGCGTCAATGTCGGAACCGAGCCGTTCGTCACGTTGTTTTGTTATTCAGCGGATGCGGGGCAGAATTACGGCATAATCTCCGACGCGGGAGGCATGAAGACTCTCGTCGTGCACGATGGTGACGCTGGGTGGACCACAATTCCCAACCCCCGCCACATCGGCTACACGCGGGGTCAGACATCATGAGTCTTTCCGTAATGGAACGTCTCGCCGCGGCGCGCATCGTGCCAGTCGTTGAGATTGAGGACGCCGCTCAGGGAGTGGAACTCGCGCGCACCCTCTTAGCAGCCGGGCTCCCAACGATGGAAGTCACCCTCCGTACCCCCGCAGCACTCGACGCAATCCGAGCGATAAGGGATGAAGTGCCGACCTTTCTCGTCGGCGCTGGCACACTCCTCACGACGGTACAGATAGACGCGGCAGTTGCCGCGGGCGCCCAATTCGGTGTTGCTCCCGGATTCACCACAACGCTCTCCGGCGCTGCGGCCGCATCAGGGCTCCCCTTCGTGCCCGGCGCGGTCACGGCATCTGAAATGCTCGCCGCGGCCGAGAACGGCCATACGTACCTCAAATTCTTTCCCGCTGAACTCTCGGGCGGTGCGGCAGCCCTTGCAGCGCTGGCACCACCATTGGCTGCGCTGGGCATCCGGTTCATGCCGACCGGCGGCATCCGCCCGTCCAACCTTGCCTCGTATCTGTCGCTTCCGAGCGTATTCGCCATTGGCGGTACCTGGATTGCTCCGCGAGATCAAATCACCAACGGTCAGTTCACAATTATCGCGGAAACCACCCGGAAAGCCGTCGCAGCAGCTTCTGCCTTCGTGGCGTAACGCATTCCAGAGAGAAGAGAACGACACAGTGACTCGCACCTATACTTTCGACACCCTCGAACCAGCGACAACGCCAACCTTCTACTTTGTCGGCGTGACAACGGGGCGCTCCTCGATCCGCACGGTCTTCCCGCTGTGGGCTGAAGCACTCGGTCTGGGCGAGGTTGAACTTGTCGGCATTGATCTGCCGTTGCACGCACCTGACGCCCAGTACCGCACGGTGGTCAACTTTCTCAAGAATGACGCTCTGAGCCTCGGGGCGTTGGTAACGACCCACAAGATCGACCTGTATCGAGCAGCACACGACCTCTTCGACGACATCGACCCGCTGGCAATCCTCATGGATGAAGTCAGTTGTCTGTCCAAACGTGACGGACGGTTTCGAGCCCACGCGAAAGACCCAATTTCATCGGGGTATGCGCTCGACTCGTTCCTGCCCGACGGCCACTTCGCCGCACACGACACGGATGTCGTCATTTTCGGTGCGGGCGGATCAGCAATCGCGATCGACTGGTACTTGAGCCGCCCTGAACGCGGCTCCGACCGGCCCGGACGCGTCATCGTAACAAATCGCAGCCTGGGCCGGCTTGAGACTCTCACCGCGGTTCACGAGAATTCACAGAGCGGCACAGCCCTGACGACGGTCACGACTCCCACATCAACCGACAACGACGCGGTGCTGGCCGATGCTCGCCCGTATTCCGTCGTTATCAATGCGACCGGGCTCGGTAAAGACGCGCCAGGTTCACCGCTCTCCGCCGCCGCCATCTTTCCCGAGCACGCTGTCGTGTGGGATCTCAATTACCGCGGGGACTTGGTCTTCCTCGATCAAGCCCGCTCGGCGCAGGACGGCAGGTCTCTCCAGGTCGAGGACGGGTGGGTCTACTTCATCCACGGCTGGACGCAGGTCATTGCCGAAGTCTTCAACATCGCTATCCCCACCAGCGGGCCCGGTTTCGACAATTTGTCGGCCCTAGCGGCATCCACCCGTTCTTAACCGTTCACCGACAGGGAGCCCTGATGCGAATTCTTATTACGCCGCGATCAATGACCGCTGCCGGACTCGACACCGTTCAAGAACTTGACCCTCTCCGGAGCCAAGGCCATGAACTAGTCTCGGGTCCAGCTGGACGCTTGCCAACAGAAGATGAACTGGTCGAACTCCTTCCGGGAATCGATGGCTGGCTCGCGGGCGTCGAGCGCATCTCCGCACGGGTCCTCGACGCCGCAACGAGCCTCCGAGTGATCAGCCGAAACGGCGTCGGCGCTGACGCCGTAGACACCGCTTCAGCGCACGCGAAGGGTATTGCAATCGTTCTGGCTCGCGGCGCCAACTCCCGCGGTGTCGCAGAACTGGCCATCACGCTGACCCTTGCGAGCCTGCGTGACCTACCTAATTCCAACCGTGTGATGCATGAGGGCGGCTGGCAACGCACCCTCGGCCGAGAAATGCCCGACATCACACTCGGAATCGTCGGGTTCGGCGCAATTGGCCGACTCGTGGCACAACTCGGCAGCGCCCTCGGCGCTGATATCCTCGCCTACGATCCGTTCTCACCCGTAGAGTCCGGGTCGGGCGCTACGAGTGCAACGCTGGCCGAGCTGTTCGCTTCCTCCGACGTCATCACATTACACAGCCCACCCTCAGACGATGGGTCTCCCCTCGTGACGCATGAACTTCTCGCACTGGTGCGTCGGGGGTCCGTGCTCATTAACACCGCCAGGTCGGCCCTCGTCCATGACGATGCCGTTCTTGATGCGCTGCAGAGTGGGCAGCTGAAGACCTACGCCGTAGACGCATTTGATCTTGAACCGCCCGTGCTCACTGCCGTACTGAACCATGCCAATACGATCCTTACACCACACCTGGGCGGATATACCGGGGCGAGCACCCGACGGGCATCCGAACTGGCAGTTTCGAATCTCCTCGCTACGCTTGGGGAATAGCGCCAATATTGGGGCTCAACAGAGAGACAGCCAAATGCCCCTAGACCGCAAGGCACCACTCCTTGAACATCTCAACGACGTGATGGGAACGCTACGTAATTCCGAGCGAAAAGTTGCCCAGCTGGTTGCCGGCAACCCGTCATATGTCATGAATGCCACCATGGCCGGAGTGGCAGAAGCAGCCGGTGTAAGTGAGCCGACTGTTATGCGTTTTTGCACCAGCCTCGGCTTCCTCGGATTTCAACAATTTAAAATCTCTCTCGCTCAAACGCTCGCGCTTGGAATCCCCGCCACCCTCTCGACGATTGGCCGGGAAGACTCTCTCAAAGAGCTGTCCACAAAGATTTTCGATCACACGATCAGCAGCCTGGACCGAGCCCGCCGCTTCCTCGATCCGATTCAGATCGACCGCGCGGTATCTGCGATTCTCGCTGGCTCATCACTCCATCTTGCCGGCCTCGGTGCATCGGCGATCATCGCGCTCGATGCGGAACAGAAAGAGCCTCTCTTTGGCATCCCGTGCTCGGCTCCAGTGGATCCGCACCAGCAATACATGGCCGCAGCCATGGCCCACCCCGGCAGCGTCTTCATAGTGATTTCAAACACGGGTCGCACACGGTCAATAGTGCAAGTCGCTCAGACGGCGCGGGCCAAAGGCGCGACAGTGATTGGCATTTCGGGCGATGAAAGCCCTCTGCTCAAGCATTGTGACATTCCACTGATCGTGAAAACGATCGAGGATACCGACATTTATACTCCCACGGTCAGCCGTCTCGCCGGCTTGGTCGTCATCGACATCCTGGCCACGGCCGTCACTTTGCGACTCGGCCCGGAGCACATGGATCGATTGACTGAAATGAAGGAAGGACTCTCGCAGGTGCGTCGGGATCACGCCTAACCGATGCCTTCGACATCAGCACGTGGGCTTGGGTCAGAACCAACCGATGCGCTAACAAAATTGGGCCGGTGTCCTCAGAGGGGACACCGGCCCAATCGGGTTTGGGATCAAACTCTATAGAGAGCGAGCGTCTTAGAAGACACTCTTGGCATCGTAGAAGTCGGCGACATTGTCGCAGTTGATACCTTCTGCTGTCGTGTACTCTTCAGGCTTGAAATCGGAGGAGGTGGACTGGCCGGTTCCAAGGGCGATGGCTATTTCGAAAGCACGCTGAGTTGCAAGCGCCGGTGAGTTCAGCCCCGTAGAGACATACTGGCTGCTGCATCCCTTGGCGATTTCGACGAGTGCCTCTTTCTGCCCGTCAGCCGAGGCTGCGACGAGAGTGGTGGTATTGCCCTGATCGGCGAGAACGGTGAGAGCGCCGAGTGCCATCGAGTCGTTGAGTCCGAGGATCAGATCCAAGTTCGGATTGGCGGCGAGCATCGACTCGGTGGCTGGCACAGCCTTGTCCTGCGCGTAAAGCGCGGGGGTCTCGGCGACGAGCGTGTACTTGATGCCGCCGGCCTCAAGACCATCAAGAAATCCCTGCTGACGTGCCGGGCCGACGATGACATCGTTGGGTCCTCCATTAAGCACTCCAACGTCGATTGTGCTGCCCGCCTCAAAGCGCTTGGCCGCGAGCTCACCCGACAGCTTGCCCACGGCTAAGTTGTCGGACGAAACCGACGTGACGCCAACATCGGGGATGCCAGTGTCGATGAAGAGTAGAGGGACCTGTTCTGCAATCTGCTCAAGCTGAGCGCGCTGAGTCTCCGGGCTGATCGCGTTGATCACGAGCACATCCGCACCCTGCGAGAGCATCGTCTGTGCCTGGTCGAGCTGGGTGACTGGGTCACCGCTGGCATTCTGGAAGAGCAGCTTGAATCCCTGCTCACCGGCAATCTGCTCGGCCATGGCCTGCATGGCGGAGTAGTAGGGCGCATCCAACTGACGCTGGAGGAAGCCGATGGTAATTTCTGTTACGGCTACCGTCTTGGTATCGCCCGAAGACGCATCCGGTGTGGTTCCGCCCACGGTTCCGCACGCCGACAGGGTGAGGACCACGGCTGCGGCAGCTGCGGCTATGGCAGTGAATCGTTTGATTGTCATCTTTGACCTTCTGGTAAGGGTTACAAGGAAAGGTTTTGCGCTGTAGAAAATGAGAGCGTTCCATCAATGCGGACTAGACGAGTTGCTGGGCCTTCTTTCTCTTCGCGAAGTGCACTGTCGTGAGAACGACAGCCACAAGGATCAGCGCACCTCGGAAAGCGTCTTGCAGGTACGTCGATACGTTGAGAAGGACGAGAAGGTTCGTGATGACGGCGAAAATCAGGGTTCCGACGACAGCTCCGAAGACACGGCCCTTGCCCCCGGCCAGGCTCGCTCCACCGATTACAACGGCGGCGATCGCGTCGAGTTCGTAGAGGCTTCCCGCGGTTGGCGTGCCCACGCCCACGCGAGAGGCCAGCAGGAAGCCGGCAAAGCCAACGAGAATTCCGGCAAGAATATAGACGCCGAGGATTGTCGACTTGACGGGCACACCAGATGCTCGCGCTGCTTCCTTGTTACTGCCGACCGCGTAAATGCGCCGGCCGAAGACCGTACGTCGAACGATAAAAGCGAGAACCAGTGCCAGTCCGAGCCACAGCAGGCCGATGACGGGGAAACCGAGTACGGTCGACGTTGCTATTGAACGGAAGTTCTCAGCGGCCGGGATGACCGGAATTCCCTCCGTATAGGCATAGACCAAACCGCGGGCCAGGGCAAGCATGCCCAGGGTGACTATGAAGGCTTCGAGCCCCCGGAAAGCGACGAGATATCCGTTGATCGCCCCCACCATCGCTCCAACACCTACGGCCACGAGAATGGCAACAGGAACACTCGCCCCGGAGAACAAACCAGTTGACAGTACCCCCGCGAGACCCACGACGGATCCCACGCTGATGTCGATTCCACCGGTCAGGACGACAAGGAACTGTGCCAGCGTGACGATACCGATAACCGAAACTTGCAAAATGACGTTGGTTAGGTTGCGCTGAGTGAAGAAGGCATCCGTCGCGAATCCCGCAATGATAAGCAGCGCGATCAAGATATAGAGGGGGTATTGCTCCTTCGCCCAGTGGCCCAGACGTCCCCAGGCAAAGCCTCGGGTCTGCTGGGGCCGGACGGCAGCTAGCTGATGTGTTTGGGTCATGCGATCTCTCCTCCGAGGGACGCCCGGATCAGGTCGTCGGTCGTGCTGGTGGCTGGTTGGTACTCGCCGACGATTCGGCCTTCTTCCAAGACCAGAATGCGGTTGCACAGCATGAGGGCCTCTTCAGCCTCACTCGTGACCACGATGATGCCCTTGCCGTCGCGGGCGAGCGCCCGAATAATCTGGTAGATGTTGAGACGCGCCCCGACATCGATACCCTTAGTCGGTTCATCGAGAATGACAACTTCCGGGCGAGCTTCGATCCATTTGGCGATGATCACCTTTTGCTGGTTTCCGCCGGACAGAGTGCGGGTATATACCCCCGCTTCGCCCTTCACCTGATACTCACGAATAAGTTCGTTGACACGCTTTCTTTCACGTCGACGACTTATGACGCCCCAAGTCGAGAAATGCTGAAGGGTCGCCAGCGTCATATTCTCACCGTTCGTGAAATCCTTTACGAATCCCTCGCGGCGGCGGTCCTCGGTGAGATAGGCGATACCTTGCCGAACCGCATCCCGAGGACTCTTGGCATGAACAGGCTTGCCGTGGAGCTTCACGACCCCTGCATCACGGCTCTGGTTCCCCGAGATGGAACGGGCCACCGAACTGCGCCCACTGCCAACCAGACCGTAGATGCCGAGAACTTCGCCTGGTTGAACGGTGAAACTAATGTTCGTTGCAGAGCCAGAAGAGAGTCCAGTGACCTCAAGAATTGGGTCCAGCGTAGTCTCGATACTCGGCGGCGATTCGAGGGCGCTGACAGCTTCACCGATCATGAGCGTCATGACCTCGTCGGGTGTGGTATCGACCGTGCGCACGACATCGATAAGTTTTCCGTTACGCAAAACCGCAATTCTGTCGGCCATCGCGAAGACTTCCGGCATGCGATGGGACACAAAGACGACGGATACTCCTGCGGCTCGCTCACGCTCCACGAGAGACTGCACGTCTTTGAAGTGCTCCTCCGTCGTCGATGCGGTCGTTTCATCGAGGAGAAGGATCTGATGCCGGTTCACCTGTGTACGGCTGAGGGCGAGCATCTGGCGAAGACCGGGCCCCAAGTCTTTGCCGAGGCGTTCTGGCGAAACGCCCTCAAGGCCGACGGAGCGCAGAGCAGCCAGCGTTGTCTCAGTCTTCTTGCGTGACACGAAACCCCATGGCCGAACTTTGTTGGCCGAGCTGAGGTTCTTGAGCCAAAGGTTCTCGCTCACGGTAAATGAGTCGATGATTACGGGTTCCTGGTGCATGAGCAGGATGCCCGCGTCATCCGCTGCAGCAGGTCCATCGATGCGGCCTTCGTAACCCGAAATGCGAATGTCGCCGTCGGATGGCAATTCCTGCCCCGCGAGCATACGGGCGAGCGTCGACTTGCCGGCCCCGTTCGCGCCGCAGATAGCCAGGACCTCACCGGCGTAGCCCGTAAGAGAAACAGCGTCGAGGGCTTTGACACCGGGGTATGACTTGGAGACACCGCGAACTTCAAAAGCAACTGGCTGTGTTGCCGCGTGTTGCTGAGCGGCCGAGGGCTCGATCGCCACTACAGACTCGCTTGAACAAAGTTAGTCAGGCGAAATGACCAAATGGGCAAACCGAAACCCGATGCCAAGAGTGGGCTGTGCATGAGTGGCTCCTTTGCGCACTTCCCTTGCTTTAGGGAGGTAGTCGTACTACCAAACAATAGGGTCAAGTCCCGAAAATTTCAACTCAAGACCACACATTGTTGGCATTGCAGTAGTTTTGCTACCTAAAACAGCACTCGACCGACCGCCGCCACGTCCTCCCGCTCATATCAATCGAACTCCAGCAAGCCACCTGTGGCACTGGCGAGCGAAGTGTGCGCTTCACGGGGAGGATGACGAGGGCGGCCGAATAGCATTGCTTTCAGCGATGTCAGGGGTCGAGTGGTTTCACAACGGTCCCGGACACGTAAGTACGAATCGTGGTTGGACTGGCGTTTGTCAGCTCCCTAGCGGCTACATCCACTTCTTCCACCTGAAGACGACGAAGAGGCTGGCGCCGAGCGCGACCATGGCGCCTATGGCGACGGGATAGCCGAAGGCCCAGTGCAATTCGGGCATAGTCTCGAAATTCATGCCATAAATGGATCCGATCAGCGTGGGGGCGAAGAGAATCGCCGCCCAGCCAGAGATCTTCTTCATGTCTTCGTTTTGGCGTTGTCCCACGAGAGTGGCGTTCACGCTGAGAATCTGCGACAGGGCATCGCGAAGTTCGACCACCCGGGTTTCAACGCGGGTCAGGTGGTCGGCCACATCATGGAGATAGGTTCGCAAAGCCTCCGGGATCCCGTACCGATCGAATCCGCTCTGCAAAGCATCGAGCACATCAGTCAGAGAGGATGCCGCGTGTTGAAGGTCTATGACCTCTTGGCTGAGTCGGTAAATGCGTTCAGCGACGGCCGCGTCGCCGCTGAACACCTGGCGCTCGATCTGTTCCTTGTCGATGGCCAGGCCACGCAGAACGGGAATGTACCCATCGACAATCGCGTCGAGGAGTCGATAGAGCACGGCTTCCGGTCCGAGCGTGAGCAGGTGCTCGTCGTCGAGAAGGGTGTGGTCAGCGATGCCTGCTGAGCTACCGGGCAGACTGGTCTCGTCGGAACCGTCAATCCAACGGCCATCCTGGCAGAGCACAGCGATGGCGTTCGCCCGCACGAGCACATGAAACTCGAGAAAGTCGACGTCTTCAATGTCGTCGATGTACCGCGCCGCGCGTATGACAATGAACAGCACATCGTCGTAGCGCTCCAGCTTGGGTCGTTGACCGGCATGCAGTAGATCCTCCACCAGAACCGGGTGAAGCGCCCACGCCTCGGCCAATTCGTCAACGTCTTCTGCGGACGGCGTCGGAAAAAGGCACAATGCCATCCGCCCAGGTTCCTCCCCCGCGAACCGCATCGCCTCTGCGACACTCACTCCTTCGGGAGCCGGCGTCAGGCGGCCGTCGACGACGAAACGGGTGCGCCTGGTCGAGACCGGGGTATTTTTTCCGACCGCGATAGAACGCCGGAAGGCTCCGGCACGGCGCGTCGCACGCTGATCACCCTGCCGGTGTGACATTCGAATTCTCCTCTTCGCGCTCGATCGGCACCAGAATGTTTTGAATGGCCGGGGCGAGCACCCTCACGATTTCTTCAGCATCTACCGCGACGAGCGTTGGCACGCCAATGACCCGTCGCCCCAGAACGACGCCGACGAGCATTGCTGACGCGAGACCGGCGCGGAGCGCAGCATCGGCATCAGCACGGTCACTCGTGCCACCCAGCAGACGGGATTGGATGAAATCACGCAAGAGCCTGCTCGCGCTCTCGTTGACGATCGCGCCCCGCAGCATAGCCATCAACGGTTCCGACTCTTCCGGTACTCCGTCCCACGCCCGCAACGATGCACGAACCACGCGTTCGCCGAGGTGCTCATCCGGTCCCTCGAATGCGGTATTAAATCGGTGCAGCGCCGACTTTGGTATGGCCATCACCTCCGCAAAGAGTTCATCTTTGGAGCGGTAGAACTGCATCACCTGAGAGGCATCGACGGACGCGTCGGCAGCGACGAGACGGATGGTCGTGCCCGTGAAGCCATCGCGGGCGAACCTAGCACGCGCAGCATCCAGGACGGCCTGCCTGGTCGTGGCGCTGCCGGGGCGTCGGCCCCGCGCCCGCGGCACGGCTTCTTCTTGCGGTTTCATAATACGAATCTACCGTCATCCAAAATTTTTCTCAACGCCTGTTGAGTTTAGGACGATTCACCAGTACGCTCGCAACCAGCCGATAGTTGTTCCCCAGATCCCGATGTAAGGAGCTTGTCATGAGCGATGACCAGAGAATGTATGTTCCGTCCCATCCGCTGCCGCCGGCCCGAACAGGGGTACTGACCGCGTTCGATCCCGGCACTCGGGTTCTGGAAGCAGGCTTTCAGGTCGCTCCCCCGTTCCGGCCGCTGCCGGTGGAGATCGTGCTGGAGAAGGATGTCGCCGTGCAACTGCGCGATGGCGTGACAATCTACGTCGACGTGTTTCGTCCTGCCGGCGCGGAGAAGGTCCCGGTCATCGTCGCGTGGAGTCCGTACGGAAAAGGCCAAGGCACATCGCTGAGCGTGATGGGCGTGTTCGGGCTGGTCGGATTAGACAATGGGATCGTCTCGGGACTGGCAAAGTTTGAAGCACCAGACCCGGCCTACTGGTGCGCGCAGGGTTATGCCATCTGCAACCCTGACATTCGCGGCGTCGTCGACTCCGACGGTGACAGCGTGTTGTGGGACCGCCAGGACGGCCGGGACTGCTACGACGTCATCGAATGGCTCGCCGAACAAGAATGGTGCTCCGGCAAAGTGGGCATGAGCGGCACCTCCTACCTGGCAGTTTCGCAATGGTTCACGGCCGCCGAGCAGCCCCCACACCTGGCGGCGATCAACCCGTGGGAAGGCGTCAGCGATGTCTACCGCGACCTCGTCATGCGCGGCGGCATGCCCGACACCGGCTTTGCCCGTCAGCTCCAAGACGGCAGCTTCTTCGGCAAGAATCACAAAGAAGACATTATCTCCGAGGTCGAGCGCTACCCGCAAATGACCGATCTCTGGGAAAACAAGATCCCCAACTTCGACCAAATCACCGTGCCGGCATATATCGTGGCCAGCTATTCGAACACGCTGCACACTGCGGGAACCTTCCGCGCGTGGCGCCGGATCGCCTCCAAGAACAAGTGGCTGCGAGTGCACAACACCCAGGAATGGCCCGACTACTACGACGAAGCAAACGTGGAGGATCTCCGCCGATTCTTCGATCACTACCTCAAGGACGACGACAACGGCTGGGAGAACACCCCGTCCGTGCGCTACTCGCTTCTCGACCTTGCAGGCGGCGACCGCATCGGTATCGCCGCAGACTCGTTCCCCCCTGCAGATGTCACCCCGCGCAAGTACTATCTGAACGGCCGGTCGCGCGCATTGACGACCACGGCGCCGACCGACGAGATCGCAGTGTCCTACGGCGTCGATACAAATCCCAACGCCGTGTCCTTCACTACCCGGTTCGAGGAGGAGACCGTTCTGGTCGGTTACCCCAAGGCTCACCTCTGGGTCGAAGCACAGGGCTCCGACGACATGGACCTCTTTGTTCTCGTGCAAAAACTCGACGCCAACGGCACTCCCCTGCAGGCATTTACCGTGCCGAACCACAGCCCCATGATTCACGACCTCACCGATCACGGCGCCACCATTTTGCGCTACAAAGGCTCCGACGGACGGCTACGAGTGTCGGCCCGACACCTGGACGAGCGGCTCTCGACAGCAGAGGTGCCAGCCCACACATTTGACCGCGTTGAAAAACTCAGCACTGGTCAGATCGTCGATATTGAAATCGATCTGCTCCCCATCGGCCTGGAGTTCCACCACGGCGAACAGCTCCGCTTCATCATCAGCTCACGCAACCTGTTAGGAACGCTGATGCCCGGCATCCACGAATACGTCGGCGCCAATACGGGAACGCACGTCATTCACACCGGTGGCGCGCACGCCTCCTACCTACAGCTACCCCTCCAGGACTAGCAACGAAGGTTATCGAACGCTCCGCCGAACGCAAAGTGTGATCCAACTGGGAGCGACTATTTCGCTGCGATGCCTCGTCACCGTGATTTTCATCGTGCGGGTCTTACGTACCTGACACTGCACAGTATTCTCCTCAACAACAAAGACCTTTTTTCTGACCAGAAACGAGCACACGTGCCCCCGCTATCCTGCGCTGGATATAGGCCACGACGATGTCCACGACCTACGAAGAAGGCTCCGAGATACCCGTTGGCCCAGGGCATGGCCACCAACGGGAGGGGAAGCAGACACCGATAATGACACCATGCATAGTCTGGTTACGTATTGGGCCGACGAATTTGACGGGGCCACCGAACAAGACCGCATCAACGCCTTGCCCTGGCAGCAAGACACGGTTCAGCGATGACTACCTCGTCACGCTGACAGCATCCCTCTACTGGTTCACAAACTCCATCGGCACGTCGCTACGCCACGAAGAACCCACGCTGTTAGCCGATGACATCACCGCGTTCCTACAGACCGTCTGACCCGACACGAGCTGAAGAGCGGCTCCCGGACCGCACGCTTACCACTGGTCGCCCGCCAGCGCCTCCGAGATTGGGCATCGATATCGGGGACACTTCTGTAGAGGGATCGCCCACGTTACGTCGACACTGCCAGTGCATACACACCCGCGTCGATGGCACTCCGCCACCGCGTGGACTGTTCCCGACGCATCAGGCGCCGATCACGGACATCCTCGGCTTTACAGGTCCCGACATGGATGTATGGGTTGGGGAGTTAGGTCTGCGCCAGACCCGAATATTCGCAACGATGCGGCCATCAAAGGTGCTGGGGCGCACGGATCGATCAAATGGCAAGTAGGCTCTCCGAATCCAGATTGCACGATTTGACGCGCCGTCCCGGTCTGCCGCTCTCGCCGGCGTGGATCAGCCGGGGAACGCTGTGTCGTAAACGGCGCGGAGCTCGGCGCTGTCCGGGCCGGTGACGCCGCAGCCTGTGATCGTTCCGTCGAGGGCGCCAACGAGGTAGCTCTGGCCGACCTCAAAGGGCACCCCTGAGAAGTCGGAGGTTAGCGCGTCGACCTGCGTCACTTCCACTCGGTCGGCGACGTCGCCACCGAAGCGCTCCGTAACCTCCAAAACGACGGTGTCGCCCTGGATCTGCATTACCGTCGCAGCGAACGCCTGCTCCTGCGCGGCGACGGTCTCCGGCGCAAGCACGATACAGCTGCCACTCGCGAGGCCTCCGCCGAGTGGAGCTTTCAGCGCCTCGACGCTAGGTTCCGGGCTTCCGAGGGCGAGGGGCACAACGATCGCGGCGGCGATGGCGAGGGTGGCAGCGACGCCGACCACCGGCATCCACCGTCGAAAAATGGGTCGCGGCTCCTTCTCGGTGACAGTCGTAATAGTGGGCTGGGTGGTCATGATCTGCTCCATTCTGTGGTCGAGCCACGTTGGCGAGACGGGGGGCAGCTCGTGGGCCGGATCGGCGGATTGCAGCTGAACACGCACCGCACGGTCATCGTCGTGCATCGGTGCTCCCTTCGTCATGAGATACATGTCCGGTTGGGCCTTCAGATTTCAGCAGCTCCTGCTTGAGGCGCGCCTTTGCTCGGTGCAGGCGGATCGCCGCAGCGTTCGCGCTGATGTCGAGCACGACGGCAAGCTGCGGGCTTGTCAACTCGTCCCACGCCCACAGGCGCAGAATCTCGGCGTCGTCGCGACCCAGGCTGGCAAGGGCGGTGCTCACGCGGGCGGTGGCTGTGGCGCTGTCACCACTGGATGCCGCGGTGTTGTCTTGTGCGGCGACCGGCGGCGGGTCGATCGCGATGATGCGGCCGATGAGCCTGGTTCGGCGACGCTCCGCCCGCCTGACGTTGCTGAGACACTGCCGAGCGACAACGATCGCCCACGGTAGGGCATCGGCGGGCACCTCGTCGAGGCGGCGCCAGCACACCAGGAGGGTGTCGCCGAGCACATCGTCGGCCGTAGCGGCATCGGCGCGGCGGTGCAGGTAGCGGCGTATCGGGTCGGCGACGAGCACAACGAGGTCACGCATCCGCTTCTCACGCTCGATGTCGGTCACAACTCTCATACTGGAGCATGTCCGACAGGGGCGCAGGGATTTCATGGCGCGGCGCAGCGGAGGCGGCTCGAGTGGCCAAGGAGGACGGTAGTGGGCGTTTACGCGGCGTGTGTCCGTGCACGGACGACCAAGATCTGCGCAGTAACGATAGCAGCCGCAACGACTACAGCGACAATCGCTGTCAGAGGGTCGTTCTGAACTTTAAGCACGGTAAAGGGGACCAGGATCGCTAGGTCGAGCATGATGGTCAGTGCGGGAACCCACGGGTTTGCTTGGATTTTTGAACGCAAGTGGCGAATGACAGCCCACTGCACGGAAATGTCCATGGCCAGGTAGAGAAATGCGCCCATCGAGGCAATCTGGCTGAGATCGAGAAACGCTGTGGCCAGGATGGCAAGACCGGCGGTGATGATCATTGGCTGATGCAAAATCTTCTTGGGCAATGATGGCGCCTGCCGCATGCTTTGCAGCATGCCGTAGAGGCGTGACACCGAATAGAGACTTGCGAGAAGACCGGACAGCGTCGCGACCACGGCGATCGCAACGGTGATCCCCACGCCCCATGACCCGAAGAGCGGTTCTGCCGCTTGCGCGAGCGCGTAATCGCGGGCTTTGACGACGCCCTCAGCACCGATGCTCGACGCCACCGATAGCGTGATCAGCAAATACAGAACGGCGCAGATGATCAGGGAGATGACGATGGACCGTGCAATATTCTTCTTCGGGTCGCGAATATCATCGCCCTGGTTCGTGATTGTGGTGAAGCCCTTGTAGGCCAGTACGCAGAGCGTTGTGCCTGCCAGTAGCCCCGCGATACCGAGGGAGTCGCCGGAAGACTTTGCGAAGAATCCGTCGCCAGCCACTCCGGCGCCGATTAGGCCGGCAATCGCGAGAACGGCAATGCCGAGGATTTTGAGCGCTGCGGTTGTGGTCGCTGAGCGTTCGACGAGCTGGTTGCTTACAAGGTTCACCACCGCAGCCGTGGCGATCGCAGCGACACCGAGCACGGGCACGAGAATGGTGGAGTTTTGCAGACCGAAAGGACGCAACAGGTAAGTGCCAAACGTGCGGGCGAGCAGACTCTCCGCAACCACCATCGACACGTACATGAACAGCGAAAATGACCCGGCGCTTACACCAGGACCGTAGGCGTCCTTCAATAGCATCGCGATACCGCCCGCAGACGGGTTCACACTCGAGTAGCGAACATAGGAATACGAGCTGATACCAGAGACTATGGCGCCGAGGAGGAAAGCGAGCGGAAACCAATCTCCGGCGAATTCGGCAACTTGACCGACCAGTGCGAAGATCCCCGCCCCAATCATCACCCCGGTTCCGAGGGAGATCGATCCGGTCAATGAAATCTTGTCTGTGCGATTAGGCATGAGCCATTATCCCAATGCGCTACCTTCCTCAGCGCACCCCGCCGATACCCGGCACCATGAAGGATCCGCGCGCGCGGACCACCGCAACTGTAGAGATGCATACAGTGTCATAGGTCGATCAGAACACGTCAGCACTAGCAGCGGTATCCATCCAAAAGCAGAATCCGAGGGTTCGATCACGACCACCAACGCGACGCCAACCAGGGCCGCACCAATTCTTCGTGAGCCGATTCGGCCCCCACTCAGCCAGCATTTACGGGCGCGGACCGCTCCGGCGACGATTGTTGGGACGGAACACAATATTCAGTTGATCAGGCGCAAGGACGCTCTCAACTTTCCGCACGCAGGCGGTCCCTTCTGCAGTCACGACATCGGGGCCGAATGCCCAAAAGAGAGTCGGGTCCACCGTCGACCAGTCTCCTCCGTCACGGCCGGATGAGTGCACGAACTCGCGTTATGAGACCGACCCACGCGACGATGGTTTTCAGATGGAACCACCGTCGACGACCCGACAGTCCCGAGACAAAAGGAATCAGAGAATATTCGGCACGAAGTCGCGCCGATCGATACTGCGATTCGCGCGACTCCGTCCGGGCGTCACTCGATGAACAGTGCCATCTTCAACTGGTCCACAGTTGGTGCGCCCGCGTATCCGCCTGGCGTGAGATATCGGCGGCAAGACAACCCGCCGGTTTCTCCTGCGCGCGCGAAGGGGTCGACACCGTCGATGAGGATGCTGGGTGAACCGCCAAATCCGACACGTTCGGCTTCTTCCACAGTGTTTACGAGGTGTCGCCGTACGACCATCCCCGGGTGCCCTTCGGTGAGAGCAACGAGCCGCTCATCGACAACTTTCCAATTGGGGCAGCCGTCGAAATATTGCAAAATAATGTCCATACGCCAACGCTAAACCGCTCCCGGCTCTCACGTATCACTCCTGCTGAATTGCAAGCTCAAAAAACGTTTAGGCCCGTCAACGTGAGCTCGCCATTCTGGCTGTGGAGCTCCAGAAACCTATCGGTGCCAGCGACTGGCGCTACCCCGCCGAATGCGGCGAGGGAGACATCTGCAGCATCATCAGCAAACCTGAATGCACCGAAGCTAGTAAACCCGAGCTAATGTTCATTTTCTGGTGGAGTTCTCTCGTTAGCCGCGTAGCCGCTCTCGGCCTGTTGGATGGCCCACGCGGCATTGATCAGGCCGACGTGACTGAATGCCTGGGGAAAGTTGCCCAGTTGTTCGCCGGTTTCCGAGTCGACCTCCTCGGCGAGCAGGCCGACGTTGTTGACGTGACCCACGGCTCTCTCGAACACCTCGCGGGCCTCACCGCACCGGCCTGCGTCGGCAAGCACCTGGGCGAGCCAAAATGTGCAGAGCAGGAAAGTTCCCTCGTTACCGTGCAGGCCGTCGACGCCGGTGTCAGTTTGGTACCGATAGACCAGCCCGCGGGAATCCGTAAGCCGATCGATGATGGCGTCTACGGTGGCGAGCATGCGTGGATCGGATGCCGGCAGGAATCCGACAACGGACATCATCAGCGACGAAGCATCCAGCTCGGGCGAATCAAAGGATTGCGTGAAGGCAGCGGCCTCCTCGTTCCACCCCTTCTCGAGGATGGCGGCGCGGATCCGTGCGGCCATCGCTGACCACTCTGTGATTCGGTCGGTTGCGTTCAGCTGATCGGCCAGGGCAATTGCTCGGTCGAGGGCCACCCAGCACATCAGCTTTGAATAAAGGAAGTGGCGTGGGGCCCCACGGATTTCCCAGATACCGTTGTCCGGCTGCTGCCATTGGCTGGCGGCAGCATCCGCGAGGGCGATAAGAAAGGTTCGCGTGGCCGGTTCGATGTCACCGAGTTGCCCACGAAGGCGGAACGCTGCGTCGAGGAGTTCGCCGTACACATCAAGTTGCGGCTGGTCCCAGGCTCCGTTGCCGACGCGCACGGGTGCGCTCCCCCGCCACCCTTTGAGTTGCGGAAGAAGCCGTTCAGACAGGTCATGTTCGCCGCCGATGCCAAACATGATCTGCAAATGACGGTCAGGGTTGGAGTGCGCAGCCGCCGCGGTCATGAAGTCAAAGAATTCGTGGGCTTCGTCCGGGCAGGCCGCAACCCAGAGTGCCTTCATGGTGAAACTGGCATCTCGTACCCAGGCGTACCGGTAGTCCCAGTTGCGTTCACCGCCGATTTCTTCGGGCAAGGATGTCGTGGCGGCGGCCACGATTGCGCCGGTGGGTTGGTAGCTCAGCGCCTGCAGAACCCGTCCCGAATGATGAACCAGTTCCCGCCACGGGCCGTCGTAGCTTTGATGAATCGATGACCACTCCTGCCAGCTCGCGGTGGTGGTCGCCAAGCCGGCCGCGATCTGGTCTTGCGCGTAGGCACCCGGCAGTGGCTCACCGAGGCGCGTGCGCTGCAGAGCAAAATACCGGTGTTGGCCCGCCTGCAGAGTGAACTGCATCCGGATCTCCTCGTCGACACCTATGACCGGGGCAGGAACCGAGAGAGTGAGCCGGCCCGAACCGCCCGTAGCGACGACACCGCAATCGATCTCCGCAAAGATCGGGACCACCAGACCATATTCGGGGCGAGGACGGCAGACCATCTCGATGGCCACCCGCCCGCTCGTGCAGTGCACGCCCCGCAGCAGGGTGTGGGGGGCGTGTTCACCGAGGCGGTGGGGATCAGCCCCGTCCCCCAACTCAAGCGCATCGAGAAGTTCGAGGGTGCCCTCATCGGTGTGGAAGATGGTCTGTAGGACCATGGTCCCATCCACGTAGGCGCGGGTTGACGTGCTCCGCCCGGTGGGCCGGATCGACCAGTGCCCCGCCTCGTCGTCCAGGATTGACGCGAACACGGATTCACTGTCGAACCGGGGAAAACACAACCAGGCAATCGATCCGTCCAGGGTCACCAGAGCAGCGGAGTGTCGATCCGAAAGCAGCGCATGGTCGGCGATGGGGAGGTCACTCATGCCGTGCTGCCAGCAGCGACCCCTGGGATCCGAGAAATTCCAGTCTTGCGCTCTGCTTGGTCATCGTCGTCCTTCCACGTCAGCGATTCTTTGGTGCGAACCAGCACCTGATGAACTGCTTCTAGCCAGTGCGGGGAGTGTCTCGTTAACGGTGTTTCCGGCACCCAACCGGTCCTTCGTGCACCGCTGGACGTTCGCACGGCCCGCCGCGCAGCATCCCGAGCCGTTTCTGCTGTCCGATCGGATCACCGTGTGCCGTGATGCGCGGGGTGACCGGTCTTCAGCTTGGGGCCTTCTCACCGATCCGCGATGGACTCGGCGATCTGCTTGATCGCGGCGAGAGTTTTCGGGATGCCGGCGAGTGCCTGCTGGGTGCGGTCAGCGATCTGAAAGTCTGCCTGGTCACCGAACTTCTCCTCGAACATAGCGATCCCGTCCGGCAGGAATTCCCAGTACTCGCTGAGGATCGTCCCCTCATTCGACGGGGTGAGGGTGAAGCCCCAACGGACGAAGCTGCCACCCACCACCCAACCGAACTCGCGACCGCGCTCGGCCGCCTCCACCTGCGACCGGGTCTCCCACGTGCGGTGCGGGAGCTCATTGCGGCCCGTGAACCAAGCACCGACCTGACCAGCCGACGCCTCGTCGTCCCACCAGCACATCGTGCAGACGGGGCTCCACTCACCGGTACGGGTGATGTCGGAGACCATGTCATAGAGAGATTCAGCGGACGCGCAGACCCGGACAGATTCTTGGTGGCGGCGAATTTTCGGCTCACTCATCGTTCGATCTCACAGATCGGTCACTTTTCTGCCGGCGGCTGCCATCATGCCAGTCTTCCTGCTGGCCCGCCGAGTCGGAGTCGTTTCCGAACGCAGCCAGCTGCGGCTGCTCACGCAGGCTTCGTTTGAGCTCGGCGAAACCGGGAAAACGTGCCAGAGCGACCACGTGGTCCCACAGTTCAACGGCCGAGTCTTCCTGTGGCAGGCGGCTAATGACCGGCCCAAAGAAAGCGACACCGGCGGGTGGCTCGAAATGGATGATGGGCGTGCCAACGTCCTTACCGGTCAGCGAAAGCGCCTCGTCCGTTTCCTGCTGAATTTCGAGGTCCCAGGACTCGTCGTCGAGCGCCTCAGCCAGTGCGAGTGGCAGGCCAGCCTCGGCGAGGATCGGTTCCACGAATTCACGTGTGCCGCGACGTTCACGCATATTGCTCTCGGTGCTGTTGCCGCTCGGGTCTGGCGCGACGTCGAAGATGTGCGCCCCGAACGCCGCATACAACGCGGCCATCGACTCGCGGCCATGCTCCGCGCGTGCCCGGGCTGCCACCCGCAAGAGCCTGAGCCCGGCGGTGTGTCCGGCCTCGTACTCGGGCGGAAAATGAGCGTCGTAATCGACCTCCGCGTTGATCAGACGCAACGAGATGAACCGCCAATCAACGGTGTAGTCGCGCTGCGCCTGCACCTGCCGCACCCATTTGCTGGTCATCCAGGCGAAGGGGCAGACCGGGTCGAAGTAGAAGTTGATGTCGGCATCCATCACTCAACCCTAAGCGACACACGTCTTCTCGAGGCCGCCGATCTGTGTCTTTCCAGCTCCCCCGGTAGGTCTCCCCAAACGTGGTGACTCGCTTATGCTCGGCGCCGCGTAATTCACGCGGATCTTAGACGTGTCGGAGGCCAGCCGTCAGCTCACCCGGCGGTAGCGGATGTGCGTGGCCAGCGGCGAATGCAACGCCTCAACCGGCTCGAACCCGAAAGAGTCGCTGCCGTCGAACATCCGCTCTCCAGACCCGAGTAAGACGGGGGCAATGTCGAGCGTGATCTCGTAGATTACGCCGGCGGGGAACGCCTGCCGAACGGTGGAGGCGCCGCCCGCAATGTGTATGCCGGCGTCGCCAGCTGCTTCACTGGCCTGTACGTAGGCGGCGTCGAAGCCGCCGGTGACGAAATGGAAGGTCGTGCCGCCCTCCATCTCGATCGGCTCGTGGGCGTGATGGGTGAGCACGAACACTGGTGCGTGATGCGGCGGTTCGGGCGCCCACCATCCGTTCCAGAGCGCCTCCCACTCACCGCGAATGGGGCCGAACATATTCCGTCGCGAGCGTCCGGTATTTCTCCGAAGCCGACCCACTGGAATCATTTTGACCCATCTTGGGCACTTCGCGCTGGCACAGGCCCTGCTGCCAGCTCTTCGCGCCGCTGACGGGGCGAAGATCGTAGCGCTGAGCTCGAGTGGGCATGGAACCAGCGGGATCCGTTTCGACGATCGCTTCTTTGAGCGTGATCCCTATGACTCGGGGCTCGCCTATGCGCAGTCGAAGTCGGCAAACGTGCTCTTCGCTCTCGAAGCCACGCGGCGCTGGAAAAACGAGGGGATTGCTGGCACCGCGGTTATGCCGGGTGGCATCTGGACAAACCTGCAACGCTACTGGGACCCGGTCGTTCTGGCTGACATGAAACGGCGGTACCCGACAAAGACCGTCGAACAGGGAGCGGCAACCTCACTCTTCGCCGCGACACGGGCAGAGTTGGGCCCTGGCACGCCCGCGTACTACGAGGACTGCCGCCCAGCCGAAATCGCTTCGGCAATCGTCGACGGCGTTCACGGGGTACTTCCGCACGCAATCGACCCGATCGCAGCAGAACGCCTCTGGGAGACCTCACTGAGCCTCATCGCGCAATCTTTGTAACCTAAGACACCCCAAAGGAGCTCGTCGGGTTGGGAACGCTGATGTTGAGCCCCCACCCCCGGCCTGGACAACAACTTGAGCATTTGATGCCGGTCGCACCGGCCGCGACCAGAATGCTTGCGAAAATGGATGCTCCGCGGGCGAGACCGATGGCATCCACCAAGAACCTGGTCGCCACGGAGATCAACCCGGCCGGAATGTACCCGCCGATGTTGAGCACGGAGTTCGCCTCGGCCCGGAGGACGAGCGCGACGCCCGCCGCCGCTCGTCAGACGCGATAGTATTCCGGACGATCACGCTCATACCCTAGGTCGACTCGTCAGCGCCTGCTAGGCAGGGTCTCGTTCACAAAGACATCCCTCGATTGCCCAGATCACCGGGGAGGGCAAGGATGGTGTTGACCCATTGGAGATTGAGTAGTGAGAAAACTTGTCGAAATAACCTTCATGAGCATCGACGGTGTAATCGATGATCCGGACATTGTGGTCGAAGCAGAGCCATATTTCAGTTCCAGCGAGGAACAGGATTACCAGGAGCGTTGGCTCTCCTCGGCCGATGCCCTGCTGCTTGGACGAAAGACGTACGAGAACTTCTCACAGGCTTATCTTCAGATGGCAGACGAGGGCAAAGGCGCCCCGATGGACTTCGTAAACCGCATGAACAGCATTCCGAAATACGTGGCGTCCAAGACCCTCAGCGAAGCGTCTTGGAACGCAACAGTCATTCAGGGCGATATTTCAGACGAAGTTCGAAAGATCAAGAAACAATCAGGCAAGAACATTATCAAGTACGGCACCGGCCCACTCGACCAAATCCTTATGAGAGACAAGTTGGTTGATGTTCTCTGCGTCGTGATCTACCCGTTTGTACTCGGCCATGGCACGCATCTCCTGGAAGGTCTTGGGGTCACAGAACATTGGCAGCTCTCGAACGTGAAGCATTTTGCAAGCGGAACCGTGGTGCTTGAACTAGTTCCCAAGACATGATTCGCCGAGCATCTTCTCGACCTTAAGGCTGGTGGCGCGAAGTGCCAGCAGCTTAAGCGCGCCGCATTCACGCGATCTCCAACTTCTTCACCGAAATCACGGAATGGGGATGGCCCGACGCCCCACGACGACGCCTGCTGTTCCGGTCCGACATTCCCCGCTTGCCCTTCGTCGATATCAGCCACGGGGACTGGCGGGAAACACCGACCATCAAAGCGCGCATGGCCAGCGGCTACTGCCTCCGCGCGCCCGCGCAAGAAGCGTGCCCCTACGCCAATATCTGCGAGCATTGCCCCAGTTGCCACGCCGACAACGCCTACACGCCCGTCCTCACCGCCCAAAACGCCGACGCCCAACTCCTCGCCCGCGATGCCTGCACCACAGTTAGATGCGCTTCGCGCCAGGACGTCAATCGCTCCCGGCCGCGATTTCGAAGCACGTCCGGGAGCTCCCATCTGGCATGATGGCTGGGTGCCGCAACCTCATGTTCTTATCATCGGAGCGGGTATCTCGGGGCTTGCCTGCGCTCACGCGCTGCGTAGCGCCGGAATCGTTGCACGGGTCGTCGATCGCGGACGAAAGCCCGGTGGCAGGATGGCGAGCCGCACGGTCAACGGACGAACGGTCGACCTCGGCGCATCATATTTCACCGCGGAGCCGGGCACCGGGTTCGGTGACGTTGTTTCGGGGTGGCTGGAACGCGGACTCGCTCGACCGTGGACCGACACGGTCTCGGTGGCAGGGTCCGATGGCATCCAGCGTCTCAGCCGCGGTCCAATGCGGTACGCCGCCCCAGCAGGCCTGCGGGAGCTCCTCATCGACCTGGCGCGTGATATCGACGTGCACCAGGGCGTCACGATCGAACACGTGGCGGCGGGTGAGGCCGACAACCATCGCTACGACGCCGTCGTGCTCGCGATGCCGGACCCGCAAGCGCGGCGATTGCTCGACGTCGGATCGTCACTGCGTGCGGCGTTGAACGACGGCTCAAATTGGGAGCCAAGTATCGCGGTCGTGCTGGAGTGGGCGGCACGCGACTGGCAGCCGTTCCACACCGCGTTCGTCAACGACGTGGCGGAGATCACCGCACTTGCCGACGATGGTGATCGTCGTGGCGATGGTGCGCCGGTGCTCGTCGCCCACACAAGCGCAGCACTTGCCCGACAGCATCTCGACAACCCCGACGGAGCAATCCCCGTGGTTACCAGGGTGGTAGGCCGAATGTTGTCGCTAACGGATGCACCCACCCGGTCGTTCGCGCACCGCTGGACGTTCGCACGGCCCGCCGCGCAGCATCCCGAGCCGTTTTTGCTGTCCGATCGGATCGGCGTGTGTGGGGATGCGTGGGGTGACCGGTCTTCGGTGGCGACGGCGTGGGCGTCTGGTGACGCGCTCGGGCGCGCGATCGCTGCAAGTTAGCCTCAAACGCCGCCCGAGCAACCCTTCCTTGTGAGGCTGAGGACCCGATCAGGACCGGGTTTGCTCACTTTCAGAAATATTCTCGGCGATCTGCTTGATTGCGGCGAACGTCAGTCGCCGAAGACGAGGCCGGACAACCCAGCTGACTGGGTGGTGTCGTTTTCGTTTAGAGGCCGTGAGCAACCAATCCCAGCGAGCATTTCAGTAACGGAGAGTGTTAGCCCAGCCATTTCGATCGCACCTGAACATCGGCGCTTTCATAGCCAATGTGATCATAGAAGCCGAGTACTGCCTCGTTGGTTGAGCGGACCATCAATTGGACTTTCACCGCACCCTGCTCACGAAGCCAGTCTTCCGCAGCGATCATCATCTCTTGCCCCAGCCCGGTTCCCCGCTGTGCCTGATTAATGGCCAGGTAATACACCCAACCGCGGTGACCGTCATGACCGACCATCACGGTGCCAACCAACCTGTCACCAATGAACCCACCAAGAACGGTAGAGGCAGAACTTTCAAGGGCGCGCCGCAGGTCAACAAGGGGCGGATTCCAAGGCCGGGTCAGTCCCACGTCGTGCCAGAGCGCAGCGGCTTCTTCAATGTCTGGCAAAGTTAGGTCTCGGATCTGCATGAATCCAGTTTGCCGGAAAGTGGAAGATCTCCCGGCCGCTCGAATGTCAAAACTCGCGTTCACGGCTTCCCTGTCGGCTGTGACTTAGAATCTGCTTCGGACTCAACTTGGTCAAAACGTGTCATGCTCGAAGCCTGCTGCGCTCATTTTTGGACGCCCGGCGCTTCGTGCGCGTGAGCAGGTCGGTGACGTCGATCCCGCGGTCGGCGGCGTCTTGCAGGGTCCGCGACGCTGTGGGCAGGGCGGACGTCGCCGCCGCGGCGACGCTCGCGTACTGCTCCCGGATCAATGCTGCTGCGTGACAGGGCGGGCGAGCGGATGGTTGCATGGTGGTCCCCTAACAATAGGAGCGCGGGGCTGCGGACTCTTAGTGATGAGAATGCGCGCCCGTTCCATTCGGACCATTTATGACATAAGTATCACCTAGCCGAAAGCTGCAGGCCTGCACCGAACGATGACGCCGATGACACGTCGCCGCCAGGGCTCACTTCAGCGGCGTTTCCGCGCCCTGTATGAAGTTGCGTTACGCGACGGATTGCGCAGGATCGGCCCTGTGGAGTTGAGTTCAGACGGCGGCCGATTTCGACGGCGCTGCCAGATGGGATGGTAGGAAATGTCCGAACTCACGAATGCTGAGCTCGCCGCTATGGAGACAAAGCCTGCCCGCGACCCCTGGATTAAATCCGTGCGCGCGTCGGGATCGTGGCTGCGGCCGATGCGCACCCGGATCTCGATCCGCGAGTTTAACTTCGTCATCGACCAGCCAGTCATCAAGGGCGGTGAGAACGATGCGCCCACGCCGATGGAGTTCCTGGCCGGTGCGGTGAACGGCTGCATCACGGTCACCATCGAGGCGGTCGCAACGGAGCTCGGCATACGTCTCGATCAGATCGAGACTCTTACTCGCTCGCATATCGACGTGCGCGGGTTCACCGGCACTGCGGATGTCTCGCCCCATTTTTCGGATTACAGCCTTCTGGTGCAGATCGTCACGCCCGCCGCAGAGCCTAAACTCGGCGAGCTTCGTCGCGCAGTGGAGAAGCGGTGTCCTGCCATTAGCCTCCTGCGCGATGCCGACATCCCGATCGACCTTCACTGGCAATTCCCGGCGGTGCCATTTGCTTCGACTTTAAACGATCGGAATCGGTCATGACTGATGCTGGCCTCTGGACGATTGGTCTCGCGGTCGTTTACACGGTGATTCTGGCGGCCGTTGGAACGATCGTTCAGCGGCGCACTCTGCGCCGGCCTCAGGCGGAGGGAGGATTTTTCGTTGCCGGACGCAGTTTCAGTCCACTCACCGTAGCCCTATGCATCACCGGTCTGTTCTCGGGGTCGTCGTACATCGCGATCCTTGAGTTGAGCTATCACACCGGAATCTCGGCGATCTGGTACGGAGTGGCAGAAACCGTGCAGGTGCTCCTCATCGCCCTTCTTCTCGTAAAACCGTTGCGGGAGAAGCTCGTCGTGACGGTCAGTGGGATGATCGGAGAGCGCTTTGGCAGAGTCGCGCAGATAATCTCTGGTTTAATCACGGCGTTCGCGTTTCCCATGTGGTCTGTCGCCACGGCTATCGCCTTCGCATCCGCTCTTCACGCATTCACGGATCTCTCCATTTACACCTCGATCATAGCGACGGCGGTTCTGCTGCTCGTCTACCTGTGGTTCGGTGGCATGCGTGCTGTGGCGTTTAGCCAGACCATGAATTGCATCGTTTTTGTGGCCATGCTCGGTGTGGGCATCACCGCATTCCTAATCAAGCCCGGATTCGCCGGACTCGCCGAGTTCGCGTCCACGAATCCTAGAATGCTCGACCTGTCGAGCATTGGTGTGACACTCATCGTGGCCTGGTTCGGCACCTTCATCGTCAACGTGCTCCTGGCGCAGGCCGCCTTCCAGATGAGCTTGTCATGCCGCACGCCCAAGGACGGGCAAAAAGGGCTTTTCCTTGCTGCCGGATTCGGACTGCCGCTGATTCTCGGAGGAACGATTCTGGGAACTGCCGCTGCGATCGTAGTGCCTAACCAGGCACTTGGCCTCGTTGCCGTCCCCACCTACATTGCGCAGGTGTTGCCGGCGCCCCTCGCCGGCGTGTTCTTTCTCGGGGTCTGGGCGTGCGCACTCGGCTGGGCCGGACCGTGCCAATTCTCCGGCGCGACGAGTCTCGGGCGTGATGTCGGCGGCGCGCTGCATCCCGGTGCTACTGAAGTGCAGCTCGTGCGCTACACACGCTGGTCGCTCGTGTTGCTAACCGTGCTCATGATCGCGTTCGCATTCTTACGCGCGGAGCAGTCGGCCTGGTGGAATGTGCTCGCGTGGACGCTGCGTAATGGTGCAACCCTGGCCCCCGTGCTCGCGGTGTTCTTCTGGCCGGTTGCGACGCGACGAGCGGCCTATGCATCGATGATCATTGGCTTCGCAGCGGGTCTCCTGTGGTACCAGCTCGGCGATTGGTCGCCCGCGAGCTTCTTTCTTGGTTTCCACCCCGTGTGGGTTGGCATGTCGGTGAACATAGTGGTGCTCA
Source organism: Cryobacterium sp. PH31-O1 (assembly GCF_030063455.1). Classification (GTDB taxonomy): domain Bacteria; phylum Actinomycetota; class Actinomycetes; order Actinomycetales; family Microbacteriaceae; genus Cryobacterium. Next base: position 47,815 of record NZ_JASITB010000001.1, on the reverse strand, counting down.
TCGCCGTCACACTCGCCACCGCACACTGGCGGGTCACCGCGGATGCCCGCAAGAAATCACGTGGGGCGCTCGCCGCGGCGGCGTGCCTTGTGTTGATGGCGACGATCGCCGCTACAGGTACCTGGCTCAGCGCATCCGGGCTGCTCGGACTGGCAATCTTCACGCTAGTTGCCATGGGCGCCATTTCTACCTTCCTGCTGACCGAACAAGAGGTTGCACACAGTGCACCATCGACCGTGGAATCGGTGCCTTCCGTCGAAGTGTCATTACGCGTCGAAGTCTGAGGCGACGTAATGGTCGTCGACACGAGTTCAAAGCTCAATGTTGGTCTGAGAACAGTCACCGGCACGTGCTTCGTCGGGGCAACCATCAAAGTCAATGGCGGCAAACCGCACCCCGTGGCGGTGGGTGGTACGAATCTTCTGGGTTGTCTCGTCGACGTCGCGACTCCTGAGAGTTCTCTCAACTTTATGGACGGAGACATCCCGATGTCTGTACCGGGTCGGCAACATAACGCGTGGCATCTATCTGCGTCATCGCGGCCCACATCCCGTCCAAGGATAGGCCGACCACATCGGCTATCGCTGCGATAGTCGAGAATGCGGGGGTTGCCACGCGGCCAGTTTCGATCTTGCGAATGGTTTCTGGTGAGAGACGGGCCTCAAGTGCAACCTCGAGCATCGAGCGCGTACCCCGGGCCTGACGCAGCAGGGCGCCGAGGTGCCGTCCGCGCTCTATCTCGGCGGGGGTGAGCGGCAATCTGACCATAAACCGATTCTAGTACCGGGATAATATGACCGGTATAGTTATTGGTTGATACTGGGAGACGCTAAATGATCGAGATATTGAACACCACCGAAATCAGTCGAGCGCGAGAGACAGGCGCCCTCGTTGCATCGATCTTGCAAACGTTGAAGAGTCGCAGCACCGTCGGTACGAACCTTCTGGATATCGACGAGTGGGCGCGCACCCTCATCGTCGAAGCCGGAGCAGAGTCCTGCTACGTGGACTACGCGCCGTCCTTCGGACGCGGGCCGTTCGGCCATTACATTTGCACAGCCGTCAACGACGCCGTGCTGCACGGCATGCCCAACGACTACGCACTCGCAGACGGTGATTTACTGACTCTAGACCTCGCCGTGTCTCTGGAAGGATTCGCCGCAGATTCTGCGATCAGCTTTATCGTGGGTGAGACACAGCCCTCAGAAAGCATCGCGATGATCAGCGCAACCGAACGAGCATTGACGGCGGGGATCGCTGCTGCCGTCCCCGGAGCCCGGATCGGTGACATCTCTCACGCCATCGGTTCGGTCCTCGACGCAGCGGGGTACCCGATCAACATGGAATTTGGGGGTCACGGCATCGGGTCCACAATGCACCAAGACCCACACGTTGCAAACGACGGACGCCCAGGGCGCGGATACAAACTGCGTGCCGGGTTGCTGCTGGCGCTGGAGCCGTGGGTCATGGCCGACACCGCCGAACTCATAACGGACGCCGACGGATGGACACTCCGTAGCTTTACAGGCTGTCGAACAGCACACACTGAACACACGATCGCCATCACGAACGACGGAGCCGAAATCCTCACTCTGCCTGCGTAAGCGTCATCGCGGGACAGGCGAGGGTGGCCATTGGGCGAGGAAAACGGGCATATCACTCAAACCGAGCGTGCAGGCAAGTCGTTCCCCGTTCCCGTCCACACGAGTGACGGCAAGACGTTAAGCAGACATCCCGTGCTGGGCCTCGTATTGCTCGTCAAGGCCGCTGCTACGGTTGACGCGCTCCGGCTGAGTGGACATGTTGCAAAACCTCAACCCACCCACCATCTGCCTGATTCTGCTCGGCATGGCCCAGCTTATGCCTTTCACCCTGCTCACAGACCGGCTGCGGGCGTTCGCCGAGGGCCCGCTCATTGGCAGGGTGGTGGATGCGCTCGGCGCCGCAATTTTCGCGACCACGATGCTGGTGGCCGCCTTGTTTTTCGCCGGGCCCGCACAGCCGCCTATCTAAGGGTGCTCACTATTCGCTTTCGGCCGTCTCCTACTAATTCTGAGGGCAGTGTGGATTATCAGAAGCAGTACCCCGATCGCGCCGATCGGGCGGCCGAGCAGGACGAGTCCCCCGGCGCCGATGTTCGCATCATTAACGAACGGGTCCGTAATCGCCCACGCACCGGCAAGCATGATGAATCCGATTACGACCAGTATCGTTCCCGTAGTTCTCAGCATGAAGCCTCTTTTCTATTTCGCGACGTGGTTAGCACAAGTGTGGGGTGAGGTCCGAGCCCTGCGGGCACAGTCAAGGCGTACCGACACGCAGTCCTTTGAGGCGGTGCGCAAAGCGCTCACCGATGAGCCGGTGAGTTTCGGTGTCGGGGTGGAGCGCGTCGGGCAGCGGGAGCAATTCGGCATCCGTTGCCCCATACAGGTCGAGACCGTCGACGTAGTGAAGCTGAGGGTCCTCTCGCGTCGCCACGGCGGCCTCCATCGCCTCACGAATCGTCCGGAGAGATAATCTCCCGAGACGCGTGTCGCCTTCTTCTCCCGTCGCGGTGAATCTCACGTGATCTGTTCCGAGCGTCGCGAGGTCGACGGAAACCGGTCCGGGAGTGTTCTCGTGGATTCCGCAGAAGATTGGTGAGACGAGCAGGATCGGAGTCTGCGGATGACCGTCGCGAATGGTGTCGAGAAAGCCGTGCAGACCCGGAACGAACGCACGCAGCCGCATCGAATCGAGATTGACGATGTTGATACCGAGCTTCGCGCTGATGACGTCTGCGGGTGCATCACGGATGACGCGCGCCATGAACGGGTCCAGAAGAGCGCTACCTCCCAATCCGAGATTGCGAAGCCGAAAGCCCCCGTTGAGAGCGGCAACTGAAGGCCAGATCTCAGTAGGCCCTGCGGCGTTTGAGCCGTGACTTATCGAGCTACCGTGGTGCACCCAGACGGGTTCACGGTTCTCAACCGGGCTGACCGGAGCGTTCGTGGTCAACGAAATCAACTCGAGGACTTCGTTGTGCGGCAACCAGATCTCTATGTTCTTTTCGCTCTCCCGGAGATCGGAGAAGACCGTGAGGTGCGATGCGCCCCGTCGCATCTCGCTCGTCCCAGTCAACAGGTCTATATGGTTATTGTCGCCACCGGTAAGAAGGTCAGTACTGTGCAGCTTCCCGTCCACCATAAGGTCAAACCTGCCCCGAGGTCGGTCGGCTCCCGCGTACGTCACCCGGAGGGCATGCGAGACGAGTTGGATTCGGGTCGCACGCGAACGAAAGACTATTCGCACACCGGACGGTTGCGCCTCCGTGGCTAACAATTGAGGGTCGGGGTACTGGCGTCGGACCCAGGCCGGGAGCCGATGCGGTCGGACTCCGCTGGCAGAGCTTTCGAGGTGCGCTGCACCGGTGATCAGGTCGTCGGATAACGGTGTTGTCGTGATCACCATGTCAGTATTCCTTTGCTTGTCGTTGAGAGTCATTCGTTTCGGCGCCCTATTAGTTTTTCGTCAAGCGCGTCGATCGCCAGTGCCGCTGCTTCCGCAATGAGTCGATCGTCGGACTGGGCATCCCGGTCTTTCCGACTTGACATCACCGAAATGATGAGGGGCTCTCGTCCCGGCGGGCGCACGATGGCGAGGTCGTTTCGGGTCCCGTAGCCTCCGGAACCTGACTTGTCCCCGACGACCCAATCCTCGCGCAGGTCGGACCGGACGAGAGTGTCGCCCGTTTGCGTGGCTGTCATCCATGTCTCCAGTTGCGCTTTCTCGGCGCTTTCCAGTGCGTCGCCAAGCAAGTATTGATTGAGGTTCGTAGCAAACGCTCGGGGCGTTGTCGTGTCCCGATCATCGCCGGGAGTAGCCTCGTTGAGATCTGGCTCGATCCGCGAGACCACGGTAATGTCGTCGCCTATGTCCGTCAGCGCCTGATCGAGAGCGGCGGGGCCGCCCACCACCTCGACCAGGTAATTGGCCGCGGCGTTGTCGCTGAGCGTAAGTGCCGCTTCGGCGATCTCGTCGAGGGTCATCGTTCCCCCGATACGTGTCTCGGTCACCGGAGAATAGGGAACCATATCGCCGGCTTCGATCTGCACCGTCTCTGACAATCCGTCCAGTCCGACTTTATCGAGCATCACGGCGGCGGCCATCGCCTTGATCGTGGAGGCGTAGGCGAACGTTTCGTCGTCTCGCCACGTCACCTCACGGCCAGTCCCGGTGTCCACGGCGTGGATTCCAACGCGAGCGTCGAAACGCTCCTCTAGCTCGGTGAATCCCGGCGCAGTGTCGGCTACAGGGGTTGGTACTTCGGAGGATGACGGCGCGCTCGGAGGAACAGACGGTGCGGTCGACGCACAGCTCGTGAGTACAAGACCCGCGATCGTCAGACCGGCGACCCCTGCTCGCTGACTCGGGAAAGATAAGTTAGTCATGGGTCCATCCAATCGTGTGACCCAGGGGCACGGTCAAGCTCGACCGACGAGTGCGACCGCCCAAACCGATTGCAGTCGCGGCGCGGCAGGACAGACCTGGTCTTGACAGTGCCCTAAGGGCATGGTCTCTAATGGGACTTAGATGGCTATCGCAGCGTCCCCGATGGACGCGACCATCCCCGCGTTGCACTGTGCGTGCACATCACGACAAGGAGTAAGCATGAACACCGCTACAGCCGAAAGACGCACTAAAGCTGCAACGCGGTCGCAAGCACCAGGTTGGCTGGAGATTCTGGCCGGTGGAGGTGCGTACCTTGGGTGCATGGTGCTCGTATATGCGCTGCTTCCACTAGTTCAGGACGACGCTGTCGCAGGCATAGTCGGGTTCCTCGTATCCGGCATTATGGGAATCATCGCCTTGGCGGTCGCGGCGCTGGTGCGCATTCGCGGACTTGCCGCTTTTGGTATCCGCCGCGCAAAAGTACGCCATCTTCTTGCTGGCGCAGGTCTCGGGCTCATTGCGGTTGTCCTCGGCATCATCGCTTCAAGTGCGTACACGATGCTGAGCGGCGACACTCAGAACGTTCAAACGGACTATCAGGCTGGCGCGGCGGCTGGTTTGTTGGGCCTCGTTCTCACCTTCACAGCTGGTTCGATCATCACCCCCATCGGGGAGGAGGCATTTTTCCGCGGTGTTGTCGCTAACGCGCTACTTAACCGATTTCCGGCGTGGATTGCAATCATCGCCAGTGCCGCGATCTTCGCCGTCGCGCACGGCATCAACACGGTCCTGCCTGTGGCGTTCGTGGTAGGCATCCTAACGGCCCTTCTTTATCGACGGACCGGCTCCATCTGGCCCGGTGTCGTCCTCCACGGGGTCAACAACGCAACGGCTACGATCGTTATTCCGCACATTCTGACAGCTACGACCACCTGACGCCGAGTGCAAAAACTTCCTGATCTCAGGAAGCATGATCATTTCGACCTTCACGTCAATCCGCTAGATTTGTGGAGGTTTAAGGGTTCAGTCCCCTGAATCGATAAGTCGGTAATTTCGCAGGCATAACAACAGAACGGTTACACCGTGGCATGGAGCACCAGAGAACTCGCCGAGCTCGCTGGAACAGGCCCGGCCGCTTGAGTGTGTCACGCGCGCCATCTTTCCTCACCTCTGAAATCTCGCCGGACGGCCGCCGCGTTGAAGATGACTCCCGCCACGAGGAACAAGGAAAGTACCATTGCCAGCGATACGAGATTCATATGCGTTGCCGAAGAGAACACGACGTATGCGGTGACGGCAGCCATCGTTCCAGCTATGAGCATGCTCGGCAAGCCGAAGACCAGTGCGTCGATGAAGCCGCTCTGGATGAGTTCAGCCAAGAGAGTCCAGGTCACCAGAGCTATTACGGCGTGAGCGAAGGCGAGTGCCAAGACGTCCGCCACGTTCAACGCTCGACACGTACCGGCGGGAAGAGGCATGACCCAGCGTCCGCCTATGAACGCCGCGATGGCGACGAATCCCGAGATGGCAGCACCATATTGCCCGATCGACCCGTTCCCGGTGATCGGCAATGGCTGCAAGCGGAAGAGGATCAGGGTGATGAGCGCAGCGACCGCGAGAGCGATCGCGCCGACACCGAGGGCGAGTGATTCCCGCACTCGTTCGCTGGACGCATCTAGGTCCATGACAATGCTCGCCCAGCGAAATTGCGGTGCCGGAGGAGTGGCCATAACTGTCGCTTCAACGTCGGTCGACGCCGCGACATCCCAGGCAGTCATCGTGTTGCCCTCCTCTGCGTTGCCGATGTCCTGGCCTAATGCCCTGCCCTCAGTGCCGGGTCAAGACGAATGCCAGCCGGACTCGGCTTTCTCCGGAATATCCGTGAGGTCCTTCTTCGCCTCGTGTTCATGTCAGCCGTCGTCCGCTGAATGGTTCGGGAGTCCCGATGCATCGGGCGCCTCAGCGTCCAGCGCCGCTTCGAGGGCCGCAAGGTTTTCGGTGGCTCCGGTGCTGATGAGGTGGGCGCGGTACATCACCTCGAGTTGGGCCGGGTTGTAAAGGTCTTTCAGCGCGGTAGTCACGGTGGTTTGGGCATCGACGGGACCCCGAAGTGTTTTCGTGCCAGGGTCGCGCAGCCACGATGATTGCTCTAGCTGCCGAGCCATAGCCGGAGCCAGAAGCTCCCCCAGTCGCTGCCGGGTTGTCCGATCTGAGTCGGGCGGGAGCGCCTCCAACTCGTCGTCTACAGCGGTGCGGGGCTCGCTCTTGATTGACCGGCGCAGTTCCTCCATCGCGGATTCGTCAAAGACACGAGAGTAGATCATGACTAGCGAGCGGTCGGCATTGGACAGTTCGCCCGCGACTTCGCTGAATCCTGCCGGCAGTTCAGCTGGTGAGCGATGCCGCAAGATGAGCGCAAGTTCCGCGCGAATTCGCTGCAGTCGGTCAACCGTGACGGCCAGTTCGGCATCCAGCACGCGGATCGCCTCGTCGGGATCCTTGTCCGCGCGGCCCAACGACGCGATCTCCGCAAGTGGAACGCCTAGTTCCGCGAGCCGGGAGATCTGCAGCAGTCGTAGGAGGTGCGAGACCTGGTACTGCTTGTAGCCGTTCGTCCTTCGCTCGGGCTCTTCCAAGAGACCCACCTTGTGATAATGCCGGACCGCTTTGACGGTCGTTCCGGCAAGTTCCGCTAGTTGGCTGGTACTCCAGGCCACGTTCACTCCTTCTCATCGGTCGGCGGATTGGCCGACATCGCTTAGTCAAGACCATGTCCTCGGGGCATAGTCAAGCTGATGGTGCTGGACGTGCCGTTCGGTGGGAGAACATGTTAGACCAGCGGTGCCACCGTTAGGCACGCACCGTCATGACATCATTTGCAACTCGCCGGTCCAGGAAGGCGGCGATGAGCAACAGCGGAATCACCTGCAGTGCAGCCTCCGAGAGGAGATGATTCATGCCGCACTCCGTGCGACCGGACCGTGTCTGCCGCTCCACTAGTTTCCAGGTCGGCGACTTCCGCGCGGCCCAGTTCGGGAAAAATCATTGCAGCGACGAATCCAGCGATGACGAAGCCGTACGCGATGGCGTTGATGATGACATACGCGCGGAGATCGCCGCGAATGAGTTGGAACGGTTTGCCAGGAATCGGATGATGTATCTCCAGGATGGCGATGAATGAGGCGTCGCTTTTGCGTGCGGTACCACTCAAGACCATGCCCTCGGGGCAGGGTCAAGCGCGTGTGGGGACCAGTTCAACCGGTTGCTTCGGCGATTCCTCGTTGAGGTGCGGGCGGGCCAGAGTCATAGTCTCTCCGTGCTCAGCAATGTCAGCCGCCCAACACGGCGACGGCAAGGGTCGCCGATAACGTGACGACCGCGGACCAGAGCACGATGGCGATCACTTGCCACAAGATGACCCACCGTTTTCTGACGCCCGCGCCGATGAAGAACAACGCGGTGAGAGCGAACGGGAGCGCTGCCGGGGCGAGCACGCTGGCGCCAGGGACGCCGTATCGGGTCATCCACCGTGCCAGCCGCTTCTTGCCCTTCGACTCCTCTTTGACTTCCTGCTGCTGTGGCACAACCGACATCTCGGCCAGGTGGGTCTCACCTGTCGTTCCCGACATTGACGCGACCGAAACCAACTCGGGAACGGGGATCGGGACAGCGCGGCGCGCACGGCGAGCGACGACAGCTTCACGCACCCGTGAGCCAAGCAGTACTACCAGCACGACCGCGACGGTACTACCGACGACGTTCGCCGTGAAGACGACAAGCGGATGCATGCCTGCGACCACACCGAGACTGGCAGCGGCCTCGTCGATGAACGGAATAGCTCCGAGGGCGGCGACGAGGAGTGGCTGAACATACTCCGGCAGCTGACTGAAGAGGTCTTGAAATGGGCCGAAAATGTCAATCGACATAGTGTTCTCCATGATCTTGAGGAGTCGATTAGGAGCGACTCGGTTCGGCGAACTCTTGTTCAGCCGAGGATTCGAGCGAATGGCTCGGGAACCCTATAAACCACTACATACCATGACCTCAGGGCAGGGTCAAGTGTCGCCACCTTTTCTCAGCGCGCACTCCACGATGAGCCGCTCGGCCAGCGCGCCAATACGCTCCAAACACGCGGGCACAGTCAAGTGCCGACGCCGCATCCGTACGCCGCTTAGGAGGCCCGGTCGTTCTGCAGTAGCCGGCGGATTCTGTCATAGACGTCGAGCTGGGCAGGATTGTAGAGGTCGCCCATGGCCTGGCTGATCGTTCGTTCGGCGAATGCCTCACCGCGCAACGCTCGCGATCCGCGGTCGCGCATCCAGGGGTAGCGACTGATGAGAGCACTTAGCTGTGGCGCGTACTGCTCCGCGAGCGTCTGACGTGTCGCCTCGTCGGCATCGGGTGGAAGTGAGTCGAACTCCCCAGCGGCGGGGTTCTTTCTCATGTCGACCAGGTTCTGGCGAAGATCGCGCAACTCTGCGAGGCCGAACACCCGGGAGTAGACCAGCAAGACAGACCGATCCGTCTCAGACAGATCCGCGCCGAGGGGGCCGAGACCGGCCGGCATATCCGCCGACGATTGCTGGCCGAGAAGCAGGGATAGCTCGGCTCTCACGCGACTCAACCGCGCGATGGTGACCGTCAGTTCCTCGTCCAGTTCTCGGAGCGCGGCATCCGGGTCGACGTCGGACCTCCTCATCGCCGCGATCTGCGCGAGCGGCATATCGAGGTCCGTCAACCGAGTGATTCGCAGCAGACTCACAAGGTGCCTAACCTCGTATTGCTTGTAACCGTTCGACGCTCTGGAGGGCTCGTCAAGGAGTCCAATCTCGTGATAGTGCCTGATCGCCTTGACCGTCGTACCCGCTAGCTCGGCAAGCTCTTTTGTGCTCCACGCCATGGTGAGACTCCTCCGCCACGCCGGCGATAATCCGGCTCGACTTGCTCACGATCATGCCATAAGGCATGGTTTAGGGATCATTTGAGCATGTCGCGCCGGATGTGGACTACTGACGGCCGCGGAGGTGCACACCGAAGTGACGTTCAATGGCGCGGTGGAGACGGACCTGGTTCTCTGGGTTGTCGAAACCGTGGCCTTCGTCGGTGGCGAGTATGTACTCCACGGGGACGCCTCGTTCTCTCAGCGGGGTGACTATGTTGTCCGACTCGGCCTGGACGACCCGGGCGTCATTGGCGCCCTGTGCAACCAGCATGGGTGTGGTGATCCGGTCGATCATCGTGACGGGCGATCGTGAGCGCATGTCCTCTGCGGCCGCGGGATCATCGGGGTCGCCGACGTACCGGAACCAACTGTTAGCCATGAAAGGTCTGGTGAATGGCGGGAGAGAGCGCATGAAGTTCTCCAAGTCGGAGACGCCTACATAGTCGACCGCTGCTGCGAAGCGATCCGGCGAGAGCGCTGTGCCGACGAGTGCGGCGTAGCCTCCATACGATCCGCCCATAATGCCGACACGTCGCGGGTCTGCGTACCCCTGAGCGACGCTCCAATCGATGGCGTCGATGAGGTCGGTGTGCATCGTCCGTGCGAACTCGCCGACGGCGGCGATGGTGTGGCGTCGCCCGTAGCCTGTGGAGCCGCGGAAGTTGACTTGCAGCACTGCATATCCTCGGTTGGCGAGGAGCTGCACCTGCGGGTTGTAGCCCCATGTGTCGTGCATCCAAGGGCCCCCGTGTACCAGGAGGACCAGCGGGAGATCCTCGGGGGCGACACCGACGGGAAGGGTGAGAAATCCGTGCAACGGGAGGCCATCGCGAGCAGCGAAGTCGACCGCTTTCATCGGTGCGAGGTGTGGTGGTTCCAGGTGCGGATAAGGGCGGAACAGTACGCGACTTTCGCCTGTGTCGTGGTCGTAGAGCCAGGTGCTCGCCGGGTCGCGATCGTCGATGAATGTTGCGATCCAGCGGCGCTCTGCCTGGTCGGAGGAGACGGTACCAAGTACCCCGTCGGACAGCTTCGACAACGCTGCATAAACCTCAACAAAACTCTCGTCCAGCACTTCGATATGTGGCCTGTCGCCGATGAACCGGGCGGCGATCACCTCGCCCGTGCGGCGGCTCGTGAAAACGGTGGGCGGCAGGACCGCGGGAGCCATGGTTCCCAGGATATCGAGGCTGGTGCCCTCGACGGCCGCGATGATCGTCTCTGCTCCGGTGTCGCGATCGATGCGGATCAGCCGGAGGTTATCTGAGTCACCGTACGCGCCGAGCAGAAGGCCTGCCCCGTCGGGAGTGACCAACTGTGGCTGCACGCCCACGGGGTACTCGGCACCTCCCATCCGTAGCAAGTGTTTCCGCTCGCCAGAGCGACGATCGATAGCCGAGAACTCAACCGTGCCGTCCACGGTCATACGGGTGGAGAACGCTGGCGATCCGTTCTGGTCGAGCAATACGTTCTCCGTCGGATCGGTCTGCTCATGGTGCAGAGTCGTCTCACCGGTTGCCACATCGATGCGGAACAGGTCGATCGCGGCCGTTCGCCTATTCATAGCGACGAGCACGCTTCCCGGATATGACGGCAACGGGTCCGCGCCGAAGACACGCGATCCGGGCGGCAGAGGCGTGAGATCGACGGCCGGCTCGTCTGGTCTGCTGAGGTCGACCCTGTGCAGGTGCCAGTCCTCATTGCCGTCGGAGTCCTGGAGGTACAGGAGCCAGCGTGAGTCGTCACCCCAGTAGTAGGTAGTGATGCCGCGTCGCTCATCATGAGTCACGCAGACAGCAACGGCATGGTCATCGTCGATTCCCCGAACCCAGACGTTGCGTCGTCCGTGTGCTGGTGCGAGGTAGGCAATCCGCGTTCCATCTGGTGAAATCGACGGATTGGCGAACTCCGGATCTGAGAAGAACTCCTCGACGTCGATCAGGCGCGGAGGGGATTCATGATTCAGGTGCGAGTGCATGCTGGTACTCCTTCGAGATAGGTGCTCATGGTGTTTCGACGGCCGAGGCAGCGCGTCACAGCGTGCACGACAACTCGCTCTCTGGCAATGCGAGGTCGATGAGGTACGCCGTGGCGATCTCGTCGACGCACGGACTGGCGCCCGATGAGACGACGGCGTGGCCGTCACCTTCGACCGTCAGAAGAGTGCTGTCGTCCTGCAGACCGGCGATGATGCGCGACCAAGACTCGGGCGAGTACAAGCCGCCCATGACACCGCCGATCGCGGTCTCGTGATTGATCTCCTGGTCTCGCGCGGGTACCGACGCTCGCGAGGGCCTCCATACCTCCCGATCCTTCGGCGCACCTATCGACGAGCGCCTTGGTGTCTGCTTCGGTGAGCGCTCTTGGTCGGCATCTGTTCTCCTTGGTCTTGGGGCGACACCGTCATCGGCACCGTGGCTACTGATTTCGGCGAACTCGTTTGGTCACCCGGGGAACTCGAGCGAGTGGCTCGGGGAACCATATGGACCATTAGAGACTATGACCTCGGGGCAGGGTCAAGTCCGACCGCGTCCTCTCACCGCACGCACTGTCGACGACGCTGCGACGGAAGACTCTTGGGCCCTTCGATGTGAGCTGCAGGATTGGAGGATTTCGAAATCTGCTCATCATGATCATCATCGGCGGCTAGGAGACCTTCGTGCCTGATGTATACATCGACGGACATCCCGACCAGCCTGAGTGGCTGTCGAACGAGAGTGCAAACCTGCTGAAGGTAAAGCTTGCGATGACCATTCGGAATTTGTGAAGGTCCAGCTATGACCCCTGAGTTGCTCCCGCTGTGATCCCAGCCAGCGCCGCCAGCGTGACGGTTCGGGCTCGAGGGGCCTCGACGATAACGTCTGCGGTGAGCGTCACCACGTCCTCGGGCGCTTCGAGACTCCGGCCCTCGTCGAGAGATAGCTGCAGCGCTTGGGGTTCACCGCGGGCGATCCGCAGTGCGTTGGGACGAGCATTCCGGCTCTCGACAGCTGAATAAGACCACTTGTTCCGACTTGCCACTGAACTACATCCGCGACCGTCAGATCGAGCAACGCGCGTTCTTCGCTGGCAGTGTGAGGTCGATGAGATAGTCGGCGATGGCCTGCTCGACACAGGGGCTCCCCATCAAGACGGATCCGTGCGTTCTGGATTTGACAGTGAGGAGGAGTTCGTCCAGGGCGCTCGCAAGCGCCTTCCCATCCTCGTAGGGCGTGGCGGGGTCTTCTGTGCCAGCGACGACCAACGTCTCCGGGAGATCGTCACGCACAGCGCTTCTGTCGAATTGCACGGGATCGTGCCCTGGCCAGGTGGCGCAGACATCGCTCGCCTCCACGGTGGTGCCGCGGTCATCGTCGACGCAGTTGATCGCGACCAGAGCTTCGTAGGCGTCGGAGTACGTGCCGTCAGCGGCGCGCTCGTGGTACAGATCGCGGCAGGTCATCAGCAGGTTGCCAGTTCCGGTTCGAAGTTCAGCCAGCCCGGCAATGATCGTCGGCCATACCGCCGAGCTGTAGAGGCCTGCGAATACGGCGTCTGTGACATCGGCGGTTGTCAGAACGCGACCGTCCGCCGTGGGGGCGTGGTTCTCGTCGAGGTCTCGTATCTGCTCGAGGTAGGTGTCCAGTGCCCTCGAAGGATCAGTGCCGAGCGGGCAGTCCGCCTGCTGAACGCACAACTCCACCATCCCGTCGAAAGAACCCTGCATCGCGGTGAATTGGGATACCCGCCGTTGCTGTTTGGTTGCGCTCGGGTCGAGCGGTCCGTCGAGTACGAGAGCTCTGACCTTCTTGGGGAACATCTCGGCACACACCGCGCCCAGCCGAGTGCCATAGCTCGTTCCGACGTAGGTCAGCTTCTCGTCGCCGAGCACGGTCCGAAGGATGTCCATATCGCGAACCACGTCGCGGGTACCCACGTGCGCGAGGACCTGCGACCCGCCTGAGCGCTTTGCACACTGGTCGACGAATGCTTCAGCGCCCGGGGATTCCCACTCGGTGGCACCCGAAAGCGGGGAGAACAAAGGTGCATTCCCCTCGCGTTCAGCGTCGCTGTAACGGGCGATCGCCGGTGTGGAAGCGCCGACGCCAGGAGGGTCGAAGCCGATCAGGTCGAAGCGATTCGTCAACGCCGTGGACGTCCAGGTCTCTGCGAGCATCAATGCCATGGATGTTCCACCGGAGCCGGGCCCACCAGGGTTGACCAGTATCGACCCGGTGGGATCGTCGGACCGCGCCGGAACGCGAAGGACAGCGATGTTCGCAGTCTCCCCGTCGGGGTCCGCATAGTCCACGGGCACCAGCAGTCTCGAGCATTCGGCGCGCGCGACGGATCCGCCCTCTACCCCGCCGGTGGCCTTGTCGTCGCACTCCTCGAATGTGAGTTTCTGGCTGAGGAACGGGTCGAGCCGCTCCCTTCCAGCCGTGGAGTCATGATTGGCTGGTGTGGGCGTACATCCGGCCAGCAGCAGGAGAAGCGCAGAGCCTCCAGCGAGCAGGGTACCCAAGGCCCGGATGGGACTTTGGGTCTCCGTTGGAGCGGCGGCTCTGGCGGGCAGCGGTGTCGCCTGGGTCAACTTTTTGCTCGATGTTGGCTCCAGTCTTTGACGAAGGAGTCCTACGCCAAGCTTGGACCTGTGACGTAGGCTTCACAAAGTGCCCATGGATAATTGCGACGACCGCGTTCGCCAAGCGCGGGAATCGGATTTTCCGCCAAACGACCAGAACCGAACCGGCTGGGTGGCGTACAATCCCATCGTGTACGCGGGAACCTACAGCCCGCTCATTACCGCTCCATTGCAAATTGTCGAGCCTGGTGTCGTGTCCGAATCACCGGCTGCAGACGAAGTCGACGTGTGGCTCACTCAATGGCAAGTCGCAGAATACAATTTCCAGGTGTCGCTGACCGAAACGACTACATGGAAGCTCATACCCATGGACAACGACTGGATTACGCGACTTTTTGATGACCGTCGAGTCGTTCCATTGCAACTCGACATGTACGCCGAGGCCACTAGAGATTTAGGCTCTCCCGATTGGACAGTAGTCAATGGCGTCGTCGTGCGCGTCGATCAGGTCTCGGTGGAGTACGTGCCATCCAGTGATCCTTCAGAAACTGCGCGCGTCCCCAAGCACGGTGCGGCCGTCGTGCACACGGTGACGTCCATCTGGCCGGTGCAACCGCACCACGGTTTGATCGCGGGTTGGATTGTGCGCATCCGTTTGAATCAAGGTGTGTAGAACTCTAGTCATGCGCACCCATCTAAGACTCAGGCAGAGCACTCATTTGGGTGGGCGAGCCGGCAGTGAGCCTCTGGATTGCATCGTTCCTGCGGCAAAGAGAATTTGCTCAAGACATCACTAGAAGAACGTGAACTTCTGCAAACAGTCGTCCCTGCCTAGCCACTCCCACAATAGGGTTTATCTCATGAGCTGTATTTAGCCGATCCGCATTTGCGTGACGTTGCCCACAGCCGCGGATGCCCTAGAGGTATCTCTCCGTTACTACGAGGACATCGTGGGTCGCTACTACGGGCGCCCCGCCACCCGACAAGAGGTCTTGGATGCTCAGGCCGCATACTCCAGCGATGATCTAGCCCTGCCGACCGGGCTGTTGCTACTGGCATGCCAGGGCTCGACGGTTCTCGGATGCGCAGGAATGCGTATTCGGCCGGGCAGTATCGGCGAGGTGACGAGAGTGTACGTGGCACCCGTGAAACGAGGCCATGGCGTGGGCAAGCTCCTCATGGAGGACCTGGAGCGCAGGGCGATCGGCATGGGGCTCATGACGTTGCGGTTGGACACTCGCTCGGACCTCGTTGAGGCGCGGGGCCTTTACACATCTCTTGGCTTCATCGAGGGCGAAGCACACAACGCCGACCCCTACGCGAACCACTGGTTTCGAAAAGAGCTTGGCTAAGCAACGCTTACATAATCTTTCCTGAGCGACGCTGAGTCCCTTTTTGTTCACAAAAATGTCGGAACACTGATCGCGCTCGGTGGAGCTGAATAGTTTTCATTGGTGCGAGACTAGGCCGATGGCTGAAACCTTCGATTCGGCGCTTGTTCCCGAACTCTTGGTCCTCGACGTTGAGCGCAGCCTTGTCTTTTGGCGAGACGTGTGCGGTTTTCACATTCGTTATTTGAGACTCGAGGATCGCTTCGCTTACATTTCACTCGGTTCTGCACACCTCATGCTGGAGCAAATCGGAATCGGTCGAAACTGGATCACGGGCCCCCTCGAGGCACCCTTAGGTCGAGGAATTAACTTTCAGATCACTGTCCCCAGCATCACTCCACTGGTTTCGGCTCTGGCGGATGCCGGGATAGATCTCCTTATGGAGCCAGAAACGAAGTGGTACCGAATGGGAAACGAGGAAGCTGGCGTTGAGCAGTTCCTCGTTACTGACCCCGACGGCTACCTCGTTCGTTTCCAATCTTCTCAAGGCCGCCGACCTTTGGCCCGATAATCCGCGCCAGATCGCAGCGCCGAACCCCATTCCCTAAATATCTAGCGGCCCGACCCCGAGCTGCCACCGTGTTCTAGGTGTTCGTCGCCTTCTCAGGCGCACCGTGATTCGCCGGCAGGATTCGTTGGTCAAACACGACCGAACACGGGGTTCAGCTCTGTGCAGGCCGATCGGTTGCGTTAATGGCCTCCATAATCGTCGAGTTCGTATGCGCCTGCCGGTAGGCCTTCACCTTGGCGACGTCAACATCCTCCGTCGCAGAACGTCGTGAGACACTACCGAGCACCGAAGGTAAAGCGAAAGCAGCCATCAGAGCCAGTGCAATAAGCGCCAAAGCAACAAAAAGATCGTCAAACACGAAAGCAGCCACAGAGGCAGCCACCGAAAGAATGATGGGCGCAATTGCTCGAGACCATTTCTTCATGACACTCTCCTTTTTCTATCTATGTGTCTCTTTGGCGAGGGGAGAATCAGTTGAAGCACTGATCCCTGATTGACGTAATGCCGAAGAGTTCTGCACCCAAGGCCGCGAACGCACCGCCTACTGCCTGTACCTTTTCATAGTTGAAGCTGGCGCCCCAAAGCAGTTTGACGGCCTTGGTGACTCCACCGACGTTACCGAGAAGCTTTTTGATCTTCAGGATCTTCGCCACCGGGAACGCAACCCCTGCAATGGCCACTGAGATCGCCGCGGCGCATCCGAAAATACTTATTTTCGCAGACAGCTGACCAGCGTTGGTCCCCGTAAGCGCGTTAGCGTTGAACCAAGCGACTGTCGCCATGTCGCCCTAAAGAAGCACACTGTCTGGCACCGACATGATGAGCTCCAGGACTGTCGTAAACTCAGCGGCTAACGCCCGATCCGCGGACGCCGCGGATAGTTCTGCCCGTGCTGTAGTCGATACTTCTGTCGCGCTCGAAGGAATCGCCTGCGCTGCTCCCCCGACACCGACAAAAAGGCTCACGCTCATGAGGAATCCAGTACCGATGATGTAACGGTTTTTCACAAAGTACTCCTGGGTCTTGTCTAAGTTGATTTCATGAGGATGAACCTCATTGGTATCCCAGAACTATGTCCCAGCAAGTATTGTAGCGACACTAACAGTATCCCCGCACGAGGGACAAATTTGGATCTTGCTGTCTACTGCCAAACCTCAAGGCAGCTTCACAAAAGAATACAAATTTAGTGATTATCCTGATGGCTATCAGCGCTAGCGGAGCGCAGTTTAATCCGGTTGTGCCGCTGGTTGCCGGATTCTTAGAGCGGTAGGCGTCAGCGGCCATTAACTCAATTCGCTCTAGTGAGAACGCTTAGGGATCACTCAACTCGGCCCTAATTGCTCAGCGGCGTCGGCACAAAAGATTGAGCGGCGGACGAGACAGCGGGCGCAACCTCTATAAAAAGTGACACCGGATTCCATCTGGGCGACGTCACCCTGCGATTCCCCCGAGCACAAAGGGGTATCCTCGATCGGCACGGCCTAGGAGCCGATCCCATAAATGGCCCTTGTGAAGTCAGCAGGGGGTATCCAAGGAACTTTAATTTGTTCATCTGCGACAGTTGCTGACGGGTAAGAATTTGTCCGTTTCGAACTCGTTTGTATCTACTCGCCCGTGAGGTCCAGCGGATCGACGTCGGCATAATCAAACGTGTCAACCACACCCCCCTCGAAGAAGCCGATCAGGAGTGCACCGCCTGGTTTAGTATCGGACTCCTCCAGATTATCAAGCCGAGTTGTGGATGTCTTCACACAACTGCCGCGTCCTACGATCGCTCGGGCTGTCGTTCGGCTCCCGTGAGCGGATCTATCCCATGGGTTTTGGTACGACGAGTTTCTATTCTCGAGCGGGCGATGAATGTTTCAGCCCGGTACGCAGGATCCAGATTGCGATGACGACGTTGACTGCGAGGACGATGAGGACGACGTGCCACCACGTCAGCGCCGGAAGAGCGTTTGCGATCGTAAAGTCCTCCATTTGGGGAGCATCGAATCCTGAGCCACGACTGGACGGAGACTGGTTGGCAGTCGATGTGGTCGGCATGAACCATCCCCAAACGCCCCCGACCACAATTACCAGCAGGGGCACCGCTGTCGCGACAATCTTTTGGAACGGTTTCCAGGCCTTCCCGAGCCACAGCAAAATGATTCCAGCGATCCATCCGACTATCGGCACCACCAGTCCACCGAACGCAACGAGCACCGCCGTGACGATTACATACGCGCGTGAACGCCCGGCAGCGGCTGGAGAGTTATTGAGATCTGCTGAGTCACGTTGTGCCTCATACGCGATGTGCGCAGGATCGCCGAGCTGCTTCATTCGCTCTAGTGCGACTTCGGGGCTGAGAGAACGCAGCTCCTCCGCGACGCCGTCGCGCACTTGAGATGCCACGGGTTCGGAAACGCGAGCAAGTTCGTTATCGAGGCTGCGAAGGTACGCCGACACAGGAGAGGCACTTTGGGAGTCATTCATTATTCGTCCTTGTCCATGATTATGCCGACCTGAAACGTCAACTCAGCCCAGTCCTTCCGGAATTGATTGAGTTCAGTTTCACCTGAGGCAGTCGGGGTGTAGTACTTGCGCACGGGTCCAACGCCTTGGCGAGACTCAGTCACGTGAATGGCGCCTCGCTCACGCAAGCGAGTGAGTGTTGGGTACAGGGTGCCAATGCTGGAGATGAGGCCGACCCGTTGAAGGTGCTCGGCGAGTTCCCACCCATACATCGGCTGCGATGAAATGAGCCCCAGGATGCAGTACTCCACAACACCGCGTCGCAGCTGCGGACTCAAACCAACTACCATGCATCACAAGATAGCATGCACCGAATGATAGCGATAGTCGTTGACGCGGCAGCCCCGGGCCACCGCGCGCACCTCCCTCTCGTACGCACAATTCGAATGAGGGAGCATCCAATGATCGACATCACCCCCAACGGAACGGGACTTCCCGGCATCGAACAATTGCGCGTTATCGTCGGGGCGGTGATGACCGTGGGCCTCATCCTCAGCGTGCTCGCCCTGATTATCTCGGCGATCGTGTGGGGCTTTGGGTCGAACTCGTCCAACCCGCATCTCGCCTCGCGCGGCAAGGTGGGCGTGCTCGCGTCGTGCGGCGCCGCGATCGTTTGTGGCGCATCCGTTACGCTCATCAACTTCTTCTGGAACGTCGGCCAATCCGTCTAACCCGACTCTGAGAAGATCGGGACAACAGATGAGCGTGTGCGATGTTCCCGTGGTCGCTGAGGTCTGCGGAACCGTCGGCCAGGGCGCAGCCTCCTTGGTCGCGGCACCCTTCGATTGGCTCGCGAAATCGATGGGGTCCGCAGCCGCGTGGCTGTTCGAGTCGGTGTGGGCTGTCTTTGACACGACCACCCTTGTCGACCTCACCGACCCGGCGTATGTCGACGTGTATAACGCGCTCTTCGGCGTCGCCGTGTTCGTCAAGCTCGTCCTCGTCGTCATCTTCCTGGTGGCCGTGGCCCAGGTATCGGCGCCAATCGATGCCGATCTCGCCGCCGTCAGCGACCCCATCGCCGGCATCGTGCTGATGTTCATCGCCGCCTTCGCGCCCTACATCACGTACAAATTCCTCAACTTTGTCGGGCTGGACATGTACCACGCCATGTCCAGCGAGCAGGAAGCCAAGTCCGCGCTGAACCGGCCCATACCGGTGCCGAGCGCACCGATGATGGACAGCGCGAAAAAGGTTCTCGGGCCGGGCTGTGGTGGGAGGTCGGGCGGCACTCCCCCGCCGACCGCCTCGAGCGGAGGCGGTGTTGGGCCGGTGTTATCCGCCGGGGGTGCGGTCGGTTCGTCAAGTGCTGGCGCATCGACCCGAGCCGTCGCCGGCGCCGGTGCCGGAGTCGCCGCCGCGGGCGTTGCTGCCGGCGTGATGGCCGTGGGCGCTATCGCAAAAGCCGGTCCAAAAGTCGGCAATGCCGTCGGGCAGACAGCGGATGCCCACACCCAGTACGCCGGCGACAGCTCCACCCCGAGCGCATCCCCGTCACCCGCCTCGAGAGAACCGGTAACGGCATCCGCTTCACATGGAAGAGCTAAAAAGGACGCATAGTCATGGACGCTGATCACCCCCCACTTTCGACTCGCACCGGTGCAATTTTCGCGCCTAACCAAACGCGGCATCCTGCTCGGCCTCTCAGCGCCGCAACTGATTGCGCTCTCAATCGCCCTGCTCACCGTCGTCGCCGCGCTCTACACAACAGACGCGTCCGGCATCGCCTGGACCAGCCCGATCTGGAGCCTCGCGGCGTTGACTGCCGTCATCCCCATCGGCGGACGCAAAATAGTCGAGTGGATGCCCATCGTCACCCGCTGGACCTGGCGCTCCGCCCACGAACAGCTCACCTATCGGCGCCGCATCACCCGCCCGCGCCCGATCGGCACGCTCTCGCTTCCCGGCGATGCCGCCTCGCTGCGTGAGTGGAACGACCCGGAGACGGGCGCGGTCATGATTCAGGACCCGCACGCCCGCACTCTGACCGCCGTCGTCGCCGTCTCACACTCGGCGTTTGCGCTGCTCGATCCCGACGAACAGAACCGACGAGTCGTCGGGTGGGGTCGAGCGCTGGCCGGTGCATGTAGGTCCGGGCGCATCGCACGGCTGCAGGTGTCGGAACGCACGCTGCCCGATTCCGGCACAGGACTTTCTGAATGGTGGGAACGGCACGGCATCAACGACGGCAGTTGGGCCGTATCCACCTACCGCGACCTTATCGAGCGGGCCGGGCCGGCCGGTGAACGCCATGCGACCACGATTGCCCTCTCCCTCGACCTCACCGCTGCCGCCCGCCAAGTGCGCACGCAGGGCGGCGGCATCCGCGGCGCAGCGACCGTGCTGCGCCAAGAAATGACCGCCCTCACCGCGGCGCTGCGGGCCGCAGACCTCACCGTCGGCAGCTGGCTCACCGCCGACGAACTCGGCATGATCCTACGAACCGCCTACGACCCCGCTATCGCGGTCGATCTGGAACGGCATCCGCAGATTGGACGATCCCTCGCGACGGCTGGCCCTGTTGCCGTCGCCGAGAGCTGGGATCGCCTGCGGACCGACACCGCTTTTCATGCGGTGCTGTGGATCAGCGAGTGGCCGAGGTCGCAGGTGTTCCCTGGTTTTCTGTCTCCGCTCGTCTTCTCCAATGGCATCCAGCGCACGGTGTCGCTGCATTACCTGCCCGTGCGCGCTGACCAGGCCGCGCGCGACCTTCGTAAGAAAAAGACCGAGCTGATCAGCGATGCCCACCAGCGCAACCGCATCGGCCAAATAGAGGATGCCACCGCCACCGCCGAATACGACGACCTCCTGCACCAAGAAGCCGACCTCACCGCCGGCCACGGCGTGCTGCGCACCACCGGCCTCATCTGCGTGACCGCACCCACGGTTGACGAGCTCGAAGCCGCCGTCGCATCAATCGAGCAGGCCGCTATTCAAAGCTCCTGCGAGACCCGCCGCTTGGTGGGACAACAGGCCCAGGCGTTCACGGCCGCTGCGCTTCCATTGTGTCGGAGCGTGTGATCCGGTTTAGCAGCAGTCTTCGTGGTCGATGTCGCGTTCCCCAGTCAGAGCAGCCACGGGCACTGTGCAGGCGTCACCACGCCACGCCTCGAGGCCTTCTCTGACGGCGAAGACCACAATTACGAGCGCTGCGATCGAGTCTGCCCACGCCCACCCGAAAAGGGTATTTAGCAGCAGCCCGACCAGCACCGCGGCGGAGAGGTACGAGCAGATCAGGGTTTGCTTCGAGTCAGCGACCGCCGAGGCACTGCCCAGCTCCCGGCCGGCGCGTCGTTCGGCGAAGCTTAGAAAGGGCATCACCAGAAGACTGACCGCGGCCAGCGCGATGCCGACCGTGCTGTGTTCCGCTTCCCGAAAACCGAACAAAGACAGCCCGGCGTCGACGGTCACGTACGCGGCGAGAGCGAAGAACGCCCACGCAATGACTCGCAGCGCGGTCTTCTCCCGCTTCTCTGGATCGGGGGCCGCGAACTGCCACGCGACTGCGGCCGCGGAGAGGACCTCAACGATAGAGTCGAGGCCAAATCCGATGAGGGCCACTGAAGACGCCACACTTCCCGCCGCGATCGCAATGATCGCTTCGATCACGTTGTAGGCAATGGTCGCCGCAACGATCCACCGGATTCGGCGACGGAGAATCTGTGTTCGGTCAGGCTGGGTCTCAACCACGAGGTCTTCGGCAGGAAGGCTCACTCAGCGGTCCCGCAACACAGCGGTACGTCGCAGGCCGGATCAACGCAGCCGACACCGTCATCGACAGCGAGCACCACATCCATCAGGGCAAGCAGCGCCTTGGTCACGTGAGCATCCGCGATCTCATAGCGAGTCAAACGTCCCTCAGGAACGGCGGCTACGATTCCGCAGCCTCTTAGGCAGGACAGGTGGTTGGATACGTTCGACCGTGTCAATCCGAGCTCACTCGCCAACGCACCCGGATATCCCGGACCATCGAGCAGGACGAGCAAGATTCGCGACCTGGTCGGATCAGCCATCGCTCGACCCAACCGGTTCATAACGTCCACCCGCGAGGCAATAGTCAGCATCCACTGACATTACAGCAGATGCTGACCAATCACCACCGCCCGCAAGGGACGTTCCTGGCTTACACAGCGCCATTCTCTAGCGCGGATCGTGCCCGAGGGGATCGGCCCGGAGCCAGCGCGCGACCCACAGGCAGCATCGGCGGCAAATACGACCTGATGCCAAGGCGCTGCGTGAGAACCGAGCAGAGATCGAGGGGCTGATGCGAGCGCCGGATCACGTCGAGTTGGCAAAACAGCCGACGATTCCGACGGAGTATCGACACTTCCGGCATAGAAAAGCCTGCGCACCCGGCAGGGAACTCGGATCACAACGTTCTGCTCGATAGTTCCATACCGTTTCACATGCAACAGCCCGTACAGTCCACGGCAGAACTGACCCTACGGATGCACTCTGCCACCTCACCCGAACGCAGATTCTGCTTAGCGAGGACGGTTGCCTCGCTCACAAGTGCGCGTTCAAGGCGGTCATCGTGCAGGGTTTGCCGCGGGACGACAAACAGGTCGCTGTCGCCATGCGCTTGACCTGTCGGCAGACGCCCATAGTGAAAGCTTCTAGCCAGCAGGGCGCGCCCGCCGCCCCGCCGAGATGCCGCCCCGTCGGGCCGCCGAGATGCCGGGAGTCCGGGATGCGCTGATTATCGAAGGTAGCGCCCGCCGAGAAGGCCTGTATATTCCGAAGTGTCGTCTTCGCGACGAGATACCTCGGAATAAACAGGCCATGTCGAAGTTGCCAAGCGGATGCGAAGGAAGGCGGCCTGCTGCGCGCCGCGGCCTACGCCGCCGCTGCGCTTGCCACAGCCGGCGCGCGACTTGCCCGCGGCAGGGCCGCGTAGAACTCCTCGTCGTCGAATCCGGTCGGCATGGAGATACCAAATTCGTTTCTCGCGGCATCCGGAATGGTGGCCAACAACATTTGCGCGTCGTACTGGTTCTCGTTGCGCGGAGTATCAACGAAGGGAAAGCCCGCCGTCATGTCGGGGTTGTACTCGGTTCGAAAGCGGCGCAAGCCCTCCGCGTTTTCTCCGGTGAGGGTGGCGTGGGCATCCGCTGCTGCGAAGTTGGCGAAGTAGTCGAAGACCGTCCAGCCCGCGCCGACCGCCGCGTGCAGCGTGCCGCCGGAATAGATGCCCTCAACGCCGGGAAAGAACACGCCGAGGTGCAGGTGCGGGTGTCCGCGGCGGTACTCGACGAGGCCGTCGGGGAGAAAGTCGTAGTGCACCTCGTAACCGGTAGCGAAAACAATGAGGTCGATTTCTTCCGAGGTTCCGTCTTGAAAGTGCACAGTAGAGCCGTCGATGCGCTCAAGATCCGGATGCCGGGTGAGAAGTCCATGGGAGAAGGCGTGCAACACAGTGTTGCTCACGATCGGGTGGGTTTCACCAACGGGACCCTCGGGTACCGGCAGCCCGTAGATCGAGAGGTCGCCAACGGTCGAGAGCACGACGTCCATAAAGTCAGCGGGTTCGAGGCCTTCCATCCAGGGCCGCGGTGTGATCTGTGCCCGACCGTCGAAGAGGTCGGGCAGGGCAACGCCGAAGATCTGCTTGGGAAAGAAGTAGTACGGGCGCCGGGTAGACAAGAAGGCGGCCTCCGCGTGAAAAGCCGCGTCGGAAGCGATATCCACACCGCTGTTCCCGGCACCGACCACGAGCACCCGCTTGCCCTTAAGCTCTTCGGTTGAGCGGTACTCCTTGGCGTGAATGGCCCGGCCGGTGAATGATTCGAGCCCGAGAACACTGGGCACCAGGGGCTGCCACTGCGCACCGGTCGCCGTGAAAATTCCGCGATACTTGCGGGTTTCGCCGGTGGAGAGCAGCACCTCCCAGTACTGGCCGTCCGCGGTCTGCACGGGCGTGGCCGTGACCACCGACAGGCCAAACTCGCACAGCTGCTCCAGCTGAAACTCGCGAGCAAAATCCTGAATATAGGCGTACAGGTCAGACCAGCGCGGATACATCGGAAGGTCAGTCGACATGGGGTATCCCACGAACCCGCCCGCCACCCGTGAAGAAATCATGCTGCAGGTTTCGTACATGGGCGTACCGGGATTGTCCATGTCCCAGAGCCCGCCGAGGCGGGCGTGGCGCTCGATAATGTCCACCTCGATGCCGTACCGGAGAAAGGCGCGGGCGGCGATAAGGCCGTTTACACCGGCACCGATAATCAAATAGCGGGTAGGAAGTTCGTCAGTCATGAGATTTCTCTTTCTCGTCAAGGTCAAAGGAGGGTGGCTGCTAGGTGAGAATGGTGCCGCCATCAACGGCCAGGGTTTGACCGGTGATGTTTTTGGCCCGTTCGCTCAAGAAGAAGGCGGCGGCTTCGGCCACGTCTTCTGGCTGCTGCGGGCGGCCCATCGGCACGTTCTGGTCCACGATGCCCGCGAAGATCTGCTCGTCGGTCACGCCCTCCAACTCGGGGTTGTGCTCGCGCATGAACGGCACGCTATTGCGCCACATGTCGGTGTAGATAAAACCGGGCATGAGCGCATTCGAGCGGATGCCCTTGCGTCCATACGCACGCGCAACGCTGTGGCTGAGTTCAATGACCGCGGCCTTGGAGGCTCCATAGTGGGCCAGTACGTCGTTACCAGACCGGGCACCGATCGAGGAAATATTGACAATGGATGCCGGTGCTGTCGCAACGCGCACAAACCCCTGGCACATCAAGAAGGTGCCGCGAGTGTTGATAGCGAACACGCGGTCCCACTGCTCGGTCGTGAGATCGTCAAACCCGGTGAAATTGCCGATACCGGCGGCGTTCACCAGCCCGGTCACGGCGCCCTCCTGGCTGGCCCGTTCATACAGTGCGGTGACCTGCTCGGGATCACTCACGTCGCAGACGACGGCCACGATGCGAGCTGTGCCGCCGATCTTTTCAGCAAGAGCGCCGAGCGCCTTCTCCTGAATGTCGGAGACCACCACGACGTCGAAATCTTCGGCCACACGAGCGGCGATCGCCGCCCCCAGTCCGCCTGCTGCTCCGGTGACGATTACGACTGTTGAATTCACTACGACTCCTCTTTGAGTGGTGGAGCGAGACTGGCTCGCCGTTGATCTGCCTTGAGTCTTGGCGACCGGTGCCGCTATGTACATGTCGCAAAACGTGCGCACACGAACGAACTTCTTATCGGGTGCCCCACGCCTGCCACCTACACTGTGAACACCTGCAGAGAAGGAGGTGGCGCGCGTGAACGAAGACGTTTCGGGCTTGGACATTAACCTGAGATCGCTCAGCGCGTTCGTGAGCGTGATGGAGGAAGGCCATTTTGGCCGAACCGCCGCGAAACTCTTTGTGACGGCGCCCGCCCTCAGCCAGCAAATTCGCCGCCTGGAACAATCGCTGGGTTTTCGCCTGATCAATCGTGATTCACACCCGCTCACGCTGACACCGGCCGGGGTAGCCTTTATGCCACACGCCCGCCGTTTGCTTGACTCAGCGCAGGATGCTGCGGTAGATCTGGCCCGGTTTGCGCGCAGTCGTGATCACACCCTGCGCGTGGGGTTCATTGCCGGCGGCACCCAGCACGCCACCGCCCTGTTGCGGCGGTTGGACACTCGGATCGAGCTCAAACAGCTGAGCTGGCCCGAACAATTGACCGCCGTGGCCAGCGGATTGGTTGACGCATCCTTCGTCATACCCCCCATCCCCATGGTGGACGGCCTCACCCTGGAGCCCATCGGAACCGAGCCGCGCGTGGTAGCCGTGCACCGCGAGCATGCGCTGGTAGGCCGGGTCAGCGTCTCGATCAATGACCTCGACGACGACGAGCACGTGGGTGCCGATCACATGACCGAAGACTGGATGAACTGGTGGGCGGTCGACCCGCGGCCCAGCGGCCGGCCAGTGCGGTACGGGCCCATTATTCACACCATGGACGAAGAATTGCAGCTGGTGGCTACCGGCCGCGCCATCGCCATTACGACCACCTCGATTGCGTCCTACTATGCCGGCGCCGACGTGGAGTTCATTCCCATTCATGACATTGAGCCGTGCACCATCAAGCTGTGCACGCGCACCGGCGACGATCACCCGGGGGTGCGCGAATTGCGTCGGGCGAGTTCGGCGCTGCTGCTGTAGAGCCGGAAAAGGATTTTGCGTGGCTTGGTTGTCCCGCCGAAGTCAGGGCGGGCGCGCAGCCGGCGCTTGGCGGCGGCGGTGCGCAGGGGGGTATCCCTCATTCGGTGTTTCTGGCCCAGCACGCAGGACCTGGGTCTTTGCCGGCCTTGCGCAAGGCCTGGCCACATTCTCGATTTCCATGCGCGTGTATTTCGGATTCTGGAAGCTCACCGGCGTCCCCCCAAGCTGCTCCAGCAGTCCGCTCTCGTTGAAGACCTGATCGCGACGGCCCGCCGCATCGCCTTACGGAACGCTGGCTCCATACTCCACCACCGCGCCACTCGTGCTGGAGGAGATCGGCAGTCTGGCACCATTTAGGACGCATCCATTGCGCTGGACGTGGGTCTGGCGGGAAAGGTGCCGTGATGACGACACTTGATGCTGTGACGAAGAAGACGAAAAATGAGCCCACTCGTGAGGCGGTGGCGGCGAAGGAATGGGTGCGCCTGGCTAAGGAGCAGGGCCTGACCTTGGATGGCCCGAATGGGCTGTTGGGCCAGTTCACGAAAACGTTCCTGGAGACGGCGCTGAACGAGGAATTGACCGGGCATCTCGGCCATGAGAAGAACCGTGCCCCCCGATGAGCGTGACGACTCGAACGTGCGCAACGGGGCCCGGCCCAAAACGGTGATCAGTCCGTCGGCGGGGCCGGTGACCATTCAGGTGCCTCGTGACCGGGATGGCACTTTCACTCCGGTGATCGTGCCGAAACGACAGCGACAAAATCGCGCGCGGCGACGACGCGTCGTTCCCTCGCTGCCCACATAGGACCGGCGGGAGCCCCATGGAGTTGTGCGGGACCGCGGCATATAATCACCTGAGCGATCCAATTACTTAGGAGGTGACGACCTTGTCCATTAAGCAACAGAACGGTTCCATCGATCGAGCGGCCCTGCGCGCGCTCGTAGTGCGCTCAACGCAACGAACCATGGCAATCGAAGGTCGTGCAACCCGCAGTGTGCCTGTCCCCGTGGTGCGCGCGGAGCACCGTTCGACGCTCATCGCGTCGATCAAGGCCCGCCGCAGCGCCTAAAGTGGCGGCGCCCTCACCCTATTCCGGGACTCCCGTCAACCCTGACGACCTCGTCGCCTTCGTGCGCGGAGTCTCGTTCGCCACCATGGACGAGGTCTTTAAGGCGGAGACGGTCGCGATCGCCGCGGCGTCCGAGGACCTCCTGCTAGCGATCGCAAATAACGAGATCGGGCATGCGGACCTCACCCGGCCAGGGACTCTGGAAGACATCCACGCAGCATGCTTCGGCTCGATCTGGCAATGAGCCGGAATTCTGAGACAACGCGAACTCAGCATCGGGGTGGAGCCAGCGTCGCTTCGGCAACGACTTCCGGAAGAGCTCGGAACCATTGCCTGGCAGATCGAGAACGAGACGGCATCGCCCGAGTGGATTGCGATGAACGCGCACCACCGTCTCGTGTACCTGCATCCGTTCACGGACGGCAACGGACGCGTCACCCGTCTATTCTCCGACGCGTTGTTGTTCGCACTCACCGATGGCACACGTATTCGACTGGATCCAGGACGTCCCCACCTATCTCGAAGGGCTGCGCGCTGCCGACTTGAGCATGAGCCCCCAAGCGCTCCTGGCCGTGATTGGCGTCCGCGAGGTCTAGGCACGCGACGACAGCGTGCTCGGGCCGGAACTATCGCCGTTCCTGTCCGCCCACCCCGACTGCGGAGCCCTGCGCGATCCAGTGCGAGGGCCGCAGACCTGGCCGTTGAATGAACCGCAATGCTATGCCCGTCGACCTCAGAGCGGGTGCCGGTAGTACCGTTGCGGATCGTCCAGGAACAATCGCCAATTGCGAACCTGGTCGAGGTTGTCCCAAGCGCAGGGACGGTACCCCCACGGTTCGACCTCGTAGATCTGCGCACCTGGGATCGAAGCAAGGATCGGTGAATGAGTGGACAGAATCACGTGAGACCCGCCGGCTGCAAGGATGTCCCGGAGATCGCACAGCAGGGCGAGTGATCCCGTGAATGACAGCGCTGATTCCGGCTCGTCGAGAATCCACAAGCCCGGATACCGAGACTGGGCAGCCACGAGGTCCAGAAACGATTCACCGTGCGAGCGCTCATGAAACACTGGATCGTTGACGCCGGGATTGTCCTCGAGATAGGTGAAGAACCCGTGCATCGTCTCCACCTACCACGGCAACGGCAACAAACGCGGCCGACCCCGGAAGGTCCCGCAGCCCCCAGTTGAAACACCTGAAGTATAAACTGTCAGGCATGTCCTGACCACGAAGTGTCAGGGAAGTCCCCGGGCCTTACACCCTCCATAGTGGCTGGTGGCCCTGTTTTCAATCGGCGATACTGGCCCTATTTTCGGTCGGCGTTAACACTTCGCGGTAAACAGCCCAAACTGTCGGTGGCGCAACAGAAACACTTGATCGAAGTCCACACCGCCGGCCTTCACTCCAGCGCGGACCTGGCGGAACTCTTCAACGTCGCGAGGTCGACCGTTTACCGCACTATTCAACGTCAATTCGAATCGGGCCATTGATCGGGGCCCTCAACAGTTGTCTCGTTGCCGGATTGGCTGGTCCGGCAATGAGAACCCTGTGCGAGAGAGAAATTGTACATTTGAAGACCTCTTGTACATTTGGGGAGTGGAATGTACGCTTGAAACATGTCAACCACGGTCCCCGTCAGCGTCTCTGATGCACGCGACCAGCTCGCATCAATCATCGACCGCGCTCGCACCGAGCACGAGCCGGTCTTCTTGTCTCGCCGCGGGCGGCGAGTCGCGGCTGTTATCGACGTCGACGATTTGGAGCGTCTCATTGAATTGGCCGAAGACATGGCCGATATTCGTGCCGCTGAGGAATCCCGTGAAGAGATGCGTCGCACGAAAAGCGAACCGACTCCTTGGGAACAGGTGAAAGCGGACCTCGGCCTCGTATGACTTACTCGGTGAAGATCGCACCAGCCGCTGAACGGCAACTGCGCAAGTTCGATCCGCAGGTTCGACGTCGAGTTCAAGCAGCGATCGACCTCCTGGCAGACGCTCCGCGGCCACCCAAGGCGATCCAACTCGTTGGAGGCTCTGGCGAATGGCGGGTCCGAACGGGTGACTACCGCATCATTTACGAGATTCACGACGACCTGTTGATCGTGCTCATCCTCCGCCTTGGACATCGACGCGAGATATACGAATCCCGATAAGTGATCCCGCAACAGTAACCCCCGGTGAACGGTTGTTAGATCTTCGCCGTGTCGGTCGCCTGCTCACTCACCCTGGCGAAACTGCGGCAATACAACGGCGATGTCGTAAACCTCGATCTCGAGCAGACGTACCAACTCGTCACCCGTCGTCAGCCAGGAGTCTTTGTTCTCCTGGGTATCCCAGCCGTCGAACGGGTCGAAATGCTGCTGCCAGAAACGGGACCACTCGTTGAGGCGTTGACCTATCTGCAGTGAGATTCCGTAGTCATCTGGCTCCATCACGTACTTGTCAGTGAAGCTCTCCCACAATGCGTAGTTGTGCCCCCAGTCCACAAAGAACCGAATGCGGTGCAGTTCACCATTGCGCTCTTTCCGAGCATGTTCGATCGCGCGCTCGTCTGTGACGCCGGGCGGCACAAGTACTTCCAGCTGCGTCATGGGGTCGACAACGCGGCGGTCCTCGCTGGCGCTCTGATTCGGAGATGGCCTCTCTGTCATCTCCTCAGGCTAAGTCGACCAAATGGACAAGAGCAAACCGTCCGCAGATGTCTCCGACGCACGTGGGCCACCGGATAGTCGTGGTTCCGCAATATCAAGGTGCCCGTTAGACGGAACTTCAACGGGCACTCCCCCGCCGTTACTGCGATCGAGCCCGCTGGTGATCGGCACAACACCGTTTAGGTGTCCCGAGAAACTGCCCGATGACCGGGCGTTATACGCACGAGCTCGAGGGCGTTGTTTCGCTATCCTGATGTCTCCTCTCTCATAGGTGGCGAGTGAGTTGCGAGACACCCGAAGCCACCGGCTAACGCCGCCAATGAACTCACCGACCACATGTCCAAAGAAGCTCGCAGTGAACGCGGAAAGCACCTCAGTAAAGGTTCCTCCGACGCGAAATATCACGACAGATCAACTGGCCAATCGTTCCAGTGAATGGCTGTAATTCCACACCATTACCTGAAACGTAACCCCAGCGTCCAGCTTGGCTCCACATATGCCTGCGAATGCATGGTTTGGTGTAAAGAGAATTGTCATCAGCAATGTCCACCAATGGCTGAACTCTTAGACCGATTTTCGCTGTCTCAAAATTTATGTCCCCTGAAATGCCGACTGCAATATCGTCCAGAATCGGAATACGTTTATTCTGAATAGAAATTATCAGAATTAATGGCTACAACGCAGATTCAATCACTAGTACTAGTGGTCTTCTTCCGAATATTAAAACGAATCTGATCGTGGGCACTCCCTCCGATTGGGTGGAGAATGAAGCATATGCGTAATAAGAGCAAGGCACTTTTCAGCACTTTAGCTGGAGCAATAGCGATCGCACTTTTCGTTCCTACGGCAGCACAGGCCGCGCCCCAAACAGCACCAGCCCAATTCGTAGCCGAAGCAAGCGAAGTAGACATCCTGGCGAGCAGCCTGGAAACACTGTTCACAGATGTCATCACATACGACACCGACGGCATCAGCACATACGATGTCGCCGCAGCAACAGAACTACTGGGCGCTAGACAAGCGCTTGCTATCGAAACGCAGCTTGAACAGGCCCGCGCATCCGCGTCGAGCAACACTGAGTCAAACGTGACCGCCAAATCATCAACGAACTTCGTTGACTGCATGGTTCAGGGCAGTGTTCTGGGCCTCATCGGCGGTCTGGTCATCGGAACCCTCGCGGAATTGGTTCGCCAGAAGCTGTGGATTGAACTCGCAGAAGCGGTGTTGCCTAAACTCGTACGCGCTGGAATAGGCGGTGGCGTTATCGGTATCGCAGGCGGCCTCGCGGTTGCGGCAGTGCAGTGCTCGGTTTTCGAATAACTCAGTGAAGCAAAGTTGAGGGTGGTATGAGTTCATACTGCCGCCCTCAACTTGTATGACCGTACTTTTTCAATCCACGAAGTAGCTTTTTCATCTCCGATTGGCCAAGTTCAGTAGCGCGCACGAGGGTCTCCGGATAGCGGCCACGCCGCGTCTTGCGGACCATGACATAGCCGTGATCTTCGAGCGTTCGAATGGTTTTCGAGATATCACTCACGCTGAGGCCCGTAAACTCGCCGATCGATCCGTAATTCGACGACTCGACCTGGCACAGGAACCCCAACACTTTAAATCGCTGTAATGGATACAAGACTTTGTTGATAGGTTCCTCGCTCATTTACGGCGATTCCAGAATAGGATTACGAGATAAATCAGGTAAACCAGCACCCCTACAAGCGGTGCGAGATACGCAACGGCGCCATCTACGTACGGAGCACCTTTCCAAATATAAAAGGTGATGACCAGCAGGAGTACGGCTACAGAAATTGATGCAAAATAACTGATTCGACCGAGGGCTGGCTCATTTGGCCGGCCGAACCGAGTCGCACGAACCGCGGTGGCCATCAGTCCGCCAATGAAGGCAACGACAGGACCGATGATGAAACCGAAACCTGCAACAAGTCCTCCCAGATAGGCAAGAACACACGCTCCGACAATCAGCAGCACGTCGTGACTCGTGAAATGGCGGGCAGGGCGATCCGGCAGATCCTTCAGGCTCGGACGGGTGTCATCTGAATCCAACGTGTGCTCCAGTTCTTAGTCGGGCCAGCGAATTTTCTGATACTTGGAGCTTATGCAAGTAGACTAATAAATGCAACCACAAGTGACGTCGCCTCTCACATCAGCGTGTAGATAGCAGCGTTCGTTGCCTGTATACGCCGGTATTGGTCGTGTGCCATCTACAGAAGTTCCCCTCATACTCGGCAGAAGATGACTCCATTAATTGGTAGCGACCATCCAAACAAAGGTTCCCTTGATAATACGAAGGGTTATTGGCCATTCACCTGATATTTCGTCTCATCAACTGTCGTTGGCGACTGCGAATCGACTACGGGTGGCTGCCGTGGTGGCGGGCAGGGACTACGAGCGTGGAACGGGTCTAGGCTTTTTGTCCCAGTCGCCATGGCTTCAGTCGCCTCACTGTCGAGGCTGAACTAGTCCGATCTCGCAGCAGTCACCTTCGCGCGTGTCCCATCAATGTGTCGCACTCCATGTTTCTCACGCTCCCACGCGAACGACCTTTGATGAGATCGGGATCCCGCTCGTTACACCGCATCATAAGAACATCTTGATCAGCACGGACTGCGCGAAGACGAACCAGCACGTTTGGCGAGGCGAACCACCCCGGCGCCAGCCTTCGTCGAGACGTAGGCTCCGTGGCCCGCGCCACGGCCCGTCATGCTCTGATCAGGGACGCGGGAACACTGCCATGTCTACTCCGCTTTCGGATCCGCCCACTGCACTCCCCCGAATGAATCAGTGGGAAAAATCCAGGTAGTAAGTTGGGCCATCATTCACACCGGGCTGAGCCGTTTGTTCAGACCGAGTGGCGTGAAGTTTACGACGCGGGTGCCGTGGCGAGGATAGGAACGCTCGTGCTGGCGGAGTCAAGCCCGTGTTTACGAAGCGCCGAACCAGCAGCTCACACCAAAGCATCCCGAAGTGAACACCGACTGATCGAAGTCACACTAGATGGATCGAGCGGCGCCGAGCACGATCGGCTCTCACTAACCTAAAAAGTCGCTTGGTATCGGATAAACGGTGGATAAACGTGCGTGCATCAAGTCTCGGGTTATCGCAAGGACATTAAAGTCCAGATGAACGAGATATCCAGACCGAATATCAGTGGTGTGAACCCACGACCCGCCAACCTTTGACCACCACAAGAGCACCCAACACCATGAAGGCACCCCAGGTTTCCGGGAATCGAAGCGGACTCCTAGATGGGGTTTGAACAATAAACAACCAATAAACATGACCCAAATGAAGCCTCGCGGTGCCACCCCGACTAAAACACCTGATCATCCGTCATTTCCAAGAGCCCATTGGCACGTGAACCCACGACGACTTCGAAGAATATAGAATTCTAAGAGAACACCACTGCGGCAAAACCCTGATCAGATCCAATTTACAGTAGGGCGGCCGGGACTTGAACCCGGGACCGACGGATTATGAGTCCGCTGCTCTAACCAGCTGAGCTACCGCCCCAAAAAGCACGACCAAACGGTCGAACCCACAGATATGTGACTACTCCGGCGTCTGCGACGAGGCACCGTTGGTGACCAGATCGCTCACCGGCTCCCCACGATACAGGCATTCGAACGTGTTCAGAGTGCGCTTAATGTCGTGTGCGGAGATGAGCTTGAGCGACTCCCGCTTGAGAGACTCCAGCTGTTCAGGCGGGGCCGTTAGCACCACGGTCAGTTTGTCCGCCAGATCTTGGGCGTCACTCGGCTTGAACAGGTAGCCGTTCGCCTGGTCGTGCACGAGGTGCGGCAGCGCCATAGCGTCGGCCGCAACAATGGGAAGTCCTGAGGCCATGGCCTCCATGGTGGCGATGCTCTGCAACTCGGCGATCGACGGCATGGCAAACACTGTGGCCCGCGAATAGGCCGCGCGAAGCTCGTCATCCGTCACGTAACCGGTGAACGTCACTCGTGAGCGGATGCCGAGGGTGTCAGCCAGGTGCTCAAGGTTGCGTTTCTGATCGCCCCCGCCCACAATCTCAACCTGCACGTCGAGGTCAGTCGACAGCAGTGCCGCTGCCTGCAGCAAGACATCGATCTGCTTTTCACCAGTAACTCGACCGACGAACAAAATGCGGTTCTCGATGCGCGGCTCAAAGTTGGGAGCGTAGTTGTCGGCGTCGATGCCGCAGGAGATGGCGTGCACCCCGGTCAGGCCCGTGTACTTTTCCAGGAACTGGGCGGCGCGACGGGTCGGGGTCGTGACGGCGGCAGCGCGGCCGAAGGTGCGCCGGGCAGCCCTCCAGGCGGCCTTGATCACCCGGTCCTGAAAACCGACCGGAACGAGGGAGAACTTCACCATGTTCTCTGGCATGAAATGATTCGTGCCGACCAGACGGATATTGCGCTTGGCCGCCTCGATGGACACCCCCCGCCCAACGTTGATGTGCGACTGAAAATGCACAACATCGGGGTGGAAAGAGTCGAGAATGCGCCGACTTTCACCGCGAACTAGCCACGGCAAAGCAAAACGCAGCCAGTCGTGCGGATACCAGCGCCAGCTGTGCAGGCGGTGCACCACCATCGGCTGGCCCTCGTGCATCTCGGTCCAACTGCCGTGCTTGCGCGAAGCGGCCGGGGCCATGATCTGAACCTCGTGGCCTCTGGCCACCAGGCCGCCGGCGAGCCGCTCGGCGAATCGGGCCGCGCCGTTCACATCGGGGGCAAACGTGTCGGCGGCGATAAGAACGCGAATGCGCGGCTTCGCGCTCGCAGCGCTCTCGGGCGCTTCGCCCGGGTTCGGGCTGCTCAGCAAGTCGGTCGAATCTGACAAGTGGAGTGGTCCCTACGTTGTTGGGCCGGGGATCATCGTCCGGCAGGAAATCTCGGGTGCGGTTGGCGAAATTGACGCTGCACACTCGAACACTATTCTAAACCGTGCCGTCTTCACTGTGTCCCGCACCGTGGGAGCGCAAAATTCTTTACTAGTCAACGATCGAGTTGGGGGTGGTACCGCGCAAGCAGGAACACGCCCCAGATAGCAATCGCTCCGGCAAGGACGAACGCCACCGCCGCTGCCGGCGGCGCCTGGCTGGCTTCGCCGAGTACGACGATTCCAATTCCGACCGCGACCAGCGGGTCGACGACGGTGAGCCCTGCAATGACGAGATCGGGTGGCCCTGACGCGTAGGCATTCTGAACGAAGTACGCCCCCAGGGCCGCCGCGAGCAACAGCCCGAGCACGCAAGTGAGGGTGAGCCACTCAAAATTACCATTCTGGGTGCGATTGATGACGACCTTGGCGAGGGTCGCCACGAACCCGTACAGCACTCCGGCGCCGAGAATGTAGAAAATTGCCTGCGACCGGCGCCGCAGAAATCCGAAGGCAAGTGCAAACGCCAGCAGCACCAACGCAAGAACGATGAGAATGGTCACCAGATTTTTGTCGGTGACCGGCTTGTCAACGGCGGTGAAAGCGGCCACCGTCACGAACAGGCCGACACCACCCACGCACATTGAGATGGCGATAATGCTGGCCCGATTGAGTTTGACCTTGCTGACGCGGGCATTCAGAACGGCGGTGATGACCAGCGCGACCGCCCCGAGCGGCTGCACGACAATGAGGGGGGCAAATGCGAGGCTCGTCAGTTGGAACACGATGGCGAGGCCGAGCATGAGCGAACCGAACACCCAACTGGGCCGCGAGAGCAGCAGAGTGAGCTGGCGCAGGTTGAGTCCACCGGTGACCTCTGCGGTGCGCGCCTCCACCTTGGTGACACCACGATGCTGAAATTGGGCGCCAAGGGAAAGAAAGACGGCGCCGACCAAGGCCAACGGAATTCCGATGGCCTGACGTGGATCAATGGCGATTTCTGTCGCCAGATCGGTTAGGTCAGAGGTCACTTGATGACCTTATCGACAAGCTTGCCGATATTCTGGAGAAATGGCCGTACGCGCGATAGTTATTTCAGGTGACCCCGTTCTCCACTCCCCCGCCGCTCCCGTCGTCGATTTCGACGACGATTTGCGCGAATTGGTGCGAGACATGTTCGAGACGATGGATGCTGCGCCTGGCGTCGGTCTCGCCGCCACCCAGGTGGGAGTCGGGCTGCGCCTCTTCACGTACAGCTACCAGGACGATGACGACGTCTCTTGGCGCGGAGTCGCGATCAACCCGGAACTATGGATCACGCCGGTCTCCGCTGAGCCCGTCGACGATGAAGATGTCGACGAAGACGAAGGGTGCCTGTCGTTTCCGGGCGAGCGTTTTCCGCTGAAACGAGCCCAGTCGGCCATTTTGCGGGCCGTCGACGCCGAGCAGCATCCGTTTGAGATTCGAGCGGATGGCTGGCTCGCCCGCATCTTCCAGCACGAATTCGATCACCTCGACGGCACGCTGTACGTCGATCGCCTCGAGCATGTCTACTCGAAGATGGCCGCCAAGGTCGAGCGCAAGAAGAGTTGGGGCGTCCCCGGCCTGAGTTGGACGCCGGGCGTCGACAACCTCGAGGGCTGAGGCCGTCAGGTCAGGGCGCGCAGGCCAGCGGCGACCAGCGCCGCCACGATCACCACGACGATGAACGGCGTTTTAATCGCGAACAGGCCGGCCGCCACGATAACGGCCGGAATGCGGGCATCCAGAGCAAGCGCCTGCCCACTGCCGAGCGTCTGCACCGCGATCAGCGCCGCCAGCAGGGCCACGGTCAGCAGGTCGGCAATGCGAGACGGCGTGGGTTTCGCCAGCAGCGCGGGCGGCACGAGGTAGCCGGCCAGTTTGAGCGCGAGCACGGCGATCGACGCCGCAATTATGATCTGCCACAGAGTCACGAGCGCCGGCCTCTTCGAGCGGATGCCGAACCCGGCAGCGCCGGCCCGCCCAGCCAATTAAACAGGCCGACCACCACCGCCACGAGCGCTGCGACCAGCACGGGCAGTCCCGGCATGAGCACCGGCGTGAGCGTGGCGGCGACCACCGTGGCCGCCACGGCCACCGCAACGGCCTGCATCCGCTTGAGGCGAGGCCAGAGCAGACCCACGAAGGCCGCGGCGGCGGCAGCGTCGAGCCCGTAGGCTCTGGTATCACCGAGCGCGTCGCCGATCAGTGCGCCGAGCAGGGTGGTCGCGTTCCAGCCGATGAAGACGGCCAGCCCGGTGATCCAGAATCCGACCCGGCGGCTGCGTGCGGTCGGCTGGGCGAGAGCGACAGCGGTGGATTCATCGATGGTGATCCACCCGGCGGCGAGCCGCTTCCAGAGCCCGCTGCCGACGATCGGGGCGGTGCGCATGCCGTAGATGCCATTCCGCACGCCGAGCAGGGCAGCGCTCGCGATCGCTGCGGGGCCGGCAGCGACCCCACCGGCAGCGAGCACGCCGATGAGGGCAAATTGGGAACCACCAGAGAACATGACGATGCTGATGAAGCTGGTCTGCCAGATGTCGAGCCCCGCTGCGACCGACAGCGCACCGAACGACACACCGTAAGCGGCGGTGGCGAGCCCAACGGCCAGGCCCTCACGAACGGCCAGACGTTGCTGGTGCGTCTCGTCGAGCGGGTGGGAAGCGGGCACGGTGACGGGCGCCGAGGTCACCGGGAGAGGTCGACGCCGTGCACGCCGTTGTGAAAGCGCAGCGACGGGAACACTGCCGACACCGAGAAGCCCAGTCCGGGAACCGTGCCGGCGTTGAACACGCCGCCGAACAGCTGGGCGCGCTCACGCATCTGGGTGATGCCGGGGCCGGCGATACTCTCGCTCAGGGCCTTAAGGTCGTCTTCGATTGTGTACGGGGTGCGGGCGACCTGTTCGCCGGTGTCCTTGCCATCCCGACGTGCGGCGGCACGGATGCCGTCGTCGTCGACGAGCAGCTGCAGGCCGTCCCTGGTCCAGGTGAACGAGACCCGTGCTTCCGTGCCGACGCCGCCGTGCTTGAGCGCGTTCGAGAGCGCGCTTTGCAGGATACGAAAGATGGCGAGCTCGGCACCCGCCTTGAGCGCGAATCGTTCGCCGGACTCGATGAAGCTCACCACGAGGCCGGCATCGCGCATCACGCGGAACAGGTCTCTGGTGGATTGCGGGCCAGGCTGCAGCGCCCCGACGGTTTCACCCTCGCGCACGATGGTCAGCACGCGGCGCATGTCGGCGAGGGCCACCCGGCCGTCGTCAACCAGGGCAGTTGCGGCGCGCACGGCCGTCGAGGGGTCGCTCTCAGCGGTGTAGCGGGCGCCCTCGGCGCGGGTGATGAGCCGGGCGATGGTGAGCACTGCGCCGTCCTGCAGCTCGCGGATGATGGCGAGGCGCCCCTGCTGCTCGGCGAGAGAGAGTTCGAGTTCGATGCGCACGCGCTCGGCGGCGTTTCGATCGAAGATGACCCGGCGCGACCGCAGCTGCGAGATAGTCCAGAGTACGAGGAGCGCGCCAGAGAGTACGCTCAGTGCCGGTACCAGAAGTTGCGAGAAATCCACTGCTGTCCGCCGTCTCTTGTGCCCAAGCCATTCACATTGGGAAGGAACTTTTTCGTCGAAACAAAACGTACCGACAAAAAAGGCCACCCGGGGTGGAGCCCTGAGTGGCCTTTCGCTCCCCGACTTGGACTCGAACCAAGAACCTGCGCATTAACAGTGCGCTGCTCTGCCAATTGAGCTATCGAGGAATGCTGTGAACAGCGTTGCTACTTTACCAAGGTTTCCTGGCAGTCCAAAACCACGACGGGTTTTGATCGACTCCAACTGCCGAATATGTCGCGTCATATGCGGTGCAGCCCTCGCAAAGTGGGCCAGAGCAACACATGAGCAGTCTCGGGCGCGCCAAGCCGGTCGGGCGTGTCGACGTCGGCACGACCGGTCACGCGCTACAGCGGATGTGACCGGTCGCGCCCCGCCTCAACTCCCGGCCGCAGCATCCGTTTCATCACCCACGTCGCCAACGGCAACGCTGTGGGCGTCATCGACGTCAGGGACATTGAGGTCGGGCTGCAGGGCTGCGGCGAGACCCCGCACGTAGGGATGCCAAGGGTCTCGAAACACGTCGTCGATGGTGCCGAGGCCGACCAGCACGCCCTGGTGCATGACGCCGATGCGGTTGGCGACCCGCCGCAGCACGGCCAGATCGTGGCTGATTACGAGTGCCGAGAACGATCTCTCCCGCTGCAGTTCGCTAATCAAGTCGATCACGGCGTCACGCACCAGCACGTCAACGCCCGCTGTAGGCTCGTCAGCGATCAGCAGGGTCGGGCCCAGCACGAGCGCCTGAGCCAGCGCCACACGCTGCCGTTGGCCGCTGGAGAGCTCGTATGGATACTGCCCAAGAACGGCCAGCGGGAGGCGCACCGCATCGATCATGGTGGCCACTCGGGCACCGAGCGCACGACGGTTGTAGCGCGAGTCCCGTTCGAGCACCGGCTCGGCCACGATCTCGGCCACCGTCAGGGTCGACGGCAGTGTGTCTGCGGCATCCTGGGCCAGCACCCCGACGCCGAAGGTGAGCCCTCGCAGCTTGCGCTTGCTGATGCGGCGCAGGCCGTAGCCGAGCACGGTCGCCTCTCCCCCGGTGATCTGGGGACGGATGCCGGTAGCGTCGCTCACGAAGGCGTCACCGGAGAGCACCCGGGCCAGGGTGCTCTTGCCGGAGCCACTCTCGCCGAGCAGCCCCACCACCTCGCCCGGAGCGATACGCAGGGTGAACCCGTGCACCGCGACAAATGCCGGGCTCGCCCCGTGTGGCGGGTATTCGATCGTCAGATCGCTCGTAGTGATCGGGGGAACGGATGCCGCGCCATGCCTCATACCTTCTATCCTGCCGCACGCAGAATGCGAAGTTCATCCCTCCGCAGTGCCTGCGCAGCCGGATCGGGAACCGGGAGCGAGGCGAGCAGCCGCTGGGTGTAAGCATCCTTCGGGGCACCGAGCACCTCGGCACCGGTGCCTTCCTCG
This sequence comes from Cryobacterium sp. PH31-O1, assembly GCF_030063455.1. Classification (GTDB taxonomy): domain Bacteria; phylum Actinomycetota; class Actinomycetes; order Actinomycetales; family Microbacteriaceae; genus Cryobacterium. The sequence continues at coordinate 7,670 of NZ_JASITB010000001.1, read as the reverse complement.
ACCAGTTTCCCCTTGTAGAGCACGGCGATGCGGTCGGCGAGAATGTCGACGACGGCGAGGTCGTGGCTGATGAAAAGCGCGGCGAACCCGAACTCCCTCTGCAGCTCAGCGAAGAGTTCGAGCACTTTCGCCTGCACCGACACGTCGAGCGCACTGGTCGGCTCGTCCGCTATCAGCAGACTCGGTTCCAGCGCAAGACCACGGGCCAGGCTCGCACGCTGACGTTGACCTCCGCTGAGCTCGTGCGGGTAGCGATCGCCATAGGCGCGGGGCAACTGCACCGCCTCGAGCAGTTCGTTGACCCGTTTGCGTGCCGCACCGGCGTTGGCGGCGCGACCGTGCACGACGAGTGGTTCGGCCACGCACTCAGCGATGGTGAGCAACGGGTTGAAGCTCGACGCCGGGTCCTGGAAGACGAAGCCGATCTCGCTGCGCACCTTCTTGAAGGCGCGCTCCCTGAATCCGTTCATCTCGTGACCGAGCACGGTGAGGGAACCGTCGGTGACCCGGGTGAGTCCGGCCATGGCGCGACCGATGGTGGTCTTGCCGGATCCGCTCTCACCCACGAGGCCGAGCACCTCGCCGGACCGGATCACGAAGCTCACGCCATCGACGGCGGTGAAACCGGGTTTACCCAGCCGTCCCGGGTACTGGATCTTTAGGTTGTCGGCGACGACGACCGGCGTTTCTTCTGCCCAGCCGGGTTCGCGGGCAAGTGCCCGAGCGGTAGCACGGGTGGTCCCCTGTCCAACGTGAGGTACCGAGCCGAGCAGTCGCTTGGTGTAGTCGTGCTGCGGGTTCGAGAACAGGGCCTGCGCTGTTGCCTCTTCGACGACCTTGCCCTCGTACATGACGGCAACACGATCGGCCAGGTCAGCGACGACCCCCATGTTGTGGGTGATGAGCACGATGGCGGTGCCGAATTCGTCGCGGCAGCGGCGCAGCAGGTCGAGGATCTCGGCCTGCACGGTCACGTCGAGGGCGGTGGTCGGTTCGTCGGCCACGATGAGCCCGGGGTCGAGCACGAGGGCCATGGCAATGACGACGCGCTGCTTTTGACCGCCGGAGAACTGATGCGGGTAGTAGTCGACTCGGCTCTGGGGGTCGGGGATTCCGACCCGGCCGAGAATCTCAATGGCTTTGGCGCGCGCCTCCTTGCGGCTGAATTCACCGTGGGCGCGGATGCCCTCGGCGATCTGCCAGCCGACCGTGAAGACGGGGTTGAGAGCCGTGGACGGCTCCTGAAAGACCATGGAGACATCCGTTCCCCGCAGTTGACGAAGCTTCTGCTTGCTGACGGCGAGAACGTCGTTCGAGTTGGCGCCATCTTTGCTGCTAAGAATGACGGCGCCGTGGGCGGTGGCTGTCTCCGGGAGCAGACCGAGGATGGTGCGTGCGGTCACCGTTTTTCCGCTTCCGCTCTCGCCCACAATGGCGAGCACCTCGCCAGGTGCGACGTGCAGGCTCACACCATCCACGGCTTTGACAGCGCCGCCGTCGGTGGCGAAGGTCACATTGAGGTTCTCGATACGTACGACATCGGGCAGGGAATCAGCGCTCATTATTTGGCCTCGAAAGGGTCATCGTTCGGGTGGACGTCGGGCAACGGCGGACTCGTTTCGAGCCCATCCACGCCGCCGGGACCAGCGGTGAGCGTGCCACCGGCAACCACACTGGTGGCGGCGACGACACCGGCGTTTTTGCCGGGCGCGCGACGACTGCGCAGGCGAGGGTCGGCGAGGTCGTTGAGGCTTTCGCCGACCAGAGTGATGCCGAGTACCACCAGCACGATGGCCAGGCCGGGGAACAGGCTGCTCCACCATATTCCACTTGTCACGTCGGAGAGTGACTTGTTGAGGTCGTAGCCCCATTCGGCTGCCGACGACGGTTCGATGCCGAAACCGATGAAACCGAGGCCCGCGAGGGTCAGCAGCGCTTCGGAGGCGTTAAGCGTGAAGATGAGCGGGAGCGTGCGGGTGGCGTTGCGCAGTACGTGCCGAAACATAATTCGTCCGCTGCTGGCACCGAGCACTCGAGCCGATTCCACGTATGCTTCGGCCTTGATGCGCACTGTCTCTGCCCGGATCACACGGAAATACTGCGGAATGAACACCACGGTGATCGAAATCGCCGCGGCAAGGATGCCGCCGATGAGGTCGGAGCGACCGCCGGAGATGACGATGCCCATGACGATGGCGAGCAGCAAGGCCGGGAAGGCGTAAACGGCGTCGCACACGACGACGAGCACCCGGTCGAGCCAGCCGCCGAAGTATCCCGAGACGAGGCCGAGCGCAACACCGGCAAAGATTGACAGCACGACGGCCACGACCATAACGGCGATCGCGGTTTGCGAGCCCCAGATCACCCGGGAGAGCACATCGTAGCCGCCGACGGTGGTGCCAAGCAGATGATTGCCGCCTGGCTCCAGTTGGGCCCCAAAAGTACCGTTCTCATCGCGCAGTTGGCTGAAGCCGTACGGCGCGAGCAGTGGTGCGAAGATTGCGGTCAGAATGAAGATGCCGGTGATGATGAGACCGGCTACGAGCATGCCTCGTTGCAGCCCGACGCTTTGACGCACCTGGTGCACGATGGGAAGCCGTGTCCACAGCGGAGCCTTGGGTGAGTGCGTGGTGTCAGAAGTGAGCGTTGCCATGGTTAGTACCGCACTCTCGGGTCGATGAGCGCGGCGATGATGTCGACGATAAAGTTCGATAGCGCAACGATAACGGCCAGAAGGGCCACAATGCCCTGCACGGCAACGAAGTCGCGGGCCTTGATGAATTCAATGAGCACAAACCCCAAACCCTTCCATTCGAAGGTGGTTTCGGTGAGGACAGCGCCACCAAGCAGCAAGGCCACCTGCAAGCCGATAACGGTAATGATGGGAATGAGCGCGGGACGGTAGGCGTGCGTGCGCACCAGACGAAATTCGTTGACTCCCCGCGACCGGGCGGCATTGACATAGTCCGTGCCAAGCGTTCCAATGACGTTGGTGCGCACCAGACGAAGGAACACGCCGGCGGTCAATAGTCCAAGGGCGAGAGCGGGCAGCACCGCATGCATGAGCACATCGCTCAGGACCATCGGATCGCCGGTTTTTATCGCGTCGATGAAATAGATGCCGGTCTTGTCTGGTAGTAGCTGCATCTGCAGTTCGGAGCCGATACTCGCTCTCCCAGAGGGCGGCAATATTTTGAACCAGACAGCGAAAACCAGCTTGAGCAGCAGTCCAGCGAAAAAGACGGGGGTGGCGTAGCAGAGGATGGCGAAGACGCGCAGAAAAGCGTCCGGTGCCTTGTCGCGCCAGTAGGCAGCAATCATGCCGAGCGGAATACCAACGATAAAAGCGACGATCAGGGAGTAGAACACGAGCTCCGCCGTTGCTGACCCATAGGTGAAGAGCACTTCAGAGACCGGACGGTTGGTGCTGATAGTCGTTCCGAAGTTGCCGGTGAACACCTGCCCCAGATATTCGACGTACTGAATGAAAATCGGGCGGTCGTAGCCGGCATTGCTGATCAGTTCGGCGAGCTGGTCGGGGCCAAGCTTGCCACCCAACGCGGCAGTGATCGGGTCTCCCGTCGTGCGCATGAGCCAGAACACCATCGAAACCAGAATGAAAATGGTGGGAAAGATGAGGAGGAACCGAATCAGGAGGTAGCGGCTTATTCCGCCGCCCGGGCTGGTCTTCTTCTTCGGGCTACGCCCAGCGGCCGGTACCGGCGGCTTCATGGCCACAGTGGTCATTACTACCTCACAATTGCAAAAGAATCGGGGGTGCCCAGCGATAGCATCGCTGAACACCCCCGGTGATCAAACTAGAGAGAACTCTAGTCGTAGTACCGTCTAGCCTTTGGCCAGCGCGCCGTAACGAAACTTGAATGAGGCGTCGAGCGTGTCTGCGGTACCGGTGATGTCGGTCCCGGTGATGGCTACCTGCGCACCCTGAAGCAGCGGCACGGTCGACAGCTGGGCCGCAACCTTGTCCTGGATTTCTTCAATGAGAGCCGTGCGCTCCTCGGCGTCGTTGGTGACTGCCTGCTTCTGGATCAGGGCGGTGACCTCGGCGTCGTCGAAGTGGTTCTTCAAAAAGTTGCCTTCGGCAAAGAACGGGGCCAGGTAGTTGTCGGCGTCAGAGTAGTCCGGGAACCAGCCGAGCTGATACGCCGGGTACACGTCAGCAACGCGGTCCTTGGAATACTGCACCCACTCTGTGGACTGCAGGCTAACGTCGAACAGGCCCGAGGCATCCAGCTGGCTCTTGATCAGCGCGTACTCGTCGCTGGATCCGGGGCCGTAGTGGTCGGCGTTGTACTGCAGGTTCAGCGCGATCGGCGTGGGAACGCCGGCTGCCGCGAGGTCTGCCGCTGCCTTTTCAATGTCGGGTGCACCGTTGCCATCGCCGTAGAGACCCTTGAGGGATTCGTTGGCTCCGGTGAGTCCTGCAGGTACGTAGGAGTACAGCGGCGTGTATGTGCCCTTGTAGACCTGGTCGGCCAGTTCTTCACGGTCAACGACATCGGCTACGGCCGCACGAACGGCGAGGGCTTTGGCCGGGTCAGCATCAGCGGTCGTTGCGCCATAGGGCTGCGTGTTGAAGTTGAACGTGATGTAGCGAATCTCGCCACCGGGGCCGTCGACAACTTTGACCGCGTCATTGCCGCGTAGGTCGTCGATGTCTGTCGCTGACAAACTGCGGTAGGCAACGTCGATGCCACCTTCCTGAACCTCAAGCTTGAGGTTGGATGCGTCGGTGAAGTATTTGACGTTGATGACGTCGGTCTTCGCAGCCCCGAGCAGACCTTGGTATCCGTCATAGGCCTTGTAGGCCAGAAGGTTGTTGAAGTCGTAGCTGGTAAGTACATACTGGCCCGCAAAAGCTTCAGCCGCGACGATGTCATCGTCGGAGGTGATCTCGGTGGCGGAGAAGGAGTCCTCGTCTACGAGCACGCCGGCCGGACTGGAGAGAATTTGCGGGAAGATCTGGTCATTCCCGGCCTTGAGAGTGAAGACCACGGTGGTGTCGTCGACGGCCTCCGTGCTCTCCAGATTATAAAGCAGCGATGAAGGTCCGAGGTCATCAGCAATAGCGAGCTGACGGTCGAAGCTGAACTTTACGTCCGAGGAGGTCAGGTCGTTGCCGTTGGCCCATTTGAGGTCGGGCTTGAGCACAACGGTGTACTCGGTTGGCGCAGTAAATTCGGCACTGACGGCGATGTCGGGTTCGACGTCCGCGGTGCCGAACTTGCTGTTCAAGAGAAATGGAAAGACCTGCGTCTGCACGGCAAACGATGCGGCATCGTAGGAACCAGCCGGGTCGAGCGCGGTCACCTTGTCGGTGGTCCCTATGGTGATTGGACCGCCAGAGGAGTCGGTGTTGGTTCCCCCTCCGGCGGCACAACCGGAAAGGACCAATGCCGCGAGGGCAATCCCGGTGGTGGCAACGAGAGCGCGTTTGCCGTTAGTGAATGCGGATGTCATATCCGTCGTCCTCTTCCTGTCGAAGTCTCACGATTAGAAGCACCAAAATGGGCGCAACTGATCTTGCTGTTAGGCAAGATTTAGCACAGAGTTCGCCGATAGCCGCGCTCAGCCGCAGCTTCTTTACAGATCTGCAACATTCACAAGCTCATGTGTTGCAGTCCCAGTTTTTCCGCTCAGATGTTGGCGCGGCAGCAGACGGGGCTGCTGCCCGGGTCATTCCTCGCGGAGGGCGCGGCGCTCGGCCTCGACCCGCACGAGTTCTCGCTGAAGGGTGCGATACATTTCGGTGTCGGCGGCATCCGCTCGTTGGAGGCGACCGAGCAACTCGGCCTTGAGCCGAAGCAGGTCCTTGTCGATGAGCACGATCGTTATATCGCGCACATAGCGGGCAACGTCTTTCTCGGTGCGCTCGGGCAGGTTTGCCATGGCGAGTTCCTGCACGAGGTTCTTGAAGGTGTCGGGTACCTCGGCGACCACCCGATCAAGCCAATCTGGAGCTTCGAAGTGCGCCAGGCTGGCGGCGATGGCGTCGCGCACGACCGCGAGAGAGGTATTCGCAAAGGATGTCTGCACCGCGCTGTCGAGAATATCCCGGCCGATCAGCGTTGGCCGCTGCAGCATGGCCATGAGGCCGTCCCGCTCAAGTCGCGTGACCGGGTCGGTCGGCAGCTCGACCAGGGAGAATGGGCGCTCGGGCAACACTTCGACCGCGCCGCCGTGGCGGGGTGCGTTCGGTCCACCGCTCGCCGCGGCCCGCGCGCCGGACTGGGCGTTAGTGACCGCCTTGGCAACGTCGCCCATGTCGACGCCGAGCATGCGCGCCAGTTCACGGGTGTACCCGGGCCGCAGCACAGGGTCGCGAATCTCGCCGACGACCGGTGCCGCGGCCCGCAGCGCCGCCGTTCGGCCCTCTACGGTGTCGAGGTTGTACTGGGAGAGAATTTGTCGAATCATGAACTCGAACATGGGCTTCTTCGAATCGACCAGCCGGCGCACAGCGTCATCGCCGCGCTGCAGCCGCAGATCGCAGGGGTCCAGTCCCTCCGGTCCGACCGCCACATAGGTTTGGGCGGAGAAGCGTTGCTCTTCGCTGAAGGCGCGCATAGCGGCCTTCTGGCCGGCAGCATCCGGGTCGAAGGTGAACACGACTTCGCCAACGCCCGAGTCGTCGCCGAGCACCCGGCGCAGCACCTTGATGTGATCCACGCCGAAGGAGGTACCGCAGGTGGCGACGGCCGTCGTGATGCCGGCCAGGTGGCACGCCATCACGTCGGTGTATCCCTCGACCACAACGACCTGGTGGCTGCGGGAGATGTCGCGTTTGGCGAGGTCGAGCCCGTAGAGCACCTGGGCCTTGTGGTAGACCGGCGATTCGGGGGTGTTCAAATATTTGGGCCCTTTGTCGTCGTCAAGCAGCTTGCGGGCGCCGAAGCCGATGGTCTGGCCGGTGATATCGCGAATTGGCCAGACCAGACGGCCGCGGAACCGGTCGTAGATTCCCCGGTCGCCGCTGGAGACCAGACCGGACAGGGTGAGCTCGTCGGTGGTGAAACCGCGACCGCGCAGGTGGTTGGTGAGTTCGTCCCAACTCTTCGGTGCAAAGCCGACCCCGAAGCGGGTCGCGGCCGCTGCATCGAAGCCACGCTGACCGAGAAAGGCCCGGCCAACTTCGGCGCCGGCGCTGCCGAGCTGGTCGATAAAGAAATCGGACGCTGCCTGGTTGGCGGCGAGCAAGCGCGCGCGATTGCCGTGGTCAGGGGCAGCGCCGGAACCGTCTTCGTAGTGCAGGTCGAGGCCGACCCGTCCGGCGAGGCGTTCGACGGCTTCGCTAAAGCTGACGTGGTCCATCTTTTGCAGAAAAGAGTAGACGTCGCCGCTTTCGCCGCAGCCGAAGCAGTGGTAAAAACCGACCTGCGGGCGCACGTGAAAGCTGGGGCTGCGCTCGTCGTGAAACGGGCAGAGACCCTTCATCGAACCGACGCCAGCAGACTTCAGGGTGACGTAGTCACCGATGATGTCGGCGATGTTGGTGCGGGCCTTGACCTCCTCGATGTCACTTTGTCGAATCAGTCCAGCCATGTTCAAATTCTATCGTTCTCGGGTGACACCCTCGGTTTACGGGGACTGCGGCCGGGGCGGGACCGGCGCCGGGCCCATGTTCGGACCGTGGGCCCAGTTTATAAGCT
>NZ_JASITB010000017.1 GCF_030063455.1 Cryobacterium sp. PH31-O1 | reverse complement strand
CCATTGAATGCCCTGCTGTCGGAGCAGTTCGGGGGCGAAGGCGATGCCGGCGCCGGGCAGGCCCGCGGTTTCGGGGGTGATCGTGCCGGAGCCGCTGGCGACGAGGGAGCGTTCGACGCGGTCGAGGTCCTCGATCAGTACCGAGGTGCGCAGGCCGTCGAGCACCGTCACGATGACACGGGCTTGCTCCACCCCGACGGCTCCGTTCTGCAGGGCATCGCCAAGAACGGGGTATATGGGGGTGAGGGGGCGGCCGAGCAGCATCCGTTGGCCGGTTTTCGCGCCGAGCGCGGCACGCTGGCGCACCTCGGCGCGGGAGACCCGGGCCAGGGTGCAGACCCGCTCGACGCCGCTGCGGCAGCCGAGCCGACGCGCCAAGGTCGGCGCGGCCAAAACCACCGCCGCACCGGCGGCCGTCTGGGTCGCAGTACTCTGGCCGGCGGTAGCTCGAGCTGTGGCGCTCTTCGCGGCGGAAGCATCGAAGTACTCGGAGCGGCGGAGCACATCGGTCGTGGAGAGCACCCGGGCTCCATCGACGACTCGGCCCACGCTCTCCAAAGCCAGCAGCATAGTCAGGGATTCC
>NZ_JASITB010000016.1 GCF_030063455.1 Cryobacterium sp. PH31-O1 | reverse complement strand
CGGTCCCCGGTGCAGTTGCATACGCACCGGGGACCGCCTCGTTTAACCCAACCCCAGTGGAGCCTCGGGGCATCGACCCTGCTGGCTCAGACTGTCGTCTTTACCGGCGCTGAACTATGATTTGCCCTTCCCCCACCCGATCTGGCGATCGTGCCGTTGCGGCGGTGATTTACATCGTCCTTCTGCTGCGTTTTGGGGAATCGAAAGCCACCCCCGCCCGACGATTTCAAGACTCGCTGTTCGACGGTAGCGCCGACGCGAAGCCGCCGCAACCGTCACGATCAAGGCCCCGCCGGAAGTCACCGGCGGGGCCTTGTCACGCCTTCAACCAGCGCGAAGGCTGGTGGCTACTCTGTCGTTGACCCGGTCCGTGAACTGGTGGGAGATCAAGGCCTGCAATTTAGGACTCTGCTAAAAAGCAGGAGGGTCGTGAGGATCCAGGTAATTTCGGGGAGATCGAAAACGCGGATCACGCTTTGACTGGGGTTGCGTTAAACGAGGCGGCCCCCGGTGCGTCTGCAACTGCACCGGGGACCGCCTGTTTTGTTCCTTGTAGCTTTAGCTCATCATCCAGATCCAGTTACCTGATCAGTTCGAGGGGAATTGATCGGTATTGGAGCTGCCGGGACCTCTGATTT
>NZ_JASITB010000015.1 GCF_030063455.1 Cryobacterium sp. PH31-O1 | reverse complement strand
CGGAGTGGTTTCCAACTTCGTCTTCACCAACAACTACGCCAACAACGGCGCCTGCACCGTCAACATCGCCGAAAAGGCCTACGGCCCCCTCAAAGGCACCATCATCAAAGACAACACGTTCGGCCGAGACACCAAGGTCTCCAACTGCGCCGTCATCGCCAAGACCTCGACCATCATTGACTTCCAGCGCAACTACTACAGCGACAACTCCACGGTCGTCATCAAAAAGGGCTAAGCAGCCCTTCTCCCGGATTTCCCTCGCAGGAAACAGGCGGGCTCCACGTGCACACCGCACGCGGAGCCCGCCTTCTGTGTGTGCCTAGGTACCTCAACTCGTGGCTGATTCGAGCCGGATACGCTCCGGGAGCGGACTCCGGGCGCCGTTCACGACCGGGTGCACGGGTGCACGGGTGTCTCTGCGTCACGGGTGTCGAGGGTGCATGCTGCAACGGCAAAGCCGCAATGCACCTTCGCGGCTACATAGGCACTTTCCGGGCTGTGAGCACTCTGCACGACGCAACGCTCGCCGTCGATGCCGACACGATCACTCCGGGCAGCCGAGTGGTTCTGTCGCCCCGTCGACGTGCGCCCCGACTCGACGTTGCCGGATTCTTCTTCTGTAGAGCCACCGTGTGGAGAGCCACCGTGTGGAGAGCCGTCATGTGGGGGACTGTCTCTTAAACGGTGTTTCCGGCCTGACGCGCTGGACGTGGGTCTGGCGGGAAAGGTGCCGTGATGACGACACTTGATGCTGTGACGAAGAAGACGAAAAATGAGCCCACCCGTGAGGCG
>NZ_JASITB010000014.1 GCF_030063455.1 Cryobacterium sp. PH31-O1 | reverse complement strand
GGGTTCTTGGCTGACGTCGAGCACGATGCCGGTGTGCGGGTGGGTGAGGATGCGCAGGAAGCTGGTTGCGGTGCCGGCGAGGCGGCGGGCGGTTTCCGGGTCGATCGGGCCGTAGCCTTCGAGGTCGCCCGGTTCTTCGCGCGTGCCACCAGCTCGTCCCATCAGGGTGAGCACCGGCACGGTGATATTGACGTTGGCGGTCAGGCCGGCGCCGAGGCCGCTGCCGGTGACGCCCTGCTGGAGGAGGTCGACGGCAACATCGGCGCGCAACTGGCTGAGGGTGCGAGGTTCGTCGGGGCCTTGCAGGCTGAGGGCGGCGTCGGTGACGCGGGTGTAGACCGCCTGCAGGTCCTCGCCAGCGGCGCGCAGCCAGAGGGTGGCCATGCCGTCCTTGTCGGGGAAGAACTGCACTCGGCGATCAGCCAGGCACCGGGCGCGACGCACGGTGATGCTGTCGGGGTGGAAGCGTTCGCGTAGTTTGCGGGCCTTACCCTCGAACTGGGTGGGGGTGAGCCTGCGGGCGTGCGGGAGGAGCACCGCTTCCAGTTCGGCGCGAGCGGGCTGCGGCACGGAGCCCAGCTGGTCAAGCAGCCGGCGGGCATGGCGGAGGGAGATCTCGCCGCTGCGGAGCGCGGTGAGAGTATCGGGCCGCTCGACCACCAGTTGCCGGCTCTCCTGGAGCAGGCCGGAGGCGGTGCCGGCCGGGATGCGCAGCGCGCACGCCATCTCCGCCACCAAGCCCTGCTGCGCGGCGAAGGTCGCATCCCAGTCATGTTCGTGGCCCGGCCCGGACAGGGGGCGGCCGGTGTCGGCGGTGTTGGTGGTGTAGTCCCACGCCTCGGTAAGGACCTCAGCTTTGCTCGCC
>NZ_JASITB010000013.1 GCF_030063455.1 Cryobacterium sp. PH31-O1 | reverse complement strand
AATTCGCTGAAACTCGGCTGCGACTGCGTGGGTGAGATCAAGTACTTCGATGGCATCACCACCGACAGCCACGGCAACCCGATGACCATCGAGAACGCTATCTGCATGCACGAAGAAGACGACAGCATCATGTGGAAGCACTTCGACTTCCGCGAGGGCACCGCCGAAGTGCGACGCAGCCGCAAGCTCGTGATCTCCTTCATCGCGACCGTCGCCAACTACGAGTACGCGTTCTACTGGCACCTCTTTCTTGACGGCACCATCGAGTTCCTGGTCAAGGCCACCGGAATTCTGTCGACCGCCGCCCAGAACCCGGGCGAGAAGACCACGTACGGTCAGGCGCTGAACAATGACGGACTCTACGGACCCATCCACCAGCACCTCTTCAACGTGCGGATGGACTTTGAGATTGACGGTCCGCTGAACTCCGTCTTCGAAGTTGACACCGAGATTCCGGCCGACAACCCCACCTACACCGCCTTCCGTGCAGTTGATCGTCTACTCGAAACCGAGCAGGCAGCCATCCGCAAGGCCGACAGTTCCAAGCACCGCTTCTGGAAGGTCGCCAACCGCGACAGCAAGAACCTGGTCAACGAACCGGTGGCCTACCGTCTGATCCCCACGAACGCCATCACCCTGGCCGCCGACGAACGGTCGCACGTGAGCCAACGCGCGCAATTCGCCCGCAACAACCTGTGGGTCACCGCCTACGACCGGGCCGAGCGTTTTCCGGCTGGCGAGTTTCCGAACCAGAGCACCGGCGGCGACGGCCTGCCCGCATGGACCCAAGCAGACCGAAACATCGTCGACCAAGACCTCGTGGTCTGGTACACCTTCGGAATGCACCACGTCGTGCGCCTAGAAGACTGGCCCGTCATGCCCCGCCAGAACATTGGCTTCATGCTCGAACCCCACGGCTTCTTCGACGAAAACCCCACCCTGAACCTGCCAGTCTCTGACAAAGCGGTATCGTCCGACGCAGCCCAGTGCTGCAACGGAACCGACCACTAAACCAACCAAGCTTCGACAGG
>NZ_JASITB010000012.1 GCF_030063455.1 Cryobacterium sp. PH31-O1 | reverse complement strand
GGGTGTGTCTCAGTAACGGTGTTTCCGGCGTTTTTCATTAGTAGGATTCTGCGTTCGGCCAGCGGTCTTGGAAGGTGATGGCGAAGGCGTTGAGAGCTGGCTTCCAACGCATCGTCCAACGAGCTCGGCCCTCACCGGTGGGATCGAGACTTCGAGTGACCAGATACAAGCATTTTAGAGCAGCCTGCTCCGTGGGGAAATGTCCTCGAGCACGCACCGCCCGCCGGTACCGGGCATTGAGTGACTCGATCGCATTCGTGGAGCAAATCACCTGGCGGATCTCGGGGTCGTACGACAAGAACGGGGTGAATTCTTCCCACGCCGACTCCCACAATCGGATGATCGCACCGTATTTCTTGCCCCACATGTCGGTCAGATCATCCAACGCCGCCCGCGCCGCGTCAACGGTCGGAGCGGTATAGATCGGTTTCACCGCTCGTTTCATCGCATCCCGATCCTTCTTCGACGACAGCTTGAACGTGTTCCGAATGAGGTGAATGATGCACGTCTGCACCGTCGTCAACGGCCACACGTTCCCGACAACGTCCGGCAATCCTTTCAACCCGTCACAGACCAGGAAGAACGTGTCGGTGACACCACGGTTCTTGATGTCGGTCAGGACAGACATCCAGAACTTAGCGCCCTCACCGCCGGTGCCGGCCCACAACCCCAGAATGTCTTTATCACCGTCCAGGGTCACGCCGATAGCCGCGTAGATGGGCCGGTTGGCGACCTGCCCATCACGGATCTTCACCACGATCGCATCAATGAAGATCGCCGCGTAGACGCCGTTCAACGGGCGAGACTGCCACGTTTGCATCTCCTCGATCACTTTGTCCGTGATGCGGGAGATGGTCTCCTTGGATACCTGCGCGCCGTATATCTGGTTGAAGTGCGCGCTGATCTCCCCAGTCGTGAGGCCGCGGGCATAGAGCGAGAGCACAATCTCATCAACCCCGGTCAAACGTCGCTGTCGTTTCGGCACGATCACCGGAGTGAACGTGCCATCCCGGTCACGAGGCACCTGAATGGTCACCGGCCCCGTCGACGGACTGATCACCGTTTTGGGCCGGGCGCCGTTGCGCACGTTCGAGTCGTCACGCTCATCCGGGGCACGGTTCTTCTCATGGCCGAGATGCTCGGTCATTTCCTCGTTCAGCGCCGTCTCCAGGAACGTTTTCGTGAACTGGCCCAACAGCCCATTCGGGCCATCCAAGGTCAGGCCCTGCTCCTTAGCCAGGCGCACCCATTCCTTCGCCGCCACCGCCTCACGGGTGGGCTCATTTTTCGTCTTCTTCGTCACAGCATCAAGTGTCGTCATCACGGCACCTTTCCCGCCAGACCCACGTCCAGCGCGTCAGGCCGGAAACACCGTTTAAGAGACAGTCCCC
>NZ_JASITB010000011.1 GCF_030063455.1 Cryobacterium sp. PH31-O1 | reverse complement strand
GTCCGATCCTTGAGAACTCAACAGCGTGCACAATGTCAAATGCCAAAAACCTCGTGGTTGTGGCTCGTTTCTAGCGGGTTGCAGTTTATGAGATTCCTTTGGAAATAATATTGAAAAAGTCCTGGTCTTCGGATTAGGCAATTAAACAAAGCAAGTCAGTAATGATTTGTTCTTGTCAGTTTCAAACTTGCAGTTTCTAGGCCTATTCCGGTCTGTTTCTGCACTAGATGGGCATCCGGCTTGCTGGGTAGCTATTCAAACATTTACGGAGAGTTTGATCCTGGCTCAGGACGAACGCTGGCGGCGTGCTTAACACATGCAAGTCGAACGGTGAAGGGGAGCTTGCTCCTTGGATCAGTGGCGAACGGGTGAGTAACACGTGAGCAATCTGCCCTTGACTCTGGGATAACTGCGGGAAACTGTAGCTAATACCGGATATTACCTTGGAAGGCATCTTCTGGGGTGGAAAGAATTTTGGTCAAGGATGAGCTCGCGGCCTATCAGCTAGTTGGTGAGGTAATGGCTCACCAAGGCGACGACGGGTAGCCGGCCTGAGAGGGTGACCGGCCACACTGGGACTGAGACACGGCCCAGACTCCTACGGGAGGCAGCAGTGGGGAATATTGCACAATGGGCGCAAGCCTGATGCAGCAACGCCGCGTGAGGGACGACGGCCTTCGGGTTGTAAACCTCTTTTAGTAGGGAAGAAGCGACTGGGTTTTCCTGGGAGTGACGGTACCTGCAGAAAAAGCACCGGCTAACTACGTGCCAGCAGCCGCGGTAATACGTAGGGTGCAAGCGTTGTCCGGAATTATTGGGCGTAAAGAGCTCGTAGGCGGTTTGTCGCGTCTGCTGTGAAAACCCGAGGCTCAACCTCGGGCCTGCAGTGGGTACGGGCAGACTAGAGTGCGGTAGGGGAGATTGGAATTCCTGGTGTAGCGGTGGAATGCGCAGATATCAGGAGGAACACCAATGGCGAAGGCAGATCTCTGGGCCGTAACTGACGCTGAGGAGCGAAAGCATGGGGAGCGAACAGGATTAGATACCCTGGTAGTCCATGCCGTAAACGTTGGGAACTAGATGTGGGGACCATTCCACGGTCTCCGTGTCGCAGCTAACGCATTAAGTTCCCCGCCTGGGGAGTACGGCCGCAAGGCTAAAACTCAAAGGAATTGACGGGGGCCCGCACAAGCGGCGGAGCATGCGGATTAATTCGATGCAACGCGAAGAACCTTACCAAGGCTTGACATATACCGGAAACGGCCAGAAATGGTCGCCCCGCAAGGTCGGTATACAGGTGGTGCATGGTTGTCGTCAGCTCGTGTCGTGAGATGTTGGGTTAAGTCCCGCAACGAGCGCAACCCTCGTCCTATGTTGCCAGCACGTAATGGTGGGAACTCATGGGATACTGCCGGGGTCAACTCGGAGGAAGGTGGGGATGACGTCAAATCATCATGCCCCTTATGTCTTGGGCTTCACGCATGCTACAATGGCCGGTACAAAGGGCTGCAATACCGTAAGGTGGAGCGAATCCCAAAAAGCCGGTCTCAGTTCGGATTGAGGTCTGCAACTCGACCTCATGAAGTCGGAGTCGCTAGTAATCGCAGATCAGCAACGCTGCGGTGAATACGTTCCCGGGCCTTGTACACACCGCCCGTCAAGTCATGAAAGTCGGTAACACCCGAAGCCAGTGGCCGAACCCGTAAGGGGCGGAGCTGTCGAAGGTGGGATTGGTGATTAGGACTAAGTCGTAACAAGGTAGCCGTACCGGAAGGTGCGGCTGGATCACCTCCTTTCTAAGGAGCACGTGCCGTCCCGTCTGTCTACAGCGGAATATGGCGGCCAGTCATACCAAGGCGAATGTTCTTGGATGGCGCTCATGGGTGGAACATTGACATTGGTATGAGAACGGTCATGCCGCTCACGGTACGCGTTTTGTTGTTTACAACGGGGCGTTGGAAATGAGTGGTTTGGAGAGACTTGTATATGCACGCTGTTGGGTCCTGAGGGACCGGAACATGTGTCACTTCGGTGGCGGATGATCTGATTCTTCTGGACTTTTCTTCGTTGGCATCACGTGCTGGCGGGGAGGGTACCGCCCGTACTTTGAGAACTACACAGTGGACGCGAGCATCTTAAATTTGACTCTCGTACGAGAGCAAATTACAAAGATCAACACACTCTTTGAGTGTGTGATCATTGGTCAATTTCGATGTCGAATTTATTCGGCATACTTAATCGATTCAAACTCATGTGATTTCAAATTTTTAAGAGCAAACGGTGAATGCCTTGGCATGTAGAGCCGAAGAAGGACGTAGTAATCTGCGATAAGCCTCGGGGAGTTGATAAACGAACTGTGATCCGAGGATGTCCGAATGGGGAAACCCCGCCAGGCCCGTGAGGTGACCTGGTGACTCCCGCCTGAATATATAGGGCGGGTAGAGGGAACGTGGGGAAGTGAAACATCTCAGTACCCACAGGAAGAGAAAACAATAGTGATTCCGTTAGTAGTGGCGAGCGAACCCGGATGAGGCTAAACCGATCATGTGTGATAGCCGGTAGGCGTTGCATGGTCGGGGTTGCGGGACTTTTCTGCCTATTCTACCGAATGGTAAGGGTTAGAACGTTGTATAGACGAACAGGATTGAAAGCCTGGTCATAGAGGGTGCGAACCCCGTAGTCGAAATGCAGCAATCGCCCGAGAAGTATCCCAAGTAGCACGGGGCCCGAGAAATCCCGTGTGAATCCGTCAGGACCACCTGATAAGCCTAAATACTCCTACATGACCGATAGTGAACAAGTACCGTGAGGGAAAGGTGAAAAGTACCCCGGGAGGGGAGTGAAATAGTACCTGAAACCGTTTGCTTACAAACCGTTGGAGCCAGCTTTGTTCTGGTGACAGCGTGCCTTTTGAAGAATGAGCCTGCGAGTTAGTGATATGTGGCGAGCTTAACCCGAGAGGGGAATGCGTAGCGAAAGCGAGTCTGAATAGGGCGATTCAGTCGCATGTCCTAGACCCGAAGCGAAGTGATCTATCCATGGCCAGGTTGAAGCGACGGTAAGACGTCGTGGAGGACCGAACCCACTTCAGTTGAAAATGGAGGGGATGAGCTGTGGATAGGGGTGAAAGGCCAATCAAACTTCGTGATAGCTGGTTCTCTCCGAAATGCATTTAGGTGCAGCGTTGCGTGTTTCTTGCCGGAGGTAGAGCTACTGGATGGCCGATGGGGCCCAAAAGCTTACTGACGTCAGCCAAACTCCGAATGCCGGTAAGTGAGAGCGCAGCAGTGAGACGGTGGGGGATAAGCTTCATCGTCGAGAGGGAAACAACCCAGACCACCAACTAAGGTCCCAAAGCGCGTGCTAAGTGGGAAAGGATGTGGAGTTGCACAGACAACCAGGAGGTTGGCTTAGAAGCAGCCACCCTTGAAAGAGTGCGTAATAGCTCACTGGTCAAGTGATTCCGCGCCGACAATGTAACGGGGCTCAAGCACGCCACCGAAGTTGTGGCATTGATATTTTTGGTTAGCCGCCACCTTGTGTGGTTGGTTCAGCCGTGTTGATGGGTAGGAGAGCGTCGTGTGGCCAGCGAAGCGGCGGTGTAAACCAGCCGTGGAGGCCACACGAGTGAGAATGCAGGCATGAGTAGCGAAAGACGGGTGAGAAACCCGTCCTCCGAAAGATCAAGGGTTCCAGGGCCAGGCTAATCCGCCCTGGGTAAGTCGGGACCTAAGGCGAGGCCGACAGGCGTAGTCGATGGACAACGGGTTGATATTCCCGTACTGACGAAAAACCGCCCAAACTAATCCAGTAATGCTAAGCATCTGAATCCCCTAGATGGATCCCTTCGGGGTGAAGCGTGGGGCCTAGCGTGCGACCCTATGCTGGTGCGGTTAGCGTATTAACAGGTGTGACGCAGGAAGGTAGCTGAGCCGGGCGATGGTTGACCCGGTCTAAGGATGTAGGGCGAACGATAGGCAAATCCGTCGTTCATGATGCCTGAGACCCGATGGGTAGCCCGTAAGGGTGAAATCAGTGATCCTATGCTGCCAAGAAAAGCATCGACGCGAGGTTTTAGTCACCCGTACCCCAAACCGACTCAGGTGATCAGGTAGAGAATACTAAGGAGATCGAGAGAATCGTGGTTAAGGAACTCGGCAAAATGCCCCCGTAACTTCGGGAGAAGGGGGGCCTGAGGCGTGATCGGACTTGCTCCGGGAGCGTTCGAAGGCCGCAGAGACCAGTGGGAAGCGACTGTTTACTAAAAACACAGGTCCGTGCTAAGTCGCAAGACGATGTATACGGACTGACGCCTGCCCGGTGCTGGAAGGTTAAGAGGAACGGTTAGCCGCAAGGCGAAGCTGAGAATTTAAGCCCCAGTAAACGGCGGTGGTAACTATAACCATCCTAAGGTAGCGAAATTCCTTGTCGGGTAAGTTCCGACCTGCACGAATGGCGTAACGACTTCCCAGCTGTCTCAACCGCGAACTCGGCGAAATTGCATTACGAGTAAAGATGCTCGTTACGCGCAGCAGGACGGAAAGACCCCGTGACCTTTACTACAGCTTGGTATTGGTGTTCGGTGTGGCTTGTGTAGGATAGGTGGGAGACTGTGAAGCTTGGACGCTAGTTCAGGTGGAGTCATTGTTGAAATACCACTCTGGTCATATTGGATACCTAACTTCGAACCGTGATCCGGTTCAGGGACAGTGCCTGGTGGGTAGTTTAACTGGGGCGGTTGCCTCCTAAAAAGTAACGGAGGCGCCCAAAGGTTCCCTCAACCTGGTTGGTAATCAGGTGTCGAGTGTAAGTGCACAAGGGAGCTTGACTGTAAGACTGACAAGTCGAGCAGGGACGAAAGTCGGGACTAGTGATCCGGCAGTGGCTTGTGGAAGCGCTGTCGCTCAACGGATAAAAGGTACCTCGGGGATAACAGGCTGATCTTGCCCAAGAGTCCATATCGACGGCATGGTTTGGCACCTCGATGTCGGCTCGTCGCATCCTGGGGCTGGAGTAGGTCCCAAGGGTTGGGCTGTTCGCCCATTAAAGCGGTACGCGAGCTGGGTTTAGAACGTCGTGAGACAGTTCGGTCCCTATCCGCTGCGCGCGCAGGAAATTTGAGAAGATCTATCCCTAGTACGAGAGGACCGGGATGGACGAACCTCTGGTGTGTCAGTTGTTCCGCCAGGAGCACCGCTGATTAGCTACGTTCGGAACGGATAACCGCTGAAAGCATCTAAGCGGGAAGCCGGCTTCGAGATGAGATTTCCATCCCTTCGGGGGAGAGGCTCGCAGCTAGACTACTGCGTTGATAGGCCGGATGTGGAAGTGGGGACTAAAGACCCATGGAGCTGACCGGTACTAATAAGCCGATAATTTGATAACACTCAGTTTGAAGAAGCT
>NZ_JASITB010000010.1 GCF_030063455.1 Cryobacterium sp. PH31-O1 | reverse complement strand
CATTATTGATGTCCAGGCGGGTGGCGGTGAAGTTGTACCCGTAGATGCCGTTGGCGTGGGGCGAGGCAACCGTCGGGGACAGCTCGGTGTCGGTCACGACGAGGTTGCTGAAGCCGCCGAGGTTGTTAATGAGGGCGCCGGGACCGTTCATGGTGCGACCACGAATGATCGAGTTCTTGATGGTGACGTTGGCGGCACTGATCTTCACCAGCCCACGAATGTCCAGCCCGCTCAGCACGGTACCCGGCGTGGTGACGTTGATGTCGCCGTTGACAACCTTGAGCACGGTGCCGGACGGAACGCCGGTGTTGGAAGATGTCGGCGTGCCGCTGGTGGGCGGAGCCGGTGCCGGAGCCGGAGCTGGTGCTGGGGCCGGTGCTGGAGCCGGGGCCGGTGTGGGTACCGGAGCCGGGGTGGGTGCCGGCACGGTCTTCTTCGTGTAGCCGACCACGGTCATGGCGACCTTGACGTTGGCGGAGCTGCTCGCGACGACCATGGTTCCGTCGGACTTGCTGGTGACGGGCACGGTGTAGGTGCGCTCGGGGCCGTCCCCGGTCGGGGCGGTGAAGTAGTAACGCTGGGTGTATTCCGGGCCGACGAGCACCTTGATATCGGTACGAGCGGCAGCGGTGGTATCGAACATCACGTCGACCGACGCAGCATCGGCCGGAATGGTTCCGAGGTCGGTAGCAACCTTGCTGCCGGCGGAGACAGCGACCGACACGGTACCGTCGGCGGCCTGGGCAGGAATGGCGGCGAGGCCGCTAAATGCAACTGCGAAGGCACCGGCCGCGGCGATGAGGGCCAGACGGCGAGAGGAACGAACGGCGGGGCGAATGGCAGAGCGCGAAGCGAAAGCAGTGGAGGAGGACATGGTTCACATTTCGTCTGGTGCACATAGTCGGGAGGTGCGGGTGGAGGCTGTAGGGGCCGAGGTGAATAAGATGAGCATTGCCCACAATGGGCATTGACACAAGCGAACACATGGCTTTCTCAGCTTCACCCCCCGTTTAGGGGTAGACGTTGACCCCGAAATGGGCACAAAAAAGCGGCCGGACCTGCGATAACAGGGCCGGCCGCATCCGCTTTTGAAATTGGTGCTTTTCGGTAATTCTTAGGTACTGATCCGCCGAGGCACCATTTTGCAAAATGCCCGTGGCCGGAACTTTTTGTTGGAACAGACGATCCGGCGGTTAGCCCTTCTTGATGGTGACGGCCGTGTTGTCGGTGTAGTAGTTGCGGGCGAAATCGATTTTGGTCGACGTCTTAGCGATCACGGCACAGTTGGCTACCTTTGTGTCGCGACCAAATTCATTGTCTTTGATGACGGTTCCGGTCAGGGGACCATAGGACTTTTCGGCAATGTTCACTGTGCAGGCGCCGTTGTTGGCGTAGTTGTTGGTGTACACGAAGTTGGAGACCGGTCCGCGGTCCTGCGTGATCTGCACGGCGGCGCTGTGCGAGTCGGTCAGGCGGTTGCCGGTGACCGTGATGTTGTTGCCCGACTGAATCTGGATGGAGTCATCATGGCTGCTGGATCCGCCCTGGTTGGGGTCGTTGAGATAGTGCATGTGGTCGTGGATCCAGCTTTTTTCGACGAGCACGTTACTGCCGGTGACGTGGATGCCGTCAATTACGTTGTTGATATTGAGACGAGTTGCCGTGAAGTTGTAACCGTAAATACCGTTTGTATCGGGAGAGGCAACTGTCGGGGACAGCTCGGTGTCGGTAATGACGAGATTCTTGAAGCCACCGAGGTTATTGATGAGGGCACCTGGACCGTTCATCGTGCGGCCGCGGATCACCGAGTTTTTGATCGTGACGTTGTCGGCTTGAATCTTCACGAGGCCGCGCACGTCGAGGCCGTTCAACACGGTGCCCGGTTTGGATATTTTGATGTCACCGTGGACGACCTTCAACGCTGTGCCGGCCGGAACGCCGGTATTAGCCGCGGTCGGGTTGCCCCCGGTCCGCGGGGTTGGCGCTGGGGTCGGGGTCGGGGTCGGGGTTGGCGCTGGTGTCGGTGCTGGGGTCGGGGTCGGGGTCGGAGTCGGGGTCGGGGTCGGGGTCGGCACGGGAGGCGAAATCAGTTTTGGATCGGTCTTCTTCGTGTAGCCGGTGATGGTGATCTCCACCTCCACGTCTGCACGACTGCTCGCGATTGTGATCGTTCCGTCGGTTTTGCTCGTTACCGGCACCGTGAAGTGACGGTCTGCGCCGTTGCCGACGGGAGCGGTGAAATAGTAGCGCTGCACGTTTTCGGGGCCGACGAGAACCTTGATGTCGGTACGGCTCTGAGTGACGGTGTCTAACACAACGTCGACGGAGACGGCATCGGAAGGTACTGTGCCCAGATCTCTAGTGATCTTGTGGCCACCGGGCACGTTCACGGACATCGCGCTCGTGGCGGCGCTTGCGGGTGCGACGGAGAATCCGCTGAAAGCGACGGCGACGACGCCGCCCGCAGCGATGAGGGCTAGGCGGCGGCGCGCAGGAACGGTAGACCGCGAAGCTGGATGGGTGTTAAAAGTCATGAATCACATTTCGGGTAGTGCACAGAACGGCAGGTGCCAGCGGGGGGCGTAGGGACCCCGTTGACTTATTGAGTTTTACCCACTATAGGTATTGTTACAAGCCAGTCCATGGGTTTGACAGGTTCCCGCTCGGTCTGGTCGCGGAAAGTATCGCCACAATGGGCACAAAAAAGCGGCCGGACCTGTGTGAACAGGTCCGGCCGCATCCGTTCGCCTATTGTGGCGAATTTGGGAAATTTAGCGTTTGCGCTTCTCGCGCACGCGCATGCTCAGGTTGATTGGGCTTCCCTCGAAGCCGTAGATCTCGCGCAGACGACGCTGGATGTAGCGGCGGTACCCCGGGTCGAGGAATCCGGTGGTGAACACCACGAACGTCGGGGGGCGGCTCGAGGCCTGCGTGCCGAACAGGATGCGCGGCTGCTTGCCGCTGCGCACGGGGTGCGGGTGGGCGGCGGCGAGCTCGGCCAGGAAGGCGTTGAACTTACCGGTGGCGATGCGGGTATCCCACGACTCGAGAGCGAGCTCGAGAGCCGGTACCAGCTTCTCCATGTGCCGACCGGTTTTGGCCGAGATGTTCACGCGCGGGGCCCAGGCCACGTGGGCCAGGTCCTGCTCGATCTCACGCTCAAGGTAGCGGCGACGGTCGTCATCGATCTGGTCCCACTTGTTGAAAGCGAGCACGAGCGCACGGCCCGACTCGATGACGAGGTCGATGACGCGGATATCCTGCTCGCTGATGACCTCGGTCACGTCGAGAAGCACAACGGCGACCTCGGCCTTTTCCAGGGCAGCGCTGGTGCGCAGCGAAGCGTAGAAGTCGGCGCCCTGGGAGAGGTGCACCCTCCGGCGGATGCCGGCGGTATCGACGAAACGCCAGACCTTGCCGCCGAGCTCGACCTGCTCGTCGACCGGGTCGCGGGTCGTGCCGGCGAGCTCGTTAACGACAACGCGTTCCTCCCCCACGACCTTATTGAGCAGGCTGGACTTGCCGACATTCGGGCGTCCGAGGATGGCCACGCGGCGCGGGCCGCCGACCTCCTGCTTGGCAACGTTGGAGATTTCGGGCAGCACAAGCAGAATAGCGTCGAGCAGGTCGGCAACACCACGACCGTGCAGGGCGGAGACCGGCCACGGCTGGCCGAGACCGAGCGACCACAGGCTGGCCGCTTCGGGTTCCTGGCGCACGTCGTCGACTTTGTTGGCGATCAGGAAGACGGGCTTGCCGCTCTTGCGAAGCATGCGCACGACGGCTTCGTCGGTCGAGGTCGGGCCCACGTTGGAGTCAACAACGAACATGACGAGGTCGGACAGGTCAATGGCGATCTCAGCCTGGGCGGCGACGGAGGCGTCGATGCCCTTGGCGTCGGGCTCCCAGCCGCCCGTGTCGACGAGGCTGAACTTGCGTTCGTTCCAGTCGCCCTTGTAAGCGACGCGGTCTCGCGTGACACCGGGGGTGTCCTCGACGACAGCCTCGCGGCGGCCGAGGATGCGGTTGACCAGCGCCGACTTGCCCACGTTCGGGCGGCCGACGATGGCGATCACCGGAACGGCGGGCAGGTACTGGATCGCGTCGGGATCGTCGGTGACGGCCTGCAGTACGTCGAGGTCTTCCTCGTCGAGGTCGTAGTTATCAAGGTCCGTGCGCAGCGCCGCAGATCGCCGGGTGGCGAGTTCCTCGTCGAGGTTGGCGAGTCGCTCCGCCAGCTCGGTGTCGAGCGCTGTGCTCGTGTCGTCGTATTCGTTACTCATTCAAAGCCCGCTTCATGCGTGTGTGGTAGACGTCGATGACCGCTTCAATGGTCTGCTCGAAGTCGAGATGGGTGGAGTCGACGGTTATCACACCGTCTGCAGCGCTCATGAAATCGACAACCTGTGAGTCAGCGCGATCACGTGATCGCAGCTGTTCTGCCACGGTTTGGGCCGATTGGGTCGTTATTTCCGCAGAGCGTCTAGTCATTCTAGCCTCCTCGGATGCCGTGAGCAGAATGCGAACCTCGGCCTCGGGGGCGACGATGGTCGTGATGTCGCGTCCTTCGACCACGACACCGGGTCGATCCACGTTCTCGGCGATGCTTCGAAACAGGTCGGTGAGCGCCTGGCGCACTGCGGGAACGCGGGCAACGGCACTGACCGCCGCACTGACCTCCGGCGAACGGATGGCGTCGGTCACGTCGGTCTGGCCCACCGTGACGAAGTATTCGTCTGGGTCGGTACCGATCGCATAGTCGAAGTCTTTCAGGAGCGACGTGACGGCATCCGCTTGGCTGCTGTCGGTGTCGCGGTCAAGCGCCAGCCAGGCCAGCGCACGGTAGGCGGCGCCGGTGTCGAGGTAGGCGAAGCCGAGGCGGCGTGCGGCGGCACGACTAACGCTCGACTTGCCGCTGCCAGCCGGTCCATCGATGGCGACGAGGGTGGGAACGGAGTGACGTGCCATGAGCGTTAACCAGCAATCCGCCAGCCGCGGGCGGCCAGCTCTTCGGTGAGGCGGGTGACGGCCTCGGGCAGGACAGAGATTTCGGCGAGGCCGATCTGGGCGCCCGGCGAGTGTTCCAAGCGTAAGTCTTCGAGGTTGACGTCGAGCTCTCCGATGTCGTTGAGCAGGCGCGCAATCTGGCCGGGCCGGTCGTTGACCATGACGACCATCGAGGAGAAGCGGCGGTCCTGCCCGTGTTTGCCGGGCAGGCGGGCCACCCCGGCGTTGCCGCCGGCCAGTTCTTCGGCAACCTTGCGTTGCGCTCCGGGTGCGGCAGGGTCTTCCAAAGCGTCAATGAAGCGGTCGAGGTCGTCGCGATACGCGAGCAGCACATCGCGCACCGGTCCGGCGTTGGCGCCGAGAATCTGCACCCACAGGTCGGGGTCGCTCGCGGCGACCCTGGTCACGTCGCGCAGTCCCTGGCCTGCAAGGTTGAGCGAGGAATGCGCCGCTCCGGTGAGGCGGCGGGCCATCAGAGTCGAAATGACCTGAGGAACGTGCGAGACCAGCGCGACACCAAGGTCGTGCTCCTCGGGGGTCATCTCCACCAAAATGGCGCCGAGGTCGAGGATGAGATCGTCGATCGCACCGGCCTGCTGGTAGCTGATCGCGTCGTGCGCCGCGACGACCCAGGGGCGGCCGATAAACAGATCGGCGCGGCCGGAGAGAGGGCCGCCCTTCTCCCGACCTGCGAGCGGATGCGAGCCGATGTAGCGGCTGACATCGGCTCCGCGCTCCCGCAGCTCGGCGAGCGGGGCGAGTTTGACACTCGCGACATCCGTGACGATTGCGCCCGGGTAGGCCTCGAGCTCCCGGGCGACGATCTCCGCGGTGACATCCGGCGGCACACAGACCACGATGAGCTGGGGCAGATCGCCCGGCGCTGCGGCACGACCGGCTCCATAGTCGATGGCGATGCGCAGGTTGGTCGGCGAGGCGTCGGCGAGAATCGTCTCGATCTGGCGGTTGCGTAGACCGAGGCCAACGCTGGTTCCGAGCAGACCGACGCCGACAATGCGCACCGGTCCGACAAGGCGGCTTTCAGCCATGGTTCAGTCTCTGTTTCCGTAGGTGATGGGTGTCACTGGTAGTCAGTTGGCGTCGGGCCGCGCGCTGGGCGCCTGGCGGGACACGGTGAGCAGCTGGCCGAGTTCTTCACGGGTGAGTTCGCGAACGGCCCCCTGCTGCAGGGTACCGAGGTTTAACGGTCCGAACTGGCGGCGCACGAGGTCGACCACGGGGTGACCGACGGCGTCGAGCATCCGTCGCACGATGCGGTTGCGCCCGGAGTGCAGGGTGAGCTCGACCATGCTGAAACCACCGCCGGGAGGGCTTGTCAGGATGCGCGCCTTGTCGGCGTGGATGGGGCCGTCCTCGAGTTCGATGCCGCTCTGCAGCTGGCCGACGGTCTGCGGCGAGACACGGCCCTCTACCTTGGCAATGTAGGTCTTCGAGACGCCGAACGAGGGGTGAGCGAGCACGTGGGCGAGGTCACCGTCATTGGTGAGGATGAGCAGGCCGCTGGTCTGCGCGTCAAGCCGGCCCACATTGAAGAGGCGTTCGTCGAACTGGTCGGTGAATTCGCGCAGGTCGGGGCGTCCGCTTTCGTCCTGCATCGAGGAGACGACGCCGACCGGCTTGTTGAGCATGAGGTAACGGCGGGTGGTGTCGAGCTGCACGGCTACGTTGTCGACGGCGACCTGGTCGGTTTCGGGGTGCACACGGCGGCCAAGCTCGGTGACGACCTTGCCGTTCACCCGCACGCGGCCAGAGGTGATGAGGTCTTCGGAGACGCGGCGGCTGGCAACTCCGGCCGAGGCGAGAACCTTCTGCAGGCGCACGCCGTCGGCTGCGGCCTCTGGGTTGAAGTTGGGGTCGCGGGGGGCACTGTCGTTGGTCGTGTTGTCGGTCAAAGCAGATCCTCGAATCCGTCGGTTCCGCCGTCGAGCAACGGCGATAGGTGGGGTAACTCGTCGAGCGAGTTGATTCCGAGCTGGGTGAGCAGCAAGTCTGTGGTGGCGTAGTTGATTGCGCCGGTTTCGCTGTCGGTGAAAGCCTCGGTGACCAGGCCGCGGCCGAGCAGGGTGCGCACGACGGAGTCGACGTTGACCGCGCGAATGCTCGCGACCTGGCCACGGCTGATCGGCTGCTTGTAGGCGATCACGGCAAGAGTTTCGAGGGCTGCCTGACTGAGCCGGCTGGGATTCTGGGTCAGCACGAAGTCGGTGATGAGTTCGTCGTGGGTGGCGCGCACGTAGATGCGCCAGCCGCCGGCGACCTCGCGCAGCTCAAAGCCGCGGCGCACCGTTGTTGTGCCGTCTACGCTGCTGTCGCCGTCGAAATCGGCCACGAGCCGGGCAACGGATGCCGCCACGTCGGCGATCGAACGGCCAACGGCGGTCGCGAGGTGCACGATGCTCTGCGGTTCGTCGGCGACCATGAAGACGGCCTCAAGCTGGCGGTCGAGGGCGTGCGCGGCGGTGTCGCCGGCTGGCAACGAAACGGATGCTGTGGCATCCGTTTGCGGTGGGCGTGATCGGGTGTCGATTGCCTGATCTACCGTATTTCTGGAGTCCGTTGTCATGCGGTCAGTTGTCATGCGGTCAGTTGTCATAGTCGGCTCCGAGCGATGCGAGATTGTCGTCGGTCCAGTCCTGCCCGTTCAGGGCCTGGGTGTTCCAGCGCAGGGTGAGCTCGCCGAGGGGCTCAATTTGGTCGAACGAGAGAGCGCCGTGGCGGTACAGCTCGAGCACGGCGAGAAAACGGGCGATGATGACGCCCTTCTGGTCGGTGCCGACGATGAGCGCACGGAACGAGACCGTCTCCCCCTGCTTCAGCATGGCGACGATATAAGCAGCCTGTTCGCGGATGCTGACCAGCGGCGCGTGCAGGTGGCCGATGCCCACAACGGGCAGCTCACGCGGTGCGAGCGCGACGGCGGCCAGAGCGGCGAAGTCGGCGAGAGAGAGCGTCCAGACCAGCTCCGGGGTCGTCTGACGGTATTTCTCTTCGAGGCGCACCGACCGCACGTGGCGTCGGGTCTCCTTGGAGAGCTGGCTAGTGAACCAGGACGAGGCTTCCTTAAACGCGCGGTACTGGAGCAGGCGGGCGAACAGCAAGTCGCGGGCTTCGAGCAAAGCCACATCTTCGGCGTCGACGAGTTCGCCCTGCGGCAGCAGTCCGGCCACCTTGAGGTCGAGCAGCGTCGCGGCGACGACGAGAAACTCGGTGGCCTGGTCGAGTTCTTCAGCGGCATCGAGGCCACGCAGGTAAAAGATGAACTCGTCGGTGACCTGGCTCAGCGAGATCTCGGTGATGTCGAGCTCGTGCCGGGTGATCAGTTTCAACAGCAGGTCGAACGGGCCCTCGAAAACGCCGAGAGCGACCGAAAACGCGGGCTTCTCGGGCGCGCTAGGCGACTGCGCCACGGTGGATCAGTTCGCGGGCCACCTGCAGGTAGGCTTTGGCCGCCGCGTGCTCGGGCGCGAAGTCGGTGATGGGCACCCCGGCCACGCTCGCGTCGGGGAACTTCACGGTGCGGCCGATGACGGTTTCGAGCACACTGTGGCCGAAGGCATCGACGACGCGCTCGAGCACCTCGCGTGAGTGCAGGGTGCGGGAGTCGTACATGGTAGCGAGGATCCCATCGAGTTCGATCGCCGGGTTGAGCCGGTCGCGTACCTTATCAATGGTTTCGATGAGAAGGGCAACGCCGCGCAGGGCGAAAAATTCGCACTCGAGCGGAATGAGCACACCGTGGCTAGCGGTGAGCGCGTTGACGGTGAGGATGCCGAGGGACGGCTGGCAGTCGATCAGGATGACGTCGTAGTCGCCGGAGACCTTGCGCAAAACGCGAGCCAGAATTTGCTCACGGGCCACCTCGTTGACCAGGTGCACCTCTGCGGCCGAGAGGTCGATGTTGGCTGGAATGACGTCGAGGCCCTCGACCGAGGTCGGCTGGATCGCCTCTTTCGGATCGACCTTGCCGTTGAGCAGCAGGTCGTAGATGGTGGTGACGTCGTGGGTGGGCACGCCGAGGCCGGCAGAGAGGGCACCCTGCGGGTCGAAGTCGATGGCGAGCACCCGGCGGCCGTAACGAGCCAGGGCGGCACCGAGATTGATGGTCGTCGTGGTCTTGCCGACGCCACCCTTCTGGTTGCAGAGAGAGATGATGCGCGCGGGGCCGTGGCTTTTCAGTGGCTCCGGATCAGCGAACTCATGTTTTTCGCGTCCCGTCGGACCCACCGGAATGTCATCGAAACCGGGTAGCGAAATTCGCTCGCTCAACTTACGCGTCACTGGCCCGTCCTTGTTTTGTCCTGCACCCATCACTTGCTCGATTGTAGCGAGTGGAACGGCGCGTCGCCGCAAGGATCGCCGCGCACACCGGTCTCAGCCGGTCAGCGTGCCCGCGGATGGGCGGTGGTATACATGTCGCGCAGGGTGTCGGCGGTGACCAGGGTGTAGATCTGGGTCGTCGCGACCGAGGAATGGCCTAGTAGCTCCTGCACCACGCGCACGTCGGCGCCGCCGGCGAGCAGGTGCGTCGCAAAGGAGTGTCGCAGGGTGTGCGGCGACACTGGCACGGTGAGCCCGGCCCGTTCGGCGGCCGCGCGAATAATCAGCCAGGCGTTCTGCCGGCTGACCCGTTGCCCGCGCACGCCGAGGAACAGGGCCGGCGTCGACCGTCCGCGCGCCGACAGCGTCGGCCGGGCTCGAACGAGATAATTTGAGACGGCGGTCCGCGCGAAGCTTCCCACCGGCACGATGCGCTGTTTGTCGCCCTTGCCGGTGAGGCGCACCGAGTCGAACACCTCCACGAGCACATCGTCAACGTTGAGGTTGACCACCTCACTCACCCGGGCGCCGGTTGCGTAGAGCAGTTCGAGCAGCGCCTTGTCGCGCAGCCGCTGCACATCGTCGCCGTCGGTTGCCGCCAGCAGCGCGGTGACTTGCTCGATCGAGATGGCTTTGGGCAGGCGCAGGGCGAGTTTGGGCGGTTTGGTGTCGTGCGCGACATCCGCTTCGACCAGGCCCTCATCGAGGAGAAAGCGGTGGAATCCGCGCACGGTCGAGAGAACGCGGGCAATCGATGCGGCGGTCAGTGGGGATTCCGCACGCAGGCCGAGATGCTGCACGAAGGCCGAGATGTGCGCCCTGGTGACTGCGCGCAGGTCGGTGATCGGCCGCGCTGGTATCTCAGCAGCATCAGCCGAAAGCCAGGCCGTGTACAGCCCGAGATCACGCCGATAGGCGTCGACGGTGTTCGCGGCGAGGCCACGTTCGACCGCCACGTGCCGCAGATAAGAATCCACCGCGGTGGCGATCGACATGCTCAGGCCGTGATGTTGCGCGAATGAAGGCTGAGCGGATGCCGCGGCCACGGCAGGTCAGCCGGCGCGAGCGTGCTCCACCCGCGCGAACGCGCGATCTGGGCGGCCAGAACGCCCACGATCAGGAGGGGGTTCGCGATGCGCCGCGCCAGCACGGCGTCGACGCACTCGTCGAGCGGCACCCAGCGCAGTTCGATGTCGGCTTCTTCCTCTGTGCGGTCGAAGGCTGCGACGGCGGAGACTCCGCGGGCCAGATACACCCGGATCGCTTCGTTGCTGCCGCCGGGTGAGGTGTAGAACTCGGTGAGCAGCGCCCACTGGGAGGCGACGACATCCGCTTCTTCGGCCAGCTCACGCTGGGCGCCGACGAGCGCATTTTCGCCGGCAACGTCGAGCAACCCGGCCGGCAGTTCCCAGCCGCGCAGGCCGGTCGGGTGCCGGTACTGCTTGATCAGCAGCACCCGGTCGTGCTCGTCGAGGGCGAGCACGGCGACCGCGCCGGGGTGGTCGATGTACTCACGGGTGATGCTCGCGCCGTTGTAGTCGAACGAGTCACGCCGCACGTTCCAGATGGCCCCGTCATAAACAACGTCGCTAGCGGTCACGTCGACCGCAACTACGTCATCCTGCAGGGCGTCAGGCACTAAGTTCTTCCTTCACCTCGAACAACCGGCTGGCTTCTTGTCGTTCGAGCGCGGCTTTAATCAGGCCGCGAAACAGCGGATGCGCGTGGTTCGGCCGTGACCGCAGCTCCGGGTGGGATTGCGTGCCGACGTAAAACGGGTGCTCCTCGCGCTTGAGCTCGACGTACTCGACCAGGTGGCGGTCGGGGCTCGTACCGGAGAACCACAAACCGGCCAGGGCGATCTGGTCGCGGAAGGCGTTATTGACCTCGTAGCGGTGACGGTGACGTTCGGAGGCTTCATTGGCGCCGTACAGTTCGGCGACCAGGGAACCCTCAGCGAGGGTAGCCGGGTAGAGACCGAGGCGCATGGTGCCGCCGAGGTCGCCGCCGGCGATGATCTCGACCTGCTCTTCCATGGTCGCGATGACCGGGAACTCGGTTTCCGGGTCGAATTCGCTCGACGAGGCACCGGGCAGGTCGGCCTTGTTGCGGGCATATTCGATGACCATGCACTGCAGGCCGAGGCACAGGCCGAGCACCGGAATATCGTTTTCGCGTGCAAATTTGAGGGCGCCGAGCTTGCCCTCGATGCCACGGATTCCGAACCCGCCTGGCACGCAGATGCCGTCGAGTTCGCCGAGCAAGCGGGCCGCTCCCTCGTCGGTTTCGCAGTCATCGGAGCCGATCCAGACGATTTTGACCTTGGCCTGGTTGGCGAATCCGCCGGCTCTCAGCGCCTCGGTGACCGAGAGGTAGGCATCCGGCAGGTCGATGTACTTGCCGACCAGGCCGATGGTGACCTCGTGCTTGGGGTGGCGCACCGCCTCGAGCAGTTTCTCCCAGCCGGTCCAGTCAACGGTGTCAGCAACGAGGCCGAGGGCGTTGACGATGTACTTGTCGAGGCCCTGGTTGTGCAGCATGGTGGGGATCTCGTAGATCGACGACACGTCGGGGCAATTGACCACGGCGTCTTCGTCGACGTCGCACATGAGCGCGATCTTGCGTTTGTTCGACTCGGACACTGGCCGGTCGCTGCGCAGCACGAGGGCGTCGGGCTGAATTCCGATCGAGCGCAGGGTGGCAACGGAGTGCTGGGTGGGCTTGGTCTTCTGCTCGCCGGCCGCACCGAGGAACGGCACGAGCGACACGTGCACGAAGAACACGTTGCCGCGGCCGAGTTCGTGACGCACCTGGCGGGCGGCTTCGAGGAACGGCTGGCTTTCGATGTCACCGACCGTGCCGCCGACCTCGGTGATGATCACGTCGGGGCGTACCTCATCGCTCGCCTGCAGCCGCATGCGACGCTTGATCTCATCGGTGATGTGCGGGATGACTTGCACGGTGTCACCGAGGTACTCACCGCGACGCTCCTTGGCAATGACCTGCGAGTAGACCTGACCAGTCGTCACGTTGGCCGACTGGCCGAGGTTGATGTCGAGAAAACGTTCGTAGTGCCCGATGTCGAGGTCGGTCTCTGCACCGTCGTCGGTCACGAAGACTTCGCCGTGTTGGAACGGGTTCATCGTTCCAGGATCGACGTTGAGATAGGGGTCGAGCTTCTGCATGACGACCCGCAGGCCGCGCGCAGTGAGCAGGTTTCCGAGGCTGGCCGCCGTCAAGCCCTTACCGAGCGAGGAGACCACACCCCCGGTCACGAAGATGTGCTTGGTCGTGCCATCGGATCGGTCCGTAATTATATTTTCCACCACGGGCTTCAATGCTATCACCTGGATTTGATCACTCACTTTTTGGGGGGATGAACGGTGAACTGGGCGAGGTCGAGCAGTTCCCTGGCATGTTCGAGGCCGCTTTTGGAGTCGGGCAGGCCCGAGAGCAGGCGGGCCATTTCGGCGGCCCGGTCGTCGCCGCGCAGCTGGCGCACGCTTGAGGCCGTGACGGATCCGTCGCTGTCTTTGACGACGCTCAGGTGGTTGCCGGCGAACGCAGCGACCTGGGCGAGGTGCGTGACGACGATCACCTGCGCGGTTTCGGCGAGCCGGGCGAGCCTGCGGCCGATTTCGATCGCGGCGGCTCCGCCCACACCGGCGTCGATCTCGTCGAAGACGAAGGTGGGCACCGGGTCGGTCGCGTTGATGACGACCTCGATGGCGAGCATCACTCGGGACAGTTCACCACCGGATGCCCCGCGCGCCAACGCGCGCGGCTCCGCGCCCGCGTGCGGTTGCAGCAGCAGGCGCACGAGGTCACTGCCGGTGACGGTGAATTCCGGCCCGGATTCGACCTCCACCTGCAGCACGGCGTCGGGCATGGCCAGCGCACCGAGCTCGACTGTCACCCGGGTGCCGAGCTGCACGGCTGCCGCCTGGCGTAACGCGGTGAGGGCGGCGGCGAGGGTCGTGACCAGCGTGTGGTCGGCATCCGTTTCACGATTGAGCTGCTCGACACGGTCGGAGTCGGAGTCGAGCTCAAGCAGCCGGGCGCTGCCGGTAGCGAGAAACTCAATGGCTTCCTCTAGACCGCCCGGGTACTTGCGGGCGAGTATGCCCAGTTCGGCCCGGCGTTCCTGCACGATTTCCAGTTCACGAGCGCCGTCAGCGTCGAGGCCGGCCAGGTAGCTCGAGAGTTCGGCGGCGATGTCGGCGACGACGAAACCGACGTTGGCAATGGCGGCGACGAGCGAAGGCAGCGCCACATCGTGGGCGGCGACCCGGTCGAGGGCGCGCCGAGCGGTTTCGAGCAGGGCGACCGTGTCGGGCACGTCGTCGGGGTTGTCTTCGGCGGAGATGAGCTGGCGGGCTTCCTCGCCGGCCAGTCGCAGTTCTTCGAGGTTGCCGAGGCGCTCGGCGCGTTCGCCCAGTTCGGCGTCCTCGCCGGGTTGCGGTGCGACCGTTTCGATCTCGGTCAGCGCGGCGCGCAGATCGTCGGCCTCGCGGGCGCGCAGGTCTCGTTCGGTGACGAGCCGGTCGAGATCGGCCTGGTTGGCCTGCCAGCGGTGGAAAGCGTGCTGGTAATCGGCGACTATGGCGGCGAGCTCGGGGCCGGCGAAACGGTCGAGGGCGTCACGTTGAGCGGCGGCGGAGCGCAGCCGCACCTGGTCGCTCTGGCCGTGCACGACGACGAGGTCGTTGCGCAAATCACCGAGCACGCTCGCCGGAGCGCCGCGTCCGCCGACCATCGCGCGACTGCGGCCCTCGCTCGAGACGGAGCGTCCGAGGATGAGTTCGGGGCCGTCGAGGTCTCCCCCGGCGTCGCGCACCCGGTCTGCCACGGTGCTGGTCGGGTCGATGACCCAGCGGCCCTGCACGAAACTTTGCGGCTGGCCTTGGCGCACGGTGCCGGCATCCGCTCGATCGCCGAGCAGGAGTCCGAGCGCTGTGACCACCATGGTCTTGCCGGCGCCGGTTTCACCGGTGACGGCGGTGAACCCTGGGCCGAGCGGCAGCGTGGCCTCGGCGATGACGCCGAGGTCGCGGATGAACAGTTCGTCGATCACTCGCGGCCGACCGGGCCGCGCCAGCCAGTGACGGGCAAGTTGAATTTGTTGACCAGGCGGTCGGTGAACGGGCCGATGTGAAGTCGGGCCAGGCGCACCGGAACGCGCGAGCGGCGCACGATCACGCGGGCACCGGTCGGCAGATCCTGGGTGCGCCGTCCGTCGGCGCAGAGCACAGCAGTGGCACCGGTTCGCGAGAGCACCTCGACGGCGAGTGACGATTCCGGGCCGACCACGAGCGGCCGAGCGAACAGGGCGTGCGCGCTGAGCGGAACCAGCAGCAATGCTTCGACGCCCGGCCAGACGATCGGGCCGCCGGCCGAGAACGAGTAGGCGGTCGAACCAGTCGGAGTCGATAGTACGACGCCGTCACAGCCGAACGATGACAGCGGGCGACCGTCGACCTCCACGACGACCTCGATCATGCGTTCGCGGCTGGCCTTTTCAACGGTGACCTCGTTGAGCGCCCAGGTTTCGTAGACGACCTCGTCGGCGACCTTCACCCGCACTGACAGGGCAAGACGTTCCTCGACCTCATAGTCGCCCTTGAGGGCGCGGCGTACAGCCTCGCCGAGGTCGTCGCGCTCGCTCTCGGCAAGAAATCCGACATGACCGAGGTTGATGCCGAGCAGCGGGGCCGAGCAACCGCGCACGAGTTCAGCAGACCTAAGAATTGTGCCGTCGCCGCCGAGCACGATAACCAGCTCGAGCTCAGCGGTCCCCACGCTCTCGCCGAGAATGGCGATGTGACCGTTCAGCTCGGGCGAGGAGGCGAGCAGGTCGGCCCGTTCGTCCGGGGCCAGAACCGGTACGGCGCCGCTCGCGATGAGCTGTTCGCACACCGTCGCGGCAGCTTCGAGCGAATCGGCACGACCGGTGTGCGCCACGATGAGAAAGTACCGCGGGGTGTCACTCAACTCGTCACGCTCCCACCAGTACTTCGATCCGGTCCATCCATTCTGTCGGATTCAAGCCGCCCGTGGCGCTCATCCAACACAGATACTCGTGATTTCCGGCCGCCCCAATAATGGGTGAGGCAATGACGCCGCAGGTTTTCAGGCCGAGGTCGTGACCGGCCCACAGCACTCCGGCCACTGAATCACTTCGAAGGCCCTTGTCGTGCACGATGCCTTCGCGAATGCCACCGCGGCCCACTTCGAACTGCGGTTTGATCAGCAGCACGAAGTCGGCACCGGGTGCGGCTGTCGCCACGAGGGCCGGCAGTACGGTGGTGAGCGAGATGAACGACAGATCGGCCACGACGAGGTCGGGTCTTTCCGTGATTCCGGATGCCCCGGCGAGCGTTTCCGGGGTGGCATAGCGGATGTTGTAGCCCTCGACCAGCTTCAGCCTCGGCTCGTTCTGCAGTTGCGCTGCCAGCTGGCCGTGACCGACATCTGCGGCGATGATCTGGGCGGCGCCGCGCTCGAGCAGTACCTGGCTGAAACCGCCGGTACTGGCACCGGCGTCGAGCGCGATGCGGCCGGTGACGGTGATTGCGAAGGCCTCGAGGGCCGCGTTGAGCTTGTGGGCGCCCCGGCTCACATAGTGGTCGGTGGCGGCCACCTCGAGAACGGAGTCCGCCGCGACTTTGGTGCTGGCCTTCACGATCGGCAGCCCGTTGACGGTGACGAGGCCGTCGGCAATGAGTTTGGCGGCGACCGTTCGGGAGCGAACCAGCCCACGATCGGCGAGGGCGGCGTCAAGGCGGGTCGCGGGCATCCGCTCTGGGAGGCTGTCAACCGGGGTGGCGTCGTTCACTGGCTCAGGCATAGGTGCGTCTGTTTCATGGTCGGGTGGGGCGTCGGTCATGCCGGGCCTGCCGGGTCGGCGTCAGCGTCAGGGTCTTCGAGCTGTGCGCGCAGTTGCTCGAGCAGCTGCCCGAACCCGTCAGCGCGTTGTTCGAGCGGTCGAGTCTCGATGTCGCTCAGCTGCGCGTCGAGATCGACCGGTTCGAGGTTCACACTGTCTAGGCTACTGCGCGAGATACAGTCGCTCCGGAACGTTGAGTCCGTAAATCGCCCGCCCGGATCGGTAAATTACAGCGCACGCAGCGCGCAGCAGGTCGATTCCCCCGTCGCCGTCCTTGACGATGTGCACGTCGTTCCCGGTGATGCGCACGCTCGCACCGTTCACCGTTGCGGTCGAACCGTCTTTGGAAAAGACGGTCTCCGGGTATGGTTCGTGCAGCTGCTGCAGGTTCTCGACGATGAAAGCCGGGCGGGAGTCTTTATCGGCGGCGAGGGCCTGCTTGGCCCGGTCGATGCCGGTGAGCACGAGGACTGCGGGGATTCCGGCCCGATTCGCACCGAGAATGTCGGTGTCGAGCCGATCACCGATGAAGAGCGCGTTCTGCGCGCCGAAGCGCCGCGTAGCCTCCTGGAAAATCGCGACTTCGGGCTTGCCGGCCACAACCGGAAGCCGTCCGACGGCCGTGTGCACGGCGGAAACGAGCGCGCCGTTGCCGGGTGCGATGCCTCGGGCCACCGGGATGGTCCAGTCGGTGTTGGTCGCGATCCACGGAATACCAGTGCCAACGCCATCGGCGTTCAGTGCAAACGAGGCCTCGGCCAGGTGTACCCATCCGACCTCGGGGGAAAAGCCCTGAATCACCGCGGCCGGCTTGTCGTCGGCGGATCGGGTCACCACGAATCCGGCCTTGACGACCTCGTCGACGAGCCCGTCGCCACCGACGACGAGGATGCTCGCGCCGGGTTCCACCCGCTCCGCCAGCAGCCGCACGGCAGCCTGCGGAGAGGTGACGACATCCGCTGCCGCCACGTTCAGCCCGAGCTGGGTGAGGTGGTCGGCAACGGACTGATCGGTGCGGGAGGCGTTGTTGGTGATGTAGCCAACACGAAGGGTCTCGGCGGCGCGGTTCAGGCTCTCGACGGCGAAGGGAATCGCCGCCGGACCCGCGTACACCACACCATCGAGATCTGCCAGCAGAACGTCAATGCCGGCCAGCGGAGTCGCGAGTTCAGGCTTTCGTTGATGCAGCATCGGGCTCCGTCGCAGTGTTGATGTCGGTGTCGGTGTTGATGTCGGTGTCGGTGTTGATGTCGATCGAAGCGGATGCCGCAGCGTCGGTCTCGTCGGTCTCGTCGTCAGTTTCAGCGGTGTCACCCGTTTCGGTCACGATATCATCGGCGTCGTCAGCGTCGTCAGCGTCGTCAGCGTCCGCCCGGTCGACCGATCCGAGTCCGGCGGCAGAAACTACCCGGGCAGCTTCGCCAGCATCCACAGTTTCCTTCTCATCGTCGTCCTCATCGCCGCCGTCAGCGGCGAAGTACGCCAGGGCGTCGGCGTCGGCGTCGTCGTCGTCGTCCATCTCTTCAATTTCAATGGTTTCGTCATCGTCGCCGGAGGCGCCCAGTGCGGCGTCGGCGCGGGAGGCCCGCTCAAGCCACTCGTCCGCCTCGTCCTCGCGGCCGAGTTCGGTCAGCACCTCGGCGTAGGCGGCGAACAGCTCGGGACTATATGAGAAAGCCGTGTTGGGATTGAGCTGTGGAATTTCGAGCTCGACGAGCGCGGCATCTGTTTCGCCGCGGTCCAGTCGTGCACCTGACATTGCAATGGCCAGGCCCACCTGCACGGACGATGACAGCGTTGCGCGATCGACCGACCGACCGAGTTCCAGGGCGCGGTCGGGGCGGCCGACGCCGCGTTCGCTGTCGACCATGAGGGGCAGCTGATCGTTCGAGCCCGAAATACGACGGTAGGTGCGCAGCTCGCGCAGGGCCAGGGCGAAGTCGCCGGTGGCGTACGCGGTGATGGCCAGGCTCTCCCGCACGACACCGATTCGGCCAGCCCGACGGGCTGCGCTCATCACGTGCTGATGTGCAAGCTGCGGATTCTCGTCAATGACACGGGCGGCCATCGCCAGATGGCGGCCGACGGTTTCGGCGTTCTCCTTGGTGAGAGTTTTGAGCTCGTTGCGCGCAATGCGGTCCAGGTCGTTGGCGGAGATGTCGTCGGGAAGTTCCGGGTCATCGTGGCGCGGACGCACCGAACGCAGCTCGCGCTGCATACGCTGCTCTTCGGTCATCTCCTCTTCGACGACGCGGGCATCGCGGTCGTTTCGGGCCGGGGCGCCGTCACGGGTCCACAGTTTCTTGCCGGCGTCGACGCGCGGGGCGCCGGCACGATTCGGTGAGCCGCCGCGCTGCGTCCACGGCTTGCTGTCACTGTCCGAACGCGGACGATCCGTGCTGGGCCGGTCGCTGCGCGGACGATCCGTGCTGGGCCGGTCGCTACGCTCGGGCCGGGCACCATCTTTGGCCCACGGTTTGCGGTCGCCGCCCTGAGCGGGCCGATCGGACTTGCCGCGGTACGGAGGACGCTCGCCCTGCGCGGGACGATCAGAGTTACCCCGGTAGGGAGCGCGGTCGTTACCGCCAGAGGGACGGTCAGAATTGCCGCGGTACGGAGGACGCTCGCCCTGGGCGGGACGATCAGAGTTACCCCGATACGGAGCGCGGTCGTTACCGCCAGAGGGACGGTCAGAATTGCCGCGGTACGGAGGACGCTCGCCCTGCGCCGGACGATCAGAGTTACCCCGATACGGAGCGCGGTCGTTACCGCCAGAGGGACGGTCAGAATTGCCGCGGTACGGAGGACGCTCGCCCTGCGCAGGACGATCAGAGTTACCCCGATACGGAGCGCGGTCGTTACCGCCAGAGGGACGGTCAGAATTGCCGCGGTACGGAGGACGCTCGCCACCCTGCTGCGGGCGGTCGGAGTTACCGCGATATGGCGGCTTGGCGCCTTCGCCGGCGCCGGAAGGTCGCCCGTTCGAGGGTCGGCCGCTCTGGTTCGAACGACGGTCGTCCTGACCGTTGTTGCGGGAATCGCCGTCGCGGGGTCCTGAAGGGCTCACTGTATCTCCTGTGTAATTAGTCCGGCATTTCGACAGACACATCAAGCCTAATCCCTCGGGCACTGCCGCGCTCGTGGCCCACCAAAGCGCGTGCCGCGCCTCCACGCCGCATACGTCCCGTTACAAGGACCTGACCGCTCATCCCCGGCCGCCAGTCGCTGCCCGCCCAAGCAAGGTTTAGGAATCCGCGCTCCTCGATCAGCGGCGCTGGGGGTTAACGCAGAAAAGCCATCCCGTGGGGATGGCTTTTCTGGTGTTGCTAAGTTAAGTCCGGCGGTGTCCTACTCTCCCACAGGGTCCCCCCTGCAGTACCATCGGCGCTGAGAGTCTTAGCTTCCGGGTTCGGAATGTGACCGGGCGTTTCC